>NZ_JBFUDG010000001.1:0-1083105 GCF_056404835.1 Allobosea sp. P2_B12 | reverse complement strand
GTGCATTCGCTGTAGGCGAAGAGCAGCTTGGCGCCGTGCTTGATCAGGCCGCCATATTCCTGCGCCGTGCCCGGCAGGAAGCCGGGAACGTCGACGAAGGTGACGATCGGGATCTCGAAGGCGTCGCAATAGCGCACGAAGCGCGCGGCCTTGCGCGAGGCGTCGGAGTCGAGCACGCCGGCCAGCACCATCGGCTGGTTGGCGACGACGCCGACGGTGCGGCCCTCGATGCGGCCGAAGCCGGTGACGATATTGGCGGCGTAAGCCTGCTGGATCTCGAAGAAATCGCCCTCGTCGAGCGTCTTCAGGATCAGCTCCTTGATGTCATAGGGCTTGTTGGGATTGTCCGGGACCAGCGTGTCGAGGCTCATGTCGACACGGTCCGGCACGTCGAATGACGGCCATTCCGGCACGCCGACGGTGTTGTTGGCGGGCAGGAAATCGAGCAGGCGACGGACCTGGCGCAACGCCTCGACATCGTTCTCGAAGGAGCCGTCGGCGACCGAGGATTTCGAGGTGTGGACCTTGGCGCCGCCGAGTTCCTCGGAGGTCACGGTCTCGTTGGTCACCGTCTTCACCACGTCGGGGCCGGTGACGAACATATAGGAGGTGTCGCGGACCATGAAGATGAAGTCGGTCATCGCCGGCGAATAGACGTCGCCGCCGGCGCAGGGCCCCATGATCACCGAGATCTGCGGGATCACGCCGGAGGCCGCGACATTGCGCTTGAAGACCTCGCCATAGCCGCCGAGCGCCGCCACGCCCTCCTGGATGCGGGCGCCGCCGGCATCGAACAGGCCGACGATCGGCGCGCGCATCTTCAGCGCCATGTCCTGGATCTTGATGATCTTCTGGGCGTGTGTCTCTGAGAGCGAGCCGCCGAAGACGGTGAAGTCCTTGGAGAAGACGAAGACGGTGCGGCCATTGACCGTGCCCCAGCCGGTGACGACGCCGTCGCCGGGGATCTTCTCGGCCTTGTCCATGCCGAAGTCGACGCAGCGATGCTGCACGAACATGTCGAACTCCTCGAAGGAGTCCTTGTCGAGCAGGAGCTCGACGCGCTCGCGGGCCGAGAGCTTGCCTCTGCTGTGCTGCGCCTCGATGCGCCGGGTGCCGCCGCCCTGGCGCGCGCCTTCGCGACGATCTTCAAGCTGTTCAAGTATCTCTTTCATGGACATCCCGCCGCCGCGCCCTGACGTCCCCTGATTAGCCTTTGGGCGCTTTGCATGTCCGATAAAAAGTGCGTAGTTGCGAAGATGCAAATTTACAAAATCGCGAGATCGAAAAGAAAAGTCTTCGCAGGCCCAGCGGTCCGTCGCCTGCGCGAGGAGGCCGGATGGGCACAAGTTTTCCTGGCTTCGAAACTGCAGATCTCTCCGAGCTATCTTAACCAGATCGAACGATCCCAGCGGCCACTCAGCGCGTCGGTCCTGGTCGAATTGGCCCGTGTTTTCCGCGTCGACATCGCGCAGTTCTCTGACAATGCCGAGGATAGGCTGCTCGTCGATCTGAGGGACGCGCTCGCCGATCCAGCGCTCGGTCATACGACTCAGGCGTCACACGAGCTGGAAGCAGCGATCCAGCACGCCCCCAATCTTGCCAAAGCCGTCATCCGCCTGCAGGCAGCCCATCGGGCGCTCGATGACAAGTATCAAGCCTTGGATCAGACGCTCTCTCATTCGGAGGCGCTTCAAACACCGGGCGGGGTGGTCTTTCCATACGAGGAGGTTCGCGACTTCTTCCATGGCATCGGCAACTATGTCGACGCGCTGGACAGAAGCGCCGAGCTGACCCGCGAGGAGCTGGGGGTGCACGCCGCCGGGTTGCCGGGCGCATTGATCGAACGACTTGAGATGCGCCATCGTCTCACCGTAAAAACCGATCGTTCAATCGGCGCGGATCGACCCATAAGGAGGTTCGACAGGAGTTCCCGAACGCTGCATATCGACGGCTGCGCGGACGCCTCCAGCCAGACCTTCGCGCTAGCGCACCAGTTGGCCTTGTTCCAAGCGGGAGACTTGGCGCGGGATATTCTGCGGCAGGCAAATTTTCGAAGCGCCGACGCCAACTCCGTTTGCTCGGTCGCTTTGGCCAACTACTTTGCCGGGGCCTTGGTCTTGCCATACCGCCAGTTCCTGGACGCCGCTCGGACCCATCGCCACGACCTCGGTGTCCTGATGCATATTTTCGGAGCTAGCCTTGAGCAGGTCGCCCATCGGCTTTCGACACTCCAGCGCCCTGGAGCCCAGGGCATCCCGTTCTATTTTCTGCGGATCGACCGGGCCGGCAACATCACCAAGCGCCATAGCGCGACGCGGCTGCGCTTCGCGCGGTACGGCGGGGCCTGCCCCTTGTGGAATGTCCACGAAGCCTTCGAGGCCCCCGACCGCTTGGATGTGCAGATCGTGGAGATGCCCGACGGAGTCAGGTACCTTTCCCTCGCGCAGGCCATCACCAAGGCCGGCATAGGTCACAGTTCGACGCGTCGCCGGTATGCCATCGGGCTCGGGTGCGAGCTCGCCGATGGTGGGCAGGTCGTCTACGCCGATGGGCTCGACACGCTCAATGCCCAATCCATCGCACGCATTGGCATCAGCTGCAGACTATGCGAGCGGAAGGACTGCCCCCAGCGGGCATTTCCGCCTGCCGGCAGCGCCATCGCCATCGACCCCGATGTTCGGCGAGCCGTTCCCTATCGGATCGTGGAACAGCCTGCCTAGGTCGGCGCTCGGGATCACCGTCGCACGTCACGCCACTGGGGTTGCTTGCGGCGTCCACGCATCAGTTCCGATGTCCGACTTGCAACCGCTTCTCCAGCCGGGCCGAGTAAGTGGAAATGAGGAAGCAGAGCGCGAAATAGATCATCCCTGCGTAGGCAAAGCCTGTGTAGAGCGTCGACGGGGCCGTCCAGCTGGGATCTGCGAATGCCGCACGCAGCCCACCGAGCAGATCGAAGATGGCGACGATCGAGACGAGCGTGGTGTCCTTGAGCAAACCGATGAACGAGTTGACGATACCGGGGATGACCAGCCGCAACGCTTGCGGCAACACGATGAGACCGGTGGACTGGCCGTAGTTCAGACCTAGCGCCGCAGCCGCCTCGTGCTGGCCACTCCCGATCGCCTGGAGGCCTCCCCGTACGGTCTCCGCCATGTAGGCCCCGGAAAATAGGGATATTCCAACCAGGACCCTGACCATGGCGTCCGGCGAATGCTCCAAGAATAGAGGCAGCATGTAAGTAGCGAAGAACAGAACCGTGATCAGCGGGACGCCGCGCACGATCTCGATGAAAGCGATGGCGGTGAACCGCAGGACGGCTGCGTTCGAGCGGCGAGCCAGGGCGAGGACGATGCCGATGGGCAAGGATGCCACGATCCCGGTCGTGGCGACGACCAATGTGACGAACAATCCGCCCCATTGAGACGTAGGTACGGCCCGCAGCGACGGCTCCTCGAAGACCGCCGAACCGACCGCGGCGGCGAACGCCCACGCGATTGCCGCCGTCAGCACGCCGTAAGACGCCCACCTCTTACGGGCCGCTCGCCCATCTAGAAATGCCTCGACGAATGCGGCACCCGACGCGAATAGGAGCGCTAGCTCGATCGAGGGGACGAGCCACGGCACCCCCAGCCACTTTGCGCTCGCGAAACCAAGTACGAGGGCGATCGCCACCGCCCCGTACCGCAGGGGCTGAAGGTTCGCCTGCTCGTTGAGCTGCATCAGATGGAGGGAGAGCGCGAGCGCCGCCGCAGCAGCGAAGACAACCGAGGCGACGCTCAGCCAAGGTGTTACGATCGACCCTCCGTAAAGGAATATGTACGCGAAAATAGGGAACACGCCAAAGAACGCGATGGCGTTGTACAGCTTGTACGGTGCCCGTGGCATCGACAGTGGGATCAGGAGCGTCAAAGCGACGACAAAGACCAGGTTGATGCGCCAGCGTTCGTCCGAAGGATAGAACCCGTAGGTCAAATGCCCCAGCTTGGCCCAGATGAATGGCCAACACGCCCCGACCTCGTAGGGCAGGTTGCTGCACGCCGCCCTGTCGTTGCCTTGCCACACGGCTCTGACCACCGTGAAATCGATGAACGAGCTGATCAACAGATAGGCGACATACGCCCCTGCCGCGGTCGCGATGGCCTGCGTCGGGCTGGAAAAAACTTCTCGCCGCAACCACCGCAAGGGTCCGACGTCCATGTTCGGAGCCGGCATTGAAGGCAGCGGTTCATCCCGCACGAACGTGATCGTCATGGCAGCCTACCTTGAGACGAGCGCGATCCGCGCGTTGTACCAATTCATAAAAAGCGAGGTCGCGATCGAAATCGTGAGGTATGTCGCCATCCACATCGCGATGACCTCGATCGCCTGTCCCGTATTGTTGAGGATCGTCCCGCCGACCGAGACCAGTTCGGGGTATCCGATGCTCACGCCCAACGAGGAGTTCTTGACGATGTTCAAGTACATGCTCGTCATCATCGGAATGATGATGCGCATGGCCTGGGGTATCGTGACCAGACGCAGGATGGACCCCGCGCGCAGCCCGAGCGAGCGCCCGGCTTCCGTCTGGCCCTTGCCGACTCCCTGGATGCCGGCCCGCACGATCTCGCCGATGTTCGCTGCGCTGTACAGCGTCAGGGCGATCGCGAAGGCAGCGAACTCTGGCATCATCGTGACGCCGCCCGAGAGGTTGAAGCGGCCTTGTTGCGGCGCGTCGAGCTGAAGGGGAGCCCCTGCGAACACGTAGACGGCACCAAGCAGTACGACCGCCGCCGCCGATAGCCCGAAAGATGCGATCCTGGGCAGGCCAAACCCGGTGCGTTCGCGCCTCATCCTGGACCATCGAGCGATCAGGACGCCACCGACGAGAAGGCCGAGCGCAGCCAGGCCCAACACCGCGGCTCCGGGCTGGATCACCGGTTGCGGGAGCGTGAGCCCCCTCTGGCTAAGGAAGACGGAGCCTAGGATGTTCAGGGCCGACCGAGGCGGCGGCATCGCCGACAGGATCGCGAGGTACCAGAACAAGATCTGGAAAAGGAGCGGCAAGTTTCTGATGAGCTCGACGTACCATCTCGCAAGCTGCGATATGATGAAATTCGGTGCCAGCCGGGCTATGCCTACGGCGAAGCCCAGGATCGTCGACATCAGAATCGCCACGGCGGACACCAGCATGGTGTTCACGAGGCCGACGAGATACGCCCTGCCATAGGTCATCGTCTCGGACCATGGGATCAGCGCCTGGGAGATCCCGAAACCTGCTGTCTGCTCCAGGAAGCCGAAGCCACTTGAAATTCGTTGGTTGGCCAAGTTCGCCGCGACGTTCTTGACCGCGCTGTAGGCGGCGAACGACAACACGACGATCAATAGGGCTTGCAGGACGAACCGGCGTACTTTCGGGTCGTTGACCAGAGCGGTACGCCTCGTCTCGCGCCGGGGTCCGGGAGGGTCACGGGTCATGAGTTTTGACTTTGATGGCGAAAAACCTGTCGGCAGGACGTCGCCCTGCCGACACGCTTTCGAGGCCGCAGAATGCCCTCAGGCTCTCGGGGCGAGATCGATCATCTCACCGGGGGCGCGTATTGCAGGCCGCCCTTGGTCCATAGGGCGTTCGTCGTCCGCTCGATTTTGATGACCGACCCTTGACCGACGTTCCTGTCGTAGACTTCCCCGTAGTTGCCGACATGCCGGACGATGCGGTCGGCCCAGTCCTTGGTGAGCCCCAGACCTTCGCCGAGGTTCCCCTCCAGTCCCAGGAGTCGGCGGATCTCGGGGTTGGTGGACGAGCGCATCTCGACGACGTTGGCTTTCGTGACCCCGAGTTCCTCGGCGTTGATCATTGCGTAGTGGGTCCACTTCACGATGTTCAGCCACTGGTCGTCGCCTTGGCGAACCGCCGGGCCCAACGGTTCCTTCGAGATCAGTTCCGGCAACACGACATGGTCGTCCGGCTTCTGGAGCTGCGCCCGACGCGAGTAGTTGGCGGACGAATCTGCGATGAGGACGTCGCACCGGCCGGTCTCGTAGGCCTTCGCGGTCTCGTCGGCGGTGACGAACACGACCGGCTCGAACTTCAGCTGGTTGGCGCGGAAGAAATCCGCGACGTTGAGCTCCATCGTCGTTCCCGCGGTCACGCAGATCGACGCCCCGCCGAGGTCCTTGGCGTTCTTCACGTTCAACGACTTCTTGGTCATGAAGCTGTTGCCGTCATAGAAATTCACGACGGCGAAGTTCATTCCCAGTGAAGCCTCGCGCTGCATCGTCCACGTCGTGTTGCGGGCGAGGAGGTCCACGGCGCTGGACTGCAAGGCTGTAAAACGATCCTTCGCCGAGAGGGGCGAGTACTGGACTTTGTTCGGATCGTCGAAGACGGCGGCGGCCAGTCCGCGACAGAGATCGACGTCCATGCCGGACCATTTCCCCGAGCTGTCGGGAATGGAGAAGCCGGCGATGCCTTGCGACACGCCGCAAACGATCGCTCCCCTGGCCTTGATCTTGTCAACCGTGGGCCCCGCGGTCGCGACGCCGGCGGCAAGCACGCCCAAAACCAAGGACGAGGCTCCCCAGATCCTATCATGACGCTTCATGTCGTATCCTCCCTTTGGCGACCTTCCGATGGCGCCGGATTGCTTTTTGATGGGATGCCGATCGAGACGGCATCGAGTTTCACGCTAAGTTTATTGCCCCGGTCGGGGATTGATCCGTTTGGCTGGTCGATCGTCCGGACACCGTGACGCGCCCCGTCAACAGCGCCGCTCGCCCTCCCCCGCTCACGCACTCTCGAGGGCTTGTGCGAGATCGGCCCAGATGTCCGCCTCATCCTCGAGACCCACGGAGAACCTGATGAGGTCATCGCCGACGCCTTCGACGGGTTTGGCCTCGGGCCTGACCGTCTGCCGGGCGCGCAGGATGCTCGCCGGGTGCGTGACGAGGGTCTCGACGTCGCCGAGGCTCACGCCCCGGCTGGCGAGCTGGAGGCGATCCAGCACCCGGCGGGCGCCATCGAACCCGTTCTTCAGCCCGAACGACAGCATGCCGGACCCGCCGCTCATCTGCTTCCGGGCGATCTCGTAGCCGGGCGAACCTTCCAGGAAGGGATAGTGCACCCAAGCGACGGCGCGGTGGTCGACCAGCCTTTGCGCGATCGTCAAAGCCGTGCGGCTATGGCGCTCCATGCGGAGGGGCAACGTCTTCAAGCCGCGCATGATCAGACCCGCGGTCATGGGCGACAGCGTCGCGCCGGTCAGGTACCTGAGACCGTGGCTGTGGAGATGGGCGATCGTGTCCCGGTCGCCCAGCAGCACCCCGCCGAGGACGTCGCCATGACCGTTGATGTACTTGGTGAGTGAGTGGAGGACGATGTGGGCGCCGTGCTCCAGCGGCCGCTGAAGCGCCGGCGAAGCGAACGTGCTGTCCACCACCACCTTCGCGCCCACCTTCGCCGCCCGCGCCGCGATGGCGGCGATGTCGAGGATCTCGGAGGTCGGGTTAACCGGCGTCTCGAAGTACACCAGCTTCGTCTTTGCGGTCAGCGCCGCATCCAAGTTCGAGGGGTCGGATAGGTCGACGGGGATCACCTTGATGCCGAACCGCGGTATGCCGTCCCGCGTCAGAGCGACGGTGTTCGAGTACAGCGTCCGATGGACGACGATCTCGTCGCCTTGTGAAAGCAGGCCGAGCATCAGGGTTCCAGCGGCGGCCATGCCGGTGGCGACGGCAAGCGCGACTTCGGCCCCCTCCAGATTTGCCAGACGGGCTTCGAGGATCTCCGTCGTCGGGTTGTGCTCGCGCGCATACAACTTTCCGCCTTGGGAAGCCGCCGCGTCCATCTCCTCCATGCTCTCGAAGCCGTACGTCGAGGTGAAGAATACGGGCGGAGCAACTGCGCCGCCGTACAGCGACGGGTCGTAGCCGAAATGGATCGCCCGTGTCGCGAAACCGTCCACGCGTTCCTTGGAGCCCGGGGCGGTATTCTTGGAATGCGACATGTCAAAGCTCCAACGGGGCAGCGGGAAACGGCAGCGTTCAAAGATCCAGGACGAGACGCCCTTTGGCCCTGGAAACGCAGGGTATGAATCGGTCGCCCTTGGCACCGGGCGTCAGCACCGCGTCGCGGTGGATCGGTTCCCCGGAGACAAACCCGCATTCGCAACTGCCGCACACTCCGTTCTCACAAGACGAAAGGAGTGGAACTCCCGCCGCGCGAAGCACGGTGAGCGCGGAGACGTCGGCCGGAACCTCCAACTCTAGTCCGCTCGAACGCAAATGCATGACGAACGCAGCGGGGACGAAATCGGGGTCCATATCGGGCTGGAAGGCCTCGAAGTGGACCGTGTCGGCCTGCCAGTGAGCGGAGTTCGCCCTCGTCCAGGCCATGAAGCCCGGCGGTCCGCAATAGTAGAGATGCATACCCTCCGGCTGGTTCCTCAGTAGCTCCGCCAGATTCACGGTGGTGGCCGGATCGTCGTCGAAATGAAGTGCGAGCGACCCAGGGGCGATCTCCGTTTCCAGATCCGCCAGCAGCGGGGCCGCAGCGCGGCTCCTCGCGAAGAAATGAAGGACAAATGCTTGTCCTTGCGCCTTCAATGCCCGTGCCATGGAGATCATCGGCGTGATCCCGATGCCACCGGCCAAAAGCAGATGCGACCGGGCTTCGTCATCGAGCTTGAAGTGATTGCGCGGAGTCGAGACTGCGACCTCGTCGCCCACGTTCAAGTTGGCATGCAGCCAAGTCGAGCCGCCTCGACCGGCGTCCTCGCGTTTCACCCCGATCACGTATTTCGATAGGTCCGCCGGATCGTTCATCAACGAGTACTGACGAACCTTGCCGTCCGGAAGGTGGATGTCGACATGCGAGCCGGGCTCGAAAGCGGGCAGCAGGGGCCGCCGCGGGTGTCGGAACTCGACGACGTTCACCTCGCCCGGTTCGGGGCGCAGGGCTGCCACCTTCATCTTCATGATCAAACGCGGGGCGGCCATGGCCTCAACCCTCCAAAGGAACGATGCGATCGCCGGGACGAATGACGCCCCCAACCTCGATCGCGCAGTTGAGACCCGACCGATTGAGCAGCGATTCGAACAACCTCGGGATGCCGAGCAGCTCTTCGATGTACTTGCAGGGGAAGTTCAGCCTGGCCCCCCGGAGCACCACGTCGCCAACTTGAAAACGTTTGCCGACGAGGTGGTTGAGGGGCACGCCCCTGGTCGTCAGGTTGCGACGATGCTCCGCGGGGGACAGGCTCAGCTTGATCCCTGGAACCTGCGGCTCTCCGATCTCAAGATGCTCGAGCACCTCGGCCTCGATCAGGGTCACCTCGCGTACGGCAGGCCTCGCCGAATACGTTCCGGTGCCGAGATAATAACGATCGCCTTCAATCCCCCTCCCCGCGATCATCGTCGCTTGGGACAGCTCCTCCATCTCGTATGAGGCCGCAGGAGCGATGTGGATGTGCAGAAGTTCGCCGGACCAGACTTGCGCTATCATTCCCGCCCCTTGTAGCCTCAGACAACTTGTTGCCCAACCGCTATCAGAGTTTTTCAGCCCCCGCAACACTCGACCTCCCATCCAAGTCTCGGGTGGCGGGTCCCAAGCGTGGCTCTAGCCACCGCGGCGACATGCTGATAGGCCGCGCTTAAGCAGTTGAACTGGAGCCAGCATTGCCGAGGGTCAAATCGATCAGAGACGTGGCGCCATCGAACAACAACGACGCGGCTCGCTCTTTCGGCCTTCACATGGCCGCCATGAGGCGCTCGCGCAAAATGACGCTCGATCATCTCGCCGGGATGACCGGGCTGAACAAAGGGTACCTTTCGCGGGTCGAAAGAGGAGAGAAAACGCCGTCGATCGCGACGGCGTTGAAGCTCTCCCAGGCATTTGCCGTCTCCGTATCGGCGCTGTTCGGTGAGGCCACCGACGAGTCGATGATCCACATCGTCAGGGCTCATGAGCGGCCGGTCCCGGAGGACCGAAACGCCGAGGCGTACTTCGAGCCGTTGAGCCAGGCCGCCGGTGGTGTGGAGGCCTTCCTGCTCTTCCCGGGGCGCGATTTCGGCGTGGACGGTAGGGTCGACCACGGCGGAACCGAGATCATCTTCGTCGTGACCGGAAAGATCGAAATCCAGTTCTCCGATCGCACCGTCCTGCTTGGGGCGGGCGACTTCCTCCAGTTTCCCGGGCATCTTGCGCACCAGGTTCGCGCTCCGGACGGCGGAAGCAGCGCTCTGATCGCGATCACCCGCGAGAAGTAGGCGGCATTCTCCGGCGCTCGATGACGGCCTCCGAGCTACGCTCGTCCCTTTGGCGCGCCCGCGCAAGCCACGACAAAGTCCGTGCGCGACCCAATTCGGTTGACTAAATCCCAACTCGGTGATGTGTTGGACAACGTGTTGCCTAGAGACCTTTCGGACAGGCTGCACGTGAACCGCACGTCGGGGGACCGAGCCGTTGAAGACTCTGCAGGACAAATCCTTCGGCGCACCGAGGCCGACCGCGCTGACGACATCGACCGCGGTCGAGATGGTCGGCGTCAACAAGTGGTATGGCGAGTTCCATGTGCTGCGCGACATCAACCTGAAAGTCTCGCGCGGCGAGAAGCTGGTGATCTGCGGGCCGTCGGGCTCGGGCAAGTCGACGATGATCCGCTGCATCAACCGGCTGGAGGAGCACCAGAAGGGCTCAATCATCGTCGACGGCACGGAGCTGACCAACGACCTCAAGAAGATCGACGAGATCCGCCGCGACGTCGGCATGGTCTTCCAGCACTTCAACCTGTTCCCGCATCTGACGATCCTCGAGAACCTGACGCTGGCGCCGATCTGGGTCCGCAAGATGCCCAAGAAGGATGCCGAGGAGATCGGCATGCACTATCTCAAGCGCGTCAAGATCCCCGAGCAGGCCCACAAATACCCGGGCCAGCTCTCCGGCGGCCAGCAGCAGCGCGTCGCCATCGCCCGCTCGCTCTGCATGAGCCCCAAGATCATGCTGTTCGACGAGCCGACCTCGGCGCTCGATCCCGAGATGGTCAAGGAGGTGCTCGACACCATGGTCTCGCTCGCCGACGAGGGCATGACCATGCTCTGCGTCACCCATGAGATGGGTTTCGCCCGCCAGGTCGCCGACCGCGTCATCTTCATGGATGCCGGCCAGATCGTCGAGATGAACGAGCCCAACGAGTTCTTCAAGAACCCGCAGCACGAGCGCACCAAGCTCTTCCTCAGCCAGATCCTGCACTGATCCTCGGCTAGACAGGACAGAAGGGCGCGCCGGACTGTCCGGCGCGCCCTGTTATTAAGTGACAGCGCCCGATCATCGCGCCGCCGACTCTGCGTCAAGCCGGTCAAGCTGCCCCCGCTGCGGAACAAAACACGTCAGCCGCTGTTTTCCTCTCGAAATGGAGGAAACAAAATGAAACGCCTTATTCCCGCGCTCATCGCTGCAACGTTGATGACCGGCGGCGCTTATGCCCAATCCATCAGTGTCGGTCCCGGTGGCGTCGGCGTCGATACGCGCGGCACGCGCGATCGCGTCATCGAACGTGAAGTTCGCCGCGATGACGGTTTCGAGCGGCGTTCGGACCGGTACGATCGCCGCGACGATCGTCGTCGCGTCGAGTACCGCAACCGCGAGCGCTGCCGCACGGTCATCACGCGTGAGGAGACGCGGCGCGGCGTGATCAAGACCAAGCAGCGCGTCTGCGACTGATCGTCGGTTCAGGTTCGGCACAGCCCGAATCGAAAGGCCGTCCCGTTCGCGCGGGACGGCCTTTTTTATGTGTCGTTCGACAGGCCTATTTGCCGTCGCGCGCCTTCACGGCCGCATCGGGGAAGTCGGAGAACAACCCGTCGATGCCGAGCGCCAGATAGGCCTTGTACTCGGCGGCCGGATCGCCCTTGAAATCGGAGGCCAGCCGCTTGGGCTCGCTGCGGAAGGTCCAGCTATGGACCAGGAGCCCCACCGCATGGGCGTTCTTCACGACATCGCTCGGCGGCAGCAGGACGCGGTCGCGCTCGTCGATGGCGCCGTCCTTGTTGAGGTCCTGCGGCTTGCCGTCATCGCCGAGCACCTGCTTGCCCGCCATGAGATAGGGCTTCCACGGCGCGACGATGTCGGCATAGGTCGCGACCTCCTTCAGGCCTTCGGCCGTGACCAGATCCTTGAAGCTGCGCCTGTCGCCGGTGACGACGAAGTCATACGGCTTGTCAAAGGGAGCAGCGAGCACGATGCCGCCGTCCTTGTCGACATCGTCGGCATCGACGAGCTGCGACAGCCGGACCTGAGTCTTGCCGCGCAGGTATTTGAGATTGGCCGTCTCGAAGCTCTGGATGATGACGGGCGACGACTTCTCGGTCCAGCCGGCGGCCTTGAGCGCGTCCAGCAGGCGATCCTCGATCGGCAGGCCGATGGCGGCATGGAAGATCGAATGCTTGACCTCCGGATAGATGCCGATCGTGCGGCCGAGGCGGGCGCTCTCCGACTTGGCGAGGGCAATGATCTCCTGGAGGGTCGGGACCTCGTATTTGCCGTTATGCGACTGGTCGCGATCGGCGAAGGCCTGCTTGGCCCTTAGCGTCTTGATCTCGGCCAGGGTGAAATCGCCGGCGAACCAGTCGGTTGTCTCGACGCCGTCGAGCTTGCGGGTAGTCTTTCGGCCCGCGAATTCCGGGCGGGTCCCGACGTCGGTGGTGCTGCTCATGACCGGCTCGTGCCGGGCGATGAGGACGCCATCCTTGGTCGCGACGAGGTCGGGCTCGATGAAATCGGCCCCCTGTTCGATCGCGAGCTTGTAGGATTCCAGCGTGTGCTCGGGGCGATAGCCGCTGGCGCCGCGATGGCCGACGATCAGCGCCTTCTGTCCCGACAGCGTCGGCGTGGCGGATTGGGCCAGCGCAGCCTGGGGCGTCGCGAGGCCGAGGCAGGCCGCAAGGCCGGCGGAGATCAGGGTCTTCGTCATCATGGCATCGATCCTTGGTCGCGTCGTTTCCGGCGCGACCTTGGTCGGGTGATGTGACAGGCGGTTGAATGCCTGAAGCGCCTCCCCGCAGCCTGTCTGGCGAGGAGGCGAAGTCTTAGCGGCGCGGCGCGTTCTCGAGCGTGGTCTTGGCGTCGAGGCGCTTGCCGGGCGGCGGGGTCAGGTCGGGAGCAGGCTGCGTGGCGCAGGCGGCAAGCGCGAGCGCGAGGAGGGAAGCGAGAACGAGATGGCTGGCGCGCTGCATGGATCGGGACCTTTTGTTGCAAGAGGCAGTTGCCTCGTGTTTCAGCCTGTGGAAGGACCGCGTCAAGAGTATGTCGTTGGGCGCGCCATGATCATGCGTCATGCTTGAAATCGTCCAATCTCGATATTGGCCGTATCATCGTCGATTCATCGACGAGCGTTCGGTCCCGGAATCTGCACCATGACGCCTGCCGCCCGCATCAGCGCTGCCATCGAGGTGCTGGACGATATCATCTCGCGCCGTCGCCCGGCTTCGGATGCGCTCAAGGATTGGGGCCTGTCGCGCCGCTTCGCCGGCTCGAAGGACCGCGCTGCGATCGCTTCGCTGGTCTATGACGCGCTGCGCCGCAAGGCCTCCAGCAGCTACGTCATGGGCTCTGAGACGCCGCGTGCGCTCGTGCTCGGCATGCTGGCGCGGTTGCGCGGCCTTGGGCTGGAGGAGATCGCCTCGCTCTGCTCCGGCGAAAACCACGCCCCCGCGCCGCTCGAAGGCGAGGAGGTCGACCGGCTGGTCGCGCTCTCGCTCGACGGCGCTCCCGACTGGGTCCGTGCCGACGTGCCGGACTGGCTCTGGCCGGCTTTCGCCACGGCTTTCGGCGCCGACGCAATCGCGGAAGGCGAAGCCCTGAGCGACCGCGCCCCGATCGACATCCGCGCCAACCGGCTCAAGACGACGCGCGCGGCACTGATGACCGATCTCGCCCATGCTGGGCCGGAGACCGGAGCCTGGTCGCCCGACGCGCTGCGCTTCCAGCCCGGCCATGACGGGCGCGGTCCCTCGCTTCAGTCTGAAGCCGCATTCTTCGCCGGCGGCTTCGAAATCCAGGATGAAGGCTCGCAGCTCGTCACGCTGCTTGCCGGGGCAAGGCCCGGCCAGACCGTCATCGACCTCTGCGCCGGCGCCGGCGGCAAGACGCTGGCGCTGGCGGCGCTGATGGCCAATCAGGGGCGACTCTTCGCCACCGACCTCGATGCCCGCCGCCTCGCGCCGCTGCATGAGCGGCTGGCGCGCTCGGGAGCGAGCATCGTCGAAATCCGGATTCCGCGCTCGCGCGGCCATGAGCCGCTGGCCGAAATCGAGGGGCAGGCCGATCTCGTCCTGGTCGATGCACCCTGCACCGGCTCGGGCACCTGGCGGCGCAACCCGGATGCGAAATGGCGGGTGCGGCCGGGCGCGCTCGCCGAGCGCATCAAGGACCAGGCCGAGGTGCTGGCCCGCGCCGCGCGGCTGGTGAAGCCGGGCGGCCGCATCGCCTATATCACCTGCTCGGTGCTGCCCGACGAGAACGACGCCGCCATCTCGACCTTCCTTGGCCGCCAGCCCGGCTTCGCCGCCGTGCCGCTCGCGGAGGTGCTCGCATCGGGGGAGGGCGATTTCAGCCTGCTGGCGCGTTTTGCCACCAGCCATGGCGTCCAGTTCTCGCCACGGCGCACCGGAACCGACGGCTTCTACCTGGCTTGCGTCCAGCGCGGGTCCTGACCCGCCAAACAGGCCGTTGCACGCCATCGCGCGATGGCTTAACCGAGCGCGATGACGAGCGAAACAATCCACGACTCCATCCTCATCATCGATTTCGGCTCGCAGGTGACGCAGCTCATCGCGCGGCGCATCCGCGAGATCGGCGTCTATTGCGAGATCGCGCCGTTCCAGTCGGCCTCCGAGGCCTTCCAGCGGCTGAACCCCAAGGGCGTGATCTTCTCGGGCGGGCCGGCCTCGGTCCCGGACGAGGGCTCGCCGCGCGCCCCGCAGGAGGTCTTCTCGTCGGGGTTGCCGGTGCTGGGCATCTGCTACGGCCAGCAAACCATGGCCGACCAGCTCGGCGGCCGTGTCGAGAGCGGTCATGCCGCCGAATTCGGCCGGGCCGATGTCGAGATCGTCACGCCCTCGGCGCTGTTCGAGGGCGTCTGGGAGGAGGGCGGTCGCTACCCCGTCTGGATGAGCCATGGCGACCGCGTCACGCAGCTCCCCGCCGGCTTCACCGTCAAGGCGACCTCCGAGAACGCACCCTATGCCGTGGCGAGCGACGAGGCCCGGCGCTTCTACTCGACCATGTTCCACCCCGAGGTGGTGCACACCCCCGATGGCGGCAAGCTCCTGCGCAACTTCGTCGTCAATATCTGTGGCTGCGTGCCCGACTGGAGCATGTCGGCCTATCGCGCCGAGATGCAGAAGAAGATCCGCGACCAGGTCGGCAGCGGCCGCGTCATCTGCGGCCTGTCGGGCGGCGTCGATTCGGCGGTCGCGGCTGTGCTGATCCATGAGGCCATCGGCGATCAGCTCACCTGCGTCTTCGTCGATCACGGCCTGCTGCGGATGAACGAGGCGGAGGAGGTCGTGCGCCTGTTCCGCGACCACTACAACATCCCGCTCGTCCATGTTGAGGCGGAAGAGCTGTTCCTTTCCGAGCTGGCGAAATGCGGCTCGGACCCGGAAGCCAAGCGCAAGACCATCGGCCGGCTCTTCATCGACGTCTTCGACGCCGAGGCCGCCAAGATCGGCGGCGCCGACTTCCTCGCCCAGGGCACGCTTTACCCCGACGTGATCGAGAGCGTCTCGTTCTCGGGCGGGCCATCGGTGACGATCAAGTCGCACCATAATGTCGGCGGCCTGCCCGAGCGCATGAAGATGAAGCTCGTCGAGCCGCTGCGCGAGCTGTTCAAGGACGAAGTCCGGGTGCTCGGCCGCGAGCTCGGCCTGCCCGAGGCCTTCGTCGGTCGCCACCCGTTCCCGGGGCCCGGTCTCGCCATCCGCTGCCCCGGCGAGATCACCAGGGAGAAGCTCGACATCCTGCGCAAGGCCGATGCGATCTATCTCGACGAGATCCGCAAGGCCGGCCTCTACGACGTGATCTGGCAGGCCTTCGCCGTGCTGCTGCCGGTGCGCACCGTCGGCGTGATGGGCGACTACCGCACCTACGACCATGTCTGCGCGCTCCGCGCCGTCACCTCGGTTGACGGCATGACGGCGGATTTCTACCCCTACGACATGGCCTTCCTCGGCCGCACGGCAACGCGCATCATCAACGAGGTCAAGGGCATTAACCGCGTCGTCTACGACGTGACGAGCAAGCCGCCCGGCACGATCGAGTGGGAATAATTCAGGCCGCTCCGAGCATATCCAAAACGCGCAGGCGCTCTATCCCGCCTCGGTGAGAACTGTTCCGAAGTCCGGATCGGTTGCGGCCATTTCGCCGACGATCTCCTTCAGCGCGGCGCAGAACTCGCGCGACGCGACGGTCCGCGCCCCCAGAGCTGGCAGCACGAGCCGCCCGACGATCCTCTCTTGCGGCTTGAGTGGCACGAAGACCAGCGCCTGGCTCGCGGCAGTGGCGAGGATGCTGAGCTTGTCGAGCAACGCGATGCCGGCCCCCGATTCGACCAGCGCGCAGGCGACGCTCGACTGCGAGACCTCGGCAACCGGCCGCAAGGCGAGATCGCACTGCTCGAAAAGCCGGTGCGCCAACCCTCCCAGCGGCAGCGTCCTGCTGAGGCAGATCAGGTTTTCTCCCGCGATGTCGCGAACTGATAACGAGTTCCTGCCCGACAGCGGGTGAGCCCGGGCCAGCACACAGCCGAACTGCGAGGTGCAGAGATCCTCGATGCTGATACCGGAGACAACGGCGGTGTCGATCAGGAGACCGATCTCGCTGCGGAAGGTCGCGACGCGCTGAGCGACCTCACGCGCTGTCAGCACCTCGATGACGAACTCGACGCCCGGCTTGCTCCGCTGAAGCCGTGCTACGGCGCGCGGCAGGATCGAGTTGGCGAAGGCTGCGATGCAGGCGATGCGCAGCGCGCCCGAACGACCCTCCTTGAGATCGCGCGCCCGTCGTACCACCGCCTCCACCGAGGTGATGGCGTGGACGACATCGCCATAAAGCATCTCGGCTTCCGGGGTGGCGAAGAGGCGCTGCTTTTCCCGCCGGAAAAGCGCGATGCCGAGCCGCTGCTCGATCTGCTGAAGCGTCCGGCTTACGGCGGGCTGGGAGACGTTGAGCGCAACGGCAGCCGCTGTGACGTTGCCCTTCTCGATGACAGATCTGAGAACGGCGAGTTCGCGAGCGTCCAAGATCATAATCCAATCATATCAAGTCAGGCGATCTTTATATTGGATCGCATAATTTTGGTGCGTCAATCTCGCTGCGGGCTAGGATTTCGCGAGCGAGAGATGAAGGTCACAGCAATCCGCGGCCACCATGTCGGCTTCGTGCCGTCGCCCCCCATCGGCAACGCCCGGACCATGATCCGCCGCCGGGACTTCCTGCTCCTCGAGATCGTCACCGATACCGGCAAGCGCGGCTGGGGCGAAGTGTTCTCGTCGCCCGATGCCGCCGCCGCACTGATCAGGACGCGGTACGCTCCTCTCCTGCTCGGACAATCGCCCCGACGGTACCGCGCATTGTGGGAGCACATGGCAGCCAATCTCGGCTACGACCGGCGCGGGCCGGCGATGATGGCGATCTCGGCGATCGACATGGCACTGTGCGACCTCGCCGCTCAGGAACTCGGAATCAGTGTTGCCGCCATGCTGGGTGGCGGGCTGCGCGAGCGCGTGTTCGCCTATGGCAGCGGCCCGTTCATCGCCGAGACGGACGCTCCATGCGCGCATTATGCGGCGGAGGTGGAGCGCTGCCTGGCGCAGGGCTACCGCGCGGTGAAACCGCGCGCCGGCGTCGGCCCGCGTGCCGACGGCGACATGCTTGCTTCGATGCGCCGTCAGGTCGGCCCTGATGTGGGGCTGATGGTCGACATCAACCAGGCCTACAGCGCGCGGGCGGCGATCGCCTCGGCCCGCCATATGGAGGCGTCCGAGTTGCTATGGATCGAGGAGCCGGTCGAGCCGGAGGACATTCCGGGCTATGCGGCCGTCAGCGCCTCCGTCTCCACCGCCGTCGCCGGCGGCGAGGCGCTGGCGAGCGCAGCCGCCTTCCGCGACGTCCTCGTCGCCGGTGCGATGTCGATCCTGCAGCCGGACCTGACCGTCTGCGGCGGCTATACCGGCTTCATGCGGATCGCGGCTCTGGCTGCGGCGTTCGACCTGCCGATCATGCCTCATGTCTTCGGCACGATCGTCAATCATCAGGCCGCATTGCAGGTTGCCGCCTTGCTCCCCGCACGGCGCGGGGGCGGCCCGGCGGTGTACCCCTATGTCGAAGTCGACATCTCCAGCAACCCGCTGCTGGTGCTGCAAGGCGATGTCAGACCCAACGCGGACGGTACGCTCGACGTCCCGGACCTGCCCGGCACCGGTCTCGACCTGGACGCCGAGCGCTTGGAACCCTGGCGGCGCGAGAGCTGGGTCTGCCGCTGACATGGCTCGGCCAAGAAGAGAAATCAAAGGGAGGACAGCATGGAGATCACGAGACGCGGCCTGACGTTCGGCTTTGCCGCTGCGGCCTGCTGGCCGGCGCTGGCGGTCGCCGCCGAATGGCCCGAGCGGCCGGTCACCTTCGTCGTGCCGTTTCCTGCGGGCGGCAGCACCGACGTCGTTGCGCGGCTCTTCGCCGAGCGCTACGCCGAAACCCTGAAGCAGGGCTTCATGGTCGAGAACAGGCCAGGCGCGAACGGCAATATCGGCGCGGCGCAGGTCGCCAGGGCGCCTGCCGATGGCTACACGATCCTGGTTTCGGGCAACGGCCAGAATGCCATGAACCATTCGCTCTATGCGCGGATGCCGTTCGATTCCACCAAGGACTTCGCGCATATCTGCCTGCTGGCATCGACGCCGAACGCGATCATCGTGCCGGCCGACTCGCCGATTACCGATTTTGGAGAACTGCTGCGCCGGGCCAGGGACATCGGAGATGGGCTGGCCTTCGCCAGCCCTGGCACGGGATCGTCGGGCCACCTTTCGCTCGCGATGTTGGAAAACGCGGCGAAATTCAAGGTCCGGCATGTCCCCTATCGCGGCGCCGCCCCGCTTGTCACGGACGTGCTGGGCGGCCATGTCCCGGTCGGGATCGTCAATGTCGATATTCCGTTCGGCCATGTTCAGAGCGGCAAGCTCCGCGTTCTCGCGGTCACCAGCGCCGGGCGCAGCCAACTCTATCCGCAGGCGCCGACTGTTGCCGAGTCCGGATTCCCGGGTTTTGAGGCCGTGGGCTGGTTCGGGCTATCAGCGCCGGCTGGAACGCCGAAGGAGATCGTCGCGAGGCTCAATCTGCTGGCCAACCAGTTTCTGGGGGAGGAGACGCTGAAGCAGCGCTTCGCTGCCGGAGGATATCTGGCGGGCGGCGGAAGCTCGCAGGGCTACGCCGACTTCATCGGCCGCGAGATCCTCAAATGGCGCGACGTCGTGAAGGCGAGCGGGATTTCGCTGGAATAGCCGCCAGGGCGCCGCCTGACATGCGTATGGTGATATCCGATTTGCGCCCGGCGGAATGTCGGCTTGCTGGCAGCCATCCAACTTCCGCAAGTGGGCGGACCTACCTCACTTCGTTGACATAAGTGTGCGCGGCAGTCGTGGCGCGATGCCATCCGAGGATCGTCGGAACACCCGCCTGATCGTAGGCGACTTCGTCGATCGTGAGCACGGCCGGGCGCCCGTCGAGCTGGAGCAGCGCCATGTCCTCATCGGTCGCGAGGTCGGCGGTGATCTGCTCGCGGACCGCGGAAATGCGGATACCGTAACGTTCCAGCAGGTGGAGGTAGAGCAGGGCTGGCAGCTCCGATGTGTCGAGTGGCCAATCTGGCAACCGTTCCTGCGCCATGACCAGCCTGTCATGCATCACAGGGCGGCCGTCGACATGGCGAATCCGGTGGATCGCGATCACGCCGCCGGCTCTGAGCTGGAGCGCTTCGCTTTGGGCCTGTGTGGCGGGCAGGGCGTCGACGCGGAGGAACTGACTCGTCGAGCGCACGAGAGTGCCATCGGCCCGGTGCAGGCGAAAATACTGGAAGAAGAAGCGCAGGCTGTGATGCGGCGTGCGGCCGGTCACGACAGTTCCGGTCTTGCGGCGCCGTGTCAGCAGTCCCTCCGCCACCAAGTCGCTCATCGCGCGCCGGACCGTGCCGACGGCAATGCCGAAACCTTGGGCAAGGGACGTCTCGTTCGGGAGGACCATTCCGGGCGGCCATTCGCCGACCAGAATCGCCTCTGACATATGCCGCTTCACGCGCTCATAGAGCGGCGCGGCTTCCCCTGTCGCCAGATTTGGAAGGGTCGGCGCGGAGCCGCCGGCGCCCATGCCCAATCCGCTGGCGCCGGGCGTCACTTTTTTAGCGTTGACAGGGGGCATGCCGCGGGTTCCTATTTCTATATAGTTTATATGAAAGAGAAGGATCCGCAAATTGGCACTGCCAGCTGCGGCTTTGACGTGGTTCCATTGCAGATCGTCCCAGCGCTGGACAAGCGCGGCGGCTTTGGGCTGAGCAATGGTCGACACCATGGCCCCGGAGCGGAATGCAACAGCGCTGGCGCATGCCGGCGACTGGATCGTCGCGAATGCCGAGGAGGCGGTCGCCGCGCTCGGCCGGATGATCGCGGTCGACACCTCCTTCCCGCCCGGCCTCGGCTATGACGATTTCGCCGCGCTCATGGAGGAGTTCGTGACTCCGCTCGGCTTTGCCACTGAGCGCGTCACGGTGCCCGAGAGCCTGTGGCGGGTGCCGAACGGTCCGGCCAGCGGCCCGCGCACCAATCTGATCGCCAGCCGCGACAGCGGTCGGCCGGCCTGCGGCCTCTATGTCCATGTCGATACCGTGCCCGCGGCTGCCGGCTGGGCGGGCGATCCGCTGCGGATGGAGTGCGACGGTGATCGCCTGATCGGCTTGGGTGCCGCCGACATGAAGGGCTGCGCGGCGGCGATCCTGCTGGCGCTGCGTGCGGCCCGCACCTGCGCGGTCGATCTCGCCTACGATCCCGTGCTGCTGTTCTGCACCGACGAGGAGGGTGGGCTCTATCCGGGCATCCGCTATCTCGCCGAGCAGGGCCGGTTGCCGGAACATATCCTCAATTTCAATGGCAGCGCCGAGGCGCGGATCTGGGCCGGTTGTTTCGGCCTGTTCAATCTGCTCGTGCGGGTTCACGGCCAGGCGGTCCATGCCGGGGAGGGCAATCGCCAGGGCGCCGGCATCAATGCGATCGACGGCACGTTGCCGCTGCTCAACGCGCTGGCGGAGCTGAAGGTGCAGGTCGCGACGCGGATTTCGGCCTTGCCGCCGCCGCCGGGCAGGCCACCGCTCGCGGCCCAGCTCAATATCGCCGCGATCCGGGGCGGGACGGCCGGCGGGCAGGTTCCCGCGCTCGTCGAACTCACGCTCAACCGGCGCTACGCCCCGGAGGAGCACTTCGAGGACGCCCTGGCCGAGATCGAGACGGTGATCCGCCGCAGCATCGCAGCCGTACCGGGCCTCTCGGTCGAGACAGCGCTCGTCGGCCATCTCATGCCGACCGCCGACCCGACGGGACCGCATTGGCCGCGCTGGCAGGCCGCCATGGGCGAAGGCTTCGGTTATCCGCCGGAGGCTTTTGGCAAATGGGGGGCGGCGAGCTGCTCGGATTTCGGATGGGTCCAGCGCGCGACCGGCCGGCAGGAAGTGATGCTCGGCGGGCTCGGCCGGCCCGACCGCAATATCCACGCGCCCGGCGAGCACACGACCGTGCCGGACATCGTCTCGCTGGCGCAGGCGATCCTGTCCTATCTCGCCGCCGATTTCAGGCCGGACATCAACCCCGATCTCGATCCAAAACTGCCCCCTGTCAAAAGCTGAAGGAGCGTCCCATGCCGAGCATTCATCGTCGCGATTTCCTCGCCGCTTCCGCCGCTCTGAGCGGCATGGCCATGTCCGGCCTGCCGGCGTTCGGCCAGGCGCCCCGCCGCGGCGGCACGCTGCGCGTCAGCGTCGATCAGGCGGTTTCCAAGCTCAACCCGCTGTTGACCCGGGTGAACCCGGAATATCTCGTCGCCGAGCTGCTTTATTCCGGCTTGACCCGGCTCAAGGTCGATATGAGCGCTGAGCCGGACCTCGCCGAATCCTGGACGAACTCCGCGGATCTCAGCGAATGGACCTTCGTCCTGCGCAAGGGCCTGATCTTCCATGACGGCTCGCCCTGCACGGCAGCCGACGTGACTGCAACCTTCGAGGCCATCCTCGACGCCAAGACCGCCTCGCCGGCGCGCCAGAATGTCGGTCCGATAGCCAGGGTCGCGGCGAAGGACGACACCACCGTCGTCTTCACCCTGTCTGCGCCCTTCGCCGACCTGCCGGTGACGCTGGCCTATACCAACGCCAAGATCGTGCCCGCCGCTGTCATCAAGGAGGGGCTCGCGAAGCTTGACCGGCAGGCGATCGGCACCGGCCCGTTCAAGCTCGTTTCCTTCGAGCCGGAGCGGCAGATCGTGGTCGCCCGCAATGACGCCTATTACGACAAGGCGAGGCCCTATCTCGACAAGATCGAGGTCGTCGTCTTTCCGGATGTCAGCGCCGAGGCGTCCGCCCTGATCGCGGGCGATACCGACCTGATCAGCACGACGCCGCCGACGGAGTTCGGCCGGCTGCAGAAGGCCTCCGGCGTCAAGGCGCTGCGCGTGGCTTCTGGCCAGTTCTGCAACGTCAATTTCGGCTGCGACCAGAAGCCCTTCAACGATGTGCGCGTGCGCCAGGCGCTGGCCCTGACCGTCGACCGCGCCGCCATGGTCGATTTCGTCACCGAGGGCTTCGGCTCGGCCGGCAACGATACGCCGCTCAGCCCGGCCTATCGCTTCTACGCCGACCTGCCGGCCAAGAAGGCGGACATCGCCAAGGCCAAGGCGCTGCTCGCAGAGGCGGGCTACCCGAAGGGGCTCGAGGCGACACTGATCGCCTCGGACCGCCCGGGTCAGCGCACGCAGCTCGCAGTGGCTCTGCGCGAGATGGCCAAGCCCGCCGGCTTCGACATCAAGGTCGAGACCATGCCGCACGCGACCTATCTGGATCAGGTCTGGAAGAAGGGCTCGTTCTATGTCGGCTTCTACAACATGCAGGCGACAGCCGACGCCATCTTCTCGCTGCTCTACACCTCCAACGCCGCCTGGAACGAGACGCGCTGGAACAACACGGCTTTCGACAAGCTCGTCTTCGAGGCGCGCGCCACAGTCGACGAAGCCAAGCGCCGGGCGCTCTACGCTGAGGCGCAGAAGCTGATGTATGACGAGGTTCCCTCGATCATCCCGGCCTTCTTCGATCTGCTCGGCGGCCAGCGCAACTGGGTCGAGGGCTATCAGCTCCACCCGCGCGGCGCGGTGTTCCGGCTCGATCACGTCTCGCTCGGCGCCAGCGCGCCGAAGCGCGGCTGAGCGGAAGAGGGCAGCGGGCGTGTCGCCGGCCTATATCCTCAAGCGCATCCTGCTGATCGGCTACACGCTCCTCGTCGTGTCGCTGATCGTCTTTGCGATCACCCAGATCCTGCCGGCGGATGCAGCCGTCATGATGCTGGGGGAAAACGCGACCCCGGATGCGCTGGCGGCGCTGCGCGACAAGATGGGGCTGAACGACCCCATCTGGATGCAGTATCTGCACTGGCTTTCGGGCGTCGTCCGCGGCGATTTCGGCCTCTCGATGCGCACCGGCCAGCCGGTCGCACCCGCGATGCTGGAGGCGCTCGGCCGCTCGCTCCTGCTCGCCCTGTTCTCCATCCTGCTGATGCTGGCGGTCGCGATCCCGCTCGGCATCGTCGCGGCGGTGCGACGGGGCAGGGCGGCCGATCTCGGCGTCAGCTTCCTGTCCTATGTCGGAGTCTCGCTGCCGGAATTCGTCACGGCCACACTCTTCGTGCTGGTCTTCGCGGACTGGCTGCAATGGCTGCCCGCGACCGGCTATGTGCCGCTGACCGAGGATCCGCTGCGCGGCTTGCGGCACCTCGTCCTGCCGGTGCTGACCGTCTCGGTGATCCTGATAGCCCATGTCTCGCGCATGGTGCGATCGGAACTCGTCGACGTGCTGCACTCCGACTACATCCGCGCGGCGCGGCTGAAGGGGCTGTCGAAGCGACAGGTGCTGTTCAAGCACGCTTTGCGCAATGCTTTGCTGCCGACCATTACCATCGTCGCGCTGGATGTCGGCTATCTGCTCGGCGGCGTCATCGTGGTCGAGGAGATATTCGCTCTGCCCGGTATCGGCCGCCAGCTCATCGTCGCGATCCAGGCACGCGATCTGCCCTCGATCCAGGCGGGAGCGCTGATCATGGCGACGACCTACGCCGTCGCCAATTTCCTCGCCGACGTCGCCTATGCCTGGCTCGACCGGAGGATCCAGTATGATTGAGATCCTCAAGCGCATGCTGCGCTCGCCGCAGGGCGCCCTCGGCCTCGTCATCGTCGGGCTGATCCTGTCCGTCGTCATCGTCGGCCCATGGCTTGCACCCTTCGATCCCGAGAAGATGGCGCCGCTGATGCGCTACAAGCCGCCAAGCGCGCAGTTCTGGCTCGGCACCGACCAGTATGGCCGCGACATCTTGAGCCGGCTGCTGCACGGCGCCCGCGCTACCGTCGTCATGGCGGTGCTGGCGACGGCGCTGGGCACACTCGTCGGCGCCGTCATCGGCACGGTCTCGGCCTTCCTTGGAGGCCGCGGCGACGAGGCGATCATGCGCACCGTCGATGCGATCATGTCGATCCCAAGCCTGCTGCTGGCGCTTCTGATCGTGAACCTGCTCGGCAAGAGCGGCAGCAATGCGCTGCTCGCCATCGCGCTCGCCTTTGCCCCTGGCATGGCCCGCGTCACGCGCTCGGTCGCGCTGTCCGTGCGCAAGCAGGACTACGTCAACGCCGCGATCGCGCGCGGCGAGAGCGCAGCGTTCATCGTCATCCGCGAGATGCTGCCGAATGTCGTCGCACCGATCATCGTCGAGATGACGATCCGTGTCGCCTTCGCCGTCATGCTTTTCGCGACGCTCTCTTTCCTGGGGCTCGGCGCCCAGCCCCCGGCCTCCGAATGGGGGTTGATGGTCGCGGAGGCGCGACGCTTCATGCATCTGAGCGCATGGATGATCCTGTGGCCGAGCCTCGCCGTCGCGCTGGTCGCGATCGGCTTCAACCTGCTCGGCGACGGCCTGCGCGATGCGCTCAATCCGAGGAACTGAGGCGATGAGCGAAGCGATCCTCGACATCGCCGGCTATGGCCTCGACTACGCGACGCCGACCGGCTTCACCCGCGCCCTCGACGATGTGACGCTCCAGGTCGCCAAAGGCGAGGTGCTGGGCCTCGTCGGCGAATCCGGCTCCGGCAAGACGTCGCTAGCCTGGGCGATCATGCGCCATCTGCCGTCCAGCGCACGCGAGGCGGGCAGCATCCGCATGACGGGCCGGGACCTGCTGAAGGCCTCGGAAGCCGAGATCGACGCGATCCGCGGCAAGCGCATCGGCATGGTCTTCCAGGACCCGAGCACCTCGCTCAACCCGACGCTCCCGCTCGGCGAGCAACTCGCCGAGGTGCTGGTGCGCCATGGTGGCCTGACGCGGAAGCAGGCCTGGGTCGAGGGCGAGGAGCGCCTCGCCCATGTCGGCCTCAAGATCCCCAGGCAGATGATGCGGCGTTATCCGCATGAGGCGTCTGGCGGCGAGAAGCAGCGTGTCGTCATCGCCACGGCCTTCGCCTGCCAGCCGGAATGCATCATTTTCGACGAGCCGACGACGGCGCTCGATGTGATCACCGCACGCCAGATCCTGGACCTTTTCAGGGAATTGCAGGAGGAGACCGGCGTCGCCTCGCTTTACATCTCGCATGACCTCGCTCTGGTCTCGCAGATCGCGACCCGGGTCGCGGTGATCCACCGCGGCAGGATCGTCGAGCAGGGCGCGGTCGCGGATGTCTTTGCCCGGCCGCAGGATGCCTATACGCAGAAGTTGCTCGCCGCTGTGCCCAGGCCTGATCATCGCCTCGTCGAGGCCACCGTGCCGGACGGCGGAAAGCCGCTGGTCGAGGTCGAGAAGGTCAGCGTTCATTACGGTCGCAAGCCCTTTCTCGGCAGGCTGCTAGGGCGCGCCAACACGCAATTCACGGGCAATCGCGAGGTCAGCCTGTCGGTGATGCCGGGTGAAATCCTGGGCATCGTCGGCGAGTCAGGTTCGGGCAAGTCGACGCTGGCCAAGGCGATGACGGGGCTCAACCACTTCGAGGGCGAGATCCGCTTCGCCGGTCGACGCATCACCGGCCTCGGCGACATGGACAGTGCCTATCGCCGCGATGTCCAGATCATCTTCCAGCACCCGGACTCCTCGCTCAATCCGCGCCAGCGCATTCGCGAGATCCTGTCGCGGCCGCTCGAACTCTATGGCGAGCCCGGCGCGCGCAAGCATGCGGTTGCGATCGGCGAGTTGCTGGAGCAGGTCAGGCTGCCCGCATCCTATGCTGACCGCTACCCGCATCAGCTTTCCGGCGGCGAGAAGCAACGCGTCGCCATCGCCCGCGCCTTCGCCTCGAAGCCGAAGCTCGTGATCTGCGATGAGATCACCTCGGCGCTCGACGTCTCCGTTCAGGCCTCGGTTGTCGAGCTTCTGGTCGATCTCCAGAAGCGTTTCGGCACGGCCTATCTGTTCATCACCCACGATCTCAACCTGGTGCGCCAGATCGCCCACCGGATCGCGGTGATGTATCGCGGCGACCTCGTCGATCTCGTCGATATCGCGGCGCTCTCGACCGGCCCCCTCCACCCCTACACCCAATCCCTGCTCGAAGCCGTGCCCGCCCCGGCCACGGCCGCCTGACATTCGAGGCCATACGCATGAATCCCCGCGACCTGATCCATTCGCTCGACGAGAAAACCTGCCTCGCGCTGCTCTCCGACTGGGCGAAACATAAGAGCTATTCCGAGACGGAGGGCGAGAAGGAGCTGGTGCACCACGTCGTCGCCCAGATGAAGGCCATGGGCATTGAGGCGGAGGCGCAAGCCTTCGATGAGGGGCGCCGCGCCAACGCCATCGGTCGCTGGAAAGGGACTGGCGGCGGCAAGAGCTTGCTCTTCAACGGCCATCTCGACACCAACCCGGCGACCGAAGGCTGGACGGTCGATCCCTGGGGCGGGCTGGTCGACAAGGAGTTCATCTACGGCATCGGCGTCTCGAACATGAAGGCGGGCGACGCCGCCTCCTATTGCGCGGTCAAGACGCTGCGCGATGCCGGCGTAAGGCTGAAGGGCGACGTGATCCTGACCTATGTCGTCGGCGAATTGCAGGGTGGCGTCGGCACGGTCGCGGCGATCCGCAACGGCATCCGCGCCGACTACTTCGTCAACAGCGAGCCCACCGACGTGCAGGCCGTGACCATGCACGCTTGCGCCTTTTCCTTCGTGATCGAGCTCGTCGGCAACACCCGGCATCTCTCCAAGCGCGAGCAGGCGGTCGACGCGATCATGGCAGCTTGCGACCTGATCCCGCGCCTCAATGCGATGACGTTCAGCGGCGCGCCGTCGCCCGAGCATGAATCGATCAACCGCGTTCATGTCGGCGTCGTCCATGGCGCGCTCGGCAAGGAGCTGCATGAATGGCGCGCGCCGCAGGTCGCCGATTACTGCAAGCTCAAGGGTTCCGGCCGCTACGCGCCGGGCCAGACGGAAGGAGGCGCGCTCGCCGACATGCAGCGCGAGCTCGCTGCGCTGGAGCAGCGCTTCCCGGGGCTGAAGGCCTCGATCCGCGTCGAGAAGAAGGAAGGCCACCAGTCGATGCCGGCCTTCGAGGTCGCCAAGGACGCCCGAATCGTGAAGACCGTCAACGCCGCCTACGAGGCGGTACGCGGCGAGAAGCAGCCTACTGGCGCGATCAAGCCGCCGGGCTTTTTCGGCACCGATGCCGGCCATCTCTATGCCGAGGCCGGCATGGAAGGCATCGTCTGCGGCCCGGGCGGGCGCTACAACACCATGCCCGACGAGCGCGTCGAGATCCGCGACTTCCTCGACATGGTCCGCATCTACATGCTGACCATCCTCGACATCTGCGAGGTGGCGTGAGCCCACTCTTCCCACCCGGCCCGTCGGAACGGTAGCGCGACCGGAGCAGCCAGCGGGATCGCTGTCCTCGTCCTCGTGATATGGTCGTAGGTCGACTATTGCTCCTTCTTGAACAAATCCTTGAAGATGAGCTGACGCCATGTGCGGCCGTGTGCATGCACCAGGGCGCCGCCCTCGTTGAGCTTTCCGAGTTTGACGGGAGCGAACCCGAGTTGTTTGCCTGGCGCCGGTGAACGCCTTCGCGACGACGGCGGAGGATGGGAGGCCGTCCAGCTCTTCGGGAACGGGAAACGCGTTCGTCGCGCATGGACTCCCGGACTGGGCTCGCGAGGGAGAGGTTCACACCACGGGAGTTCCATTCAGGACGCCGGATGCCGAGGCGCAGATCGTAGCGGCTCAGCAAGGGATCGGGATGACGAAACTGCCGTGCTTCGTCGGAGATGCCGGCCCCCTCTTGGTGAGGGTGCCGGGCACCGATCTGGCCATGCACGGGACGCTCTGGCTTCTCACACACGAGGAGACACGCAAGACGAAGCGCGTGCGGCTCTTCGCGGAGTTCATATCCCGCAGGCTCGCTGCGTACGCTCCGCTTCTCGCGGGGCTGTCCATATCGCGCGACTGACGCCCGGAGGTCTCAGGCGACGCCTGCTGCAAGGAAGCCGGGCTGCCTTGTGGAACGAGGGCGGCACTGCCTGACGACAGGGCCGCCGATCGATCAACCAGGTTCAGAGCAAACCATCAGCCAGCAACTCGCGAGAGCGTCTCAGCGTCGAGAGGAGGGCGGCCTTGTAGCCCTTGTCGCTGTCGAACTGCGCCTGCTCGACCTGTTCCTCGGGGCCGCCCGGCTCTTTGCCGCGCAGCCCAAGGTAGCAGTAGAATTTGAGCTGAAGCGCGCCGGTTTCATCCTCGAACAGCTCGTTGATGATCGCGCCCTCGCGCGGGCCGGCGGACTGGAAGAAGGTGACCTTGCGTTGCGGTTCGAGCGTGATGATTTCGCGCAGATCGGAGCCCGCGATGGTGGCTTCGCGCACGAAGTGCGTCACGCTTTCCTCCGTCACGTCGCAGCGGGTGCAGAGGCCGGGCGGAAGGAACAGGCGCGCATCGCGCGCCTTCAACTCCAGAGCCTTCCAGACCTGCTCGCGGGTCAGCCTGGCTTCGCCTTCCGGATTCACCGGGACGGTGGCGGTTGAATAGATCATGTCGATATCCCTTGTTCAGGTTTGATGGCCTTCAGCCGGCGATCTGGGCCACGTAGTCGTGGTAGGAACGAAGCGGACGCCCCAGCAGGGCGGTCAGCCGATCGACGTCGCCAGCCTCGGGGAGCATGCCGTCGCTGAGGAAGCGCTCGGCCATCAGACGCATGTCGAAGGCCATCCAGCTCGGCATGAACTGGCGCAGGTTCTTCTCGAACCCGGCGGTGTCGTTGCCGGGGAAGGCGATCGTGCGGCCGAGGACCCTGGTCCAGACAGCGGCGGCGTCCGCGCCGGTCAGCGTATCCGGGCCAACCAGGTTGATGCGGTTGAGCGGGAGCGGCGTGACCGACCGCTCGCGGCGGATCAGTTCGATCGCGGCAATCTCGCCGACATCGCGCGCGTCGATCATCGCAAGGCCCTTGTCGCCGATCGGCATGGGGTAGATGCCGTAGCCGGTGACCACGTCCTTGATCGTGATCTCGTTGTCCATGAAATAGGCCGGGCGCAGGATGGTGGCGTTGAGGCCCATCTGCTCGATCATGCGCTCGACGCCGAACTTGCCGGCGAAGTGCGGCACGTTCACGTAGATGTCGGCGTGGATCACCGACAGGTAGACGATCCGCTCGATCCCTGCCTCTCGGGCGACGGCCAAGGCGACCAGCGCCTGGGTATATTCATCTGCCACCACGCCATTCAGCAGGAACAGCGTGGACACGCCGGTGAAGGCGGTGCGCAGTGCATCGACGTCGAGAAGGTCGCCCTGGACGACATCGACGCCGGCAGGGAAGTTGGCCTTGGACGGATCGCGGACCAGCGCGCGTACATCGGCGCCACGGTTTGCGAGCTGTTCGACGACGTTGCGGCCGACATTGCCGGTCGCGCCGGTCACGAGGATGGTCATGGGGGTCACTCCTGGGTTGAGCCGTTTGGCTGTCCCGAACTTAGCGATCCACATTCGCGCCAATAGCCGCTATATCTGGACAGACCGTCTCGCTGGTGGAACGCATGGACCTCCTCGCTCTCGCCGACTTCAACCTCGTCGCCCGTCATGGAGGGTTCGGAAAAGCCTCACGCGCCGCAGGGCGCCCAAAGGCAACGCTGTCCCGCCGCGTCGCTGAACTGGAGGCCCGTCTCGAGTTGCGGTTGTTCGAGCGTGGCGCACGGACTCTGAAACTGACCGAGGAAGGGCGCGCACTTTTCACGCGGACGGGCCAGTTGCTCACCGAACTCGATGAGACGGCCGCGGCAATCGCCTCGGGAGGCCACACCCCAAGAGGCAAATTGCGGATCAGCGCGCCGCTACTCTTTTCCCAGCTTGCTATGGGGAAGCTGGCCGCGGGCTTTGCGCTGAAATATCCGGAGGTCCGGCTTGAGATCACGACCGAGGACCGACCTGTCGATATGATCGAGGAAGCCTATGATCTGGTGATCCGCGTCAACCCGCAGCCCGATGAAAGCCTTGTCGGACGGGTCTTTCTCGATGATCGGCTGGTGGTCGTGGCGAGTCCCGCCTTGGCGCTACCCGCGGACGGCTCGACCGTCCCGGCTGTCGTGCGGGGTCCGGCCTGGCAGGGCGATGTCTGGAACGTGAGGACGAAGGCGACAACATCGAGGATCGCGATCGATCCCGTGCTGAGCCTGTCGTCGCTCGTCATGGTCCGCGACGCGGTTCGAATGGGTGTGGGAGCGGCCCGTCTTCCGATTTCGCTCGTGAGCCACGATCTTGCCGATGGCACATTGGTGCATTGGGGTGATGTGGAAGGATCGGAGATCGCGCTGTGGGCGCTCTATCCGACACGCCGGCTGCTGAGTGCGCGCGTGTCAGCCTTCCTCGATCATCTGAGGGAGGCTTTCCCGCAGGGCACACCCGACGAACTGGCCACCTATGTCACAGGACAAGGACAACGCGAAGCTTGATCCGCTTCGTTAAATGCCGGGACTAAACAACCAGGCAGGAGCCCAACCTCCAATAATGGCCTTGCCGATCTTGACGGATGACGGCCGCTTCTCATCGAGTGCCAGTTGCGAGGCGTGCCCTGGCCTATATGGCGCCGGCAGGCTGTGGGCTGATCCCGGCCTCGATCCATTCGCGCGTCTGTTCCAGCACCTCATCCGAAAGTGTGCGGTCGTCGATCGAGCGGGCAAGGATCACCGCCCCCACCATCGCCGCGAAGCTTCCGATTGCCGCGCGGCGTCTCTCTGCCGCATCCAGTTCCGGGAGCGCCTTGCCGAGACGGTCGATCTGCGAGCGAAGGCCTTCGGCCATGACGGCGCGTGCAGCCGGAGTCTGCAGGCGGACCGCCGCTGCAAGTCCCGCCGTCGGGCAACCACCGGCGCAGTTGTCGCGATGCCGGGGTGAAAGATAATCGTCCAGATAGGCGCGAAGATCGCCCCCTTCGCCTGCATTCGCAGCGAGAACATGGGCAAGGGTCTGCGCGATCAGGTCGTCCTTCGAACCGAAATGGCCATAGAAGCCGCCATGGGTCAGGCCGGCGGCTTTCATCACCTCCGCCACGCTGACCGCGTCGAACCCCCTGTCGCGGAACAGCCGGCCGGCAACCTCCAAAATCCGGCGACGGTTCTCCACCATCTGCTCTCGACTGACCTTCATTTCAAAATTCTCCGCCGGCTCCGTTGACATTTACATGATGATCATCATATTTAGGATCATTCATGACGACCATCATGAATATAGGTCCCAGCAGAGAAAAGAGCAACGCCATGACCACCATTCCCTCAGTCCTCGTCACCGGCGCCTCCACCGGCATCGGAGCCGCCTATGCCGAGCGCTTCGCGCGCCGCGGGCACGACCTCGTGCTGGTTGCCCGCGACATGGCACGCATGGAGGCTCTGGCCGCCCGTCTGCGTCAGCAGAATGGCGTGGCCATCGACATCATCCAGGCTGATCTCACCAAGGCCGACGAGCTTGCAACCGTCGAGGCAAGGCTGCGCGACGACGTTCGCATCGGAATCCTCGTCAACAACGCCGGGACGGCCATCGGCGGAAGCTTCATCGAGCAGAGCACCGACGACGTCGCGCGGCTGGTTGCGCTCAACACGACCGCATTGCTCCGGCTCGCCAGTGCCATTGCCCCGCGTCTTGCCAAGGCCGGCGACGGCGCGATCGTCAACATCGGTTCCGTGGTCGGTCTGGCACCGGAGTTCGGCATGACGGTCTACGGCGCGACCAAGGCCTTCGTGCTGTTCCTGTCGCAGGGGCTCAGCCTCGAGCTCGCGCCGAAGGGCGTCTACGTTCAGGCGGTGCTTCCTGCCACGACGCGAACCGAAATCTGGGACCATGTCGGCGCCGACATCAACGCGCTTTCCAACGTGATGGAGGTGGGCGATCTGGTCGATGCGGCACTGGTCGGCTTCGACCGCCGCGAGCCGGTGACCATCCCGCCGCTTCCCGATGCCGGACAGTGGGACGCGCTTCAGGCCGCGCGCCAGGCCATGCTTCCGAATTACCGGAACGAGCTTCCCGCCGAGCGCTACCGCACGGTCGCCTGAGCACCAACCAAGCCATTTCGACAAGCTACCCCGCCGCGGCGGGGACAACATGGGTGATCTATGACCAACAAGACGCTGTTTGAGCCCTATAAACTCGGCGCGCTGACCCTCTCCAATCGCATCGTCATGGCCCCTTTGACGCGCAATCGCGCTGGCGCGGGCTTCATTCCGGGCGAGCTCGCGGCAGAATACTACCGCCAGCGCGCATCGGCCGGGCTGCTGATTTCGGAGGCGACGCAGATCTCGCAGCAGGGACAGGGTTACCAGGACACGCCCGGCATCTACTCCCAGGCTCAGATCGACGGCTGGCGCAAGGTCACCGCCGCTGTGCACTCCAAGGGCGGGCGGATTTTCCTGCAGCTCTGGCATGTCGGCCGCGTCAGCCACGTCGATCTCCAGGAGAACGGGGCGGCGCCGGTCGCGCCGTCGGCGATCCGGGCCGAAACCAAGACGTTTGTGAACAACGGCTTCTTCGATGTCTCGGAGCCGCGCGCGTTGGCCCTCGACGAGCTGCCAGGGATCGTCAACGATTTCCGGCAGGCCGCCGCGAACGCCATTGCCGCCGGCTTCGATGGCGTCGAGATTCACGGTGCCAACGGCTATCTGCTCGACCAGTTCGCCAGGGACAGCGCCAACCGCCGCACCGATGCATACGGCGGCTCGGTCGAGAACCGCGCCCGGCTGATGCTGGAGGTAGCGGCCGCGGTGGTCGAGAAGATCGGCGCCGAGCGCACCGGCATCCGCATTTCGCCCGTCTCGCCGGCCAATGGTGTTTCGAGCAGTGATGCTCAGGCGCAGTTCGACTACATCGTCGATCAGCTGGATGCCTTCGGCCTCGTCTATATCCATGTCGTCGAGGGCGCCACGGGCGGATCGCGCGACGTTGCGCCGTTCGATTTCGGCTCGCTCCGCCGTCGCTTCAAGAACACCTATATCGCCAACAACGGCTATGACCTCGACCTTGCGACGTCGCGCCTGGCCGAGGACAAGGCCGACCTGTTCGCCTTCGGCCGTCCGTTCATCGCCAATCCCGACCTTGTGGAGAGGCTCGAGGCCGGCGCGCCGCTGGCTCAGGTCAACCCGTCCACGATCTATGGCGGAGGCGCGGTGGGATACACCGATTATCCCGCCATCGCAGCAAGCCGTTCCTGACCAACCGGGGGCGCGCTGTCGGCGAGATTGGAGAACAGATTTCATGAAAGCCTTCATCCTCGATCGATACAAGAAGAACGGCGCGCTGCGGCTTGGCGAGATGCCGGAGCCGACCGTGCGGGATGACGATGTCCTGGTCGAGATCCACGCGGCCGGGCTCAATCCTCTCGATTCGAAAATCCGCGACGGCGAGTTCAAGCTCATCCTGCCGTACCGCCCGCCCTTCATCCTGGGGCACGATGTGGCGGGCAGGGTGGTCCGCGTCGGATCGAACGTCCGGCGCTTCAAGCCGGACGACGAGGTTTATGCCCGGCCGCGCGACGGCCAGATCGGGGCCTTCGCGGAATTCATCGCCGTGAACGAAGCCGACCTCGCGCTGATGCCGCAAAACCTCAGCATGGAAGAAGCCGCTTCTCTCCCGCTGGTGGGACTGACGGCCTGGCAGGCGCTGGTCGAACGAGCCGGTTTGCGAAAAGGGCAGAAGGTCCTGATACATGCCGGCTCCGGTGGCGTGGGGACATTCGCCATCCAGCTTGCCAAGCATCTGGGCGCGACGGTCGCGACGACGACGAGCACGGCGAACGTCGATCTGGTCAGAAGCCTCGGCGCTGATGTCGTCATCGACTACAAAAAGGAAGACTTCGAGAAGGTCTTGTCCGGCTATGACGTTGTCCTCAACAGCCTGGACGGCGACACGCTTCAGAAATCCCTGAAGGTGCTGAAGCCCGGCGGCAAGCTGATCTCGATCTCCGGCCCGCCGGACCCTGGTTTTGCCAGGGAACAAGGACTGAATTGGCTCCTGCAGCAGATCTTGCGTCTTCTGAGTTTCGGCATCCGAAGGAAGGCCAAAGCCCGCGGGGTCGGCTATTCCTTCCTGTATATGCGCGCCAATGGCGGGCAGCTGAGCCAGCTCACGTCGCTGATCGAAGCCGGGATCGTTCGCCCCGTCATGGATCGGGTCGTCCCGTTCGAAGCGACCAACGAAGCCATGGCTTACCTCGAAACCGGACGGTCAAAGGGCAAAGTCGTGATCAAGCTGAGGTGAGGGCGGTGTCGTCTTTGCGTGAAGCCCACGGGGACGCCAACGGCGTTCGTCTGTCGCGCGCATCTAAGGAAACGATCCTGAGCATGTCCCATCCATCGCAATCCAGCTCCATGACGTGGAAAGACGCGCCGACACGGAACGTCAACGTTGCCGGCACGATATTCGTCTACCGGCAGCTCGGGCCAACCACCGGCATCCCGATCGTCCTGCTGAACCATTGGGGCGCCGTTCTCGACAATTTCGATCCGCGCATCGTCGATGGCCTCGCCACGAGCCGGCGAGTGATCGCTTACAATTATCGGGGCGTCGGCGGATCGGGCGGCAAGGCGCCGCTCACGGTGGCCGAGACGGCCGAAGACGTCGTCGCCTTCATTCGCGCGCTGGGCCTCGAACAGGTCGATCTACTTGGCTTCTCGCTTGGCGGTTTCGTGGCGCAGGACATCGTTCTGAAAGAACCGGGCCTGGTTCGCAAGCTGGTCTTGACCGGCACCGGCCCGGCAGGCGGCGAGGGCATCGCGAATGTGGGGCGTATGTCCTGGCCGCTCATCCTCAAGGGGATGCTGACCTTCCGGGAGCCGAAATTCTACCTCTTCTTCACCTCGACAGCGAATGGCCGCCGCGCCGCGAAAGCCTTCCTGGAACGGTTGAAGGAGCGCAATGCGGATCGCGACAAGCCGATCACGATGGCTGCATTCCTGAGGCAGCTCAGGGCGATCAAGGCCTGGGGCAAGCAGACGCAACAGGACCTCAGCGGAATTCGCATCCCCGCTCTCATCGTGAACGGCGAGCAGGACAAGATGGTGCCCAGCCGCAACTCGGTCGACCTGGCGCGCCGCCTGCCGAATGCGGAACTCGTGCTCTATGAGGATGCCGGTCACGGAGGCATCTTCCAGTATCACGAGGCCTTCGTGGGAAGGGCTCTGGCGTTTCTTGCGCGCTGATCCCCGCGTGCTCGCAGCCTGCCGCGCGGGGGATCACCGATATCCATCGCAAAAGCGGCTGAACACTCGCCTCCGGATTCCCGTGATCCCGACCATCAGGCCGGTAGCCCGTTCTGCTTTCGCAAGCTTTTATCGAATGCGGATGCGGGGACGAAACGGCGCAGCAAACTGACCTGCCGCGCCATCTTTCCCGCCGCATAACGCCGTTTCGGAGCAGAAGCGGTCGCCGCTTCGAGGATCGTCCTTGCGACGACGTCCGGCGCATCGCCTGCTTCGATCGCTGTCCGCATAATCGTGTTCATGCCGTCCCGCGCGGCGTCATAGACGTCCAGCGGTCGGTCCGGCCTGATTTGGTTTTCCTCGAATGCGGTCCGGGTATAGGCCGGCTCGACCAGAACGACGCGGATGCCAAGCGAGCGCAGCTCGTGGTCGAGCGATTCGGAATAGCCTTCGATGGCATGCTTGGTCGCCGCGTAGAGCGCCGAATAAGGCGCCGGTATCAGGCCCAGCAGCGAACTCAGATTGACGATCCTGCCCTGCTTCTGGCGGCGCATCACCGGCAGAACCGCGTTGGTCACGCGCAAGACACCGAAGACATTGACATCGAACAGGGCCTTGGCCTGCTCGATCGAGGATTCCTCGGCGCCGCCGAGCAGCCCGATGCCGGCATTGTTCACGAGCAGGTCGATGCGCCCCGCCTGGGCCACCACCTCACCGATCAGCTTCGCTACGGATCCATCGTCGGTCACGTCACAGGGCAGCATGGTGACGCCTTCGAGGCGTTCCGAGGTCGCCCGACGGCTGGTTCCGAAGACGCGATACCCTGCGTCCGCTAGCGCCTTGGCCGTCACGCGGCCGATGCCGGAGGAAGCGCCGGTGACCAGGGCCACGCCAGGATTCTTCGTGTTCATAACAATTATCTCTTTGTTTTTGTTGAATAGGCGACGTCGAAGCGCTGCGCGGCTGCGTCAAGAACCCGCGCCGCTGATCGCGTCCGACCACCGCCGGAACAGCACGCTGGCATTCACGCCGCCAAAGCCGAAGCCATTGGCGATGGCGTAGTCCGTCACGATCGGTCGGGCCTCGTTCGCGACGAAGTCGATCCCGTCGCCGGCAGGATCGGGAGTTGTCAGATTGAGCGTCGGAGGAGCGATTTGATGTCGGAGCGCAAGGATCGCGAAGATGGCTCCAAGCCCGCCGGCTGCGCCCAGAAGATGGCCGGTCGCCGACTTCGTCGCACTGACGGCAATAGCGCGATCCGAGCCGAACAGGGTCCTGATGGCAGCCAATTCGCCGAGGTCGCCGACCGGCGTCGACGTCGCATGCGCATTGAGATGGCTGATTTCGCCCGGGGCAATTCCGGCCTGGGCGATCGCGACCTCCATGGCGCGGCGCGCGCCGCTGCCATCCTCGGGGCCGGAGGTGATGTGGTGCGCGTCCGCGGTCGTGCCGTAGCCGACGAGTTCGGCGAGCGGTGTGGCGCCGCGCGCCAGCGCGTGACCCAGCTCCTCGATCACCAGCATGCCGGCGCCTTCGCCCATCACGAAACCATCCCTTGCCATGTCGAACGGGCGTGAAGCCTCGGCAGGCTGGTCGTTGAAGCCGGTGGACAATGAGCGTGCGGCGGCAAACCCGCCGAGGCTGACGATGTTGATGCAGGCTTCGGAGCCGCCGCACAGCGCGATATCGGCTTCGCCCGAGCGGATGAGGCGGGCGGCATCCCCGATCGCCTGGATACCCGCGGCGCACGCCGTCACCGGCGCACCGAGCGGGCCCTTGAATCCGTGGCGGATCGAAACCTGCCCGGCGGCGAGGTTGACCAGGAAGGAGGGTACCGTGAACGGCGACAGGCGGCGCACGCCTCGCGTGTCCACGGTGCGTACGGCTTCGGTTATGGCCGGGAAACCGCCGATGCCCGAGGCGATGATGGTGGCCGTGCGGCGTTGTTCGGCGTCCGAGCCAGGCTTCCAGTTTGCCTGCGCAAGCGCCTCGTCTGCCGCCGCCAGCGCGAGGATGATGAACCTGTCGACCTTGCGCTGATCCTTTGGAGCCAGGACGGCATCGGGATCGAAGCCCGCCTCCGGGTCCTCGACGATGGAGGGAACGACTCCTCCCACCTTTGCCGGCAAATCGCCGACAACCTCGTCGGGGAGCCTGCGCAGGCCCGAGCGGCCGGCCAGCAGACGCGACCACGAGGCATCGACCCCGGCGGCAAGCGGCGTGACCGCTCCCAGGCCCGTAACAACAATCCTTCGCATCAGGCACCTATCGGTTTCATCTTGCCGGTGGGATCGGCCGACGCGAAATGCAGGTCGCTCAATCCCAATCCGTTCGTCAGCACGCCGGGCGCCGCCGCGAAGACGCGGTGCAGTGGCCGGGTGTCGGGCGTGCAACCGCGACAGAGCGCGCCTGAATCAAGGGCCGTCACTGGCGCCGACCGGGATGTGCTTCGCCCGCAGGCGAACGCGGCAGCACGCTTTCGGCCGCGGCCTCCAGGAACCGCTTCGACATCTCTTGGTCGTTGACCGCGCGCGCGAGGAGCACCGCCCCGACCATGGTCGAGAGGATGGCCATGGCCTTGCCGTCCGGCGCGCCGCCCTCTGCCCTTCCGATCCAGCCATTCAGCAAATCGAGATATTCGCGGATGCCGGCTTCAAAGGAGGTCTTCACCTCCGGGCCTTGCCGTGCGGCATCGGAACCGAGCGCCACGACAGGACAGCCATCCGTCTTCTCGGCGCAGTGACCCATGCTGAGATAGAAATCGACGACAGCCGACAGCGGGTCTTCAGGACTGGACTCGGCAGCGGCCGACCATCGTTCCAACGCGCTCTCCAAAGCGCGCCGGGAGGCTCGCGCCGCCAAATCGTCCTTGGAGTCGAACTGCTTGTAGAAGGCGCCCTGCGTCAGCCCGGCACCCGCCATCAGATCCTTCAGGCCAATGCCGTCAAAGCCATGCTGCCGGAAGAGGCGGCTTGCCACGTCGATGACCGTCTGCCGGTTTTCTTCAGCCTGCTGCCGCGTGACACGCATCGGGGGCTCCAAAATTAGATTGCGTTCAACCTCTATATCGATCATAGAGTTCGAACGCAATCTAATTTGGTAAGAGGCGATGGGCAAGACAAGAAAATCGGTCATTGCGGCGGGGGGCGTCCTGTTCGCGGCGGCGGCGGTCGCGGGATTCGTCGCGCTGTCGGTGCGCCCGCAGCAGGCTTCGGCCGTCGGAGACCCGCGACAGGCCGCGCCGATCGTCAGGCTGGCGACGCCGACGCCTGTCGTCGCATCCGAGCGCCGCTTCACCGGCGTCGTCGCCGCCAGGGTGCAGAGCAATCTCGGTTTCCGCGTTCCCGGCAAGATCGTCGAACGGCTGGTCAATGTCGGCCAGCCCGTCACGGCCGGTCAGGCGCTGATGCGGATCGACGAAACCGATCTGCGGCTTGCGCTCACCGCCAAACGCAACGCGACGATCGCGGCGCGTGCCGTCCTGGCTCAGGCGAAGGCGGACGAGAAGCGCTATGCGGTTCTGGTCAAGGACGGTTTTGCCGCGAGTCCGCAGCGCTACGAACAGGCAAAGGCGGCACTCGACACCGCCGCCGCACAACTCGCCGCGGCGGAAGCGGATGAGAAGGTCGCCGAGAACGGATCGAGCTATGCCCTTCTGGTCGCCGATGTCGACGGGATTGTCGTCGAGACGCTTGGTGAGCCCGGCCAGGTCGTCACGGCCGGCCAGGCCGTGATCCGGCTTGCCCAGGCGGGCCCGCGCGAGGCGATCGTCGCACTCCCGGAAACCGTCCGGCCCGCCATAGGCTCGACAGCCTTCGCCAAGCTCTATGGCACGGAGGCCCGCCGCCATGCGGCCACGCTAAGGCAGCTGTCGGATTCCGCCGATCCTCTGACGCGCACCTATGAGGCGCGCTACGTCCTCGACGGCGAGGCCGCGGCGGCGCCGCTCGGAGCGACCGTGACGATCCGGCTGACCAATCAGGCGAGCCAGCCGGAGATGGAAGTGCCGCTCGGAGCGGTCTTGGACGATGGCCGGAAGACGGGCGTCTGGCTCCTCGATGAAGCGTCGTCGACGGTGCGGTTCCGCGCCGTCAGGCTCGTGCGGGTGACCAACGAGACCGCCGTGGTCTCCGGGCTGAGCGCTGGCGAGCCGGTCGTTTCGATCGGAGCGCATCTTCTGCAGGAAAGCGCCCGCGTCAGGACCCTCTCGCAGAGCAAGGTCAGCAAATGAGCTTCAATCTCTCGGCGATCGCCGTTCGCGAAAGGGCCGTCACCCTGTTCTCGATCCTTCTGCTCGTCGCGGCCGGCGCCTACGCCTTCATCATGCTGGGTCGGGCCGAAGATCCGAGCTTCACCATCAAGACGCTGACGGTCACGACGGTCTGGCCGGGCGCGACCGCGCGTGAAATGCAGGACCTTGTCGCCGAGCCGCTGGAGAAACGAATCCAGGAGCTGACCTGGTACGACCGGGTCGAAACGACCACCCGTCCGGGCTACGCCTATATGACGGTCACGCTCAAGGACAGCACGCCCCCATCCGCCGTTCAGGAGGAGTTCTACCAGGCCCGCAAGAAGCTCGGCGACGAGGCCCGCAACCTGCCGCCAGGCGTGGTCGGCCCCTTCGTCAACGACGAATATTCGGATGTGAGCTTTGCCCTCTATGCGCTGAAGGCCAAGGGCATGCCGATGCGCGAACTGGCGCGACAGGCGGAAACCATCCGCCAGGACCTGCTGCACGTGCCCGGCATCAAGAAGATCAACATCCTCGGCGAACGGCCGGAACAGATCTTCGTCGAGTTTTCCTTTGCGAAGCTCGCGACGCTGGGCTTGTCGGCGCAGGACGTCATCGCGGCCCTGCAACGGCAGAATACCGTTACTCCGGCGGGTTCGATCGACACGAACGGGCCGCAGATGTTCATCCGGATCGACGGCGCCTATGCCGGTTTGAAGACGATCGCCGATACGCCGATCGTCGCTGCCGGGCGCAGCCTGAAGCTCTCCGACATTGCCGAGGTTCGGCGCGGCTATCAGGACCCCCCGACCTATCTCATCCGGCGGCAGGGCGAGCCCACGATCCTGGTCGCAGCGGTGATGCAGGCGGGCTGGGATGGGCTGGCGCTCGGCAAGGCGCTCGAGAAGAAGACCGCTGACATCGCCGCGATGCTCCCGCTCGGTATGACGCTCGACAAGGTCACCGATCAGGCCGTCAACATCAGGTCGGCGGTCGACGAGTTCATGATGAAGTTCGCCATGGCGCTCGGCGTCGTGCTGCTGGTGAGCCTGCTCAGCCTCGGCTGGCGCGTCGGCCTCGTCGTGGCGGCCGCGGTTCCGCTGACGCTTGCGGTCGTGTTCCTGATCATGCTCGAGACCGGGCGATTCTTCGACCGGATCACGCTGGGCGCCCTCATCCTGTCGCTGGGCCTGCTCGTCGACGACGCCATCATCGCCATCGAGGTCATGGTGGTGAAGATGGAGGAGGGCATGGACCGTATCAAGGCGGCCGCCTATGCGTGGAGCCATACGGCCGCGCCGATGCTGTCGGGCACGCTCGTGACGATCGCCGGCTTCCTGCCCGTCGGTTTCGCTCGCTCGACGGCCGGCGAATATGCCGGCAACATCTTCTGGGTCGTCGGCTTCGCCCTGATCGTCTCCTGGATCGTCGCGGTGGTGTTCACGCCCTATCTGGGCGTGAAGATGCTGCCCGACATCAAGCCCGTCGCAGGCGGCACGCATGCGATCTACGACACGCCGAACTACCGGCGCCTGAGACGTCTCATCACCTTCGCCGTGCGCCACAAATTCATGACCTGCGTCATCGTCGTCGTCGCGTTCGCGCTGTCCGGCATCGGCATGGCCGGTGTCAAACAGCAGTTCTTCCCGACATCGGACCGGCCCGAAGTGCTGGTGGAAGTGCGTCTGCCGGAAGGCACCAGCATCGAAACCACGACCGCCACGGTCGAAAAGCTCGAACGCTGGCTGGGCGGCCAGCCCGAGGCGACGATCGTCACGAGCTACGTCGGCCAGGGTGCGCCGCGCTTTTTCTTCGCCATGGCCCCGGAACTGCCGGATCCCGCCTTTGCCAAGATCGTCGTCCTGACGCCCGACGCCGAGAACCGCGAGGTCTTGAAGCACAGGCTCCGCGAAGCCGTATCCCAGGGCCTGGTCCCGGAGGCTTTCATTCGCGTCACGCAGCTCGTCTTCGGCCCCTACACGCCGTTCCCGGTCGAGTTTCGCGTGATGGGGCCCGATCCCGCCGAACTCTATGCCATCTCCGAAAAGGCCCTGGAGGTCATGCGGGGCGTTGTCGATGTCCGGCAGGCCAATCGGGACTGGGGCAACCGCACGCCGGTGCTTCGCTTCGTTCCCGACCAGGACCGGCTGAACCTCATTGGCCTGTCGCCTGCAGCCGTCGGCCAGCAGCTGCAATTCCTGCTCACCGGGGTGACCGTCACGCAGGTTCGCGAGGACATCCGCAATGTCCCGGTGGTGGCGCGCAGCGCGGGCAGCGAACGGCTCGACCCGGCGCGTCTTGCGGATTTCTCGCTGACGAGCCGCGACGGTCGCCAGATTCCGCTCGACCAGATCGGTCATTCCGAAATCCGTCTGGAAGAGCCCATCCTGAAACGCCGCGACCGGACGCCCGTCATCACGATCCGGACCGACATCAACGAGGCGACGCAGCCGCCGGAGGTCTCCAAGCAGATCAGGACGGCCCTGCAGCCGCTGATCGCAGCGCTTCCGGCGGGCTATCGCATCGAAACCGGGGGATCGATCGAGGAGGCCGGCAAGGCCAACGCGGCCCTGGCTCAAATCTTCCCGGTGATGATCGCGGCCACCCTGATCGTCATCATGTTCCAGGTGCGGTCGTTCTCAATGATGGTGATCGTGCTGCTGACGGCGCCGCTGGGGGTGATCGGCGTCGTCCCGACCCTGCTCATCTTCAACCAGCCCTTCGGGTTCAACGCCATCCTGGGCCTGATCGGACTGGCCGGCATCCTGATGCGCAACACGTTGATCCTCACTGAGCAGATCGAGGAGAACCGTGCCGCCGGCCTCGACGACTATAACGCCGTCATCGAGGCGACGGTGCAGCGGACGAGACCCGTGATCCTGACGGCGTTGGCCGCCGTGCTCGCGTTCATTCCGCTCACGCACTCCGTCTTCTGGGGATCGATGGCCTATACGCTGATCGGCGGCACGGCGGTCGGCACCGTGTTGATCCTGCTGTTCCTTCCCGCGCTCTACATTGCGTGGTTCCGGATCAAGCCGCGTGCCGACGAGAACGATGAGGTCGCGACGGAGCGAGTTGAGCCGCGAACCGCAATGGCTGCTGAGTAGGAAGCCATTCTTGGAAGGAGATCGTTCAGGCGTCCGAGTGACCCTCGCGTCTCCCGATCGTGAGGATACGCTGTCCGGTGGGCATGTCGGTTGACATCAAAATGAGAATGCGGCCAATATGTCGATACTAATCGACATAACGAGATGATGGCCATGACTCGCGCGCCGCTGAACGTCCTCTTCGTCTGTACCGGCAATTCCGCCCGCTCGATCATGGCGGAGGCCATCATGAGCCGCGTCGCGCCCGGCAAGTTCAAGGGTTACAGCGCCGGCAGCGATCCGAAGGAGGAGATCAACCCCTTCGCCGCGCGGCTTTTGAAATCGCTGAACTATGACATCTCGCAGTTCCGTCCGAAGAACTGGGAGGAATTCGCCAGGCCGGGTGCACCGGAGCTCGATTTCGTCTTCACCCTCTGCGATGACGCCGCCAACGAGCCGTGCCCTTACTGGCCTGGCCAACCCATGAGCGCCCATTGGGGCCTGCCCGACCCGGCCGCCTTCGTCGGCGATGACGTGCAGAAGGCCCTTGCCTTCGCCGACGCCTACCGGATGCTCAACAACCGGATATCGACCTTCGCCAGCTTGCCCTTGGCGTCCCTTGAAGGGGTCGCGCTGCAACGCCGGCTCGAATCGATCGGCACTGACGCCGGCAAGACGGACCACGCCGCTTGAACAATCGCCTCGAAGCGCCGGCCGCGGTGGATCTGCTGGGTGCACTCGCCCAGCCGACGCGGCTGGAGATCTTCCGCCTGCTGATGCGCTACCGGCCTCACGGGCTCGCCGCCGGCGATATCGGCCGGTTGCTGGCGGTCGCGCACAATACGCTCTCGACCCATCTTGCCGCGCTGGAGCAGGTCGGTCTGCTGGCATCGCGGCGCGAAGGCCGGCACGTCATCTTCGCGGCGGCGCCCGGACGGGCTGACGCATTGCTCGGCTTTCTCGCCGACGCCTGCTGCAGCGAGCGCCCGACCGGATGCGACACCGCAGCCTCCGCCTATCCTTCACGGAAGGAGCCGCGTGCCACCGACGCGCCCCTTCGCGTGCTTGTCGTCTGCACTGGCAATTCCGCTCGCTCGGTCATGGCGGAGGCGGTGCTGAACCGCGAGGGGCTGGGCCGCATAGAGTCGTTCTCGGCGGGCAGCCGACCGCACGAGGCGCCGCATCCGCTCGCGCTCGGTCTGCTTGACGAGCTCGGATACGAGAGCTCCGGCTTTCGTTCGAAATCCTGGGACGAGTTCCTGGCTCCGGGCGCACCGAAGCTCGATCTTGTCATCACCGTTTGCGATGCCGCGGCTGACGACGCTTGTCCCGCCTTCCCGGGAACTCCCCTGCAGGTGCATTGGGGCCTCGATGACCCGGCCATCGTCGAGGGGCCGCTCGAAGCGCGCCGCGCCGCATTCCGCAAGAGCTACCGCAACCTGGCCGCCCGCGTCTCCGCCTTCGTCAACCTGCCATTCGAAGAGATGACACTGACCGAACTCGCACCGCTGCTCGCCGCGATCGGGCGGATGGATGGCGCCACCGATCGATCCCTGGAGCCGGCCGCATGAGCCACGACCCCGCCACCACCGATGTGGTGATCTATCACAACCCGGATTGCGGCACTTCGCGCAACACGCTGGCGCTGATCCGCAATGCTGGCGTCGAACCGCATGTCGTCGAATACCTCAAGACCCCGCCGAACCGGGCGTTGCTGACCAGGCTAATCGCGCGCATGAACCTGCCGCTGCGCGCGATCCTGCGCGAGAAGGGCACGCCCTTCGCCGAACTCGGCCTGGGTGATCCCGCCGTCAGCGACGAGGCGGTCTGGTCGGCCGTTGCCGCGCATCCGATCCTGATCAACCGACCGATCGTGATCACGCCCTGGGGCGTCGCCTTGTGCCGGCCCTCGGAAGCGGTGCTCGACATTCTGCCGCTGCCGCAGCTCGGCCCGTTCGACAAGGAGGACGGCGAGCCGCTGATCGATGGGCATGGCCGTCGCGTCGCCGCATCGGCGGCCTGAGGCATGAAACAATCGCTTTCCATCCGCCTGCTGGCGGAAGCGCTCGGCACCGGCATCCTGGTCGCGACCGTCATCGGCTCCGGCATCATGGCGACCAGGCTGTCGCAGGACGTCGCGATCCAGCTGCTCGGCAACACGATTCCGACCGGCGCGATCCTCGTCGTGCTGATCACGATCCTCGGGCCGGTCTCTGGTGCGCATTTCAATCCGGCGGTCAGCCTCGTCTTCGCGCTCAGGCGCGAGCTGCCCTGGCGCGAACTCGCGCCCTATGCGTTGGTGCAATGCCTCGGCGGCATCGCCGGCACGGTGATCGCACATCTGATGTTCGGGCTGGCGCCGCTGATGATCGGCACGACTGCGCGGACCGGCGCCTCGCTCTGGCTGGCGGAGGCGGTCGCGACCTTCACGTTGGTGCTTGCGATTCTCGGCTCGCTCAAGGCGCGACCGGAGAGCGTGCCGCTGATTGTCGGCCTGACCATCACCGCGACCTACTGGTTCACCGCCTCGACTTCCTTCGCCAACCCGGCGGTGACGCTGGCGCGCGGCTTCACCACGAGCTTTGCCGGCATCGCGATCGAGCATGTGCCGGTGTTCGTTCTGGCGCAGATCGTCGGGGCGCTGGTTGGGTTGGCGGTGGCCGGAGCCTTGTCGTTCAATCGCAGCTGAGCTGTCGCGTCAGGCCGACTGTCGTCGCTGATGTGCAGTCGCTATGGCGGACGGGTCATAGCCGCGCCCGCCTGAGGGCGCGGTGAGAGGCAAGGACAGGCTCGCCATCAGACTTCGGCCGCCTCGCGATTTTCGCCTTGAACGGGACTGCAGCCGCAACCCGTCTCGCCGGCGGCCTTCGCTTTCGCGTCGTCGGCGCAGCAGGCATCGACCGAGACCGGAGCGGGACCGCCGCAGCAGCTCGTCTTCGCCTGGCTTGGACCACCCGGCGTGGAGCTGCACACCCCGGTCTCGGGCAAAACCAGCTCGACGCGCCGTGCTGCAGCATGGTCGCCGGCAAGCTCGGCGACGATCGAGCGAACCTGCTCATGACCGGTCGCGAGCAGGAAGGTCGGTGCGCGGCCGTAAGACTTCATGCCGGCGATATAAAACCCGGGTTCGGGATGAGCGAGTTCGACCGCGCCATGCGGCCGAACGGTGCCGCAGGAGTGAATGTTGGGATCGATCAGCGGCGCCAGGCTCGGCGGACATTCCAAGGCGGGGTCGAGCGCGATGCGCAATTCGCGCAAGGGGCTCAGATCCGGGCGGAACCCCGTTGCGACGACGAGCTCGTCTGCCGTCACGGTCTGATTGCGCGCGTCGTCCGAGACGAGCCGTAGCCCCGTTTCATCGCACTCGATCCGATCCAGCTGGAAGCCGGTGAGGGCGCGGATCCGCCCCTGTCTGACGAGCTCGGCAATCTGCAGGCCGAGATCGCCGCGCGCCGCCAATTGGTCAGCAACGCCGCCGCCAAAGGCCTTTGCCAGAATCGGACCCCGATAGAGCCAGGTGATCTCCGTCGAGAGCGTTGCCGCCTGCAATTGCGACAATGCGATGAGGGTGCCGATGGCCGAATGCCCGCCGCCGAGCACTGCGATGCGCTTGCCGGCATAGCGCCACCGGGCTTCGCCCAGAGCATTCGGCATGCCGTAGCTGATGCGTGCCGACGCCTCGGACTCACCCGTCGCCGGAATGCCGCCGGCGCCAGCCGGGTTCGGCGAGAACCAGGTGCCGGAGGTGTCGATCACAGCGTCGGCGGTGAGCTTCGCAATCGCCTTGCCGTCGCGATAGCGAACCAGAAATGGCGCCGTCGCGCGTCCGGCGCTCTTCACCTTGTCGAAGCCGACGCGCGAGACCGAGATCAGCTCCGCGTTGAACCTGATGTGATCGCGCAGGATCGTCCGCTCGGCGAGGGGAGCGACGTAGTCCGAGACGAGATCGCCGCCGGTTGGATACCGGTCCGGATTCGGCCGCGTCCAGCCCGCCGTCACAAGGAGGCGCTCTGCCGCCCTATCGATGTTGAAGGCCCAGGGCGAGAACATGGGCACATGCGCCCATTGCTGGATGGCATGTCCCGCGGACGGGCCTCGCTCCAGGACGATCGGGGAGAGGCCGCGCTCCAGGGCATGGGCTGCCGCCGCAAGGCCGACCGGACCGGCTCCGATAATCGCGATCGTTGTGATTGCCATCTTATATCCTCCCATAAAACCGGAATTATCGAAATAACACGCCGAAAAACGTCATGCGGCGCTCTGGTCGGAGGCGCAGTTGCTGTCGGCGCAGCATTCGGCCACCAGGAACGCGACAAGTTCATTCATGCGGTCGAAATTGGCTCGACAAATCAGCGTCGTGCCGTCGCGCTCCTGGCTGACGAGGCCGACGATGATGAGCGTCTTCAGATGATGCGAGAGCGTCGAGGCGGCGATTTCCAGCCGCTGCTGGCACTGTCCCACGGACAGACCGCCATGGCCGGCCCTGACCAGCAGCCGATAGAGCGAGAGTCGCGTCGGATTGCCGAGCGCTTCGAGCTTCGCGGCTGCGTCTGGTGTGTTCATCATGTCGGCGAGCTTGCAATGGGCAGGCGAAAGGAGTCAATCGATATTTCCAGAAGTACGAAATAATACTGCCGGTCGGCCCGGTAGCTGAGGCCTGAGCCGCGCCAATCTTCACGCGCGAGCGCGCCCGGGGCAGGCGAGCGCGATCCGTGCCATGGATGTCGCCCGCGCCTCAGGACAGATCGACGGTCAGGGCACGTCGATCTGCGGGCCGTGTGTCCCGGCTGGTCGGTCCGGCGACCGCGGGAGGTCGTCATCCTGCAGGGCGCGCCAGCCGGGCCCCTCGAGATCGGCGAACTGGCCCGTCCGCATGCACCAGAAGAACGCAAGCAAGCCGACAAGGCCGAGGCCCAGAGCCAGCGGAAACAGGATCACGAGAATGTTCATGGCGCGGTCCTAGCGGGGTGCGCCCGAGCGCCTTGCGGCGCGCAAGGCGTTGAGCGTGACGATCAGGGACGAGCCGGACATCGCCGCCGCCGCGACCAGCGGAGTCGCCAGCCCGGCGATCGCGACCGGAACCGCGATTGCGTTGTAGAGCACCGCGAACCAGAGGTTTTCCAGCATCAGTTTTCGCGCCTGCCGGGCGGTGCGAAGGCTGGAAGCCACCGGCGCGAGGCTGTCACCGAGGAATACGATGTCGGCCGATGCCTGCGCCAGATGCGTCGCGCTGATCGGCGAGATCGAGACATGGGCCTTGGCGAGGGCAGGGGCGTCGTTCAGCCCGTCGCCGACCATCAGGACCTTGCAGCCCTGCGCGGCAAGCCGGTCCAGTTCGAGCAGCTTCTCGTCGGGGCGCAAGCCGGCCTTGTAGTCGGAGATGCCGAGCTGGGCCGCGACGGGCGCGACCGCAGAGGCGCGGTCGCCGGAGAGGATCAGCACGCGCAGGCCGAGCCTAACCAGCGCCTGCACACACGCTTCCGCATCCGGGCGTAGTTCCTGGTCGACGGCGAAGACGGCGCTCGCCTCGCCATGTCGCCAGGCGATCAGCGAGGCCGTGGGGAAGGCGGCCGCGACCGGCGCTGCGGCCACTTCGGCGTCGCAGAAGCCGACGCTGCCGAGACGCATCTCGACACCGTCGCACAACGCGCTCAGGCCGAGCCCTTGATGCTCGCGGACTCCCTCGATCGGCCGGAGATTGCCCGCCGCGATCGCGATCGGGCGGGCCAGCGGATGGCGGCTGGCCGCGGCGAGGCTGCCGGCCTTGCGCAGCACCTCGGACGCGACGCTTCCGGCATTGACCAGGGCGGGATCCGGCAGGGTCAGGGTTCCCGTCTTGTCGAAGACGACGGTGTCCGCCTCGGCCAGGCGCTCCAGCGCTCCGCCCTCCTTGAGCATCACCTTCTGGCGAAACAGAGCGGAGGCCGCGACGACCTGCACGGCCGGGATCGCCAGCCCCAACGCGCAGGGGCAGGTGATGATCAGTACGGTGATCGCGATGATCAAGGCCTGCTGCCAGGCCAGCCCGAAGGCGATCCAGCCCAGCAAGGTCGCGAGCGCCGTCGCATGCACCAGCGGCGCATAAAGGCGTGCCGCGCGATCGGACAGGCGCACATAGCGCGAGCGGCTCTCGACGGCCTGCGCCATCAGGCGGTCGATCTCGTCGAGCAGCGTGCCGCCGCCGGCCGCCGCGACCCGCACGGTCAGGGCTCCCGACAGGTTGATGGTGCCGGCATAGACGGACGCACCCGGGGCGATGCTGATCGGCGCGGTCTCGCCGGTCACCAGGCTCTGGTCGATATCGGAGGCACCGCTCTCGACCATCCCGTCGACGGAGACGCGCTCGCCCGGCCGGACCAGGACGAGGTCGCCGCGGGCGATCGCCGCGATGGGGACGACGACCGTCTCGCCGCTCGCCGACAGGCGCGTGGCGGTCTCCGCCTTGAGCGCGGCCAGATTGCCGGCGAGATCGCGTGTGCGCCGCCGCATCAGCTCGTCGAGATAGCGCCCGATCAGCAGGAAGAAGAGCAGCATCACCGCGCCGTCGAAATAGGCGTGCTCGGCATGGTTCCAGGTCTCGACGACCGACATCCCCAGCGCCAGCACGACGCCAAGCGTGATCGGCACGTCCATGTTGACCGCGCCGGCCCGCAGCGCCCGCAGCGCGCTCTCGAAGAAGGGGCGTCCGGCATAGGCGGCCGTCGGTAAGGCGAGCAGGGCCGAAAGCCAGTGGAAGAAATCGCGGGTGACCGGCGAGATGTCGCTGCTGTTGCCCGACCAGACCGAGACCGAGAGCAGCATGATGTTCATGGCGGCGAAGCCCGCGACGCCCAGGCAGCGCAGCAGGCGCTTCTCTTCGCGCGAGGCGCCATCGCGCTCGGCCGATGGCAGGAACGGGTAGGCCTTGAAGCCCAGGCCGGACAGGCGCTCGATCACCGTCTCGGGCCGGAGTGCGCCTTCGCGCCATTCGACGGTGACGCGCTTGAGCGCCAGGTTGACGCGCGCGCTCAGAATATCGGCTTCGCGGGCAAGACCGCTCTCGATCGCCTGCATGCAGCCGGCGCAGCGGATGCCGTCGACCGCCAGTTCCATCCCGGCGATATCGCCGTCCCGATGGCGGACGAAGACCGACAGATCCTGCTTCATGCTCACAGCCCTCGATCCGTCAGCACGACGCGGCTGCGCGAAAGGAAGACCGGCGCGCCGTCGCGCCGCGCCTCGATCACAACCGTCCAGCCACCGCTGTGGACCGCCGGCACGCGCGCCGCATAGCTGCCTGGCGCCGTCTCGCTCAGCGTCGCGTCGTGATCCAGCTGCCGCGTCGCCGGGTGCAGCAGCTTCGCCTCGACAGCCAGCCCCTGGACGGGCAGCCCCTGCTTGTCGTGCAGCACCAGCGCGACGAGGGCATCCGCGCCGGTGCGGTGGATGTCGGCCTTCGCCTGCCAGCCGCGTGCGTCCTGCTCCTGCATGCGGGCGATCTCGCTGTTGAAGCGCTGGCTCGTCTCATAGGCGCTCTTCACATCGACGCCGGGCATCGTCCGGATCGCCATGGTCATCATGATCGCGTTGACCCCGGCCACGACGAAGAAGAAGCCGATCATGCTCGCCAGCACGATGCGCCCGCTGAGTTCGAACGGGCGGCGCGGGCTCGGCGCGGCGCGAACCGGCAGATCGATCGGCATGATGAAACCTCCGCAGCAGCACATGGGCGTTCTCTGGAGCATGGCCTTGGCGGAAACGGGTGGCGTCTTCGCTGAGGTCGTTGCTCGATCTCTCTGTCCACGAACAGGTTTTCGCGGTCGGGCGGGAACGCCCGGCCGCGACGTGATCTAGGGCGCGATGAAGTGATCCTGGACCGTCACGACTTCGCCCGCGAACAGGTCGGAAGCGGTGAAGGTGATCGTCTGCGTCGGATTGACATGGACATCGGCGGGCACGGTGACGAGCACCCGGACCTCGCGCGAGGTGTCGGGCGGGACGGACACGATCGGCCTCAGATCGGCTGTCGCCGTCACGCCAACGGCTTCGATGCGCAGGCCCGGCACGCCGTGGACAGTCAGCGCCACAGGACGCTCGTCGGGGCGCTTGTTGAGGATGCGGATGGTGTAGGCGTTGCGGATCGAGCCGTCGCTGAGCAGAACGAAGAGCGGTGCGCGGTCGTGCAGGACCGACAACTCCACGGTGCGGCGCGTCGCCAGCTGGTAGACCATGGCGCCGCCGACCAGGAGGATCAGCGCGGCATAGATCATCGTGCGAAGGCGCAGCGGGCTGTAGATCGGCTTCTCGCCGGCGATGCGGCGCTTGACGTTGTCGTCGGTGTCGTAGCCGATCAAACCCTTGGGACGGCTGATCTTTTCCATGACGTTGTCGCAGGCGTCGATGCACAGACCGCACTGGATGCAGTCGAGCTGCGCGCCGTCGCGGATGTCGATCCCTGTCGGGCAGACGGCGACGCATTGGCGGCAGTCGATGCAGTCGCCCGCCGGCTCATTCTTGGCTCGCAGACGCTCGGCTTGGCGCAGCGAGACGCGCGGATCGCCGCGGTCGTAGCGATAGGTGACGTTCAGCGCGTCGTCGTCGGTCAGCGCGGCCTGGATGCGCGGCCAGGGGCACATATAGTTGCAGACCTGCTCGCGCATGATGCCCGCGAGCGCATAGGTTGTGAAGGTCAGGATCGCGATGAAGGCGTAGGCCGTGAACGGCGCCTGCAGGGTCGCGAGGTCGCGCACCAGCGTCGGCGCATCGGCGAAGTAGAGCACCCAGGCGCCGCCGGTCCACCAGGCGATCATCAGCCAGACGAAGTGCTTGGCGCTCTTGCGCCAGATCTTGTTGGGGGTCCAGGGCCCTTCGTCGAGCTTGATGCGCTCGCGCCTGTCGCCCTCGAAGAAGCGCTCGACCACCAGGAACAGATCGGTCCAGACGGTCTGAGGGCAGAGATAGCCGCACCAGACCCGGCCTGCGACCGCGTTCATCATGAACAGAATGAAGGCCGCCAGAATCAGCAGGCCGGTGAAGTAGTAAACCTCCTGCGGCCAGATTTCGATGAAGAAGAAATAGAAACGGGCATTGGCGATGTCGAGCAGGACCGCCTGGTCGGGCAGGTTGGGGCCGCGGTCCCAGCGCAGGAAGGGCAGCAGGTAATAGACGCCGAGGCAGAGCGCCAGGATGATCCATTTGGCGCGCCGGTAAGGCCCGGACACGCTTTGCGGATAGACCTTCTTCGTCGCCGCGAAGAGCGGCAGGTCGCCAAGGTCCGTCTCCTGGGAGGCCATGTCTACTGGCCCCCTCCCAGCGAGTGCACATAGATCGTCAGCGCCTTCACCGTGGTCGCGTCGAGACGCGGCCCCCAGGCCGGCATCACGCCGGCGCGGCTGTTGGTGATGGTCTCGGTCAGAGAGGCCAGGTCCATGCCGTAGAGCGAGATGGCGTCGGTGAGGTTGGGCGCACCGAGCTCCTTGTTGCCCTTGCCGGCATCGCCATGGCAGGCGGCGCAGTTGGTGGCGAAGAGCTCGCGGCCCTTGGCCAGATCGGCGCTGGCTTCCGTCGGCAGGCCGGCCAGTTCGCGGACATGGTTGGCGACGGCACGGATCTCTGCGGGCTTGAGCAGCCCGTCCTTGCCGAAGGCCGGCATCTGGCTGACGCGGGTGTCGTTGTTGCCGGCGACGCGGACGCCGTGCTGGAGCGTCAGATGGATCTGGTCGAGCGTGCCGCCCCAGAGCCAGTCGTCGTCGTTGAGGTTGGGATAGCCCTTGGAGCCGGCCCCCCCGACGCCGTGGCACGCGGCACAGTTGTCGCCGAAGGCGGCCTTGCCCTGCGCCATCGCGATGCGAAACAGCGACGGGTCGGCCTTGATCTGCGCGAGGGAGGCCTCCGCGAGACCGCTCGACTGGGTCGCGCGGTGCTGCTGCAGCAGAGCGAGGTCCTTGGCGATCTCGATGCGCGAGGCATAGCCGATGACGCCCTGCGTCGCGCCGGTGATCAGCGGCCAGGCCGGATAGACGACCCAATAGCCGACCGACCAGACGATGGTGGCATAGAAGATGCCGAGCCACCAGCGCGGCAGCGGGGTGTTGAGTTCGCGGATGCCGTCCCATTCATGGCCGGTCGTGGGCACGCCGGTATGGGCGTCCACCTCGTGATGGTCCTGATGCTGAGCCATGATGTCAGTCGTCCTGCAGCGGGGTGCGGGCGGCCTCTTCGAACCGGGCCTTGTTCGACGGCCAGAAGGCATAGAGGCAGACGGCGAGAAAGATGCCGACGAAGTAGAGCAGGCCGGCGGACTGCGCGAAACGCGCGAGCCACTGATAGGTTGTGTCCATGATGACCTCGCTCAGCGAATGTTGGCTTTGTCGTCGTAGAGCTTGAAATCGACGAGCGTGCCCAGCACCTGGAGATAGGCGATCAACGCGTCGGCCTCGGTGATGCGAGCCGGGTCGCCGTCGAAATCGCGGGCCTGCACCTTCGGGTAACGTGCCTCGAGCTCGCCGGCCTTGGGATGCTCCGGCGTGGCCTGAGCCCGCAGATCGGTCTCTGCCTGCGCGATCATCTCGTCGGTGTAGGGCACGCCGCCGCCCCGGTTGGCGCGCAGCTCGTTGGCGATGTCGCCGAATTTGAGCTCGTTGCGCGCCAGGAACGGATAGCCCGGCATGATCGATTGCGGCACCAATGCGCGCGGATCGGCGAGGTGGCCGCGCTGCCACTCGTCGGAATACTTGCCGCCGACGCGGGCGAGATCGGGTCCCGTCCGCTTCGAGCCCCACTGGAACGGCTTGTCGTACATGCTCTCGGCGGCGAGCGAATAATGCCCGTAGCGCTCGATCTCGTCGCGCAGCGGCCGGATCATCTGGCTGTGGCAGTTGTAGCAGCCCTCGCGGACATAGATCGCGCGGCCCGCCAGCTCGAGCGGGGCGTAGGGCCGCATGCCGTCGACCTTCTCGATGACGTTCTTCAGGTAGAAGAGCGGCGCGATCTCGACCAGGCCGCCGACCGAGATCACCAGCAGCACGCCGATGATCAGGATGATGGAGTTGGTCTCGAAGATCTTGTGCTTCGACCAGAGCGACTGGCGAGGAGCCTTGTGTTCGATGCTCGTCATGGAAGGCGATCCTTACTCGGCCGGCACGAGGCTGGGCTGCAGAGGGGCGCTGTCTTGGGCGCTCTCGGGCGTTCCGCTGCGGACCGTCATCCAGAGGTTGAAGACCATGATCAGCGCGCCGGTCAGGAAGAGTGCGCCGCCGAGCGCGCGGATGACGTAGAAGGGATGCATCGCCGCGACCGTCTCGATGAAGGAGTATTCGAGGAAGCCGAGCGGGGTGTAGGCCCGCCACATCAGGCCCTGGAGGATGCCGGAGACCCACATCGCCGAGATGTAGAAGACGATGCCGAGCGTCGAGATCCAGAAGTGCCAGCTCACGAGCTTGAGCGAATACAGCTCCTTGCGGTTCCAGAGCCAGGGCACGAGGCAGTAGATCGCGCCAAACGAGATATAGGCGACCCAGCCGAGCGCTCCGGAATGGACATGGCCGATCGTCCAGTCTGTGTAGTGGGAGAGCGAGTTGACCGCCTTGATCGACATCAGCGGCCCCTCGAAGGTCGACATGCCATAGAAGGCCAGCGAGACGACCATCATCCGCAGCACGGGGTCGGTACGCAGCTTGTCCCAGGCACCTGACAGCGTCATCAGGCCGTTGATCATGCCACCCCAGGACGGCATCCAGAGCATGATCGAGAAGGTCATGCCGAGCGTCTGGGCCCAGTCGGGCAGGGCGGTGTAGTGCAGGTGGTGCGGACCCGCCCAGATGTAGAGGAAGATCAGCGCCCAGAAGTGGATGATCGAGAGCCGGTAGCTGTAGACCGGCCGGCCGGCGCGCTTGGGCACGAAGTAATACATGATCGCGAGGAAGCCGGCGGTCAGGAAGAATCCGACCGCGTTGTGGCCGTACCACCACTGGAACATCGCATCCTGCACGCCCGACCACAGGATATAGGACTTCGGCGAGAGGACCGAGACCGGCAGCGCCAGGTTGTTGCCGATATGCAGGACCGCGATGGTCAGGATGAAGGCGAGATAGAACCAGTTCGCCACATAGATGTGGGGCTCCTTGCGCTTGGCCAGCGTCAGCAGGAACACCAGCAGGTAGACCACCCAGACGATGGTGAGCCAGAGATCGGCGTACCATTCCGGCTCGGCGTATTCCTTGCCCTGGCTGATCCCCAGCAGGTAGCCCGTGCCGGCGATGACGATGAAGAAATTATAGCCCAGGATCACGAACCAGGGCGCGATATCGCCGGCCAGGCGGGCGCGGCAGGTGCGCTGGACGACGTAGAAGGAGGTGCCGAGCAGCACGTTGCCGCCGAAGGCGAAGATCACGGCCGAGGTGTGCAAGGGCCGCAGGCGGCCGAAATTGATCCAGGGCAGATCGAAGTTCAGGACCGGAAAGGCGAGCTGCAGGGCGATGATCAGGCCGACCGAGAAGCCGGCGATGCCCCAGAACATCGCGGCGATCGTCGCGAACTTGACCGGCTCCATGTTGTAGTTCGGGCGCCCGTCGATCTCCTGCGGCGCGGGCACTTGGCCGGGCTGGAACAGGCGGTTGGCGAGGAGGATCAGGCTGCCAAGGGCCGCGGCGATCGCCAGCGTCACGTGGAAGGCATAGGCGGGATGGTCGGTGAGCGCCGCCACGAGAATCAGCGGCAGGACCGCGCCGGCGGCAAGGATCATGCCGCCGAACTCTCCCACGGTTGCCTGTCTGGTTGGAGAGACAATCGCTCCCATGAATCAATTCCCCCGTAACCGTTGCGCTGCTTGGGTTGAGCCTTACAGGCGCACGCGCCGGCCGGGTTTGATCCATGTCAAAGGGGCATCCCACGCCGCCGCCTTCGCGCCACGGCCTTGATCTCCTCAGGGTCCGGCCTGCCATGGCGCGCAGCCAGCCATTTTGTCGCTTTCAGGCCAGAACATGTCGTATTCCAACACATCACGGAGGGGATGCATTGGAACTCTAGCGGTCACAAAAAAACGAGGGGACCGACCGACATGAATCGTCTTGCCATTCTTGCGTCCAGCCTGGTGCTGGCCTGCGCCGCGACCCTGGCCGCCCTGCCTGCCGCGGCCCAGGATTCGCTGGCTAAAATCAAGGAGAAGGGCGTCCTCTCCGTGGGCGTCAAGAACGACTACAAGCCCTGGGGCTTCCTCGAGCCGTCGGGCAAGATCGTCGGGCTGGAGATCGATCTCGCCCAGGCCGTCGCCGACAAGATCGGCGTCAAGCTCGAGATGCTGCCGGTGACCGGCGCCAACCGCATGGAATTCCTCAAGCAGGGCCGCATCGACATGATCGTGGCGACGATGGGCGACACCGCCGATCGCCGCAAGATCGTCGGCATGGTCGAGCCGAACTACTATGCCGGCGCGACCAACGTCATGGCCCCCAAGAGCGCCGGGCTGAAGAAGTGGGAAGACCTCAAGGGCCGCAAGGTCTGCGCCGTGCAGGGCGCCTATTACAACCGCCGCGTCTCGCAGCTCTACACGCCCGATCTGACGGTTTTCCCGACGGTTCCCGATGCCCTCAATGCGCTGGCCGGCAACAACTGCGTCGCCTTCCTGTTCGACGACACGCTGATCGTCTCGACGCTCTCGGCCGGCGATCCGAAATGGGCGAATTACGAGATGCCGCTTGTCTCCGAGGACCCGCAGCTCTGGGCGATCGGCATCCGGCTCGAGGACATGGACGGCCCGCTCGGAAAGATCGTCAAGGACATCTCGACCGACTGGCACAAGAGCGGCAAGCTGCTCGAACTCGAGACCAAATGGGGCATCAAGCAGAGCCCCTACCTGATCGAGACCAACAAGAAGCTGAAGGCGGCGTCGTAAGTTCACGTCCGTCGCTAAGCGCAGTCCAATGCCAAATCCTCCCCGTCATCCCGGGCTTGCCCCGGGATCCATCGAAGGGCGCGTCGCTCTAAGATGGATCCTGGAGCTTCGCTTCGCTGCGTCCGGGATGACGTCGAGGGTGGGGCAACGGGACGGCAACTCCCAATGATCGCCGCCTTCTTCGAGCGCTTGAACGAGACGCAGGGGCTGAACTTCTCGGTCTTCTACGACGCGTTCGACCGCTCGCGCTTTCTCACCGGGCTCTGGACCACGAGCTATATCTGCGTAGTCGCGATCCTCGCCTCGCTGCTGCTCGGCCTGCTCGGCGTCTGGGTCGCCGGCAGCGGCTCGCGGCTCGGGCGTCTGCTCGTGCGGGCTTACGTCCAGTTCTTCCGCAACACGCCGCCGCTGGTGCAGCTGTCCTTCTTCTATTTCGCCGTTGGCGGGCTGCTGCCCACGGTATCTGACGGCTTCGGCGGGCAGTCGCCGCTGGTCTCGGGGACGGGCTGGGCGATCATCGCGCTCTCGCTTTTCGCGGGCGCCTTCAATGTCGAGATTTTCCGCGCCGGCATCGAGGCGGTGCCCTCGACCACGGTTGAGGCGGCCGAATCGCTCGGCTACACGCGGCTGCAACTCTATATCCATGTCGTGCTGCCGCTGGCCTTCCGGATCTGCTTGCCGGCGCTGAACAACAACCTCGTCAATCTCGTCAAGACGACGACGCTGGCCTACGCCATCGGCGTGCCCGAACTGCTTTATGCCGCGTCGCAGATCTGGTCGGAGAGTTTCAACGTCCGCGAGATGATGAATGTGCTGCTGGTGACCTATGTGCTGCTCGTCGCCGTGCTGGTCTTCATAATGGGCCGCTGGGAGAGGGCGATGCGCATTCCCGGTTACTCGACATGAGAGCGGGTACGACCGACCTTCCCGTCCTGCTGCCCTATCGTGCGCCGGCTCCGATCGCGCCGTCGGGCCTTGCCGCGCCGGTGTTGCTGGGTGGTGGAACGCTGGCCGCCTTCGCCATCCTGTTCGGGGCGTCGCTCGCGCTGGCGCAGGTCACGATGCGCCCGGCCGGGGAGGGTGCGACCACCGTGCTGCTGCGCTGGGCGCCGCTGATCTTCCAGGGCTTCCTGTTTAACATCCTGATCAGCTTTCTCTCGATGGCGCTGGGCACGCTCGTCGGCGTGCTGGTCGGCGTCGCGCAAGTCTCGCTGGTCGTCCCCCTGCGCAAAGCCGCCTGGGGCCTGACCCAGTTTTTCCGCAACGCGCCCTGGCTGGTGCTGCTGTTCTACGCGATGTTCCTCTTGCCCTTCGAGTTCCGGGTATTCGGCCTGACCATCGCCTTCCCGGCCTGGGTCAAGGCGGTCGTCGGGCTGGCGCTGCCGGTTGCTGCGAACGTCTCCGAGATCGTGCGCGGCGGCGTCCGCTCGATTCCCTCGGGCCAATGGGAATCGGCCGAGGCGCTGGCCTTCACCCGCCGGCAGACCATGTGGATGATCATTCTGCCGCAGGCTTTCAAACGGATGATCCCGCCCTGGATGAACCTCTATGCCATCCTGACCATGGCGACGACGCTGATCTCGGTCGTCGGCATCCAGGACGGGCTGACCATCACCCGCGCGGCGCTCGTGGCCGAGAGCCGGCCCGAGCTGATGATTCCGATGTATCTGCTGCTGCTGCTGATGTTCTTCGCCTATTGCTACCCGATTGCGCGGGCGACACTGGCGCTGGAGCGCCGTTTCAACGTGAAGGCTTAGACGGATATGGCAAGCCGGCATCAACTGGGCGAGCCCGTCGTCGTGGTCGCAGGCGTGGAGAAATCCTTCGGCAGCTTCAAGGTGCTCAAGGATGTCGGACTGATCGTGCGGCGCGGCGAGACCGTCTGCATCATCGGTCCGTCCGGCTCGGGCAAGTCGACGCTTTTGCGCTGCATCAACGGGCTCGTGCCGATCAGCAAGGGCTCGATCATGGTCGCCGGCCGCGAGGTCAATGATCCGCGCCTCGACAAGCTGAGTTTGCGCCGCGACGTTGGCATCGTCTTCCAGCAATACAATCTCTTCCCCCACAAGAGCGCGCTGCAAAACGTCATGATGGCGCCGATCCATGTCCTCAAGCAGGACAAGGCCGAGGTCGAGGAGCGGGCGCGCCGGCTGCTCGCCAAGGTCGGCCTCTCCGACAAGCTCGCGAGCTATCCCGGCGAATTGTCGGGCGGGCAGCAGCAGCGCGTCGCGATCGCGCGCTCGCTGGCGATGAACCCTAAGGTCATGCTGTTCGACGAGGTCACCGCCGCGCTCGACCCCGAGACGAAGAAAGAAGTCTTGGTGACGATCCAGGATCTCGCCGCCGAAGGCATGACCTGCATTCTCGTGACCCATGAGATGGGCTTTGCCCGCGAGGTCGCCGACCATGTCTATTTCACCGATGGCGGGTTGATCGTCGAGCATGGGGCGCCGGGCGAGCTGTTCGGCGCGCCCCGCGAGGAGCGCACGAAGGCCTTCCTCGACAAGGTGCTGTGACAACCGATCGAACGCCTGGTCATGACCGCGGGCGGCAAGGCGGTCTCATGAGGGAACGAAACGCGCCATGGCTTCGACCATTCCGCCCGATCCGAAATCCGTCGCCGGCAAGGCCCTGCAGGTCGAGGAGCGCACGCAGCTTCTGGTCATCGGCGCGGGGCCGGCCGGGCTCGATGCCGCGATCGAGGCGGCCGGGCGGGGGCTCTCCGTCGTCCTCGTCGACGAGAATCCGGTCTCCTTCAAAACCATGGGCGACGAGGCGCCGCTGCATTACGGGCAGGGCATGTCCGGGCTGGCGCGCAATCGCAACGCCATGCTGGAGGCCTTCATCGCCTCCGAGCCGCAAATCGAGATCGCCTTCGAGGCCGGCGTCGACGTCCGTCTCGGCACCACCTGCTGGGGCCTTTACGCCAACGGCCCCTCGGTCACCTGGCTGCCCGGCCTCGTCGCGGGGCTGAACGACGAGGAGCGCTCCTGGATGCTCCAGGCCGACCATGTCGTGGTCGCGGCCGGGCGTCGCGACATGGGGCTCGGCTTTCCCGGCTGGGAGAAGCCCGGCGTGATGGGCGCGACCGCGGCCGTTTCCCTGGCCTCGCGTTATGGCGCGCTCGCACCGCGCCGGGTCGTGCTGCTGGGATCCTCCGCCGAAGCACTGAGCTCGGCTCTGGTATTGCGCGAAGCCGGCATCGAGATCGCAGCGATCGTCGAGCAGGCAGCCGAGCCGCTGGCCCCGGCCGACCTGGTCGCAATGCTCCGCAAGGGCGGCACCGAAATCCTGACCGGCCATGTCGTGCGCGAGGCCCTTGGCCGCGACGGTGTCGAGTCGGTCCTGGTCAGCGCCATCGATGAAAAAGGCCGCGCGATGGGCGAGGAACGCGCAATCGCCTGCGACGGCATCGTGCTCGCGGTCGGGGCGACGCCCGTGGTCGACCTGCTCGACGCGCTCGGCTGCAAGATCGCCTTCCAGCCCGAGCGCAGCGGCTATGCCCCGCTGGTCGATGCCGACCAGCGCACCAGCCTGCGTCCGGTCTTCGCGGTTGGCGATGGCGCCGGGATCTGGCCGTCGAAGTCGCTCAACCGTGAGGTTGCCGAGACGGAGGGCCGCCGCGCCGTCGCGGCGATCATCCGGGATTTGGCGCTCGATGACGGACGCGCCGTTCCTGACGCCGTCATCCCCGACGCTGCGACTCATGACATCGGCGCCTATCGCCTCGCCTGGGTGCGCGCCAGCGTCATCGAAGCCAGGGCGGAATTCCACGTCTGCCAATGCGAGGAGGTGACGGCCCGCGAAATCCTCGAGGTTCGGCCGCCGCGCTATCTCGACTGGCAAAACGAGCGCCGCAACGACCGCTCGCTTGCAGCCCTGCTCGGCGAGGAGCCGCCAAATCCCGACCAGATCAAGCGCCTGACGCGGGCCGGCATGGGTCCCTGCCAAGGCCGGCGCTGCCGCGAGCAGGTTGCGTCCCTGCTGGCGCTCGCCGCTGCGCTGCCGCTGTCCTCGATTCCGCTCGCCGGCTATCGCGCCCCGGTCCGGCCGCTACCGCTTTCGGTCGCCGGGCAGATTCCCGAGGCGCCGGAGCAGGCCGAGCATTGGGACACCTGGTTCGGCATGCATGCGCAATGGCGCCCGTTCTGGGACGTGCCGGAATTCTACACGGTCGCGAGCAACGACGCGACCGGCCCCGTGGCGAGCGAGTGAGCAGGCCTTAGCGAGCGAGAATGGCCATGAGCGAGATCAAGGGAGCCAGCGTCGTCATCGTCGGCGGCGGCGTCACGGGCTTGAGCGCCGCCTGGTGGCTGGCGCGCGAGGGCGTCGATGTGCTGGTCATCGAGAAAGGCATGATCGGCTGGGAGGCGTCAGGCCGCAATGGCGGCGGCTGCTCGCACCATCACTCGCCGCTCTTCCTGGAGGAGCAGCGGCTCTGGCCGCAGCTGGACGAACTGCTCGGCTATCCCACCGAGTTTAGCGGCAGCCGGATCCGTCTGGCATCGAGCGAACACCAGATGGCGCTCTATGGCCGGGCCTTGTCGAACGCAAAGCGGCAGGGTTTCGACTCCGAGATCCTAGACGTCAAGCAGATCAGGGAATTCGTGCCGCTGGCCGGCGAGAACATGGTCGGCGGCTATTTCTACAAGTTCGGCGGCCACGCCAATCCGCACCGCACCCTGCAGGCCTATGCCTGGGCGATGCAGGATCATGGCGGACGCGTGATGCAGCATTGCGCTGTCACGGGTTTCCAGACGGCCGGCGGCAAGGTCACGGGCGTGGAGACGGAACGCGGACTGATCGCCTGCGACCATCTCGTCATCGCCGCCGGTCCCCAGACCGGCCGGCTGTCCGCCATGCTCGGACAGGAGGTCCCTGTGGCCTCGGCGCGCTGCGAGATGGTTGTGACCGAGCCGCTACCGCTGATGCCCTATGGCGGCGTCGACGGGAACGGTCTCTACGGCCGCCAGACCCTGCGCGGCAACCTCGCCTATGGCGGCGGCCCGCATGAATGGCTCGACATCGCCGGCAACGCCGCGCCGGCCAAGCCCTCGACGCCGCTGATGGGCCATATCGGACGGAGGCTGGCCGAGCTTCTGCCCAAGGCGGCGCATGCCCGCATCATCCGCTCCTGGGCCGGCGTGATCGAGAACACGCCGGACGGCCGGCCCGTGATTGACCGGCTCGCCTCGCAGGAGAATGTCGTGGTGGCGACGCTGTCGAGCGTCGGCTTCGGCCTCTCGCCGGCGAGCGGCCATGCGATCCGCGATCTCGTCATCGACGGCGCCTGCTCCTTCGCCGACATCTCGTCGTTCAAGCTGTCCCGCTTCGACAGGCTCGAACCGAACTGGCGTGATTTGCAGGGCTGGCAGGCGCTGGCGGCGCAAGAGGCGATCGCGGCGTAGCGAGGCCTGCTGCCTTACGCTGACCGTGCTGCCTCGCGGAGGCCCGTTCAGAACGAATCGATGGCGGAAGGGGTGGGATTCGAACCCACGGTAGGCTTTCACCTACGGCGGTTTTCAAGACCGCTGCCTTAAACCACTCGGCCACCCTTCCGGTGTCGCAGTCATTGCCGCGCATGGGCCGTTTTGGCAAGCGCTGTCCGCAACGAGCAGGCGAGGGGGCCGGCATGGGCAGCGTTTTCGCGGCGGATCGGCTCGAACGGAGGGCGCCGCTCTCTCGGCAGAGTGTGCTTGCGGCAAGCGTGGCAGCCGTGCCACGCCTCTGCCGAAAAGTGGCGCTGGCGTGCCGCGGGTTGACAGTTGCCGCATTTCCGACACCTTTGTGCCCGCTCAAGGGCATGCGGGGAACAGCCCGTTAACGCTACCGCGTCGCTGCGGCCGGCGTTAACGATCCCTTAATTGGATTGACCGAAAACTCTGGCTTCGCCGCCGATGCGGCTTGGCCGGCCAGTGGTTTTCGGCGCAGAAAGCGGAACGACGGCATGATGCGAGGCGCTCGCCCTTCGGCACCGGACAGCCTTTCCGCTTCGACCGATACGGGCCTAGCCCTGCCTTCCCACAGCATCGCCATCCGCGCCGCGCGCCTTGGCTGCGTTGCGCTCGCAGGCCTTTTTCTCGCCAATTGTGCCAATGACCAGGTCGCCCGCCGCGGCAAGTCGAAGGAAATCGGCGCCTTTCCGCAGTCCAAATACGGCCCCGCCAGTCCGCGCGTCGTCGCCGAGGGCGAAGAGGTGCCCAAGGGCGGCGGACGCCAGCTGATCGGCAAGACCTATTCCGTCGCCGGCAAGCGCTACACCCCTTACGAAAAGCCCGTCGGCTATACGGCTGTCGGCACCGCCTCCTGGTATGGCGAGGCTTTCCACGGCCGCCGCACCGCCAATGGCGAGGTCTATGACCGCCACGGCATCACCGCCGCGCATCCGACTATGCCGCTGCCGGCCTATGCCCGCGTGACGAACATGCTCAACAGCCGCTCGATCATCGTGCGCGTCAACGATCGCGGCCCCTATCATGGCGGCCGCGTCATGGACGTCTCGCAGCAGACGGCCGAGGCGCTGGCCTTCCGCCATCTCGGCACCGCGCGAATCAAGCTCGAGTATCTGGGCCAGGCCTCGCTCGCCGGCTCGGACGACAAGCTCCTGCTGGCGACGCTGCGCACCGACGGTCAGCCCGCCGCCATTCCGGGCACGAGCGCCCGCACCATGGTCGCGAGCACAACGCCGGTGGCCAGCACCCGATCGCAAAGCGCCAATCTCGACGAGCGGCCTGAACCCGTCGCCGAGCCGGAGGTTTCGCGGCCGGTTGCTCAGACCTATTCCACGGCATCGACCGCGCGCGCCTATGCGCCGCAAAGCTATTCCACGGCCTCGTCATCGAGCGAGCCGCTGCGCACGGTCCAGCCGAGCGAACCCGTTGCGGCTTCGCTCGTCTCGACATCGCCCGCTGGCGGCGTCCCGGTTCGCGGCGTGAAGCTGCCTCCGAGCCGTCCTTTCGACCTCGATACTATCGCGAACGCAGGCACCCCCGTTCGGGTTCCCGCCGTGATGCGCAGCACGTTGCCGCCGACGCGGGCCACGGTTGCGAGCCTGTTCGCCGCCCCCGAGCGCGCACCGACGCAGCGCTTCTCTGCCTCGCATCCGCTCAATCGCGCCCTCCTTCCGCAAGAGCTGCAGCCGCTGTCGCGGAATTGATGCGATCGAGCCTTGACCGGCCGCGTTCGGCTCTGCTTCTGATCGGATATGCGCGCTCCCGGTCGCCCGTCTGACAGGTTTTCCACCGTTTCGGTCGTCAGGCGCTGCCTGATCCGCGCCCGTGCGCTCGGCGTCGTCGCGATGCTGGCCCTCGCAGCCGGACTGCCTGCTTCCACTGCCTTCGCTCAGAGCTTCCAGTCGCCGGCCCCCTTTGCGGTGCTGCTCGATTCCGCCAGCGGCACCATCCTCTACGAGAAGGCGGCCGACGAACTGATGGCGCCCGCCAGCCTCGCCAAGATCGCGACCGCGCTCGTCGCCTTCCAGGAAATCGCCCAGGGCCGGCTGACGCTCGACAGCGAGATCGGCATTTCCGAGAACGCCTGGCGCAAGGGTGGCGGCGTCTCGGGCGGCTCGACCATGTTCGCCCAGCTCAACAGCCGGGTGAAGCTCTCCGACATCCTGCACGGTATCATCGTCCAGTCCGGCAATGATGCTTCGATTGCGCTGGCCGAGACCGTCGCCGGAGACGAGGCGACCTTCGCGCGGCTGATGACCGAGCGCGTCCGGGCGCTCGGTCTGACGAAATCGGTCTTCCGCAACGCCACCGGCATGGGCGATCCGCTGCAGAAGGTCACGGCGCGCGAACTCGCGCTCCTGTCCGACCACATCATCAAGACCTACCCGGAGCACTACAGGATCTTCGGCCAGCGCGAATTCACCTGGAACAAGATCAGGCAGCAGAACCGCAACCCGCTGCTGACGATGGATATCGGCGCCGACGGGCTCAAGACCGGCAATATCGACGATTCCGGCTTCGGCCTCGTCGGCTCGGCCGTGCAGAACGGCCAGCGCCTGATCGTCGTGGTCAACGGCCTCAAGACCGCGCGCGACCGCGCCAACGAATCGCGCAAGCTGCTCGAATGGGGTTTTCGCGCCTTCGAGCCGCGCAAGATCTTCGAGGCCGGCGAGATCGTCGGCGAGGCCAGCGTCTTCGGCGGCGAGAAGGGACGAGTCGGGCTCAAGGCCAGGGGGCCTGTCAGCCTGCTCCTGCCGCGCGGCAGCAGCGAACGCCTGAACGCACGCATCGTCTATCGCGGGCCGCTGATCGTGCCCGTCCAGGAAGGGGCGCAGGTCGCGCGGCTCCTGGTCACGCGCGGCGAGGTCAAGACGCTCGACATACCCCTCTATGCCGCCGAGACGGTGCAGGCCGGCACCTTGCAGAGCCGCGCGCTCGACGCGCTGATGGAAGCGGCATCCGGCTGGGTCCGCAAGGCCCTGAGCCGGGGTTGAGCGGCGCCATGGCACCGGGACGCTTCATCACACTCGAAGGCGGCGAGGGCGCCGGCAAATCGACGCTGTCCCGCAGCCTGAAGGAGCGCATCGAGGCGCTCGGCCTGCGCGTCACGGTGACGCGCGAACCCGGCGGCTCGCCCAAGGCCGAGGCGATCCGCGAGGTCATCCTCTCCGGCCAGGTCAAGCAGCACGGCCCCTTCGTCGAGGCGCTGATGTTCTCGGCGGCCCGGATCGACCATATCGACCGGCTGATCGCGCCCGCCCTGGCGCGGGGCGAATGGGTGCTCTGCGACCGCTTCATCGATTCGACCCGGGTCTATCAGGGCACGCTCGGCCGCATCGAGCCGGGGCTGCTGGCTGAGCTCGAAGCCGTCACCATCGACGGGCTGATGCCGGATCTGACGCTGATCCTCGATCTCGACCCGAGCATCGGGCTTGCCCGCGCGGCGCGGCGCCGGGCCCCCGGCGAAGGCACCGACCGCTTCGAGAGTGAGACCCTGGCCTTCCATCGCAAGCTGCGAAAGGCCTATCTCGCGATCGCCGAAGCCGAGCCGTCGCGCTGCGTCGTGCTCGATGCGGCCCAGCCGCCGGCCATGCTGGCGCAGGCGGCCTGGACGGCGATCCGCGAGCGGCTCCCAGTACCGCAGACCGCCTGAGCCGGCGAGGGCTCTTGCCCTCAAGCGCGCCACGGACCAAACACATCCGATCAGCGACGAAGGACGACGGATGCTCCAGACCAGCGACGAACCCGACCGCCTGCCAAACGCGCCGCATCCGCGCGAGACGCTGGCGCTGATCGGGCACGACGCGCAGGAGCAGGCCTTCCTCGCCGCGCTCGCTTCGGGCCGGATGCACCATGGCTGGTTGCTGGGAGGGCCCGAAGGCATCGGCAAGGCGAGCTTCGCATATCGTGCCGCGCGCTTCGTGCTGGCCGCAGGTGATCCCACCGTCCGGGCGGCAGGCGCGACCTCGCTGGCGATGCCCGAGACCGATCCGGCGACGCGACGGGTGATGGCGCAGTCCCATCCCGATCTGCACTTGCTGCGCCGAATCCAGAAGCCCGACGGCAAGGGCTACACCAGCAACATCCCGGTCGATGCGGTCAGGCGGGTGCTCGACCATTTCGGTTCGAGCGCGGCCGAGGGCGGCTGGCGCGTCTGCATCGTCGATTCGGCCGAGGACATGGACCGCTCGGCGGGCAACGCCCTGCTCAAGCTGCTGGAGGAGCCGCCGCCGCGCGCGCTCTTCCTGATCGTGGCCCATGCGCCGGGCCGGATGCTGCCGACGATCCGCTCGCGCTGCCGGCTGATGACCTTCGCCGCGCTCGACGAGGCGCACGTCGCGCAGGCCGGCGAAATCGCGCTCGAGCGTCTGGGCGGCCCCTTCGACGCCTCCGCATTGACCCGCGCCGCCCGGCTCGCCGACGGTTCGGTGCGCCGGGCGCTCACCTATGTCGATCCGGAGACGCTGGCGCTGGTCGAGGCGGTGCGGGCGCGGCTCGACGCGCTGCCCGGCATCGACCTGAACGCGCTGATGGCGCTGGCCGAGGATGTCGCCGGCAAGGCCGGCGAAAGCGACTTCGCCGTCATGATCGAGACGGTGCAGAGCTGGCTGTCCGACCATCTCCACGCGCATGCTGCAGCGCAACCGGCGCGTCTTGCACCGCTGGCGGAGGTATGGGACAAGCTTGGTCGTGCGGCCCGCGACGTCGAAACCTATAATCTCGACCGCCGCCCGCTCGTGATGACCATGTTTCATGATCTGTCGGATGCGGTTGCCCGCTCGCGCGCAGCGTGAAGCGAAGCTCCGGATCGACCATGGCCACGGCCCCGAAATTCTACCTGACGACCGCGATCCACTACACCAACGGGCCGCCGCATCTCGGCCACGCCTATGAGATGGTGACCTCCGACGCGATCGCGCGCTTCAAGCGGCTCGACGGCTACGACGTCTTCGCGATGACCGGAACCGACGAGCACGGCCAGAAGGTGCAGCGTACCGCCGCGCAGAACGGCCTGTCGCCGAAGGATTTCGTCGACGGCATCGCCACGCGCTTCCACGAGATGGAGCAGCGCATGGGCTGCTCCTTCGACCGCTTCATCCGCACCACCGATGCCGACCATCTGCCCTCGACGCAGGAGTTGTGGCGGCGGATGGAGGCCAATGGTGACATCTACCTGTCGAAATACGCAGGCTGGTACTCGATCCGCGACGAGGCCTTCTACGGCGAGGAGGAAACCACGCTCCAGCCCGATGGCACGCGCCTCGGCGGGCAGGGCACGCCGGTCGAATGGGTCGAGGAGGAAAGCTATTTCTTCCGCCTGAAATCCTATCAGGACCGGCTTCTGAAGCTCTACGAGGACGTGCCGGACTTCGTCTCGCCGCCGACGCGCCGAAACGAGGTCGTCTCCTTCGTGAAGGGCGGGCTTGAGGATCTCTCGATCAGCCGCACCACCTTCGACTGGGGCCTGCCCGTGCCAGGCCATCCCAAGCATGTGATGTATGTCTGGGTCGATGCGCTCAACAATTATGTGACCGGCACGGGCTTTCCCGATCCCGACAGCCCGCGCGCGCATTACTGGCCGGCAGATGTCCACATCATCGGCAAGGATATCCTCCGCTTCCACACGGTCTATTGGCCGGCCTTCCTGATGTCGGCCGGGCTGCCGCTGCCCCGGCGCGTCTTCGGCCATGGCTTCCTCCTTGCCAAGGGCGGCGAGAAGATGTCGAAGTCGCTCGGCAACGTGGTCGACCCCTTCGATCTCGCCGACACCTATGGCGTCGATCAGTTGCGCTATTTCTTCCTGCGCGAGGTCTCCTTCGGCCAGGACGGCAATTACAGCCATGAGGCGATCGTCGGGCGCATCAACGCCGACCTCGCCAACGACCTCGGCAACCTGGCGCAGCGCTCGCTCTCGATGATCGCGAAGAACTGCGAGGGCAGGGTGCCGCCACGCGGCACGCTGACCGAGGGCGACGAGGCGATGCTGGCGCTGGCCGATGGCGCGCTGGCCAAGGCACGCGACGCCATGCAGGATTTCGCGCTCCACGTCATGCTCGCCGAGATCTGGGCCGTGGTGGCGGAGGCGAACCGCTATTTCGCCGCCAACGAGCCCTGGCGCCTGTCCAAAAGCGACCCGGCCCGGCGCGACAGCGTGCTTTACGTCACCGCCGAGGTGATCAGGCAGGTCGCGATCCTGGTCCAGCCGGTGATGCCGGATTCCATGGCCAAGCTGCTCGATCTGCTCGGCGTGGCGCCCGAAGCGCGCAGCTTCGCGGCCTTGGGCGAAGGTGGCCGACTCGTCGCCGTCACGCCATTGCCGGCGCCGAGCGGGATCTTCCCGCGCTATGTCGAGCCTGACAGCGGGCAGGCCGCCTGATGCTGATCGACACCCATTGCCATCTCGACTTCCCGGACTTCGCCGAGGAACTGCCGTCCTATGTCGCCCGCGCCGAAGCGGCCGGCGTCGGTCGCATGGTCACGATCTCGACCCGGGTCGCGCGCTTTCCAGCCTATGCGGCGATCGCCGAGCGCTTCCCCTCGGTCTGGTGCAGCGTCGGCACGCATCCCCATGGCGCGCATGAGGAATTGGACGTCACGGCCGAACAGCTTGTGGCCCTGTCGGCGCATCCGCGCTGCGTCGCCATCGGCGAGGCCGGACTCGACTATCATTACGACAAGAGCCCGCGCGAGGCGCAGGCTCAAGGCTTGCGCGTCCATATCGCAGCCGCGCGCATCACCCAGCTGCCGCTCGTCATCCATGCCCGCCAGGCCGATGACGACATGATCGCGATCCTACGCCACGAAATGGGGAAGGGCGCCTTCCCCGCCATCCTGCACTGCTTCACCGCCGGCGAGGCTCTGGCGATGGCCGGCGTCGAGCTCGGCCTCTACGTCTCCTTCTCCGGCATCTTGACGTTCAAGACCTCGGAAGAGCTGCGCCGAATTGCTCGGATGGTGCCGCGCGAGCGCCTGCTGGTCGAAACCGATGCGCCTTATCTGGCGCCGGTACCGTTCAGGGGCAAGCGCAACGAGCCGTCCTATGTCGTTGAAACAGCGAAGGTTCTCGGCGAGACAATCGGCATCTCATTCGACGAGATCGCGGCCCTGACCACGGCGAATGCGCGTCGCTGCTACTGGAAGATGGACCATGCCGTGCCCGTCGCACAGGTCGCCTGAGGCCGCGCGCGGACATGACCCTGACGCTGACCATCCTCGGTTGCGGCTCTTCCGGCGGCGTGCCCAAGCCCGGCACCGGCTGGGGCGCGTGCGATCCGTCCGAGCCGAAGAATCGGCGGCGGCGCTGCTCGATCCTAGTCGAGCGCATCCAGGAGGCCGGCACGACGCGGTTGCTCGTCGATACCTCGCCGGATTTGCGTGAACAGCTTCTCGACGCCGAGGTGCCCGATCTCGACGCCGTGCTGTTCAGCCACGACCACGCCGACCATACCCATGGCATCGACGATCTGCGCTCGCTCGTGCTGCACAACCGGAGGCGCATCGTCGTCCACGCCGATACGCTGACGACGCACTCATTGCTCTCGCGCTTCGCCTATCTGTTCGAGACGCCGCCGGGCAGCATCTACCCGCCGATCCTTGAGCTGCGGCCGATGGCGGACCGGACTCCTGTGACCGTCCAGGGCGCCGGCGGCGAGATCGTCGCGCTACCGATCGCCGTCGAGCACGGGCCGAACTACGAGGCGCTTGGCTTCCGCTTCGGCGACGTCGCTTATCTGCCAGATGTCAGCCTGATCCCACTGCGGGCCAAGGCGGCCCTGGCAGGGCTCGACATCCTGATCCTCGACTGCCTGCGCGAGGCGCCGCATCCGAGCCATTTCAACCTGACGCAGGCGCTGGCGACGATCGCGGAACTGAAACCGCGCAAGGCGATCATGACCGATCTCCACTCCGATCTCGATTACGCCAGGCTTATCAGCATGTTGCCGCCGGATATCGATGTGGCATTCGATGGCATGCGGATCCCGTTCGACCTGCGGATCGACGCTGCCAGGACCAGCACGGCATCAGTTTTAGTTCCATAATATACCTTATGCGAATCAGCTATGGGGTGGTTGGTGTGTGATCCCGCGTCATCCCTGACGCCGCTCGGCTTCACGCTGCGTACGGTACAGGCCGATCCGCTCAGGCTGACTTGACCCTCCGCGCCAGGGCAAACAACGCGACCGCCGCGAGCGTCGAAAGCGCGATCAGCAGCAGCAGGCTCGGCACCTGCCCCGCGCGCTCGATCAGAACCGCGAAGGCCAGCGGCGCCGCCGCCCTGATGATCAGGCCCGGCGCCGAGAGCTTGCCGAGCATCGCGCCATAACCAGCCGGGCCGAACAATTGCAGCGGCACGGTTCCGCGCACGATCGAGCCCAGCCCCATGCTGATGCCATAGGCGACCGCAAACAGCCCCGCGAGCGTCGCTGTCATGCCGCCGACCAGCAGGAGCATCAGCCCCAGCGGCATCAGCACGGCCGAGACCCAGGCGGTGGTCACCGGCTGCAGCGCGGTGCCGAACAGCATCTCCACCAACCGGCCGGCGACCTGCGACGGCCCGATCATCGCCCCGATGCCGACCGCGACCGCCGCGCTTAAGCCCAGCCCCTGCAGCAGCGTTAGCATATGCACCGACATCGCCGAGACCACGAAGCCCTGCAGCGAGAAAGCGAGAGCCAGCAGCAGAAAGGCAGAGCGTCGGGCGTCGCCATGAAGATAGCTGCGGCCAGCAGCGACCTCGCCTGTCGGCGTCGACGGCGCGATGCCAATGGGATGGCGCACGCGGCCGGGCAGCAGGAAGAGGTGCAGCGGCACGCAGAGCGCGAACTGCAGCACGGCGTAGAGGCGATAGATCTCGCGCCAGTCGAACTGGCCCAGCAGCATCGTCGTCAGCGGCCAGAACAGCGTCGAGGCGAAGCCGCCGATCAGAGTGAGCTGGCTGATGGCGCGACGCGCCTGGGCGCCTCTCGCCTGCGTCAGGGCTGCAAAGGCTGCATCGTAGAGCACCATGGTCGAGACGACTTCGAGCGCGATCATCGCCGCGAAATAGCTGACCGGCCCCCTCGCCTCCGCCAGCGCCAGCAATGCCACGCCGGCCAGCGCCGAACCGATGCTCATGACGATGCGCGTGCCATAACCATCGATCAGGCGGCCGACCGCTGGCGCGACCAATCCGCCTGCCAGAAGCCCCGCAGCGAAGCCGCCATAGGTCCATTCCGGTGCCCAGCCGAAGCTCTCTGTCATGCGCGGCGCCAGCACGGCGAAGGCGTAGTAGAGCGCGCCGTAGCCGATGACCTGGGTCACGCCGAGCGCGAGGATCAGAGGCAGGCCGCTCTTGGCTCCCGGGGCGGGCGGTATCATCGAAACACTGGACATCCCTGTCACTCAGCAGACACGGCGATAGGCGTAGTAGCGCCCGGCAGGCACGCCCTCGGGCAGCGGAACCGCCACGAGCGCCGCATGATCGAGCTCCCAGCCGCTGAGGACCAGCGCATCGGGCGCCGCCAGCGCCGCGACATGCTCCGGCAACCAGGCGAACAGGATGCGGTCGCGCTCGGGCACGCCCGTGGTCACGTCGACATGGACGAGTGCGGCGCTGCGGCCATGGCGCGCCGCGAAGGCCGGCAGCGTCATCGCCATATCGCCCGCCACCAGCATACCGGCCGGCGGCATCGAGGCGGGATTGGGGCTGACATCGCGCTCGAAGACATGGATGTCGCGCTCCGGCAGGATCTCGCGGAGATGATCATAGGTCCGGCCATTGCCCAGGCCGAGTTCGAGCACGAGGCCGGGACGGTCCATGATCGACGCAGCGGCCCAGTCCAGCATCCGGCGCTGGGCCTCGAGGCGGCGGATGAAACTGTCGAGGCGGCTCATGCGCAGTCGTCTCCAGGCGGCACTATTCCCCGGCGCGTTCAGATGCGAAAGCGTGCCGTCGTGCCGGCATAGCAGCGGCGACGGGCGCGCCGATACCCCCTCCAAACGACAGGCTTGTCAGGACGATCGGCGAATGCCCTAATTCATCACGATGACGGTCGTTCTGCCGAGGCGGAGCGACCAGCGGCCGCCAAGAGCCGTCTTCAACATTTTCAGGGAGGTATCCGATTCCATGACCACGTCACGTTCTCTCGTCGCGCTCGCGGTCGCCACCGGGCTCAGCCTCGTCGCGGCGGGTTCGGCTCAAGCCCAGACCTGGCCGCAGCGCCCGATCACATTTATCGTCCCCTTCCCGGCCGGCGGCGGCACCGACGCCTTCGCCCGCCCGTTGGCAGCCCAGCTCGACCAGCAGCTCGGCCAGCGCATCATCATCGAGAATCGCGGCGGCGCCGGCGGCACGGTCGGCGCCTCGGCCGCATCCAAGATGCAGCCGGATGGCTACGGTTTCTTCGTTGGCGCGGCTCACCACGCCATCGCGCCGGCGCTCTATCCGAAGCTGGACTACAACATCCAGACCGACTTCATCCCGATCGCGGTGATCGCGCAGCCGCCGCAGGTCATCGTCGTCCATCCGAAGGTCGAGGCCAAGACGGTCGCCGAGCTGATCGCCTTCGCCAAGGCCAACCCGGACAAGCTGAACTACGCCTCGGCCGGCAACGGCACCACGCATCACCTCGCCGGCGAGCTGTTCAAACTGCAGACCAAGACCAGCCTGACGCATGTCCCCTATCGCGGTGCCGGCCCGGCGCTGCAGGACATCGTCGCCGGCCAGGTCGACGTGCTGTTTGACGGTCTCGGTTCGTCCGCGCCGCAGATTCAGAGCGGCCGCCTGCGCGGTCTCGCCGTCGCGGCGGCGACGCGCTCGGACGCGATTCCCGATGTGCCCACAGCCAAGGAGGCCGGGCTCGACGGCTATGAGGTCGCGACCTGGTATGCGCTCTGGGCGCCCAAAGGCACGCCGCCAGAGATTGTCGCCCGCATGCGCGCCGAAGTCGCCAAGGCGCTCGCCGCGCCGGCCATCGCCGATGCCTGGAAGAAGAACGGTTCGCCGATCCCGACGCTCGCAGGCGATGATTTCGGCAAGTTCGTCACTGCCGAGATCGCGCGCTGGGGCACGGTGGTGAAGGACGCGCAGGTCAAGCTGGAGTGAGCGGGGCGGCTCACGCCGCCCTTTCTCATCCGTCGATCGCTTCCTCATCGCCCGCGCCGTCAATCACGGCGCGGGCGATTGTCATCGGGAAGCCCGCACGCGCCATCGCCGCCAGATCCTTTTGCCGCAAGGCCACACGGTCGCCTCTGCTCCAGGGACCGAGCCGTTTGCGCTGGGCGGTCTTCAGCGCCGCCGCCAACTCGTCCTCGGTACTGGCGTCGCTGGCCTCCGCCGCAAGCTCGCGCGACACGCCCTTGGCGGACAGGCTTGCCGCGACGGCGCGCGAGGATCGGCCCTTGCGCCGCAGCGTCGCCGCCCTCGCCTGCGCAAAGCGCTCGTCATCGACAAGCCCCGAGGTCACGCAGCGCGCCACGACCTCATCCAGCATCGCATCGAACGCCGCCGGCTCCAGCCCGTGATGCCGGCAGCTCAGATTGATCTTGCGCGCCAGTACCCGGCGCAGCTGCGCAGCCGGCGCGGCATAGCGTTCGAGGTAATGCATCGCCGCGCGCTGGAGATAGTCGGCGCTGATGCGACGCGGTGGCCGGCGCACGGGCCTGCGATTCTGGAAATTGCCGCTGTCGGGGCGCCCTCCTCCGGTCTCCATCAATCCTCGCCCGGCCTGGCGCGGCCGGCCTTGATCGAGGAGCGCTTGTCCTTGGAAACCAGCCGGCGCTCCTTCGAGGCCTTGGTCGGCTTGGTCGGGCGGCGGGTCTGCGGACGGATCGCGGCCTCGCGGATCATCTCGAGCAGGCGTTCCAACGCCTCCTCGCGGTTGCGCTTCTGGCTGCGCTGCGCCTGCGCGATGATGACGATCACGCCGTCCTGCGTCAGGCGGCTGCCGGCGAGCTTCATCAGCCGGATCGCGACGTCGTTTGGCAGCGAGGTCGAGCGCCGCGCATCGAAACGCAGCTGCACCGCGCTCGAGACCTTGTTGACGTTCTGCCCGCCGGGACCCGAGGCGCGCACGAAGGTCTCCTCGATCTCGCTCTCGTCGATGGCGATGGACGGCGTCACTTGAATCATGGGAGGAACCGTAGCTCATTTGACGGAGATTTTCAGCCTTGCAGCCCTCCAGCGACATCGCCCGGCTGATCGAGATCATGGCGGCGCTGCGCACGCCGGGCACGGGCTGCCCCTGGGATCTCGAACAGGATTTCGCGTCGATCGCGCCCTACACGGTCGAGGAGGCCTATGAGGTTGCCGACGCGATCGCGCGCGGCGACCGGCTCGATCTCAAGGACGAGCTCGGCGATTTGCTGCTCCAGGTTGTCTATCATGCCCGCATGGCGGAGGAGGAAGGCGCCTTCGCCTTCCCCGACGTGGTCGAGGCGATCACCGCCAAGCTGATCCGGCGCCATCCGCATGTCTTCGGCGATGCGCGCGACCTGTCGCCGGCGCAGGTCAAGGCGCTGTGGCACCGGATCAAGGCGCAGGAGAAAGCCGACAAGGCCGCCGCCCGGCGCGCCGCTGGCCAGCCCGAGCAGGTCGAGGAGAAAGGCGTGCTCGCCGGCGTCACGCAGGCCCTGCCCGCCCTCACCCGCGCCTGGAAGCTGCAGGCCAAGGCCTCGACCGTCGGTTTCGACTGGAACGACGCCCGTCTCGTGCTCGACAAGATCCGCGAGGAAACCGCCGAGATCGACGAGGCGTTGGCCTCGGGCGACAAGGCGGCGATCGCCGAGGAAATCGGCGATCTGCTCTTCGTCGTCGCCAACCTCGCCCGCCATGTCGATGCCGACCCCGAAGGCTGCCTCCAGGCCGCCAACGCCAAGTTCGAGCGCCGATTCAAGGGAATCGAGCAGGCCCTGGAAGCTCAGGGCCGGACCGCCGCCGATGCAAGCCTCGACGAGATGGAAGCGCTCTGGCAGGCGGTGAAACGCGGCGAGCAGGCCCGAAACCGGTAGGGCCGCGCATGCAGAAGAAGCGCGGAATGCCAATTGCGGGGAGATCGCGATGAGACGGGCCGTTGTCCTGGGGCTGATCGTGCTCGGCTGCGCCGCGCCTGTGGCCGCCAGTTGGAAACCCAGCATCTTCGACGGCGAAAGCCGGCGCTCGATCCAGGGTTGCGCCGCGAAATCGACCGATGATTCCTGGTCTTGCGCCTTCATCCGCTGCGAGCCCGGCAACCGGCTCGGGCTTTATCTCGATGTGCCGGGCGCGCTGGCCGAAGGGCCGATCACCCTGGCCGTCGGGGCCCGCTCCTTTGTCCTTGCGCTGGAATCGACCCCGCCCAGTCCCTTCGGCGGCGCCTTGCGAGTGGTCGGCGCCGGCCCCGAGCTGGTCCCGGCGCTGGCTGCGGGCACATCACTGCGAATCGTCAACTACGGCATCAGCTCGGGATACGACGCGATCCCGCTGACGGGCATCGCGTCACATCTGCGCCGGATCGAACAGGCCTGCAAGCCGCGCTAATCAGCCGACAGACTGCCTTGCTGGTTCGCCCCTTGCTTTCGGCCTATCCTGTTGCAGGGAATGGCTTCCGCCCGCTATCGGACCATATCGAGCCGGCATGATGGGCCTGGAAGACAGACAAAGAACGCGATGACGCAGAGACGACCCGAAACCGCCAGCGCACGCCGTATCGAGCGTCTGGCGACATTGCCGCTCTTCCACAAGCTGGAGGGGCGCAAGGTCGTGCTGGCTGGCGACAGCGAAGGCGCACTCTGGAAGGCCGAGCTTCTGGCCGCGACCGGTGCCGATCTGCACGTCTTCGCAGGCCTCGGCGCAGAGCTGTTCGACAGCCTTGCGAAACAGGGCAATGGTGGGCGTATCACCGTCCATGTGCGAAATTGGCAAGCGGCCGATCTTCAGGATGCTGCGCTCGCGGTCGGCGATATCGAGAATGAAGCCGAGATCCGCGCCTTCGTCGCTGCGGCGCGGCAGGCCGGCGCGCCGGTCAACATCGTCGACAAGCCGGAGCATTGCGACTTCTCCTTCGGGACGCTGGTCAACCGCTCGCCGCTGATCGTCGCGATCTCGACCGATGGCGCCGCCCCCGTCTTCGGGCAGGCGCTCCGCGCCAGGATCGAGACGCTGCTGCCGGCCGGGCTCAAGGCCTGGGCTCAAGCCGCCAAGGACTGGCGGCCAGCAGTGCAGGCGCGCGAGTTGCCCTTCGCACTGCGGCGCGCCTTCTGGGAGCTTTTCACCACCAAAGCGATGAGTGAGCCGGAGCGGGCTCCAGACGAGGATGACAGGGCGGCGCTGTTCGCAGCACTCGACCGGCTCGAGGGCAGTCCGGACGGCACTGGTCGGGTCAGCCTGGTCGGTGCGGGTCCCGGCGATCCGGAACTGCTGACGCTCAAGGCGATCCGCGCGCTCCAGAGCGCTGACATCATCCTTTACGACGATCTGGTCTCGCCCGGCGTGCTCGAACTCGCCCGCCGCGAGGCCAAACGCATGATGGTCGGCAAGACGGGCTACGGCCCCTCGGTCAAGCAGAGCGAGATCAACGCGCTGATCGTCTCGCTGGCGAGCCAGGGCAAGCATGTCGTGCGGCTGAAGGGCGGCGATCCCGGCATCTTCGGGCGCGCCGGCGAGGAGATCGCCGCCTGCGCGGCGGCTGGCCTGCCCGTGACGATCGTGCCGGGGATTTCGGCGGCACAGGGCGCAGCCGCTTCGCTTGGGCTGTCCCTGACCCATCGCGACCATGCCCGCCGCCTGCAATTCGTCACCGGCCATGCCCGCAGCGGCGACCTGCCCGAGGATCTGGACTGGCGAGCCATGGCCGATCCCCATGCCACGACGGTGATCTACATGGCACGCGCCACCCTGTCGGGCTTCCGCGACCGCGCCATCGCGGCGGGGCTTGATCCGCAGACGCCGGCCATCGCCGTGCAATCGGCGACGCTGCCCGGCGAGATCCGCGTCGCCGCCACCATCGCGACGCTGCCGGAACGCCTCCGCGAGCTTCCGAAGGGTGGGCCGGTGCTGGTGATGGTCGGTCACGCGCTGGGGGGCGCGCTCTCCGGAACGGCCTCCGTCGCCGACCGCCGCCGCGCCTGAGCGCGCGCCGAAGCCCGCCGGGCTCGCCTCATTCCGTTCAAGCGGCTATGCCATGCAACCGACTTCGCCATGGCTGAATCGGCAGACAGGAGACGCAGCATGAAAGCGCGTGCAAGATGGGTCGAGGGCATGGCCTTCATGGGCGAGGCCGGCAGCGGCCATGCCGTCATGATGGACGGCTCGCCTGAATATGGCGGGCGCAATATCGGGATCCGGCCGATGGAGATGCTGCTGATCGGGCTTGCCGGCTGCACCGGCTTCGATGTCGTGCAGATCCTGAAGAAGGGGCGCGAGCCGGTCACCGGCTGCGAGGTCGAGGTCGAGGCCGAGCGCGCCGTCGAGGATCCCAAGGTCTTCACCAAAATCCATCTCGGCTATCGCATCAGCGGGCCGGGCCTCTCGCAAGCCAAGGTCGAGCGGGCCGTCACATTGTCGAAGGAAAAATACTGTTCGGCTTCGATCATGCTCGGCGCCACCGCCGAATTTACCTATGCGATCGATATCGTCGACGAAACGAAGAAGGTAGCAGCCGAATGAGCGAAACCGCATTTTCCGGCCTGATCAGCCCCGAGACTCTTCTGGCGCGGCTTAGCGACAGCAACCTCGTCGTGCTCGACATCCGCTCCTCCGTCGATGGCGGCGGCAAGGCGGCCTACGAGGCCGGCCATGTGCCCGGCGCCGTGCATTCCGACTATGTCGCGGATGGCTGGCGCGCCAAGGTCGGCAATGCGCCGGGCCTTCTGCCCCCGCTCGACCATCTTGCCGCTCTCGTGGGCCGGCTCGGCATTAAGCCGCATGACGACGTCGTCGTCGTCCCTGCCGGCGTCAGCGCGACCGATTTTGCCGCCGCCGCCCGCATCTACTGGACGCTGAAGCTGGTCGGCCACGGCCAGCAGGCGATCCTCGATGGCGGCTTCAAGGCCTGGATCTCGGATGCTTCGCGTCCGGTCGAGACCGGCCCCTCCGCCCCGAAGCCGACGGAGCCCTACCCTGTCGTGATGCAGCAGCGCCTGCGCAGCACGAGCGACGCCACGCTCGTCGCCTCGCGCAGCAAGCTCGCGACACTGGTCGATGCGCGCTCGACCAGCTATTTCGAGGGCCGCGAGAAGGCGCCCGAGGCAGCGCGGGCCGGGCACATCCCGGGTGCGGTCTCGCGCGACTATGCCGAGGCGTTCGACCCGGCGACGGGGCGGTTGAAGCCGGCGGGCGATCTGGCGAAGCTGTTCAGCGCAGTGCCCAACGGCCCGGCGATCTCCTATTGCAACACCGGCCATACGGCGGCGCTGAACTGGTTCGTCATGTCGGAACTGCTCGGCCGTGACGAGATCGCGCTCTATGACGGTTCGATGACCGACTGGACGCAGGACCCGGAGCGGCCGGTGGCGACAGGGGCCGCCTGAACCGCTCCGGCAGCACCTATTCAGTTGTTGCTTCTCGATACCGAGCGGTTGCCCTGCCGGTCGACATGGACGCCGGTGACGCGGCCGTCGGCAGTGCGGGTGAAGGTGCTGGTGATGCCGGTCTTGGGATTGTAGACGGTCCGGTTGACCTTGTTTCTCTTCGCCCCGTCGCCGCGCCGGCCCTGCTCCATGTTGCCATCAGGCGTCAGCGTCCTGACGGAGCGAACGCCGCCGCCGATATCTTCCGATGTGATGCGCGTGCCGTCGGGCAGGGTCGAACGAGCCGATGCGATCGGACCGGGCCGGCGCGCCGCGCCTGCTGCCGGCAGCGCAGCCCTGTTTGCCGGCGCGGGCTGGGCCCAGCGGTCGTCGCCGCCTCCGCCTCCGCCTCCGCCGCCTTCAGCGTGTGCCGTAGCCGCCATGCCGAGCACCAGCGCTGCCGCGCCGGCCAGGGACAGGATTGCATTGCGTGTCATGACCGTCTCCTCCTCACATAGGGTTTCTTGGCACCCGTCACGGGCGACACGCATTGGTCGCAGGAGCAGGCGATCAGGTTCACGCGCTGGCACGCTTTTCAGCAGAAGCGGGGCCAGGACAGCGCATATTTGCCAAACCGGCCGAAACGGGGCAAAGGAAGCGCATCCGCGCAGGCCCTTCAGCCGTGCCCTTTTGCTCCTCAATCTCCGAGTCCGCCGCCGATGAACGCCGTCGCGCCGAAAATCTCGTTCGTTTCGCTGGGCTGCCCCAAGGCGCTCGTCGATTCCGAGCGCATCATCACCTCGCTGCGCTCCGGCGGCTACGAGCTGAGCAAGACGCATGACGGTGCCGACCTCGTCATCGTCAACACCTGCGGCTTCCTCGATTCAGCCAAGGCCGAGTCGCTGGAGGCGATCGGCGCCGCGATGGCGCAGAACGGCAAGGTCATCGTCACCGGTTGCATGGGGGCCGAGCCCGAGCAGATCCGCGACAAATTCCCCAATCTGCTCGCGATCACCGGGCCGCAGGCCTATGAGAGCGTCGTTTCGGCCGTGCACGCCGCCGTGCCGCCGCGTCACGACCCCTTCGTCGATCTGGTGCCGGACCATGGCATCAAGCTAACGCCGCGCCACTACGCGTACTTGAAGATTTCGGAGGGCTGCAACAACCGCTGCAGCTTCTGCATCATCCCGAAGCTGCGCGGCGATCTGGTCTCGCGGCCGATCGGCGAGGTGCTGCGCGAGGCCGAGAAGCTGGTCAAGGCCGGCGTCAAGGAACTGCTGGTGATCTCGCAGGACACCAGCGCCTATGGCCTCGACATCAAATACGCTCCCTCGATGTGGCGGGATCGCGAGGTCCGCACCCGCTTCTTCGAACTGGCGCGCGAATTGGGCCAGATGGGCATCTGGGTGCGGATGCACTACGTCTACCCGTACCCGCATGTCGACGAGGTCATCCCGCTGATGCAGGAAGGGCTGATCCTGCCCTATCTCGACATCCCCTTCCAGCACGCGTCTCCCAATGTTCTCAGGGCGATGAAGCGTCCGGCTCATCAGGATCGCACGCTCGATCGCCTGCGCAAATGGCGCGAGATCTGCCCCGATCTCGCCATCCGCTCGACCTTCATCGTCGGCTTCCCCGGCGAGACCGAGGAGGACGTGCAGTTCCTGCTCGACTGGCTGAAGGAAGCCAAGCTCGAGCGCGTCGGCGCCTTCAAATACGAGCCGGTCAAGGGTGCGCCCGCGAACGACCTCGGCCTCGCCCTCGTCCCCGAGGAGGAGAAGGAGGCGCGCTGGCACCGCTTCATGAAGGCGCAGGCCGAGATCTCGACGCGCATCGTCAAGAACCGCGTCGGCAAGCGCATCCAGGTCATCATCGACGAGGCCGGGCCGACCGTCGCCAAGGGCCGCTCGAAATGGGATGCGCCCGAGATCGACGGCAATGTCTATGTCGCGAGCCGCAGGCCTCTGCGGGCGGGCGACATCGTCACGGTGAAGATCGAGCGCGCCGACGCCTACGACCTGCACGGCGTCGCGGTCTGAGGCATGTCCTCGTAGTTCTCAGAAGAACTGGCAGATCCGGCGGATGACCTTGCCGTTGCGGTCGCGCGCGATGGTGCCGTCGCTGCCGCAGCCGCCAGAGACCTGGGTCTCGTCCTGTGCCGTCCGCGCGCCCTTCGGCGGCGTATCGCAGGCTTGCGTCGGGCACTCGGTCACGGCGCGGCGTGGTTCGACCGCACGCGACAGCTTGGCCTTGCCCTGATCCGCAGCCGTAACGACGGCCGCTGGCGACGGGTCGTCGCTGCGGCTCTTGCCGCCGCTCTGCTGCGCCAACGCGACGGTCACGATGGTGAGCGAGGCGAGGAGAAGGCCAAGGGTGCGAAGGGGGCGAGACATGACGGCAAGTCCGAATGAGCATCAGCATGTGCTGACAGCCATTCGTCGCGGCATTGCTGCATTTGGTTCACTCAGACGACAGCAATTCGTCAGGCAGCCGCCCGGCGCGGAAACAGCCTGCGGCCGAGCCACCAGCCGAAGCGCTGCGCCAGCATGGCAAACGCGACCGCATAGCCGATCAGCGCGAGCATCCAGCCGACCGCGCTGAGGCTCAAGGCACCCAGTACAAGCGCGCCGCGCCCGAGCACCTTGAGGATCGCGCGCGTGGTCGTGCCCTTCGCCGCGCCGAGCTTGGCCGCCTTGCCGATGTCGCCGGCATCGTCGGCGAGGCTCAGCACCTGCCGCAGCCCGCGCTGGCCGGTGCGGGCATAGACGGATCCCGCATCCTGGCCGAGCGCAGCAAAGCGGGCCATCGCGGCGGGCTTGACGATGCCGCCTGCGGCGACGCGGGCAGCCGCGACATCGAAGCGCGATGCGGCGGCAAGGCTGGCGCTTAGGGCCGGGCGGTCGATCGCACCAGCGGCGACGCGGGTCAAATTGGCGGTCAGGGCGGGCGACAGCAGCTTCGTCTTGCTCGCCGCCTTGACAGCGCTCAGGCCGTTGCGCGCCGGCAGCGTGCCGCCGAAACTGATCCAGGTCGCGGCGCTGATCGCAAGCCCTGCCGCCGCGATCGCGAGCACGGTCGGGTCGGCGCCCTCCCCGCCCAGCCACTTGCGGCCCTCGAGCGCGAGGTCGCGCAGATCGCCATAGCCAGTGATGTCGCCGACGAGCGCGCCGGCAAAGGCGGCGCCGCTCTCACGGTCCCCCACGACGAAGCCATGGCCGAAATCAGTGACGGCCTGACCCAACGCGCCATCCTTGAGGATTTGCAGGCGGCGTTGCTGTTCAAGCGAGACGGCAAAGCCGCGCTCGCTCGCAAGCGCGAACAGGCTCTCGGCCAATTCGGGATCGCGTGCTGCGATAGCGCTGTCGATCTCGGCCGCGACACGCGCCGCCGATAGCGTCTCAGAGAGACGAAGCTCCGAGAGCGCGACGGGGTCCTCTGCGGCGGCGAGCAATTGCCAGTGCTGCCAGCCGGGCGGCAGCACGAGCGTGCCTGCCGCGGCCAGACCGAGCCCAAGCCCGAGCGCCAGCGCAACCTTCTTCATGCCGACGCCACGCCCCAAACCGCTTCCGCCCGGCACCTGCCAGACGGAAGCGACGTTTAGCAGCCGATTTGGGCGATATTGCCGCAGTCAGCCGTCACAAGCGGGAAATCCCGGATCAGGGGATCAGCACCGTCGAGCCCGTCGTGCCGCGCCCTTCCAGCGCGCGATGGGCGTTGGCGGCATCCGTCAGCGCGAAGCGCGCATTGACCGGCACCACGACCTTGCCGGACGAGACCGCCCCGAACAGGTTCTTCGCCATCTCGACCATGGTCTCGCGCTTGGCGATATGGGTGAACAGCGTCGGCCGTGTCAGATAAAGCGAGCCTTTGGGCCCAAGCAGGCCGAGATTGACCGGATCGACCGCGCCCGACGCATTGCCGAAGCTCACGAGCACGCCGAACGGCTGCAGGCAGTCGAGCGAGGGCAGGAAGGTGTCCTTGCCGACGCCGTCATAGACCACGGCGCAGAGCTTGCCGCCGGTGATCTCCTTCACCCGGGCGACGAAATCCTCCTCGCGATAGAGGATGACATGGTCGGCGCCATGGGCCTTGGCGAGCGCGGCCTTCTCCGTCGAGCCGGCGGTGCCGATGACGGTCGCGCCGAGCGCCTTGCCCCATTGGCACAGGATCAGGCCGGTGCCGCCGGCGGCGGCATGGACCAGGATGGTATCGCCCGACTTCACCTTGTAGGTCCGGTGCAGCAGGTATTCCGCCGTCATGCCCTTGAGCATCATGCTGGCGGCGGCCTCAAACGAGACCGCGTCCGCCAGGGGCACCGTCGAGTTGACCGCGACGATCCGCTCCTCGGCATAGGAGCCGAGCGTCGCGACGTAAGCGACGCGGTCGCCCGGCTTGAATTCGGTGACGTTGGGGCCAACCGCCAGAACCTCGCCGGCGCCTTCATTGCCAGGCACGAAGGGCATCTGCGGCACCGGATAGAGCCCGCTGCGGAAATAGGTGTCGACGAAATTCAGGCCGATGGCCCGGTTCTTCACCAAGAGCTCACCCGGCCCCGGCTGGGGCAGCGTGATGTCCTCGACCTGCAACACCTCTGGGCCGCCCACCTTGTGGACGCGGATCGCCTTGACCATGACTCGTCTCCTCGGACTTCGTGGCAGGGACCATAAGGCCTGCGCCGTGCCGCGCAACGCCGCCGCCACGCGGCTGGGGCATCACATCTGTGCGATGGCGAGGCTCTCCTCGCCGCGCCTCAGCCCGCGCCTGCGACGCCCCGGCCAGTGGCCAAGCCCGGCATCTTGAGCTAGCCACATTGCATGAGTTCGAGCGATGCCCATCCCATTGATATCGCCATCGTCGGCGCAGGCGCCGTCGGTCTTGCGGCCGCTCTCGCGCTGGCGGAAGCCGGCCGGAGCGTCGCGGTGGTGGGCCCGCTGCACGCGCCTCGCGACGGGCGCACGGTCGCCCTGCTCGACGGTTCCTGGCGGCTCTTCGGCGAACTCGGCCTGGCGGATGTGCTCGCCGAGCGGGCCGCGCCGCTTTGCGTGATGCGGCTGGTCGACGATACCGGCAGCCTGTTTCGTCAGCCGCCGGTCGAGTTCCGCGCCTCCGAGGTCGGGCTCGACGCCTTCGGCTGGAATGTCGAGAATGCCGAATTGGTCGAGGCGCTGGCCGCAAGGGTCCGCGATACCGGGGCGATCCGGCTCGTGCCGGGGCTGGTTTCGGAGATCGTCCCGGACGAAGCAGGCGTCATGCTGTCGGGCGAGGGCTTGCCGCCCCTGCGCGCGCGCCTCGTCGTCGGCGCCGATGGCCGGCAATCGCGCGTGCGGGCGGCGGCGGGCATCGCGGCGCGCGACTGGCGCTATCCGCAGGTCGCACTGACGGCCATCCTCAGCCACACCCGCAACCATCATGAGACCTCGACGGAGTTCCACACCCGAAAAGGGCCATTCACCCTCGTCCCCCTGCCCGGCCGGCGCTCCTCGCTGGTCTGGCTGCTCGATCCCGAAGAGGCCGATGCGGTCGCGGCGCTCGACGATTCAGCTTTCGCGCGTCGTGTCGAAACGCAGGCGCATTCGCTGCTCGGTGCGATGCAGCTCGATGGGCCGCGCGGCCGCGTGCCGATGGGCGGATTGTCGGTCGAGCGCTTCGGCGCGGGCCGTATGGTCCTGATCGGCGAGGCCGCGCATGTCTTCCCGCCGATCGGCGCGCAAGGGCTCAATCTCGGCCTGCGCGACGTGACGGCCCTGCGGGAGGCGGTCTCGGATTCCTCCGATCCCGGCGCGGCTGGGGTCGTCGCGGCCTATGATCGCGCCAGGGTGGCGGATGTCCGCCTGCGCACCGGCGCGGTCGATGCGCTGAACCGGACGCTGCTCACCGACCTGATGCCGGCGGATCTGCTGCGTGGCGCGGGCCTGCTCGCGTTGTCGCGGCTGGGGCCGCTGCGTCGCCTCGTCATGCGCCAGGGACTGGCCGGCGGGATCGGGCGTTAGACAGTTTCAGATCCGCGCGATCTCGACGTCGCGCCCGAGCAGCTTGGCGAGCTGTTTCAGCCGCCCCACGACGCGGTCGCTCGCCAGCGGGCGCAGATCGTCGGGAAAGCGCAGGATCAGCTTGCCATCGACGCAGGTCGCTGGCATGCGCGGCAAAAGCCCGGCCATGCCGGCTGAGAGCAGATAGGCGACGCGGAAGATCGCGGCGAGCAGGAAGGCCCGTTCCAGGATCGGCGGCGGCAGCAGCGCACGCAGCTCCAGCGCCGCCGGCGACGTGGATTTCAGCCCGGCATAGCGGTGGAAGATCGCCAGCGCCAGGAAGGCGCGCCCGATATGGTCGATTCCTGTGAAATAGGCATGGGCAATGACGTTCATGCTTTGCTCGCCGCGATAATCGGGATGGGCGCGCCAGCCGATATCCGAGAGCAGGCAGACCGACTCGATCAGTCGCGATGACGGCTCGTCCTCGGACAGGCCGGCCGTCTCGAGGATGGCACGGCTCCAGGCGATCAGCTCGGCGGCATGGCGCGGGTCGCGTGCCCGCAAATGGTTGTAGTCCCGCGCCGCGCGCAGCAGCGGATCGGCCGCGCGTTCCTCCGGCGAGAGCTGTTCGTGCAGCAGCCCCTCGCGCACGCCTTGCGCCGAGATGATGACGGCACGCGGCTTGCCGCGCTTGATCAACTCGTCGAGCACGAGCGCACCATAGGCCAGCAGCGGCCGCCGTGCCGACGACACGGTGTCGATCGCATCCAGTCCCGTCAGGTCGGCGCGCTCGACCAGCTTGACGAAATCCGCAACGTCCTTCGCCGGCACGGTATAGCCGTGCATGACGTTGAGCGGGTATTTCGCCTGGTGCTGGTGCAACGTCGCGAGCGCCCGCCAGGTCCCGCCCACGGCGTAGAAGTCGCGGCCCTTCATGGCGCCGACCTGCGGCAGCTTGTCGAGTTCGTCCTTGACGATCTTCTCGGCCAGCTTGAGCGAGTTCTTCGAGCGGTCGAGCAGCGCCAGACCGCCGAGCGGAACGCTGGCCCCCTCCCCGACATGCCCGCCGGTAACGGTGATCAGCTCGAGGCTGCCGCCGCCCAGATCACCCACGACCCCATCGGGATTGTCGAAGCCCGAGACGACGCCGAGCCCCGACAGCACCGCCTCGCGATCGCCCGAGATCAGCTCGATGCGCTGGCCGATCGCCTCCTCGGCCCGCGCGATGAACTCCGGCCCGTTGCTGGCATAGCGCGCGGCAGCGGTGGCGATGACGCGGATCTCGCCGACATGCATGGCCTCGCACAGGATGCGGAAGCGCACGAGGGCGGAGATCGCGCGCTCCATCGCGTCGGTCGAGAGCTTCCCGGTCGAAGCGACGCCGCGGCCGAGGCCCGCCATCTCCTTCTCGTTGAATACCTGGGCCGGCGCGCGCGCCACCATCTCGTAGACGACGAGGCGCACCGAGTTCGAACCGATGTCGACGATCGCCAGCGTGCCGGCGCCCAGGCCGAGCCGGCCGGGCGCGTTCAGGACCTTAGCCTTTTCGTCCACCTCGGCGTGAGAGGGACCGGGGGCTGGAATTGGAAAGTGATTTGCCACGTCCTGAGAGACTCGGGTTCGTCATGAAGTACTTATGCGCGTTGAACGACTCTTCGTTCGGCGCCGGGACAATGCGTCGGGAGCCGCCATCGGGCAAGATCGTCCAGCTCTGTTCGTTGTCGAGAAAGTTCGCCAGCATGATCTGTTCGAGCAGCTGCTGGTGCACCGTCGGGTTCAGGATCGGTGTCAGCGCCTCGACGCGCCGGTCGAGATTGCGCGGCATCAGATCGGCCGAGGAGATGTAGAGCTTCGCCTTGGGCGACGGCATGCCATGGCCCGCGCCGAAGGCATAGACGCGGGTATGCTCGAGGAAGCGCCCGATGATCGATTTGACCCGGATGTTCTCGGACAGGCCGGGAACGCCCGGTCGCAGGCAGCAGATGCCGCGTACGACGAAATCGATCTCGACGCCGGCCTGACTCGCGTCATAGAGCGCGTCGATGATCTCGGGATCGACCAGCGAATTGCATTTGCCCCAGATCGCACCCTTACGGCCGGCCTTCACATGGGCGACCTCCTCGGCGATGTCGTCAAGCAGGCGCTGCTTCAGCCCCACAGGCGAGACCGACATCTTCTCCAGCTCGGCCGGCTCGGCATAGCCGGTGATGAAGTTGAAGACGCGGGCGACATCCTGCGACATCACCGGATCGGCGGTGAAGAAGGAGACGTCGGTATAGATCCGCGCCGTGATCGGATGGTAGTTGCCGGTCGCGATATGGCAGTAGCTGACGAGTTGCCCGGCTTCGCGACGCACGACCAGCGAGAGCTTGGCGTGGGTCTTCAGTTCGATGAAGCCATAGACGACCTGGACGCCGGCGCGCTCCATCTCCTTGGCCCAGCGGATGTTCGCCTCCTCGTCGAAGCGCGCCTTGAGCTCGACCAGCGCCGTCACCGACTTGCCGGCCTCTGCGGCTTCGGTCAGCGCCTTGACGATCGGCGAATTGGACGAGGTGCGGTAGAGCGTCTGCTTGATCGCGACGACATTGGGGTCGCGCGCGGCCTGCTCCAGGAACTGCACGACAACGTCGAAGCTCTCGTAGGGGTGATGGACGAGCAGGTCCTTCTGGCGGATCGCGGCGAAGCAGTCGCCGCCATGCTCGCGGATGCGCTCGGGAAAGCGGGCATTGTAGGGCTTGAACTTCAGGTCCGGCCGGTCGACGCCGACGAGCTGGGCCAGTTCGCTGAGGCCGATCATACCGTCGATCGCGACGACCTCGTCCTCATCGACCTTGAGTTCGCGCACGATCAGCTTGCGCAGATGCGCCGGCATGCCGCGGCTGATCTCAAGCCGGATCACGACTCCGAGCCGGCGCAGTTTCAGCATCGTCTCGAAGACCCGCACCAGATCCTCCGCCTCCTCCTCGATGTCGAGATCGGTGTCGCGGATGACGCGGAACGAGCCCGTACCCTTGACGTCGTAGCCCGGGAAGAGCTTGCTGATGAACAGCGAGACCGCGTCCTCCAGCGTGATGAAGCGGCGCAGCCCCTCGCGTGCGAGGTCGGGCAGCTCGATGAAGCGATCCATCTTGATCGGCACGCGGATCAGCGCATCGAGCTGACGGCCGTCGCTGATCCGTTCCAGCGCCAGCGCCAGCGTGAAGCCGAGATTGGGGATGAAGGGAAAGGGATGCGCCGGGTCGATCGCCAGCGGCGTCAGCACCGGGAAGACGTAGTTCAGGAAATAATCCTCGAGCCAGACGCGCTCCGGCGGGCCGATGTCGCCCGGCGCCAGCAGATGGATCCGGTTCTCATGCAGGTCGCGCTTGAGCTCGACCCAGCGCGCCTGCTGGTCGTCGGTCAGCGCTGCGACCGCCCGGCCGAGTTCGCCGAGCTGCTCGGCCGGGGTCAGCCCGTCCTGGCTCGGCGTGACCACGCCGGCCTTGAGCTGCTCGCGCAGGCCGGAGACGCGCACCATGAAGAACTCGTCGAGATTGGCCGCCGAGATCGAGAGGAAGCGCAGCTGCTCCAGCAGCGGGTGGTTGCGGTTGGAGGCCTCCTCCATGACGCGGCGGTTGAACTGCAGCCAGGACAGCTCCCGATTCATGAAGCGCGCCGGCGACTGGCGCAGCGAGGTGGCCTCGTCGGCGGGAACGGCCTCCACGGCTTCGACGACGACGGCGCTGGGTTGCATGTTCATGCCTCTGGCTCTCGTTCCGGTCGCTGCTCTGGCCACGTTGGTCTCCTTGGCTGGTCTTGAGCCATCCTAGCGTGACGGTTCGATGACGCACGACACCGTATTTGCCATTCTCCGGCCATCGCAGCCCCTACCCTGCGTCGAGCGGTCTCCTTGCACCGACCGTCAAGGTCCTGTTTCGTGCGCAAAGCGGGAGTTTCCCTTCCAGGCGGCTGCGACAGGAGCCGCGCCAACGCCAGAGGCCGTCTTGAACAGCACGCTCCACCATGATGACGGCGATATCGTCTATCCGTCCGCGATCCCCTTCGTCCTGGCGCATCTCGCCTGCTTCGGCGCGATCTGGAGCGGCGTGACCGCGACCTCGGTCTGGCTCGCCATCGGCCTGTACTGGCTGCGGATGTTTGCGGTGACAGGCGGCTATCACCGCTATTTCTCGCACAGGACCTACAAGACCAGCCGCTTCGGGCAGTTTCTGCTGGCCTTTCTGGCGCAATCGACGGCGCAGAAGAGCGTGTTTTGGTGGGCCTCGAAGCATCGCCATCACCATCGCTATGCCGACACCGAGCATGACGTCCATTCGCCGGTTCTGACCTCTTTCGTCTACTCGCATGTCGGCTGGATCTTCAGCCGCGACCATCACGTCTTCGATGATTCCAGCATCCAGGACCTGACGAAATTCCCCGAGCTGCGCTGGCTGCACCGCTTCGAGATCGTGCCGGCGATCCTGCTCGCCGTGATCTGCTTTGCGATCGACGGCTGGGCGGGCCTGTTTGTCGGCTTCTTCTGGTCGACGGTCGCCGTCTTCCACGCCACCTTCTGCATCAACTCGCTCGCCCATGTGCATGGCGACAAGGACTATGTGACGGGCGACGAGAGCCGCAACAACTGGTGGCTGGCGATCATCACGATGGGCGAAGGCTGGCACAACAACCACCATGCCTATCAGTACAGCGTTCGCCAGGGCTTCCGCTGGTGGCAGATCGACCCGACCTATTACATCATCCTCGGCCTCTCGAAGCTGCGCCTGGTTTGGGACCTGAAGCAACCGCCGCAGGCGGTGATCGAACGCTCGCAGGCGCTGCCGCCGCGCGTCATCGAACGCTCGGCCGAGCGGCTGGCAGCTTCCGTTCCACTCGACCGCGTCGTGACGGCCTTCCGCGAGGCTTATGCGGCCACGCCGAGTCTCGCCGATCTGCACCTGCCGAGCATCACGCTGGCCGAACTCAAGACGGCGCTGGGCGAGCTGCAGGATCGTGCCGGCGACCGTCTGGCTGAAATCCAGCAGCAGGCGCATGAGGCCCTGGCGAACTGGGACGCCTCGAACTGGCAAGCTTCGAATTGGCATCTGCCGGTCCTGCCGACGCGCGAGCAGCTCGGCGAGAAGGCGGCGGCAATGTTCGTCAAGACGCCCTCGCTCGACGCCATCGCGGCACGGGCCCACGACCTCCTCGTCGAGGCGATGCATGCCAGGCTGATCGCCTCATCCGTCGAGGCAACGCCCGGCCGAGCCGGCTGAGCGCCGACGAAAGCGTTTTCATGCGAAGTGGATACCGGTTCGCGTGAAGAAAACGCGACGACAAAATGCTCAGTCCTCGGGAAAGAGCGCCGCCAGGGCTTCCGTCGCCAGCGCTCGCGTCACGCGGCGCCCGCGTTCGAGCGAGAGCCGATCGAGCGCATCGACCAGCGCGCGCGCGGCTGCAAAGGAGCGCTCCATCCGCAGCGCCAGCATCTCGATGATGCCGGTATCGACGACGAGTTGCCGGTCGATGAAGAGCTTGACGAGCACCGCGCGCAACAACGCGTCATCAGGCGGCTCGATCGTCGCATGCGGCGCCAGCCGCAGCCGCGACAGCAGATCCGGCACGCGCAAGCCCCATTGATCGGGCGATCGGCGCGCCGTCAGCAGCAGGAAGCCGCCGCGCGCCTTGATCGCGTTCATCAGATGGAACAGCGCCGCCTCGTCGGCCAAGTCACGGTCGCAATCCTCGACGACCAGCGCGCCGCCGGAGACCAGATGCGGCACGTTGCCTTCGACGACCTCGGACGCCGGTACGGTCCAGGCATGGGCGGCCTTGGCCCAGATCGCGGCGAGATGGGTCTTGCCGGCGCCTTCCGGCCCGACCAGCCGCAGCCACGCGTCCGGCCAATCCGGCCAGGCTTCGACGAAGCCATAGGCCGCCTCGTTCGACGGGCCGATCAGAAAGTCCTCGACGCCGTGGCGGCTGTCGACCGGCAGGTCGAAGGCGAGCTGGCGCGGGCGGCCGGGTTGATCAGACATCTGTGTCGATGCGGACCTGCACCTGCGCCGCCCGTGCGGCGTCGCCGCCATGATAGATGTTGCTGGCGAGGTATTGCCGGAGCGCGAAGCGGCAGAGCACGCCTATGACGGCGGCCATGGGCACCGCCAGCAAGAGCCCGACGAAGCCGAATAGGGAGCCGAAGGCGAGCAGGGCGAACATCAGCCAGACCGGATGCACGCCGATCGAATCGCCGACGAATTTCGGCTGGAAGATGTTGCCCTCCAGGAACTGCCCGGCGGCGAAGACGGAGAGCGTCGCCAGCGGCAAGGTCCAGTCCGGCCAGAACTGGACAATGGCGACGCCGACGGAGAGCACGAGCCCGGTCAGCGAGCCAACAAAGGGAATGAAGGAAAGAAAACCGCTGATGATACCGATCAGCGCGCCGAAATTGACGCCGAGCAGGCTCAGGCCCACGGCGTAGAAGATGCCGAGCAGCAGGCAGACCAGCGCCTGTCCGCGCAGGAAGCCCGCAATGGCGGTGTCCATCTCGTGCAACAGGCCGCGAATCGTCTCGCGATGGTCGAGCGGCAGCCAGCCATCGACGGTGGCGCACATCCGGTCCCAATCGACGAGCAGGTAGAAGGCGATGACCGGCGTCAGCACCAGCAGCGAGAACACGCCGATGATCGCCGTGCCGCCAGTCCAGAGCGACTGAAGGACGCTGCCGACCCATTTGGTCCCCTCGCCAACGAGGTTTCCGAGCGAGTTCTGCGCTTCCTCGGTGATCTTGGTGCCGCCGAGGCGCTCGAGCCAGGGGCCGCCCCGCTCCAGCACCAGCGCCTGCAGCTTGGCCGCGTCGGCAGGCAGGCGTGCGACAAGGCCCGCGAGTTGCTGGCCGAGCAGCGGCGCCAGCAGCACCAGCGCGAGAACGAAGACGAGGAGGAAGACGACGAGGATCGCAATCGTCGCGGCAAGCCGGCTCATGCCCGCCTTTTCGAGGCGGTCGGCCAGCGGATCGAGCAGATAGGCCAGCGCCAGCGCTGCGATGAAGGGCAGCAGGACGTCGCGCAGCACCACCAGCAGCAGCACGAAGACGACGAGCGAGATCAGCCAGAAACCGATTTGGCGTTGCAGGGTCATTCTCGGGCCTTTCGCGGATCCGTCGGCGCGGTCCTCACATGGGAGGGGAAATGTGGGGAGAGGCGGTCGATTGTCCAGCCGGCGGCCGACGAGCCCGCCGCCACGGACGGTCTATGGGAAGGATCACGCCGCCATGTGACGCAGCCAGAAGGCCAGATAGGCGGTCATCGAGCCGAGCGTCAACAACGCCACGAAAAGCTGGCCGACCTGGACCGCCTGGCCCATATCGAAGCCGAAGGCTCGCGAGCCCAGCAGAAGCGCGGCAAAAATGATCTGCGCGCCCGTATTGAGCTTGCTAACGACGAAGGGCGCCATCGCCAGCGGCTTTCCCATCAGCCAGGACAGGATCACGGCCGAGACGATCAGCACGTCGCGCGACACCACCAGGATGACGAGCCAGGCCGGCACCGCACCGACGATCGCCAGCGTGATGTAGATCGAGACGATCAGCGCCTTGTCGGCGATCGGATCGAGATAGCCGCCCAGTTCGCTCGCCATGTCGAAGCGCTTGGCGAGGAACCCGTCGACAGCGTCGGAGATGCCAGCGACGACGAAGATGACGAAGGCGCCCTGCCAACGCTCGTTCAGGATCATGACGATCACGAGCGGGACGAGACACAGACGGCCGATGGTGATCAGGTTGGGCAGCGTCATGCAGGCGGCTTCGGGTCGGGCAGAGCGCGACGCTAGACCATCGGGCACGAAAGAGGAAACGGACGCGCCCTCGCCCGCCGGCGTCATTCTCGGGCGAAGCGAAGCGCAGACCCGAGAATCTCTGGACGAGAACGCGCCCGTCTCAGACAGGAGCCTTCGTGTCAGGAGATGCTCGGGTCAAGTCCGAGCATGACGCGCGTTGCCGCTAGTCGAGATCCTCGACCTCGACCTCCGTGCCATAGACCCGCTGTGCCAGCGAGGCTTCCAGGAACGGGTCGAGCGCGCCGTCGAGCACTTCGGAGGGCGCAGTCGAGCTGACGCCGGTCCGCAGATCCTTCACGAGCTGATAGGGCTGCAGCACATAGGAGCGAATCTGGTGGCCCCAGCCGATATCGGTCTTGGAAGCCTGCTCGGCGTTGGCCTTGTCCTCGCGCTTCTTCAGCTCGACCTCGTAGAGGCGGGCGCGCAGCATGTCCCAGGCCTTGGCCTTGTTCTTGTGCTGCGACCGCTCCTGCTGGCACGACACCGCGATTCCCGACGGGATATGGGTGATGCGCACTGCCGAATCGGTCGTGTTGATGTGCTGCCCGCCGGCGCCCTGGGCCCGGTAGGTGTCGATCCGGCAATCCGATTCGTTGATCTCGATGACGATGCGATCGTCGACGACCGGATAGACCCAGATCGACGCAAACGAGGTCTGCCGTCTCGCGTTCGAATCAAACGGCGAGATTCGCACCAGCCGGTGCACCCCGCTCTCCGTCTTCAGCCAGCCATAGGCATTGTGGCCCTTGAACTGCAGCGTCGCCGACTTGATCCCGGCGGTGTCGCCGTCCTGGTATTCGAGGGTCTCGACCTTGAACTTCCGCCGCTCGCCCCAGCGCCGGTACATGCGCAGCAGCATCTCGGCCCAATCCTGGCTTTCGGTACCGCCCGCGCCGGGATGGATTTCGAGATAGGTGTCGAGCATGTCGGCTTCGCCAGAGAGCAGCGTCTCGACCTGGCGGCGCGCCGCCTCGACCTCGACAGCCTTGATTCCGGCCTCGCCCTCGCTGATCGAGGCGGCATCATCCTCCATCTCGCCAAGCTCGATGAAGGTCAGCGCATCGTCGAGATCGCGCTCGAGCATGGCGATGCCGTTGATCTGGTCCTCGAGCGAGGTGCGCTCGCGCATCAGCTTCTGCGCGGCGTCGGCGTCGTTCCAGAAATCGGGTCCCTCCGAGAGGGCGTTCAGTTCCGCGAGGCGGCGTTGTGCGACATCCCAGTCAAAGATGCCTCCTCAGCAGTCCAATCGACTGCTTGGCGTTGTCGAGCTGGGTCTGGATTTCTGGACGCATGCGTAAACGGGCCTTCTTGGAAACTGGCGTCGAGATAGGCGGGAAAGCGTGCGGTGTAAACGCCTACCGCAACATGGGCGGCCATGAGCCGACCATGTTTGGCAAGAGATTCTCAGGTCCGCGCTTCGCTTCGCCCGAGAATGATAGCGCGCTTCAGTACAGCCCGCCCGTGCCGGAACCGACGGCGCGTCCGCCACCCGGCGAGACGCTGAACGGGGTCGTGCCGTCGCCGGCCGCGCCGATGACGGAGTAGCTGTCGGGCGGTGCCGTGCCCGGCTTGAACGCCTCGAGGATGCCGCCCTCACCGCCCGAGCGCATCCCGGTCTTGGGATCGACGCGGATCAGCTTGATTCCGGCGGGAACGCGGAACGGCGTCGCCGGCTTGTCCTTGAGCGCCGCCATCATGAAGTCGCGGAAGATCGGCGCGGCGTACTGGCCGGCGGTGGCCGAGGTGCCGAGCGACTTCGGCTTGTCGAAGCCCATATAGACACCGACCGCAAGGTCGGGCGAGAAGCCGACGAACCAGACGTCCTTGGCGTCGTTGGTGGTGCCGGTCTTGCCGGCGAGCGGCTTGCCGACCGACTTGACCACGGTCGCAGTACCGGCCTGGACCACACCCTCCATGATCGAGACCATCTGGTAGGCGGTCAGCGGGTCGAGCACCTGGTCGCGGTTGTCGATCAGCCGCGGCTCGCGCTGGTCGGCCCATTTCGTCGCGTCGCAGCCTTCGCAGATGCGCTGGTCGTGCCGGAAGATGGTCGCGCCCCAGCGGTCCTGAATGCGGTCGATCAGGGTCGGCCGGATTTTCTTGCCGCCATTGACCAGCATGGCGTAGCCGGCCGTCATCCGCATAACCGTCGTCTCGCCGGCGCCCAGCGACATCGAGAGCACCGGCAGCATGTCGTCATAGACGCCGAAGCGGCGGGCATATTCCGCGATCAGCGGCATGCCGACATCCTTGGCGAGACGCACGGTCATCAGGTTCTTCGAGAACTGGATGCCGTAGCGCAGCGTGCGCGGGCCGGTGAACTTGCCGTCGTAATTGCTCGGCTGCCACATGCCGAGCCCGCCGCCCTGATCGATTTCGATGGGGGCATCGAGGATGATGCTGGAGGGCGTGTAGCCGTTGTCGAGTGCAGTCGCATAGACGAACGGCTTGAACGAGGACCCCGGCTGGCGCATCGCCTGCGTCGAGCGGTTGAACTCCGACTGGTCGTGGCTGAAGCCGCCGACCATCGCGAGAACACGGCCGGAGAAGGGGTCCATCACGGTGATGGCACCGTTGACCTCGGGCAGCTGCCGCAGCCGAACCTGGCCCGGACGGTTGTCCATCGGCTCGACATAGACGACGTCGCCGACCGACACCGCCTGCGCCACGCGCGAGCGACGGGTCCATTTGATGCCCTCGCCGCCGAGCGTGACCGTCTCTCGGTCGCTCTTCAACTGGCCGGAGGTCTCGCGCAGCGGATGCAGGCCGAGCCGGGCGCTGTCGCCGGCCACCTCCAGCACCACGGCCAGCCGCCAGGGCGCGACGTCGCCGAGCACCGGCAGGTCGCCGATCGCCAGTCCCCAGTCGCGGGCCGACAGCTCCAGCTTCTGGATCGCGCCGCGCCAGCCGCGGGCCTCGTCGAAGCGCACGAGACCATCGACCAGCGCCTTGCGCGCCATCAGCTGCATCTTGGGATCGACGGTGGCGCGCACCGAGAGGCCGCCCTCGAGCAGCTTCTTCTCGCCGTAACGGTCCTGCAGCTCGCGGCGGATTTCCTCGGCGAAATAGCCGGCCGCGATGTTGTTCGGCGAGACCGTACGCGGATTGACGCCGAGCGGCTGGCCTTTGGCCGCATCGCCGGCGGCGCGGGTGACGAAGCCGTTCTCGACCATGCGGTCGATGACGTAGTTGCGGCGCTCGATGGCGCGCTCGCGATTGCGGAACGGATGCAGGTCGGTCGGCGCCTTCGGCAGGGCGGCGAGATAGGCCGCCTCCTGTAGGTTGAGCTCGTGCACCGACTTGCCGAAATAGTTCAGCGCGGCCGCCGCGATGCCATAGCTGCCCTGCCCCGGCGCCGGCGCGCCGAGATAGATCTCGTTCAGATAGAGCTCGAGGATCTTGTCCTTGGAATAGGTCGACTCGATCCGCAGCGCGACCAGCGCCTCGCGGATCTTGCGTTCGATGTTCTGCTCGGAGCCGACGAGGAAGTTCTTCGCCACCTGCTGGGTGATGGTCGAGGCACCCTGCGGCCGGCGGCCGGCGGCGCGATTGCGGAAGTTGGTGATCGCGGCGCGCACGAGGCCTTCGGGATCGACGCCGACATGCTTGTAGAAGTTCTTGTCCTCGGCCGAGAGATAGGCCTCGATGATCAGCTTGGGAACGGCCTGGATCGGCAGATAGAGCCGGCGCTCCCTGGCGAATTCCGCGATCAGCGAGCCGTCGCCGGCATGGACGCGCGTCATCACCGGCGGCTCGTAGTTCCGCAGCTGCGCCGAATCGGGCAGGTCCTTGGAGTAGTGCCAGAGGAATCCGGCGGCGCCGATCGCGCCGATCACGAAGACGATCGCGCCCGCCGTGAACAACCATCCAAACATTCGCAGGATAAAGCGCATCTCAGGCCCTGGCCCTTGCCTCGTGACCGCCCGGCAAGCCGGAAAGGCGGCGTTTCATAAATCACGTCTATAGCATGATGGACGTGGCAGAACCGTGGCCTTGGGACCACATTCCGCACCGTCCGTCGTCTCGCCGGCGCAGGCGTCAGCGCCGGTTTTCGGCCGCTTTTCCGACAGGCGCGCGGGCGCTGACGAAGTATCCTTCGACGGCGGTCGCCACGGCGTCGACCGCCTGGGCGCGCCACGGCGCCGAATTCAGCAGTTCGGCATCCTTCGGGCTCGACATGTAGCCGAGCTCGATCAGTACCGAGGGTACGTCAGGCGCGCTCAGCACGCGAAATCCAGCCGAGCGCAACGGCACTTTGTGCATCTTCACCGAGCCGCCGAGCTTCTCGACGAGATTGCGCGCAAAGATGGCCGAGAACGTCCGCGTCTCCCGCTTGGCGAGGTCCATCAGGATGCCGGCGACGTCCTGCGTATCCTCGCTGGCATCGAGTCCCGCCGCCGCGTCGGCCTGGTTTTCCTTCGTCGCGAGCCTGGCGGCCTCGGCATCGGTAGCCCGCTCTGAGCCGGTATAAATCGTCGCGCCGCGCACCTCCTGGGCCTGCGTCAGCGAATCGGCATGGATCGAGATGAACAGATCGGCGCCGGCAGCCCTTGCGATGCCGACCCGCTCGGCCAGCGCCACGAAACGATCATCGTCGCGCGTCATCAGCACGCGGTAGCGCCCGCTCGCTTCGAGCCGCTCCTTCAGCTTCACCCCGAAGGCGAGCACGACGGCCTTCTCGGCGATCGACGCCACCACCGCGCCGGGGTCGATGCCGCCATGGCCAGGGTCGATGACGATGGTCTGGCGCGTCTCGCCAGCTGGTTTGGCAGGCACGGGGACGGCAGCCGGCGCCTGGAAATCGCGCCCTGATGACGCGGCGATGGCCGCCTGGAATTCGGCCCGCGTGGCGCGGCGCAGTTCGATCACCAACTCGCCGAAGCCGCCGCGCACCGGGCGCGATTCGGCTCGGACCACGACGGCCGGCTGCGCCAGGTCGATGATGATGCGCGCCTTGTCGGCCGTGAACAGCCCGAAGCGGTAGGCCCCGACGACGCCGGCGCTCTTGCGCACCGCTCCCGGCTGAACCTGGAAATTGATCGAAGGCATGTCGATGATGACGCGATCAGGGCCCGCCAGCACCGAGGCGCTGACCTCGACGGGACGCGACAAGGCCATGGTCAGCCGCACGATCTCGCCGGATTGTTCGAGCTTCGCGTCAGTCGCGACCGGAAATTCGCTCTGGGCGCGGCCATTGCCTTGCGCCAAAGCCACGCCAGCCAGCGAAGGCACACCCGCAAGCGCCAGCCAGAGGCAGAGCGCCAGATGCGTCATCCTCTGTGCTCGCGAGAGCCGCAGGCCGACGTGAAAGGGGTTTGCAGGAGGCGTCAGGTCACTCATCCCGATCTGTCGTCACCAAGTCTTAACCATAGCGACGCAACGTCCTAACGATCGGTTACCATGCTCCGGCCGGTCAGAGAACCGGCCTGCGCCGGAGGCCGGTCGATCCCGACGTGATGTGACTTGCAAATCACTGTCACCTGTCTGTAATGGGGATGGTTGCTTTGCAAGGCCGCCCATGGTGCGCATCCGGATCCGAGGATCCGTCGGCGTCCGGGGCATGTCTTGGCCGGCCGGCCCATCCGGGTTCGGCGGCATCAGGTCAACCGCAACGGATCGTCCGCAGACGGCCGGAGCCAGGCGCGCGCGTTTTTCAGCACCAGGCCAACGTCTTGCGAGCGTGCAAACGCGGCGTGCTTCGTCTTTTTCGGACAGGTGCGCCGCAGGTCGGGACAAATGTCGGGGCATACGACGCCGCATAGATCATCGGTGAATCGTCAATACCTGCGGGACTGCGTCGGGCTTTTGCCCCGACCTGGCTTCCCGAGCCGCCTTTCTGTCTCGATCGAACACTTCCCCCTCACAGACGCCGGCTCGCGCCGGCTTTTGCTCCTGCAACATGCCGGCTCATGCCGGCCTATGCGCGGCGCCCCTGCCCGCGGCAGCGGATCTTTGTCCGCAGCCCGGCGGGTACCACTGGCGGCCGCGCCCATGGAAGATTCATATGGCCAACAAGATGCTTATCGATGCCACCCATCCGGAGGAGACCCGGGTCGTGGTGGTGCGCGGATCGCGTATCGAGGAATTTGACTTCGAGGCTGCCAGCCGCAAGCCGCTTCGCGGCAATATCTATCTCGCCAAGGTGACGCGCGTGGAGCCCTCGCTCCAGGCCGCCTTCGTCGAGTATGGCGGCAACCGCCACGGCTTCCTCGCCTTCTCCGAAATCCACCCCGACTACTACCAGATCCCGGTCGCCGACCGTCAGGCGCTGCTCGCCGACGAGGCCCGTGCAGACCGCGAGGACGAGCGCGACGAGGAGAAGCGCGAGAAGCGCGGCGGCCGCCGCGACCGTGGCCGCCGGGGCGATCGTGACGGCCGCGCCAAGAAGGCTGTCTCCGACGAGACCGTCAGCGCCGAACTCTCGGCCGACGGCGTCGAGACCGATGGCAAGGAAGCCGCGATGGTCAATGAGGGCGCCCCCGCCTTCGGGCAGGAGTTCGCTCCTGCCATCGCCGAATCGGCCAGCGAGGATGCCGTCGAGAACGCCGCGCCGCTGACCTTCGAGACGCGTGGCCAGGACACCGACGAAACCGGAACCTCCGACACGGAAGCCTCCGACACGGAAGCCTCCGAGTCCGAGGATGCGGAAGCCCGCAAGCCTTCTGAAGATGACGATGCCGGCGAGGACGGCGGTTCTGATGACGGCGAGCATGACGAGCCCGAGCAGCTCGGCGGCGGCGACGCCCTCGACGACATCTCGGAGCGGCCGCAGCGCCATCACCGCCGCCAGTACAAGATCCAGGAGGTGATCAAGCGCCGCCAGATCATCCTGGTCCAGGTTGTCAAGGAGGAGCGCGGCAACAAGGGCGCAGCGCTCACCACCTATCTCTCGCTCGCCGGCCGCTATTCGGTGCTGATGCCCAACACCGGCAAGGGCGGCGGCATCTCGCGCAAGATCACCAACACGGACGATCGCAAGCGCCTCAAGGAGATCGCCCAGGAGCTTGAGGTTCCCGAGGGGATGGGCCTGATCCTGCGCACGGCCGGCGCCTCGCGCACCAAGGTCGAGATCAAGCGCGACTACGAATATCTGATGCGGATGTGGGAGAGTGTGCGCGAGCTGACGCTGGCCTCGGTCGCCCCGGCGCTGGTCTATGAGGAGGGCAACCTCGTCAAGCGCTCAATCCGCGACCTCTACAACAAGGATATCGACGAGGTTCACGTCGCCGGCGACGAGGCCTATCGCGAGGCCAAGGAATTCATGCGCATGCTCATGCCGAGCCATGCCAAGAGCGTGAAGGCCTATCGCGAGCAGACCCCGCTCTTCGCCGGCTTCGGCGTCGAGAGCCAGCTCGACGCGATGTTCTCCAACAATGTCACGCTGAAGTCGGGTGGCTACCTCGTCATCAACCAGACCGAGGCGCTGGTCGCGATCGACATCAACTCCGGGCGCTCGACCCGCGAGCACAATATCGAGGACACCGCCCTCAAGACCAATCTCGAAGCGGCGGAGGAGATCTCCCGCCAGCTGCGCCTGCGCGACCTTGCCGGCCTCATCGTGATCGATTTCATCGACATGGAGGAGAACCGCAACAACCGCGCCGTCGAGAAGAAGCTGAAGGACTGCCTCAAGGACGATCGCGCCCGCATCCAGGTCGGCCGCATCTCGGCCTTCGGCCTGCTCGAGATGTCACGCCAGCGCATCCGCACCGGCGTGCTGGAAAGCTCCTCCGTGCCCTGCCCGCATTGCGCCGGCGCCGGCATGATGCGCTCGTCCTCCTCGGTCGCGCTGCAGATCCTGCGCGCGCTAGAGGAGACGCTGATCAAGAGCGCCTCGCACAACCTTACCGTCCGGACCCGTCCGGAGGTCGCGCTGTATGTGCTCAACCAAAAGCGCGCCCATCTCGCCGATCTCGAGGCGCGTTTCGCCATCGCGATCAGCGTCACGGTCGATGCCACCCTGCTCGGTACCCGCTACTTCGAGGTCGAGCGAGGCGAGTTCGTCGGCAATGAGGGCCGCATCGTTCCCAGCAGCATGAAGGCCGAGGCGATCGTCTCCGACATCGACGAGGACGCGCTCGACGCAGCCGCCGAAGCCGAGGCGCTCGATGCCGAGAACGAGCCCGTCGAGGTCGAGGCGACCGAAGCTGTCGCTCGCGAGGCCGGTCCGCGCGAAGCCAGGCCCGAGGGCGAAGGCGAAGCCCGTGGCGAAGGCGGACGCAAGCGTCGCCGTCGTCGCCGCCGGCGGCGTGGCGGCGAGCGTGACGCCAATGGCGTGCGTCTCGACGGCGGCAGCGACGAGGCTGATGGCGAAGGTGACGACGAGGGCGATGAGGACGGCGACGAGCAGGCGAACGATTCGCAGGCTGGCGACACCGTGATCGCGGCAGCCGCCGAGCCCGCACCGGTCGCTACAGCGGAGCCGGATGCGGCCGCAGGCGAAAAGCCGAAGCGCGCCCGCCGTGGTGGCCGCAAGCCCAAGACCGAAGCGGCCGAGGCCGAAGCGCCTGTGGACGTCGTTGCCGAGGCGGTGGTGGAACCTGTCACCGCCGAAGCCCCGGCGCCGGAAGCAGAAGCCGCTCCGGTCGAGGCCGAAAAGCCCAAGCGCAGCCGTTCGCGCAAGAAGGTCGTTCCGATCACAGAAGGCGGCGAGGCTGCCGAGCCAGTCGCCGCCGCACCCGAAGCGGTTGCTGCTCTCGCCCCGGAGCTGGAGAAGACCGCCGCGCCCGAACCCGTCCGGGCGCCCGCACCGGCGCCGCGCGTCATCGAGGAGCCGGTTGCCGTCGTGCTGACGGAGCCGGATCCGGACCGCCCGAAGCGCGGTGGCTGGTGGAACAAGCTGGCCGGCCGAGGCTGACGAACAAAAGGCCGCTGCGGGACACCGCAGCGGCCTTTTCCATGTGAGGGACGGTCATGCCGCCACCGCACCAGTTGGAAGGCCCAATCCTGGCGGGGTTGTGCCTGGTCGGCTTGGCCGGGCTCGCGTGGCTGGCCTTTGGGATCGTCGGCTGGCTCGGCGTCGGCATCCTCGGATTGCTGGCGCTGTTCATCGCAGTCCGCGTCGACCTGGAGAACGGCCGACCTGTCGGTCCGCAGATGACGCCCGACCTCTATGCGAGCCAATATCGCGACGAAGCGCAGGCCGGCGCTCGCGACAAGGCAGCCCGGAGCTTCGATGTCACCGCGCTGATGTCGGCGACGCGTCTCGCGATGCTCGCTGGAGCGTGCGTTACCGCGATCGGCTTCGGGATGCTGTTCCTGACGTGAATTCGCCTACCCCGCAGCAGGCGCAAGCGGGGTCGGTGGCGGCACTGCCGAGATAGCGGCCGCTGCTCCCGCCGACGAGCCGCCCTCACCCCCGCGCACCGTCACGGCGTTCGAGGCAAACGGAACCTTTGCCTCGTTCAGCCCGCGATAGACGCGCTTCAGCGCCTCGCGCTGCAATGTCGAGGAATGCGCCGGCTTGGCGGTGAATTTCAGCCGAATGACCACGGCGCTGTCGGTGATGTCGGCGACACCCTGCATCTTCAGCTGCGCGATGAAATGCGGGCCGAATTCCGGATCTTCCAGCAGCGCCAGCCCGATCTTCTTGATCGTCTTGCGCGCCTGCTCGATATCGGCCGAATGATCCAGCCGGACGTTGAACTTGATCGTCGCCCAGTCGCGGCTGGCATTGGTCAGGGACTGGATCTGGCCGAAGGGGACGGTGTGGATCTGCCCGCTCTGGTGGCGCATCTGCATCGAGCGCAGCGAGATCTTCTCGACCGTCCCCTTGAGCCGGCCGGTATCGACATATTCGCCGACCCGAAACGCATCCTCCAGCATGAAGAAGAAGCCGGAGACGATGTCGCGCACAAGCGCCTGCGAGCCGAAGGAGATCGCTAGCCCCAGGATACCGAAGCCGGCGAGCAGCGGGCCGATATCGACGCCGACCTTCGACAGCACCACGAGTCCGGTCAGCCCGAACACAGCACCGAGCACGACGCCACGCAGCACTGGCATGACCGTCGCCAGCCGGGAGGGCACGCTCTCCTCGACCGCAGCATCTTCATCGACGGGGCCGCTCGCGCCGCGGGGCGTATAGGCATCGAAGAAGGCACGCAGGAAGACGATCGCGACCCAACCGAGGAAGACCAGGACCGCAAGGCCCGCCGCCTGGCGGATGAACTCTGCGAACTGCGTCGAGCTGACGCCGAGCAGAAAGCCGGCCCAGAGCCGCGCCATCACGTACAGGCCACCGACCCAGATCAGGCCGCCGGCCGCTGCCCGGAATGCCGCGCCCGCCGCCCGTTGCATCGGGGGCGGCGGCGCGATGGCTGCCCGCTTCGCCTCGCGGCAAGCAATCAGGCTGGTCACGCCGACGGCCAGGACCGGCGCCAGCACGATGATGATCTGGGTCAGGCTGGCGGCTTCGACAAAGCGCCCGCCGCCCGCCATCATCGGCGCGGCACGGCCGACCATCCAGATTGCGACGGCGCTGGCGATGTAGAACCACGGCGTGATCGCCGCCAGCAGGCGCAGACCAGGCCCGGGCACAAGCTCATAGCGCAGCACCACAGCGGTCAGGTCGTGACGGGCGTCAAAAAACCACCAGACCTTGAACAGCGTGATCGCGAGGCTGGTGATCGCGACCAGCCCGGCGAAGGCGTGGCGGCTGGTGGCGATATCCTGGATCAGCAGCGCGCTCGTCACCACGATCGGGGTCGCGATCGCATAGGCCGTCAGGATGGCGAAATGCCGTTCCGCGCGCGGCAGCGGCAGTATGCGCCGCTCCGGAGCGCCTGGCGCGACCAGAAAGCGGCCGACGGCGATGTAGGCGGCGCCGATCGCGGCGCCATTGGCGGCCGTCCGGAAGGTGGTCATGGCCAGGTCGGCCTCGGGAAGCCAGAGCATCCGCGCCAGACGCGCCAGCGCCAGCGCCAGCGCGATGCAGGCGAGATCCTGCAACAGCCCATAGGCCGAGGCGATCAGCCGCGCGGTGAACTCGGACCCGGACGGCTTCAATCGCCGCGCGAACCATCCTGCCGTTGCGAAACGGAACAGAAGCGCGCCAGCCAGCGCGATCACGACGCCGGCCAGAATGCGCCAGCCCGCTGAAGGCCCCGTCACGCCGTTGCGATTGGCGGCCCAACTGCGCCACCAATCCACCGGCAGGTCCACGACATGCGGAATGGCCGCATTGCCGCTGTCGAAGCCGTTGACGAAGTGGTCCCAAAGCTCCTCGATCCGCGAATCGGCCGGGACGGTTACGGATGCAGGCGCTGGCGCCGGGGCCGCCGCCGCAGGTTGAGGTATCGCCGCATCGGGGGCAAGCAGCCGGATCTCGACCTTGCGACCGCTGGCAGCGAGCGCATCGATCAGTTTGCGGACGGTTTCGGACGTCTCATCGCCACGCAGCGTCAGCGTGACCGGCGCATCCACCTGGGCCGAAGCCTGGATCGGAGACAGCCAGCAGAGAGCGGCCAGAGCGAGGGCAGCGAGCCATCGCGGCGCCGCAGGCAGCACCCACCATCGAATACCGTGCTGCACCCTCGTTCTCCGCCCCGTCAACGGCGCGTCTCGGCCATCCGGCCCGACAATGCGGACGCTACAGCGCGCTTGGCAAGTGCGGAGGCGCCCGCCCGTCATCAGCGGCGCTTCAGCCAGCCACCGAGGCGCGACACCGCCTCCTCGCATTCGCCCAGCGAGCCGGCGAAGGAGAGCCGCGCCGTGCGCGCGCCTCGACCCTCGTCGAAGTCGAGGCCCGGCGTGATCGCGACCCCCGCCTCATTCAGAACATCCCGGCAGAACGCCATGGAATCATTCGAATAACGGCCAATGTCGCAATAGATGTAGAACGCCCCGTCGACGGGCAGGAAGTCGCCAAGACCAATCTCCGGCAGCGCGTTCAGCAGATAGGCGCGGTTCTCCGCATAGCCGGCCTTGATCGCCTCGCACTCCGCGGTCGCCTCGAAGGCGGCCTCGCCGGCGACCTGGCTGAGATAGGGCACCGAGATCGAGAGGTTCTGCTGCAGCCGCTCGATCGTCCGTACCAGGCGCTGCGGCACGATCAGCCAGCCCACGCGCCAGCCGGTCATGCAGTAGTACTTGGAGAACGAGTTGACGACGATCGCATCGGGATCGGCCGAGAGCGCCGTGGTCGCCGGCTGCTCATAGGTCAGCCCGTGATAGATCTCGTCGGAGATGTACCAGAGCCCGAGCCGGCGGCATTCGGCCGCGACCGCCGCAATCGCCTCTGGCGCCATCACCACGCCGGTCGGGTTGGCCGGGCTCATCGTCAGCACTCCGGCCAGCGGCTTTTCGCGATGGGCGCGGGCGATCAGCTCCGGCGTCAGCGCGAAGCGGGTCTCCGGCCCGACCTCGATCGCCACAGGCTCGAAGCCCAGCGCGATCAGGATGTTGCGATAGGCCGGATAGCCCGGCGCCGTGATCGCGATGCGCGCGCCCGGCTGGAAACAGGCCAGGAAGGCCAGGATGAAGCCGCCCGACGAGCCGGTCGTGACGACCACGCGCTCGGCCGCCACATCGACGCCGTAAGCGTCCTGATAATGCTTGGCGATGCGAGCCCGCAGCAAATCCGTGCCCAGCGCCTGGGTGTATCCAATCCGGCCATGTTCCAGCGCCCGAGCCGCGGCGCCGCGGATCGACGCCGGCGTCGGCGCCGAGGGCTGGCCGACCTCCATATGGACGACGCTGCCGCCTGCGCGCTCGATCGCGGCGGCCTGGTTCATCACATCCATGACGATGAAGGGCTGGACGCGCGCGACGCGCTCCGCCGGCAGCATGTGCTCCTGCGGCGCGAGGCCGGGCTTCGGATCAAGGTCTGGCATCGGTTCGTCCGGACAGGGCTTATCTGCCGGCGGGCGTAGCCGACCCTTCACCAGCCCGCAACCAGTGGCAAAGCTGTGAATTGACGACCGCCCCATGACGGTCGAGAAGCTGATGGAGCTATTGCGGCAAAGGCCGCCTCCGGTCGCGAGGCCGGAACCGAAAGGATGACGACATGGCCCTCCCCACCGTGCCCCACCGGCTGAGCAGCATGCTTCGCCCTCTGGGCCTGGCCCTCTGCCTCTGCTTCGCCGCAGCAATGGCTCCCGCGTCGGCTCAGGCTCCGGCATCGGGCCTGACGCCGGAGCAGCGCAAGGCCGTGGTCGCGCTGATTCGCGAAACTCTGCTGCAGAATCCAGAGCTGATCCAGGAGGCGATGGTCGAGCTCGAGCGTCGCAACACGATCGCCCAGGCCGAGGCGCAGCGCAGCGCCGTCACCGCCGAGAAGGCCCGCCTGATCGATCCGGCGACGTCCGCCATCGTCGGCAACCCGCAGGGCGACGTCACCATCGTCGAATTCATGGATTACAATTGCGGCTTCTGCAAAAAGGCGCTGGAGGATGTCCGGGCGCTGGCCAAGGAAGACCCCAAGCTCAAGGTCGTGATCAAGGACTTCCCGATCCTCGGCCCCGATTCGGTCGAGGCCAGCCGGGTCGCGGTCGCCGCCATGACCCAGCTCACCGGCGCGAAATACTTCGAATTCCATAACAAGCTGATGGCCACCAAGGGTCGGATCAACGGCGCCAAGGCGCTCGAAGTGGCGAAGGAATCGGGCGCCGACATCGAGCGCCTGAAGAAGGAGATGGACTCGGCCCAGACCAAGGGCGTGATCGAGGACACGGTCGCGCTCGGCGACCGGCTCGGCCTCACCGGCACGCCGGCCTTCATCCTCGGCGACGAGGTGGTCTTCGGCGCGGTCGGCCAGGCCGCCCTGAAGCAGAAGATCGACTCCGTTCGCAAATGCGGCAAGGCGACCTGCAGCGGCTGAGGTTCTCCGCGTCATTCTCGGACTTGACCCGAGAATCTCCGGCAACGGATGCTCGGGTCGAGCCCGAGCATGACGGCAAACCCTCGCTCAGGCTTCCCCTGCCGGCCTGCAGCGTCTATGAGGGCGGCGTCTGCCGCCCCGCGCGGCGCTGGAATCAACGCGCGCCATGGTCGCCGTCCACGTTCTCAACGGTCCCAACCTGAATCTCCTCGGCACCCGCGAGCCCGCGACCTATGGCGCGGTCACGCTGGCCGGCGTCGAGGAGCGGCTGCAGGCAAAGGCGACCGCCGCCGGCGTCGAGCTCTCTTTCAAGCAGACGAACTACGAAGGCGAGTTGGTCACCTTCATCCAGCAGGCGGGTCTGGCCGGGGCCGGCGTCATCATCAATGCCGGCGCCTACACCCACACCTCCGTTGCGCTGCGCGACGCAATCAAGGGCACCGAGGCGCTGGCCATCGAGGTCCATGTCTCCAACGTCCATGCCCGCGAGGAATTCCGGCATCATTCCTACATGGCGCCGGTCTGCATCGGCGTGATCTGCGGCTTCGGCGTCGCCAGCTACGACCTTGCTTTCGACGCGATCGTGCCGCTTCTGCAGAAGCGTGCGGCAAAACCCGCGGCCTGACCCGCGGATTTCATCCACAGCGGGCGCATCCAGCGCCCCACCCAAGACCACGAAGACGGTGAACCCGCCATGGCGACCAAGAGCCCGATCGACCCTGAACTGGTGCGCGAACTCGCGCAGCTCCTGAACGAGACCGATCTCACCGAGATCGAGGTGGAGAAGGGCGATCTGCGCGTCCGCGTCGCCCGCACCATCACAGCGACTGTCCAGGTTCCCGCCGCTGCTCCGGCTCTCGCTGCCGCGCCAGCCCCGGTCGTCGCCGCGCCGGTCGATGCCAAATCCGCTGCCGCTCATCCCGGCACCGTGCCCTCGCCAATGGTCGGCACCGCCTATCGCCGGCCCTCGCCGGACGCCAAGCCCTTCGTCGAGATCGGCTCGGTCGTGAAGGTCGGTGACCGCGTGCTGCTGGTCGAGGCGATGAAGACCTTCAACGACATCGTTGCCCCGCGCGCCGGCAAGGTCGTCGCGATCATGGTCGAGGATGGGCAGCCCGTCGAATATGGCGAGCCGCTTCTGGTGATCGAGTGACCGGACCGACGAGCGGCGAACCGAAGATGTTCGACAAGATCCTGATCGCCAACCGTGGAGAGATCGCGCTACGCGTATTGCGCGCGGCGAAGGAACTCGGCATCGCCACCGTCGCGGTGCATTCCACCGCCGACGCCAACGCCATGCATGTGCGCCTCGCCGACGAGAGCGTCTGCATCGGCCCGCCGAGCGCCCGCGAGAGCTATCTCAACATCCCCGCCTTGATCGCCGCATGCGAGATCACCGGCGCGGATGCGGTCCATCCCGGCTACGGCTTCCTCTCCGAGAACGCCCGCTTCGCCGAGATCCTCGACCGCCACAACATCACCTTCATCGGCCCCAAGGCCGAGCACATCCGCAGCATGGGCGACAAGATCGAGGCCAAGCGCACCGCCAAGGCGTTGGGCATCCCGTGCGTGCCGGGCTCCGAGGGCGGCGTCACCGATGACGGCGAGGCCCTGCAGATCGCCGCGGAGATCGGCTTCCCCGTCATCATCAAGGCGGCGTCCGGCGGCGGCGGCAAGGGCATGAAGGTCGTGCGCACCGAGGACGAGATGTCCGTTGCGCTTTCCACCGCCCGCACCGAGGCCAAGGCCAATTTCGGCGACGACGCGGTCTATATCGAGAAATACCTCGAAAAGCCGCGCCATATCGAGATCCAGATCCTGGGCGACGGCAGGGGCCACGCCATCCACCTCGGCGAGCGCGACTGTTCGTTGCAGCGCCGCCATCAGAAGGTCTGGGAGGAAGGCCCCTCACCCGCGCTGAACGCCGGCGAGCGCGACAAGATCGGCAAGATCTGCGCCGAGGCGATGTCCAAGCTGCAATATCGCGGCGCCGGCACAATCGAGTTCCTCTACGAGGAGGGCGAGTTCTACTTCATCGAGATGAACACGCGCATCCAGGTCGAGCATCCCGTCACCGAGATGATCACCGGCATCGACCTCGTCAACGAGCAGATCCGGATCGCGGCCGGCGCGCCGCTCTCGATCCAGCAGAAGGATGTCGTCATCGAGGGCCACGCCATCGAATGCCGCGTCAATGCCGAGCATCACGCGACCTTCCGCCCCTCGCCGGGCAAGATCGCCTCATTCCATACGCCCGGCGGCCTCGGCGTCCGCGTCGATTCAGCCGCCTATCAGGGTTACACGATCCCGCCGCACTACGATTCGCTCGTCGGCAAGCTGATCGTGCATGGCCGCAACCGGGCCGAATGCCTGATGCGCCTGCGCCGCTCGCTCGACGAATTCGTCGTCGACGGCGTCGATACGACCCTGCCGCTGTTCCGGACCCTCGTCCGCAACCAGGACATCCTGAACGGCGACTACAACATCCACTGGCTCGAGAAATTCCTCGCCGCCGGCGGCATGGACGAGCCCAGCGAGGGCTGAGCCCCTTCCGTCGCGGTCGGGCTTGGCCCGACCATCTCAGGACGAGTCCGGCCGGTCATGAGATGGTCGGGCCAAGCCCGAGCATGACGCTCATCTCCGTTTGACTCAGCGTTCGTCCCGCGCTCCCCTGCCCCGATGAAGGCCCGCTCCATTCCCGTCCGCTCGCCCGAGATCACGCCCGAGATCATGCTGCGCGCCTATACCGCCGGCATCTTCCCAATGGCGGAGGCGGCGGATGACCCCAATCTGTTCTGGGTCGAGCCGGACATGCGCGGCGTCATCCCGCTCGACCGCTTCCACCTGTCGTCGCGGCTCGCCCGCACGGTGCGCTCCGACCGCTTCGAGATCAGGATCGATACGGCCTTCGAGGCGGTTATCGCGGCCTGCGCCGAGGCCAGGGCCGACCGGCCCGACACCTGGATCAACGGCCGCATTCGCGAGATCTTCGGGGCGCTGTTCGCGCTCGGCCATGTCCACACCGTCGAATGCTGGCAGGATGACCATCTTGTCGGCGGGCTCTACGGCATGTCGCTGGGCGGCGCCTTCTTCGGCGAGAGCATGTTCCACCGCCAGACCGACGCCTCGAAGGTCGCGTTGGTCCATCTCGTCGCCCGGCTCAGGCATGGCGGCTACCGCCTGCTCGACGCGCAGTTCCAGACAACGCATCTCGCCCAGTTCGGCACGCAGGAAGTTCCGCGCGCGGCCTATCAGGGCCTGCTCGAGCGCGCGATCGCCGTGCCGGGCAACTGGGAAGCCTGGCCGTCCGGACAGCACATCGGCGGAGCCCAGGCACTGGCCGCGCTCGCAACGGCCTGAGTCACAGGCTCAGTTGCCGCCGGTGGGATCCCGCCCGGGATTGGTCGGGAAGAAGCGCTGCCGCGGCGCCTGTGGCGGCGCCACCGGCACGCCGCGCGGCGGCAGGACGTCGATGCGCTGGCCCGGCGGCGTGAGGATGTCGCCACGCCCTCCCGGCGGCAAGCCGGGTTGCTGGTTGACATCGCGCGCCGGAGCGGTGCGTGGCCGGCGCGGCTCTTCCGCGACTGGAGCCTCCAGCTCCTTCGGATCGACCACCAGCTCCGTGCCGCCTTTGCAGTCGGTTAGCCAGACATCGTAGATCGCGTGCTCGACGCCGTGCAGGCCGGGGCTCGACGCATACATCCAGCCGGTGAAGATGCGCCGGTACTCGTTGTTGAAGGTGACCTCGTCGACCTCGGTGAAGGTCGTGGTCTGAGGCGCCTCGGTCGGCGGCCGCGTCCAGCAGACCCGCGGGGTCAACTGCAAGGCGCCGAACTGCACGGTCTCGTCGACCGCGACCTCGAAGGAAATGATCCGGCCGGTGATCTTGTCGAGCCCGGCGAACACCGCTGTGGGGTTGCGGATGCGGTCTGCGGCAGCCGGCCCGGTCAGGGCGAGCGACAGAAGCGTGGTCGAAACCAGGCCAGCCAGGACGGAACGACTATGGGGCGAGCGCATGGCAGCTAGCGAATCTCTGCAGGAGCGCGGCGAAGCCGCGACGGCGCGCAGTAACACGTCAATCGCAGCGGAAAAAGGGCGCGGAGAAAGCATCGCTGCCCGTGCCGCCTGGGAGCGCCTCAGCGTCCCGGCGTCCAGGCTTCGTAGTCGCCGGTTGCGGCCGGGCGCTCGCCCTCGGCCAGCGTCGAGCCCTTGGGCCGGTAGGCCAGCGCCGTGCCGGTCCAGTTCTGCTGATGCGGCATCTGCCACTCGCGCGGCTCGTAGCGTTCCTCGGACGGAGCGACATCGACGGTGTGATGCAGCCAGCCATTCCAGCCGGCTGGGATCTTCGAGGCTTCCGTGTCGCCGTTATAGACAACCCAGCGGCGCTGGATGCCGAGCGCCTTGTCCTTCACCCCGCCCTTCGTGCGGTAATAGACATTGCCGAATTCGTCGGCGCCGACCCGCTCGCCGAAGCGCCAGGTGTGGAAGCGCGTGCCGATGGTCTGGCCGTTCCACCAGGTGAAGATCTGCAGCAGCCAGGGTTTCATGAGAATGCGCCCGTCGCGATCGGTTTTGCTGCGCGACTTATGAAGATGCGTGACCGCACTGTCCAGCCTGCCGGGCGCGGGAGCGCAGCCGGCAGCGCCGGGAAACATGACCGCCACGATTCGGCCTCGATTCGAATGGGCCTCTCCGCAGGCGCTGCCCAGCCCATCGCCACATGCTTTCAAGCACTTGCTCGCGCCGGCGCAGACGCAGCCTTCAGGCCTGTCCGCGGCGACCGCCGCAGTGACGTTTCGTTAACCGCGATCGCCGGCATTTGAGGGATTTATTCGGCCCGGGATTGTGGCAATCTCGCAGCACTCGCGGAATCCTCCCGTGATTCCCAAGGCTTAGCCGGTGCCTTGAAACTTATCCCCGCTACTCACACCTACCCACCAGATGTCGTGCCCACAGGTTCTGCATGGCACTAATCCTTGACGCCAACGGGTCGCTGGGTTAAGTTTTGACAGTCGCGTGACGGCCGGTGGAAACGCCAATCGACACCCGCAAAGAGTTCCCAGAGGGGTCGAGGCGATCACCACGCGGCATGCCGGAAACGGCGGCAGCGAGAGGTTGTCTGCGGACTTTTTTGGCCGCAACCGGACGAAGCGAGGCGGGTTACAACGCCAAGACGTCCACGGGGCATCAAACCGAGTTGGCTGACATCAGGAGCCGGTGATCAACCGGCCGCGCGCGGCGTATTTACGCCCACGGCAGATTTTAAGGGACGACGATCATGCGCATCGAGCGCCGCTATACCTCGGCCGGCCAGTCGCCTTACGCCGCGATTCCCTTCCGATCCGCCGTCAGCGAGATTCGCAATCCCGACGGCTCGATCGTGTTCCGCCTGGAAGGCATCGAGGTGCCCGATTCCTGGTCGCAGGTCGCCAGCGACGTGCTCGCGCAGAAGTATTTCCGCAAGGCCGGCGTCCCCGCCGCGCTGAAGAAGGTCGAGGAGAACGACGTTCCCTCCTTCCTCTGGCGCGCGGTGCCCGATGAGGCTGCTCTCGCCAAGCTTCCCGAAAAGGAGCGTTACGGCTCCGAGATCTCCTCCAAGCAGGTCTTCGACCGGCTCGCCGGCTGCTGGACCTATTGGGGCTGGAAGGGCGGCTACTTCACCTCCGAGGAGGACGCGCAGGCTTTCCATGACGAGCTGCGCTTCATGCTCGCCACCCAGCGCGTCGCGCCGAATTCGCCGCAATGGTTCAACACCGGCCTGCACTGGGCCTATGGCATCGACGGCCCGAGCCAGGGCCATTTCTACGTCGACTTCAAGACCGGCAAGCTCACCAAGTCGAAGTCGAGCTATGAGCATCCGCAGCCCCATGCCTGCTTCATCCAGGGCGTGCAGGACGACCTCGTCAACGAGGGCGGCATCATGGACCTCTGGGTCCGCGAAGCCCGCCTGTTCAAATACGGCTCCGGCACCGGCTCGAACTTCTCGCTGCTGCGTGGCGAGGGCGAGAAGCTCGCCGGCGGCGGCCGCTCGTCTGGCCTGATGTCCTTCCTCAAGATCGGCGACCGTGCGGCCGGCGCCATCAAGTCGGGCGGCACGACGCGCCGCGCCGCCAAGATGGTCGTGGTCGATGTCGACCACCCCGATATCGAGACCTATATCGACTGGAAGGTGAAGGAGGAGCAGAAGGTCGCGGCCCTCGTCACCGGCTCCAAGACCGTCCAGAAGCACATGAAGGCCGTGCTCAAGGCCTGCGTGAACTGCGAGGGCGAAGGCGATGCCTGCTTCGATCCGGAGAAGAACCCGGCGCTGAAGCGTGAGGTCAAGCTCGCCCGCAAGGCGATGGTGCCCGACAGCTACATCAAGCGCGTGATGCAGTTCGCCAAACAGGGCTACACCGACATCAAGTTCGACATCTACGACACGGATTGGGATTCGGAAGCCTATCTCACCGTCTCCGGCCAGAATTCGAACAACTCGGTCTCGCTGACCGACGATTTTTTGCGCGCGGTGGAGACCGATGGCGACTGGAACCTGACCGGCCGCACCACCGGCAAGGTGATGAAGACGCTCAAGGCCCGCGACCTCTGGGAGAAGATCGGCTTCGCCGCCTGGGCCTCGGCCGATCCGGGCCTGCACTTCAACACCACGATGAACGACTGGCACACCTGCAAGGCGTCGGGCCGCATCCGCGCGTCCAATCCCTGCTCGGAGTACATGTTCCTCGACGACACCGCCTGCAATCTGGCCTCGGCCAACCTGCTGCAGTTCTACGATACGCAGACCAAGGCCTTCGACGTCGCCGCTTACGAGCATCTCTGCCGGCTCTGGACCGTCGTGCTCGAAATCTCGGTGACGATGGCGCAGTTTCCCTCAAAAGAAATCGCCGAGCTCTCCTATGAGTACCGCACGCTCGGCCTCGGCTACGCCAATATCGGCGGCCTGCTGATGACCATGGGCCTCGGCTACGACTCCGACGAGGGCCGCGCCCTTGCCGGCGCCCTGACCGCGATCATGACCGGCGTCTCCTATGCGACCTCGGCCGAGATGGCGGGCGAGCTTGGCCCCTTCCCCGGTTACAAGAAGAACGCCGCGCACATGCTGCGCGTCATCCGCAACCACCGCACTGCCGCCCATGGCATGGCCTCGGGCTATGAAGGCCTCGAGGTTACGCCGGTCCCGCTCGACCATGGCACGCTCGCTCGGCTCGGCGGCTCCTCGACGCTGATGTCCGAGCGCGCCCGCATCGCCTGGGACAATGCTCTGGCGCTGGGCGAGAAGCATGGCTACCGCAACGCCCAGGCGACCGTGATCGCGCCGACCGGCACGATCGGCCTCGTGATGGATTGCGACACCACCGGCATCGAGCCCGATTTCGCGCTGGTCAAGTTCAAGAAGCTCGCCGGCGGCGGCTACTGGAAGATCATCAACCGCGCCGTGCCCGACGCGCTGCGGGCGCTCGGCTACCGCGAGCACGAGATCGCCGAGATCGAGGCCTATGCCGTCGGCCATGGCACGCTCGCGCAGTCGCCCGGCATCAACCACTCGTCGCTGCGGGCGCGCGGCTTTAGCCAGGACAAGATCGACGCGATCGAGAAGGACCTTAAGGCCGCCTTCGACATCAAGTTCGTCTTCAACAAATGGACGCTGGGCGAGGATTTCCTCGTCAACACGCTGAAGGTCCCGGCCGAGAAGCTCAATGATGCGAGCTTCGAGGTGCTGCCCTTCCTCGGCTTCTCGAAGATCGAGATCGAGGCCGCCAACGTCCATGTCTGCGGCGCGATGACGCTGGAAGGCGCCCCGCACCTGAAGACCGAGCACTACAACGTCTTCGACTGCGCCAACCCTTGCGGCCGCATCGGCAAGCGCTACCTCTCGGTCGAGAGCCATATCCGCATGATGGCGGCGGCCCAGCCCTTCATCTCGGGCGCGATCTCCAAGACCATCAACATGCCCAACGACGCCACCGTCGAGGACTGCAAGAGCGCCTATATGCTCTCCTGGAAGCTGGCGCTGAAGGCCAATGCGCTCTACCGCGACGGCTCGAAGCTCTCCCAGCCGCTGAACTCGGCCCTTATCGCCGACGAGGACGACGAGGAGGATGCAGTCGAGGCGCATTACCAGCAGCCGATGGCGGCCCGCACGACGCAGCTCACCGAGAAGATCGTCGAGCGCATCGTCGAGAAGGTCATCCGCGAGCGCGAGAAGATGCCCAACCGCCGCACCGGCTACATCCAGAAGGCGGTCGTCGGCGGCCACAAGGTCTATGTCCACACCGGCGAATATTCGGACGGGCGCCTCGGCGAGATCTTCATCGACATGCACAAGGAGGGCGCCGCCTTCCGCGCGATGATGAACAACTTCGCCATCGCGGTGTCGCTCGGCCTGCAATATGGCGTGCCGCTGGAGGAGTATGTCGAGGCCTTCACCTTCACGCGCTTCGAGCCCTCGGGCTTCGTGCAGGGCAACCAGTCGATCAAGAACGCCACCTCGATCCTCGACTATGTCTTCCGCGAGCTGGCGATCTCCTATCTCGGCCGGCACGACCTCGCCCATATCGATCCCAGCGAAATCGGCCATGACGTGATCGGCGGCGGCGTCGGCCAGGACAAGGCCCCCGAGACGGTCACGCCGATCACCACGAGTCCGCTGGCTTCGACCGGCTTCCGCAGGGGCAAGCCGATGAACTTCCACGCCATCCAGGGCGGCGGCGGTTTCGCCACCGGCACCGAGACGGTGGCGCGCGGCGGCGCGACGGTGACCTCGCTGATCACCACCAGCCCGGCCGCGCTCAAGGAAGAGCCGGAAGCCTATGGCGAAGCCGAAATGGCCAAGCTCGGCTTCGCAGCCCCGGCCGCCCAGCCCTCGGCCTCGGAGCTGCGCGCCGAGGCGATCATGAAAGGCTATGTCGGCGACAGCTGCGGCGAATGCGGCAACTTCACGCTGGTCCGGAATGGGACGTGCCTGAAGTGCAATACGTGTGGCAGCACAACTGGGTGTTCGTGAGGCGCGACAATCGTAAACAGCGAAGCGCTCATACTGAAAAAAGAACAGGCCTCAGCCCACGGCTGAGGCTATTACCAAAAACAATTAGTGAAATAGGCGCCCTCTACATTTAGACGTTTAAACGACTAGTGAATAAATTATCAGATAAAATTGTAATATTTACAAACTTAGTATGGGTCGATGGATAAGATGCCAATCCAAATTGAGTTCGTAAAGTCTCATCTGTCAATTGGATTTTTGCCGACCGCAACTCTGCCTGATTTTACCCTGATTACAGGCAAGAATGGTTCTGGCAAGAGTCATCTCCTGCAGGCGATCAACGTCGGATCAATTAAGGCCGACTGCGCGCCAAATCAGAGCCCAAACAATCAGTCAGAAATTAGACTTTTTGACTGGTCGAATCTGATACCGCAAGATACTGGATTATTCTCATCTGAAATTATAAAAAACGAAAGACAAAATATTTATCAACAGATTCAAAATATCCGTCACAACGCGGCCTTCATAGAGCCTATAAAGGCTACGGCCCGCGCGCTTGGAATTGAAGAAAGTCTCATCAGAGATACGGCAAAGCTTGTAAATTTGGATGTAAGCGATCTCGATTCTCATTTTCGTGATCTAGGTCGCGCGCAGATCGCGTATGAACAGCTCGCATCAGCGATAAAATCGTCTGAACGCTTAGCCTTCAATCACCACGATGAACAGACCCGTCGAGTCTTTACCGAAATGGTCGAGATGACAGGCAAAAGCTTATTTTCGCTCGGCGACGGAGATGTATTTAATACAACAATTCCAACATGGGGTTTCAATAATTTATTCCAGCAATCATTCGCTCGCCTGTTCGTGGCTTACCGCGACATTTATCTAGAAAACAGACTTGCGCAATTACAATCCAGCGAAGGCGAACAGATTGACTTTCTAGAATCAGCTGGGTTCGTTGAAAAATACGGTCCGGCGCCTTGGGATTTCGTCAATACATCACTAGCCAGTGCGGGGCTAGATTTCGAAATAAACGAGCCCCACTTGCTAGGGTATACCCCATATGAGCCCAAATTAACTAAACGGTCGAGCGGCGCGCAAATCGCATTCCAGAATCTTTCATCGGGAGAGAAAATCCTGATGTCATTCGCTTTCTGCGTCTACTATGCCCAAGATCGCCGCCAGATTTCTATGTATCCTAAAGTTATTTTGCTGGACGAGGTAGACGCTCCGCTGCACCCCTCAATGTCGCGCGGTTTAATTGAAGTCATTAAGAATACGTTGGTCGGGGAGTTTGGCATCAAAGTCATCGCCACCACGCACTCTCCTTCGACCGTTGCCATGGCAGACGACAGCGCGATTTTTGTTATGCATCCGAATGGCGTTGGTTTGATCAAGGCTAATAAAGCGTCTGCTTTGAACGCACTCACCGAAGGCGTACCAACACTTTCTGTTAGCTATAGCGGGAGGCGTCAGGTATTTGTGGAGAGTCCTTCTGATGCACAAAACTACAGCGATCTTTACCGCGTATTGAAATCGCGCCTCGGGTCAGAATGTTCGCTCGAATTCATTGCGACCGGAGCTCGATCAATGGCGGGTCAAGAGACCAACACTGGCTGTGACGCAGTTAAACGTTTAGTTGGCGATTTGGCGCGATCCGGCAACACAAGTGTTTTTGGACTTCTGGATTGGGATCAAAAACATCAGCCTTCGGACCGAATATTTGTTCTCGCACATGATAAGCGTGACGGTCTTGAAAATGTCCTCCTAGACCCGTTGCTTCTAGCCGCTCTGATATGTCACCGATTCGGCAATTTGAAAAGCTCGATCGGAATTGACTATAATGTCAGCTACTTAGATTTTTTTACACTACCCGCGCCTGATCTGCAAAAAATTGCTACACGGGTTTGCGAAATTGTATTTGACTCTCCTGCATCGGAGACATTTGAGGCCGTGTATCTCGGCGGATTAAGACTGAAAATTGATTCTCGCTATAAAAGTATGGATGATCACGCACTTGAATCTGAAGTTCTCCGCGCATTTCCAGCCTTCAACAGCATTGCGAGGCAGGGGAAGCCGGGGCTTCTCATGGAATGCATTGTGACTACGATTCTGCTGGATCAAAAAGATTTCACCCCTATTGAAGCATTCGATGTCCTTAAATCTATGCTAGAGCATCCAGCTCATTGAGGCGTCCTCATGACAGTGGGCCATTGGGGATATGGGGCCCTTGTACGAGGAACTCGCTGGAACGCTCAGCGGCATCACTGGTAGGGCGAGAGCGGGTCAGCTCTTGCAAAGCACGACGAAATTGCGGAGGGCGGCGCCGACACGCTTGTCCCGCCTGACGGCCAGCAAGGTCGCGACTTCGCTGATCTCGCGGGGCAAGGTGTGGACCCGGAGGCTGTCGGCATAGTGGGAGCCCGCGATGACGGCACGGGGCAGCAAGGTGATGCCCATGCCCGCCGCGACACAGCCCAGCAATCCATCGAGCGTGCCGAGTTCCATCCGGTTGAAGGCAGGCAGGCCGATGCTGGCCAGCACATGCTCCAGGCGCTGACGATAGGAACAGCCGATGCGAAACATCAGCGCAGTCAAGCCATCGGACGCGGAATGGCGCAGGGCCTCCAGCGTCTCGATGGCCGGGTCCGTCACGAGGACGAGTTCCTCGGTGAAGGCCGTGACGACATCGAGGTCCGGATGGTCGATCGGGCCCGCGACGAAGGCGCCGTCCAGCCTTCGGGCGACGACCTCATCGACCAGATGCGCAGTGGGTCCGGTCACAAGCGTGAACTTCACCTCCGGGCAATCGCGATGAAACCGCGCGAGCAGGGCCGGCAGGCGCACGGCGGCCGTCGTCTCCATCGATCCGATCTTCAATGCGCCGCGGATCGCGCCGTCGTCCCGCGCGGCCTCCTTGGCCTCGCGCAACAGGACGATCATGTTCTGGGCATAGGGCAGCAAGCGCTCCCCGGCCTCCGTGAGCATCATGCCGCGACTTTGACGGTCGAATAAAGCGAGGCCGATCTCCTCCTCGAGCTTCTTGATGCGCGTCGTCACGTTGGACGGGACCGTGTTCAGCTCGCGGCCCGCGGCGGTGATCCGCTGGCCCCTGGCCACTTCAAGAAAAGTCCGAAGATCGACGATGTCCATGCAAGGCATTCTGTTCAAGAGAATGGAACGTTCAGATTAATTCAGTTCTGCAGAACACCAGACCCTTTTACAGTGACGCGTCTTGCTGGGGAAGGGATGGCGCTCACGATGGTTCTCACCTGCTCGCTCGATATCCAGCAGCCAGTCGTGCTCGCGCGCCGGGCGGCCTGATCGGCCCGAATGGATCACCGCATGCAGCTTTTCTTCAACAAGACCTCGCCTTACGCCAGGAAGGCGCGCGTCGCGGTCTTCGAGCTCGCGCTGGAGCAGCAGATCAGCTTCGTCGAGGTCGATCCATGGGCGGAGCCCGCGGAGTTGGTGAACGTCTCGCCTCTGTCCAAGGTCCCAGCCCTGCTGCTTGCCGATGGTGGGCTCGTGACCGAAAGCGACACGATCCTGCAGGTTCTGGAAACCTTGGCGGCGAACGGCCAATTGCTGCCAGCCGCTCCCGCTCAGCGGCGCGACGCTCTCGCCCGCGCTGCGCTCTGCCAGGGGCTGATCGATGCGAGCTTCATCACCGTGATCGAGGCGCGCCGGCCGGAGCCGCAGCGCTGGCCCGACTGGGTGATGCGGCAAGAACGGGCGATCGCGCGCACCCTGTCGTTCATCGACCGCGAGTTCAGGCTGGTGCCGGGGCGTTTCGATGCCGGTGACATCAGCCTGGCCTGCGCCCTCGCCTATCTCGATTTCCGCCTCGCCCACATCCTATGGCGCGAGCTGCATCCGCGTCTTGCGCGGTGGCTCGACGACGTCTCGACCCGACCATCCATGATCGCGACACGGCCCGCATGACGTTCAGCTCCGCAACACCCTTCGCCAGCCGGCACCTTGCCGATCTCTTCAGCACGCCCGCCATGCGCGCGATCTTCGACGAGCGGCGGACGCTGCAGGCGATGCTCGACGTCGAGGTGGCGCTGGCCCGAGTCCAGGCGCGTGCAGGCCTGATCCCGGCCGAGGCGGCCGACGCCATCGCAAAGGCGGCCGATGCCGGTGCGCTCGATCTCGACGAACTGGCCGCAGGCACGCTTCGGGCGGGGCTTCCCATCGTCAATCTCGTCGAGCAGTTCATCCGGTTCACGGGACCGGCCTATGGCGAGTTCGTCCATTGGGGCGCGACCAGCCAGGACATCATGGACACAGCTCTCGTCCTGCAACTCCGTGATGCCCTGGCGCTGGTCGAGCAGGACCTCGACCAGCTGGCGCAGGCCGTGGCCGGGCTCGCCCGCCGCGAGCGCGACACGGCCATGGTCGGCCGTACCAAGCTCCAGCACGCGCTGCCGATCACGTTCGGCTTCAAGGCCGCGGTCTGGCTGTCCGGCCTGATGCGCCATCGCCAGCGCCTGGCCGAGCTCAAGCCGCGCCTGCTGCAGGTGCAGTTCGCTGGCGCTGTCGGCACCCACGCCGCGCTTGGCGCCGATGGCCCTAGGATCTGCCAGGCCCTGGCTGAAGAACTCGGGCTGGCCCGGCCGCTCATCGCCTGGCACGCCGTCCGCGACACGCTGGCGGAAGCCATGACCGTCCTCGGCCTGGTGTCGACCAGCCTCAGCAAGATTGCCGGCGACATCGCGCTGATGGCGCAGACCGAGGTGGGCGAGGCCCTGGAGCCGGGCGGTCCGGGTCAGGGCGCCTCCAGCACGATGCCGCACAAGCGCAACCCGATCACCTGCGAAAGGATCCTGAGCAGCGGCCTCGCCTTGCGTCGTCTCGTGGGCGCGTTCCTGGATGCCTCCATCCACGATCATGAGCGTGCAACCGGTCCCTGGCAGGCCGAATGGCTTCTGCTGCCGGAAGCCTTCCTGTTGATCTCCGGCTCGCTGAAGGCCTGCCTGACCCTATGCTCCGGTCTAAAGCTCCAGCCCGACGCGATGCGGGCCAATCTCGACCGGACGCAGGGGCTGATCGCTGCCGAGCAGGTGATGATGACGCTCGCGCCGCTTATGGGCCGGCATCATGCTCACGACCTCGTCGGCGAGGCATGTCGGAGCGCGGTTTCCTCTCACTCCTCGCTGGCCTCGGCGCTGGCGCGCGACCCTGCCGTCACGAACCTCCTTACCCCCGAGCAGATTGAATTCGCCGCCGATCCGGGCCGCTACACCGGGCTGGCGGGCGAAGAAGTCGACCGCGTCCTGCTCGCCTGGTCGCAAGCATCTCACAGCTGATTCCGCCGAGCTTCGACCATCGTTCAACAGGGAAGGCCGAGATCATGAAGCGTGTTTTGACGACGTGTCTGATAATCGCCGCAGCGCAGGCATTCGTCTCTTCAGGCAATGCCCAGACCCCCTATCCGAACCGCCCGATCAGTCTGGTGGTTCCCTTCGCGGCAGGCGGTCCGAACGACGTCATGAGCCGCATCGTGTCCGAGCATATGTCTCGCACGCTTGGGCAGCCCATCATCATCGAGAACGTCGCCGGTGCGGGCGGCACGACGGGATCGGGCCGCGTCGCCCAGGCGCAGCCCGATGGCTACACCCTCGTCAGCGGCCATGTCGGCACCCATGCCGCAGCTCCGGCGCTCTATCCAAACCTCCGCTACGACCCCGTGAAGGACTTTACGCCGGTGAGTGTGGTCGCGGAAACGCCCATCGTGATTGCGGCGAAGCGTGACTTCCCGGCGTCGTCTCTCCAGGGTTTTGTCGATATTGCCAGGCAACGCGGCGCGGCGCTCACGCTGGGCCATGCGGGCGTTGGCTCGATCAGCCACATCAGCTGCCTGCTGCTCATGTCGACCTTGAATCTGAAGCCGACCGAACTGCCCTATCGCGGCTCCGCGCCCGCCATGACCGATCTCGTCGCGGGCCAATACGACGTCACCTGCGCTCTGCTCGTCGATGCCCTGCCATTCATCAGCGGCGATCACCTGCGGTTCCTCGCCGTCTCCGCGTCCGCGCGCGTGCCTCAGCTCCCGGCGACGCCGACGGCCGCCGAAGCCAACCTCCCGCAATTCGTCGCCTCCAGCTGGTTCGCCTTCTATCTGCCGCGCTCGACGCCAGCCGATATCCGGGATCGGCTGGCCAGTGCCGTCAATGCCGCCCTCAACGATTCGACCGTACGGACCAGGTTGGAAGCAGCAGGGCTCATTCTCCCCACCCCGGATCAGCGCGGCCCCGATGCACTGGCAAGACGGATGGCCGACGAAATCAGCAAGTGGAAAGACATCATCACGAAAGCCAACGTTCAGTTGAACTAGGCTCCTCTACCGCCGCTTCCCCCTCGCCCCTCTCGCCTCCGGCGTCTTGGCCTTGTTTTCCGCATCGAGCTTGCGCCAGCGCGCCAGCCGCTCGGGGTCGATGCGGCCCTGTTTGACCGCCTCCTGCACGGCGCAGCCGGGCTCGTGCTCATGGCTGCAGTCGCGGAAGCGGCAAAGATGCGTGAGCTCGCTGATCTCGGCGAAGAGCGTCTCCAACCCCGAGGCCGCATCGCTGACATGAAGCGTGCGCATGCCCGGCGTGTCGATCACCCAGCCGCCGCCGGCGATCGCATGCAGCGAGCGCGAGGTCGTGGTGTGGCGGCCCTTGTCGTCGCGGGCGCGGATGCCGCCGGTCTCCTGCTGTTCGCCGTCGTCGGTGCCGGCCAGCGCATTGACCAGCGTCGACTTGCCGACGCCCGACGAGCCGACGAGCGCGACGGTCCGCCCCGCGCCGCACCAGCGCGCAAGACTTGAGGCGACATCCGCGCCGCGCGGATTCACGATCTCGACGCTCAGGCCCCGCTGCAGCGCCGCCGCCTGCGCGCGATAGCTCTCGACGTCATCGACGAGATCAGCCTTGGTCAGCAGGATCACCGGCTCGGCGCCGCTCTCATTGGCCAGCGCCAGATAGCGCTCCAGCCGCGCCACGTTGAAATCGGCATTGCAGGAGGTGACGATGAACAGCGTGTCGATATTGGCGCCGGCGAGTTGCGGTGTCTTGCTGCCCTCGACGCGCCGCGCCAGCACGGTGCGGCGGTCCAGCAGGCGGCGCAGCAGATGCGTGCCGGGTTCGACCAGAACCCAGTCGCCGACGGTATAGTCGCCGGTGTTGGTATGCACCGGCAGCTCCAGCCGGATCGGCCCATGCTGCGTCATTGCGCTCATCCGGGCGCGGTGCACGGTGCCGATGCGGGCCGGCACCAGCCCGGCCTCGTCGGGCTCGCATTGCTGAGCGAAGAAATCCGACCAGCCCAGCGCGGCCAGCGAAAGCGTAGCGTCGTCGCGCTCGGTTGCGGTCACAAGCAAAGCTCGTCGTGCTGCGTCATCATGCCCAGCGATAGAGCGGGGTTCGGCCGCGCTGGCAAGCGCGCGATTGCGCACCAGCCCCTATAAGCCCCGCGAATACCCGGCGCGAACAGATCATAGCCCCCTGCGCCGGCGACGGCTCGCCGCGAGCTGGAGGTTTGCTATGGTCGCGCCACATGGCCTTGCGCCACGCCCCATCCGCCACGCCCGCCCGGAGAACGCCATGACCACGCAACCCTATGATCTGGTCATCCGCGGCGGCACAGTCGGGACGTCCTCGGGCAGCTTCACCGCCGATGTCGCGATCTCAGGCGGCACCATCGCGGCGATCGGCTCCGGCCTCGGCCGGGCTGAGCGCGAGATCGACGCCACCGGCAAATTCGTGCTGCCGGGCGGCATCGACACCCACGCCCATGTCGAGCAGGTCTCGGCCGGCGGCCTGCTCAACGCCGACAGCTTCGAGAGCGCCACGACCTCGGCGGCCTTCGGCGGCAACACAACGCTGGTGTCGTTCGCCGCCCAGCATCGCGGCCTCGATCTGCGAGAGGTCGTCGACGACTATGCGGCGCTGGCCAGGCGCGGGGCGCTGATCGACTACGCCTTCCACATGATCGTCGCCAATCCGGACCGGAAAACGATCGAGGAGGACCTGCCGGCGCTGATCAGGGAGGGCCACTCCTCGATCAAGGTCTTCATGACCTATGACCTGATCAAGGTCGACGACGAACCGCTGCTCGACCTGATGCTGACGGCGCGCGAGCACAAGGCGCTGATCTGCGTCCATGCCGAGAACCACGGCATGATCTCCTGGATGGGCAAGAAGCTGGTCGAGCGCGGCTACACCGCGCCAAAATTCCATTCGATCAGCCATCCGCGCGGCTCGGAATCGGAGGCCTTCACAAGGCTGATCACGCAAGCCGCGCTGATCGACCAGCCGATCATGATCTTCCACGTCTCGACCGCCGAGGGCGCCGCCGTGATCCGGCAGGCGCGCGGTCAGGGCCTCAAGGTCTTCGCCGAGACCTGCCCGCAATATCTCTTCCTGACCAAGGCCGACCTCGACAAGCCGGGCATGGAGGGCGCGAAATGGATGTGCTCGCCGCCGCCGCGCGAGGCGTCAGACCAGGACGCGCTCTGGCAGGCGCTGGCGCTGGGCGACATCCAGACGATCTCGTCGGACCACGCGCCCTATCGCTTCGACGAGACCGGCAAGCTCTCGGCCGGGCCCAACGCCAACTTCAAGCAGATCGCCAACGGGCTGCCCGGCCTGGAGACCCGCCTGCCCCTGCTCTTCGACGCGCTGGTCTCGAAGGGCCGGCCGGAATTCGCGGGGCGCGGGCTGGAGGCCTTCGTCGATTTGACCGCGACGGCGCCAGCCAAGATCTACAACCTGCCCGGCAAGGGCGCGATCCAACCGGGCTACGACGCCGACATCGCGATCTGGGACCCAACACGCGAGGTCACGATCACCGACGAGGCCATGCACGACCTGACCGGCTTCACGCCCTTCGCCGGCTACAAGGTTACGGGATGGCCCGAGACGGTGATCCGGCGCGGCGAGGTCGTCGTCGGCGACGGCGCGCTTCACGCCAAGCCCGGCTCCGGCCGCTGGCTGTCCCGCACCGGCGGCCCGGCCGCCGAGCCGACCGGCAAGCTCGCGCTGGAAATGGACCCGTCACGGAATTTCGGCGCGACGATTTTGTGAGCCTCTTCGCTGGTCCTCGGAAACACTCCGTCATCCTGGACAAGCTGCGAAGCAGCGCAGCTCCGGGATCCATCGTAGGGTACGACATCGCCCTATGATGGATCCCGGTCGTCGCGTCGCTCCGTCCAGGATGACGGCGAGGGTCGAACGCTGACCATCGAAGCTCACGCCTCCGGCATCCACGGTACCATCCGCAGGATGGTGCCTCCGAGTTGCGCAAAGGCGCGCTGGCGGCAGGAGAAGACGATGATCTGCTGGTCGCTGGCCTGCCGGTGCAGCGCGTCGAACATGCGCTCGATCCGGTCGTCGTCGGAATAGACCAGCGCATCGTCGAGGATGACCGGCGCCGGCTGGCCGTCCTTCGCCAGAAGCCGCGCGAAGGCGAGCCGCGTCAGCACGGCAAGCTGCTCGCGCATGCCGCCGCTGAGCACGCCGACAGGCTCCTCCAGCCCGTTGCGGCTGACCGTGCGGGGCAGCAGCGTCTCCTCGTCGAAGGTCACCGTGGCATCCTCGAAGAGCAGGCCGAGCAGGGGCCGCAACTCGCCCATCACCGGCGCGAAATAATGGTCGCGCGCCTCGGCCCGGGCCGCCTCCAGCGCGTCGCGCAGGCGGGTGAGCAGCGCGACCTCACGCTCCAGCCCGGCGAGCCGCTTCTGCGCCGCCGCCAGCTTGTCGCTCGCCTCCTGCCAGGCCTCCTCGATCGCGTCATTGGACCGCGCGCCGATCAAAGCATTCAGGCCTGCCGCTTCCTCGCGCATCGTCGCGATTTCGGCAGCGGCGGCATCGACCACTGAGCGCATTCGCCGGAATTTTGCCTCGGCACCAGCCAGATCGGTCGCGCCGGCGCGCAATGTCTCGACCTGCGCCTGCGCCGCAGAGAAGACCGCATCCGCCTCGGCCAGCGCCGCCGCAAGCTGCATGTCCAGCACTTGACGCCCCTCCTCCGCTCCGAGCATGGCGGCCAATCCGGCAAGCTCGGAGGCCACGCTCGCCAGAGCCCGCTCGGTCGAAACGACCAGGACACCGGCAGCGTCGCGGGCGGATTGCGCCTCGCGCTGGGCGTTGCGCGAGGCGGTGACGCGCGCTTCCGCCATTGCCAGCGCGCCGCGCACCGCCTCGGGATCGCCCTTGACCTCGACCGAGCCGGCGCTTTGGGACTCCAACCGTGCAATCGTCTCCCGTAGGGCTGCAAGCCCATCCGGCGCGAGCAGGGCAAGCCGCTGCTGAGCCAGACCCAACCGTCCGGTCAGATCACGAATGGCGCTCTCGCGCTGGCGCGCTTCCGCCAGGCTGCCGACGCCGAGCGTGGCGAGCAACGCCCTGCATCGCGCCTCGGCCTGAGCCAGTTCGTCATGCCCGTCCCGGCCATGCGGCAAAGTCAGCGTCAACCGCCCGACACCCTCGATCTCCAGCCCGGCACTGCGCGTCAGGGAGCGTTCCTCGCCATCGCCCAGCGCCACGCCGTCGAGCCCGATCGCACCCGTCACGCCGGCGCGATAATCGACCCGCAGCAGCGGCAAGCGGGCCGCGACCACAGCCCGCAGCCCGACAAGTTCGGTTTCGATCGCCTCCAATTGCTTCACTGCTGTCGCCGGCAGTGCGATCGCCTTCATCTCGGCTTGAATCGCCTCGACCTCCGCCCGTCCCGCTTCGGCCTTCGCATGTGCTTCCTGCAGGCCGGACAGATGCTCGGCCGCATCGCGCGCCCGCAACGCCTTTTCGAGCCGCGTCAACAACTCGCGGGCCTCGCGCTCCCCGCTTTCGGCCGCTTCGACGGCCGCAACCGCAGCCTGCCCGGCCTCGCTCGCATCGCGCTGACGGGCCAGCGCCTCGTCGCGCTTGCGCCTGCCGTCGGCATCGAGATCGCGCAGCACGGCAAAACGCGCCAGATTCTGGCGATGGCTGTCCAGGGCCTGGCGCGCCGCATCGAGGTGGTTTCGTGCCAGCGCCGCCTCGACCTCGGCCGTCTTCAGCGCCTCGCCATGCGCCCTCGCCGATGCCAGCGCCGCCTCGGCCTGCGTCACCTCGCGCAGGCGCGTCGCCTGCTGCTCGGGATTTTCCAGCTCGGCCAGCCGGGCGCGCAAGGACCGGCGCTTGTCCAGCGCCTCGCGCAATTCGCGGACTTCAGCTGAAAGCCGCCTCTCGGTCTCGACGAGCCCGTCGCGCTCCTCGGCCGCCTGCGCATAGGGGCCGCCGGCCTTCGGCCGCCCGGTGGCCGTGACGAGCCGCGACAGTTCCTCCTCGCAATGGGCGACGGCCTGCGCCATCCGGCGCCCGCCGGTGAGCGACTCGACCTCGCCCTGCACCGAGGTCAGCACGGATTCGCGCGCCCGCTTCTCGCCCTCCTCGTCGCTCTTCGCCCGGCGCTCGATGCCGGTGATGCCCTGGCGCACCCAGAGCAGCCCGGCCGGGCCGGTGGTGCCGCCCTGGACGAGGTTTGCGATGAAGCGCTCGGCCTCGTCGGCCTGCGCTACGAGGCGCCCGGAGCCGAGCTCGCGCACCATCGCGCGCCGGCCGCCATAGAACTGCTTGGTCAGCCGGAAAGCCCCCTGCCCGGTCAGGATATCGGCCTCGACCAGCGGGTTGCCGCCGCTATAGGGCCGCAGGCCCTGCACCGCGCCCGGCGTGCCGCTATGCGGCTGGAAGAACAAGGCGTGCAGCGCATCGAAGCAGGTCGATTTGCCGAATTCATTGACCGCGCAGAGCACATTGACGCCGTCGCCGATGCCCTCGACGGCGACGCCGCGCCCGGCGAAACGCCGGACATTGTGCAGCCGCAGCGCCGTCAGCTTCATGACGGCATGCTTTCGCAATAGGAGAACAGCCTGACCAGCGCGTCGCGCGCGGCCTGGCGCTCGCCGGCGGCGCGGCTTTCATCGAGGCTCTCGGCAAGCAGCCTATCGGCGGCGTGGCGCAGCGCACCGGCCCGGTCGATGGCGTCGAGATCCTCGCTCTCGCAATCGGTCGCTAGGCCTTCAGTCTCCAGCACGAGATGGGCAAATTCGGGCGTAACCGCCGCGACGGCTGCATCGAGCCCGGCGCGCGCCTGCGGTCGCAGCCGCCCCGTGGCGACAACGCGCAGCAGGCTTTGCCGGCGCAGGCTCCCCGATGGCAGCCGCTCCGCCAGAACGGCTGCCGCATCGTCGCCGGAGAGCAGATCCAGCGGCAGGGTGCGCCAGTCGAAGCTGCCGGTCTCGACCGGAACCACCTCCGGCTCGGCGCCGGGACCGGCGAGCGAAACCAGCAGCGCCCTGCCTGGCTCGTCATGCTTGAAACGGTCGGGCTCCGGCGCGCCGCTATACCAGCTTCGGGCATTGACCCGCATCTGGCCGTGCCAGTCGCCCAGCGCGAGATAATCTAGCCCCGAGCGCGCGGCCCGATCGGGCGCGATGACGTCGAGCCCGATCCCGTCCTCCGTGAAGCTCTGGATCGCGCCATGGGCGAGCCCGATGCGCAGCGCGCCTTCCGGCGTCGCGGCCCGGTCCATCCAGTCGGTCAGGTCGCGACCGGGGCGACGCGTCGTGCAAGGCGCCGGCAGGAGCATGATTCCGGGCTCCAGCTCGATCGGTTCGGGCTCCGTTGCAAGCAGAAGATTAGCCGGCAAGGCAGCGCGTGCCGCCGCCCATAATTCGTCCGCCAGCAGCGAGTCATGATTGCCGGGCAGGATGATCCAGCGCAGCGGCGCATGGCCGGCCATGGCGGCGAGCGCCTGGCGCAGCATGGCGGGGCTCGGCGTCTCCGTATCGAAGCAGTCGCCGGCCAGCAGGATGGTGCCCGCCCCGCCAGCCCGCGCCTGCGCCGCCAGCCGGTCGAGCACGGTATGGCGCGCATCGCGCAAGCGGCCGCGCAATTCCTCCGGCATCGAGCCGAAGCGCTTGCCGATATGCAGGTCGGAGGAGTGGATAAAACGGAACATGGCGCCTCGTGCCGAGTCGGATCGAAATCCGCATCCTCTTCATCAGCACAGCGCGGGCTGTTCGCCAAGGCGGACGCCGGTTCGACGGCACCTCCGGCAGCGCCCGGCATGATCATGACAGCGAGGATTGTCCCGGAGGGATCAGGACCAGGCAAAAAGCGGAGTCGGCGTGGCCGTGCCCAATTCGGAGTTGAAGCCTCTCCGATCCTCCAGCCATGCCAGAGCCTGCTCCTTGGTCGCGAATGCTCGGCGGCGCTGGTCGAGGCCGTCGAGCCAGGCAATGACCCAGGCCGCCGGCGGGCGAGCCACGGACCGCTTCAGATCATTCACCAGATCCTCGTGCTCCTTGAGCGGCTCCAAGGCTTCGATCGCGCGCAGGAGCAAAGCTGCATGAGCGTCCGGGCCTGCCTCGGTAACGGATGCTTTTTCCAGCACGGCGTTTTGCATGAGATCTTGTCCGCCAAGATCAATCGTATCTGCCTGTACTTTGGCCAGCCAGGTTGAGAGCCAACCCGACATCCCGCCGCCAACCAGGGGCTCAAGCTTGCCCTTGTCGATGCCATCTGCCCTGCGGATATCGACAGCTTCGTCGGGATGATCACCTCGGCCTGGCAATAAGATAAGCCGCGACCGCGAGTTCAAGAGCGGCTCGTTCTCGGCCCAATGAGGATTTCTCGGCAGCGCCTTCCAGAAAGCGCAGGCGCGTAATCGCTTCGCGAAACTCGCGCGCCGTGGAGATCTCGACGACGGGATTTCGAAGGGCCTCGACTTGGTTCTTTTGGTCCATGGCACGCCTCCACCGAGATATTACGCCCGCTCAAAGCGAGGCAAAATATCAAATGATGGAGGCCGTCCGCTCCGGGCTCGCCCCGTCGGGATGTCCTTGCAAAGTGCAATCTGCCAGGATCACGCCTCGATGTAATGCGGCACGAAGCGCGAGGTGTTCTTGGTGATCGGCGAGGCGTCCTCGCGGATGCAGAGCCCGCAGGCCTGAGAGGCGACGAGCCAGGAGCCGAGCACAGCATATTGGCCGGCCGATCCGAACAGGTTCTGCGCGGCATCCTGCAGGATGAAGCCTTCGGCGCCATAGGGACCGTCATCGCTGTCGACCACGGTGCCGCGTTCCAGCAGGGTGATGTTGGCGCCTTCGCGCGAATAGAGCGGCTTGCGGACATGGCGCGGCGACAGACTGGCGCAGCGCGGATCGCCCTCGAAGAAGGCCGGCAGCAGGTTCGGGTGGCCGGATTCCATCTCCCAGAGAAAAGCGAGCAGGCCCTTGTTGGAGAGAATCGCCTTCCAGGGCGGTTCGATGAACTGGCAGCGGGAGGTGGCAAGGTTCTTGGCGTAGTTTTCGCGGAACAGCCATTCCCAGGGATAGAGCTTGAACAGCGTCTCGATCGGCTGGTTGGCGCCGTCGCAGAAGCGCCCGTCCGAGAGCAGGCCGATCTCCTCGATGAAGCTGAAACGGGCGTCGAGCCCGGCCTGCACGGCGCAGTCCATCAGGTAGTCGACCGTGCCCTTGTCCTCGTTGCTGTTCTGGACGCAGGTCAGGTGAAGCCGGTAGGGCGAGGGCTCGCGCAGATTGCCGAATGCCGCGATCAGCCGCTCATGCAGCGAATTGAACTGGTCGCATTCCGGCGGCAGCGCGCCGCGCGCCATCGCCTGTTCGAGCCAGTCCCATTGCACGACGCTCGATTCGAACAGACCGGTCGGGGTGTCGGCGTTGTATTCCAGCAGCTTGGCCGGCCCCTTCCCGTCATAGGCGAGGTCGAGCCGGCCATAGAGATTGCGGTCGCCGCGCTGCCAGCTTTCGCGGATGAAGTCCCATTGCGCCGCCGGGATCGCGAGCCGTGTCAGGATCTCGTCATTGCCGATCGCCTTCTCGATGAAGGCGAAGCAGAGCTGCTCGATCGCGTCGGTCGGCGCTTCGATGTCGCGCTCGATCTGCTCCAGCGTGAAGGCATAGGCTGCGCTCTCGTCCCAATAGGTTTCGCCGTCGATGGTGTGGAAGGCGAAGCCGAGGCGCTCGACCTGGTCCTGCCAGTCGGGACGCGGGGGAAAGGTGACGCGGCGCATCTCAGGACGACGAGGAGGACGAGAAGGAGTGCGAGGTCGAGCCGAAGCCGCCGCGCGAGGTCGTGCTGGTGGTGCTGACGCCGCTGACGGTGCCGCTGCGCGCCACCAGGGCTGCGCCGGAGGTCGTCGAATAGGCGCGCGACGAAGAGCTGCCACGGCCACCATAGCCGCCGGAGCTGCCGCTGCTGCTCGAGGATGAGGAGCGGGCCTGCTGGCATTCCTGTGCCTGGCTGCCGGGCGGGCAGGCCTGCTGCGTCGGCGGCAGCAGCGGTTGCGCCGCGCCACCGCCCTGGCTCAGGCTGCGCGCCAGCATGATGCCGGCCAGCGCGGGCACGACGACCGCCGCCCCGTTCCAGACCGCGCTGCGGCAGGAGCCCGCGCCATATTCGGTCTCGCAGGCGCTGGTGCTGGTGAATTTCTTGGCGTCGCGCAGATGGTTGGCCGAGGCCTCGTTGAAGCGCTGCTCGCATTGGGTGGCCGAGAGCTGGCCTGCGGCGCGGCATTCGGCGAGGCTGTTATAGACGAGGCTCTCTTGCTGTTGCGTGTCGTCGCCGGAATTCGCCCATATCGTCGCGACCAGCACGACGCCCGCCGCTGCCAGGCCAATCTGGGTCGAGCGCTTCATCGCCGCCTCCCCTCAGGCCGTCATGCTGGCTGCGGCCAGCGTGCCGGAAATCACGGCAATGACGGCCAGCATCGCCGCCGAAGGCAGGCGATCCTCCTCGATCTTGCGCGACAGCTCGGGGATCAGGATGCGCGCCAGCCCATAAGCGCCGAACTGGATGATCATCGCGGCAAGCGCCCACAACACCAGATCGGGGATGCTGCTGGCCTGTGCGATCGCCTTCTCCAGGGGAATCGAGAAGCCGGTGACATTGCCGCCGAGCGCGACGGCGGCAGACAGATTGCCGCCGCGGATCAGGGCAATCTCGTCATGCGCCGTGAGGCGAAGATAGACCGCCGCGAAACAGGCGATCAGCGCGACGCCCAGCGCGAAATAGAGCAGGAATGCGGGCAGCCCCGCCATCGAGATCGCCATCGGCCGGCCCTCGGTCTCAGTGAAGTATCATCCAATGAGACCATCGCCGTAACGATAGGTCAACGCATCCGTCGAATGCATGACGACGCCTTTGTCCGCCTGCGCTTTCGCGAGGCGGCCGTTGACGAGGGGCAGCGGAGCGCCGCGAGGCGCGAGGGTGTCAGTCCGCAACCATTGAGCCAGGTCGCGGCGCGGATGGATTGAGCCACCATCCGCACGCCCCGTGGCGCTCCGCTCATCGACGATTTCGGACTCCGGGCCGCGCTTATAGGGAGAGGCTTGGCCTGCCTTGCCGTCCTGCGGCCTCAACGCCCCATGGGGTGCGCCACACCGCGGTGTCGGACCTGACCGCTTCCGCCGTCCCGTCCAGCGAGCTCCTCGCACAGGGACCGTAGTGTCCCCAGGGCGGTGCCCCGAAGCCTCCCGAGTCTGGCTTGTAAGACCAGCCGCAGGCGCCGCCCCCATCCCCACCAACGGCTTGCCTTCCGGATGGCTGCCCCTCGGGGATGAGGTGGGGGCAGGATAAAGGGAGGTGTGGAGGGCGGGGATAAGATTTTGCGAGGATAGCGTGGGGAACCCTCTCCCGCAGGGAGAGGGCAGGGTGAGGGGTCGGCCCTTTGACGCTGTGGCCGTCACCTCACCGCAGCGGCGGCTGGGGCTTGCGCCTCGATGGTCCAGGGGCCGACACCTCACCCCTGCCCCTCTCCTTACAGGAGAGGGGTTCCCCGCGCGTCCCGCGCCCTTTGCCGTCATGGTCGGGCCTGTCGCGACCATGTTGGCAAAGGGCAGATTCCGGCTCGATGCGGTTACTCAGCGTTCCGGAGATTGACCGCGCATCTCGTCGACAGATTGGTATGCCGTTTCCCAGCCGACAATGCGTCGCCCATGCAAGAGCATGCCGGCGGGAAATACCAGCACAAGTCCAGCCGAGTTGGGCGTAAAGCTCCAACCCTGATTGACGCCTAGCCCAAGGCTTTCGAGGTACGGCGCAGCGTTTTCACGAGCGCCGGAGCAGAAGTGCTCGAGGTGCAGAACGCCTTTGTCATCGATGAACTGTTCACCGCATTCAATCCAAACGCGGAGTAGGTGATAGGCGGCGCGGAGTATCGGATCGCTAGGCTCACCATTGCTCTCTCGCGCAATGGTGTCCATCTCCGGCTTAGCCATCGACATTTCGAAGCGTCGTCTGCCTGTCGAGTTCGTGATCATTGGGCGCCGTTCTGATCGTGGGCTCAACTATTATCATCCGCTCTCGACCCACAGCAGCCCAAATCCCACCTCTCCAGGCCGCGCCTCGCCTTCCCCGCCGATCACACCAGCCGGCTCTGCACCACCGCCGCCTCGACGAAGCTCGCGAACAGTGGATGCGGCTCGAAGGGGCGCGACTTGAGCTCGGGGTGGTACTGCACGCCGATGAACCAGGGGTGGTCGGGGTACTCGATCGTCTCCGGCAAGAGCCCGTCCGGCGAGAGCCCGCAGAAGCTCATGCCCTGCGCCTCCAGCCGGTCGCGATAGCCCATGTTGACCTCGTAGCGGTGGCGATGGCGCTCCGAGATCTCGGTCGTGCCGTAGATCTTGGCGATCTTGGAGCCGGCGGCCAGCGTCGAGGCGTAGGCGCCAAGCCGCATGGTGCCGCCGAGATTGCCGTCGGCGGCGCGCTGCTCGATCTCGTTGCCGCGCATCCATTCGGTCATCAGGCCGACGACGGGTTCGTCGGTCGGGCCGAACTCGCTGGAGTTGGCGTTGGCGATCCCCGCAAGCGAGCGGGCGCCCTCGATCACCGCCATCTGCATGCCGAAGCAGATGCCGAAATAGGGCACCTTGCGCTGTCTTGCGAAGGTCGCCGCCTTGATCTTGCCCTCGGCGCCGCGATGGCCGAAGCCGCCGGGGACGAGGATGCCGTGGACGTGCTCGAGGAACGGCGTCGGGTCCTCCTTCTCGAAGACCTCCGACTCGATCCAGTCCAGGTTGACCTTGACCCGGTTGGCGATGCCGCCATGCATCAGCGCCTCGATGAGGGACTTATAGGCGTCCTTCATGCCGGTGTATTTGCCGACGATGGCGATGGTGACCTCGCCCTCGGGGTTCTTCACCCGCTCCGAGATGCGCCGCCAGTTCGAGATGTCGGGTTCCTGGCTGCCATCCATGCCGAAGGCGGCCAGAACCTCGTTGTCGAGCCCTTCCGCGTGATAGGACAAAGGCACGTCGTAGATCGAGGCGACGTCGCGGGCCTCGATCACCGCGGTCTCGCGGACGTTGCAGAACAGTGCGAGCTTGCGGCGCTCCTCGCGCGGGATCTCGCGGTCGGTGCGGCAGAGCAGGATGTCGGGCTGGATGCCGATCGAGCGCAACTCGGCGACCGAATGCTGCGTCGGCTTGGTCTTCAGCTCGCCTGCGGTCGGGATATAGGGCAGCAGCGTCAGGTGGATGAAGATGCACTGGCCGCGCGGAAGCTGCTGGCCGGTCTGGCGGATCGCCTCGAGGAAGGGCAGGCTCTCGATATCGCCGACCGTGCCGCCCACTTCGATCAGGACGAAATCATAGCCCTCATTGCCGTCGAGGATGAACTCCTTGATGGCATTGGTGACGTGCGGCACGACCTGAATCGTCGCGCCGAGATAGTCGCCGCGGCGCTCCTTGGTCAGGATGTCCATGTAGATGCGGCCGGTCGTGATGTTGTCGCCCCGGTTGCAGGGCCGGCCGGTGAAGCGCTCGTAATGACCGAGATCGAGATCGGTCTCGGCACCGTCATCGGTGACGAAGACCTCGCCATGCTGATACGGGCTCATCGTTCCCGGATCGACATTGAGATAGGGGTCGAGCTTGCGCAGACGGACCGTATGGCCACGCGCCTGCAGGAGAGCGGCCAGTGCCGCCGACGCCAGGCCCTTGCCCAGCGAAGACACCACGCCGCCGGTGATGAAAACATACCGCGTCATGGGTGGACACCTCTAAAGCCACGGGCTCGATTCGCTAAGTCCAACCGCGCAGCCCCGTCTTGCCCTGCACGCTTGTCCACAGGAGAGCGCAGCCATCCGGCTGACGCGCCCCACACAAAAGAGAAGGGCCGGTTTCCCGGCCCCTGCCAAGACTTGCTGCTTGGGCAAGTCCTTATCGCAAAAGTGAAAACCACTTTTGCGGGACGTGCCTTCGTCACTGCTGCGGCGCCGGAGCCGCCGGTGTCGGCGGTTGCGGTGTGCCGCTGGGCGCCTGCATCTGCCGGAGCTGGTCGAACACGCCGCCCGCATTGGGGGCGCTCGGGCCGGTCGGCGTGGCAGGTGCGCTGGTGCCGGGCGCGCCGTCGATGATCGAACGCTGGACGCGGCCGCGATTGGCCATCACCGCCAGGATGATCGAGGTCAGGAAGAAGGCGCCTGCGAGGATCGCCGTCGTGCGGGTCAGGGCGTTAGCCTGGCCGCGGCCGGTCATGAAGCCGCCGGCTCCGCCACCGCCCGAGCCCATGCCGAGCCCGCCGCCCTCGGAGCGCTGCAGCAGGACCACGCCGACGAGCGCGACCACGATGATCAGGTGGATGACGATGATGACGTTCTGCATGTTCTCGACAGACTGAGACGAAAGCTCTCGAAATGGGTATGGTGCCGGCCGCCGCCAAGGGCTGCCCGCACCAACGAGCCCGCGACGGGCCCCTATTCGGCGCGGCACATAGCATGGGTCATGGCGCTGTGCCACCCCAGGATTTCGCACCGCGGCTTTCGGCGTGCGTTTGAGGTGAGATCGCATTAGATTGAAGCGATCGAAGCCAAGGAAGCCCAGCGATGCCGATCGGTTCTCTTACCGTCGTGACGCTCGATCCCGTGACCGACGACAGGGTACGGCGTCTCGCCTCGACCAAGCAGCTCAGCGCCGAAAGCCTGATCCGTGAAGCGATCGAGCAATATGTGACACGCGAGGAGACACGCCAGCAGGTTGTCACGGCCTGGGATGAGTATCGAGCGACTGGCTTGCATGCGACTGCCGAGGAGGCCGACGCCTGGCTGGCGAAGCTCGAGGATGGCGAGGATGCCGCCCCGCCCGCATGCCACGCCTGATCTGGTCACCGGCCGCTTTGCGCGATGTTGAGCGGCTGCACCGTTTTCTTGCCTCCAAGAATCGTCCGGCAGCCCAGCGTGCGATCAAGGCGATTCGTCGCGGTGTCAGATTGCTGGCCGATCATCCGCAGGCAGGACGCGCCGCCGCCGAGATGCCGGCTGAGTTTCGCGAATGGCCGATTGCCTTCGGAAGCGGCGGTTATCTCGCACTCTACCGTCAGGACGGCGAAACGGTGGTGATCCTTGCGGTTCGCCACAGTCGCGAAGGCGACTACGCAGGCTAGCTCATACCGCTGGGCGCCCGGTCAGGCGCAAGCCCGCGCGATCGCCAGAAACTCCTCGGCCTTGAGGCTGGCGCCGCCGACGAGCGCGCCGTCGACATTGGCGACGTTCATCAGTTCGACCGCGTTCGACGGCTTGACCGAGCCGCCATAAAGCAGCCGCACGCCCGCCGCGGCGGCCTTGCCGAGGAGGCGACCGAGTTCGGCGCGGATCGCTTCGTGCATCTCCGCGACATCGGCAGCGGTCGGGGTCAGCCCGGTGCCGATGGCCCAGACCGGCTCATAGGCGACGACGAGCGTCGCGGCGGTCGCGCCGTCCGGGACGGACCCGCGCAACTGCTTCTTCACGACGGTCAGAGCCTTGCCGGCCTCGCGCTCGTCCCTGGTCTCGCCGACACAGACGATCGGCACCAGCAGGGCCTTCTGCGCCGCTTCCGCCTTGGCCTTCACAGTGGCGTTGCTCTCGCCATGCAGGGTGCGGCGCTCGGAATGGCCGACGATGGCGAAGCTCGCGCCGGCATCCGCGAGCATCGCGGCCGAGATCTCGCCGGTGAAAGCGCCGGAGCCTTGCATGCTGCAATCCTGGCCGCCGGTCGCGATGCGCGAGCCGACCAGGACGACGCTCGCCGTCATGAGCAGGGAGGCCGGCGGGCAGATCGCCAGATCGACCGCCGCCTTCAGCCCGGCGTCATATCCCTTGGCGACCTCGCTCGCGATGACGATGTCGGCCTTCATGCCGTTCATCTTCCAGTTGCCGGCTACCAGCGGCCTGATGCTGCGCGTCACGTCGATCCTCCCAAAATGGCTGCTCCGGCTCTAGCAATGCCCGCACCACGCCGCAATCTCCGAGAAAAAGCGACTTGCTCCGAGAAAAAGCAATTTGCGCGCGCGCCGAACACGAATCCGCACAGGCGATTGCGGCTTGGCGCTCCGGTTCCTATAAGCAGCGCCGAACAAAACCGGCGACGGCGACCTCGGCGCCGCGTCAGGCTCAAGGAAAGATACCTCCCAATGATGATGCAGGGCATCCGCAAGGCGGGCCAGAGCTTGATCGGCAAGCTCATCATCTTCGTCATGTTCGGCTTTCTGATCCTGTCGTTCGCGATCTGGGGCATCGGCGATATCTTCCAGGGCTATGGCCGCAACTCCGTGGCGCGCGTCGGCAAGGCCGAGATCGGCCTCGAACAGATGCGCACCGCCTTCCAGAACGACGTCCAGGCGCTGACGCGCCAGCAGCGCCGGCAGATCACGCCCGATATGGCCCGCGCGATCGGCCTCGACCGGCAGGCACTGTCGCGCCTCGTGACGGAATCGGTGCTCGACCAGACGGCGCAGGGGATGCGGCTCGCGGTTTCCGACGAGACCATCCGCAACCTGATCTTCGACGATCCAACGTTCCGCGACGCTTCGGGTGCGTTCTCGGCAGCTCGCTTCAACGAATTGCTGCGCTCGAATTCCTTTACGGAGCAGAGCTATGTCCGCGAGCAGCGCGCCACGATCCTGCGCCAGCAGATCGCCGAAATGGTCGTCGGCTCGGTGCTGGCGCCCGGCGCGCTGCAGGAACTCGGCCACCGCCTGCGCAACGAGCGCCGCAGCGTGACCTTCGCGCGGCTGGCGCCCAGCGTCGCCGGCGAAATCGCCGCGCCAACCGAAGCGCAGCTCAAGACCTTCTTCGACGAGCGCAAGGGCGCCTTCCGCGCACCCGAGCAGCGCACCGCCGAGATTCTCGCGATCTCGGCTGAGACGCTCGCCGATGCCGGAGCGATCAGCGAGGCCGATGCCAAGGCGCGTTATGAGCAGACCAAGGCGCAGCGCTTCACCACGGCCGAGACCCGCACGATCCAGCAGATCACCTTCCCCACTGCCGAGGAGGCCCAGGCCGCCAAGGCGCGCATCGACGCCGGCGAAACCTTCGAGGCCATCGCCACGGCGCGCAATGTCGCCGATGCCGACCTGACTCTGGGCACCTTCACCCGTCCGCAGGTCTTCGATCCCGTCGTGCGCGAGGCCGCCTTCGCGCTCGCACAGGGCGCGGTCAGCGCGCCGGTCACCAGCGCCTTCGGGCCCGTGCTGCTGCGCGTCAGCGTGATCCAGCCCGAAGCCGTCCGCGCTTTCGACGAGGTCGCGGCCGAAGTCCGGGCCGAGCTCGCCACCAGCCGCGCGGCGAGCCGGATCACCGAGATTCACGACAAGGTCGAGGACCAGCGCGCCGCGGCCAAGCCGCTGGCCGAAATCGCCAAGGAGCTGAACCTGCCGCTGCGCAGCGTCGGCCCGGTCGACAACGCCCTGCGCCGCCCCGACGGGACGGTGGAGCAGCCGCTGCCGGGCGGCGACCCGACCGTCCAGGCAATCTTCCGCTCCGATGTCGGCGTCGACAGCGAGGCGATCCGCTTGGCCCGCGACAGCGGCTATGTCTGGTACGACGTCAAGACGATCGCCCCGGCCCGCGACCAGAGCTTCGACGAGGTCAAGGCGCAGGTCGAGGCACAGTGGCGCGCCGACGAGGTCGCGACGCGGCTCTCCGCGAAGGCGCGCGAACTGGTCGAGCGGCTCGACAAGGGCGAGGCCTTCGATGCGGTCGCGGCCTCGGCCGGCCTGACCACCGAGCAGGCGAGCGAGATCGGCCGCCAGGAACAGCGCCCCGACCTCCCCGCGAACGTCATCACGCTGATCTTCGGCACGGTTGCCGGCAAGAGCGCGTCGGCCGCGGTACCCGGTGGCGGTCGCATCCTGTTCAAGGTCGATGCCGCGACCGTGCCGAGCTATGCCCGCACGACGCAGGAGGCCGATAATTTCGCCCGCCAGCTCGGTGCCAGCGTCAGCGAGGACATCCTCGCCCAGTATGTCGGCCAGCGGCAGAAGGAGCTCGGCGTCGCGATCAACGAGACCGCCTTCCGCAATGCCACCGGCGGCGCGCAGAACTGACGATGACCTTGGCGCAGGATCACGACGGCTTCGCGACCGCCTATGAGGCCGGCACGCCGCAATTGCTGCGGCAGGTGCTGGTCGGCGATTGCGAAACGCCGGTCGCCGCCTTCCTGAAGCTGCGCCACGCCACGACGGGCCCGGCCTTCCTGCTCGAATCGGTCGAGGGTGGGTCCGTGCGCGGGCGCTATTCGATGATCGGCCTGGAGCCGGATCTGATCTGGCGCTGCCATCACGGCGAGGCCTCGGTGTGCCGTCCGGCGCTAGGCGATGCCTTCCTGGTTGATCCGCGACCGGCCTTCGAGAGCCTGCGTGCCTTGCTCGACGAGAGCGCGATCCCCGAGGGCGATGCGCTTGCCGGCGGCCAGGCCCCGCCCGGAGGAGAAGAGCTGCCGCCGATGGCGGCTGGCGTGTTCGGCTATCTCGGCTACGACATGGTCCGTTTGATGGAGCGGTTGCCGGAGCCCAAGGAGACCGGCACGGGCGTGCCCGATGCGATCCTGACGCGGCCGACGCTGATGGTGGTGTTCGATTCGGTGCGCGACGAGATCCATGTCGTGACGCCGGTGCGCCATCAGCCGGGCGTTCCGGCGCGCGCGGCCCATGAGCGGGCGCTGGAGCGGCTTGACGCCGTGGTGCGGGCGCTCGAAGGCCCCCTGCCCCAGGAAGCCGCGATCGACATCGCAAATCTCCCCGATCCGGACATCGTCTCGAACACGACCGAGGCGGAATTCCACGCCATGGTCGCCACCGCGCAGGATTACATCCGCGCCGGCGACATCTTCCAGGTCGTGCTGTCGCAGCGCTTCGAGGCGCCGTTTCAGCTTCCGCCTTTCGCGCTCTACCGGGCGCTGCGGCGGGTCAATCCGGCGCCGTTCCTGTGCTATCTCGACTTCGCCGATTTCCAGATCGTCTGTTCGAGCCCGGAAATTCTGGTCCGGCTGCGCGACGACACCGTTACCATTCGCCCGATCGCCGGGACGCGCCGTCGCGGCGCCACCCCGGCGGAAGACGAGGCGCTGGCGCAGGAGCTGCTCGCCGACCCCAAGGAGCGCGCCGAGCATCTGATGCTGCTCGACCTCGGCCGCAACGATGTCGGCCGCGTTGCGAAGATCGGCACGGTGAAGGTCACCGATTCCTTCTTCATCGAGCGCTACAGCCAGGTCATGCACATCGTCTCGAATGTCGAGGGTGAGATCGATCCGCGCCATGACGCGCTGGCGGCGTTGTCGGCCGGCTTCCCCGCCGGGACGGTCTCGGGCGCGCCGAAGGTTCGCGCGATGGAGATCATCGACGAACTCGAGCATGATGCGCGCGGCGCCTATGGCGGCTGCGTCGGCTATTTCGGCGCGAGCGGCGAGATGGACACCTGCATCGTGCTGCGCACGGCCGTGGTCAAGGACGGGCGCATGCATGTCCAGGCCGGCGCCGGGATCGTCTATGATTCGAACCCGGCCTCCGAGCAGGCCGAATGCGTCAACAAGGCCAAGGCGCTGTTCAAGGCCGCCGAAGAGGCGATCCGCTTCGCCGCAAGAGCCGGTCGGGGGCAGTAGTCCCCTGCCCGCCCACCGGAGCCGCAATGGCCTCAGTGGCTCTTGCTTGTCGGCGCCCCCATCCTGTCGACCCAGGCGATGCCGATCGCCGACAGGATGAAGACGACATGGATCGTCGTCTGCAGGATGACGCCGGTCACGGTGTACTCCGTGGCGCGGGCGGTGCTGCCGATATTGCCCGCCTCGATGAAGGTCCGCAGCAGGTGGATCGACGAGATGCCGATGATCGCCATGGCGAGCTTGATCTTGAGCACGCTCGCATTGACGTGGCTCAGCCATTCCGGCTGGTCGGGGTGGTCTTCCAGCCGCAGCCGCGAGACGAAGGTCTCATAGCCGCCGACGATGACCATGATCAGCAGGTTGGAGATCATCACCACGTCGATCAGCCCGAGCACGACCAGCATGATCTGCTGCTCGGAGAAGTTGAAGGCGTGGGTGATGAGGTGCCAAAGCTCCTTCAGAAACAGGAAGACATAGACGCATTGCGCCACGATCAGCCCGAGATAGAGCGGCAATTGCAGCCAGCGCGAGCCGAAGATGATCATCGGTAGCGGCCTTAGCGCCCTGACAATGGCGGGCTCGGCGGTCGTGTCGCGAGGATCCGTCTCGGCAGGATGCGACATTGGGCGATCAAGTCCTTCGAACGAATGATGCAGTGCAAAATATGTCGAGGCTAGATGGGGCGCCAGCCGCCATCGTGCAACCGCCGACAAAAAAAGTATCCGATGGCGTGCCGTGGGCTGCATGACGACGAAATTTTGACGCTATCGTGCGTCAGGCTTTCATCATTACGGCGTAACGGCTACGCTTGGAGATCATCAGAGGAACGCGCAAGCTTCCTCTCGCATCGGAGAGGAAAGGATTTTCCCATGATCAAAACTCCCATGATCAAGACCTTGACCATTGCCGCGGCTCTCGTCGGTGGCGCGTTGATGGCTGTGCCTGCCAGCGCTGCGCCCATCGGTGCGGCCTCCGGCCCCGCCATGTCGCTTTCGACCAGCGGCAACGATCTGATCGAGACCGTGCAGTATCGCCGCTACGGCCCGGGCTACGGCTATCGTGGCGGATACTATCGCGGTGGACGTGGCGCAGCAGTCGGCGCCGGCATCGCTGCGGGCGTGATCGGCGGCGCTCTCGCTGCCGGCGCACTCGCCGGTCCGCGCTATGTCGAGCCGGCTCCGATCTATGGCGCACCGGTTCGCGCCTATGGTTATGGCGAATCGGACGTCGATGCCGTCGCCTACTGCTCGCGCCGCTTCCGCAGCTACGACCCCGAGACCGGCACTTATATCGGCTCCGGCGGCGTGGTTCGGTCCTGCCCCTGATAGGCAGCCTGCCCTGACGTGCTTGCTGCCCCTGACATGGCCTGACCGCAAGGACAGGCAAGCCTCTCCGCAGCGATGCGGGGAGGTTTTTCTTTGCGGCTGAAAGCGCCTATCTTCGCGGCGCATATCCGACCTGGAGCAGCCCCTTGCGTATCGCCACCTGGAACGTCAATTCCGTCCGCCAGCGGCTCGGCCATCTGCTCGATGTCCTGAAGGAGGCCGAGCCGGATGCGCTCTGCCTGCAGGAGATCAAATGCGTCGATGCCGATTTCCCGCGCGCCGAGATCGAGGAGGCCGGCTGGCAGGTCGAGACGCATGGCCAGAAGGGCTTCAACGGCGTCGCCATCATCACGCGGAGGAAGCTGGAGGATGTCCGGCGCGGCCTGCCCGGGGATGATGGCGACGAGCAGGCGCGCTATCTCGAGGGCGTGCTGCCGCTGGGCAACGGCGTCGTGCGCCTCGCCTCGATCTACCTGCCCAATGGCAATCCGCCCAATACCGAAAAATACCCCTACAAGCTCGGCTGGATGAGGCGCCTGACCGCGCATGCGCAGATGCTGCTCGCGTTGGAGGAGCCGCTGGTGCTGGCGGGCGACTACAACGTCATCCCCGAGCCGCGTGATGCGCGCGACCCCGCCGCCTGGGTCTCGGACGCGCTGTTCCTGCCGCAGACGCGCGCTGCCTTTCGGGAGCTCACCAATCTTGGCCTGACCGAGGCACTGCGCGCCACCAGCGATGCCACCGGCCTCTACACCTTCTGGGACTATCAGGCCGGCGCCTGGCAGCGGAACAACGGCATCCGCATCGACCATCTGCTGCTCTCGCCGCAGGCGGCCGACAGGCTCTCGGGCGTACAGATCGTCAAGCATGTCCGCGGCTGGGAGAAGCCGTCCGACCATGTGCCGGTGATGGTGGACCTCAAGGCCGCCTGATCCTTCCGGCTATTCCCCGGAGCCGCGCTTCACGCCGCCCTTGATGAAGACACGAAACGGCGTCGTTCCGGTCGCGCTGCCATCGGCCGAGGTCCAACGGCCATTGCTGCAGAGCACGCCACCCTGCGTCTCGATTGCGTCGAAGACGATGCTGTTGCGATAGGTCGTGCCGTTGGGCTCGATGGCGCGGAATTTTGTCGTGCACTGCCCGCCCGAGACCACGGGATCGTAGTCGTGGATCATGATTCCGCCGCCGCCCGTGCTGGGGAAAGGGTCGGCGAGGACCGGCCAGGATTCGTAATTGTCCTGTGCCGTGGCGAAGCCCCCGGTGAGGAGCGCGAGCGCGGCGCAGCAGCTGAGTGAGATGATCTTGCACATCGAACGGACCCCTGTGGTTCTGTTCAGGGTACCGCTGACGCGAAGCTGCGGATGCAGATGGGGTGCCGATCAGCGCTGCGGTGTGCGCGAGCCTGCGACCTGCTGACGCTCGATCAGCGCGAGCGCGGCCGTTCGGTCACTCGCCGAGGCCGATGAGAAGGCCGTGTCGTGCCGCTCGATGATCCAGGCGTCGCGCCCGGGATCGGCGCTCTCGCGGGCGAGCGACAGCCACATCAACCCGAGGATGGGCTGGCGCGGCAAGCCTTCGCCGCCACGCAGCAGCAGGTCTCCGAAGACGGCGCGCGCCGGAGCGTAGCCCTTCTCGGCCGACAGCTTCATCCAGCGCGCCGCCTGCCTCGCATCGCGGCGGGTGCCTTGGCCGTTCATGTAGAGCCGACCGAGATTGTACTGGCCTTCCGGGTCGCCGAAATAGGAGGCGGCGTAATGGAACATGTCGAAGGCACGGTCGATATTGGGCTTCACATAGCTGCCCTTGATGCCGTCCATGAAATAGCCGCCGAGCGCCACGAAGGCACCGCCGACAATGCGGCCATCGGCGGTGCCGGGGGTGGCGTCGGCATTCTCGTCCGCGATCTTCGAGAAATACTCGAAGGCCTTGAGATCATTGGTCGGAACGCCCTCGCCGCCGGCATACATCCGGCCGAGCTTGAACTGCGCTGTGAGGTGTCCCTGGGCAGCCGCATATTCGAGGGCGCGCACGGCACCGGCCTGGTCGCCGGCGGTCGAATCGCGCATCCAGGCCTTGATCGCGTCGCGGGCACTGCTGAACGGCGCGAGCGGCAGGGCGGTGTGGGCTGCGGGTGCGTTCGGCGCCGGCGCGATGGTCGCGGTGCCGGGAGCGACGGACGGTGCGCCTTCCGGCTCAGGCAAGGCGATGCCCGGGATCGGGCGGGGCGGAATCGGGCCACGACTCACAGCATCCTGCGCCCAGGCGGCCTGCAGGCCGCCCAGGACGAGGATGAATGCTGCGATCGTGGCGTCAGATATCCGCATAGCAATGAGTCTCGGCCGCGCCTCCAGGGTGGGTCACGGCTCCCCCCTTGGCGGAGCCGACCGTCTGCGCGTATTTCCAGAGCGCGCCCGAGTTGTAATCGGTCTTGCGCGGCTTCCAGGCCGCACGACGCTCCTGAAGTTCGGCATCAGAAAGGCGGACTGCGAGCTTTCCTGTGATGGCATCGAGCTCGATGATGTCGCCGTCGCGGATCAGGCCGATCGGGCCGCCCACGGCGGCTTCAGGCCCGACATGACCGACGCAGAAGCCCCGCGTCGCGCCGGAGAAGCGACCATCGGTGATGAGCGCGACCTTGTCGCCCATACCCTGCCCGTAGAGGGCGGCCGTGGTCGAGAGCATCTCGCGCATGCCGGGTCCGCCCTTGGGGCCTTCATAGCGGATGACGAGCACGTCGCCGACCTTGTAGCCGCGCTGGCTGACGCAAGCGAAGGCGTCCTCCTCGCAGTCGAAGCAGCGCGCCGGGCCGGTGAAGGTCAGCTGCTCGGTGGTCATGCCGGCGATCTTCACGATCGCGCCCTCGGGCGCCAGATTGCCCTCGAGCCCGACCACGCCGCCATTGTCGGACAGCGGCTTGTTGGCGGGGCGGATGACGTCCTGTTCGTCGTTCCATTTCACCGAGGCGAGGTTCTCGGCGATGGTGCGGCCGGTCACCGTCATGCAGTCGCCATGCAGGAAGCCGTGGTCGAGCAGCGTCTTCATCAAGAGCGGGATGCCGCCGACCTCGAACATGTCCTTGGCGACGTATTTTCCGCCCGGCTTCAGATCGGCGATGTAGGGGGTCTTCTTGAAGATCTCGGCGACGGCGAAGAGATCGAAATCGATGCCGCATTCATGCGCGATCGCCGGCAGATGCAGCGCGCCATTGGTCGAGCCGCCCGACGCCGCCACGACCATCGCGGCGTTCTCCAGCGCCTTGCGGGTGACGATGTCGCGCGGACGGATGTTGCGGGCGATCAGCTCCATCACCATCTCGCCGGCCGTGTAGCAGAAGGTGTCGCGCACGTCGTAGGGCGCCGGCGCGCCGCAGGAATAGGGCAGCGCCAGGCCGATCGCCTCGGCGACGGTCGCCATGGTGTTGGCGGTGAACTGCGCGCCGCAGGAGCCAGCGGACGGGCAGGCCGCCTCCTCCAGTTCCTTCAAATCCTCATCGGACATGGCGCCGACCGAATGCTTGCCGACGGCCTCGAAGACGTCCTGGACGGTGACGGGCTTGCCCTTGAAGGTGCCGGGCAGGATCGAGCCGCCATAGATGAAGATCGACGGCACGTTGAGGCGCACCATCGCCATCATCATGCCCGGCAGCGACTTGTCGCAGCCGGCCAGGCCGACGAGCGCGTCATAGCAATGGCCGCGCATGGTCAGCTCGACCGAGTCGGCGATGCATTCGCGCGAGGCGAGCGAGGACTTCATGCCCTGATGGCCCATGGCGATGCCGTCGGTCACGGTGATCGTGCAGAATTCGCGTGGCGTGCCCTGGGCCGAGGCGACGCCCTTCTTGACCGCCTGGGCCTGACGCATCAACGAGATGTTGCAGGGAGCAGCCTCGTTCCAGCAGGAGGCGACGCCGACGAAGGGCTGCGAAATCTGGCGGGCGGTCATGCCCATGGCGTAGTAATAGGAGCGGTGCGGAGCCCGGGCCGGGCCGACGCTCACATGCCGGCTGGGAAGCCTGGACTTGTCGAAAACACGCGCATCCATCGTCTTTTTCCTCGTTCCACCCTGCGCTTTGACGCGCGCGGCAGATGTGCCACGCAGCTCAAGCCGGGCGCAACGCTACACCCTCCTGCCCTGTAGGGGCCGAACCGGCTCCGGCGCCCGCGAGACAGACTTTAATTCCTCTATATCTCAGAGACTTATCGCGCATCTTTGCTGGGCGCGCTTTGTGGCGGCATCGCGGCAATTCCAGCAGCGCAGGGCGAGGTCGGCGCAATCCATCAAACTGTTGCGCCGATGTCACAAACGCCACTGACCGAAGCCCGCGAGTTGATCGCCTCAGAGCACCATCGGCAGGACGAAGAAGCCGCCGATCACCACCACCGCCAGCGCCAGCGCCGTCATCGGCAGGTGCTTCTCGATGAAGATACGGATGTCGTCGCCATAGAAGCGCAGCGCCACCGCGATCATCATGAAGAAGGTCACCCGGGAGACGACCATGCCGATGGTGAACTTCCAGATGTCGAAATGCAGGAAGCCCGACATGATCGTCACGATCTTGAACGGGATCGGCGTCAGCCCCTTGGTGACCAGGACCCAGAACCAGTAATCCTGCGAGGTGGCGATCAGGCTCGCCGCCTTCTCCTGCAGGCCATAGAGCGAGATCAGCCAGGAGCCGACCGAGTCGTAGAGCAGCGCGCCGATGGCGTAGCCGAGATAGCCGCCGAGGATGGCGCCGAGCGAACAGACGCCGGCATAGAACCAGGCCCGGTCGGGCCTGGCGATGCACATCGGCAGGAGCAGCGGCAGAGGCGGCAGAGGGCTGAACGAGCTTTCGACGAAAGTCAGCGCGAAAAGCAGCCACGGGGCGCCGGGGTGCGATGCATAGGAAACGCACCAATCATAGGCTCGCTTGAGCATGGTGTGGAAACAACCGGTCCTGGGTTAGCGGCATCAAGGCGCATGGCAGCTCTGCGCCTGGCGCATTTAACCGTGTCGGCGGGAGATTGCCAGAGTTGTCTTACGCTAAGGTCAATTTGAAGACGGAGTCGTGACCGGATGCAGGCGCGGCCGGATGTCTCAGGCTGGCCGCAGGCCCGGCTTTCCTGCCTCGACGATGAAGCTCGCCTTGGTCGCAACCTCAGCGCCCGCCTGCGTGACGCGCTCCAGGAGGCGGTAATCGGCCTGCCAGTGCTCCCTGCCCACAATGTGGCGCATGTAGCCGCGCTGATTGTTGAAATAGCGAATATGGGGATTCTTCTGGAGGCCGACCCTGCCGGCCCGTGTCGTCGCCGCGCCATCGCCTCCCGAGGAGATCGAGGTCGCGACGAATTCGACGCCGACCGTCGTTGATGCCGGATCGTCGAAGTTGGCCTTCAGCTCACCGGCCCAGTTCTGGTGAATGTCGCCCGTCAGGACGACCGCATTGGCGATCCGCGCCTGCGTCAACCCGTCGAACAGGCGCTGCCTTGCTGCAGCCGTGCCGTCCCATTTGTCCATGTGGTAGCTGACGCTGCCAGGCTCCGGAGCGTTGTCACGCCGCATCATCATCACCTGCTGCGCCAGCACGGTCCAGCGCGCCTGCGGCAGGCGGAAGCCCTCGGTGAGCCAAGCCTCTTGCGCCGGGCCGAGCATGCTCTTTTCCGGCTTCAGCGCGTCAGTGCAATGCGCCTGCCAGCCGTCACCACAAGGCTGGTCGCTGCGGAACTGGCGCGTGTCGAGCACATCAATCTGGGCGAGATCGCCGTAGCGGAAGCGGCGATAGGCCTGGATCGCCGGGCCATTGGGCCGCGAGCTTTGCCGCAGCGGCATATGCTCGTACCAGGCCTGGAAGCCCGCGGCCCGGCGCAGCGCAAAAATCTCGGGCGGCACGCCTGCCTCCTCCGAGATGAAGCCGGCCCAGTTGTTGTCGATCTCGTGGTCGTCGAACGAAACCAGCCAGGGCGCCGAGGCATGGGCGGCCTGGAGATCGGGGTCGAGCTTGTAGAGCGCATAGCGGCGGCGATAGTCGGACAGCGCGTAGATCTCGTCGGGCTCGCCGGGCATCACCCGGGCGACGGGCAACGGGCGATCGCCCGGCCGGATCGTGCGGTACTCGTAGATGTAGTCGCCATAATGATAGATAAAATCGAAGCGCTCCTCCGCGACGTGGCGGAAGGCGGTGAAGAAGCCGTCCTCATAGCGCTGGCAGCCGAGCACGCCGAAATTCATCCGCTCGACGGCTGCCCCGGCCGCAGGAAAGGTCCGGCTGCGTCCGGTTGCGCTGCGCACGCCGCCGCAGGTGAAGCGGTAGAAATAGAAGCGATCCGGTTGAAGACCGGCCACCTCGACATGGACGGCATGGCCGAGTTCAGGCCGCGCCAGCCCGGTGCCGCGCTGGACGACCCGTGCAAAAGCATCGTCCTCGGCAACCTCCCAAGCGACCTCGACGGCCCGCATCGGCATGCCGCCATGCTCCGCCAAGGGTTCGGGGGCGAGCTTCGTCCAGATCACGAAGCCGTCCGCTGCCGGATCGCCCGAGGCGATGCCGAGCGAGAACGGATCGGCCGCGAAGAGCGGGTTGGCCCAGAGCCGCTGCGCCCGGGCCTGCCCGCCGCCCAGCAGCAGCCCCGAGGCGGCGAGCCCCTTCAGCAGCAGGCGGCGCGAGGGTGTGCCAATTGCCGTGACGAAGTCATCGGGATCGAAGCGGCCGAAGGCGTCGCGGCGAAACATGGCGGTCTAAGCCCTTCTCGGGCCGAGCAGTTCAATCTCAGCCAATATCTCAAGCAGGTTTCCGTCCACAGTCTCTGTTGCCTGCCTCAGCTTTCGCGCTTTCCTACAACCACCCTATGACAGTCGTGCCAGCGCTTCGGCGATCTTGATCTTGCGGGCTTCCGCCGCCGCCTTCCGCTCGCGGTTCTCCTCGACGATCTCGTCGGGAGCGCGGGCCATGAAATCGGGGTTGCCGAGCTTCTTGTCGACGACCGCGATGTCCTGGTCGAGCTTGGCCATCTCCTTGGTCAGGCGGGTGCGCTCGACCTCGAGATCGATGATGCCGGCGAGCGGCAGCGCCGCGACCTCGCCGCGCACGATGATCTGCGCCGATTGCGGCGGCGATGCCGACTCGAAGGCGATCTCCGAGATGCGCGCGAGGCGCTCGATCATCGGGCGCCAGCTCTCGATCGTGGCGCGCGTCGCGGCCGACGCGTTGATGAGGACCAGCGGCGCCTGCGTCCCGGCCGGGACATTGACCTCGGAGCGCACCGAGCGGATGTCGGAGATCAGATCGACGACGAAGCCGATCTCGGCCTCCGCCGCCGTGTCCTTGAGCGCCGCTAGATCGGGCCAGCGCGTCAGGCAGACGAGCGCATCGTCGCCCGCCTTCAGGACGCGCGGAGCGCCCTCGCCTGCCTTCTGCGCCCAGAGCTCTTCGGTGAGGAAGGGCATGAAGGGGTGGAGCAGCTGGCAGATCAGGTCGATGACATGCGCGACTGTGGCCTGGGTCTCGGCCTTCTCGGCGGGATCGACGCCCTCGCCCTGCAGCACCGGCTTGGCGAGTTCGAGATACCAGTCGCAGAACTGGTTCCAGACGAAGCGATAGGCGGCGCCCGCCGCCTCGTTGAAGCGGAAGGTCGGGATGCCGGCAGCGATCTCCTCGGCCGCGGTGGCGGCCTCGCTGAGGATCCAGCGGTTGAGCGGCTGCTTCACGGCGGCCGGATCGAAGCCCTCGGCGCGAGCGCAGCCGTTCAGCTCGGCGAAGCGGGCCGCGTTCCAGATCTTGGTCGCGAAGTTGCGGTAGCCTTCGACGCGGGCGGTCGAGAGCTTGATGTCGCGTCCCTGCGCCGCCATCGCCGAGAGTGTGAAGCGCAGCGCATCGGCGCCGTACTGGTCGACCAGCACCAGCGGATCGATGACGTTGCCCTTCGACTTCGACATCTTCGCGCCCTTCTCGTCGCGAACGATGGCGTGGATGTAGACCTCGCGGAACGGCACCTCGTCCATGAAGTTGAGGCCCATCATCATCATCCGGGCGACCCAGAAGAAGATGATGTCGAAGGCGGTGACGAGGGTTGCCGTCGGGTAGTAGCGCTTCAGCTCGCTGGTCTCGTCGGGCCAGCCCAGCGTCGAGAACGGCCAGAGTGCCGAGGAGAACCACGTGTCGAGCACGTCCTCGTCGCGCGTGAGTTCGACCGCGCCGCCGTAATGGCCGAGCGCGAGCGCCTGCGCGGCGGCTTCCGACTCGGCAACGAAGCATTCCCCGTCCGGCCCGTACCAGGCCGGAATCTGATGGCCCCACCACAGCTGCCGCGAAACGCACCAAGGCTCGATGTTCTCGAGCCAGTCATAATAGACCTTGGTCCAGTTCTCGGGCGTGAACTTGGTGCGGCCGTCCTGCACCGCCTTCAGGGCGCGGTTGGCGAGCGGCTTGACGTCGACATACCACTGGAGCGTCAGCCAGGGCTCGATCACGACATCCGATCGGTCGCCGTGGGGAACCGTGTGTGCGTGCGGCTCGATCTTGGCGAGGAAGCCGCGTTCCGCCATCATTGCAACAACCGCCTTGCGGGCGGCGAAGCGGTCGAGGCCATGCAGATTCTCAGGAATCTGTTCACTGACGGAATCGCCAATGATCGGCTCGTCCGCCAGTTGGACTTGAGCACTACTTTTTTGGAAGCTGTAGTCCTGCCACGAACTTGAAATAACCCGCGCTTCGCTATCGAAGATGTTGATGACGGCGAGCTTGTGGCGCTTGCCGACCTCGAAATCGTTGAAATCATGCGCTGGCGTGATCTTGACCGCGCCGGTGCCCTTCTCGGGATCCGCATAATCGTCGCCGAAGATCGGAATGACGCGGCCGACCAGCGGCAGGACGACATTCTTCCCGATCAAGTGGCCGAGCGTCTCGTTTTCCGGATGCACCGCGACGCCGGTGTCGCCCAGCATCGTCTCCGGCCGCGTCGTCGCGACCGTGATGAAGGTCGAGACATCGTCGGCGTCGTAGGCGATGCCTTCGAGCGGATAGTTGAAATAGTAGAGGTGCCCGCCCGGGTCCTTGGTCAGGACCTTGTCGAGCTTGGCGGCATCGAAAGCCTCCTCGCCGCCGCGCTGCCATTTGAACGAGCCGGATTTCTCGACCTGGACGACCTCGAGGTCCGAGATCGCGGTCTGGAACTTCGGATCCCAGTTCACCAGCCGCTTGGCGCGGTAGATCAGGCCCTGTTTGTGCAGCCCGACGAAGACCTTGAGCACGGCGGCGCTCAGGCCCTCATCCATGGTGAAGCGCTCGCGCGACCAGTCGCAGGAGGCGCCGAGACGCTTCAGCTGATTGACGATCGTCCCGCCGGATTCCTCCTTCCAGCGCCAGACCTCTTCGAGGAAGGCCTCGCGGCCCATCGTCCGGCGGTCGGTCTTGTTCTCGGCGGCCAGCCTGCGCTCGACGACCATCTGCGTGGCGATGCCGGCATGATCGGTGCCGGGTTGCCAGAGCACGTCCTTGCCGCGCATGCGCTCGAAGCGGCAGAGCACGTCCTGCAGCGTGTTGTTGAGCGCGTGGCCCATATGCAGCGAGCCGGTGACGTTGGGCGGCGGGATCACGATGCAATAGGGCTCGGCCCCCGGCTCTGCGCCGCGGCCGGCGGCGAAGGCGTTCGCCTCCTCCCAGGCCTTGCTGATGCGCGCCTCGACGGCCGCCGGCTCGAATGTCTTGTCCATCATCGCTTCGCTCGAACGCAAAACGGCCGGGGTCATGCCCCGGCCGAAAGATTTAAGGCCTGAAAGGTCGGAGGACTTAAGAGCCCATGCATGGGCCTCGCGTCAACCGTGTCAGAGTCTTGCGGGCAGGCGCGGCCGGTCAGCCCGGCAGGTTCGACTGCAGGAACCAGAGCGCCTTGTCGAGCATGCGCGAATAGGCGGTCAACAGGTCGGCGGTGCCGGCATCGCCCGCCTCGTCGCTGGCGTCGATCGCCTCGCGGACGAGGTTGGCGGTCTCGGCGTAGCGCTCGATCAGCGCGTGGAGATGGTCCTTCACCGGCACGATATCAGTCGGATAGGGTTTGAGCGAGGTGGAGGCGGCGGTCGTCTGGGTCGTGCCGAAGGCAATGCCGCCGAGCTGTGCGATGCGCTCCGCGACGGTATCGACATGGTCGTCGAGTTCCTTGCGGAAGCCGTCCAGCATCAGGTGGACACCGATGAAACCGGGCCCCTTCAGGTTCCAGTGCGCCTGCTTGGTCAGCAGCGCGAGGTCGATACCATCGGCCAGGCGTGCGTTGAGCAGGCCGGCGATCTCGCTCTTGGTGTTGGAGGCGAGATCGACCTTGCTGCTCTTGACGATTTTGGTCGTGGCGGATTTGGCGGATGCGGACTTCTTCATGGCAGGTCCTCGCGGGGGTTCGGCAACGGGCCGGGCAGCATAAGCCGCGAGGCCGATACGCGCGAGCGCCGGACCCGTTCCGTTGGCGCACGTCTTCATCGCTCGTTTTGCGGCCTGGATCACGGAACCGTCACGCGATCCGCCGGTTGAAGTTCTCGACAAGCGAGGAGCTTCACCATGACCCATCATACTGACCAGGATCGCGTCTGGGACCTTATCGACGACATCAAATTCGCGATGCTCGTCACCCATGACGGCGAAGGCGACGAGTTGCGCGCCCGGCCGATGCACGCCCATGGCGAGCGCGAGGAAGACGCGATCTACTTCCTCACCGACCGTCGCCACCACAAGGACGACGAAATCAACGTCAACGACAATGTCTGCGTCGCCTTCGCCGACAACAGCGGCATGCGCTACGTCTCGGTGACCGGCACCGGCACGGTTCTCGACGACCGCGCCAAGGTCGCGGAACTCTGGGACCCGAGCAACAAGGCGTTCTGGGACAGCAAGGACGATCCGAATATCCGCGTCCTGCGTGTTCGGCCGTCGATGGCGGAGTTCTGGGCCGGCGCCGGCAAGATCGTCACCTCGGTCAAGATGGCCGCTGCCGCACTGACCGGCACCAAGCCCGATCTCGGCACCAACAGGAAGGTCGCACTCTGATGAACCTGCTCGTTCATGTCGTCGGCGCCTGGATCGCCTCCGAGGCCGCCTCGGGCCGTTATCCGCGGCCGGTCGCCGTCGGGCTCTCGATGCTCGTGTCGCGGCTCGGTGCGCCGACGGCCGCCATGACCATGCTGGCCTTTGCGTTCAAGCGCCTGAATGACGCAGGAGCTTTCGAAAGGCTGAAACCCGCGCCCGCAGCACGCCAGCGGCCGCTGCGGAACCGCTGATCATCTGATGGCATGCCAACTCGAGCGGGCGTCCTAACTGCGCCCGCCGCGGGCCACGCGTTCGATCTCGGCCCGAACCAGTCGTTCGACCATGGTCGGCAGGTTGTCGTCGAGCCAGGTCTTCAGCATCGGCTTCAGCATGTCCTTGACCAGATCCTCAAGCGTCCGGGCATTGTTCGTCAGAACCGTATGGGCGAGATCGCCGAAGGCGCTGGTGACGGCCGAACTCGTTTGGGCCGAAAGCAGCTGGGCCATGTCGAAGGGCGGCGGGCTTACGGGGCGTTCGGCTGCGGCGAAAACCGGCGGCTCGTAGGGTTCCGGCTCCGGCATGGGCTGGGGCGCAGCCGCGACGGGCTCCGGCTCAGGCGGCGGCGGTTCGAGAAAATCGACCTCGCCATCGTCGGCCGGCGGGGTTTCCGGTTCCGGCGGGAGGATGCGAGCGGCCTCGGCGCCGAGATCGAGCACATCCGCATCGATATCGGCAACGGGCTCAGCCGGGGGTTCGACGGCGACCGGAGCGGCCTCGACCTCCGCTTCCGCCTCGGCGGGCTTGACCTCGTCATCCGCGATGATCCGCCGGATGGAGGCAAGAATTTCCTCCATCGACGGTTCGTTGGGCTTCGGTTGCGCGCTCATCTGGATCCGGACCACTCGACACCGGGCGCATCGACAGAATCAGCGCCGCCCGATCATCGAGTATTTCACGCAAGCCATGCCAGGCAAGGCGGCATGTCTTTCCGCCCACAGGGAAATCCCGCCTGTTGCGCGAATGTCGATTCGGCTGGAGGCCACAACTGCCGCAGGAACGCCCCGGTCAAAGGCGACCGGGGGCGTCCTCCTTCGCGATATCCTGCGCGCGGCTCAACGTCCGTCGGGCGTCTGCGTTCCCCAGAGCAGGCCCTTGACCTGATCATAATGCTTGCGGGAGTCGTAGACCTCGGCCTTCAGCCTCAGCGTTTCCGCGGAGAGCCGGCCGATCGCCGACAGCACGGCATAGGACGCGACGACCCGGTCGCGCTGCGCCGTCACGAGCGTGGCGCGTGCGCTGACGAGCTCCTGCTGTGCGTTCAGCACGTCGAGGGTCGTGCGCTGGCCAACCTTGGCCTCTTCGCGAACGCCGGCCAGGGCGGTCTCGGCCGCCTGAACCTGAGCCTGCGCGGCGACGATCTGGGCCTTGGCGGCCTCATGGCCGCCCCAGGCGGAAACCACGGCGGCGCGCACCGTATCGCGCTGCGTATCGACCTCGATCCGGCGCTGACCGGCCGTTTCCTTGGCCTGCCGCGTGCGCGAATAGACCTGACCGCCTTCATAGATCGGGATCGTCAGCGTGCCGACGACGCTCGCCGAGGTCCGGTTGTCGCCGAATGTCTGCGAGTCGTAGCGCTGCTGGACCGTGCCGCGCACGCCGAGCACTGGATACAGATCGGCTTCCGAGACCTTGACCTGCAGTTCGGCCGCATCGACCCCATGCAGAGAGGCGATGATCGCCGGATGCGCGGCAAGCGCCGCATTGAGAGCGACCGGAAGCGATTTCGGCAGCAGATTCTCGACCGGGCGGCCCGGCGCAAGCTGCTTGGGCTCGATGCCGACATTCTGGCGATAGCGCGCGATCGAGGTCTTGAGGTTCGATTCCGCGAGGATCGCCTGCGACTGCGACTGCGACAGGCGTGCTTCCGCCTGCGCGACGTCGGTGCGCGTCACTTCGCCGACCTGAAAGCGATCGCGCGTCTGGCGCAGCTGCTCCTCCAGCACTTCGACGTTGTTGCGGTTGAGGCTGAGGATCGCCGTGTCGCGCAGCACGTTCATGTAGGAGGTCGCAGCATCGAGCAGCACGTTCTGCTCGGTGTTGCGCAAGGTCGCGCGGGCGCCGAGCACCTGAGACTCGGCCTGGCCGACGGAGCTGCGCGTCTTGCCGCCGTCGAAGATGTTCTGGTCGATCTGGACGCCAGCGCCGCGGGGACCCATCCGCGAGGTGACGCCAACGGCGCCGGGAATGTTCGCATCGGTGATGCTGGCGCCGATATCGGCCGACGCGGTGATGCGCGGACGGTAGCCGGAAAGCGCCTGTGGCACGTTCTCGTTGGTGGCGCGCACCGAAGCGCGCTGCGCATTCAGCGTCGGATTGCCGGCATAGGCGCGTGCCAGGGCGGCATCCATCGTCTGCGCCATGGCAGCGGGCGAAACGCCGGACGCGAGAGCAAGGCCAAGCGCCGCGGCGAAGCCGAGCCTGGTGGTCGTCTTGGAGTTATTCCGTCGTGTCACTGGACGCCTCATGTGCGGACTCAAGTCGCGCCCAGGCATCGCCCCAGCCTCGGCATACTAACAAAGCGTTACATAACCTGCCCCGCCGCGATCGCCAACGGAGCCGGGCGGAGGCATGGCTTTGAATTTCGCAGTGCCGCAAAAATGCGACACCATGCAGTCTCAGAAAACGAAGGCGGGCGCCTTGCGGAACTCGGCCAGAACGGGGGCGGCCGCATCGAAAACCGGGCGCCCCGAAACCTTTCCGCCGGATTTTTGGTAGAGCTTGACCCGTGCGGAGCGCCCGAAGCCCTCGACCGCGATCAGCCTGCCGCCCTCACGAAGCAGTGGAAAAAGCGACTCGGGCACGCTCTCGCAAGCGCCGCTGACCAGAACCGCATCGAAGGATTCGTCGTCGGGGCGCGTGGCCGAGACGCTGGCGCCGGCAAGCGCCTGACGCAGGGCGGGTTCCGCCAGCGCGAGGGCCTCGGCGTCGGGCTCCCACAGCGTGGCCTGCGTGCCCATGCGGGCCATCAGCGCGGCGCCATATCCGCTGCCGCCGCCATATTCGAGAACATCCTCGCCTGGCTGCAGGTCGAGCATCTGGATCATACGGGCGATGACCATCGGTGTCATCAGGGCCCGCCCGGTGCCGGGCAGAGGCACGGCCTGGTCGAGATAGGCCAGATGCGACAGGGATGGCGGCAGGAAGGCCTCACGCGGAACCTCGGCGGCAGCGGCCAGAACGGCGCGATCCGTCACGTCATAGGTCCGCATCTGGCAATCCACCATCATGCGGCGCAGTGCGGCGAAACTCTCCATGCCCCGAAATCTCCGTCTGCGGCACCGATGGGCCAGGCGATCGACAGGGCCGACAACCTGCACCTCGAGGCGCCCTGCCCGGCGGCGTTGCCACCCATCGATGCTTTCTGTTCGAGCCTGCTTCAAAAGGCAAGACATCGCGGCCGCCACGACGCAGCCGCCCATGCTGGACTGGCTCGCGGCCCCCATGACGGGGACTGGCATCATGCTTCTGCCGAATGCTGGGAAATCTGGAGGCCTCGCCCGGAATCGAACCGGGGTGCAAGGATTTGCAGTCCTCTGCGTAACCACTCCGCCACGAGGCCTTCCGCGGGACGCCGCCATCAGCGAAATCCCGAAGGCCGCCTATAACCACATGCCGGGGTTCGCTGCAACCGCCAACCGCGCCGATGCCGCCGCCGTGTCGCAATCCGGCTCATCGGTCGGAAAAGGGTTGCGCACCCGCAGAGCCGTCGCTATACGCCACCACCGATCCCGGATAGCTCAGCGGTAGAGCAATCGACTGTTAATCGATTGGTCGCAGGTTCGAATCCTGCTCCGGGAGCCAGTCATTTCGAGGGCCTGGGCGCATATCGCCCGGGCCCTTTTGGTTTGCGGTTAGGCTGTGCTTTACGCGCCTTACACGCTGTGGCGAGGATTCGGGCGTTTGTTCGGCCTGTGAGGCCTCAGCGAGCGCTATGGCAAGGAATCCCAGGCTGCGGCGCGCGCTCTCACTTCAACGCGCGGCGCACGATGGTCTCGAATGCCGGCTTCGCCGGGCCGGTCTTTTCCATCTCGATTCGCTTGGCTTGCGCGCAGTCGAGCGCGAGTGCCAACGGCACGGTGTATTGCGCCTCCCCGGTCAACGCCTGTCCTGCTTCGAGCATGGCAGTGGCGAAGGCAGCCGGCATGGGAATCGGCTGCACGGCCGCGTCGAGAGGCGAGTCGCAAAGCCGAGGCGGCGAGGTCACGAGATATTGCCGGCACACGAAGGGGCGCTCGGCGTAAATGCTGCACGCGTCGTCAGCGAGAAATGGACAGGCCAGCTTCAGCGCCATGTAGCGCCGCGCGATAATGCGGGCCTCGTCGCGGGTCAGGGCCGGATCGCGCTGCATATAGGTCTCATACAGGCCAGCCTCGCGCATTCGCGCGACGTTGGCCGCGAATGCCGCTCGCACGGCCGTGCCGCGCGGCTCGGGCAAGCGTTCGACCAGCCTGGCCAGCGCATAGGCCTCAGGCGGCGTGACCGGCACAGGCTGGGCTCGGCAACAGGCCGAGCAGCCCTTTGCACAGGACACGTTTTCTCCCTTCGCTGCGGCATGGGCGACTGACGCATCGATCAGGCGGTCATCCATCTCGCGCAATGCCGGAAGCAACTCGTCGAGCCGCACGGGGCGGTCTGGAATGCTCAGGTCGATCGGCACGCTTTGCTCATGCACGCGAAGCGTGAGCTGCAAGCGTGCAGTCGCTTGGGGATCGCCCATGTCTCACACCCGCGCGCCTGAGTGTCGGCGTCAGAGGGCAGCCGAGATCTGTTTGCGTCGTTGGCCGCCCGCTCAATTCATACATACCCCGCGTGGCACGGCGATAGCGACGGACAATCGTGGGGGCCTTTTGGTTTTTCAGCGCCGCATGCCACCATCACGGAACGCCGGGGCCGACGGCAATTCAGCCAGAATCCTTTACCGGCCTGCGTTATCGATCGAACGATGAGCAACCGAGTCAGATTCACAGCAGCAATGGTCATGGTCGTAGCCGGCCTCGCCGGGGCGTGCGCGTCGCGTCCGGCGGGAGACGCCGTCGATTCGCGTCCCGTGGTGCATCGCGCCAGCCTCGATCCGACGCGGCTCGAACTGGCCCCGCTCGACTACACGCGATTTTGCCTGCGCCACGCCGCCGATTGCGAACTGGGCGTCCCCGATGCCGTGATCGACCTGACGCCCGAGGTCGAAGCCGCGATCGAGCGGATCAACCGCGACGTCAATCAGCGAATCAGGTCCGTGAAAACCACCACCGACTGGCGGATCGATCCCGAAACGGGGAATTGCAACGATTATGTCGTGACCAAGCGGCATGACCTGCTGGCCATGGGACTGCCGGCTTCGGCCCTGCTGATCGCGGTTGTGAGGACGCCCGCCGGCGAAGGGCATCTGCTACTGATCATCCGGACCGATCGCGGCGATCTCGTGCTGGACAATTTGACCGCCGAGATCCGGCGCCGGGGCGAGACACGCTATGCCTGGATCAAACGCCAGTCGGCCCGCGATGCGGCGCTTTGGGAGCGCATGTAGTTTCCGGACCCATCCGTCCAACCTCACTCGCGCCCCAAGATGAACGGGAGCGAACTTTTCGCTTCATGCGCGGTTGTCGTGCGATGGCGTTGGATGGACCGATACCGTCAACCCAAGGAGATCGATATGCGCAGACTGATTCTCGCGGCGACACTGGCACTCGGTCTCGGGGCGATCCCCGGCACCGTGTCGGCGGCTCCCGCCTTCGCCGCCCAGACCGACATCGCTGCGCCGGCCGGCATCGAGTTGGCCCAGTACGGCTACGGCTACCGCCATCGCGGTTATCGCGCCGGCCCGCGCTACGGCTACCGCGGTCGTGGTTATGGACGTCATTATGGCGGCCCGCCGCCGCATGCGCGCGCCTATGGCCGGCGCTACAACGACCGTCAGTGGGATCGCCGCTGGTGACCTGACGACCTGCCGCCGGGCTCCGCGCCCGGCGGCATTTTTCGATTCGCTGTTCGCTCTTCTGCGACGGGCGATCCAATGCTCCGTTTCCATCGTAGCTGCCGTGGCGTGCCCGATCCCTGACGGTTCGCATAACGGAGCATCACGCCAATCTCATGCCGGCCTTATCGCTCCACTGGTTCCGCGACGACCTTCGCCTCGCCGACAACCCTGCCCTTTCGGCGGCTGTCGCTCATGGCCCGACGCTTTTCATCTACATCCTCGACGAAGGCGGCTCCCGCCGTCCGCTCGGCGGCGCGACCCGCTGGTGGCTGTCGCGTTCGCTGGCGGCACTGGATTTTGCGCTCAAGGCCAAAGGCTGCGAACTGGTCCTGATGCGCGGCGACCCGGGCGCGCTCCTGCCGCGCGTCGTCGAGACGGCGGAAATCGATCTCGTCACCTGGAGCCGCCGCTACGATGGCGAGTCGGTGGCGCTCGACACGCGGCTCAAGGACGAGCTGATGGCGTCGGGCAGGCGAGTCGAGAGCTTCAACGCGGCGCTGCTGAACGAACCCTGGCAGGTTACGACCAAGACGGGCGAGCCGATGAAGGTGTTCACGCCCTATTGGCGCGCCGCGCGCGCTGCCGGTGAGCCTGCCGCACCGAAGCCCGCTCCGAAACACATGCAATCTCTGAAGCTGCCGCCCGCTATCGCGACGATGACCGTGTCCCATGCCGATCTGGCGCTCGATCCGGTGAAGCCGGATTGGGCTGGAGGCCTTCGCGAGGCCTGGACACCCGGCGAGGCAGCGGCAGCCGAGCGCCTCGGCGACTTTCTCTCCGGCGTGCTCGACGGCTATGGCGAGGGCCGCGACCGCCCCGACCGGGCCTCGACCTCGCGGCTTTCGCCGCATCTGCGCTTCGGCGAGATCGGCCCGCGCCAGATCTGGCACGCGACCCGCAGCGCTATCGAGAGCGGGGAAGCCAGCGCCGGCTCATCGGATGCGGAGAAATTCCTGTCCGAGATCGGCTGGCGCGAGTTTTCCTATCACCTGCTGTTCTACAATCCCGACCTCGCGACCCGGAACTACAACCCACGCTTCGACGCCTTTCCCTGGCGTCGGGACGATGCGGCAACGAGCGCCTGGCAGCGCGGGCTGACCGGATACCCGATCGTCGATGCGGGCTTGCGCGAACTCTGGACCACGGGCTGGATGCATAACCGCGTCCGGATGATCGCCGCCTCCTTCCTGATCAAGCATCTCCTGATTGACTGGCGGCACGGCGAGGACTGGTTCTGGGACACGCTCGTCGATGCCGACCCGGCCAACAACGCCGCGAGCTGGCAGTGGGTCGCGGGTTCGGGCGCCGATGCCGCGCCCTATTACCGCATCTTCAATCCGGTGACGCAGGGGCTGAAATTCGACCCCAAGGGCTTGTATGTCAGGCGCTGGATTCCCGAGATCGCGGGGCTGGACGACACATTGATCCATGAGCCGTGGAAAGCCGATGCCGACCAACTGCACCGCGCCGGGATCGTTCTCGGCCAGACCTATCCGCGCCCGATCGTCGATCTGGATTTCGGCCGCAGGCGCGCGCTCGACGCGTTGGCCAAGACACGAGACGAGACGCGGTCGGATTAGGCTGCCGGCTGGCCCGTCACGGCGACTTAGCCCCAGCCCGGCGCGTGCCGTGGGCGATCAACCAAAAATAGACCGGGTACGGCAGCAGATTGACCGCCTTCATCACCCAGGAGAGCCGGCGCGGGAAAGTGATTTCGAACCCCCCTTTTTCGAATCCGTCGACGATGCGACGGGCGGCCTCCTCCTGGCTCATGATGAACGGCATCGGCACGTCCTTGGGCTGGGTCATCGGCGTGTCGATCCAGCCGGGATTGACGAGCTGCACGCGGATGCCGAAGCGGTCGCCCTCGAATTTCAGCGTCTCAGCGAGATGGATCGCGGCAGCTTTCGAGACGCCATAGGCCGATGAGGCCGGCAGCCCGCCATAGCCCGCCACCGAGGCGTTGATCGCGACCTGACCGCGCTTGCGCGGCGACATGCGCTCGATCACGGCCGCCAGAGCCCGCGCCGTGCCGGTCAGGTTCACGGCGATGATCTGCTCGAAGGCGGCCATGTCGAGCACGCCTTCGCTGTCGGGCGCGATGCCGGCGTTGACGAAGGCCAGCGCGATCGGCCCGTGGACGCTTTCGATGGCGTCGACCACCGCCTTCATCGAGCCCGTCTCCGTGACATCCCCGGCATGGGCGACGATGCGACCGGGCAGGCCTTCGGCGCGGCGGGCGATCTCCTCGAGCTGGTCGAGCCTGCGTGCGGTGATCGCAACCGTCCAGCCGCGCTGCGCCAGTTTAAGCGCCACGGCCTCGCCGATGCCCGAGCTAGCACCGGTGATCCAGGCGACGCCGTCGCTGGGCTGCATGCGCGGCAATGTCATGGGACCTCCCGGGCTGGGGCCGGGCGGCCGGCAGCTCGCCCAGTCTAGGGCCGGCGCCCCGGCGGCGGAAGAGCCGCGCTGACGGCAGGCAAAAGGGCGGTGGCGCGATCTGCCCGATCCGTGCAATCTCCGCTGCCTTTGAAGGCGGCCTGCGCCGATGCGCCATGCCGGGACAGCGAGCCTATGGACCATGCCGACAGAACTGCTCTTTCGTGACGACGCCTATCTGACCGAGACGACTGCCACCATCGAGGCAGTGAACGAGCGCGGCGGCATCATCCTCGACCGCACCGTGCTCTACGCGACCGGCGGCGGGCAGCCGGGCGATGCCGGCACGTTGCGGCGGGCGGATGGCAGTATGATTTCAATCGGCACCGCGATTTATGATCTGGAAGACAAGAGCCGCGTCATTCATGTGCCGCTGGAAGGCCAGGCGTCGCCCCAGCCGGGCGAGACCGTGACTGTCCTGCTCGATTGGGATCGGCGGCTGAAGCGCATGCGGATCCACACGGCATTGCATCTGCTCAGCGTCGTGCTGTCCTATCCGGTCACGGGTGGCGCCATCGGCGACGGCGACGGGCGGCTCGATTTCGACATTCCCGAAGGCGGGCTCGACAAGGCCGAGATCGCCGAGCAGCTCAATGCCCTGGTCGCGCGCAATGCCGATGTCACCGAAAGCTGGATCACCGATGCCGAGCTCGACGCCAATCCCGGCCTCGTCAAGACGATGTCGGTGAAGCCGCCGCGCGGCTCCGGCCGGGTCCGGCTGGTCGCGATCGGCGATATCGACCTGCAGCCCTGTGGCGGCACCCATGTCCGCAACACCGCCGAGATCGGCCTTGTCGCGGTCACCGATATCGAGAAGAAGGGCAAGCAGAACCGGCGCGTCCGGATCGCGCTGGCCTGAGACGAGACCGGGCCGACAAGCCCTATAAAAACCTACGAGGAATCGTCTGATATGGCCCGCGACACTGTTTTCGTCTCGACCGAGTGGCTAGCCGAGCATCTGAACGCTCCCGATGTCGTCGTCGTCGACGGCTCCTGGTACCTGCCCGTCCATGGCCGCGACCCGCATGCGGAATATGCTGATCGACGCATCCCCGGCGCCCTGCGCTTCGACATCGATACGGTGAAGGACAAGGCTTCCGACCTTCCGCATATGCTGCCGCAGCCGGAGGCCTTCGCCGCCGCTGTCGGTGCGATGGGCATCGGCGACGGCATGAAGATCGTCGTCTATGACGGGCTCGGGCTGTTCTCGGCGCCGCGCGTGCGCTGGACCTTCAAGACCTTCGGAGCGAGCGACGTCGTCATCCTCGAGGGCGGCTTTCCGAAATGGCAGGCGGAAGACCGGCCGATCGAGCATGGTCCTCCGCGCGCCCGCGCCGCCCGCAGCTTCACCGCGCGGCTCGATCATTCGGCCGTGGCCGATGCCGGCGATGTCGCGCGGGCCCTGTCCGACGGCACGGCGCAGGTCGTCGATGCCCGCCCCGGCGACCGCTTTCGCGGCGAGGCGCCTGAGCCACGCGCCGGCGTCCGTTCCGGCCATATGCCGGGCTCGCTCAGCTTGCCCTTCCCTGCGATCGTCAAGGACGGGCAGCTCGCCTCACCCGATGCTGTCGCTGCAGCCTTTGCCGAAGCCGGCGTCGATCTCGACAAGCCGCTGATCACGAGCTGCGGTTCGGGCGTTTCCGCCGCGATCCTGTCGATGGCGCTGGAAACGATCGGCAAGCCGGCGCGCGCGATCTATGACGGCTCCTGGGCCGAATGGGGCGCAAGCGACCGTCCGATCGCGACGGGGCCGGCAAAGAAGCGCTGATCACCGGTTCGCGCTGGCACAGCCCTCCGAGTGGCGTTGACCAGCGCGACGGCCCTGGTCTATGCTTAACTCGTAGGTTAAGCATTGGCGCGTTTCGCCGTCAGGCTCGGTCGATCGTTCGTGCTGTCATCCGCTGACGGCGGAACGCATCAGATTCGCCCCTCAAATCCAGCCGCAAGGGCCTGCCGCCGGCCGGCCGGCGCAGAGCAATGGTCAAGACAATGACGACCGACGAGACGCCAAAGGCGACACGGCGCGAATGGCTCGGCCTGGCCGTGATCGCCCTGCCCTGCCTGCTGTACTCGATGGACCTCACCGTCCTGAATCTGGCTGTGCCGCAGCTCAGCGCCGATCTGAAGCCAAGCGCGGCGCAACTGCTCTGGATCGTCGATATCTACGGCTTCATGGTCGCCGGCTCGCTCATTACCATGGGCACGCTGGGAGACCGGATCGGGCGTCGCAAGCTCCTGCTGATCGGCGCGGCCGCCTTCGGCCTCGCCTCGGTGCTCGCTGCCTTCTCGACCAGCGCGGAGATGCTGATCGCGACACGCGCCTTGCTCGGGGTCGCCGGCGCGACGCTGGCGCCATCGACGCTCTCGCTGATCCACAACATGTTCCGCGATGCCCGCGAGCGCACCTTCGCGACCGGCATCTGGATATCGAGCTTCTCGGCCGGCGGTGCCATCGGCCCGCTCGTCGGCGGCGTCCTGCTCGAACATTACTGGTGGGGTTCGGTCTTCCTCGTCGGCGTGCCTGTGATGTTGCTGCTGCTGATCCTGGGCCCGCTGCTGCTGCCGGAGTTCAAGGACCCCAATGCGGGAAGGATCGACCTCGTCAGCGCGGCGCTGTCCCTGATCGCGGTGCTCGCGACGATCTACGGCATTAAGCACATGGCCGAGCATGGCGTCGGTTGGCGGGCCGCAGTGCCGATCCTGGCAGGAATCGCCCTCGGCACGGTCTTCCTGCGCCGGCAGCGCCATCTCGACGACCCGATGCTGGATCTGCGGCTGTTCCGCAATGCCGTGTTCAGCGCCTCGCTGGCGATCAATGTGATGGGCTTCGTCTTCCTGTTCGGCAGCTTCCTGTTCATCGCGCAATATCTGCAGCTCGTCGTCGGGCTTTCGCCGCTGCAGGCGGGCATCTGGGGCGTGCCGTCCGCGATGGCCTTCATTCTGGGCTCACTGATCGTGCCCATGCTGGCGCACCGGTTCGCACCTGCCTCGGTGATGGCCGGCGGCCTGGCGCTGGCGGCGGCCGGCTTCGCCTTGCTGACTCGGGTCGAGATCGGTGGCAGCGTCGCGGTGGTCGTGGTCGCTTCGGTGATCTTCTCGCTCGGCTTCACACCGGTGGTGGCGCTGACGACCGAGCTGATCGTCGGCAGCGCCCCGCCGGAGCGAGCCGGCTCTGCAGCGGCGATGTCCGAGACCAGCCTCGAATTCGGCGGGGCGCTCGGCATCGCAATCCTCGGCAGCATCGTCACGGCGGTCTATCGCAGCGAAATGGCTCAGTCGGTGCCGGCAGGCGTTCCTACGGAGGCGGCTCGGGTCGCCGCCGCGACGCTTGGTGGGGCGGTTGCCGAAGCCGGGCAATTGCCGGCAGAGATGTCTGCAACTCTGCTCGCACTCGCCCGAACGGCTTTCGTCGAGGGCATGCAGCTTTCGGCCCTGGTTGCCATGTTCGGCCTGGTCGTCACGGCGCTGATGGCGCTGGTGCTGCTGCGTGGCGCCCCTCCGGCCGCACCGGAGGGGACATCGACGAAGGCGGTTTGCGAGGATGCCGTCCTGCTTTAACCTGTCGCCACAGGAGCACATGATGGCCGACCACGAGCACGACCACGATCATCCGCATAGCCACGACCACGCCCATGGCGACGAGCCGCGCTGGAAGCATGACGGCGTGCGCGTCATCAAGGGCGATCAGCTCGATTCCAACACGGCGCAGACGCCCGGCATGTTCCGGCAAGCCGCGATCAACCATGCCCGTGTCGGCGCGCAGAAGATCTGGGCCGGTACGGTCTCGATCCAGCCCGATGCCAAGACCGGCGTACACCACCATGGTGCGCTGGAAAGCGTGATCTATGTCGTGCGCGGCAAGGCCCGGCTGCGCTGGGGTGAGCGGCTGGAATTTGTCGCCGAAGCTGGCCCCGGCGATTTCATCTATGTGCCGCCTTACGTTCCGCATCAGGAAATCAACGCCGACCCTGACAACGCGCTGGAATGCGTGCTGGTGCGCTCCGACAACGAGGCGGTGGTCGTCAATATCACCGATGTCGATCCGGTCGAGGCGCCCGAGTCGGTCTACTGGGTCGACCCGATCCACAAGCATCCTTCACCGTAGCGGTCATCAGTTCTGTCCGCATAGGATAAGCTATGCCAATCTGCGAGACGCCTCTGATTCCCTTATGAAGGCCGCTGAAAGCGGAATAGTAGGCTCAACCTCCTGAACATTCGCCAAGGTGACAGGAATCGAGCTATTGTAATTGCTTGTTTCAAAATGCCTTCTATTTTTATTTGGATGGATTCATGGCGAAGTCCCGGACAACTAATGGCGACGTACCGACCATTGGTCTGGAAGCTCGAATTTCTGAGCGCGGCCTCTTATTAAATATAAAAAGCCGTTATTTCTCCGCGAAGGACAGACTTCTTGGCAGTCGCGCCGATAAAGATTCTGTTATAGCCGAAGGGCAGGCGCTTATTTCACAAGCCCAATCAAAGGCGATCGCCGAAGTTATATCGGCAGCCGGGAAAACCTTCGCGAATGTCGTCAAGAATGATCCGCGCTTGGCCGCTGCAATACTAGCAGGATCCGCCGAAAAGTTATTTCAGGAATATACGAACATAAATAGAACATTAGACGAATGCGAAAAAAGTCTGATTGAGATGGAAGCCTCATCGGACGATGGTCACGCTCCGGATGTAGATGTAAGCGATGATTTTCTGGCGCAGATGCGGCAATACGCTGGAATGGCCTCATCTTCTGATATGCAAAGTATGCTGGGAAGAATACTAGCTGGCGAACTACGGATGCCGGGATCAATAAGCAAACGTTCGATTAGACTAATGTTTGAACTTGAACAGGGGGATGTTCGTTTCTTTGAAGATATTGTTAAATACAAATCAGCTCACGGTCGCGATATTTGCCTTCCAGAAGATTTTGTTAAGCACAATTTTCAAAAACTTCTGATGATGCAGCAGGCGGGTCTAATTTCCGATGTCGGCGGAGACATCGGGTTTGATTTAACGCCTGTTGGCAAAGAATTGAAGAGCCATGTTAGGAACGGCGATCTCGTCTTAATATTTGAATACCGCGAACAGAAAGGTTTTCAACTCCTTCCGCTACGCATCAAAATTATTCCTCTAACGCTGTTTGGTGAGGAGATTGCATCTATTCTTCCACGGCCCGATCCAAAATGGTTTATCGATTCGATCATCGAACGGCTGAGTGATAATTTTGACATCTCTCGCGTTGTAAAAGCAAAAATTTTTATGGATGAATCCGAGGAGAAACTTGCGGACCAGCAGGAAGTCTTCGTAAGCGCAAAACGCCAATAAGGTAGAGTAATCGCCCGAATGCACGTTCCATAGAGGCGTTCCCTGACACGCATTGTTCCCCTTATGATACAGTGTCCCTTGGCACCTGCCATGCGTGTGACGGCTGGAGGGCATGCCATGAACATCGGCGAGGCGGCGAAGCGCTCCGGCGTCAGCGCCAAGATGATCCGCTACTATGAGAGCATCGGGCTGATCGACGCTCCGCTGCGGACGCAGGCGCAGTACCGTGTCTACGAGGCGCAGGACGTCCACACGCTGCGCTTCGTCAGGCGCTCGCGCAATCTCGGCTTCTCGCTGGAGGAGAGCCGCGCCCTGCTGGCGCTCTGGCGCGACAAAAGCCGCGCCAGCGCCGACGTGAAGCAGCTCGCGATGAGCCATGTCCGCGATCTCGAAGCGAAGGCTGCCGAATTGCAGGGGATGGCCGACACGCTGCGGCATCTCGCCGAACACTGCCAGGGCGATGCGCGGCCGGATTGCCCGATCCTGAGCGACTTGGCCGCGCCGGCTGGTCGGGCTGAGACCTGCTGCTAACCCCGGCATCTGCCGCGACGCATGGAAACGCCTGGGCATCGCTTCAGCCATGCGTCTGCCGGCTGGACGGGAGAGGCCCGGATTGGTCATATGCCGGCCTGACCAAGGCAGGACCATCATGGACAACCGAAACGATCTCTGGCGCCACGTCGATGCGAACAAGGAACGGCTGATCGCGCTGAGCGATCGGGTCTGGGGCATGCCGGAGGTCTGCTACACCGAGGCGCGCTCATCCGCCGAGCACACCGCGGAGCTGGAGCATCAGGGCTTCCGCGTCACCAAGAACGTCGCCGAGATTCCCACCGCCGTGATCGGCGAGGCCGGTGAAGGTGGCCCCGTGATCGCGTTCATGGGCGAATACGACGCCCTGCCCGGCCTGTCGCAGGAGGCCGGCGTCGCCAGCCACAAGCCGGTCGAGGATGGCGGCCATGGCCATGGCTGCGGCCACAACCTGCTTGGCTCCGCCGCGCTTCTCGCCGCCGTCGCGATGAAGGAGTGGCTCGCCGAGAACAAGCTGCCCGGCCGCGTGCGCTATTATGGCTGCCCGGCCGAGGAAGGCGGCGCGGCCAAGGCCTTCATGGTCCGTGCTGGCGCGTTCGACGACGTCGATGTCGCGATCTCCTGGCATCCGTCGAGCTTCTGGGAGGTGGCCCCGCCGCTGGCCCTCGCCAACACCCGCGCCGATTTCGTCTTCACCGGCCGCACCTCGCATGCCGCCGCAGCCCCGCATCTCGGACGCAGCGCGCTCGATGCGGTCGAACTGATGAATGTCGGCGTCAACTACATGCGCGAGCACATGCCCAGCGATGCCCGCGTGCATTACGCCGTGCTCGACACCGGCGGCATCGCGCCCAATGTCGTGCAGGCCCATGCCCGCGTGCGCTACTCGATCCGGGCTCGCGACCTGCGCGGCATGCTCGAACTCGTGCAGCGCGTGAAGAAGATCGCCGAGGGCGCCGCGCTGATGACCGAGACCAAGATGGAGATGCGCATCGTCTCGGCCGTCTCCGATCTGCTCGGCAACACGCCGCTGGAGCAGGCCATGCATGGCGTCATGGAAGAACTCGGCCCGCCGCATTTCGACGATGCCGACCGTGCCTTTGCGCAAGACATCCGCAAGACGCTGCAGCCGCAGGAGATCGCCTCGATCTGGCGCACCATCGGCATGGAGGATTCAGGCGCGGCGCTGGCCGATTTCCTGGTGCCGCTCGACGCCAAGCGCAACCCGGCGATCGGCTCGACCGATATCGGCGATGTGAGCTGGGCCGTGCCGACCGTGCAGGCCCATGCGCCGACGGTCGCGATCGGCACGCCGTTCCACACCTGGCAGGTGGTGTCGCAGGGCAAGACGCCCGCCGCGCACAAGGCGATGATCCATGTCGCCAAGGCGATGGTGGGAACGGGTGCCGCCGTGCTGCTCGACCCGGCCCTGATGGCCGCGGCCAAGGCCGACCACAAGACGAAGCTTGGCGCGGACGGCTACACCTCGCCGCTGCCGCCCGAGGTCAAGCCGCCGTTGACGATGTCGCTCGGCGGGTGATCTGACGATAGCGGCCGCGGCTTAACGGTCGGCGGCCGCCGTCGTGCGGTGGAATATCGCCGTGGTGGCGTAGAGCGGAATCTTGCGCATGAGGTCGTCGACGATCTCGGCGCAACTGCCATAGGTCCCGACATATTCGCCGATATTCGGATCGAAGACGTGGATCTTCTGGTCGAAGCCGTAGGGCTGCGGCTCCATCCGGTTGAACCCGGCGATGGCGTGGCCACCGCCGCCGGCAAAGCGCATCGACCATGTCGCGGCGGCACCGGGTGCGCGCAGATCGTCTGACATTTTCTGGATCATGCCGCTGCGGCCGACGTGCAGCTTCATGTCGACGAAGGTCTGCTCGTCGAAGTCGATGCCGACGCGCGCGCCCATATGGCGTCGCGCATCGTCGCGGCCGAGCACCTTGCGCAGCTTGCCGTAGCGGCGCTGGTGGCTCTCGGCCCGGCCGAAATCTACCGCGAGCGCCTGCAGTCGATTGCGCGGCGACGCCCCCGGCGCCTGAAACAGGGATTCCAGCCAGAGGTCGCAAAGCGCGACGCAGACGCCATTGCGCGTCTCGGGGTCGGCTGCGTTCAGGAAGTTCCCCTGATGGAAGCCGGTGAGCGTGAATGTCATCGAGGGGACTCCGTCTCGCCAAGCGATCATGCCTCGCGGGGTAGTCTCCTCAACCTGCCTTCAGGTTTCGCCGCGCGACGAAATTTCAGCGCAGCCCATCCTCGCCCTTGATCTGATCCGTGGTCAGTCCGCCGATGCGCGGCAGGGGGCGGCCGGAATCGGTCACGGCGATCGCGACCAGGATCTCGCCAGCGCGCGGCGCGTCCGTTACCCGGACTTCGACGGCGTCGAAATGCGATCGGACGAAGGCCGCGTCCTTGTGGCCGAGCGGCACGTCGATCGGCGTGCCGAGTCCGCCACGCTTCTTCGCCGAAGGGATCAGCGCCGGGCCCTTGCCGAGCGCGGCGCGAACCGGCGTGCCCATTTTGGGATGCAGGATCGCTGCGGCATGCTCAAGCTCGCCGCCCTCGCCGACGATCGCGGCCTTGCCGAAGCTCTCGGCCTGGCCGGGCTCGATACCGAGCGCCGCGAGGCAACGCTTGGTCAGGAGATCGCCGAGTTCGACACCTATCTCGGTCAGTTCCGAGAGGTCCTCCTGATACCGCCCGGCAAAGGGGTTGGCGATCACCGCGACGGCGACGGCGCGGCGCGTCGGCGGCGCGATCGTCTTGCCGGATTCGATAAGGGTTTCATCGACTTGCGTCAGGATCTTGCGGATGTTGGCGGGCATGGTGGACGGCTCCGGGCGATCTTAGGTTTCCGCGTCATGGTCGGGCTTGTCCCGACCATCCACGTCTTCCTTTGGCGAGGGCGGTGTTCAAGACGTGGATGCTCGGCACAAGGCCGAGCATGACGGGAAGGGCGGCATCATAGCCGTCACCGTTGCCCGTCCCAGACGCTGATCTGGTCGGCGCGCAGGCCGCCGACGCGCTCATGGATGCGGGCGCCCGTGGTCATCACCAGGATCAGGACCATCTCGTCGGCCTGGGGCGAGCCGGACACGCCGATCTCGACCGCGCCGAAATGGCTGCGAACATAGGCCGCGTTGATATGGGTGACGGGGATATCGATGCGGGCGCCCGGCCCCGCCACCTTCTTGGTCGAAGGCACGATCGCCTTGGCGTTGCCGAGGATTTCGCGCATCGCGTAGCCGCCGGGCACATGCCAGAGCGCGCCATGCTCCAGCTCGCCGGCCGAGCCGATGATGGCGCCCTTGCCGTAGCCCTCGACGGCTTTCGGATCGCCGCCGAGGGCGTTGAGGCAGCGCGTCGCCATCTCAAGTCCGGCGCCTTTCAGCGCCTCCATCATCGGCAGGATGTCGGGTTCGTAGCGGCCGGCATAGGGGTTGGTCAGCACGGCGCAGACCGAGGCGATGCGCTCGGTGCGACCGGGCAAGGGGCCGAATTCGTGGAAGATTTCCTCGACGGAGGTCTGGATGCGGCGGATTTCGATCAGGTCGGTCATGCGTCGCGTCCTGTCACAGCACGACAGGCGCGGTGCGGGACGGCGGCGTCGAACGCGAGCGTCCCGTCCGAACCAGCCCGTCGATCACCACCATGCCGATACCGGGAATATCGCCGAGCGAAACCGCCTCCAGCAGATCCTTTCCGGAGGAATGCTGCGGCTTGTCGAGGAACACGAAATCGGCCGGATAGCCCTCGGCGATCAGGCCCGCATCGAGCGAGCGCTTGCGGGCGACATTGCCGGTGGCGAGGCAGAAGGCCTGCTCGGCCGGCAGGCCGCCGAGGCTCGCCAGCAGCGTGATCATCCGCAGGATGCCGTTGGGCTGGACGCCGGAGCCAGCGGGCGCATCGGTGCCGATCAGCACATCGGCGAGACGCCCTGCTTCCAGCGCCGCTTCGAGCGCCACGAGCGCCGAGCGCTCATTGCCGTTATGGACGACTTCGAGCGCGCCTTTCGCCTGTTCGCAGAGGATGCGGATATCGGCATGGGCGATCGAGGTCGGCCCGCCATTGATATGGCTGACGACGTCGGGCTGAGCCTCCAGCACGTCGTCCTTGTTGACGAAATGCGAGCCGGCGATCGAGGGCCCGCCGGTGTGCATGATGGTCTCGAGCCCGATCTCGCGGCACCACTCCGTGACGCGCCTGGCATCGGCGCCCTTGGCGACGGTGCCGAGCCCGATCTCGCCGATATGGCGGATGCCGAGCGCCTTCAGCTCCTCGAAGACCTCGCGGCCGAAGTCGAGCTCCGCCACCGGCGCGCCGGCGAGAACCTTGGCACCGGCGGGGCGGAAGTTCTGGAAGCAGCGCTGCGCCGTCACGGCCAGCGCCTTGACGCCGATGGCATCCTTGGGCCGGCCCGGCAGATGTACCTCGCCGGCCGAGACCAGCGTGGTGACGCCGCCATTCACCCCCATCTCGATCCAGCCGAGCTGGTTCTGACGCGGCGTCCAGTCGCCGAAGACAGGGTGGCAATGCGAGTCGATCAGCCCCGGCGACAACGCAGAGCCCTTGGCATCGATGATCTGGTCGGCACCCGAGAGGTCGAGATCGGCGGCTTTGCCGACTGCGGTGATGCGGCCATCGACGGCGATGATCGTATCGGCGTCGAGGATCGGCTTGGCGAGATCGCCCGAGAGCAGCAGCCCGATATTGCGGACCACCAGCTTGCCCTTGGCGCCCCCCACCGCGACGTCGTGAGCCATCTGGTTCTCCGTAGCGGAACAGCCGCCGATCCCGCGCCATGGGACAAGCCGCGATTGCATGTGTAATAACAATCATGGACAGCGCGGTGGCGGCTGGCAAGAGGCAGGGCCTTGGCCCGCCTCCCCGGTCTCGCGACGTCGTCCCAAGGAGGCGTGGCGGACGATGACAAGCAGCGAGACCAGCGCCACCGACGTCGCGAGCGAGCCGGCAACCGAAGCCGCGCCACGACCGCGCAAGGCGGCCGGGCCTGTCGCGGCTTCCAACAGCTACGTCCTCGACGAGCAGGTCGGCTTCCTGATGCGGCGGGCGCAGCAGCGCCATATCGCGATCTTCCAGCGCATCATGGGCGATGAAGGCCCGACCCCGACGCAGTTCGCCGCGATGTCGAAACTGAGCGGCGGCGAGGAAATTTCGCAAAACCACCTCGGCCGCATGACCGCGATGGACCCGGCGACGATCAAGGGCGTCATCGCCCGGCTGGAGGAGCGCGGCATGGTCGAGCGACGGCCCGATCCCGACGACCAGCGCCGCGTCCGTGTTCGGCTGACGCCGATGGGGCTCGAGGCGATTCCGGGGTTGATCGAGAAGGCTCGCGCCATCACCGCAGCGACGCTTTCGCCGCTGTCGCGTGAGGAGGCGGAGCGCCTGCTGGGGCTGTTGGCGCGTCTGGATTGAGCAGCGGCTGCCTGCAAAATCCGCTTGCGCCAGCTTGTTTGTATACTAACAATAATCAGCGAGGTTTTGTAAGCCGTCACACCGGATGGGAGCTGGCCATGACGCGCTATCTGCGACCCCGGACGCTGGACGAGGCGCTCGCGCTGCGCGCCGACGCGACCGGCTCTTCGGCCCTGACGATCCTGGCCGGTGGCACCGATGTCTATCCGGTGCGGACGCATCGCGCCGCCTGGTTCGAACCCCACAGAAGCGATGTGCTCGATCTCAGCGCCGTACCCGAGCTTGGCGGGATCAGCCATGACGTGCATGGCACCCGCATCGGCGCGACTGCAACCTGGAGCGCTATAGCAAGCGCCGCGCTTCCGCCCGCTTTCGCGGCGCTGAAGCAGGCGAGCCGTCAGGTCGGCGGCGTTCAGATCCAGAATCGTGGCACGGTCGGCGGCAATCTCTGCAACGCCTCTCCCGCGGCCGATGGCATGCCGCCGCTGCTGGCCCTGGATGCCCAGGTCGAGCTTGCCAGTCTGCGCGGGCGCCGGCGCCTGCCGCTGGCCGACTTCGTGCTTGGCAACCGCCGCACCGCGCTCGCCGCCGATGAGATTCTGATGGCGGTCCATGTCCCGCCTCATACGGAGCAGGCGCGTTCGACCTTCCTGAAGCTCGGTGCTCGGGCCTATCTGGTGATCTCGATTGCCTCAGTCGCAGCCGTGGTTGCGACCGACGCGGCGGGACGGATCGCCTCGGTGCAGATCGCGCTCGGGGCCTGTTCGGCCGCGCCGCTGCGCCTGACCAGCCTTGAGGCGCGGCTTGTCGGCGAACCGGCTACGCCTGCCCTGGCCGAAACCGTGTCGGCGGCCGATCTCGCCTCGCTGTCACCGATTGACGATGTCCGCGCCAGCGCCGCTTATCGTCGCGAGGCTGCGCTGGTGCTGGTGCGCCGGGCGATTGCCGGTTTGCTTGCCTCTCCGCTGGAGGTCGCCGCGTGAACGTCCATGGTCGCTCCGCCCTCGCCGCGCCCCCTATCGACGATGCCATCGGCTTCAGCCTGAATGGCTGCGACGTCATCCTGCGCAATGCCCCCGACACCCGCCTGAGCGAGGCGCTTCGGACGGGCCTCGGTGCGACCGGAACCAAGATCGGCTGCGATGCCGGCGATTGCGGCGCCTGCACCGTGCTGATCGACAAGGCGCAGGCCTGCGCCTGCCTCGTGCCGGTCGGGCAGGTCGAGGGTTGCGAGGTCGTGACCGTCGAGGGACTTGGCGAGCATGCGCTTGGCGCCGCCTTGCAGCGGGCCTTTCAGGCCCATGGCGCGGCCCAGTGCGGCATCTGCACGCCGGGCATGCTGATGGCGGCCTATGATCTGTTGCTGCGCAATCCGACGCCCGATGAGAGCGAGACACTGGATGCTCTCGGCGGCGTGCTGTGCCGCTGCACCGGTTATCTCAAGATCGTCGAGGCGGTGCGGGATGCGCATCGGTTCGTCGAAGGCGAGACATCGGCACCTCACCTTGCCCCGTCCCTGCGGGAGGGAGCGGGGGTTGCCTCGATCGGCACGCGTATTGCGCGTCTCGACGGCGAGCCCAAGGTCGCGGGCACCGAGATTTACGGTGCCGACGCGGCGCCGGACGATGCGCTCTGGCTGCGGGCCTTGCGCTCGCCCCATCCGCGCGCCCGCTTCACGCTGGGCGATCTCGATGCCTTCGTCGCGACGCGGCCGGGGCTGGTGCGGGTTTTCACGGCAAAGGACGTGCCGGGCGAGAACTCCTTCGGGATCTATCCGCATCTCAAGGACCAACCGGTGTTCTCGACCGGCGAGACGCGCTATCGCGGCGAATGCGTGCTCGCCATCGTCGGCGAGAAGGAGGCCGTCGAGGCCGTCCGGATGGACGAATTTCCGATCGCATGGGAGCCCCTGCACCCGATGATCGGCAGCAAGGCCGCGTTGGCCGAGACCGCCTTCAGCCTGCATGATTTCGTGCCGGACAATGTGCTGACGCGCGGCCGGGTCGAGCGTGGCGATGTCGAGGCCGGTTTTGCGGAAGCTGCCCATGTCACGAGTGGCGCCTTCGAGACCGGCTTCGTCGAGCACGCCTATATCGAGCCCGAAGCTGGCTATGCGAAGCGCGTCGGCGAGACGATCGAGGTCTTCGCCTGCACGCAAGCGCCCTATATGGACCGCGACGAGGTCGCGCGCGTCATCGGCCTGCCGCTGGAGAGCGTCCGCATCCTGCCCTCGGCTTGCGGTGGCGGTTTCGGCGGCAAGCTCGATGTCTCGTTGCAGCCGATGCTGGCGGTCGCAGCCTGGGTGCTCGACCGCCCGGTGCGCTGCGTCTTCGGGCGGATCGAATCGATGATCTCCTCGACCAAGCGCCATCCCTCCTCGATCCAGTCAAAGGCCGCCTGCGATGCTGAGGGGCGGCTCGTGGCCTATGCGATGGACGGCGATTTCGATACCGGGGCTTATTCCTCCTGGGGGCCAACGGTCGCGGGACGCGTGCCGGTGCATGCGACCGGCCCCTACAAGGTGCCCCATGTCCGCAACCTGTCGCGGGCGATCTACACCAATGGGCCGCCATCGGGTGCGTTTCGTGGTTTCGGCGTGCCGCAGGCCGCCATCGCGCAGGAGACGCTGTTCGACGATCTCGCGGCGGCGACGGGGATCGACCGTCTCGAATTCCGGCTGATCAACGCGATCCGGGCCGGCGATACGACACCCTGCGGCCAACTGCTCGAAGCCAGCGCGGGCCTCGCCGAATGCCTCGAGGAACTGAAGCCACACTGGCAGGCGCTGCTGGCCGATGCCGCCGCCTTCAATGCCGGCGAGGGCCGGACGCGTCGTGGCGTCGGCATCGGCTGCATGTGGTACGGCATCGGCAATACCGGCATGTCCAACCCCTCGACCATGCGGGTGACGCTGTCGCGGGATGGCCGTCTGACCTTCTGGAACGGCGCGGTCGATATCGGCCAGGGCTCGACCACGGTGCTGACCCAGATCGCGGCGGATGCGCTGGGAGTGCCCGTCGAGCACTTTGAACTCGTCATCGGCGACACCTTCCGCACCTTCGACGCCGGCAAGACCTCGGCCTCGCGCCAGACCTTCGTCTCCGGCCGGGCCGCGGAGGCAGCGGCCGCCGCGCTTCGCGCCGAGATCCTGCGCCTGACCAATGCCGGACCAGCGGCGAAGCTGGCGCTCGACGGGACAAGCGTGACGGTCGAGGAGAACGGCGTCGTCGCGCGCATCGATCTCGCCACCCTCCCCGCCAAGGCCGACGGCACCGTGCTCGAAGGCATCGGCAGCTTCGATCCGCCGACCGTTCCGCTCGACGAGAAGGGCCAGGGCGTGCCCTATGCCACGTATGGCTTCGCCGCACAGATCGCATCGCTCGACGTCGATCTCGACCTCGGCACGATCAGGCTCAACCGCATCGTCGCGGCCCATGACGTCGGCCGCGCGATCAACCCCATGCTGGTCGAGGGCCAGATCCATGGCGGCATCGCCCAGGGCATCGGGCTGGCGCTGCTGGAGGAATATCTGCCCGGCCGGACGGAGAACCTGCACGACTACCTGATCCCGACGGCCGGCGACGTGCCACCGATCGACATCATCCTGGTCGAGGACCCCGAGCCGCTGGGCCCCTCCGGCGCCAAGGGCATCGGCGAGCCGGCGCTGGTGCCGACCGCGCCGGCGATTCTCGGCGCGATCCGGCATGCGACCGGCGTGATACCGCGCCAGGTGCCCGTACTGCCGCACCGTCTTTGGGAATTGCTGCGCGAGAAGGAGGGCCGCTCGTGAACGAGCTCAACCCCATGCCGGCGCAAAGCGATGTGCTGGCCGAGCGCTCGCGCAAATTCGGCGTTGCCGAGGGGCAGGACGGCATCGTGCGCTGCGATGCCTGCCCGGTTCTGTGCCGGATCAGGCCCGGCCGCGCCGGCGCCTGCTCGCGCTATGCCAATGAGAACGGGCTGCTGGTCCGCACCGACCCGGTCCTGCTCCTGGCGGAGGCGGTGAGCGAAGGACAGCATGTCGTCCCCTTCGCGGAGAACGCCGAGGATTGGGCCGGCGACATCCTGCCGGGGAACCGGACCTTCGTCACCGGCATCGGCTCCGGCACGACCTATCCCGATTACAAGCCAGCGCCGTTCATCGTCTCGTCGCAGCATGAGGGCGTCGATACGGTCACGGTGGTGACGGAGGGCATCTTCTCCTATTGCGGCGTCAAGGTGAAGATCGACACCGACCGGCATCTCGGCCCGGAGACGGCGGCGGTGCGCGCCAATGGCGAGCAGATCGGCCATGTCACCACGGCCGAATACGGTTCGCAGATGCTCTCCATCGGCGGCGTGCGCCATCTCACCGGCGGCTCGAAGAAGGAGGGCAACGCCACTTGCGAGGCGATGCTGAAGCTCAGCAATGGCGAGGCGGTCGAACTCACCATCGATGGCGGCCATGGCGTCGTCGTCCAGGCCGGCCAGGCCCCGATCGTCGACGGCAAGCCGGAGACGCGGATGCGCGTCGGCTGCGGCTCGGCCACGGTCGGCATCTTCGCGCAGCAATGGCAGGGCCATGTCGACGAGGTCATCGTCGTCGACGACCACATCACCGGCGTGCTGACAGAGCATCAGGCCGGACGCGTGCTCGACATGAAGCCCGCCGGCATCCGCGTGCGCGGCCGCAAATCGACGCCCGGCCGCTATTTCCAGGTCGCCGAACCCGGCCTGGGCTGGGGCGGCACCGACATCACCGATCCGCTCGCGATCATCCAGAAGATCGACCCCGCACTGGCCTGGCCGGGCATGCGGCTGCTGATGACATCCACGACCGGCGAAGATTCGGCCTTCTTCGTGCTAGATCATGACCTGATCCCGATTGAGGCGAAGATGCCGCCGGAGGTCCGGCAGGTGGTCGATCGCATCGGCGAGAATTGTGAGCCCTCGCTCTGTACCGTCACCTTCGTCGCCGGGGCCGGCGGTTCGCTTCGCGCCGGTGTCACCGAGAACCCGGTGCTGCTGACGCGCTCGGTTCAGTCAGGCACGACGCGGGTGACGATGGGCGGCGCGCCGGTCTATGTCTGGCCGGGCGGCGGGATCACCGTGATGGTCGATGTGCTGCGCATGCCGAAGAACGCCTTCGGCTATGTGCCGACCCCGGCGATCGTCGCGCCGATCGAATTCACCCTGTCGCGCGAACTCTATCTCGCCTCGGGCGGCCATGCCGACGAGATCGTCCCGGTCGAGCAGGTGCTGCGGGAGCATGGCGGGCAAGCGCGGATCGAAGGTGGCGCGCCGGAGAACCCCTGGCCGCTCAGGCGCGATGCCGGCTGAGCGCGCCGCGACTTTCCCTTGTCACCCGGCGAGGCTCTAGAATGATCGCTCCTGCAAGGGGCATGGGATGAAGACCCATCAGCGCGCGCATCTGGCCGATCGCCGCCTGCATCTGCAGGAGGGCCCGATCGATCTCGTCATCGCGGCCTTTGGCGGGCCGCGGGCGGTGGCGTGCGCCTATGCCGCCGCCGAGGACCGCTTCGAAGGGCTGCTGGCCGAACTGGTCAGCGAACTGCGCCTGCTGCGCCAGCCGCTTGACCACCAGCCACCGTCGCTGAGGGGAGCGACGGCGCAGCGGATGGCCCGAGCCTGCTGGGTCTTCCGCAGCCACTACATCACGCCGATGGCGGCGGTGGCCGGCGCGGTGGCGGACACGATCCTGATCGCCATGGTCGAGGCCTCGCCCAAGCTGGAGCGCGCCTATGTCAATAATGGCGGCGACATCGCGGTGCATCTGACGCCGGACAACCCCCTCGATATCGGCGTCGTGCCGTCGCTGGCGAAAGCCTATCCGGAGGGCTTCCTTCGGCTCGAGGCGGACAGCCCAGCGCGCGGCATCGCGACGTCGGGCTGGCGCGGCCGATCGTTTTCGCTCGGCATTGCGGATGCCGTCACGGTGCTGGCGCGCAGCGCGGCCGAGGCCGACGCGGCAGCGACGATCATCGCCAACGCGGTCGATGTGAAGGATGCCGGCATCATCCGCCGGCCGGCGCAGGAGCTCGACCCCGACAGCGATCTCGGGGATCTGCGCGTCACGGTCGATGTCGGGCCGCTTTCGCCCGAGGCGATCGCCGCGGCGCTGAAGAACGGGCTCGGGATGGCGCGGGCGCTGCTGGCCGAGGGGCTGATCGAGGGCGCGCTGCTGGCGCTGGCAGGCGAATGGCGTAGCGTTGGCGGTGTCGTGGCCGCCTTGCCGTCACCCGATCCGGCGCGTCATGGTCGGGCTTGACCCGACCATCTCAGGACAAGCGAGCTTCGTTCTGAGCGAGATTCTCGGGTCGGCGCGGAGTTTATCCTTGGGCCGATCGAAGATCGAACCCGAGGGCGTCGCCCGAGAATGACGGCGCAACTACACCGACAGATATTGCGACCTGACCGCCTCGTTGCCCTTCAGCTCGTCCATCGTGCCGGTGAAGCGGATGACGCCCTTTTCGATGATGGCGGCGCGGTCGGCGACATTGCCGGCGAAGTGCAGGTTCTGTTCCGAGATCAGCACGGTCAGCCCCTCGGCCTTCAGCGCCAGGATGGTCTTCGCCATCTCCTCGACGATGACCGGCGCCAGCCCCTCCGACGGTTCGTCGAGCAGCACCAGCCTGGGATTGCCCATCAGCGTGCGCGCGATGGTCAGCATCTGCTGCTCGCCGCCCGACATCGCGCCGCCCGCCCGGTCGCGCATGCGGCCGAGATTGGGGAAGAGCGCAAACAGCCGGTCGGGCGTCCAATGCGGCGCGTCGCTGCGCGCCGGGCGCTGGGCGACCGAGAGGTTCTCCATCACACTGAGCTCGGAAAAGACGCGCCGGTCCTCCGGCACATAGCCGATCCCCAGACGCGCGATCTCGAAGGGCTCGCGTCCGTCGATCCGCTGCCCCTCGAAGCTGACCGTTCCGCCGGCCGGCGGCACCAGCCCCATGATCGCCTTCATCGTGGTCGACTTGCCGGCGCCGTTGCGGCCCATCAGGGCCAGAACCTCGCCGCGGTTCATCGCGAAGGTCACGCCCTGCAGGATATGGGCGCGGCCGTAATAGGCGTCGAGCGCAGCGATCTCGAGCATGCCACTCACGCTAATGCCCTCCCGACGTTGCGCCGGTGCCAAGATAGACGGCGCGGACATTGGGATCCTGGCGCACCTCCTCGGCCGTGCCATGCGCGATCAGGCGACCGCGATCGAGCACGATGACGCTGTCGGAATGGGTAAAGACGACATCCATGTCGTGCTCGGTGAAGAGCACGGCGATGCCCTTGGCAGCGGCGATGTCGGCGGTCAGCGCCATCAATTCGATACGCTCGCGCGGCGCCATGCCGGCGGTGGGCTCGTCCATCAGCAGGAGTTTCGGCTGGTTGGCGAGCGCGACCGCCAACTCGACGCGCTTGAGATCGCCATAGGCCAGAACGCCGCAGGCCCGCTCGGCCTGGGCGGCCATGCCGACCTGGGCGAGCAGCGCGTCGGCGGCCTCGCGATGGCGGTCGCGCGCCCGCCCGAAGGGGCTCCAAATTTCGCCGGCATGGGAGATCAGCGCCATCTGGACGTTTTCGCGCACCGTCATCGAGGTGAAGGTCGCGGTGATCTGGAAGGTGCGGCCGACGCCCATGCGCCAGACATTGCGCGGCTTCATGCCGGTGATCGGCCGACCCGCCAGCAGCACCTGCCCGCCATCGGGCCTGAGCTGGCCGTTGAGCATATTGAAGCAGGTGGTCTTGCCGGCGCCGTTGGGGCCGATCAGCGCCAGCATGGTGCCGGGCAGAACCGAGAATGAAACGCCGTCGACAGCACGGACACCGCCGAAGGATTTGGCGAGATCGCGCACGACGAGGACGGGCTCGCTCGCGGCCACTGCGCTCGCGATCTGTGCTGGCGAGACCGCGGTCATGGACGTGCCTCGACCAGCGTAGCGGCCGGTTCCGGCTCCTTTCGCCAGCGTTCGCGCAAGGCCAGCCCGGCCCCGACAAGCCCGCGCGGGAAGAGCACGACGAGCAGCACGATCGAAAGCCCCAGCACGAAGCGCCAGTACATCGTCAGCTTCATCAACTGCTCGCTGAGCCCGGCATAGGCGAAAGCGCCGATGATTGGGCCCGAGACGGTCTGGACGCCGCCGAGCAGCACCATCAGCAGCGCATCGACCGAGCGCGGGATCGCCATATAGGTCGGGAAGACCGAGCCCTTGAAGAAGGCGAAGAGCCCGCCCGCAATGCCGGCGCAAAACGCCGCGACCGCAAACGCGACCCACTGGATGCGAACGACGTCGAGCCCGATCGCCTCGGCCCGCAGCGGGTTGTCGCGCGCGGCGCGCAGGCCATAACCGAAGGGCGAGAAGATCGTCAGCCGCAGCGCCACGATCGAGGCCGCGCAGACCGCCAGCGTCAGGTAGTAATAAGCCGGCTTCGAGACGGCCCAGGCTGAGGGCCAGACACCGAGGATGCCGTTGTCACCGCCGGTGAGATCGACCGACTGGAAAGCCGTGGCCCAGGCGATCTGTGCAAACGCAAGCGTCAGCATGGCCAGATAGACGCCCGACAGCCGCACGCAGAACCAGCCGAAGACCACGCCGGCGATGCCCGCCAGGAAGGGCGCGAGCAGCAGCGCCGGCTCCATCGGTGCACCGAGCCATTTGACCGCGAGCGCCGCGCCATAGGCGCCCAGCCCGAAATAGGCAGCGTGACCGAAGGAGGCCATGCCGCCCGGCCCCATCATGAAGTGCAGGCTTGCGGCAAAGAGCGCGAAGATGACGAGTTCGGTCAGCGTCAGCAGGATGTGATCGGGTGCCACCAGCGGCGCGAGCGCGAGGATGATCAGCCCGATCAGCCCGGCAAGCTTGGTCAGGCCATCGGCCGGCAGCAGCAGCGGCTCGGCAGGACCATGGGCGCGTTGATGGCCGACCGGAGCCTTGCCCATCAGGCCATAGGGCTTCACCACCAGCACCACCGCCATGACGAGGAAGACCAGGACAAGCGTGATCTTTGGAAAGATCAGGATGCCGAAGGCGTGCAGGATGCCGATCAGCACGGCGGCGAGATAGGCGCCGGTGACGCTGCCGAGCCCGCCGACGACCACGACGACGAAGGCCTCCGAGATCATCGACAGATCCATGTGCAGCGTCACGGCCTCGCGCGGCAACTGCAGCGCGCCGCCCAGTCCCGCCAGCATCGAGCCGAAGGCGAAGACCGAGGTGAAGAGCAGGCGCTGGTTGACGCCGAGCGCGCCGACCATCTCGCGATCCTGCGTCGCGGCCCGCACGAGGGTGCCCCAGCGCGTCTTCTGGAACAGCAGCCAGAGGATCAAGAGCACGAGCGGCCCGACCGCGATCAGGAACAGTTCATAGGTCGGGAAGCGGTTGCCGAAGAGGATGACGAAGCTCTTGAAGCCCGGCGCGCGCGGCCCGATCTTGTCCTCGGCGCCCCAGAGGCCGAGCGCGACATCCTGCAGCATCAGCACGACGCCGAAGGTCGCGAGTAACTGGAACAGTTCCGGCGCCTGGTAGATCCGCCTGAGGATCAGCACCTCGATCACCACGCCGATGAGCCCGGTCAGCACCGCCGCCAGCAGCACTCCGCCCCAGAAGCCGAGCGCATCAGTCGGCCCGAAGCGCCCGACCAGCGTCCAGGCCAGATAGGCGCCGAGCATGTAGAGCGAGCCATGGGCGAAGTTCACGATCCGCGTCACGCCGAAGATGATCGACAGGCCCGACGCGACGAGGAACAGCGACGAGGCCGAGGCCAGGCCGTTCAGCGTCTGGTTGAGGATGAGGTCGATCATGCTGACGATGCCTTGGGCCAAAGCTCTGCCGTCATCCCGGGCAAGCGCAGCGCAGACCCGGGATCCATCGTAGAGCTCGGAGCCCTCCGATGCATCCCGGATCGGCGCGGCTTCACCGCTTGTCCGGGATGACGGAGGTTCATGAGCCGGATAGTCTGAACTCCTGCTAACCCGCCGGGCGCAGCAGCTTCACCTCGGCGTCGCTCGGCAGGTATTTCGCGCCGTCGCGATAGCTCCAGTCGACCATCACGCCCTTGCCGTCCTTGAGCGCGGTCTTGCCGACGAAGGCGCCGAGCGTCGACTGGTGGTCGACGGCGCGGTATTCGGCGGCGCCGAAGGCGGAGGCGAACTTCAGGCCTTTCAGCGCATCGACGAGCTTCTCGGTATCGGTCGAGCCGGCCTTTGTCAGCGCGGCGGCGATCGAGTTCATCGTGTCGAAGCCGACGATCGAGCCCAGCCGCGGATAGTCGCTGAACTTGGCCTTATAGGCCTCGTAGAACTTGGTGTGCTCGGGTGTCTTCAGGTCTGCATGGGGGTAGCCGGTGACGATCCAGCCGACCGGGGCCTCCGCGCCGAGCGGATCGAGATATTCCGGTTCGCCGGTCAACATCGAGACCACCGTTCTGCCTTCGAAAAGCCCGCGCGTGTTGCCCTGGCGGACGAAATTGGTCAGGTCGCCGCCGAAGGTGACGTTGAAGATCGCGTCGGGCTTGGAGGCTTCCAGCGCCTGCACGGTGGCACCAGCATCGATGCGGCCGAGCGCCGGGAACTGCTCGGCGACGAACTCGACATCGGGCTTGGCCTTCTTGAGCAGGTCCTTGAACCATTTCACCGCGGACTGGCCGTATTCGTAGTTCGGCGCGACGATCGCCCATTTCTTGGCGGAGAGCTTGGCGGCCTCTTCGACCAGCATCGCGGCCTGCATGTAGGTCGAGGGCCGCAGGCGGAAGGTGTAGCGATTGCCCTTGGCCCAGACGACGGCGTCCGACAGCGGCTCGGAGGCCACATAGAGCTTCTTGTTCTGCAAGGCGAAATCGGCAATGGCGAGGCCGACATTGGAGAGGAATCCGCCCGAGAGCAGATCGACCTTCTCGGCGTTGATCAGGTCGCCGGCATGGCGCACCGCGTCCTCGGGCTTGCCGGCATCGTCACGGAAGATCGTCTCGATCTTGCGGCCGAGCACGCCGCCGCCGGCATTGATCTGCTCCAGCGCCAGCTCCCAGCCCTGGCGATAGGGCTTCAGGAAGGCCGGCTGGGCGGTGTAGCTGTTGATCTCGCCCACCTTGATGGGCCCTGCCCCCTGCGCCCGCACCAGAGACGGGGCCGCGATGATGGTGGCTCCGGCGGAGGCGCCGGCCAGAAAACTCCGACGGTCGATCGTCATCGCTGTTCCCCATGTCTGGCCCGGTGGCGGATGCCCCGGGTTTCTTGGACAGATTGGCTCTCGGACAGATGTCGCATGCCGTCAACCTTGCGTCAGCCGGCAAATTCATTTGTATGCCTATGAATTTGAATAGGCCCAAACTGCGTGTCAACGCCTAAAAAGCGGCACGGGCCGGGACTGCCCCGAGGCGGTTTCAGCAGGTGGGCAGCGGCTGAAATCCGCACAAGTCGCGCGAGACAGCGCCTCTGGCAGCGCATGCTCAAAAAATAGGACAATGATGCTGCCCTTTTGCGCTTGCGAGCCGGGCTCCCCGCACCTATGTCTCACGCACCGCAGCAGCGATGCTGCGTCGCCCTCCTTGGGCGTTTCCTCCCTAGACTTGGGCTGCGCTCACGCGCGGCCCTTTTTTCTTTCCGGGTGCGTCTGGGCCGTCGGCGTGTCCTGCTTGTCAGCGGCGGTCCTGAAACCACGGCGTTCCGCCAAAGGCGGCGTCGACGCGCAAACGCTGCTCGGCGGCGCGGTAGAGATCGATTGGCCGGGCACCGGCATCCCAGTTCGCTGCTCAGCGCGAGAACTTGACCGGAACGGCCAGCATGACGGTGCTGCCGCCCAATCCGGTCGGTGGCGCCGGAACCGGGCTGGCGCGGCGCACCATCGCCACCGCCTCCTCGTCGAGCGCCGCATCGCCGGAGCCGCTGACGAGGCGGGCCGAGAGCACGCGTCCCGAGCGGTCGATGCTGAAGGCCACCTGCACCGTGCCGGGGCTGGCCCCGCCGGGGAAGCGCTTGTAGCGGTTGAGATGCGCCAGCAGCGTACCACGCCAACTCGCCGGCGAGACGGACGGGGCGGATGAGGCACCCTGCGAAGGGGCGGCCGCGCTCGGTGCAGTCTCAGCCTGTGCCGTGGACGCGGTCGTGCGCTCGGCCGGCGGCTTGTCCTGGTTGATCGGCTTGCGGCGCTCAACCACTTGCCTCTTGGGCGGCGGCTTGCGCTCGACGACCTTGGGACGCGGCTTGGGCGCGGGCGGCGGCGCCAGCACCGCGGCAGCGTCAGGCAGCGTGGGCAATTCCGGAATCTTGATCTCGGGTTCCGGCTGCACGACGGGCTGCGGTTCCACGACCGGCGGGGGCTCGACCGGCGGGGGCTCGACAACCGGCTCGCGCGGCAGCGGCTCGGGCTCCGGCGGCTTTTCGACGACGGGTTCCGGCTGCGGCTCGGGCTGGGCCTCTTCCATCTGCGAACCGGGCGCGACCTCCTGCGGCGGCGCCTCGGGCGCGACGGCAAGCGGAGCGAGCTCAATCATCACCGCGGCTGGCGGCGTGCCCATGGCCGCCTCGGCGCGCTGCCAGCTCACGATCATCCAGCCGGCCGCACCATGCGCGCCGGCGACGACGACCATCGCCAGAGCCCATCGCAAGACCGACGGCCACAACCGGGAGCCCAGCGAGTTCGAGCGATGAGCGAGGCTCCCGAACGCGCTCATGGCTTCGCCGCTCCACCAGCAGGCGCGGCCTGGGCCGCGCCCTGCCCGGTGTCCTCGAGCCCGACCAGGCCGATCTTCAGATAACCCGCCTGCCTGAGCAGGTTCATCACCTCCATCAATTCGCGATAGGCGACAGCGCCGTCGGCGCGCAGGAAGACGCGCTGCTCGCGGTCGTTGCTGGTCCGGGCGTCGAGCGTCGGCCCGAGCGCCTCGCGCGCCACGCCGTCATTGCCCAGCGCCAGCGAGAGGTCGCCCTTCACGGTCAGGAAGATCGGCGCATCCGGGCGTGGCTGCGGCTGCGCATTCGAGACCGGGAGATCGACTGCAACATCGACGGTAGAGAGCGGGGCTGCGACCATGAAGATGATCAGCAGCACCAGGATCACGTCGATGAAGGGCGTGACGTTGATATCGGCAACCTCACCGAGGTCGCCATCCTGCGATTCCTTGAGCGAAACGGCCATGGCTCACTCCGCATGTACGCGCGGGAGGATGGCAGCCGCCTGGGGCGCCGGCTGCACCGCATGCAGGCTCGCGCGAGCCGGCGCTGCCGCCGCAACGGGCTGGCGGCGCTGGCGCTCGAGATCGCGCGAGAGGTGCTGCAGGATCTCTCCCGAGGCATCGGCCAGCGTGGCGCGGTAGCCGGTGATGGCGCGGGCGAAGACGTTGTAGATGATCACGGCAGGGATCGCCGCGACGAGGCCGATCGCGGTGGCCAGCAGCGCCTCGGCGATGCCCGGCGCCACCACGGCGAGATTGGTCGTCTTGGCCTGGCTGATACCGATAAACGAATTCATGATGCCCCAGACCGTGCCGAACAAGCCGACGAAGGGGGCGGTCGAGCCGATCGTGGCGAGAAGGCCGGTGCCGCGCGCCATCAAGCGCCCTGCCCGCGCTTCGATCCGCGACAACGCGATCGCGACGCGTTCCTTGATGCCGTCCTCGCCGAGATCCGACGAGCGTTTCGTCTCTGTCAGCGCCGCACCAAGAAGCGCGCCGACGGCGCCGCGCATCTGGCCGCCCTTGCCGGCGATCGATCCGGCGGCCTCGGCCAGGGTTGCAGCGGATTGGAGCTTGCGCAGGGCGCGACCGGCGCCGGCCTTGGCGGTGGCGAGCTCGAGCGCCTTGGCGAGCCAGATCGTCCAGGTCACCAGCGAGGCGAAGGCCAGGCCCACCATCACGCCCTTCACGACGATGTCGGCCGCCATGAACATGCCCCAGGGCGACAGATCATGCGGCAGGACCGGCAAGGCGACAGGTGCAGCGACGCTGGCTGGCGGCGCGCCGATTGGAGCAGCCGCCGGATGGGCTGCCGTCGGCGGCGCGATCCCGAACTGCGGCGGGGCCGGAGGAAGGGCCATGGTGGGGGAAGACGGCGCGACCGGCGAAGACGGCGTCGCGATAGGCGCTGGAGATGACGCGGGTGGCTGAGGTTGCTGGGCCGATGCGGGCGCCAGGCTTGCGGCCAGACAGACCAAGGCGACCGCCGCAGAACTGAACAGGAGCATCCAGAGCATGGCTCCGGTCTGGCGCGGCAACTTGAAGGACGACACCGCCTTCTCCTTGGAATAATTAAAAAAAGCCTTTGCGATCAACATGATGCGCGTAGATACGCCTCTTCCAAGCGGCCCCGCATGTCAAGGCGGCGGGCCGGGGAAGTGTCGGGCGGCAGAGTGCCGCAGGACGCAGGAGGTCGTGATCTCGGCCGACGTAACGCTGTCGTGCCCGGCGATTTGGACGGGATCAGGAAAGGCGCATTTGTCACGGCCATGTCGAGCAGGCATGAAAAGGCTGTCGAAACGGGCGAGACGGACCTGCGAATCATGGAATGCGTCAGCATCGTCACCTCGACCGACGCGCCGCCCTTTCCGGTCAGGTATCGCCGCTGGAAAAACCATCCGGCGAAAGGCGTGGATTTCCCCGACACCTCCCCGTTCGCAAGCTGTGGAGCGACCACCCGGCTCGTTGTCGATGCGCTGGCGCAGCGGCTGCCGGCGGAGACCGAGATCGTCGGTGGGATCGATGTCGGCGGGCTGGGGTTCGCCGGAGCGCTCGCCTATCGCAACGCCATCGGCCTGCTCGATATCCGCAAGGTCGGATCGATCAGGGCCGATGTGATCCGCAGCATCATGCACAATTACGAACTCGGCGATGGCGTCGCGATATCGAAGGCGAACCCGCTCGCCGGGCGCTGCGTCGCGATTATCGACGACTGCCTGATGACCGGAGGGACGGCGCTGGCCGCCGTCCAACTGGTGCGCCGGCTCGGTGCCCGGTGCAGCGCAGCTTTGTTCGTCTTCGAGCTCGACGGCATGGGCGGCCGTGCCGCGCTGGAACGGGAGGGCGTAAGCGTGTCCGTGCTCAAGACCCTGCAGCAAGCCGAGTCCAGCGAGGCCGCTTAGGGGCCTACTCCGCCGGCCGTCTAGTCCAGCTGCGCTTCCGGGAAGCGCACGCCAAACGCCCCTTCCCGCTCCGGCGGCAGCCGCACGCGCAGGGACAGGGCGCCGTCCTCCGCGTCCTTGCGTTCAAGGATCTCGCCATTGGCATGAAGCCAGGCCAGCGACTTGCCGTCGCCGGGCGCCAGCGCCAGGCGATAGACCGGCCGGCTGCGGGCGATGCGGGTTTCGATCGCATCGGTCAGGCGGCCGATCCCGTCCCCTGTCAGCGCCGAGACGAGGACGGGCCGCGAGACCTCCGACTTCAGCCCGGCGACGCCGAGCTGGCGCTCGCGCTCCTCCGGCGCCAGCAAATCGGACTTGTTCCAGACCTCGACGACGCGCTGGCCATCGTCGGGATCGATGCCGAGATCGCGCAGGATGCCCTGCACATCGGCGGCCTGAGCCTGCGTGTCCTCATGCGCGACGTCGCGGACGTGCAGCAGCACGTCGGCCTCGATCGCATCCTCGAGCGTGGCCCTGAAGGCCGCGACGAGCTGGGTCGGCAGGTCGGAGATGAAACCGACCGTATCCGACAGCATGATCCTGGCGCCATGCGGCAGCTTGAGCGCGCGCGCGGTCGGGTCGAGCGTGGCAAACAGCATGTCCTGCGCCAGCACCTCGGCCGAGGTCAGGCGGTTGAACAGGGTCGACTTGCCGGCATTGGTGTAGCCGACCAACGCAACCACCGGATAAGGCACGCGTTTCCGGCTGGCGCGATGCAGGCCGCGCGTGCGCTTGACCGCCTCCAGATCGCGCTCGATCTTGGTCATGCGCTCCTGGATGATGCGACGGTCGGCCTCGATCTGGGTTTCGCCGGGGCCGCCGAGGAAGCCGAAGCCGCCACGCTGGCGTTCAAGATGGGTCCAGGACCGCACCAGCCGGCTTTTCTGATAGTTCAGATGGGCGAGCTCGACCTGGAGCGCGCCTTCCTTGGTGCGCGCCCGGCGGCCGAAGATTTCGAGAATCAGGCCGGTGCGGTCGATGACCTTGCAGCCGAAGGCCTTTTCGAGATTGCGCTGCTGGACCGGCGAGAGCGCGCAGTCCATCACGATGAGGCCGATTTCCTCGATCTTGATGCGCTCGGCGATTTCCTCGACCTTGCCCTTGCCGAGATAGGTCGCGGGCCGAAGCGCCGTCAGCATGACCTGAATCGGCTCGACGACGGTGAGATCGATCGCAGCCGCGAGGCCTACGGCTTCGTCGAGCCGGGCCGCGAAGGAACGCTGGTTGGCGTCCGCCGCGCCACGGCGATGCTGATAGGGCCCGATGACATAGGCGCGGGTGTTGGCGGCGATCTCGCGCTCGATGGCGTCGAGCGGCTTGACCGCCGCCCGCGCCTCGTCCGCATCGCTGCGGGCGCCCATCGGGATCAGACCTTGTCCTGTTCCTCGGGCTCGAACAGCTGCACCGGATGGCCGGGCATGATCGTCGAGATGGCATGCTTGTAGACGAGCTGGGAATGCCCGTCGCGCCGCAGCAGGACGCAGAAATTATCGAACCAGGTGACGACGCCCTGCAGCTTCACGCCATTGACGAGGAAGATCGTCAGCGGAATCTTCTGCTTGCGTACATAGTTGAGGAACGTGTCCTGTAAATTTTGTGCCCGCTCTGCGGCCATGGGTAGCCCCTGTTGTTGGGATCGCTCATCGGGTTCAGGCCCACGATCCATTTCGTCCCGTTCGCAGCGCAGGCGAGTGCCTGCCGCTTCGGGACACCGACATCTCATTAGATCGTCGAGTCAGCCGACAACGCAAGTGCAACATTGCCTTGCATCGCGGCGATCGGCCTGCGTCGCGCGCAGGCCGGCATGCAGGACGCGCCTGCCGCCTCAGCCGACGCCGAGCGATTTCAGCTTCCTGTGCAGCGCCGAGCGCTCCATGCCGATGAACTCGGCCGTGCGCGAGATATTGCCGGAGAAGCGGGCGATCTGCGCGATCAGGTATTCGCGTTCGAAGATCTCGCGGGCATCGCGCAGCGGCAGGCTCATCAACCGCTCGCCGCCGGAGCCCGATGGCGTGGTCGGCACCATCGCGCCGACCTCGGCCGGCAGCATCTCGACCGTGATGTCGGCGGTGGGATCGCCCTTGGTCAGGATCATCAGCCGCTCGACATTGTTGCGCAACTCGCGGACGTTGCCCGGCCATTCATGCGATTGCAGCACGGCCATCGCATCCGATCCGATCCGGCGCTTGGGCAGGCCCGACGCGACCGATATCTGGTCCATGAAGAACTCGATCAGCTCCGGCACGTCCTCCCGCCGCTCCGACAGGGCCGGCACCTTGACCGGCACGACCGAGAGGCGGTGATAGAGGTCCTCGCGGAAGCGGCCGTCGGCGATGAGCTGCGCGAGGTCGCGGCTGGTCGAGGAGACGATGCGGACATCGACATGGACGCGGGTCGCGCCGCCGACGCGCTGGAAGTTCTGGTCGACCAGCACGCGCAGGATGCGGCTTTGCGTCTCGCGCGGCATGTCGCCGATCTCGTCGATATAGAGCGAGCCGCCATGGGCCTCCTCAAGCGCACCGACGCGGCGCGAACGGCCCTCGCCTGCCTCGACGCCGAAGAGTTCCTCCTCCATCGTCTCGGGCGTGATCGTCGCGGCGTTGATCACGACGAAGGGGCCAGAGGAGCGCGTCGAGGCTTCGTGCAGCGTGCGCGCGGCGAGTTCCTTGCCGCAGCCCGGCTCGCCGGTGATCAGCACGCGCGCATTGGTCGGCGCGACGCGCTCGATCGTCTGGCGGAGCTGGTTGACCACGGTCGAGCGTCCGACAATGCGGCTGGCCTGGGTCGAGCCCTTCTTGAGCTCGCGGACCTCGCGCCGCAGACGCGACGCCTCCAGAGCCCGCTCGGCGACGAGCACGAGCCGGTCGGCCTTGAAGGGCTTCTCGATGAAGTCGTAGGCGCCGCTTTTGATCGCCGAGACTGCGGTCTCGATGTTGCCATGCCCGGAGATCATCACCACCGCGAGATCAGGATGGCCCTGCTTGATCAGTTCGAGCACCTGCAGGCCGTCGAGGCGGCTGCCCTGGAGCCAGATGTCGAGAAAGACGAGGTTCGGACGCCGCGCGGCGATAGCCGCCAGCGCCTCGTCGGCGGAGCCTGCCTTGCGCGTGCGATAGCCCTCGTCCTCGAGCAGGCCAGCCACCAGCTCGCGGATATCGGTCTCGTCGTCCACGACCAGAATGTCAGCGCTCATACTTGTATCCCATCCTGCGTTTCCCGCGCCGCCGCACGAGCCGATCCTTGGTCGCCACGGTTGCCGTCGGGGTTCTCATCGGGGGCCGGCCCGGTCTCGGGGAACCAAAGCCTGACGCGGGCGCCGCGCAGGCCCTCGGTGGCATCGGGCCGGTCCAGCAGTTCGATGCCGCCGCCATGGTCCTCGAGGATCTTGCCGACGATGGCGAGGCCCAGGCCGGTGCCGCCCTCGCGCGTGGTGATGTAGGGCTCCAGCAGCTTCTGGCGCTGGTCGGCGGGCAGCCCCTTGCCGTTATCGACGATGTCGATGACGATCCGGCCATCCTCGCGCCGCTCGAAGACGACGTCGATCCGGCCGGGACCGCGTTGGTCCATCGGCACGGCCTCGATCGCCTCGGTCGCATTCTTGATCACGTTTGTCAGCGCCTGCGAGATCAGCCGCCGGTCGAACTGGGCGAGCACGGATCCGTCCGGCAGGTTTTCCGTGATCGTCAGTTCCGGATTGCCGACGCGCATCAGGAAGACGATCTGGCGCACCGTCTCGGCGATGTCGTCACGCATCAGAGAGGGCTTCGGCATCCGCGCGAAGGACGAGAACTCGTCGACCATGCGGCGGATATCCTCGACCTGACGCACGATCGTTGCCGTGCACTGGTCGAAGACCTCCTTGTCCTCGACGATGACCTTGCCGAATTTGCGCCGGATGCGCTCGGCCGAGAGCTGGATCGGGGTCAGCGGGTTCTTGATCTCATGGGCGATGCGGCGCGCGACATCGGCCCAGGCCGCGGTGCGCTGGGCCAGGACGAGGTCAGTGATGTCGTCGAGCGTGACCACGAGGCCGGCACCGGTGCCCTCGCCTTCGCGCACCGCCCGGACATTGACCATTCGGTCGCGGCCACCGCGCGTGATCGCGATCTGGCCGGCGCTCTGGCGCTGGCGCCCCTGCAGCGCTTCGGCGACGAAGGCCGCAATCTCGGGCGCGACCAGCGAAATCGATTCGCCGAGCAGCCGCCCACCGGTGCCCAGCAGGCTTTCGGCAGAGCGGTTGATGATCGTGATGTGGCCGTCAACGTCCAGGCTGAGCACGCCCGAGGAGACGCCCGACAAGACGGTTTCGGTGAAGCGCCGCCTGCGGTCGATGACCTCGCTGGCCGTGACCAGCCCGTCGCGCTGCCGGCGCAGTTCGGCTGTCATCTTGTTGAAGGTTTCGCCGAGATGAGCGAGGTCGCCCTCGGATCTTCGGATCGGCACCTGGACATAGAAATTGCCGCTGGAGACCTGGTCGGTGGCGTGGATCATCCGCCGGATCGGGGCGACGAGGCCGTTGGCGAAACTCAGGCCCAGCCAGATCGCAGACAGCAGCAGGATCACCGCGATCAGCCCGTACATCGAGGCGAAGGCAATCTGCACGCCCTTGCGGCGCGCATCGATCGAGAGGTATTCCGCCGCCGCCGCTCGCGCCACGGCCGGGAACTCGACCGCCAGCGGGTCGACCTCGCGTGCAATGTGCAGGAAGGCGTTGTCATAGGCCGGCAGCTTGACGAGCGCGCCGAAGATGCGGCCGCTCGAAGGAATGACGCAGATGGGCTCGGGGGCCGACTGGGCGTCCTCGAACGCAGCCGCATCGGGCTTCGGTGCGCCGCGCAGCACGTCGATATTGGCCCGCGCCAGCACCTTGTCCGGCGACTGCATGATCGCGACGACCGGAACGCCGAGCGCGGTCGCCCGCGAGGTGAGGAAGGTGTCGAACCATTTCCGGTCGACGTCATAGGCGGGCTTCGCCCGCGAGAGGTCGTCGGCGAGCAGGCGGATTTCGCGGCCGAGCGATTTGCACTGCGACCCCGCATAGGCATCGGCCACGTCGACGGAGCGGAAGATCGCATCGCGCATCCGGTCCGAGAACCACGGTTCAAGACCGCGCTCGATGGTGACGGTGGCGATCACCGCGACCAGCACGGCCGGCAGCGCCGCGATAATGCTGAACAGGCTGACGATGCGCACATGCAGCCCGGCAGCCGCGGCACCCGCCCGGCGCGCGCGGATCAGCACGGCCGCCTCGAAGGCGACGACGACCAGCAGCAGCAGAATCAGGAAGGCGTTGAGGACGAAGACGCCGACGACGACCTCGTGGACCGGGGCGACGGGCGTGACCCCCGACAGGACGAGGAAGGTGACGAGCCCCGAGACGAGCGCGAAGACGACAACAGTGGCCCCGAGCCAGCCGGAGACGCGGCGCGGCGTATCCTCGGCGCGGGGTACGATCCTGGCGTCACTGGCAGCGGTAGACACGATTTCGAACAACTCCCGTACAGCCGGAGTCCTGAACGGATCCGGTTGGCGCGCGGCACTGATGCGCCGCCGCAACGGTGTTGTCAAAATATGACATATGAAAGGCGGGCTTCAGGCCACCCGTCCTAGTCAGCGTGGCGAGCGCACCACCTGCATGTCGAGTTCGCGGATTTTCTTGCGCAGCGTGTTGCGGTTGAGGCCCAGCAACTCCGCCGCGCGGATCTGGTTGCCGCGCGTCGCCGCGAGCGCTGCGGCGATCAGCGGCGGCTCGACCTCGCGCAAAATGCGATGATAGAGACCGGGCGGCGGGATGTTGTCGCCGAACCCGCCGAAATACTGAGTGAGGTGGCGCTCGACGGAACCGGACAGGGTCTCGGCGCGCTCCTGCGACGAACCGCCGGCAAAGCTCGTCGTCGCGCTCGCCGGCTGCAACTCGGCATCGACGATGGGCGCCGTGATGGTCTCCTGGGGATAAAGTGCCGCCAGACGTCGTACGAGATTCTCAAGCTCGCGAACGTTGCCCGGCCAGCGATAGCGACGCATCACGTCCATCGCTTCCGAATCGATCTGCTTGCGCGGCAGCCCCTCCTTCTCCACTAGCGTGAAGAAATGACGCGCCAGATCCGGAATGTCCTCGACGCGTTCGCGCAGGGGTGGCAGCCGGATCGGCACCACGTTCAGCCGGAAGAACAGATCCTCGCGGAACAGCCCCTGGGCGATCGAGATGCGGAGATCCTTGTTCGTCGCGGCGACGATGCGGACATTGGTCTTGATCGGCGTGCGGCCGCCAACGGTGGTGTATTCGCCCTGCTGGAGCACGCGCAGCAGGCGCGTCTGAGCTTCCATCGGCATGTCGCCGATCTCGTCGAGGAAGAGCGTGCCACCCTCGGCCTGCTCGAAGCGGCCCGACGAGCGCGTCAGCGCGCCGGTGAAGGCGCCCTTCTCATGGCCGAAGAGCTCCGATTCGATCAGGTCCTTCGGGATCGCCGCCATGTTGATCGCGACAAACGGGCCGTTCTTGCGCTTGCCGTAATCGTGCAGCGCCCGCGCGACCAGTTCCTTGCCGGTGCCGGACTCGCCGTTGATCATCACGGTCAGGTCGATCGGCATCAGCCGGGCCAGTGCCCGGTAGACGTCCTGCATCGCCGGCGACCGGCCGATCAGCGGAATGTCGTCGGGCTCGGAGGCTGGGCTGCGGCCGCTGTCGCCGCGCGGGCGCGACAAGGCGCGGCCGACGATCGCGACGAGCTCCTTCAGGTCGAAGGGCTTTGGCAGATATTCATAGGCGCCGCGCTCGGACGCCTTGATCGCCGTCATGAAGGTGTTCTGCGCGCTCATCACGATGATCGGCAGATCGGGCCGCACGCGCTTGATGCGCGGCAGCAGGTCGAAGGCATTGCCGTCGGGCATCACCACGTCGGTGATGATCAGGTCGCCCAACCCCTGCGCGGCCCAGGTCCAGAGCGTCGCCGCCTGGCCGGTCGTTCGCACCTCGTATCCCGCCCTGGCAAGGGCCTGATTGAGCACGGTGCGGATCGCGGCATCGTCGTCCGCGACAAGAATGTTACCGGTCGGCATTCACTGTGGTCCTGTAGGCCTTACGCTGTCTGCCGCGCCCGAAGTTGGTGCAGCGGCAGCAGAATCCTGAACGTCGTGCGGCGAGAGACGGATTCGCATTCGACGATTCCGCCGTGATCGCCGATCACCTTGGCGACAAGTGCAAGTCCAAGGCCACTGCCCTGCGCCTTGGTCGTGACGAAGGCATCGAAGAGATGGGGGAGCAGGTCCGGCGGCACGCCCGGCCCGTTGTCGCGGATGCCGATTTCGAGCGGCAGGGCGATTCGGCTCGACGAGCCCGCGAGCTGCATGCGGATGCCGGGCCGGTAAGCGGTGGTCAGGGTGATCTCGCCGTCGATCGACTGGGTTCCGATCGATTCCGCAGCATTCTTGACCAGATTCAGCAGGACCTGGACGAGCTGGTCGCGATTGCCGGAGACGGGAGGCAGGGAGGGATCGTAGATTTCGTTGAAGCGGATATGCCGCGCGAAACCCGACTGCGCCAGCCGCTTCACATGGTCGAGCACGTCATGAACGTTGACCGGGTCGCGCTCGGTCGGGCGTTCGTCGCCGAACAGCTCGACCCGCTCGACCAGCTTCACGATCCGGTCGGTTTCATCGCAAATCAGCTGCGTCAGCATGCGCTCGCTATCGGGAACGGTCGCTTCCAGAAGCTGGGCCGCCCCGCGAATGCCCGAAAGCGGGTTCTTGATCTCATGGGCGAGCATGGCGCCGAGCGCCGTGATGGACCTTGCTGCCCCCCTGTGGGTCAGTTGTCTGTCCATTTTTTCGGCAATTGTCCGTTCTTGAAGCATAAGGACGACGGTATCGCCGTGACCGGGCAGCGGCGATGCAAAAACATCGACCACCCGATCGGAGCCGAGGCGCGGCGAGCCCAGGTCGAGCCGGTACTCGCTGACGCTCGAGCCACGCCGCTGGACCTCCTCGACGAGGGCAAGGACCGGCGAGCCGAAGGCGATCAGGTCATCGATGCGCTGGCGCTTGAGCACGACGGCGCTCGACTGGAAGAAATCCTCGGCTGCGGTGTTGGCGTAGAGGATGCCATGGCCTTCGCCGACGACCACGACCGGCATCGGCAGGACGTTGAGGGCCTGCATCTCGATTGGATCGAGCAGGTATTCATCCATGCTCTTCCCGCCACTCTCCGCGAACGCCATCGTCATACGCGTTACCCTTGGTTTCAGGCCGCAACGCGGCTGTATTCGGGAGAAAACAGGCGCGTCAGCGCCTCAATGACCTGGCGCGGCTCGTCTGCCGTGAGGAGGATTCGGCGCCGGTCCTGGTCCGGGATGCCGCCGCTGGCGACCGCGTCGTCGGCATAGGCCGCCAGGTGCTTGCGCGCATGGCGCACGCCATGGGCCTGCCCCATCAGGCTGAGCAGGCCCTCATAGTGCTCGCGCGCCATCGACAGCTTTTGCGCGAGCGTGAGCTCGGGCGCTGTCCGTCCAGCCAGCTGAGCGCCGATCGCGCCGACCAGCCAGGGGCGCCCCAACGCTGCCCGGCCGACCATGACGAAATCGGCGCCGGACTGCGACAGGCAGGTTTGCGCGTCTGCGACGTCATGAATATCGCCATTGGCGACGAGCGGAAAATCGCCTGCTTCGCGCACCGCGCGGATCGCGGCCCAGTCGGCTACGCCCTTGTAGAACTGCTGACGCGTGCGACCATGCACGGTGATCATCCGGGCGCCGGCCGAGACGGCGCGCCGCGCAAGTTCCGGCGCATTGCGCGAAGCATCGTCCCAACCCAGGCGCATCTTGACTGTCACCGGCACCTTCACGGCGGCGACGGCGGCCTCGACCAGGGACACGGCGTGGTCGAGATCGCGCATCAGGGCCGAGCCGGCCCAGCCGCCCGTGACCTTCTTGGCCGGGCAGCCCATATTGATGTCGACGATCGCGGCGCCATTCGCCTCGGCCAGACGCGCCGCCTCGCCGAGCCAGTGCGGATCGCAGCCTGCGAGTTGCACGACATGGGGCGAAATACCGGCGCCTTCGGCCCGAATGCGCGCTTCCTCGGAGCCGCGAACGAACTCGTCCGATGCGACCATCTCCGAGACGACGAGGCCGGCGCCGTGGCGGGCGGCGATGCGGCGCATGACGATGTCGGTCACGCCGGACATCGGAGCCAGGAACGCGCGTGACACCAGCTCTGCGCGAAGCGGAGAGGTCATGTCAGAGCCTGAATTTGAGGCAACCTGCATTGTGCATATTTATTGGACATTGCTGCAGGAGCGCAAGAGCCCTCGCCCGATATTGCATTGCGTCATTGCCGCACCCCTTGCCGCACCCCTTGTCGCACCTTGCCGCGCCGTTTCCGGCTTGGCGATCCCCGCTCCTGCGACTATCACCGAACCTCATGCAGGACCAATAGCCGTGCCCGCCGAACCACATGACAGCACCCTGCCCGTCGCGGCGCTCATTGTCGCAGCCGGTCGCGGACTTCGCGCCGGCGGCGATGGCCCCAAGCAGTATCGCCTGATCGGCGGACGACCGGTTCTTGATCACGCGCTGGCGCCGTTTTTGGCGCAGCCGACTATCCATCGGATCGCGGTGGTGATCGGTGCCGGCGACGAGGCACGCTATGGAAGCGCAGTCGCCCATATCACCGACGACCGGCTGTCGCCGCCGACACCGGGAGGCGAGACGCGCCAGGACTCGGTCCGGCTGGGTCTCGAGGCGCTGGCGGAGGCGGGCTTCGACGGCCTGGTCCTGGTCCATGACGCTGCCCGCCCCTTCGTCTCCGCCGCGCTGATCGGTGCCGCGATCAAGGCCGTCGGCACCGACGGCATCGCGGCGATCCCGGCCCTGCCGGTCACGGACACGATCAAGCGTATCGACGCCGCCGGCCAGATCGCCGAGACGCCGCCGCGCGACCGGCTGGTCAGCGTGCAGACGCCGCAGGCCTTCCGGTTTGGGGCGCTGCTGGCGGCGCATCAGGCGGCTTTCGCCGCCGGCCAGGCCGGCTTCACCGACGACGCCGCGCTGATGGAATGGGCCGGACATCCCGTCACGACCTTTCCAGGCGAGCCCGCCAATGTGAAGCTGACCCATCCCGAGGACTTCGTCCGCGCCGGCGCGTCAGCCGGAGCCAGTCTCGTCGTTCGCGTCGGCACCGGCTACGACGTTCACGCCTTCTCTGATGGCGACCATGTCTGGTTGGGCGGCATTCGCATCGCGCATGATCGCGGCGTGCTGGCGCATTCGGACGGCGACGTCGCACTCCACGCCCTGACCGATGCCCTGCTCGGAGCCCTGGCCGAAGGCGATATCGGCACGCATTTCCCCCCGAGCGATCCGCAATGGAAGGGCGCCGCCTCGCATCGCTTCCTGAGCTTTGCCGCAGAGCGTGTACGGCAGCGCGGCGGGCGCATCGATTTCCTCGACCTCACCATCGTTTGCGAGGCGCCCAAGGTCGGGCCTCATCGCGAAGCAATCCGGGAGGCCATCGCAGTGGCCGCGGGGATCCGCGTCGATCAGGTCGCCATCAAGGCGACGACCTCGGAGCGGATGGGTTTCACCGGCCGCAGGGAAGGCCTTGCGGCACTCGGCACGGCGACGGTCCGGCTGCCGGAACAGGAGTAGCGGCGGCATGTTCGACGCAGAGACCACAAAGCTTGCCACTGCCGTGCTTGAGGTATGTCGACGCGCAGGCGCCACGGTCGCGACCGTCGAATCCTGCACGGGCGGGCTCGTCGGCGGCGCGCTAACGGCGATTGCCGGCTCGTCCGACGTCGTGCTCGGCGGGCTGATCACTTATTCCAACGCGGCCAAAATAGCGCTTGCCGGCGTGCCAGTGGAATTGCTCGACGCTCATGGCGCGGTCAGCGAGCCGGTGGCGCGGGCCATGGCGACGGGTGGACGGACGGCCTTGTCCGCCACGCTGTCCGTCGCGATCACCGGGATCGCCGGCCCGGGCGGCGGCAGCATTGGGAAGCCGGTCGGGCTGGTTCATTTCGCCTGCGCCGGCCCGGGCGGCACAGCCCATCGCGAACAGCGCTTCGGGCCGCTGTCGCGCGACGAGATCAGGCGGCTTTCGGTGCTGACCGCACTCGAGCTATTGCGCGAAGCCGCGACGGCTCTGCCCTGAGCGGATTTCAGCGCGCGAGCTTGCGCCAGATCGCGCCGATCACGTCGGCATAGTCGTCCCGCCAGGCGCGCGCGCTGCCGGGACCGTCCTGCCGGACCCAGCCCTGCTCGGCAGGCAGGCCGACATCCTCGGCCCGCCGCGCGATCACGGCAACATAGGGTGAGAACTTCATCTGCTCCAGCAGTTCGGGCGTCTGGCGCTGCGGGCGCAGCCAGGTTGTGAGACCCTTCGCATGCCCGGTGGCGGTCACGACCGGACCGAGCTCCATGTTCCGGTTGGAGATGTGGAACAGGACCGCACCGCCCGGCTTCAGCTTGGCGAGATAGAGACCGATCGCCTCCGTGGTCATCAGATGGATCGGGATCGCATCCGATGAGAAGGCATCGACCACGATCAGGTCGAGCGAGCCCGCCGGCGCGTCGGCCAGCGTCAGCCGCGCATCGCCCAGGACGAAACTCGCCTGCGGGGCGCAGGCGCTGAAGAAACCGAAGCGGTTCGGATCGGTGGCCATACGCACGACATGGGGGTCGATCTCATAGAAGGTCCAGGCCTCGCCGGGGCGCATCTGGCATGCGAGCGAGCCTGTTCCGACTCCGATCGCGGCGACCGCACCGAGCGCGCCACCACGCACCTGACGCACCGCGTCGATGCCGTCGGCGATGCCGCCGCCGGTGTAGTAATAGCTCAGCGGCTCCGGTCTGCCGGTCACGACAGTGCCATCGTCGTTGCGCAACCGCTGGGCGCCGTGGATGGTGCTGCCGTGGACGAGGCGACGGAAGCGACCGTCCTCGCCGTCGATGATTCTGTTCACGCCGAAGAAGGAGCGGATCGAGTCGGTGCGCTGCTGCTCCTGGACGATCAGCCCGGCGAAGCTGACGAGCAGAATGCCGGCGATCCCGACCTGCACGAGGCGCGGCAGGCGGATCGCCCTGAAGCGAGGCCGGCAAAGCACGCCGACGATGATCAGCAATGGGTACTCGACGACCGAGTTGAAGATGGCCGGCGCTATCAGTCCGCAGAACAGCCCGCCGAGCACCCCGCCGACGGACATCCAGAGATAGAACTGAGTCAGATTCGCGGCATCGGGGCGGCGGCGCGCGAGTTCGCCATGCGCGACCATCGCCGTGCTGAAGAACATGCCGAGATGTATTGCCAAATCGACGCCCCAGCCCAGCTTCAACTGGAAGACGGTGCGCAGCATGACGGCAGCGACCAGGACGAGTTGCGCATGCAACATCCACCTGTGCCTGAGCAGCGGCTTGCGCTGGAAGACGATGACAAAGGTCAACAGGAAAAGCGCCAGCGGGACGACCCACATCAGCGGCACCGAGGCGACGTCGGTCGAGATATGCGCGGTGACGGCAACGAGCAACCCGGAGGGCACGAAGGCGAGCGCAACCCAGCTCAGCTTCTGGCGCACCGGGACGTCGGTCTGGACGAGCGCGGCCTGCGCGCTGGCCGTGGCGTCGGCGGAGCGCCCGAGGCCCAGCCCCGCGCAGGCGGCGATTCCGGCCAGAAGCAGGCCGAAGCCCCAGGTCCACGCCACGGACTGCGCCGAGAGAGTCAGGAACGGCTCGACCAGGAAGGGATAGGCGATCAGCGCGAGGAAGCTGCCGATATTCGAGGCGGCATAGAGAAAATAGGGATCGCTGGCATGCGCGTGGCCGGTACGGGCGAACCACGCCTGCAGCAGCGGACCATTGGCTGCGACCGCGAAGAACGGCAGGCCGACCGAGGCGGTGAACAGCGTGACCAGCCAGAGGACTTCGCCCTCCTGCGGCGGCCGCTCGAAGCCTGCGGCGATGCCGATCGGCAGGCCGACCAGCAGGACCAGCGCCATCAGCGCGATGTGGATCAGGGCGGCGCGGCGAACGGTGAAACGGCTGACCAGGAGATGCGCATAGCCGTATCCGGCCAGCAGCACGGTCTGGAAGAACACCATCGCGACCGACCAGACGCCCGGAGAGCCGCCGAGCCGCGGCAGTACCATCTTGGCGAACATCGGCTGGATGCCGAAGAGCAGGAAGGCCGACAGGAAGATCGTCCCCGCATAGAGCGGCAAGGTCGTCGCCAGGCGCCGGGCTTCGAGCCGGGTTGCGGCATGTGTGGTCGGCGCGTCCATGCGATATCCCCGGAACAAGCGTGGGGACAGTCGCACGAACTGCTTAAGGCGCGGTGACCGGTGCTGTCGCAGCGCCGCCGCCATAGACGAGGTCGGCGCGGCGCTCGAAGGCTTCGGCGAATTTGCGGAAGGCCTTGTCGAACATCGCCCCCATCAGCAGCCCGAGCATCCGGCTGGCGAATTCATAGGAGATGAAGAAGCCGATCTCGCAGCCGCTCTCATGCGGCTTGAAGGTCCAGCGGTTCTCCAGATAGCGGAACGGTCCGTCGACATACTCGACCAGGATCTTGAGATTGACGGGGTCGAGCGTCACCCGGCTGGTGAAGGTTTCCGAGATCGCCTTGTAGCCGATGCTCATATTGGCCAGCAGGACCTCGCCGCCGCCCTCGCGCGGCGTCCGGCGGCGCACCGTCAGCGCTTCGCAGAGCGGCAGGAATTGCGGGTATTTCTCGACATCGGCGACGAGCGCAAACATCTGCTCGGGGCTGTGCTTCACCCGGCGGGTGTTGTTGAACATCGGCATGGCAGGCGTCGCAGCCTCAGCCGGTCTTGGCGGCGCGGGCCGCGCGCAGGCGGGCGAAATCCTCACCGGCATGGTGCGACGAGCGCGTCAACGGCGTCGAGGACACCATCAGGAAGCCCTTCACATAGGCGATCGCCTCGAAACCCTTGAACTCCTCGGGCGTGACGAAGCGGATCACGGCGTGGTGCTTGCGCGACGGCGCGAGATACTGGCCGATCGTGATGAAATCGACATCGGCCGAGCGCAGATCGTCCATCAACTGCAGAATCTCGTTCCGCTCCTCGCCGAGCCCGACCATGATGCCGGATTTGGTGAAGATCGTCGGGTCGAGCTCCTTGACCCGCTGCAGCAGCCGCAGCGAATGGAAATAGCGGGCGCCCGGACGCACTGTCAGATACTTGCCCGGCACCGTTTCGAGATTGTGGTTGAACACGTCGGGCTTCGCCGCGACCACGACTTCCAGCGCGCCGGGCTTGCGCAGGAAGTCGGGCGTCAGGATCTCGATCGTGGTGGCAGGCGAGGCTTTGCGGATCGCGCGGATCACCTGGGCGAAATGCTCGGCGCCGCCATCCTTGAGGTCGTCACGATCGACCGAGGTGATCACGACATGCTCGAGGCCGAGCTTGGCGACGGCCTGGGCGACCTTGGCCGGCTCCAGCACATCCAACGGCTGCGGCACGCCGGTCTTGACGTTGCAGAAGGCGCAGGCCCGCGTGCAGGTGTCGCCCATGATCATGAAGGTGGCGTGCTTCTTCTCCCAGCACTCGCCGATATTGGGGCAGCCGGCCTCCTCGCAGACCGTAACGAGCTTGTTTTCCTTGACGATCTTCTGGGTCTCGGCCCATTTCGGCGAACCCGGCGCCTTGACGCGGATCCAGTCCGGCTTGCGCAGGATCGGGTTTTCCGGCCGCTTCTGCTTCTCGGGATGGCGCAGAGGTTCCGGCACTCCGCCAGAAGCAGCATTTGGCGCATCCGCCTTCGGATTGCCGACATTCGGTCGCGGATCGCGATTGAGCAGGTCGAGGACGAGGGCCATCGGGACATAATCCATCGCGGCGGCCCTCTGGCCGCCGCCCGTCCTCTAGCTAATCGCCCCGGCGCTGCAGGGCAACCTCATCAAGTCCCGTCTCACGCCGCCCGGACATGCGGATGCATCAATTGCGGCCGCGTGCCGCGTTCCAGATCACGATCACGATGACCGCGCCCGCGATCGCAGCCGCAAGCGTGCGCCAGAAGCCGAAGATCTGGATGTCCATCAGTTCGGCGACGCGGCTGCCCAGGAAGGAGCCGGCGACGCCGACCAGCATATTGGTGAAGAGCCCGTGATCGGACGAGGTCAGGCGCTCGGCGATCCAGCCGGCGAGCATGCCGATCAGGATGGTCGCGAAGAAGCCATAGCCCGGCTGGGCCATCGTGGCGGCGAAGTTTTCCATTGGTAGTCCCCCAAAGTCTGCACGCATGCGCGCCCATGAAACGGACAGAACTTCGCCTAAGTTCCCTCAGGCGATGAAGCGCGCCAGCAGCACGACGAGAATGGCGCCGATGACCGCCATCGCCGCCTCGTCGAGCAAAGCATGGCCGGTGCGGACGCGCCAGCCGGTCAGTCTGACCAGCCCCTGCCCCACCAGCATGCCGAGCACGCCGACGACGGCATGGCGCAACAGCCCACCGCCGCCCACGACCAGGCTCGCAACGAAGCCCGTGGCGACGCCGAGCGCGACCGTCGGCGCGATCACGCGCCAGTCGAGCACCAGGCCACGGCCGGGCGGCAGGACCTCGACCCTGTCGTCGGGGACGATGCGGTCGGGGTCGGGAGGCTTGCGGGTGCGATGAGGCATCACCCAACTGTGGGAGCAAGTTGGCGAGAAATCCAGCGTCGCCCGAGCATTTTCGCGCAGGAACCACAGCGTCATCCCGGACGCAGCGAAGCGGAACTCCGGGATCCATCGGAGGGCACTGCGCTCTACGATGGATCCCGGGTCAAGCCCGGGATGACGAGGTGTTTCCGAACCAGGATTTCAATGCGACGTCAGGCGTTCAGCACCTTGCCATAGGCGTCCAGCACGCTTTCCTTCATCGTTTCCGACAGGGTCGGATGCGGGAAGATCGTGTGCATCAGCTCTTCCTCGGTGGTCTCGAGGTTCATCGCCACGACGAAGCCCTGGATCAGCTCGGTCACTTCCGCGCCGACCATGTGGGCGCCGAGCAGCTTGCCGGTCTTGGCGTCGAAGATCGTCTTGACCAGCCCTGAATCCTCGCCGAGCGCCACGGCCTTGCCATTGGCGACGAAGGGGAAACGGCCGACCTTGAGTTCGTGGCCCGCTGCCTTGGCCTTGGCCTCGGTCAGGCCGACGCTGGCGATCTGCGGGTGGCAATAGGTGCAGCCCGGGACCATCGTCTTGTCCATCGGATGCGGATGCAGGCCCTTGATCGCCTCGACGCAGATTACGCCCTCATGCTCGGCCTTGTGGGCGAGCATCGGCGGCCCTGCCACATCGCCGATGGCGTAGATGCCCTTGACGTTGGTCTTGCAGAAGCCGTCGATCGCGATGAAGCCGCGATCTGTCTTCACGCCCAGCACCTCCAGCCCAATATTCTCGACATTGGCGACGACGCCGACGGCCGAGATCATCCGGTCGGCGGTAATCGTCTGCTTTCCGCCCTTCTCGTCCTCGATATGGGCGGTGATCGAATCCGCTGATTTTTCGACCTTGGTGACCTTCGCGCCGGTCAGGATCTTCATGCCCTGCTTCTCGAAGGCCTTGCGCGCGAAGGCGCCGATCTCGGCATCCTCGACCGGAACGACCTGCGACATCACCTCGACGACCGTCACCTCGACGCCCATCGTGCGATAGAACGAGGCGAACTCGATGCCAATGGCGCCCGAGCCCATCACCAGCAGCGACTTCGGCATCTTCGGCGGTGTCATCGCCTCGAAATAGGTCCAGATCAGCTTGCCGTCCGGCTCCAGCCCCGGCAGCGCGCGCGGACGGGCGCCGGTGGCGACGATGATGTGGTCGGCAGTGTAACTGCCCTCGCCCTTGGCATTCTTCGGCGGCGGCACCTGCGGCTGCATCGCCGGCTTTTTGGTCGGGGCGACCTTGATCGTGCCGGGCTTGGTCAGCGTTGCCTCGCCCCAGATCACGTCGACCTTGTTCTTCTTCATCAGGAACTGGACGCCGTTGTTCATCCGCGCCGCGATGCCGCGCGAACGCGCCACGATCGCCGCCAGGTCCGCCTTGAACGAACCTTCCAGCACAAGCCCATAGTCCTTGGCGTGCTGGCCGTAGTGCAGGATCTCGGCCGAGCGCAGCAGCGCCTTGGTAGGGATGCAGCCCCAGTTCGAGCAGATGCCGGCGAGATGCTCGCGCTCGACGATCGCCGTCTTAAAGCCAAGCTGGGCGGCGCGAATGGCGGCAACATAGCCGCCGGGGCCGGAGCCGATGATGATGATGTCGTAGTCAGCCATGGTGCTGCTCAACCTGTTGGTTCGCCCGGCTTTCCGCCTTGGCAGTTCGGACAACGTCGAATGTGGGCATCGCAGCTATTGGCGCCATACTCGGCGGCGCAATCAGTGCATTTGAGAACCCAAACAGAGGCAAATCGGTGTGTCGTTGAGCGGATGCCCAACTTCCTCACCAAATGCTGTCCGTTTGGATTATCGCCCATACGTCAAACCAGCATCGCCAGCGGCTTCTCGATATAGCCCTTGAAGGCCTGCATCAGTTGCGCGCCCAGCGCTCCGTCGACGGCGCGGTGATCGGCCGAGAGCGTCACCGACATCACGGTGGCGATGGCGAGCGCGCCGTTCTTGACGACGGCGCGCTGCTCTCCGGCGCCGACCGCGATGATCGTCGCATGCGGCGGGTTGATGATCGCGGTGAAGTCCTTGGTGCCGAACATGCCGAGATTGGAGACCGACGAGGTGCCGCCCTGATACTCCTCGGGCTTGAGCTTGCGGTTCTTGGCGCGGTTGGCCAGATCCTTCATCTCGTTGGAGATCTGGCTCAGGCTCTTGTGGCAGGCGTCGCGGATCACCGGTGTGATCAGGCCGTTGGGAATCGCGACCGCGACGCCGACATCGGCATGCTTGTGCTTGAGCAAAGCGGTTTCGGTGAAGCTGACATTGGCGTCGGGCACGGCGCGCAGGGCCAGCGCCAGCGCCTTGATCACCATGTCGTTGACCGAGAGCTTGTAGCCCGGCTTGCCGTCCTTCTGCGGCGCGGCGTCGTTGAGCTCGCCGCGCAGCTTCAGCAGCGCATCGAGCTCGCAATCGACCGTCAGGTAGAAATGCGGGATCGTCTGCTTCGACTCCGTCAGGCGGCGCGCGATCGTCTTGCGCATGCCGTCATGCGGAATTTCCTCATAGGAATCCGGCGCAAACAGCTTCCTGACAGCATCGTCCGACAGGCCCGACGCGAGCGGAGCGGCGGCGGGCTTGGACGCAGCCGCGGGGCCGGATGCAGCCGTCGCAGGCGCAGCCTTGGCGCCGCCGCCGGTCTTGGCGGTCTCGATGTCCTTCTCGACGATGCGACCATGCGGACCCGAACCCTGGACCTTCGACAGGTCGAGCCCTGCCTCCTTGGCGAGGCGACGGGCCAGCGGCGAGGCGAAGGGGCGGTCGCCGGAGACGCTCTTGCCGGCGGTGTTGAGGCCGGCCACGGCGGTCATCGCCGGCTGCCGCGTCTCGACCTCGGCCTTCGCCGGCACTTCGGACTTTGCCGCGTCGGCCTTGGGCGCTTCAGCCTTGGGAGCTTCGGCCTTGGCCGGCGCAGCCTTGGCGTCCTCGCCCTCGGCGGCGATCACGCCGATGATCTCGTTGACCGCAACATCCGCCGTGCCTTCCGGCACCACGATCCGGGCCAGGATGCCCTCATCGACCGCCTCGACCTCCATGGTCGCCTTGTCGGTCTCGATCTCGGCGATGATGTCGCCCGACTTGATCGTGTCGCCTTCCTTCTTCAGCCATTTGGCGAGATTGCCCTTCTCCATGGTGGGAGAGAGCGCGGGCATCAGGATGTTGGTTGGCATCGGTCAGCCTCTCAGCGGTAGCAGACGGCCTTGGCCGCCGCGACGACCTCGCCGATGTTCGGAAGGGCGAGCTTCTCGAGATTCGCCGCGTAGGGCATCGGCACGTCCTTGCCGGTGACGCGGATGACCGGCGCGTCGAGATAGTCGAACGCCGCTTCCATGATCTTCATGCCGATCTCGGCGGTGACGCCGGACTGCGGGAAGCCTTCCTCGACGGCGACGCAGCGATTGGTCTTCTGCACCGATGCAATGACCGTCTCGATATCCATCGGCCGGATCGTCCTGAGGTCGATGACCTCGGCCTCGATGCCGTCCTTGGCCAGCGCCTCGGCGGCGCCCAGCGCATAGGTCATGCCGATGCCGAAGGAGACGATGGTGACGTCGCTGCCCGACCGCACGACCTTGGCCTTGCCGATCGGGATCAGGAAGTCGTCGCCCTTGGGCACCTCGAAGGTGCGGCCGTAGAGGATCTCGTTCTCGAGGAAGATGATCGGGTTGGGGTCGCGGATCGCGCTCTTGAGCAGACCCTTGGCGTCCGAGGCGCTGTAGGGCACCACCACCTTGAGGCCTGGCACGTTCGAGTACCAGGCGCTGTAGTCGTGGCTGTGCTGGGCGCCGACGCGGGCGGCCGCGCCATTGGGGCCACGGAACACGATCGGGCAGCCCATCTGGCCACCGGACATGTAGAGCGTCTTGGCGGCGGAGTTGATGATGTGGTCGATCGCCTGCATGGCGAAGTTGAAGGTCATGAATTCGACGATGGGCTTCAGGCCCGTCAGCGCCGCGCCGACGCCGATGCCGGCAAAGCCATGCTCGGTGATCGGCGTGTCGATGACACGCTTGGCGCCGAACTCCTGCAGCAGCCCCTGCGTGACCTTGTAGGCGCCCTGATATTCGGCGACCTCCTCGCCCATGACGAAGACGTCGCCGTCGCGGCGCATCTCCTCGGCCATGGCGTCACGAAGCGCCTCGCGCACCGTCATGGTGACGATCTCGGCGCCGGCAGGGAATTCAGCCGAAGAATCGTAGGATCTCGCCTGGGCCGGCACGGTCGCCGGCGCCGAGACGGCGGGTGCGTCCGCGACGGGAGCAGCCTTCGCTTCGGGCTCGGCCGGTTTCGCCTCGGACTCGGCTGCCTTGGCGGCGGGCTTGGGCGCAGAAGCCGCGCTGGCATCCTCGCCCTCGGCCGTGATCACGCCGATCGGCGTGTTGACGGCGACGTTCTCGGTGCCGTCCGCGACCAGGATCTTGGCGAGGATGCCCTCGTCGACCGCCTCGACCTCCATCGTGGCCTTGTCGGTCTCGATTTCGGCGAGGATGTCACCGGCCTTGACGCTGTCGCCCTCGGCTTTCAGCCATTTGGCGAGCTTGCCCTGTTCCATGGTGGGCGAAAGGGCAGGCATGAGAATGTCGATCGGCATGAACGCACCCGGATTTCGCGAAAAGACGCGGGAATTATGGGAATGGCCCGGCGGGACCTTGAGACAATCGCGGCGGGGCGCTTCAGGCCCGCGCCTTCTCCAGCGTGATGTCGGTCCACAGCTCCGACGGATCGGGCTCGGGATCATGCGTCGCGAACTCGGCCGCGTCGTTGACGATCTCGCGGATCTTCGCGTCGATCGCCTTGAGCTCGTCCTCGCCAATCTTGAAGTCGCGGGTCAAACGGCCCCTCACCTGCTCGATCGGATCGTGCTCCTCGCGCATGCGCTGGACCTCGTCCTTGGAGCGGTACTTCGCCGGATCGGACATCGAGTGGCCGCGATAGCGATAGGTCTGCATCTCCAGGATGTAGGGGCCCTTGCCGGTGCGGGCGTGCTCGATGGCGCGGTTGGCGGCGTCACGCACGGCGCGGACATCCATGCCGTCGACCTGCTCGCCGGGAATACCGAAGGACAGGCCACGGCGGGAGAAGTCGGTCTGGGCCGAGGCGCGGTTGACCGAGGTGCCCATGGCGTAGCGGTTGTTCTCGATCACGAACACGACCGGCAGCTTCCAGAGCTGGGCCATGTTGAAGCTCTCATAGACCTGGCCCTGATTGGCGGCGCCGTCGCCGAAATAGGCCATAGAGACCCGGCCATCCTCGCGATACCAGTTCGCGAAGCCGAGGCCCGTACCAAGCGAGACCTGCGCGCCGACGATGCCGTGGCCGCCATAGAAGTTCTTCTCGCGGGAGAACATGTGCATGGAGCCGCCCTTGCCGCGGGAATAGCCACCCTGCCGGCCGGTCAGCTCCGCCATCACGCCGCGCGATTCCATGCCGCAGGCCAGCATATGGCCGTGGTCGCGATAGCCGGTGATGACCTGGTCGCCATCCTTGGAGGCCATCTGCATGCCGACGACGACCGCTTCCTGGCCGATATAGAGATGGCAGAAGCCGCCGATCAAGCCCATGCCGTACATCTGGCCGGCCTTCTCCTCGAAGCGGCGGATCAGCAGCATCGCGCGATAGGCTTTGAGCTCCTCGTCCTTGCTGAAGACCGGAACGTTGCTGGGCGCGGGCCCCGCCGCCTTCTCGCTTCCCGGCTTGGCGGAACGCGTCTTGGCCGGCTTCGCAGCGGCCTTGGCTTGGGCGGGAGCTTTCGTCTTGCGCGCGGCAACGGCCATCGGCGGTCCTCCAAGGATCATTCGATCTTGGTTGTAGAGGATCGGAAAACCCTTGGCGAGGCGGCTATCTCGCATTGCACCATAAGCTAAATCACTGAAATCGCGTATATTTCAGAAAATAACTCGATTCCAGTTAATCGATACAGCCGTGACTATTTGCCGGTATCCTGGATCGCGCCGTCAGCGCCCCATCAGAATGACGTCATTGCGATGGACCCGGCCGAGACTGTCGCGGGCGCGCTCCTCGAGCACGTCGCGATCGACGGCCTCGTCGCGGACGAGCGAAAGCCGCTGCTCCCAGAGCTTGCGCTCGGCGGTCAGGCCGGCAAGCTCGGTCTCCATTTCGCGCAGCGAGCCCTGCAGGGTGTCGCGCGCCTCGAGGCCGCGCGCGCCGTGCTGGGCGTGGAACATGAAATAGGCCACGGCCGCGCCCGACACGAGGTAGAGCGCGAGTGTGATGAAAACGGATCTGACGCCACGGCGGATGACCATGACGCCACGCTATGTCGGGTTGGTTTATCCGCGGTTAACGATCGGTGGCGACGGCGCCATCCGAAAGCTTTCCCCGGCGCGTCGGCCCGCGGCGGTTGACCCGCGCCCGGCGCCTCCTTATGTCAGCGCCCCAGTGAGGGCGGGTAGCTCAGTGGTAGAGCACGTGACTTTTAATCATGTGGTCGAGGGTTCGATCCCCTCCCCGCTCACCACGCGCCCTCGGCAGACGCCTGTCACGATCCGTATTCCCGTCGACCGGCTTCGTCAGCCGAGCCGGCGCACCGGAGGCCGTGTTGCCGGCGCCTGCCCCGCGCCAGGCGTAAAACGCTTGTAGACCCGATAGCCGGCTTCGCCGAGACCTAGCGCCGGCCAGCCCGGATCGGCATAGGCCCGCAATTCATCGCAGCGGTGGCGGGCCTGTTCCTGCGCGGACGTCGCATCGGCGCACATCGAGACCTGGGAACGCTGCCAGAATGCTGCCGCCGGGGACGGTGCCGCGATGGCGGGCCAGGCCAGCGCCAACATGGACAGGGCTTTGGTGACGAAGGGTTTTGTCATGACATCGCCTTCTGGCATCGGCTTCGCTGGCGAAGCCGCCCCTCTTCTGTCGGGCCCGCTTCGTCAGCGAATCACGCAGCGAAAACTTGAGGAAGCCTTAAGCGGGCATGGCCGGGACAGCGTCGGGCCGGGACGCGGAACCGAACGGCGCGCCAAAGGTATTGCTTTGATCGGGAGCGCAACGATTTGGGAGAATGATCGATGCGGGCAAGGATGGAGCACGCGGCGCATTCCGGCGAAGAGGACCGGGCCCGCTTCAGGATCGAGACGATCGAGGACTACGAACTGGCGACGCAGCGGATCGCTGCCCTCGATGCTACGACACGTGGCGAGGACGAGGAACGCGAGCGCGATGCCTTGATCGAGGCGGTCCAGCAATGGGACCGCAAGCATGACGACGCGACACGCTGGAAGGACCGACCGTGAAAGAGCCCATCGTCATCCATACCGAGGAAGACTACGAGCGCGCCCAGCAGCGCGTCGAGGAGTTGAACGCAGCCCCGGACAGCGGCGATAAGGAGCGTGAACTTCAGGCCCTTGCCGACGCCATGCTGGCTTTCGAACTCAGGCGCGACGAGGCTCAGGACTGACGGTAAACACCTGTTCGCTCGGAATGGCGGATGTCTTCCCGGCAGGCCGAGGCAGGGCCGCTGGCCGTTCACGCATCGTTGCTGGCGTTGAGTTCGTGCGGCCGCATGCCTTCATCGACCTCCGCTGGGCCAGATCCCGGCTGAGCCGCGGCCCAGGCCGCCACGATTTTCAACAGCGCCTGTTCGCGCGTCAGCGCCGGTCGTGAATCGCGGATCGAGCGGTCGAGGGCCGCCAACTCCGCCTCTCCCAAAACGATCGTCACCGCGTTTGCGGGCATCGGGGTCTCCATCGGGGCTCTCCTGAACGGGCGCAACGCTGCCCTGCGCGCCCAGATCCAGGATGAATTCTTCCTTGGAATGGAACGCTGGCGATCTCGATGCGTTCCGTTGCTGCAAGGCGACGGTGTGCATGTTGCCATACCGATCGACGCTGGGCACCCCAGCGCTGGCCAAATGCCGGCGGCGTGATGTCTTTGACGAAACGCCGCGACTACTGCCTGCTGCCAGATGAATGATATTTTGTCGATGACGATCGTGAACAAAACATCGTCATCGGCGTTTCCTACCCAAGCCGCTGCCAAGCGGATACTTCAGGAGGACATCATGTTCAAACGTCATATTGCAGCGACGTCGCTCGGTTTCGCCCTGCTGACCGCGACGGCCATCGCCCAGACCAGCGCGCCATCGCCGAGCGCACCGGCCGCCACGCCAGTTCCGGCGACTGAGACCACCAAGGTTCCCGCCAACAATCTGGCCGGCCAGGGCAAGTGGCGCGCGACCAAGCTGATCGGCGTCGACATCTATGGTCCTGACGACAAGAAGGTCGGCGACGTCACCGAGGTTCTGTTCGACAAGACCGGCAAGATCGAGATGGTGACGGTCGGCGTCGGCGGCTTCCTCGGCATGGGCTCGAAGGATGTCGCGATCCCGTTCGAGCAGGTGAACTGGAGCGACAAGCCGCTGGTCACGGCGGCACCGGCTCCGGCTCCCTCGGGGGGCGGCAGCAGCACGGGCAGTGGATCGATGGCGACGGCTCCGGCCGCCGCTCCGGCTCCGAAGGCTCCGGCGATGTATCCGGATCACGGCAAGATCACCATGACCAAGGAGCAGCTCACCACCGCTCCGGCCGTGAGCTACTCCGGCAGCTGACCGGCCAGGGTTTTGTGACCCGACCTCTGTGAGTTGAGTCCGCACGTTGCGTCGCGGCCCGCCTTCTTCGGAAGGCGGGCCGTTTTTTCGTGCGAGCGCGTGGCGCTAGCTGCCCGCGACCTCGCCCAGCAACCGCATGACTGCCTCCGGCAGATCATCTGCGATCAGCCCGATGCCAGCCTCTTCTCCCGCTCGCCCGTGCAGCCAGACAGCGGCGCAGGCCGCCTCAAACGCCGGCATGCCCTGCGCCAGCAGGCCTGCGATGAGCCCGCCGAGCACGTCCCCCGAGCCCGCCGTCGCCAAAGTCGGCGAGCCGGTCGTGTTGATGGCAGCGCGGCCGTCGGGAGAAGCAATCACCGTATCGGGACCCTTGAGGACGACGACAGCGGCTGCATGAACTGCCGCACGGCGCGCCCGTTCGAGCTTGGAGGGCGTCTGCGCAATCTCTGGTACGGCGCTGAAAAGGCGCTCGAATTCGCCCTCATGCGGCGTCAGCACGCAGGCGCCGCCGCGCCGCGCTACGAGTCGCTTCAGGCTTCCAATGCGTGGCGCCAGCAAGCTCAGCGCATCCGCGTCGAGCACGGCTGGAACGCCGGCGCGCAGGACCGCCATAACGGCCTCCCTCGCACGCGCATCCAGCCCCAGCGCCGGGCCGATCAGAACGGCCGACAGCCGCGGCTCCGCCAGCAGGCGGCCGAGCGCTTCGCTGTCGGCGACCGCCCGCTGCATCAGCGCATCGGGACCGCGCGCGGCATGGGCGGCGAGAGCCTCCGGCCGGCAGCCGATCGTGGCCAGGCCCGCTCCGACCCGCAGCGCCGCGCGCGCCCCGAGCCGAGGGGCGCCGACGCCAGCCAATCCGCCGGCCACGACGAGCACGGCACCGCGCCGGTATTTGTGGGTTTCCACGGCATGGGACGGCCAGTCCTCGCGCCAGAGCGCCGGGGCGTTGCGGAAGGTCGTGGCTGGGCTGTCGGCGGTGAAGACCAGTTCGGGCGCGATGCCGATATCGGCGAGCGTGACTGTGCCGCAGAGCGCGCGGCCGGGCTGGAGCAGATGGCCCGGCTTCAGGCGGAAGAAGGTCACGGTCTGGGCCGCACGGACCACCTCCCCCTGGCTCGCGCCCGTATCGCCGGAGAGGCCGCTGGGGACATCGACCGCCACCACGGACCGGCCCGACGCATTGACCGCAGCGACCAGCGTCGCGACCTCACCCTCCAGAGGCCGACTCAACCCGGCGCCGAACAGCGCATCGACGATGAGGTCGTATCGATCCGGCTGCAGGCCGGCGATCGACTCGATCGCCCCCTTCCAGCGCTGCGCCATTGCCGCGGCATCGCCAGCCAGGCGCGAGCGCTCGCAACTGAGGGCCAGCGTCACGCGCAGGCCACGATCCGCCAGAAGTCGCGCGGCAACGAAGCCATCGCCGCCATTGTTGCCGGGGCCACACAGCACGAGCACGTTTGCGCCTGGCCTGGCTCGTCTGATGACGGCGTCCGCGACGGCCTGCCCCGCCTTCTCCATGAGCAGAACGCCCTGCGTGCCAGCGGTAATCGCGGCCTGATCGGCCAGCGCCATCCCGGCGACGTCGAGCAAGGCAAGTTCGGTGAGATCCGGTCGGTTCATCGCGGTATCATCGGAGAGCGGCCGAACCGGGGCAAGCATGATCGACTTCGATGTATATGATTATGAATTAGGCATTTGATTATTTTATAATCTGTTTTTTGCCCTATCATCTAGCCACCAGAACGGTACTGCCGCATGGCGGGGGGAATGCGCCGATGCTATGAGCAGTTCCAAGGATGTTTTTTGCCGTCCCCGCGAGATCGGGCCGGGCCATCGCGGCCCGGGCCGGGCAGATCGCAGCCGGGGCGGCGGATCGAAGGTTCCGGGCGGTTTTTTCGGAATCGGGTTGGCACGCAAGGGAGGCCGGTCGGCGCATGAAGAAGATCGAAGCGATCATCAAGCCGTTCAAGCTGGACGAGGTGAAGGAGGCGCTTCAGGAGGTCGGCCTGCAGGGCATCACCGTTCTGGAGGCCAAGGGCTTCGGGCGGCAGAAGGGCCACACCGAACTCTATCGCGGCGCCGAATACGTCGTCGACTTCCTGCCGAAGGTGAAGATCGAGATCGTGCTCGCCGACGAGATGGTCGAAGGCGCCATCGAGGCGATCATGAAGGCGGCCCAGACCGGGCGCATCGGCGATGGCAAGATTTTTGTATCGACGGTGGAGGGGGCGATCCGCATCCGTACCGGCGAGACCGGCGCGGACGCGATCTGAGGGCTCATCCCGACCCGAGATCGGCGTCCCGGCGGTCAGGCGACCCCGCGGATCGTATGAGTTGAGAAACGACCATAAGAGGAATGCTGAGATGAAGAACGCCAAGGATGTCCTCAAGGCGATCAAGGACAACGACGTCAAATATGTCGATTTCCGCTTCACTGACCCGCGCGGCAAGTGGCAGCATGTGACGTTCGACATCACCATGATCGATGAGGACATCTTCGCCGAAGGTACGATGTTCGACGGTTCCTCGATCGCCGGCTGGAAGGCGATCAACGAGTCCGACATGCTGCTGATGCCCGACCCGACGACCGCCGTCATGGACCCGTTCTTCTCGGCGGCGACCATGGTCATCACCTGCGACGTGCTCGAGCCGGCCACCGGCGAGCCCTATGGCCGCGATCCGCGCGGCATCGCCAAGAAGGCCGAGGCCTATCTCAAGTCCACCGGCGTGGGCGACACCTGCTATGTCGGTCCGGAAGCCGAGTTCTTCGTCTTCGACGACGTCAAGATTTCCGCCGACCCCTACGATACCGGCTTCAAGCTCGACAACGTCGAGCTGCCGATCAACGGCTCGACCGAATATGAGGGCGGCAATCTCGGCCACCGCATCGCCACCAAGGGCGGTTACTTCCCCGTCCCGCCGCAGGATTCGGCGCAGGACATGCGCGGCGAAATGCTGGCGGCCATGGCGGCCATGGGCGCCAAGGTCGAGAAGCACCACCACGAGGTCGCCTCGGCCCAGCACGAACTCGGCCTGAAGTTCGACACCCTGACCCACATGGCCGACACCATGCAGGTCTACAAATATGCGATCCACAACGTCGCGCAGAGCTACGGCAAGACCGCGACCTTCATGCCGAAGCCGATCTATGGCGACAACGGCTCGGGCATGCACGTCCACCAGTCGATCTGGAAGGGTGGCAAGCCGATCATGGCCGGCAACAAATACGCCGACCTGTCGCAGGAGTGCCTCTGGTACATCGGCGGCATCATCAAGCACGCCAAGTCCCTGAACGCCTTCACCAACCCCTCGACCAACTCCTACAAGCGCCTGGTCCCGGGCTATGAGGCTCCTGTGCTGCTCGCCTATTCGGCGCGCAACCGCTCGGCCTCCTGCCGTATTCCGTGGACGAACTCGCCCAAGGCCAAGCGCGTCGAGGTCCGCTTCCCCGATCCGATGGCGAACCCCTATCTCGCCTTCTCCGCCCTGCTGATGGCCGGCCTCGACGGCATCATCAACAAGATCGATCCGGGCCCGGCGATGGACAAGGATCTCTACGACCTGCCCCCGCGCGAGTTGAAGAAGATCCCGACCGTCTGCGGTTCGCTGCGCGAGGCGCTCGAGAACCTGAAGAAGGACAACGCCTACCTGAAGGCCGGCGGCGTCTTCAACGACGACTTCATCGAGAGCTATATCGAACTCAAGATGCAGGACGTGATGCGTTTCGAGATGACGCCTCACCCGGTCGAGTTCGCCATGTACTACTCCTACTGAGGATTTCGGCTGGCCGAACGGCCGGCTGCGAGTTTCCTCCCGACCGCGTTCCGCGCGGTCCACCTGACCAACCGGGGCGGCGACGCCCCGGTTTTTTTGTTTGCGGATGGGACGCTTGCTCGCAAATGATCCGGCTTAGGAGGCGCGGTTATCGACGATGAGGATTTGACCTGATCCACCTGCGGTTTGGGCTGCAAGATTGGCGTTGTAGCTGACCAGCGGCGGGATAAGCGCGATCGTCGAAGCCGAGACGATGGCATTGTTCCCGGCGCCGGAAATGATGTTGTTGCTGATCACCATCTTGCCGGCGGCAGCGTTCGACGAGAACGCGATGCCGACACCACAATCGCGGATCAGGTTGCCGTCGCAGACAAGATCCCGCGCGCCTTGCGCCACGCCAAGCTTGATGCCGCCTGCCGCCTCTTCGATGATGTTGCCGCCGATGACGGAATCCTGCTCCGCCGTAATTCCGATAGCGGCCGTATCGTAGTTTCCGAGACCACCGGAGCCCGGAATGGTTGTGACGGTGAGGTTTCTGAGCTGATTTCCCATAACGACGGAACGCCGCGCGACACCGTCGCCGAAATACCCGGAATTGCCGATATTGATACCGTCGCCCGCCGTATCCACCCTGTTGTTGACGATGGTCACGCCGGTTCCGTTCTGACCGGCTCCCGGGGCTTCGAAGTAGAGGCTCGCCTCGCGGATATTCCAGCAGCTGTTGCCCTCGATGAGCGCTCGTGAGGCGCCGTTCACGCGCACAGCCGAGAAAGCACAATTGAAGATGGTGTTTCTGCTGACGGAGACGTCGTTGGCGAGATACACAGCCACGCCGTTGCCGTTGGCGCCCGTGCCGTAGTCGCTGGCAACGAAATTGATGAAGTTGTCGCGCACGGCCGACAGATTGCCGCCACTGCCAATCGTGCCGAAAATCATGATCGCATTGTTCTTGGCGCCGATGATGCGGCAGCCCTCCACGAGCGTCTCGGAGCTGAACGTCCAGAGCCCGACATCGACATTGTCGAAGTTGCATTCCTGGACGAGCGGCCGGGAGTCGTTCACGCAGAGCAACCCGGCCTTGTAGGACCCGGCTGGCTCGCTACCGGCCTTGACCGTGTTGCGGAATGTACAGCCCCGGAAAGTGACGTCCTTGGCGTTGTCGAGTGTCACCAGTCCGGCAGCAGCCGTGATCACGCCGGGAGCGCCATAGGCAGGCAGGGCGAGGTTCTGGCCGTCGAACGCCAGATTACGAAAGCGCATTCCGCTCTGCCCCGCGATACGGAGCCCATAGCTGCCGCCGGTCAGGCGCAGCGTCGCAGTTCCTGCCTGACACGAGACTTCGATACCGCGGCCAGCGCCGTTCGTTGTCAAAATGTCAATGTTGGAGATGTCATAGGTACCGGGCCGTACCTGAAGCGGCTTTCCTGCCGTACGGGCTGCAGTGATTGCAGTGCCGATCGCGGCACTGGTAAAGCCCGACGGCGGAGGCGTCGTAGCATCGGCGATTACGACGTCGTCGAACTCACGATATCCAGGCATTGGGTCATCCTTTTGATAGTGGCTCATCAGCCCGGCCATCATGAGGACCTGCGAGACGACGGGGATAAGTATGGGCGCGCTGTCCAGATTGAGAGACCTCGCCATCAAGGCGCTGGTGCGGAGCCAGTGGTCGCAGTTGCGTTCGAACTCGCCTCGTCTCGCCGTGATTCCGCATGAGCATGTCGGCCTGGCGGTCCTGACCAACGGGCTTTACGAGCGCGAAGAGCTCGATTGCCTGACCCAGATGATCGACAGTCAGGGGTTGGGCGCTGGGACCTGCCTCGATATTGGAGCCAATATCGGTAATCACGCCGTGATCTGGTCAAGACTGTTCGAACAGGTGGTCTGTTTCGAGCCCAATCCGCACATGAGCGCGATCCTGCGGGCCAACCTGGCGCTGAACGCCTGTACGAACGTCCATGTCGTCGATGCCGGTCTCGGTACCGAAGATGCCGAATTGCCGTTCTCGTTCCATGAGGACGGCAATGACGGCACCGGAACCTTCGCCAGAGGCAAGGGCGACCTCACCTTGCCGGTGCGCCAGGGCGACAGCCTGCTCGATCAGCTCGATGTGCTCCGTGGCCGCACGATCAGCTTCGTCAAATGCGATGTCGAAGGGTTTGAGCACGCCGTCTTCCAGGGACTGGAGCGGATGCTGAAAGCGCACCGTCCGGTCATTGCTTTCGAGAGCAATTCGTTTGATCTCGGAGAGCAGGCCTGGAGCGTGCTGCGCAGCTGTGGCTACGATCACCTTCACGCATTGCGGCACAATGCCTCGGAAGCCTCACCGATCCTGCGTGAACTGACCCGGCTGGTATCCGGTCATCGCTGCTGGATCGAGGCCATCGACCAGCCACCGCCTCACGCAGCGAACCTGATTGCGGCGACCCGTAAACTGGGCTGATGCCTCAGGCTGCTACGGCCTTGGCCCCGCGAAAAGCATCGAGCAGGCGCCCGACGTGACGCTCAAGCGTCAGAGGATGGCTCCAATAGGTCTCATGGGCAGCCCGGCCAAGACGCCTCGCCACAGCATCATCGGAAAGCGCCACCAGACTGCTCGTCAAAGCCGCGAGATCGGAGGCGGGAACGACGAAGCCCGTCAGCCCGTCTGCTACCCGCTCGGCAGCCCCCATGCTGCGCGCCAGAACCGCCGGCACGCCCTGCGCCATCGCCTCCATGACCGTCAATGGCCCCGTTTCATACCAAAGCGACGGCGCGACGAGGCAGCGGGCGGCGCGCAGCTCTTCCGTGACCGCACTGCTCGAAACCCATCCGGCGAAGCTCGCCTGCGGATTGAGCCGCGAGATCTCAGCCTTGATCTCCACCTCCCCATCTCCGACGAGCCGCAAAGGCATGCCGGCGGCACGCGTGGCTTCGGCCAGTTGCAGAACACCCTTCTCCTGCGTGAACCGCCCCAGGAACAGCGCATGCCGGTTCGCCGCGACATCCGCCGGCGGGCGCTTCTGCGCCTCCATCATGTTTTCGACCACGACATGACGCGCGGTCTTCGGCAGGAAGGGCTCGGCGAAGCGTCGCGCGAAATCGCTGACATGGATGAAGAGCGGCGCCTTGAGGCCGCGCATCGCCTCGTCCGAGCGCCATTGCCGGGCGACGCGCACCAGCTTGTGAACGTATGAGGCGCGGTCGCAATGGCTGGCGATGCAGCTAACCGACATCGGTTCGCGCGTGCACGGCGTGCCGGCTCTGAAATCAAAATAGCCGCCGACGGGGCAAAACGAGAAATAGTCGTGCATGGTGATCGCAACCGGCAAACCGCTCTCGCCCGCCGCCGCGATCGCGGCCGGGCTGAAAGCCTTGGTCCATTGATGCAGATGCACCAGGGTTCCGACCGGCTGGCGCGACAGCAGGGCGCTCAGGAAGGCATGGGCCGGGGCATTCCAGATGCCCTGACGCGCGGCGGCAAACTTGCTGCCAACCTTCCAGATCTCCTCGCCGCTAAACATCTCGACCTGAATGCGGGGATGATCGAGCCGCTCCGAGACGGGACCGATGGCGCAGGCGAAGACGATCTCGACGCCGGCCTCGGCCAAACCGCGCGCGCTCTCGATCGCGACCTTGGCCGCGCCGCCGTTGACGGACGCAAAGTCGCTGATGATGACGACACGCATGGCGAAGATTCTCCGCCGCCGAGCGTAGAGCGCAATCGTTGATTTTCTACGCAGATAGGGCTGTCGCGCTCAGCGCGGGCTCAGCGCTGCAAGCCCGACGACGGCGACCAGAGCGGCCAGAAGCCAGGCGGTCCAGCTCGGAAACACCGTCATGCCGTGACGATGCGACAGCGGTGCCGCCTCTTCATGGCCAAAGGCCTCGCCGGCAAGACGCGCAGCCCGTTCAAGGCCGGCCACTCTGACGCTCGGAACCAACGCACCATACGCCACGACGTTATCCCCCCATTTTTCGGCGATCATAGCAGCCGGCGGCGCGCCGCCCAGCCCTTCGATCGTTGCATGCAGTCTGCGCTCGGCAGCATTAATGCGAGCTGAAGGGTTCGGTTCCATCGACACCCCTTTGCGGAGTCGCGTGACGGCAGGATGACGGAAACGGAAAAGCAGCCGGTTCCCTCGCCGCGCCCGTGCCTGTAGGAAGAGCCGCAGCGCGGCTTCGCCGCATCTGGGCTATGATTTCAAGTCGCGAATCACAGGACCTGCGGACACGATGGCGGAGAACGGCGATCTATTCGGCTCGGAACCGGTGCGGCCGGCGACGGCCCCGCCGCGGACTGCCGCGCCGGGGCCGGTGTCGTCGCGTTCCGAGACTCCGGCCCGCGCCACCCCTGCCCGCCCCGGCACGTCGGGGGGCGATTCGTCGAACAGGCTCGCTCAACCCACGGCGCCCACGCCACCGCGCAACGGCACCCTGTCGGAGACCGGCTACGATGCTTCGGCGATCGAAGTCCTCGAGGGGCTGGAGCCGGTGCGGCGCCGGCCGGGCATGTATATCGGCGGCACCGACGAGCGGGCCTTGCATCACCTCTTCGCCGAGGTGATCGACAACGCCATGGACGAGGCGGTCGCCGGCCATGCCAGCTATATCGATGTCGAAGTGCTCGATGACGGCTCGATCGCGGTGACCGACAACGGCCGCGGCATTCCGGTCGACCCGCATCCGAAATTCCCGGGAAAATCGGCGCTCGAAGTCATCATGACGACGCTGCATGCCGGCGGAAAATTCGACTCGAAGGCCTATGAGACGTCCGGCGGCCTGCATGGCGTTGGCGTCTCCGTCGTGAACGCGCTCTCCGACGATCTCGAGGTCGAGGTCGCGCGCGGCAAGACCCTCTATCGCCAGCGTTTTTCGCGCGGCTTGCCGCTGGGGCCGTTGGAGACGGTGGGTCCGGTCGCCAACCGGCGCGGCACCCGCGTGCGCTTCCACCCCGACGCGCAGATCTTCGGCGAGGGCGCGCATTTCGTGCCGGCGCGGCTGTTCCGGATGGCCCGTTCCAAAGCCTATCTCTTCGGCGGCGTCGAGATTCGCTGGCGCTGCGCCCCTGCCCTGTTGAAGCCCGAGGGCGATGTCGCGGCCGAGGCGGTGTTCCGCTTCCCAGGCGGTCTGCGCGATTATCTCGGCCGCGAGATCGAGGGCAAGGATCTCGTCGCCGAGCCGATTTTCTCCGGCAAGATCACCAAGGACGGCAGCCACGGCTCGCTGGAATGGGCGATCGCCTGGCTCGCCACCGGCGAGGACGGCTTTTCCTCCTCCTATTGCAACACGATCCCGACGCCGGAGGGCGGCACCCATGAACAGGGCCTGCGCATCGCCCTGCTGCGCGGCCTGCGCGACCATGCCGAGCGCATCGGCCAGTCCAAGCGCATGGCGCAGGTCACCTCCGACGACGTGATGGCGACCTGCGCCGCGATGCTTTCGGTCTTCATCCGCGAGCCGGAGTTCCAGGGCCAGACCAAGGACAAGCTCGCCACGGTCGAGGCCTCCCGCATCGTCGAGAACGCGGTTCGCGACGCCTTCGACCACTGGCTCGCCCAAGCGCCCCAGCAGGCGTTGAAGCTGCTCGACTGGTCGGTCGACCGCGCTGATGAGCGCCTGCGCCGCCGGCTCGAAAAGGAGGTCTCGCGCAAGACCGCGACGAAGAAGCTGCGGCTGCCGGGCAAGCTTGCCGATTGCAGCAATGCCGGCGCCGCCGGCTCCGAGATCTTCATCGTCGAGGGCGATTCCGCCGGCGGCTCGGCCAAGCAGGCGCGCAACCGCGCGACGCAAGCCATTCTCCCCTTGCGCGGCAAGATCCTGAACGTCGCCAACGCCACCCGCGACAAGCTCAATGCCAACCAGCAGCTCGCCGATTTGATCCTGGCGCTGGGCTGCGGCATCGGCAGCCAGTTCCGCGAGGACGATCTGCGCTACGAGAAGGTCATCGTGATGACCGACGCCGATGTCGACGGCGCCCATATCGCCTCGCTCCTGGTGACGTTCTTCTGGCGCCAGATGCCGCGGTTGATCGAGAAGGGCCATCTCTATCTCGCCGTGCCGCCACTCTACCGGCTCCAGCATGGCGGCAAGTCGGTCTATGCGCGCAACGACATCCACAAGGACGAGCTGATCGCCTCGGTGTTCAAGGGCAAGAAGCCCGAGATCAGCCGATTCAAGGGCTTGGGCGAAATGATGCCGGCGCAGCTCAAGGAAACCACGATGGACCCGAGCAAGCGCATCCTGCTCAAGGTCATGGTCGATCACGAGTCCCGCGACGAGACCTCCGACACGGTCGAGCGGCTGATGGGCAACAAGCCGGAGGCCCGCTTCCTGTTCATCCAGGAGCGTGCGGCGTTCGCGGGCGAGCTGATCGACCTGTGATGGCTGCGACGTACCCGCAGAGGGCTGCCTACCCCGGCATTCCTGCCGGGTTGGGCGGCAATCCTGCCGGGCTGCCACCGCGAACGGAGACCGGCATGCTGAAGCCATGTCGAACGAACCGCGCCATTCCCCTCGCCAACGCCAGCATGACCGACAAGCGTCCCCCGGCCATCCTTTCCAGTCCTGGCCATTGATCGCATGGGGCAGCCTGCTCCCGCTCCATCTCGACGCGACGGCGATCTGGCAGCGCCGGGCTGGGACGACATCGGCATCTTCCACGCCATCGCCGAGTGTGGCTCGCTGGCCCTGGCGGCGGTCAGGCTCGGCCTGAGCGAAGCCACCATCGCGCGCCGGCTCAAGGCCTTCGAGCGCGAGCTCGGCCTGCTGCTGTTCAGGCGCGGCGCCAATCGCCTGACCTTGACGGCGGCAGGCACCGAGCTCGCCCGCGAAGCCAGCCTGGTCGCAGCTGCGGCCGGGCGCTTTGCCAGTTGCGCGCGTGCCGCGCGGCCGCTGGCCGATGCCCCCGTCCGGGTCACGGCGACCACCTCGATCAGCCTGTTCCTGACCCGGAATGCGACGACGATCTCGGCGGGGGCCGGCGGGGTCGAGCTGGTCATCATCAGCACGCGCGACCGGCTCGACCTGGCGCGCGGCGATGCCGATATCGCGGTGCGGATGCACAAGGTGCCCGACGAGCCCGGCTATTTCGGCCAGAAGGTCGGGCGGCTGGTCCAGGCACTCTATGTCAGGCGCGATGTCGATCCGACGATCGCGCCGATCATTTCGGTCAGCCGCGAGACCTCGTCGCGGATCGACGAGCATATCCTGGCCTTCGCGAAGGGCCGCCCGATCGCGGCGCGTGTCGGCGATTCGGCGGCGCGCTACGAAAGCGTGCGATCGGCCGGGGCCGTCTCGATGGTGCCGTGTTTCATGGGCGATGCCGACGAGGCGCTGCTGCGACTGGCGCCGCCGCCAGACAGGACGGCCGACGAGATTTTCCTGGTGACGCATGAGGTGTCGCGCCAGCGGCCGGCGGTGATCGCGGTGCTGGCAGCGCTGCGCAAGGTCTTTCGCGAGAATCGGGCACGGCTCGAGGGGCAGGTTTCGTGACGTCATCCTGGGCGACCGAAGGCGCCCGGGATCGTCATAGAGTTCTGCGGAGCCTTATGATGGATCCCGGAACTGCGCGGCTACGCCGTTGGTCCAGGATGACGCCGCGTTTCCAAGGAGAATCCTCAAATTCCAAGACCCTGCAGCAACGCTTCGCTAACCATCCTTTTACGGCTGCTGGCGCAGGATGAGTCCGCAGGGCGCCATGTCGCCCTTCTGACGCGGGAGGGCCCGATGCGGCTCATGGATCTGTTCTGGAAGAACGAGCGGGGCACGATGGTCGCCGACATGGCCAAGGCGGCCGCAGCGATCGCGTTCCTTTCAGTGATCGCCGCCAATTTCGTCTCGAGCCAGACGGCGTATTTCGACAAGCAACGCCTCGCCGAAGTCTCAGCTGCAGCGAGCAAGGGCAAGCCGGCCGATCCGATGGTCACGGGCTCGATCCGCAAGGCGATGAGCGAGACCAAGCTCGATCCTTGCGTGGTACCGCGCTAGAGTTTTGCCGCGCTGAGTTCAGCCGAGCCAGGCCAGCAGTTCTGCCGTCACGGCCTCCGGCATCTCGATCGTCGAGAGATGGCCGCAGCCCGGCACCGTCACGAGCCGCGCATGGCCTCCGATTCCGGCCGCAATCTCCTGGGCTTCCGCCGGCGGCGTGATCGCGTCCTCCTCGCCGACCAGAACCAGCGTCGGGACGGCGATCGCGGCCAGGCCGGGCCGCGAATCCGGACGACCCATGATGGCGCGCTGCTGGCGCACAAAGCCGTCCGCGCCGATCCGCTCGGCCATGGCCCGCACCAGCAGCCGCAGCGGCTCGTCGGTTAGCCGGGACGGCGCGACCAGCTTCTGCCAGAGCAGCGTGATGACGTTGTCGAAGGCGCCCTTTTCCGCCAGCGCGATCATCTGCTCGCGCGGCGCGTTGGTCTCCGGCGTCGCCGGCTTGGCGCTGGTGTCGAGCAGGGCCAGCCGCGTCACGCGCTGCGGCGCCTGCCGCATCACCTCGAAGGCGGCATAGCCGCCCATCGACAGCCCGCACAGCGCGAAACGCTCCGGAGCGACCGCAAGCAACCGCGCCACGATCGCCTGGAGGCTCTCGTCGCGGTCATGCTGGGCGACCAGGATCGGGCGGCCCGGTGCGAGCACAGGCCATTGCGGCCCATAGAGGCTGGCATCGCAACTCAGGCCGGGAATCAGGACAAGCGGTTCAGTCATGGGCAGGCAGGCTCCTTGAGGCGCTAGTTTATTGACTTTGCCGTGCTTTTTCTGCATTGCACACGAGTCCGAGGGCGCGCTGGAAAGAGAAGTCGCGCCACCGTTGCGGTCGATAGGTCATCCCGCCACGAGTAACCGACCCTTGAAGAAGCGTAACAATCGATGTCATTCGCCGAACTCGGCCTGAGTGAAAAGGTTCTGACAGCCGTCACGACCGCAGGCTATAGCACCCCTACCCCGATCCAGGCACAGGCCATTCCGCATGTGCTCGCCCGCCGCGACGTCCTGGGCATTGCCCAGACCGGCACGGGCAAGACCGCCGCCTTCACCCTGCCGATGCTGACCATCCTGGAAAACGGCCGCGCCCGTGCCCGGATGCCCCGCACGCTGATCCTCGAGCCGACGCGCGAACTCGCCGCCCAGGTCGAGGAGAATTTCACCCGCTACGGCGTCAACCAGAAGCTCTCGGTGGCGCTTTTGATCGGCGGCGTCTCCTTCGGCGACCAGGACGCCAAGATCACGCGCGGCGTCGATGTCCTGATCGCCACGCCCGGCCGCCTGCTCGATCATGTCGAGCGCGGCAAGCTGCTTTTGACCGGCGTCGAGCTGCTCGTCATCGACGAGGCCGACCGTATGCTCGACATGGGCTTTATCCCCGACATCGAGCGCGTCTGCAAACTCGTTCCGTTCACGCGGCAGACCCTTTTCTTCACCGCGACGATGCCGCCCGAGATTACGCGCATCAGCGAGCAGTTCCTGCACAATCCGATCCGCATCGAAGCATCACGTCCGGCGACCGCCGCCGCGACGATCACGCAGCGGCTGATCGCCTCCAACGGCCAGGATTTCGAGAAGCGCGAGACGCTGCGCAAGCTGATCAAGGAAGCCAAGGACCTGCAGAACGCGATCGTGTTCTGCAACCGCAAGCGCGATGTCGCAACCCTGCACAAATCGTTGCAGAGCCATGGCTTCCCGGCGGTCTCGCTGCATGGCGACATGGACCAGTATGCCCGCATGGCGGCGCTGGAATCCTTCCGCACCGGCGAGATGCCGATCCTGGTCGCCAGCGACGTGGCGGCGCGCGGCCTTGATATTCCGGCCGTCAGCCATGTCTTCAACTATGACGTGCCGACCCATGCCGAGGATTATGTCCACCGCATCGGCCGCACCGGCCGCGCCGGCCGCGAGGGGGCGTCCTTCACCATCGTGACCCGCCATGACGAGAAACTGGTCGTCGCGATCGAGAAGCTGATGGGCCAAGCTATCACCTGGGAAGACGGGCGCGGCCTCGCCGATCTGCCGGCGGGTGCGCCCCGCGAGGAGCGGCCGGCCGGCCGTGGCGGACGCGGCGAGGAACGCCGTTCGGGACGTGGCGGAAGCGGCGGACGGGGTCGCCCCGAGCGCGGCCCGCGCGCCGAGCCCGAAGCCGCGCCGCGCCCGATCCGCGTCGAGCGCCCGGCGTCGGAAGAAGAGGCCGCACCGCGCCGCCGTCGCGCCGCATCGGACGAGCCGACGCGCACCAAGATCCGCGGCGAGGCTGCTGCTCCGGTAGCCGCCGGGGCAGCGCCTGCGGCCAAGGCCGAGCGTGCACCCCGCCCCGAGCGGGCTGCCAGGCCAGAGCGCACAGCCGAGCCGCGCTCGGCACGCCCCGAACGTTCGCCGGAACCGCGCCGTCGCGACGACGATGACGGGCCCAAGGTCAAGGGCCTCGGTGATCATGTTCCCGCCTTCCTGCTGCGCCCTGTTCGCGTCGGATAGATTGCCTTTATCAACGGCATTTTAACCGGCGTTGCGTAGGGTCAGTTGTGGGCGCGGCGGATTTCGCGGCCACGGACGGGCGCATGCCGCCGTTGAGACGGACAGGATGTCCCGCTTCGATTCTCAATCGGGGCTGTCATGGCTAACGCCATGAACCGGCTTCGCGTCCGGACTGTCGATGGCATGAGCGACCACGCGCCTCCCTCCCTGTCGGATGATCTCGCCGAGCGCGTGGTCATGGCGATGCGCGAGCATGGTTCTCCAACCTATCCACGCGCCTTCGAGGTCTGGTACGCCCATCTCAGCGGCGAGATGCCGGCAGTCAGCATGGCGATGAACGCCATCATCGCCGCCAGCGAGGGCAAGGTCGGCGCGGCCGATATCGACACGCTCTATGATCGCTTCATCGGCACGGAGCGCCTGGCGCGCCATGCCGAGCGCACGAGCCTGCAGGTCCTGGGCGAAATCGACGGGCTGATGACGCTGGTCGACAAGGCGCTGGATTCGAGCGAGCGCTACCATGGCCGGCTCTGCGCGATGTCGGAGGACGTGCCGCCCCCCGCCGATCGCCAGAAGCTGCGCGAATGGGTCGAGGCACTGGTGATGTCGACGCGCGAGGAAGTGACGCGCAAGACCAAGCTCGAGGCGCAGCTGCGCGACAGCTCCAACGAGATCCGCAACCTGCGCGAGGCGCTCGAATCGACGCGTGCGGAAGCCCTGACCGATCCGCTGACCGGCCTCGCCAATCGCCGCCATTTCGAGGAGATGCTGCAGAAGTCGATCGATCAGGCGACGCTGCGGCGCGAGCCCTTCGCGCTGGTGATGGCCGATATCGACTTTTTCAAGCAGTTCAACGATGCCCATGGTCATCTGACCGGCGATCAGGTGCTGCGCCTCGTCGCGCGCACGATGAAGGACAAGTTCAAGGACAAGGCCGTGATCACGCGCTTCGGCGGCGAGGAGTTCGCGATCATCCTGCCCGATGCCGACGTCATCGCTGGCAAGTTCGGCGCCGAGACGGTGCGACAGGCTCTACTGACGCGCGAGCTCGTGAAGCGCTCGACCAATGAGAACCTCGGCCGCATCACGATCTCGCTCGGCGTCGCCAGCTATGCCCGCGGCGATACGGCGGCGTCGCTGACCGACCGCGCCGACCAGGCGCTGATGTTGGCAAAGCGCGGCGGCCGCAACCGCACCGTCACCGAGGATGCTATCGAGGCGACGAGCCGCGTCGCCTGATCGAAGCTTTCCACTGCGATCGACGCCTCACAGCAAGCGATCGACTCCTTAATGCGCCGCGACCGCAGCCTCGGCGCGCGGCTTGATCTCGACCGATTCGCCACAACCGCAGGCCGAGACCTGATTGGGGTTGTTGAAGACGAAGGTCGAAGAGAAGCGATCCGTTTTGAAGTCGAGCTCGGTGCCGAGCAGGAACAGCACGGCCTTGGCATCGACGATCACGGTGGCGTCCTTCTCGGTGACGATCTCGTCACCCTTGGCGGCGGCGCGCGCCACCTCGAAGGTGTATTCCATGCCGGCGCAGCCGCCCTTCTTGACGCCGACGCGCAGGCCAAGCGCCGGTTCGTCGCCCGCCGATTGCGCCATGATCTCGCGGATGCGGGCCGCGGCGGCATCCGTCAGCGAAACGACCTTCAGGCCGGGTATCGAAAACATTCCACGTCCTCCCCAGTCGGGTTCAAGGCCCGATGAAGCAAGATTGCAGATGACTACATAAGGATTGCTGAGCGAAAGGTCGAGATGCCGGCGCGCAAGCCGTCCTGCCGGCGCGACATATTGCATGCCCGGCGTGCTCATGCACTGTGACGGCTCGCAAACCGGCACCACCATCTGGCGACGAGATCTCATGGCCTATCGCACGCATCGTCCCGAAACGCTCCGCAGCCTCGTCCAGGACATGATCGTGAAGGCCGGCTGGACGCCGGATGAAGCGCGCGAGACTGCCGAACACCTCGTGCTGGCCAATCTCAGCGGCCATGACAGCCACGGCGTCGGCATGCTGCCGCTGTATTTCCAGTCGCTGGCGGACGGCAACCTGTCGCCGCGCTCGCAGCCAAAGACGCGGCTCGATGCCGCGCCGTTCCTGATCGTCGATGCCCAGGTCTCGCTCGGCCAGCCCGCCGCCCGCAACGCCGTCGAGCAGGCGGCTGCGATGGCGAAAGCCGGCGGCGTCGCGATCCTCAATCTGCTCGATGCCCACCATATCGGCCGCATCGGCCATTATGCGGAAGCCGCAGCCGGGCACGGGCTGATCGCGCTGTTCTGGGTCAATGTCGCTGGCCGCCCGCCGATCGTCGCGCCCTATGCGGCCAAGGAGGCACGCTTCGGCACCAATCCGCATGCGATCGGCATCCCGCTGCCGGGCGGAGACCCGATCATCCTCGATTTCGCCACCAGCCGAATGGCCCATGGCAAGGCCCGCGTGGCGCTCAACAAGGGCGAGCCGGTGCCGCAGGGCTATATCATCGACGGCGAGGGCCGGCCGACGACCGAGCCCAGGCATGTCTTCCAGCATGGTCTCGTCGGCGACGAGGCGCTGGGCGCGCTGCTGCCTTTCGGCGACCACAAGGGCGCCGGCCTGTCGCTGATCGCCGAACTGCTCTCGGCGGGGCTGATGGGCGCCGCGCGCATCGACGAGAAGCCGGCGAAGAGCTGGATCATCAACTCGCTCTTCGGCGTGCTGATCGATCCGGCCCGGCTAGAGCCCGACGCCGATCTCCGCAGGAGCCGGATCGAGAGCTACCTCGCCTTCGTGCGTGCAGCCAAGCCCCAGGACGCGGCCAACCCGGTTCTGGCGCCGGGCGACAAGGAGCGCGCGATGCGGATTGAGAGAGCTGCGACCGGCATTCCGCTCGACGACGAAACCTGGTCGCAGATCAAGGCCGCGGCGGCCGCCCATGGCATCGATGCCGAGAGCTACTGACCCGACAGGAGCGACCGGGACGGCCATGACGCTCGACGACTACAACAATTTCTGCGCCGGTCTCCCAGCCACACATACGGTGGTGCAATGGGGCGGCGCCCATGTCTGGAAGGTCGGCGACAAGGTCTTCGCGATCGCCCGCACGGATGACGGCGTCGCCCTCTCCGTCACCTTCAAATGCTCCTGGGCGAGCTTCGAGATCCTCAAAACACAGCCGGGCCTGCGTCCGGCGCCCTATCTCGCCTCGCGCGGCATGAGCTGGATCCAACGGCTGACCGATGAGAGCATGCCGGACGAGGCCTTGCAGGACTATCTGCGCGAGAGCCATCGGCTGGTGGCGAAGGGGCTGACGAGGCGGGCAAGGGCGGAGCTGGGGCTGGCGCCTTAATCCTTGCCGTCATGCGAGCGAAGCGAAGCAATCCAGGCAGCTCGCTCGACGTCTCTTAGGATTGCTTCGTCGGCATGCGGCCTCCTTGCAATGACGGATTACAGCAGCGCCTCGCCGCGAAACACAGGCACGCAGGAGCCGCCAACGGTGGCGCGGATGCCCTCCTCCTCCCGGCGCGCCGTCAGGTGGAGCAGGCTCGGCCGCCCCATCTCGACGCCTTGCGTCAGCGTGAAGGCGGCCGCGTCGCCGCCGTCGAGCGACAGCAGGAGCGCTGCGACCGTGGCGCTGGCACTGCCGGTGGCGGGGTCCTCCCAGGTGCCGCTGATCGGCGCGAACATCCGCGCCCTGATCTTGGCACCGTCGCGGGCATAGATGAACAGCGAGAAGCGTCCCTCCAGCCCAGGCGTGGCATCGCGAACGGCGCGGAAATGGCTCAGATCCGGCGTGGCGCGGGAGAGCGCCTCGGCCGTCACCTCCGCGAGGACGAAATGCACGCCGACGGAGGCGCGGACCGGCCGGTGGTTGGCCACGACGATGTCGCCGGGCGTAAGCCCCGTGCAGGCGGCGATCGCTTCGGCCGGCAGTTCGACGCCCGTCGAGAGTGGCTGCGGCGCGGCGATGGTGGCGCCTGCGACCTCGCCTGCGGCATTGCTGGCGACCTTGACCTCGACGAGGCCTGCGATCTCCTCGAAGCGCAACGCGCCGTCGCGGTCGCGGCCATGGCGCGCCAGCACGAAGGCGGTCCCGACATTGGGATGCCCCGCAAAGGGCATTTCATGCGTGCGGGTGAAGATGCGCACCCGGGCCGTGTTGGCGGAATCCTCCGGCGGCAGGACGAAGGTGGTCTCGCTGTAGTTCATCTCCGCGGCAAGCGATTGCATCTGCACATCGCTCAGGCCGCGCGCATCGGTGAACACGGCAAGCTGGTTGCCGCCGAAACGCTCTTCGGTGAAGACGTCGACGGTCTCAAAAGCGTATTTGCGCATGACAGGCTCCCCGCCGCGCACTGACGCGGCCCGGATGCCTTGATGCCATCGATCGACGCAGCGGGATAATGAAGCTCGCAGATGCGATCGATCATCGCCGGTGATCGGCGGCGCGGAACGAACGGTGCGGCCTCCGGTTCTCTTGAGGAAACCCCAGGATCAAAGGAGAATCGGATGACAAACCGCACCGGAGCGACGAACAACCATCCTGGTGCCAGCCCGGTTTCCAGTCGAGGGGCGCAGCGGATCAAGCGGGATGCAGCGGGGCAATATGGCGAAGGCACGCCCAGCCCGAACAAGGACGGGTTGAGCAGCGCCAATCCCGTGGTTCTGTCGGAGGACGGCGATGCCACGAGCGGCAACGGCCATGGCCGCGACAGGGACGGCTCGAAGACGGCTCAGGAATAGCGTCGCCTCTGCCGCCAAACTCAGCGACCAGCCTCTTCGTAGCTGAGGCTCCAGCCCGTTCCGACGAACCAGGACCGATCGCTCGCTGGCGGCTCCCGCCAGCGCAGGCTGCGCACGAACTCCATGCCGCCGGTCTCGAAAGCGGATTGCAGCGCCTCGCGGTCCTCGGGCGATGGCGCCAGGACGCCGTCGGCGCAGACGAAAAAGGCCGGTCCGAGCCAGCTCGCGGCAAAGCCGTTCGCCCTGCGCTCGACCCGGAAGCCGCCGCCATCAGCATGCCGGCGGCCCGACGTGCCACGCCGCCGCCCGGGTTGACCGAGCGGGAAGATCAGCCGGCCGCCCGGCAGGAGAGCCTCCATCCAGTGATCGGCCGGCCTGCCGACGGCGAAATTGACATAGATCGCATCGACCGGCTCGAAATCCAGCGTCGCGCCATCGCCCTCGATCAGCGAGACATTCTCGAAAGCGGCCAGATTGCGCTCGGCCCGCTCGACCAGATCGGAATCATATTCGACGGCGAGAACCTGGCCGCGTTCGCCGACGAGGCTGGAGAGAATGGCGCTGTAGTAGCCCGTTCCCGCGCCGATATGGGCGACGCGCGCGCCTTCCAGCGACCCCAGCGCATTCAGCCAGATGGCATGCAGCAACGGACTGCCATTGTTGACGCCGCGACCGGACGACAGCGCGAAATTGAGGTCCTGGTAGACCACGACCGGATCATCGGACGTCAGGGTCCGGTAGCCGCGCCCGCCTGAGACCTGCCAGGGCGCCGGGCCGATGAATTGTTCACGCTCAACACTGCCGAACGCCGCCTCGAGCGCCGGATTATTGCTGACATTGGCGGCGGCGAGGATCTGCTTCGCATAGGCACGCCGGACAATCGCCAGCTCGACTTCGCTGAAGCTCATGCCGGATATTCCCGCGCGCCGCGTCGAGCGCTTACCACATGTCGAGCGCGACCCTGGCCTCGTCGGACATGCGCGACTGGTCCCAGGGCGGGTCGAAGGTCATGTTGACGGTCACGGAGGCGACGCCCTGGACAGTCGAGACGGCATTCTCGACCCAGCCCGGCATCTCACCGGCAACCGGGCAGCCCGGCGCCGTCAGCGTCATATCGATCGTGACCTGGCGGTCGTCGGCGATGTCGACGCGGTAGATCAGGCCGAGCTCGTAGATGTCGGAGGGAATCTCCGGATCGTAGACTGTCTTCAGCGCCGCGACGATGTCGTCGGTCAGCCGGTCGATCTCTTCAGGGGGCAGGCCGGCGCCGGCACCCATGGTCGGGGCGTTCGGCTTGATCTCGTCTGCGATGGTGTCGGTCATGGCTTTACAATCCTACTCAGGCGAACAGGCTCTCGGCCTTCTGCAGGGCCTCGACGAGCTTGTCGACCTCTTCCAGCGTATTGTAGAGGCCAAACGAGGCCCGGCAGGTCGATGTCACCCCATATCGTGCCAAAAGCGGCATCGCGCAATGGGTGCCGGCCCGCACGGCGACGCCGGCCCGGTCGATGACGGTCGCGACATCATGGGCATGGGCGCCCTTCATCTCGAAGGCGACGATGGCGCCCTTGTCCCTGGCCTTGCCGAAGATGCGGATCGAGTTCATCTCGCCGAGCCGCTGCATGGCGTAGGCGCCGAGCCGCGCTTCATGCGCCGCGATGTTCTCGCGGCCGAGCGCCATCATGTAGTCGAGCGCCGCGCCCAGGCCGACCGCCTCGATGATCGCCGGCGTGCCCGCCTCAAAGCGATGCGGCGGATCGTTATAGGTGACCTCGTCCTCGGTCACGGTGACGATCATCTCGCCACCGCCTTCATAGGGCGGCAGTTTCTCGAGCCATTCGCGCTTGCCCCAGAGAATGCCGGAGCCGGTCGGGCCATAGGTCTTGTGGCCGGTGAAGGCATAGAAGTCGCAGCCCAGCGTCTGGACATCGACCGGCAGGTGGACTGCACCCTGGCTGCCATCGACGACCAGCGGAATGCCGTGCGAACGGCAGATCGCGCCGACCTCGGTGATCGGCACGATCGTCCCGGTCGCGTTCGACATATGGGTCAGCGACACCACCTTGGTGCGCGGGGTGATCAGCTTCTCGAATTCGTCGATGAGGAAATTGCCGTCCTCATCGATCGGAGCCCATTTGATCACGGCGCCGTGGCGCTCGCGCCAGTAATGCCAGGGCACGATGTTGGAGTGGTGCTCCAGGATCGACAGGACGATCTCGTCGCCTTCGCCCAACTGCAGATGGCGTCCGAGCGACGAGGCAACGGTGTTCAGCGAGCCGGTCGAGGAGCGGGTGAAGACGATCTCTTCGAGATGGGCCGCGTTGAGGAAGCGGCGCGCACTTTCGCGAGCCGCCTCATAGGCTTCGGTCGAAGCGTTGGCGAGATAGTGCAAGCCGCGATGGACGTTGGAATAGTCCTCGCGCATCAGCCTGGTCATCGCCTCGATGACCACCTCTGGCTTCTGGGCAGAGGCGGCATTGTCGAGATAGACCAGCGGCTTGCCGTAGACCTCGCGGGCGAGGATCGGGAAGTCCCGCCGGACCGTTTCGATGTCGTAGGGCTTCACCAGGGCGTTCATGGGCTCAGGCCTTTCCGGACGGGACCGGCGCCCGGTCGGCGACGAGCTCGCCGGCATGGCCCCAATCCTCGCGCGCGACTTCCTGGATCACGATATGGGTGTTCTGCGGGTTCTTGCCGAGTACGCTCACCAGCGTCTGCGTGAATTCCTTGACGATCCGCGCCTTCTGCTCGCGCGTCGCGCCCGGGGTCATCTGCAGGTTGATGTAAGGCATCAGATCGCACTCACCACGGAGGAGGCTTCGCGCAGGCTCAGCCAGCCCTCGATTTCGGTCATGACAAGGGCGCGGAGCGTCTCGTCCTGGACGAATTCGACCGCCTCGCCGGCGAAGGCCTGCAGCACCAGCGCCTCGGCCTGCGGCCGGGGCAGGCCGCGCGCCATCAGGTAGAAGAGCTGCTCGCCATCGATCTGCGCCACCGTCGCGCCATGGCCGCAGACCACGTCGTCGGCGAAAATCTCTAGCTCGGGCTTGTTGAACATGCTCGCGCCGTCGTTCAGCAGCAGCGCGTTGCTCTTCATGCTGCCATCGGTCTTCTGGGCATATTGCCGGACGATGACCTTGCCCTGGAAGACGCCGGTGCCCTCGCCGCCGATGATCGACTTGAACATCTCGCGGCTGGTGCCGTGGGGAACCTCATGGTCCATCACCAGCGTGACGTCGGAATGCTCGCTGCCACCGAGCAGGTTGACGCCGCGCAGGCCGATATTGGTGTGTTCGCCGGCATAGCGCACGAAATACTGCTGGCGCAGCGTGCCGGCGTTCAGGACCAGCGCGAAGGATTCGAAGTTCGCCTGCGCGCCGACCGTTGCGAGCAGGCTCTGGACCTGCACCGTCTCGGGCGCATGGCGCGTCACCATGCGCAGATGCTGCACATCGCTCTCGTCGCCAGTCTCGAAGACGATGGCGCCATTGATCTGCGAGGGAGAAGCACCCGCGCTTTCGCTGATCTCGACGATCGTCGCCTTGACGCGATCGCCAGCCAGCACGACCGAGCGGTGGAAGATCGCGCGCTCGTCTTCGCCCGAGGCGAGCGAGACGATCGCTACCGGCTGGGCGAGTTCGGTGCCCGCCGCGATCTCGATGAAGACGCCGTCGCGCATCAGCGCGGTGTTGAGCATCAGACCTGAATCGGCATCGGCGACGCCGGGCCCCGACAGGACGCGGGCGATGTCGTCGCGGCCGGCGACCAGCGCATCGGCGAGGCTGTGGACGATGAGACCCTCGGGCAAGCCTTCCAGCGTCGAAAGCTCGGGCACGAACACGCCATCGACGAGCACGAGTCGCACACCGTCCAGCGCCAGCGCGGCCAGCCGCGCCCGCACGCCGTCGGTGACGGCAGCGGTGTCGGCGAGCGGCCGGGCCTCGCGCAGCAGCGAGCGTAGGTCGGTATAGCGCCAAGTCTCCAGCCGGCGATGCGGCAGGCCCCTGGCCTCGAAGCCGGCGAAGGCATCCTCACGCAGTTTGCGCACGGGCAGCGCACCCGGCAATTCGCCCTTGGCACTGGCGAACTGGGCGCTCAGCGCCTGCTCGGCGGCTGTCTTGAGCGGGGTGACGACGGACATCAGGCCGCCTCCCCATAGGCTGCATAGCCCGACTTCTCGAGTTCGAGCGCCAGTTCCTTGCCGCCGGTCTTCACGATCCTGCCCTTCGACATGACGTGGACGGTGTCGGGAATGATGTGGTCGAGCAGGCGCTGGTAGTGAGTGATGACAAGGAAGCCGCGGCTCTTGTCACGCAGCGCATTGACGCCCTCGGCGACGATGCGCAGCGCGTCGATGTCGAGGCCGGAATCGGTCTCGTCGAGGATGCACATGGACGGCGACAGCAGCGCCATCTGCAGGATTTCCATGCGCTTCTTCTCGCCGCCGGAGAAGCCGACATTGAGCGGCCGGCGCAGCATCGCCTTGTCGATGCTGAGCGCATCGGCAGCGGCGTTGACCTGCTTGATGAAGTCCGGCGTCAGCAGTTCGGCCTCGCCACGCGCCTTGCGCTGCGCGTTCATGGCAGCCTTCAGGAAGGTCATGGTGGCGACGCCGGGGATTTCCAGCGGGTACTGGAAGGCGAGGAAGATGCCGGCGGCGGCGCGGGCATCGGCCTCCATCTCCAGCACGTTCTCGCCGTTGAGCAGGATCTCGCCGTCGAGGACCTCGTAGTCCTCCTTGCCGGCGATGACATAGCTCAGCGTCGACTTGCCGGAGCCGTTGGGGCCCATGATGGCCGCGACCTCGCCGTCGGCGACGGTCAGGTTGAGGCCGTTGAGGATCTGCTTGTCTTCGTCGGCGATCTTGACGACGAGATTACGAATTTCGAGCATGGTTTCGTTCTTTCGTGAGCCCTCATCCTGAGGAGCGCGCAGCGCGTCTCGAAGGATGCTTCCAGTGCGAACCCATCATCTTTCGAGACGCCGCCTCTGGCGGCTCCTCAAGATGAGGGCTGGTTCAAATCAGCCGACCGAGCCTTCAAGCGAGATCGAGATCAGCTTCTGCGCCTCGACGGCGAACTCCATCGGGAGCTGCTGCAGCACCTCCTTGACGAAGCCGTTGACGATCAGCGCCACCGCCTCCTCCTCGGAGAGGCCGCGCTGCTGGCAGTAGAACATCTGGTCCTCGCCGATCTTCGAGGTGGTTGCCTCGTGCTCGAAGACGGCAGTGGCGGTCTTGGCCTCGATATAGGGGATGGTGTGCGCGCCGCACTGGTCGCCGATCAGGAGCGAATCGCAATTGGTGAAGTTGCGTGCCCCCGTTGCCTTGCGGTGGGCCGAGACCATGCCGCGATATGTCGAGTCGGATTTGCCGGCGGCGATGCCCTTGGCGATGATCTTCGAGGTCGTGTTCTTGCCGAGATGGATCATCTTGGTGCCGGAATCGACCTGCTGGGCGCCGTTCGACACCGCGATCGAGTAGAACTCGCCGCGCGAACCGTCACCGCGCAGGATGCAGGACGGGTATTTCCAGGTGATCGCGGAACCGGTCTCGACCTGCGTCCAGGAGATCTTGGAGTTCTTGCCGCGGCAGTCGCCGCGCTTGGTGACGAAGTTGTAGATGCCGCCCTTGCCCTCGGCATCGCCCGGATACCAGTTCTGGACGGTCGAGTATTTGATCTCGGCATCGTCGAGCGCGATCAGCTCGACCACGGCGGCATGGAGCTGGTTCTCGTCGCGCTTGGGCGCGGTGCAGCCTTCGAGATAGCTGACATAGGAGCCCTCGTCGGCGATGATCAGCGTGCGCTCGAACTGGCCGGTATTCTGTTCGTTGATGCGGAAATAGGTCGACAGCTCCATCGGGCAGCGCACGCCCTTGGGGATGTAGACGAAGGAGCCGTCGGTGAAGACGGCGCAGTTCAGCGTCGCGAAATAATTGTCGGTCACCGGCACGACGGTGGCGAGGTATTTCCGCACCAGCTCGGGGTGTTCCTGGATCGCGTCCGAGATCGAGCAAAAGATCACGCCGGCCTGGGCCAGCTCCTTCTTGAAGGTGGTGACGACCGAGACCGAGTCGAACACCGCATCGACCGCGACGCGGTTCTCAGGCGCGACGCCGGCGAGGATTTCCTGCTCGCTGAGCGGAATGCCGAGCTTCTTGTAGGCGTCGAGGATCGCGGGATCGACCTCGTCGAGCGACTTCGGCGAGGCGCCCTTCTTTGGCGCCGCGTAGTAGTACAGCTCCTGATAGTCGATCGGCGGATAGTTGACGCGCGACCAGGCCGGCTCCGTCATGGTCTTCCAGCGGCGGAAGGCGTCGAGGCGCCATTCCAGCATCCATGCCGGCTCGTTCTTGCGCGCCGAGATGTAGCGCACCGTATCCTCGGTCAGACCCTTGGCGGGCTTGTCGACCTCGATCTCGGTGATGAAGCCGTATTTGTACTCGGTCACGTCAATCGACTTGACCTGATCGATGGTCTCCTGGACCGCTGCCATTGCCTACTCTCCAGTCGCGGGTTCAAGGCCCGCCGGTTTGGTCTTCGTCGTGCGGATGCGTTCAGGCGGCAGCCCGGACGCTCCGATGAGGGCCTGCGGCCAGCGCCTTCGCATAGGCCGCAAGCAGGTGATCGATCTCCGCACCGGAGGTGGTCCATCCGAGCGATGCCCGCAAGGCCCCTGCACTCATGGCAGGGTCTATACCCATGGCGGTCAGCACATGCGAGCGCTTGACCTTGCCGGACGAACAGGCCGAGCCGGAGGACAAGGCGACGCCGCCCAGATCGAGCTTGATCAGCGTCGTCTCCGCCGTCAGGCCGGGCGTGGCGAAGGCCGAGGTATTGGGCAGGCGCGGCGCAGCGCGGCCGAAGATCACGGTGTCCGGCGACAGCGCCAGCAGTCCGTCCTCCAGCCGATCGCGCAGGGCCGCGAGGCGCTCCGCTTCCGTTGCGAGCGCAGCCTTGGCCAACGCAGCCGCCGCGCCGAAGCCGACGATACCCGGCAGGTTCTCCGTACCGGCGCGCCAGCCGCGCTCCTGACCGCCACCGCGCATCGGCTTGTCGGCCAGTTCCAGTGCTCCGGTGCGGAAGACGATCGCGCCGATGCCCTTCGGCCCGCCGATCTTGTGGGCCGACAGCGTAATGACGTCGGCGCCCAGCGTCGCGATGTCGATGGCGATCTTGCCGGCGGCCTGGACCGCATCGCTATGGACGAGCGCGCCGAAGCGCCGCGCGATGGCGGCAACCGCGGCGATCGGCTGGATCACGCCAGTCTCGTTGTTGGCGAGATGCAGGGAGACCAGCGCGCGGGCGCCGGGATGTTCGGCGGCGAAGCGTTCAAGCCGTGCTTCCAGCCAGGCGAGATCGACGAGGCCGTTTTCATCGACGGGGATCGTCTCGGCCGCGCTTGCCGGGAAGCGGTGGCCGTCGCGCACGCAAGGGTGCTCGGTCGCGCCATGCAGCAACAGCGAGCCCGGCACGCGGACGCAATCGCGCCCGCCATCGCAATCCATCAGGCCGGGCGACAGCACCGTGGCGTTGGCCTCGGTGCCGCCGCTGGTGAAGACGACGTTGGAGGCCTTCGCGCCGACCAGGGCTGCGACCTGCTCGCGCGCCCGCTCGACCGCAGCCCGAGCAGCCCTGCCCTCGGCATGCACCGAAGAGGGATTGCCCGGCATCATCAGCGCGCGCGCCATCGCCTGCGCCACCTCGGGACGAACCGGGGTGGTGGCGTTATGGTCGAGATAGGCGCGGGCCGACGCGGTCACGATCGCGGATGCTCCAATGCTTACGTCAAGAAAGACGCCTGACTGCCTCATGTGGGGCGGCCGGCACGAAATGCTTGAATTCGCACCCCTGCACCGTGCTATAGCCGCCCGTCCGAACCGGTCTGGCCGGGAGCGACGGCGATGCCAAAGCGGCGATCCGCGCGTCTGTTCCCGACTTGTTCACGGCCGTTAGAACCATTCTAAGCGCTTGATGTAGGGCGCGAGCGGCGGGGCCGTCAAGGGCGACCGGGCTATTGGACGGCATTCCTGCCGGCTTTTGGCAGTCGTCGATGGCCTCGACCCAACAAAAGGCGACAAGACGATGCCAGAGGTGATTTTCAACGGACCGGCCGGCCGGATCGAAGGGCGCTACCAGCCCGCCAAGAAGCGCGGCGCGCCGCTGGCGATCATCCTGCACCCGCACCCGCAGTTCGGCGGGACGATGAACAACCAGATCGTCTACAACCTGTTCTACACCTTCGTGAACCGCGGCTTCTCGGCGCTGCGCTTCAACTTCCGCGGCGTCGGCCGCAGCCAGGGCCATTTCGACCATGGTGCGGGCGAGCTCTCGGATGCGGCCGCCGCGCTCGACTGGATGCAGGCGCTGAACCCCGAAGCCAAGAGCTGCTGGATCACCGGCGTGTCCTTCGGCGCCTGGATCGGCATGCAGCTCCTGATGCGCCGCCCCGAGATCGAAGGCTTCATGTCGATCGCCGCGATGGCCAACCGCTACGACTTCTCGTTCCTCGCCCCCTGCCCGTCCTCGGGCCTGTTCGTGCACGGCTCGGAAGACCGCGTCGCGCCGGTCAAGGAGGTGATGGCGGTGATCGAGAAGGTGAAGACCCAGAAGGGCATCCAGATCGAGCACACCGTGGTCGAGGGCGCCAACCACTTCTTCGACGGCAAGGTCGACGTGCTGATGGAGCAGGTCGGCGCCTATCTCGACCGCATGGTCGGGCCGGAGATCATCAAGAGCGAGCAGGAGCAGGCCTGAGCCGCCCGGCTCACGATGATGAGTGGATCAGACCCCGGCTCGACGCCATGAAGGGTAGCGTCATCTCCGCTGCCCGCGCCTCCGCCAGTACCCAGTCCCGGAACAGCCTGATCTTGCGCTCGCGCTGGCGTTCCGGCGGATAGACGATCCAGTAGGCCCATTGGTCGCGGATGGCATGTTCCACCGCGAGGACGAGCCGTCCGGCCGCGATATCGTAGGCGAAGAGTTCGGGCACGGCCATCGCGACGCCGTGCCCGCGCATCGCGGCCTGGACGTTCATGGCCTGCATCTCCAGCGACATGGCCCGCCCGCCCTGCTGGGGCCGGTCGAGGCCGAGATCGGCGAACCAGACCTTCCAGGACGTCTCGTCGGGGCTGAGCAACGGCGCGCGCAGCAGATCGGCCGCCTCGCGCAGTTGCAGCCGTTCGCGCAGTTCGGGGGCACAGAGCGGCGCATAGTGGCAGGCGAACAGCTTCTCCGCCGCGACGCCTGGCCATGAGCCCGGGCCATAGCGCAAGGCGAGATCGACAGCCTCGGTGGCGAAGTCGACGAGATGCTGCGAAGACCGCACGCGCACGGCGAATTGCGGATTCTCTGTCTGGAACTGGGCCAATCGCGGCGACAGCCAATTGATCGCCATCGTCTGCAGCGAAGAGATCGTCAGAACCGTCTGGTCTGCGTCGCAGATGTCGCGGAACACCGTCCCGATATCCGCGAGCGCCTTGCCGACCGGCCCTGCGAGCCGTTGGCCGATCGCCGTCAGCACGACCTGGCGCGGTTGGCGCACGAACAGCGCAGCTCCGACGCGATCCTCCAGCAGCCGGATCTGATAGCTGACGGCAGCCTGCGTCATGCCGAGTTCCTCGGCGGCGCGGGTGAAGTTCTGGTGGCGCGCAGCAGCCTCGAAAACGCGGACCGCGGCGAGGGGCGGAAGCTTTGGCGGCGGCTGCGCGGGCATGCCGAAGCATAAGCTCTCTTTATGGCAGATGACAATCTTCCGCTTTGTCGCCCTGCCCCGTCTGGCCCAGATTCACCTCACATCAGCAGGTGCTGCCGCCTGCCCCAGCGAGGATCGAATCATGACCTGCCTTTCGCAAACGGCGCCGCTCGCCCCACGCGGCGGCGCTTCCCTCCTGCACGGCATGCTGACGCTCTGGCAGCGCCACGCGAACGTCGCTCGCACACGGCACCGTCTTCCGACGCTGGATGACCGCGCGCTCTGCGACCTTGGGCTCACCCGCGAAGTCCTGGAACCACCGCATCGCGCCGCCCCTGCCAGACTATGGCTCGATCACATCCCCGGATGAAGCGCGGCGCGCCGCTGGCCATCCTGGGCCCGGACTCGCAGATCGGCGCCAATCTCAACCGCATGGTCGGGCCGGAGATCATCAAGAGCGAGCAAGAACAGGCCTGGGCGCGCTCGCCACCGGTTCTCCTTCAGTTTGCCAGATAGCGGAATTCCGGTCTGTTCGCGGGTAGGACGCCCGGATTCTGCGCCGCCCAGATCTCCGCATAGACCGGGATCGTCAGCGGAATGCCCCTGAGCACCGGATAGGCGATGCTCTCGCCCTCCAGCCAGCCACCGTGATCGGTCAGGACTTGCCGCGAGACTGGGCAACTGCGCCGTGCCAGGACCTCCCCGTCGGAAAGGCCGGCCCCCAGTTCCCCCGCCTTGCGCGCCGTGACGAAGGCGAAGGTGCCGCCATGGGCGGCACTCAGAGCCGCGTCCTGCGCGATCAGCGGCGCCAGGACCTCCTCGCAGAAATGGCGATATCGTGCAGCCACGGCGGGATCACCGACGCTGGTGATGGCGCTCAGGCCGAGCAGGATCTCGTAGTCCCGCACCAGCCAGATCAGCCGCGACAGCGGGGCCGAGAGATAGCGGACGACCTCGATATCCTGGAAACCCGCCTCGGCAACCATGGCAAGCGCAGCATCGAGCGTGGGCGTTTCGGCCTCCGCGCCGTAATCGACGAAGACGAAGCCATCGGCCCGCGTGGCATGATCGTGCAGGCCCAGCGCCGCCGTCAGCGCCGGCAGGACGCGCGTGTCGCGTACCTCCGCGCGCATCGCGAAGTTGAAGGCGAAGGTGCCGCCCGGCCGCAGCACGCGGAAGACCTCGGCGCAGGTCCGCTCTGGCTGCTCCAGATGGTAGAACGTGTAGTTCATCGTGACCGTATTGAAGGTCGCGTCGGTGAAAGGAATCTGCGAGGCATCGATCGCCATGTAGTGGCGATGATTGCCGAAATTGGCTCTGGCGCCCATGTTCTCGTCGATGACCGGCGTCGAACCGACGCAGAGCTTTCGGTCCCGCAGGATCGAGCTGGCGGTATCGCCGCTGCCATTGCCGAGTTCGAGCGCCGCGTCGGAGAAGACGAGGTTCTCGTACTGCTTGGCGAGGAGGTAGCGCGTGGCGAGGAAGAGCGGTTGCGCGATCGTGGTGTGGCGATCGAACAGCGCAAGGATCGCGGCGGTCACCTCCGGCGGAGAGCTTAGACCGCGATGCGGAGATGTCGCCGAACCGAGATAGAGCTCCATCACATGGGACAATGTGACAGCCGCAGCGCCCGAGATGCCACCCTCGCCGGCGGCCTGTTGCGCGGCGGCGATGATGCCCAGGGTCACGTCATCGGGTTGGCCCGGATAATAGGGCGGCAGGCCGAGCTTCCCGGCGACATTGCGCACGATCAGACGGTCGAGCTGGGACAGGTTATCGCCCGATAGCTGGTCGACCAGTTGCTGGCCCGAGATCGTCGCGGCAAGCGCAGGCGCGGCCGGGCCCTCCTCCTCCGCAGCCAAAGCCACGGGCTCGGTGTCGCCGGCGCTCGCTTCGACGGGCTCGGCCGCCTGCACGGGGATCGGCTCGACAGCGTCAGGGGGAATGAACTCTGGAATCGGTGGCGGCTTAGTGACCTGAACCGGCGGCGGCATCGGCGCTTCAGCCCAGCGCGACAGCCTCGCCGAGATTCGTCTGACGACGGCGCGCAGGGCCCGCTTCGGGTCGGCGGCAGCTTTGGCGATCAAGGCCAGCATCGGACATCCCTGCGATCGGCGCATATCGGAACAGCCGGCTCCTGGTGCAGCAGGCGGCCGGCATCTATGCACAAAGCCGATCCGGCTGTCTGCTCGGACCGGCTCGCCGGAGCCAAAACAAGGTCGCCTTTCGGGCTTCATGCTCCCGAGGTGGACGCGAAAACCGGTTTCCCCTTTTTCGCATCCTGTTCTAGAGCACTGCCTGACTGAAACGCCACCCAAACGATCGCCGCCATGACCGCCTTTAAATCCGACCTCCTGCGCATCCTGTCCGAGCGCGGCTTCGTCCACCAGATTTCCGATCCGGAGGGGCTGGACGCGGCTGCCGCCAAGGGGCCGATCAGCGCCTATATCGGCTTCGACGCGACCGCGTCCTCGCTGCATGCCGGCTCGCTGATCCAGATCATGATGCTGCACTGGATGCAGAAGACCGGGCACAAGCCGATCGCGCTGATGGGCGGCGGCACCTCGATGGTCGGCGACCCCTCCTTCAAGGACGATGCGCGCAAGCTGCTCACGGTCGATGATATCGAGCGCAACCTCGCCGGCATCCGCAAGGTCTTTGCGAATTATCTCGACTTCGGTGGCTCGGCGAGCATGCTCAACAACGCCGACTGGCTGCTTGGCCTGAACTATCTCGAATTCCTGCGCGATGTCGGCCGGCATTTCTCGGTCAACCGCATGCTTTCCTTCGACAGCGTCAAGACCAGGCTCGACCGCGAGCAGTCGCTGTCCTTCCTCGAATTCAACTACATGATCCTGCAGGCCTACGACTTCGTCGAGTTGAACAAGCGCACGGGCTGCGTCCTGCAGATGGGCGGCTCGGATCAGTGGGGCAACATCGTCAACGGCATCGATCTCGGCCACCGCATGAGCAATGTGCAGCTCTACGCGCTGACCTCGCCGCTGCTGACGACGGCGTCCGGCGGCAAGATGGGCAAGACGGCGTCCGGCGCGGTTTGGCTCAATGCCGATCTGATGAGCGCTTACGAATTCTGGCAGTTCTGGCGCAACACCGAGGATGCCGATGTCGAGCGCTTCCTGAAGCTCTACACAACGCTGCCACTGCCGGAGATCGCCAAGCTCGCGGCCCTGGGCGGCGCCGAGATCAACGAGGCCAAGAAGGTGCTGGCGACCGAGGTCACCGCGATGCTGCACGGCCGCGCGGCGGCCGAGGCCGCGTTGGAAACCGCGCGCAAGACCTTCGAGGAGGGCTCGCTGGCATCCGACCTGCCGAGCATCGCCCTGCCGCGCGCCGAATTCGATGAAGGCCTCGGCGTCCTGACGGCCTTCGTGCGGGCTGGGTTGGTGCCGTCGACCGGCGAGGCGCGGCGCCAGGTCAAGGCCGGAGGCTTGCGCGTCAACGACATGCTGGTCTCAGACGAACGCGCGACGCTGTCACCTTCAGACCTGGTCGACGGCGCGATCAAGCTCTCCTTCGGCAAGAAGAAGCACGTCCTGCTGCGGCCCGAATAAGCCCCGGACGGCGCGATCGTCAGGGCTGCGACTGGCCGGGTTGCCTCGGCTTCTGCGCCGGGGCGCCGCCGAGCGGGTCGACGAAGCGGCGCAGGATGCCGGGCGCGATCGCCGAAAGCGGGTTGATCGACATGGTCGGCGCGCTGGCCGCACCGGAAATCCTGAAATTAACGGCAAACAGCCCACCATATTGGCTGCCGCCGCCCAGCAGCGCGCCGACGACCGGCACCTGCGCGAAGGCGTTGTTGAAGGCGTAGCCGGGCACGAAGGTGCCGCCGATATCGACGCGGTCGCGGCCGTAATCGACATTGCCCTGCAGGGTGAAGCCGATCTGCTGGCCCCAGATCACCATGTCCGAGACGTCGAGGCGGCTGGCCGAGCGGGTGAATTCGGCCCGGAGCTTGATGAAGGTCACTTCATTGACATCGATCTGCACAGGCGGCGCGCTTCCGGCCCGGTCTCCCGAGAGCGCCTGGACGGATTGCTCGCCGACGACGCGGCGCAGCGCCGGCTCGTCGCGCACCACGAAATTGCGGAACAGCAATTCGCCGCTCTGACGCGTATCGCCCGGGCCGATATTCAGGGTGAGGTCGCCGCCATAGGCCTTGCGATACAGATCGACGAACCGCAGCAGCGCGCCGCCGTTCTCCGACTGGACAAGCAGCCCGCCTGCCGCCTCGCCCTGCCGCGACGCCTGCTTCGCGGTGACCTCGGCCCGGCCGATGCGGCCCTGGAAGGTGATCGCCCGCAAATCCCCGCCACGCTTCGAGAGCTTGAGCGTGGCATTGGTGATCGCCTCGTTGTTGAAGCCGGTCAGGATCGGCACGTCGAGATCGATGTCGAGGTCGCCGCCGCGTGCTGCCTTGTCGCCGCGTGCGGCGGGCGGGCCCGATGCGGTCTGGAGATCGCGGATGAACGGCCGCGCATCGGCGACGGCACCACGAATGGTCAGCTTCGTCAGAGTGCCGTCGCGCCTGGCCTCGACCTTGAGGTTGTCGCCCGCTGAGAGCCGAAGCTGCGACAGGCTGGCGCTTTCGAAGCCGTTCTGCCGGTTCAGCTCGATCTTGCCGCGGATCAGGATCGGATTGGAGTCGAACGTGAAATCGTCGAGATCGGGCCCGTCCGGATCGGCGATGTAGTTGAATGTGACCTTGGCGGCTCGCCCCGCCGGCTTGCTCAATCCCGGAATCACGCCGTCGAGGGACGCCTTGGTCAGGTCGTTCTCGACACGCGGCGGCGAATCCACGCCCCGGCCGAGCGCCTTGGTGACCTTCACCTGGACCGGGCCGTTGACGCCGGCCTCGGGTCCGAGCCCGCGCTTCTGCCGCGCCGCATTGTCCAGTGTCAGCGACAGGTTCGCCTCGCCCTTGCCGCGCGGGTCCTGCCTGACCTCGACCTGGGCCCGGTCGCCACTGATGCGGGCCTCGCCGCGCAGCACAAGGCCCGTCCGGTCGAAATTGACCGTCAGATTGCCGCCGTCGAGCTTCTCGGTGCCCAAAAGCGTGTCCGAGGCGACGCCGGACAAGGTGCCGGTGCTGGTGACAACGATCTCGCCGGGGCGGGGATCGTCGACCAGCGCCAGCGCCACGACGCTTTTCAGGTCGCTGGTGCCGCGCAGGCTCGCCGGATCGATCGCGCCGGGCGAGAACTCCTTCAGCGCCGGGAAGGCGAACAGGGCCGCCAGCGCGTCCATCGGACCGGTCATCCGGAAGGTGGTGCGAGCCTGGGCGCGCGGCATCCAGGTCTCGGGGATGTCGAACGTGCCCTCGCTGAGCTGGAGTTGCCGTCCGCCGCCGAGATCGACCGTGGCCTTTGCGATGGCGAGCTGGACCGTGCGCCCTGTCGCCTTGCCGGAGACGCTGGCATCGACCAGCGGTGGTAGCCCCGGCCCCGGCTGGAAGCGCACCTGCGAGGCGTCGACGACGACGGAGAGCGCGCCGTCGGGAATGCCGGCGCCCTGCATGAGCCGGGCATGATCCTCCGCCGGCAGGTCCATATCGACGCGCAACGAGGCGAGACGGCCGCTGATGAACTGGCGCGACAGCGTGCTGTGCACCTCCGGCGAGGTCCAGCGGGGCCATAGCGCCAGCGCCGCACGCGGGTCGGAGTCGGTCGCCGAGATCGAGAATCGCTGCAGCGGCGAGGTGCCGACCTGCTGCACCAGGCCCCGCCCCTGCGCCCGGATCGCCGGCCCCTGCACGGACAGCGTGTCGATCAGCGCCTCGCTGGTGCGTGGATCGAAGCGCAGGTCGAGCTTGGCGGCATCGATCGTGACCGGTGGATCGGCGTCGACGCCCGAGAGTTGTCCCTTTGCCTCGAGGCTGGTGCGCCAGGCGCCGGCATCGGCGCGCAGGCTCCCAGTGCCCTTCAACCGCGTCGCTCCGGCATTGAACTCGAGCGATTTCACCTCGATGACCGAGAGGTCGCCGCTGCTGGCGATCTCGAGATGGGCTCCATCCACGGCCAGCGGTGGCATAGGACCATCTGGGAAACGAATGGTTCCAGGCAGCACGTCGATCCGGGCCGAGATCGATTTCCCACCGTCGGGCGTCTGCCTGAGACTGGCCTTGCCCTGCACCGGCAGCCCCTCGATCGAGAGGCCTCCGGTACCCAGCGCGAGCGCCACGACCTCGGCCGGCTCGAAACGGACGATGTCGATATCGGCGCGTTGGGTGCCGTCGGCCTCGGTCGACAGGTCGATGGCAAGTTCTTTCCAGCGCTGGCCGGTGCGGCCCTTGAGGGTCAACCGGGTGCCGCGCTCGCCGATGCGGGTCAGCCGGATCTCGACATCCTCGAAGCCGGCCCTCTGCCGACCAGACGGATCGACCAGCGAAAGACGAGCGCCGTTCATACCCGCCGTCTCCAGCGCGCCGAGCAGGCCGTCGCCCTTCGCCAGAGTCGAGACCGCCGCCATGATGCCGGTAAAGGCATCCCACTGGGCTGCATCGGGCAGCGTCGCAGGCGGCGACTTCTCGACCGGGGCCGAATCGGCATTGACGATCAGGGCGCCGTCCTTGTTCACGCCAAGACGGACATTGACGCCGCGCAGATCGACCGAGGTCAGGCGGATGTCGCCGCGCAGCAGCGCCATCGGCTCATAGCCGAGAATCGCTTCCGGCGCCCGGATCGCGGCCCCGCTCTTGTGGCGAAACGACACCTGCCGCACGCGCAATTGTGAATGCCCGTCGATCCGGCCGAGCTCTGCGTCGGCGGCCTCGACCGTCCAGTCCGGCCCGAGACGCTCCTCGATCGCGCCGGCGATCCGCCCTTCCAGCCCCGAGAGCGGGACGAGGCCGGTGATCAGAAGCGTCGCAACCGCGCCGGCCAGCGTCACGATGGCGACGACGACAGCGACGGCGATCGTCACGAGCCCGGCCTTCGCGCGCCGCTTCACCTGGGCGATGTCGCAGTCCGGTTCGGCCGGCATCGTGGACGATGCCGAAGCGGCGTCCGGCCTGTTCGCGTCCTGGTCCAGCAAAGCCTTCTCGATCCTCTCGAGCAAATGATCCGTTTCGGGATCGGCGTCGCGCTGCGATCACCGTCGTCATCCAAGCCGATGGCGAATGCTGTGTCGATGCAGCCAGGCAAACCGATTCGGCAAGAAGCAGGGTTTCCCGCAGCGTGGCTGCACTCTATCACAGCCCGCGATCCCTCGCCGGCACATGCAGGGCGAAGGCGACAAAAGGAAGGCAGATCAATGGCTTTGCAGGATGGCGACCAGGTTCCCGACTTCCGGCTCGGGCGCGATGGCGGCGGCACCTTGTCGCTGGCCGATTTCAAGGGGCGCAAGCTGGTGCTCTACGCCTATCCCAAGGACGACACGCCAAGCTGTACGCAGGAGGCCATCGCCTTCAACGGATTGCGCCGCGATTTTGCCGCGGCGGATACCGACATCATCGGAATTTCGCCCGATCCGGTGAAAAAGCACGACAAGTTCAAGACCAAGTACGGGCTCGACTTCCCGCTCGTCGCCGACGAGACGCTGGGCGCGCTGCAAGCCTACGGCCTCTGGGTCGAGAAAAGCATGTATGGCCGAACCTATATGGGCGTCGAGCGGACGACCTTCCTGATCGACCGCGACGGCCGGATCGCACGGATCTGGCGCAAGGTGAAGGTGGCTGGCCATGCCGAGGAGGTTCTGGCAGCCGCGAAGGCGCTTTGACCCCCATCGGCGCGCGCTTTGCGAAAGATTAACCTTAACGGCGTCTGATGACGGTATCGGCAGCGTAACTCCGGTCCCGCGTAAAATGACTCAATCTTCCCCGACAGGCCCCGCCCTCCCGGTCTCCGGCCTGGTCATGCATAAGACCTACACCATCCGACGCTCGACAGTTCTGGCGGGCTTGGCCTGGCTCGCGCTGACAACCGCCGGCAGCGGCGCCGCCGGCTGGTATGTACTGAGCAAGGACGATCTGGCCGCACGGCTGATCGCCCGGGAAACCACGCGCCAATACGCCTATGAAGACCGCATCGCCTCGCTGCGCGCCGATGTCGATCGCCTGGCCAGCCGCGCCTTGCTCGATCAGGACGGCGTCGAGGCCCGCGTCGACGAGCTGGCGACGCGGCAGGCCGAGCTGGAATCGCGGCAGTCCCTCGTCACGGCGCTGGCCGACACGCTCCAGGCCGGCGGCATCGTCAGCGCACCCAAGGCGCCCTTGCGGCCGCGCATGATCAAGCCCGACGAGCCGGTGCGCGCCTCGGGCGTGACCAGCTTTGCGCCGATCATGCCGACGAAGCCGACGCCGGCGCCCGATTCGCCGCTTCTGCGCGGTGCGGATGCGAATCAGAACGCACCCTGGCGCTCGGGCGAGGTCGTGGCCCAGCCACCGACCCAGCGTGTCGATGCGGCGCTGACCCGTCTCGACCGCGCCATCGCCAACACCACCGGTGCCCAGATCGCCGCGCTGAAGGACATGGACGAGACACTGGCCGATTCGCAGAAGCGCCTGCGCGGCGCCCTCTCCGAGACCGGGCTCGACACCGACCGGCTGGCGGCCCAAAGCGGCATCGCCAAGGGCGTCGGCGGCCCGTTCGTCCCCTTCAAGATCGATGCGTCGGCTGGCCCCTTCGAGGCGACGCTGAGCGCCCTGCAGCCGCGAATCGCCTCGGTGATGCGGTTGCGCGGCCTGGTCGAGCAACTGCCGCTGGCCAAGCCGATGGCCGGCGACGTCGATTTCACCTCCAACTATGGCTACCGCGTCGATCCGTTCACGCGCAGCCCGGCGATGCATACCGGCGTCGACTTCCGGGCCGAGAGCGGTTCGCCGATCCGCGCCACGGCGCCGGGCAAGGTCATCACGGCCGAGTATTCCGGCGGCTACGGCAACATGGTCGAGATCGAGCACGCCAACGGCATCACCACGCGCTACGCCCACATGTCGGCGATCCTGGCTTCGGTCGGCCAGACCGTGACGACCGGCACCGTCGTCGGCCGGGTCGGCACCACCGGGCGCTCGACCGGACCTCACCTGCATTACGAGACCCGCATCAACGAGGAGCCGGTCGATCCGACCCGCTTCCTGCGCGCCGGCGGCAAGCTCGCGGCGATGCACTGAGCGCGCCGCGCGACAGATCTCCGGCCAATTCCCCGACGAAAACGCCAAGACGCCTTGCAAGCCGCCGCCTGCTTGCCTATCGCTCGCCGCAACGGGAAACCGAGCGGGACTGAAGGCGGAACCGATGAGCAAGCCGGGCGCGAACGGACTGACCTATGCGCAGGCGGGTGTCGATATCGACGCCGGCAATGCGATGGTCGATGCCATCAAGCCGCTGGTGCGGGCGACGCGCCGGCCGGGCGCGGATGCCGAGATCGGTGGTTTCGGCGGATTATTCGACCTCAAGGCCGCCGGCTTCACCGACCCGATCCTGGTCGCGGCCAATGACGGCGTCGGCACCAAGGTCAAGATCGCAATCGAAAGCGGGCTGCACTCGACGATCGGCATCGACCTCGTCGCCATGTGCGTCAACGATTTGATCGTGCAGGGCGCCGAGCCGCTGCTGTTCCTCGACTACTACGCCACCGGCAAGCTCGACCCCAAGGTCGGCGTCGAGATCGTGCGCGGCATCGCCGATGGCTGCCGGCAGGCAGGCTGCGCGCTGATCGGCGGCGAGACCGCAGAGATGCCCGGCCTATATGCCGAGAAGGACTACGACCTGGCGGGCTTCGCCGTCGGCGCGGCCGAACGCGGCGCGCTGCTGCCCCGCGCCGATCTTGAGCCCGGCGATGTCGTCTTCGGCCTGCCCTCCTCCGGCGTCCATTCCAACGGCTATTCGCTGGTCCGGCGCATCGTCGCGCTGAGCGGGCTCGGCTGGGATGCCCCTGCCCCGTTCGCTCCGGAAACCAGCCTCGCCGAGGCATTGCTGGTGCCGACGCGGATCTACGTCAAGCCGTTGCTGGCCGCGCTCAAGGCGACCGATGGCATCAAGGCGCTGGCCCACATCACCGGCGGCGGCTTCCCCGACAACATTCCACGCGTGCTGCCCGAGGGGCTCGGCGTCGCGCTCGATCTCGGCGCGATCCCGGTCCCGCCCGTCTTCGGTTGGCTGGCGCAGGTCGGCGGCGTCGCCGAGCGCGAGATGCTGCGGACCTTCAACTGCGGCATCGGCATGATCGTCGCGGCCGAGGCCGCCAAGGCCGACGAGGTCGCGGCGGCGTTGGTCGCAGCCGGCGAGGCCCCCGTCCGTCTCGGTGAGATCGTGCGCGTGAGCGACGGCGAGGAACAGGTCGCCTATCGCGGCAAGCTATCGCTGTGAGCGCACCGGCCCCGCGCCCGCGCGTCGGGATCCTGATCTCGGGGCGCGGCTCGAACATGGTCTCGCTGGTCGAGGCGGCGCGAGCGGACGGCTTCCCGGCCGAGATCGCACTGGTGCTCTCGAACGTACCCGGTGCCGGCGGGCTCGACCGCGCGAGGGAATTCGGCATCGCGACCGCGACCGTCGATCACCGCGCCTTCAACAGGGATCGCGAGGCCTTCGAGAGGGCCATGGACGAGGTCCTGCGCCTCAACCAGATCGATCTGGTGGTGCTGGCCGGTTTCATGCGGATCATGACGCCCTGGTTCGTGCGGCGCTGGGAAGGCCGGATGATCAACATCCATCCCTCGCTGCTGCCGTTGTTCAAGGGCACGCATACCCATGCTCAGGCGCTCGCGGCCGGCGTCACGGAGCATGGCTGCAGCGTGCATTTCGTCGTGCCGGAGCTCGATGCCGGGCCGGTGATCATGCAGGCCAGGGTGCCGGTGCTGCCGGCCGACGACGAGGACGCGCTGGCAGCGCGCGTCCTCGTGCAGGAGCATCTGCTTTATCCGCGCGCGCTCGCCGAGGTCGCCTCGGGCCGCGCCGCGCTCGTCGACGGGGCCGTCGTCAGACGCTGAGCCTCCTCACGCCGCTCGCTCTCCTCCTGGCAACGCGCCTCTTCCTCCTTCTGCCAGCGCCGGAACAGATCGGCGCGGCGAGCCGGATAGCGCTCGTCGCGCGCGACGAGGTCGGTGATGCGGTCGGTGCGGAAATGGCGGAAGGCCTGGCGCAGCTCGCACCAGGCGATGACGATGCGGACGCGCTCGTAAAAGGTCATGCCGATCGGCCAGATCATACGCTGCGTGTCCTGTCCGCTCTCGTCGCGATAGCGCATCTCGAGCTTGCGACCCTGGCGGATGGCGGCGCGCACGGCGGCGACATCGACCTGATCGACCGGCGCGTCGCGGCCATAGGCCGGGGCAAACAGGGCGCCGTCGAGCAGGATCGGCCGCAGATGGGCGGGCAAAACCGCGGCGATCTTGCTGACGACGTCCTCAGCCGCGCGGGCCAGCACGGGATCGGCGCGCTCGCCGAGCCAGCGCATGCCGACCAGAACCGCCTCGATCTCGTCGGGCGACAGCATCAAAGGCGGCAGGTCGAAGCCGGCGTCGAGCACATAGCCGATGCCGGCCTCGCCGCGCACCGGCACGCCCTGGCGCACCAGCGCGGCGATGTCGCGATAGACGGTGCGAACGGAGACGTCGAGTTCGGAGGACAAAGTCTCGGCCGTCACCGGCCGGCGCCGGCGGCGCAGGCTCTGGATCATGTCCAGCAATCGTTCGGCGCGCTGCATGTCGATCGTTCCCGCTTCGGCTTCCCGATGCCACAATGCCCTAGCGCTGCTGACAGTCTTTGTCAGCAGCGTGTCAGTAGTATCTCGCGGAACGTCAGATCGGTTTGGGGAGGCGACGATGATCACGCTGCACAGTTTCGGGCCCGGTTTCGGCCTGCCCGATCCGAGCCCGTTCTGCATCAAGGCCGAACTTCTGCTGAAGATCTCGGGCCTGCCCTACCAGCGGGCGAACGGCGACCTGCGCCGGGCGCCGAAGCGCAAGCTGCCGCTGATCGTCGATGACGGCGTCACCATCGCCGATTCCAGCTTCATCCGCTTCCATCTCGAAAGCCGGCACGGAATCGATTTCGACGCCGGGCTGGACGCCGAGCGGCGTGGCACGCTCTGGGCGCTCGAAAAGATGCTTGAGGACCAGATCTACTGGATCATCGTCGACGAACGCTGGATGGACGACGCCAATTTCGCGCGCGGTCCGGCGAATTTCTTCAAGCCCGTCCCGGCGCCGCTGCGGCCGCTCATCTGCGCCATGATCCGGCGAAAGGTCCGGCGCAATCTCGACGGCCACGGCATCGGTCGCCACAGCCCGGCCGAGAAGATGGTGTTGGCGGCGCGCAGCCTCGACGCGATCGTCGGCATTCTCGGCAACCGCGATTATCTCGGCGGCGAAGCGCCGGCCGGGGCCGACGCCACGCTCGGCGCCTTCATGATCGCAGGCCTGTGCCCGCTGTTCGATTCCCGCTTTCGAGAGCTGGTGGAAGCGCGCCCGAGTCTCGTCGCCTATGCGACGCGGATCAAGGAGCGCTTCTTCCCGGTAGCGGAGGCGGTCAGACAGGCCGCTTGAGCTTGCACTGATCGATGAAGCCCAGGCCCTTCTCGCGTGCCGAATCGTTGAAATAGCCGGTGTCGCGGAAGGCCTGGATCTCGTCCTTGGTCATCGCGGTGACCGTGCCCTTGGCGTAGCAGCTGCACGGCGTATGCACCGCCTCGCGCGTCGTCTTCAAGAGCTGAGACTGCGTATGCAGGCAAGCGTCGAAGGCGCGCAACTGGATCATGTAGGGCGTCAGGTTCTTGGCGGTCGGGTCCGGTGGCGGCAAGGCGCTCGTCCCGCTCGCCGCGTAAGCCGAGAGGCCTGCCAGCACAGTCAATCCACCGGCCAGAAAGACCGCACCCATCCGCCGCATAATCATGATTTCGTTCGTCCTTCGAGAGCAGGCGCATCGGCCCGCACGAGTCGCCAGCCACCGCGAGGGATGGTCCATAGCACCATCGGAAAATCAAGAGGGCGCGGTCACGCCTTTTTGATCCAGACCTTGTTGTCGTGGAAGGCCGCTCCGCCGAAGGGTGCGGGTGCGTCGGCGCCGGTGATGGTATTGATGCCGCGCCCGTGCCTGTGAGCGGCATTGGGCCAGATCGATTCGGCGATGACGACGCCCGGCACGATGCCGTCGAACAGGGCCGCCGTCAGATGGACGCTGCCGCGCGTGTTGCCGACGACGATCTCCTCGCCCGCCGCGATGCCGATGCGGGCGGCATCGTCCGGATGCAGCATCAGCGTCGGCCCGCCCTCCTTCTTCACCGAGCTCGGCGTCTCGGTGAAGGTCGAGTTCAGGAAGCTGCGCGCCGGACTCGTCGCCAGTCGGAACGGATGCTCGGCATCGGCATTCTCCAGCACGTCCCACTGGTCGGGCAGCGCCGGCATCTGCTGCCACGGGCCCATCGGGCCTGAATTGGCGTTGGGCACCTTCGGCCAGTCCGGCTTGAAGCGGAACTTGCGGTCAGGATAGCCGAAGCCGTCGAGATAATGCGCCGTGCGAAAATCCGGCTGCACGTCGAGGAAATCATTGGCGACGAGCTCGTCGAGCGTGCCGCGCTTGCTCTCGCGCATGGTCCAGTCGACGATCTCGCGCGGCGTCATGGCAAAGCCACGATGGCTGGCGCCTAGACGCTGGGCGAGCGCGCTGACGACCTCGTGGTTCGAGCGGCATTCACCGGGAGCCTCGACCAGCTTGCCGCCCCACATGATGTGCTGGTGGCCGCCGCCCTGATAGAGGTCGTCATGCTCCATGAACTGGGTCGCGGGCAGCACGATGTCGGCCATCTGAGCTGTCTCGGTCATGAACTGCTCATGGACGACGGTGAACAGGTCCTCGCGGGCAAAGCCCTGCTTGACCCGTTCCTGCTCGGGCGCGACCGAGACCGGGTTGGTGTTCTGGATGAACAGCGCCTTGACCGGGCCGCCCTGGCGTAAGGCCTCGGCATCGCCGGTCAGCACCCTGCCGATCTGCGACTGGTCGAGTTCCCGCACCTTGGGGTCGCGCAGGTCGAGGCCCTCGATCAGGCCCTTGCGCCATTTGTAGATGCCGCTGTTGCTGTGGAAGGCGCCGCCGCCCTCATGCTGCCAGGCCCCTGTCACGGTTGGCACCGACAGCGCCGCATGCATCGACACCGCGCCATTGCGCTGGCGGGCGAAGCCGTAGCCGAGGCGGAAAAAGCTCTTCTTGCGCGTGCCGACGAGCGCGGCGAATTCCTCGATCTGCGCGACCGAAAGCCCGGTGATCGCGGCTGCCCATTCCGGCGTGCGGCTCTGCAGATGCGCCTCGAGTTCACCCGGCGCGTCGGTGTGCGCGGCGAGATAGTCGCGGTCGGCATGACCGTCGCGGAAGAGGACATGCATTACGGCGCAGGCGAGCGCGGCATCGGTTCCGGGCCGCAGGACCAAAGCCAGGTCGGCCTGGGCCAGCGTCGCATTGTGGTAGATGTCGATGGCGACGATCTTGGCGCCGCGGGTCTTCCGCGCCTTGATGGCGTGGTGCATCACATTGACCTGCGTGTGCACGGCGTTCGTGCCCCAGATCACGACGCAATCGGACTTCGCCATCTCGCGCGGATCAGGCCCGGCGAGACGCCCCGTTCCGGCGATGAAGCCGGTCCAGGCCATGGTCGTGCAGATCGTCGAATACTGGCCGGAATAGCCCTTGGCATGGCGCAGGCGGTTGATGCCGTCGCGCATGACCAGACCCATCGTGCCGGCATAGTAATAGGGCCAGACGGCATCCGCGCCGTGCTCTGTCTCGATCGCCAGAAAGCGCCGGGCGGTCTCGTCCAGCGCCTCGTCCCAGGAGATGCGCTCGAACTGGCCTGAGCCCTTCGGGCCAGTGCGGCGCATCGGATACATCAGCCGATCGGGATGATGGATGCGCTCGGCATAGCGGGCGACCTTGGCGCAGATCACCCCGTCCGTGTAGCTCTGGCGCTTGCTGCCGCGCACGCGGCCGATGCTGCGCCCGTCGATGACCTCGACCTCCAGCGAACAGGCGGAGGGACAATCATGCGGACACACGGACGGATGATGGGTGATGCGCGGCAATTCGGTCATGTCACCGTCGTAGAGCATCACTGGAAAAAGTGGAATGTGTCCGCGTGCGGCAATCATGGGCATGGCCATCATCTTGCTTGGCGCGCATACCCTCCATGGCCTGCCATCCCGCGCCGCACCGCGGCATCAACCTCGGGTTAATCCTAATGCCTCAGATTGCCGGCGTATTCTTCTTGAGAGGCGCCGTCGCGCCGGAGTTCGGGTTCATGCGTAGCGTTGCGTTTCTCGCGGGCCTCGTCGCCTGCCTCTTCCTGTCGCAGTCCGATCGCGCTCAGGCGCAATCGCGTGACTACACCACCCTCACCTCGCCCCAGTCGGCGCAGAACTGGTATCTCACGCTGGGTGCCGGCGTGCGCTATCAACCCGACTACACCGGCTCGGATGACTACGTCTTCCGGGCAAGGCCTATCATTTCACTGGGCCGGGGCCTCAAAAGCACATGGTGGAGCGCCGAAGACGACGCAATGCTCAGCATCGGCGTGTTCTCCGGCCAGGGCTGGCGAATCGGCTTCTCGGGCGACCTGCTCTGGAAGCGCAGCGCCACGGTCAATCCGGCGCTCGTAGCGGTTCCGGCAACCAAATTCGGTGCTGAGGCCGGCGGCTTCGTCGAATTCTATCCGACGTCCTGGCTGCGCAGCCGTGTCGATGTACGCCGCGGCATCGCCGCACATGACGGCATCGTCGCCGATTTCAAGCTCGACGCCTTCTCCACTGTCGGCGCCTGGACGCTGGGTGTCGGCCCGCGCATGCGGATCGCCTCGGCCGACTATGTCCGGACCTATTTCGGGACCAGCGGCGCCATGCCCGGCACCGGCGGTCTGCTGCAGCGCTTCAATACCGGCGTGCATTCGGTCGGCGCATTGGCGCAGCTGACCTACAACTGGTCCGATCAGCTCAAGACGACGGCCTATGTCGAATATAAGCGCCTCGTCGGCGACGCCACGCGCTCCCCGATCGTCAGGCCGTACGGCTCGCGCGATTCGATCACGATCGGTCTCTCGGCGAGCTACTCCTTCGATACCGGGTCGAGCTATTCCTTCGGGCTCTGACGAGCGGCAAGGCACGGCTGGTGCTTCCAGCGACCCAAAGAAAAAGGCGGACCGGAGACCGGCCCGCCTTTCCGCTTTTCAGCAGCGGAAAATCTCAGCCGACGATCTCGTTGCCGGAGAAGAACTGGGCGATCTCGATCGCGGCGGCCTCGGGAGCGTCCGAGCCATGGGCGGTGTTCTCGCCGACCGATTCAGCAAAGAGCTTGCGGATGGTGCCCTCGGCGGCGTTGGCCGGGTTGGTGGCGCCCATCACGTCGCGATACTTGGCGATGGCGTCCTCGCCCTCGAGAACCTGCACGACCACGGGGCCCGAGGTCATGAACTCGACGAGCTCGCCGAAGAAGGGGCGCGCGGAGTGGACCGCATAGAAGGTCTCTGCCTGAGCCTTGGTCAGGTGGATGCGCTTCTGGGCGACGATGCGCAGGCCGGCCTTCTCGATGACCGCGTTGACCGCGCCGGTGAGATTGCGTCGCGTCGCGTCGGGCTTGAGAATGGAGAAGGTACGCTGAACAGCCATCTGTCGATCCTTGGGGAATGTCTGGGGATTGCGGCGCGCTTATAGCCGCGCCCTCCCCGCCCCACAAGGCTCGTTGGCGGAAGCGTTTCCGCTTCCCGAAGGCTGCTCAGTGGCGCGTCAGGAAGCTGCGGGCCTCGCGCAGTGCTTCGGCGACCTGATCGCGGGTCATCTCCAGCGCCAGTTCCTGACGGTGTGCCGTGGCCCGGCCGCAGCCGCGGGCCTGGGCAACGTTGAACCATTTCTGCGCCGTGACCAGATCGACCGGGATGCCGCGGCCCGCCGCATACATCAGGCCGAGCTCGTAATAGGCCTCGGCCGAAGCCTCGCTCGGAATCACCAGCGAAGCGGGGATCGCGTTCATTTCCATGCGTGCCATGACAACCACCCTTGTTTTATCTTTGTTTATCTTAGTCGTTGCGTCCCGGAGTTCGGTTCACGCTTCGGGTCAGACGACCCTCGACGACCTTGCTCCCTGGCGCCGGCCACCCGTCCAAGGCCCCGGCTTCGTGAGGACGAGATTTGGCCGGCAGCCTTAAAGGCAGCGCTAAAATTCGCGATGAATCGAAGCTCAACGAGAGATGAGCGAGCGGTTAAATCAACGCTCGATTCATGCTTCGATCACGAAAAGCGCAGTGTTTTCAATGGCTGCCGCAACGAATGCGACAAGGCGCGTTGACGGAGGATTCACCCTCCGCCGCGGAAGGGAGCTTTGGCTTTCCGCAGCGGCAGCTTGGAAGCCGTCAATTTCCGAGATATGGTTCACATCTGAACCATGCAGCATAGCGTGGTCTGACAGGGAGGATATCATGCTGATCGGTTCGAGCGCCCATCGGGCATTGCTGGCTGGACTTGGCCTCTTCATTGGGCTTGCCTCGGGCGGACCTGCCCTGGCGCAGGATGTCACTGGAACCTGGCTGCGCGACACCGGCGCCTCACGGGTGCGCTTCGCCAAATGCGGCGAGGCGATGTGCGGCACGCTGGCCTGGCTGAAGGACACCACCGGCCCGGCCAAGGTTGGCCAGCGCATCTTCTACGACATGAAGCCGACCAGTGAAGGCAAATGGAGCGGCAGCGCCTTCAATCCGGAAGACGGCAAGACCTATTCCGGCACGATGACGCTGTCCGGCGACGCGCTGACCACATCCGGCTGCGTCTTGGGCGGACTGATCTGCCGTTCGGTGAAGTGGACGCGGGCGAACTGAACCTCCCATCGGCGAAGGGCAAACTCCCTTCCCCCCTCGCGGGAGACGGTGGCAGAGGCTTTGCGGTCTTGGCAAAAGGTCTCGGGGAACCCTTTCCATACGGAGGGAGAGGTTCCCCGGGCTTGGCTGGATTGGCGATCTTCTTGCGGGCAACGGCGCGCCCGCTTATAGCCTCGGCATCGCGGCGCGCTGCGCCGCCCCTTCCCAGGAGCCCGCCATGTCGGTCGATCTCGCCACCGTCAAACGCGTCGCGCATCTGGCGCGCATCGCCGTGCCGGAGGCCGATCTGCCCAGGTTGCAGGGCGAGCTCAACGCCATCCTCGGCTTCGTCGAGCAGTTGAACGAGGTCGACGTTGCCGGCGTCGAGCCGCTGACCTCGGTGACGCCGATGGCGATGAAGCAGCGCGAGGACATCGTGACCGACGGCGAGATTGCCGACACGATCGTCGCCAACGCGCCGGCCACCGACGACAACTACTTCATGGTGCCCAAGGTGATCGAATAAGGCGCGCAAAGCGCCTATTCGATCACCCCGGACGCGCAAAGCGCGATCCGGGGTCGTTTTGACCAGATGAATCCGGAATCCCCCCGTGACCGATCTCACCCGCCTGACCCTGACCGAGGCCCGCGACGGGCTCAAGGCCAAGACCTTTTCCGCCACGGAACTCACCACGGCGCATATCGCGGCGATCGAGAAGGCGCGTGCCCTCAACGCCTATGTGCTGGAGACCCCCGAGCACGCGCTGACACAGGCGGCAGCCTCCGACGCGAAGCTGGCGAAAGGCCAGGGCGGCCCGCTCGAAGGCCTGCCGCTCGGCATCAAGGACCTGTTCGCCACCAAGGGTGTGCGCACCACGGCCTGCTCGAAGATCCTCGGCAATTTCGTGCCGCCCTATGAATCGACGGTCTCGGGCCAGCTCTGGCGCGACGGCGCCGTCATGCTCGGCAAGCTCAACAACGACGAGTTCGCCATGGGTTCGTCGAACGAGACAAGCGCCTTCGGTGCCGTCGTGAACCCCTGGCGTCGGAAAGGCTCCAATGTCGGCGCAGGCGCCACCGGTGCGGTCGAGGGCGCCCATCTCGTGCCCGGCGGCTCATCGGGCGGCTCGGCTTCGGCGGTGGCAGCCGATCTCTGCCTTGCGGCCACGGCGACCGATACCGGCGGCTCGATCCGCCAGCCCGCCGCCTTCACCGGCACGGTCGGCATCAAGCCGACCTATGGCCGCTGCTCGCGCTGGGGCATCGTCTCCTTCGCCTCCTCGCTCGACCAGGCCGGGCCGATCGGCAAGACGGTGCGCGACTGCGCCGTGATGCTGGGCTCGATGGCCGGCCACGATCCCAAGGACACCACCTCGGTCGACACGGCGGTGCCCGAATACGAAAAGGCCATCGGCCGCTCGGTCAAGGGCATGAAGATCGGCATACCCCGGGAGTACCGGCTCGACGGGCTCAATGCCGAGATCGAGGCGCTCTGGCAGCAGGGCATCGATTGGCTGAAGGCGGCAGGCGCCGAGATCGTCGAGATCTCGCTGCCGCATACGAAATACGCCTTGCCGGCCTATTACATCGTCGCTCCGGCCGAGGCCTCGTCCAACCTCGCCCGCTATGACGGCGTGCGCTACGGCCTGCGCGAGCCCGGCCGCGACATCGCCGAGATGTATGAGAAGACTCGCGCCGAGGGTTTCGGCGCTGAGGTCAAGCGCCGCATCATGATCGGCACCTATGTGCTCTCGGCCGGCTATTACGACGCTTATTACCTTAGGGCGCAGAAGGTCCGCACCCTGATCAAGCGCGACTTCGACGAGGCCTATGCCGCCGGCATCGACGCGGTCCTGACGCCTGCGACGCCCTCAGCCGCCTTCGGCATCGGCGAGAAGGGCTCGTCGGATCCCGTCGAGATGTATCTCAACGACATCTTCACAGTGACGGTGAACATGGCCGGCCTGCCGGGCCTGGCCGTCCCCGCCGGGCTCGACCGCCAGGGCCTGCCGCTCGGCCTGCAGCTCATCGGCCGCCCCTTCGACGAGGAGACGCTGTTCTCGCTCGGCCAGGTGATCGAGGAAGCCGCCGGCCGGTTCCCGGTTGCCGAGCGCTGGTGGGGCTGAACGCTGCGATAGTGCCTGCTGGGCATCGGTAGAGAATCTCGCCGTCATCCTGGACAAGCGGCGAAGCCGCGCAGCTCCGGGATCCATCATAAGGCGATGTCGAGTGCTACGATGGATCCCGGGACGACCTGCGGTCGCCCAGGATGACGGCCGTGTTTCCGCGCGGGATCATCGAAGTCTAATCCCCGCCGCCTCCACCGCAGCCCCCGCCATCGCCGCCTCCGCCGCTGTCTGAACTGCCGCTGTCCGAGCTGCTGCTGTCGGAACGGCCGCTATCGCCCATCCCATCCGTTCCGCCGTCATAGGACGAGCTGGAGAAGTCGCCGCCGCATTGCGAGCCTGCGTCGCCGTTGCGGCGAAGCTGGGCGCAATCGGGCTCGTAGCGATAGCCGCCGGGGATGCTCAGCTTGGTGTCGAGCGCAAACAGCAGCGGCAGGCGCGTCGGCTTGACCGGGTTGATGCCGTCCAGCCGGCAGCACTGGAGCCAGACGCGGCGCAGCCCGGCATTGTCCTTCTTGCGGCCGTCAGCGAGCGCGACCGCCGGCGTGTGGTGCAGGAATCCGCCGAAGGCATCGCGGCAGAAATCCTGATAGGCGCGGGTGTAGAGGATGAACTCGTGCCAGAGGTCGTCGGCGACCTGCGAGGGCATCGCGACATAGGCGCGGCCGCTGTTGAGATAGGCCAGGAAGAACTGCCGCAGGCCCTGCGCGACCAGCGCGCTCTCCTTGCGGGTGAAGCTGCGATGATGGCCGGCGAGCTTGTCGAGCAGGCCGGGCGGCCATTCATAGGTCCGGATGAATTCGGCGCGTTGCAGCCGCCGATAGGTCGGCCAGAACAGGCCGCCTGCGATCAGGACGGTCGCCAGCGGGACCGCGACCAAGCCGAGTATCCATGGAAACATCACATGCCCCCGTCCCGGTCGAATCCGGGACGGGAGCGATCAGATCACGAGTGGGCGGCGGATGCATCCCCATGCGGCGGCTGCGCGGGCGTCTTCTTGGTGCGCAGATCGGCGAGCCAGCGCACCACCACATAGAAGACCGGGGTGAAGATCAGCCCGAAGAAGGTCACGCCGACCATGCCGGAGAACACCGCGATGCCCATCGCCTGGCGCATTTCCGAGCCGGCGCCTGTCGAGATCGTCAGCGGCAGCACGCCCAGGATGAAGGCGAGCGAGGTCATCAGGATCGGCCGCAACCGCGTACGGGCGGCAGCGATCGCCGCGTCGCGCCGGTTCATGCCTTCCTCTTCGGCCTGCTTGGCGAACTCGACGATCAGGATCGCGTTCTTGGCGGCGAGGCCGACGAGCACGACGAGGCCGATATCGACCAGGATGTTGCGGTCCAGCCCGGTATAGTTCACCCCGATCATCGCCGCGAGAATACACATCGGCACGATCAGGATGACCGCCAGCGGCAGCATCCAGCTCTCATAGAGTGCAGCCAGCAGCAGGAAGACGAAGACCACGGCGAGCCCGAAGGCGATGATCGCGGTGTTGCCCGCGAGCTTCTCCTGCAGCGCGATCTCGGTCCATTCGAAGCCGAAGCCCGTGGGCAGGCGCTCTGCGGCGATCTTCTCGATCGCGGCGATGCCCTGCCCGGTCGAGAAGCCGCGCGCCATCGACAGCTGCACCTCGGCCGCCGGATAGAGGTTGTAGCGCGGCACGCGATAGGCGCCGGTGGTGTCCGAGAAGGAGGCGACCGAGCCGATCGGCACCATCTCGCCATCGGCGTTGCGGGTCTTCAGATTGGCGACGTCGCGCAGATCGAGGCGGAAGGGGTTGTCAGCCTGCGCCGTCACCCGGTAGGTCCGCCCGAGCAGGTTGAAGTCGTTGATATAGGCCGAGCCCATATAGACCGACAGCGTCTCGAAGACGCGCGTGATCGGCACGCCCAGCATCTCGGCCTTGGTGCGGTCGATATCGGCGAAGACCTGCGGGGTCTTGGTCGAGAACAGGGTGAAGGGCTGCTGGATTCCGGGAACCTGCCCGGCCGAACCCGCCACCACCCAGGTCGCGCCCTCGAGAGCGGCGAGCCCGCGTCCCGAGCGGTCCTGGACATAGCCCTTGAGACCACCGCCCGTGCCGATCCCCGGCACCGCCGGCGGCTCGATCACCAGCGCAAAGGCCTCGTTGATCGCAAACATCTGCTGGCGCAGATCGCCGAGGATGCCCGCCGTCGTGAGCTTCTGCTTGGTCCGCTCCTCGAACGGGGCGAGCGTCACGAAGATCACGCCCGTATTCGGCGCGATCGTGAAGGTCGCGCCGTCGAGGCCGGCGAAGGCGACCGCATGAACAACGCCGGGGCGCGACAGCACCACATCGGTCGCCTTGCGGATCACCGCATCGGTGCGCGTCAGGGACGAGCCCGGCGGCAGCTGGAAGGCGACGATGAAGTAGCCGCGGTCGAGCTGCGGCACGAGGCCGGTCGGCGTCGCGGTGAGGCGTTGCGCGGTCAGCGCGATCAGGCCGGCATAGGCGATCAGCAGGATCACCGAGAAGCGGATCAGGCGAGAGGTGACGGAACCATAGCTGCGCGAGAGCCAGTCGAAGCCCTTGTTGAAATAATGGAAGAAGCCGCGCACCGGGGCGCCCAGCGCGTAGACGAAGCCCTTCTTCTTGCCGTCGTCATGGCCATGCGGCTTGAGCAGCAGCGCCGCCAGCGCCGGCGACAGCGTCAGCGAAACGAAGCAGGAGATCGCCGTCGAGGCCGCGATGGTGACCGCGAACTGCTGGTAGAACGTGCCCTGCAGGCCGCTGATGAAGGCGGTCGGGATGAACACGGCGCAGAGCACGAGCGCGATCGCGAGCAGGGCGCCGCCGACCTCGTCCATGGTCTTGTGCGCGGCATCCTTCGCCGACATGCCCTGGGCGAGATAGCGCTCGACATTCTCGACCACGACGATCGCGTCGTCGACGACGATGCCGATGGCGAGCACCAGGGCGAGCAGCGAGATCGTGTTGAAGGAGATGCCGACCGCGCTCATCACCAGGAAGGTACCGACGAGCGAAACCGGGATCGCGATGATCGGAATGATCGCCGCGCGCCAGGTCTGCAGGAACAGGATCACGACGACGACGACGAGCGCGATCGCCTCGATCAGCGTCTGGATCACCGCCCTGACCGATTCACCGATAAACTCGGTCGGGTTGTAGATGATCCGGTGCTCGACGCCGGCGGGGAACTCCCGCGCCATCCCGTCCATGGTCTTGATCAGCGTCTCGGCGGTCGCGAGCGCATTCGAGCCCGGACGCTGGAAGATGCCGATGGCCACCGCGTTCTGGTTATCGAGATAGGCGTTGGTGGTGTAGTCCTGCGAACCGAGTTCGACGCGGGCGATGTCGCGGATCCGGATTGTGCCGCCATTGGCGTCGGAGCGCACGACGATATTCTCGAACTCGGCGATGTCGGTCAGGCGACCGAGCGTATTGACCGAGAGCTGGAACGCGCCGTCCGACTTCGCCGGCGGCTGGTTGATCGCGCCGGCAGCGACCTGGATGTTGGCGGCCCGCAGGGCGGCCACGACGTCGCCCGCCGTCAGGTTGCGCGACGAAATCTTGGCAGGGTCGAGCCAGATGCGCATCGAGAAGTCGCGCGCGCCGAAGACCTGCACATTGCCGACGCCCTCGACGCGGGTGAGCACGTCCTTCACATAGAGCGTCGCGTAGTTCGAGACGTATTGGGCGTCACGCGAGCCGTCCGGCGAGATCATGTTGATGACCATCATCAGATCGGGCGAGGCCTTGCGGGTCTGCAGGCCGAAGCTGCGCACCTCCTGGGGCAGGCGCGGCTCGGCCGCCGAGACGCGGTTCTGCACGAGCACCTGCGCCTGGTCGATGTCGACGCCGGCCTTGAACACGACGTTGATGGTCACGCGCCCGTCGCCGGTCGACTGCGACTGGATGTAGAGCATGTCGTCGACGCCGTTGACCTCCTGCTCGATCGGGGTCGCGACGGTTGCCGCGACAACCTCGGCGGAGGCGCCCGGGTAAGTCGCGGTGATCGAGACGGTCGGCGGCGCGATCTCCGGATATTCGGCGATCGGCAGGCCGCGCTGGGCGATGGCGCCCGCGATCGTCAGCAGGACCGACAGAACGGTGGCGAAGATCGGGCGGTCGATGAAGAAATGAGCGAAGCGGAACATGTAAATGTGTCCTGGCCTGACGTCAGGGCGGACGGCCGGCGGCCGTCCGAATGCGGTGTCGAAAGCGGCCGTCAGTTCGTCGCGGGCGGCTTGATCTCACCCGGCTGCGGATTGACGGTCGCGCCTGGCCGCACCATCGGGCTGGCGAAGCCGCCGACGACGACCTTGTCCTGAGGCGTCAGGCCGCTGCGAATGACGCGCAGGCCGCCGGTGATCTGGCCGAGGACGACTGGCTTGGGCACGATCTTGTTCTCGGGCCCCACCGTCAGGACGATCTTGTTGGCCTGGTCGGAGACGATGATGCTGTCGGGCACCAGCAGCGCATCGACCTCGCCGGCAAAGACGCGCAACCGCCCGAAGGTGCCCGGCGTCAGGAACTGGTCGCTATTGGGGAAGACGACGCGCCCGCGGATCGTGGCCGAACGGGCATTGAGCGCGTTATCGACGAAGTCGATCCTGCCCCGGCGCTTCCACTGAGTCTCGTCGGCGAGGCGGACTTCGGCCGGCGTGCCCTCCTCGCGGGAAGTGACCTTGCGCAGATCGGTCAGCCGCGAATAACGCAGATAGTCGGCCTCCGAGGCATCGAAGGAGAAATAGATCGGATCGACCGCGACGATCGTCGTCAGCAGCGTCGCGCCCGTTTGTCCCCCGGCGATGAGATTGCCGGGGTCGACGCGGCGGTTCGAGATGCGACCCGCCAGCGGCGCGCGCACCTCGGTCCATTCAAGATTGAGTTCGGCCGTCTTGAGATTGGCCTGCGCGCCCTCGAAGGCGCCGATCGCGCTGTTCAGATTGGTGCGGCGCTGGTCGACATCGCGGGCCGTGATCGTCCGGTTCTGCGTCAGCCCCTCGGCGCGCTCGACCTCGTTCTGCGAGAGATCGACCTGGGCCTTGGCGCGGGTAACCTCGGCGCGCGCCACGTCGACGGCGAGCTTGTAAGGGCGCTGGTCGATCGTAAAGAGCAGGTCGCCCTTGTTGATCAGCGCGCCATCACGGAAATGCAGGGCATCGAGGAAGCCCGACACGCGGGCCCGGACCTCGACCTGCGCGCTGGCCTCGAACCGGCCGGTATATTCGTCCCAGTTGGTGACGCGCTGGGCCAGCGGCGCCGAGACCTGGACCGGGGGAGCCGGCGGCGCCCCCTGTGCCAACGCGTGTGTCGGGGACAGAATGACGGCGGAGGTCATCAGCGTCGCGGCCGACAAGGCGACAAGCATCAGACCCGAGCGACGGTTTGACATGGCGAAACTCCGGATGACTGGGCCGGCGCAACCCTAACGGGTTTCCGGCCTGTGCCGCTACAAGAGGTGCGGACTGACGATTGTCAAGTTCCATCACCCATCACGAGTCTGAAATGAGGCGTAATATGCCACAATCCCGACAAGAGGTGTCGGGAGCGCAACAGAAGCTTGCCGCCTGAGCCCCGAGGTCGTAACCGTCAGGCGACCCATTCGAGCTGGAAGACTGACGATGAACGCGCATGCCCGCCCCGCCGACCCCAAGAAACTGATCAAGGGCGCGACCGGCGACTGGGAAATTGTGGTCGGCATGGAGATCCATGCACAGGTCACCTCCAACGCCAAGCTGTTTTCAGGCGCCTCGACCAGCTTCGGTGCCGAGCCCAACTCGCATGTCAGCCTCGTCGACGCCGCCATGCCCGGCATGCTGCCGGTGATCAACGCCGAATGCGTGCGCCAGGCCGTGCGCACCGGTCTTGGGCTGAATGCACAGGTCAACAAGCGCTCCGTGTTCGACCGCAAGAACTACTTCTACCCCGATCTGCCGCAGGGTTACCAGATCAGCCAGTTCAAGAGCCCGATCATCGGTGAAGGCGAGATCGTGGTCGATCTGTCGCCGACCGAGCAGATCACCGTCGGGATCGAGCGGCTACATCTCGAGCAGGATGCCGGCAAGTCGATCCACGACCAGCATCCAACGATGAGCTTCGTCGATCTCAATCGCTCGGGCGTCGCCCTGATGGAGATCGTCTCGCGGCCTGATCTGCGCTCCGCCGACGAGGCCAGGGCCTTCGTCACCAAGCTGCGCACCATCCTGCGCTATCTCGGCACCTGCGACGGCGACATGGAGAAGGGCAACCTGCGCGCCGACGTCAACGTCTCCGTGCGCAAGCCCGGCGACGAACTCGGCACGCGCTGCGAGATCAAGAACGTCAACTCGATCCGCTTCATCGGCCAGGCCGTCGATGTCGAGGCCCGCCGCCAGATCGGCATCATCGAGGATGGCGGCACCATCGACCAGGAGACCCGGCTCTACGATCCGGCCAAGGGCGAGACTCGCTCGATGCGCTCCAAGGAAGAGGCGCATGACTATCGCTACTTCCCCGATCCCGATCTGCTGCCGCTCGAATTCGACGACGCCTTCGTTGCCGAGCTAAAGGCGCATCTGCCGGAGCTGCCCGACGCCAAGAAGACCCGCTTCATCGCCGAATACGGGCTGTCGCCCTATGACGCCTCGGTGCTGGTCGCCGAACGCGAGCAGGCCGATTACTTCGAGGCTGTCGCCAAGGGCCGTGACGGCAAGGCCGCCGCCAACTGGGTCATCAACGAGCTCTTCGGCCGCCTCAACAAGGAGGGCCAGGATGTTTCGACGTCGCCGGTCTCGGCCGCGCAGCTCGGCGGGCTGGTCGATCTGATCGGCGAGGGCGTGATCTCCGGCCGCATCGCCAAGGACCTGTTCGAGATCCTCTGGTCGGAGGGTGGCGATCCGCGCGAGATCGTCGATGCGCGCGGCATGAAGCAGGTCACCGACACCGGCGCCATCGAGAAGGCGGTCGACGAGCTGATCGCGGCCAATCCCGACAAGGTCGAGCAGGTCAAGCTGAAGCCGACCATGCTCGGCTGGTTCGTCGGCCAGGCGATGAAAGCGTCGGGCGGCAAGGCCAACCCGCAGGCGCTGAACGAGATCCTCAAGGCCAAGCTCGGCATCGAGTGAGCCGGTGACGCCGGACGGTCTCATCATCCGCGATGCCGAGGCCGCCGACCTGCCGGCGGTGCGAGCGCTTCTGGTCGAGACCTGGCATGCGACCTATGACGGCATCTATGGCTGGCAGCGCGTCGCCGAGATCACCAATGCCTGGCACTCGCTGGAGAACCTCTCGGCACAGCTCGGCCGCGAGAGCGGCGCCTTCCTCGTAGCCCTGGTTGGCGACGAAATCATCGCGACCTCATCTGCCCGCATCGAGCGCGACCATGCCGCTCTGCTGACGCGGCTCTATGTGATTCCGACCTATCAGGGCGTCGGCGTCGGCCGCACACTGCTGCAGGTGACGCTGGCCTGCTTTCCGCAGGCGCCGGTGGCGCGCCTCGAGGTCGAGAGCCAGAATGAGCCTGCTATCGCCTTCTACGAGCGCATGGGCTTCTTCCTGCAGCGCCAGGCCCGCTTCGACGGCCGCGACGACACGCCCAACACGCTGCTGATGGCCAAGCGGCTGTTCGCGGAATGAAGGCCTATGATGTGATACCCTTCGGGGAGCGGCAGTTCCTGCTCAATTTCTGGCCCGTGGATGGCTTTTTGGAGCAATTCGGCCCCGGACAACATCATATGGCTACCTGCAAGATCGCCCTCTCGGACGGTAATGCCAGCCTCCTCGATTGCCTTGTTCGCCGTGATCGTAAGCGCAACTTTGCCAACATGCTGGTCGACAAGGTCTATATCCTCGTGAAGACGGATTTCTCTGCCGAGGCCCTTCAAGCGGCGACCTATCAGATGGCGGATGTCGGCAAAGCAATCAGCGAGACTGAGGCGCTAGCCTGGAAAAACGAGCCCTAGGAGCAGAACGCAGGCTTCTAAGCGATAAATTCTTGACTGGCCCCTGCCGGCGTTGCCCCGCTCGGCTACCTCGAGCAAAAGCGAGGACGCTTCTGTTGACCGCTTTGAACAATGACAAGATCAGTATCCGCCGCGCCCGGCTCGAAGACGTCCCGCGCATTGCCACGCTGATCATGCAAGGCGCCGCGAAGCAGACGATGACGGAGGCGGAGATCGCGGCGGAAGCCGCCCATCCCGGCTATGAGGAGGCCTTCGCGGCGGTGCAGGCCAGCCCCGACAACACGCTCTTCGTGGCCGAGCAGGCCGGCACTGTCGTCGGCACCTTCCAGATCACGCTGATCCCCGGCCTCGTCGCAAAGGGACGCAGGCGCGCCAAGATCGAGAGCGTCCATGTCGCGCCGGAATGCCGGGGCCAAGGCATCGGCGCCGTGATGATGCACCATGCGGTCGCCTTCGCCCGGCAGAACGGCGTCGGCCTGCTCGAATTGACCTCGAACAAGGACCGCATCGACGCGCACCGCTTCTACCGCAATTTAGGCTTCGAGCAGAGCCATGAGGGCTTCAAGCTGCCGCTCTGAACGCTGAGCATCGCGAGCCCTCATCCTGAGGAGCCGCGTCAGCGGCGTCTCGAAGGATGCTTCAGGAGGCTCCCGAGACATCTGGACCATCCTTCGCGACGCAAGCCTTTCGGCTTGCTCCTCGGGATGAGGGGTGGAAGCAGTCAAGCTGGCGCTCTGAGACAGGTTTCGGGCGCTGGCGCATCCATGTTCACGTCATGGCAAGACTGCATGGCGCGAGGCCGGCGGCTCTTTCTCAGCTCCCGGAAGAGGCTTACAAAGCGCGTCTCAACGTCTGCACAGTGACCGGAAGCAGCACATGCCCGCCAGCCAGACCAAGCCGATCGACCTGTATTACTGGCCCACCCCGAACGGGTGGAAGATCAGCATCATGCTGGAGGAGTGCGGGCTGCCCTACACCGTCCATCCGATCAACATCGGCAAGGGCGACCAGTTCAAGCCCGACTTCCTGGCGATCTCGCCCAACAACCGCATGCCCGCGATCGTCGATCCCGAGGGTCCCGACGGCAAGCCGATCTCGGTCTTCGAATCCGGCGCCATCCTGCAATATCTCGGGCGCAAGACCGGGATGTTCTATCCGGCCGACGAGCGCGCCCGCGTCGCCGTCGACGAATGGCTGTTCTGGCAGATGGGCGGCCTGGGACCGATGCTGGGCCAGACCCATCATTTCCGCCTCTACGCGCCCGAGAAGATCCCCTACGCCATCGACCGCTACACCAACGAGACCAACCGGCTCTATGGCGTACTGAACAAGCGGCTCGAAGGCCGCGACTATATCTGCGGCGATTATTCCATCGCCGACATGGCCTGCATCGGCTGGGCGCGCGGCTGGGAGAAGCAGGGCCAGGACCTCAAGCAGTTCCCGCAGGTCGCGAAATGGCTCGATACCATGCTGGCGCGCCCCGCCGTGCAGCGCGGCATCAAGGTCGGCGAAGCCCTACGCAACCCCGCCGGCATCAGCACGCCGGAGGAAAAGGCGATCCTGTTCGGCCAGAAGGCGCGCTGAGCCGACGCACCGAAAGCCCGGTCCGGCTGATCGCCGCGGGGTTTCGGGGTCTGCGAATGCGTATCCAAGGGGATGCGCGGGACGAGGTGGCGCCGCAGTCGACGGCTGCGTGCCGATGTCGATGTCGAATGTCTGTGTCGAAGCAGCGCCAACAGCCGCCGCCTCGTCCCGCACGCGGTTATCTGGGGGTCCCTCGTCGTCCCTACGTCCCGGCACGGGCTCGGGCCTGCCCAGTTTCGGCCCTGACGATCGACGGCACCTCCATGGTCGAAAGCGCGCGACAGCTCCCTTCCATGAACACCACACTCCACCCGGCCGCACGACGCCTCGCGACAGCCCCCTTGGTCGGGCGGAGTGGCGGCAGGATAGGGTTGGGTTTGTTGGGCGGGGATAAGATTTCGCCGCTCAGAGCTCGACCGCCTCGCCCTTCGCCGGAACCAGTGCCCGGACCTCGCTCCCCGCCAGCGCTGCCACAAACGCATCGGCATTGGGATCGATGATCGGAAACGAGCCGTAATGACAGGGGATCGCTGTCTTCGGCTTGACGAAGCGTGTCATCGCCAACGCCGCCGTCCTGCCGCCCATGGTGAAGCGGTCGCCGATCGGGCAGATGCAGATCTCGACCCCATGGATTTCGCTGATCAGCGCCATGTCGGCGAAAATGTCGGTATCACCCATATGCCAGAGCGTCTTCTCGCCCTTGGCCTTGATGATGGCGCCATTGGGGTTGCCGAGCGGACACGTCACGCCGGCCTCGACCAAGCCAGCGGAATGGTCGGCGCGCACCAGGCTGACGCTGAAGGCGCCGCAATCGACCGTGCCGCCAGTGTTCATCGGCTCGAAGGTCTTCAGGCCCTTGGAGGCGAGATACATGCACAGATCGTAATTGGTCACGACGGTGGCGCCATTCGCCTCGGCGATCGCACGCGCATCGCCGATATGGTCGCCATGGCCGTGGGTGATGACGATATGGCTGACACCCTTCGAGGCCGCCGCGACATCGCCCTCGAAGGACGGGTTGCCGGTGAAGAACGGATCGATCAGCAGGGATGCCCCGGCGAGATCGATACGGAAGGCGGAATGGCCGAACCAGGTGAGTTTCATCGGGGCCTCCAGAATGCTCGCTCAGTCGAGATGCGTCGTCGGATATAGATCATTCCAGTCCGGGTTGGCGCGCTCGATCAGCGCAATCTTCCAGGATCGGCGCCAATGCTTGATCCGCTTTTCCTGGACGATGGCTTCGTCGGGCGTATCAAAATGCTCGGCATAGACGAGGCGCAGAGCGCCATGGCGGGCGGCGAATTCCGAGCCCCGGCCGTCACGATGCTCCGATACGCGACGCGAAAGTGAGTTGGTGACGCCGACATACAGCGTGCCGCCCTTTTTGCTCGCAAGCAGATAGACCCACATCGCCGTCCCTTCGCGCGCCGTCGTCCCGGGCGAAGCGCAGCGCAGACCCGGGACCCATTCCGGAACGATGCCAGATGGACGCCGTGGCGCTCAAGCTTGTTGCCGTTCCGGAATGGATCCCGGGTCGGCGCGGCTTCGCCGCTTGCCCGGGATGACGCGCGCTCGGACGGATCGACAATCCCAATTTCCACATGCAGGTTGGCAGCGACGCCACCCGATTGGAACCACAGCATGACCGATGCCGCCAAGGTCTCCAGCCAGGAACTGGCCCGCCGGATCGCCCAGGGACGAGGCGACGAGCCCGCCGATCTCGTGATCAGGGGCGCGCGATTGTTCGATCTGGTCACGGGCGCGCTGGTCGAGACCGATATCGCACTGTGCGGCGACACCATCGTCGGCACCCATGGCAGCTATCAGGGCAAGGCCGAGTTCGACGCCGCCGGGCTGATCGCGGTGCCCGGCTTCATCGACACGCATCTCCATGTCGAATCCTCGCTGGTGACGCCGCTCGAATTCGAGCGCTGCGTGCTGCCGCATGGCGTCACCACGGCGATCTGCGACCCCCACGAGATCGCCAATGTGCTCGGCGTCGAGGGCATCGCCTATTTCCTTGAATGCGCCGAGGCGATGCGGATGGACCTGCGCGTCAACCTGTCGAGTTGCGTGCCGGCGACGCATCTGGAGACCGCCGGAGCCCGGCTCGATGCCGGCGACCTCACGCCGATGATGGATCACCCCAAGGTGATCGGACTGGCGGAGTTCATGAACTTTCCGGGCGTGATCCATCGCGATCCCGGCTGCCTCGCCAAGCTAGAGGCCTTCTCGGGCCGGCATATCGACGGCCATGTGCCACTGGTCCGAGGGATGGACCTCAACGCCTATCTCTCGGCCGGCATCCGCACCGACCACGAGACGACGACAGCCGACGAAGCCCGCGAAAAGCTCGCCAAGGGCATGGCGATCCTGATCCGCGAGGGTTCGGTCTCGAAGGATCTGCATGCGCTGATCCCGCTGATCTCGCGCGATGCCTCGCCCTTCCTCGCCTTCTGCACAGACGATCGCAATCCGCTGGACATCGCCGAGGAGGGCCATCTCGATTACATGATCCGCACGGCCATCGCCCATGGCGCAGATGTGCTGGCGACGTATCGCATCGCCTCGTTGTCGGCCGCGCGGAATTTCGGGCTGTTCGACCGCGGCTTCATCGGGCCGGGCAAGCGCGCCGACATTGTGCTGGTCGAGGATCTCGCAGCTTGTTCCGTGAAGCAGGTTTTTGCCGGCGGCAGGCTGGTCGAACCGGCGCTGTTCGCAGACCGGACCCAAATCGAGCCGGTCGGGCTGGGTAGCGTGAAGAGCAGGGCGCTGACGCCTGCGGACTTCGAGGCGGCGGCACGCGACGGCGAGACGCCCGTGATCGGCGTGGTGCCAGGGCGCATCATCACCGAGCGGCTCAGCCTGCGCCTGCCGTCGCGCGAGGGCCTAGCCCTGCCCGATCTCGACCAGGACGCCGTCAAGGTCACGGTGATCGAGCGTCACGGCAAGACGGGCGGCATCGCGACCGGATTCGTCCACGGCTTCGGCATGAAGCATGGCGCGATCGCCTCGTCCGTCGGCCATGACAGCCACAACCTCTGCGTCGTCGGAGTCGATGAAGCCTCGATGGCAGTGGCCGCCAACCGGCTGATCGAGATCGGGGGCGGGTTTGCGGTCGCCGATGGCGGTGTCGTAACGGCGGAACTGGCGCTGCCGGTCGCGGGGCTGATGAGCGACCAGCCTTTCGAGACGGTGCGGCATGGGCTGGAGGATCTGCGGGCGGCCGCGAAGGCACTCGGCGTCGTGTTGGCCGAGCCCTTCCTGCAGGTCGCCTTCCTGACCCTGCCGGTGATCCCGCATCTGAAGATCACCGACAAGGGGCTGGTTGATGTCGATGCGTTCGATTTCGTCTGACTGTCCCGGCTGCGAGACCCGTGGTAAATTTCCAAGCCTTGCATGTGGAGGTTCGCGATGGACGATCCGAACACGACGTTGACGGTGACGCTGGGCGATCTCGTCGAAAAGATCGGGGAGCGCGTCCGCTCGGGCGAATATGACTCGCCGAGCGAGGTCGTGCGCGCCGGACTGGAAGCGCTGGAACGGGAGGAGCGCGCTTTCGACGCCGAATTGAAGGCCAAGGTCGAGGAGGCTATGGCCGATCCGCGGCCGTCGATCCCGGCAGATCAGGCGTTTGAAGAACTCGAAGAGCATCACAGGCAGCGCATGGCTCGCGATGCTGCCAGGCTTTGAGATCACGCTGAGGCCTGCCGCGCGCGAGGACCTGCGCGAAATCTACGACTGGATTGCAGAGAGAAGCAGCGCACAAACTGCGATTGGCTACATCCGGCGCATCCAACGGAGCTACCGGTCGCTCGCCTTCTTTCCGGAACGCGGAACGCGGCACGCGACGCGATGATCTCTACCCTGGCTTGCGGACGTTCGGAGTCGAGCGCCGCGTGACGATTGCTTTTCGGATCGATGCGCAGCAAATCGTCATCATGCGTATCCTCTATGGTGGCCGCGATCTTGAGGGAGCCTTCGATCAAGGCGCCTTCTGACATGCTCAGAGTGCCAATAGCCCGTCCGCCACTTCAATCCCTTCCGCCCTAGCCTTCGCGCGCAGCCCCAGGCGCCGGACCCCCGGCAGCCTCGTACCCTCTTGCGCCTCGATGGCGTGTGCGAGGAGGCGCATGCGCTCGTCGAACCAGTTGCCGCCCATCGCATGCGGGTCGATGGCGAGGATGAGCTGGCCGGTGTCGGGGGGACCACCGACCGCGTCGATGAAGGATGAGGCCTGGAAGCCGAAATGCGCGCCGACCAGCGCGGCCGCGAGGATTTCGACCATCATGGCGAGCGTAGCGCCCTTGGCGTCGCCGAGCGGAAGCATCGTGCCCGCGAGCGCGGCGGCCGCATCCGTCGTCGGCTTGCCATGGACGTCGAGCGCCCAGCCTTCGGGAATCGCCTCGCCCCTCTGCCTGGCCGCGACGATCGGGCCACGGGCGACCTTCGACAGCGCCATGTCGATGACGACCGGCTCGCGACCGGCCAGCGGCGCGGCAAAGGCGATCGGGTTGGTGCCGAAGACCGGCTTCGAGCCGCCCCAGGGGGCGATGGCGCCGGGCGTGTTGGCGAAGAGCATGGCAACGAGGCCCTGCTCGGCTAGGCGCTCGACATGCAGGCCGGCGGCGCCGCAATGGCTCGAGCGGCGGATCGGACAGGCGATCACGCCCTGTGCTCGGGCCAAGTCGGGCAGTTCGATCACGGCGAGATCGATCGCGGGATAGGCGAAGCCGTGACAGGCGTCGATCGCCAGCACGCCGGGCTTCGGGCGGCTTTCGATCGGCACCGCGCGGCCGTCGATCTTGCCGGCTTTCAGCATGGCAAGGTAGGTCGGGACGCGCGACAGGCCATGGCCTTTCAGCCCGTCGGCCTCGGCCATCACCAGTGCCCAGGCGACGGAGGCGGCATTGGCGGATGAGGCGCCCGCCTCCGCGAATAGCTCTGTCAGCCGGGCCTCCGCCTGCTCAATGGAAAGCCGTGTCATGCCCTGCCCTCCAGAGCGGCCATGACGCGCTCGGCCACCAGCCCGGAGACGCGGCCGTTGGACTCGACCGTGTTGCCGGCAATATGCGGCGTCAGGATCAGGTTCGGGACATCGGCGAACAGCTTGCCGGCCGCGCGCAATGGCTCCTCGGCGAAGACGTCGATCGCCGCGCCGCCAAGCTTGCCCGATTTCAGTGCCGCAACCAGCGCAGCCTCGTCCATGATCCCGCCGCGCGCCGCATTGATCAGGATCGCGTCCGGCTTCATCCGGGCGAAAGCCTGCTTGCCGATCAAGCCCTTGGTCTCGGGCGTCAGGGGCAGATGGATGCTGATGACGTCGGAGGTCGCCAGCACGGCGTCGAGCTCGAGCCGCTCGGTTCCGGCCCAGACCTTGTCGTCGGCGGGGACGTAAGGATCGTAGGCGACGGTGTTCATGCCGAGCATGCGGCCATGCGTGGCGGCGTCGCGGGCGATGGCGCCGAAGCCGACGAGGCCTAGCCGCTTGCCGGCGATCTCCCGGCCGATCAGCTTGGTCTTTGGGAACTCGCCCGCCACCATCGCGGCATTGGCAAAATAGGCGCCGCGCAGCAGCACCATGGCGCTGCCGATGACATATTCGACGACCGAGAGGCTGTTGGCCCCCGTCGCCGGAAAGACCTTGATGCCGCGCGCGGTGCAGACATCCATATCGATGTTGTCGAGGCCGACGCCGAGGCGGCCAACCACCTTGAGCTTCTTGGCAGCAGCCAGCACATCCCCCCTCACCTGCGTCTGGTTGCGCACGATCAGGGCCGGAATATCGGCGACGAGTTTCGCCAGCTCGTCGAGCTTGTCGAAGAGCTCGGGGTCGTGATGGACCTTGTAGCGGGCGCTCAGCGCAGCGACGGCCGCCTCGTCCATGAATTCGGTGATGACGATGTCGGTCATGGCAGGCGCCTTCCAGATTTTGACGGTCAGCCCAGAACGATCAGGCCGCCCGTAACGATAACGAGAATAACGAGGCTGGTGCCGATGACGAGGACCATGTGACGCCAGCCGAGCCTGGCCATGGCGCCGAGCGATGTACCGAGCCCGAGCGCCGCAATGGCGATGAGCAGGCCCCAGCCGGAGATCGCGAGCAGCAGGTTGCGGATCGGGCCGTAGACCGGCGCGAGCGCTGGCTGCATGGCAAGCAGGCTGTTCACCAGGCACAGCACCAGGAACATGATGGCGAAGACCGGCACAGGGACCTTGGCCTTGTCGGCGACGTTGCCGGCGAGCCGGGCCTCGTCGCGTACGAGCCACCAGCCGACGATCAGCACGGCCGGCAGCAGCAGAAAGACGCGGAACAGCTTGACGATGATCGCGGCATTGGCGGCCTCATCCGAGACCGACTGGCCGGCGCCGACGACCTGCGCCACGTCATGGATGGTGGCGCCGAGCATGATGCCCGTCTGCGCCGGGGTGAAGCCGAGCCAGACGCAGATCAGCGGATAGGCCAGCATCGCCAGCGTCGAGAGCGCGTTCATAGCGATGACGGTGAAGGCGACGTCGGCGGCCTTGCTCTTGTAGTCGGGTACGACGGTCGCGGTCGCCAATGCGGCCGAAGCGCCGCAGACGGCGGTCGCGACGCCGCCGAGCGCACCCATGCCGGTCTCGCGGCCAAGCCAACGCGCCAGCAGGAAGCCCGACAGGATCGTGGCCGTCATCGCGACGATCACGAGCAGAGCGGTCGTCAGGCCGAGCGCGATGATGTCGCCGAGCGCGACGCGCAGGCCGAGCAGCGCGATCGCCCAGCGCAGCATCTTCTTGACGCAGAAGACCATGCCCGCCTGAAAGCGAACTGCGTTGGCGTAAGGGTGAAGCAGCATGCCGATGATGAGGGCGATCACGACCGCGGGGATGCCGAAGCGTCCGCCGGCGGCGGATTTCAGCAGAGGTTCCGCAATATAGGCTGCGACCGCGACCGCAGCCGACAGCGCGATCCCGTCGAGGAGCGGACGCCAGGCACTGAGGCGGGTCGTCGTCGCGATGGACAAGATTGTCAGGCTCCCGAGGTTTCGGCCGGGGCGGATAAGGCCGGAGCGGCGCGTGGCCGCTCCGGCTGTTAACAGCCGCTCAGGCCGAGCGGTAGAGCTTGGTCATCGAGAATTCGCGGTGCCCCAATGCTTCCGCCGCAGTCAGGCGGCCATTGGCGGTGCGTACGATGTTCTCGATCAGGGCGTCGCCGGCCTGCGGGATCGTCATGTCGCGGCGCAGAATGCCGGAGACGTCGACGTCGATATGCTCCGGCATGGTGCGCATCGTCTTGGGGTTGCCGGTGATCTTGATGACCGGGACAATCGGGTTGCCGATGACGTTGCCCTGCCCGGTCGGGAAGGTGTGCACGACATAGCCGCCCGCCGCCATCAGCGTCACGCATTCGGCCGCGGCCGAGGAGGTGTCCATGTAATAGAGCCCCGGCCCCTTGGTCGGCGCCTCGGCCGGCTGCAGGATGTCGATATAGGTGCACTCGCGGCCGATCTTCTCGAGGTTGCCGAGCGCCTTTTCCTCGATCGTGGTCAGGCCGCCGGCGATGTTGCCCTTGGTCGGCTGCGAATCCGAGAGATCGTCGGTCTTGTGGGCCTCGATGACGTCGTCCTGATAGGCCTTCCACATCTTGTACCAGCGCTCGCCGACCTCCGGCGTCGCCGCGCGGGCCTTGCAGAGATGCTCGGCACCGGTGATCTCGGAGGTCTCGCCGAAGACGCCATAGACGCCGCGCGGAATCCACTTGTCGTACATGTTGCCGACGGTCGGGCAGGATGACAGGCCGGTGGTGGTGTCGGACTCACCGCATTTGGTCGAAACCCAGAGCTCCTCGATGCCGCACTTCTCGCGTTGCAGCTCGGTTGCCCACTGGACGAACTCCTTGGCGACATAGGATGCCTTGGCGATGGTAGCGATGTCGCCATGGCCCTCGATGCCGAAGCCGACCACCGGCTTGCCGGTCTTGGCGATGCCGTCGACGACGCGCTTGGTCCAGCCATCCTCGATGCCGATGACGATGACGGCGGCGACGTTGGGGTTCGAGCCGGTGCCAATCAGGGTGCGGAAATGCAGGTCGAGATCCTCGCCGAACTGCAGGCGGCCATAGGCATGCGGGATCGCCAGCGTGCCCTTGACGTTGTTGGCGACGGCCTCGCAGGCGGCGTTGGAGAGATCGTCCAGCGGCAGCAGCAGGACATGATTGCGGACGCCGACCCGGCCGTTCTCACGGCGCCAGCCGGTGAAGGAATCGAGGCTGCGGCCGGTCGGGCGCTTCACCACCGGGGCCTTGAACTCGGGGGCCTCGATCTTGCGGCCCTTGATCCTGGCGAGCTTGCCTTTGACGAGATCGAAATTCGCGACGATCGACATGGTGTTTCCTTCCTGATGGGGTGGCTCGACCGTTTGCGCGGGAGCCGGGAACGACGGTGGGGGATGTCATCCCGGGCGACCGGAGGGAGACCCGGGATCCATTCCGGAACGGTTCAGGCATGGATCCCGGATCGGCGCCGCTTCGCGGCTTGTCCGGGATGACGCGGTGGTTCAGAGGAAAAAGACCGATCTCACCAGCGCTTGGTCTTGGCGTTGTGGACATGCAGGTGCTCGCCCTGCTTCACATCGGTCTTGGCCTGGCCGATGTCCTGACCATATTTCCAGATCGTCTCGCCCTTCTCGATGTCCTTAAGGGCGACCTTGTGGCCGATCGGGATGTCCATCTTCGCCGCCAGGCGGAAATCGGAATTATCGTGCGTGACGACGCACAGCATGTCGGTGCCGGCCTTCAGACCCTCGACGACGACGACGCCGACGGTGTCCTTCTTCTCATGAACCAGGAGGTGGGGCTTGCTCATCGGTATCTCCTCACAGCGCTTGTTGTCACAGCGTTCTCGACGGTCATCCGGATTCAGGACTCGACCACCCTTGAGACAAGTCTTATATAAGACACATGACTGAGCACAAGGTCGAAATTGCGACGCGGCCGGATTCGTCCGCTGGGGCCGAAATTCTAGGATTTCGGCCGCTTTACCAGCAGGTCAAGGCGAGTTTCGTGCGCCGGCTCGTCGATGGCAGCTGGGCGCCCGGCATGGCCTTGCCGAGCGAAGGTCAGCTCGCCAGCGAGATCGGCGTCAGCCAGGGCACGGTGAGAAAGGCGCTGGACGAACTCGCTGCGGAGAATCTGCTGGTGCGCCGCCAGGGCCGCGGCACCTTCGTCGCCGAGCATGACGAGCAGCGCATCCTGTTCCGGTTCTTCAAGTTGATGTCCGATGATGGCATCGCGCGCTTTCCCGACAGCAAGGTGCTCGACAGCACAAGCGGCCCCGCCGATGCGGCCGAACGCATGGCGCTGAATTTGCTGGCGCAGGAGCCTGTCATCCGCATCCGCCGCATCCGCTCGCTCGGCGGAAAACCGCTGGTTCTCGAAACCGTGAGTCTGCCGGCCCATGTCTTTCCGGGGCTGGAAAATGGCCCGGTGCCGAACAATCTCTACAGCCTGTTCGCCACGCGCTACGGCATCACCATCGCCAACGCCCGCGAGCGGCTGAAGGCCGTTGCACTCACGCCCGGTCAGGCCGAGCATCTGTGTGTCGTGGCGGGAACGCCCGCGCTCGAGATCGACCGCATCGCGCTTTCGCTGGATGGCTCGGCCGTCGAGCGACGTCTCAGCCTGTGTCTGACGGAGGAGGCTCACTACCAGTCCGATCTGCGCTGATACGTTCGAGGTCCGAGAACTTACCCATCCAGAACTTACCCACCAAAGCCGACACAGAGCGGCAGTTCGCCACGACCCATGGAGGATACGCATGAGCATGACGAAGAGGGCAGCCCTTGCCGGGCTGCTGACGCTAGGCCTGTCTGCATTTGGCCTATCCGCGCCCGCGCTGGCGCAGGCCTTTCCGACCAAGCCGATCACCGTGATCGTCTCCTTCGCCGCGGGCGGGCCGAGCGACGTCATCGCCCGCCTGTTGGGCGAGCAGATGAGTCGGACGCTCGGCCAGCCGGTGGTGGTCGAGAACGTCGCCGGAGCCGGCGGAACCGCCGGCGCCAAGCGCGTCGCGGCCGCCGAACCGGACGGGCACACGATCCTGATCCACCATCTCGCGCTGGCCGCCGCGCCGGCGCTCTATGCCAATCTCGGCTACGACACGAAGACGGCCTTCGCGCCGATCGGGCTGGTCAATACCGGACCGATGGTCATCGCCAGCAAGCTCGCCTTGCCGACGCCGGACGCCAAGGCGTTCTTCCCCTATATCAAGGAGAACGCCGACAAGCTGACGATCGCCCATGCCGGCGTCGGCTCGAACTCGCATCTCTGCGCCGTGCTGATCTCGCAGCAGCTTGGAGCCAAGTTCAACCAGGTCGCCTATCGCGGCACGGGACCGGCGATGAACGACCTCGTTGGCGGGCAGATCGACCTGCTCTGCGATCAGTCGACCTCGGCGATCCCGCAGATCCAGGGCAACAGCATCCGGGCCTATGCGGTGACCTCGGCGCAGCGGCTCGACGTGCTGCCCAATACGCCGACGATGTCGGAGGCCGGCTCCAAGCTCGACATGACGATCTGGCACGGCCTCTACGCGCCGAAGGGCACGCCCGTGCCCGTGCTCGACAAGCTGAATGCGGCGCTGCGCGTCGCGCTCAAGGATCCGGGGGTGGTCGAGAAATTCAAGGCCTTCGGCACCAGCACCTTCCCGGAAGCCGAATGGACCCGCGACGCCCATGCGAAGGCCTTCGCGGCCGAAATCGACAAATGGGCTGCATCGCTGGCGGCGGCCGGCGTCAAGCCGCAGGGCTGAGTTCGCTTCAACGGCATCGGGCATGCGCCGCTCGCCTCGCGCGGCGGCGCATGCTACCGCCAGCCCATGTCAAGCACCGCCATGTCCAGCAATGTCGTGCCACTCGAAGCCTTCGTCGCCCTGCCCGATCACGCAAGGCTGCTCGGGCTCGACCTCGGCACCAAGACGATCGGCCTGGCCCTCTCCGACCTCGAGCGCCAAATCGCGACGCCGCTCGAAACCATCAAGCGCGTCAAGTTCAGTCTCGATGCGGTGGCGCTGCTGAAGGTGGCGGAGAAGTATGCCGTCGCCGGCCTTGTCGTCGGGCTGCCGCTCAACATGGACGGCACGGAAGGTCCGCGCGTGCAGTCGACCCGCGCCTTCGTGCGCAACCTCGTGCCGCTGACAAAGCTGCCCATCGTCTTCTGGGACGAACGCATGTCGACGCTGGCCGTGACGCGGACGCTGCTCGACGCCGATGCGTCGCGGGCCAAGCGCGCCGCCGTCGTCGACAAGATGGCCGCAGCCTACATCCTGCAGGGCGCGCTCGACCGGCTGATGCGGATGCAACCGGACGAGCTGGCGCAGGACTGACACGATAACGCCGCCACGGCCGAGGCCGGAGCGGCGCAATCGCCAGATCAATGTTGGCCTGGGCTCACGGAATGATGACGCCGTTCCTATAAGCCTTCTTCTGAGCGCGGCGATGATTCTCGATCGCCCGCGCCCGCTTTTCCGGGCTCATGCCGGCCAGCGGATCGGGCGCGCCGCGTCCGCCGCGGCCGTAGCGCTCGTCGCGCCCGCCATAACCGCCGCGGTCGCCACGGTAACCGTCACGGTAGCCATCGCGACGCTCATAGCCCCTGTTGCCGTCATAGCCGCGCTGATAGCCGCCGCCCGGCGCCGGATACTCGTTGCCCCGGATCTGCGCGGATGCCGGCAGCCCCCAGGCGAGAGCCGCGGCCAATACGCCGAAGCCGGCCGCGAGTGTCTTGTTGATCGTCATCGTTCTGTTCCCCCTCCGAATCGTCATCGTCTCATTCGTCACGGCCAGCACTTCGCACGTTTGCAGCTCTTGGCACGTTAAGACGCGGCAAAGAAAACCCGCGCGCCCTCAAGGACGCGCGGGGTAGCGCTACCTGCGGACCGCTCAGCGGTGATCGCGGAAGTCGTAGCTCGGCCGGTAATAGCCGCGACGATAGGCGGGTGCCGCATAGACCGGAGCTGCATAGACCGGAGCCGGCGCGTAGACCGGCTCATAGGTATCGTAGCCGTCGTCGTAATAGTACGGATCGGCATAGGCACGCCGGCTCGAAGCCACGGCCGCCGCGCCGAGAATGCCGAGGCCGACGCCGGCTGCGATCGCCGCGCCGCGATTGCCGCCGCGCCAACCACGATGGCCGCGATAGTACTGAGTGTATTCCGCCGGTGCCTTGTCGAGCCTTGCGGCATCGAAGCCTTGCGGAGCTGCAAAAGCCGGCGTCGCGAAGCCGGCCGAAACGACGCTCGCCGAGGCGAGCGCGACGATGGCGGTCTTCCTGAGAGACATCATGATCCGATCTCCTGTTGTGCCGGGACGCTCCCCGACCTGCCGGGAAATTTGGTCCCGACCGATTGAATGCCGCGTGAACCAATCACGGCCGGATTGCGGCACGCGCAACGCTGCCTAAGCCCTGCGCCATTGCCCAACGCCGACCGTCATGAAAGGAGTGGCCTTGCGGCCTCTCAGGCTCATCCATGGCAGTCGCGTGAGAGATCAACGGGCGCGCCTGTTCGTTGTTCCATTCGGCGTCCCCTGCGGGCGGCTTCCGCCGCTCGTCAAGCCTCCCTGACTTCTCGCTTGTGCCCTCCCTTGCCTTCGCAGATGCCATGCTCACCAGCCTGATCGCCGTCTTCCTCGTCATCGCGACGGGCTGGTTCCTCAAGGCCCGCGGCATCGTCTCGCCGGCGCATTGGCTCGGCGTCGAACGCCTGACCTATCAGGTGCTGTTCCCGGCCGTGGTGATCCACACGCTTGCCGTCGCCGATCTCGGGCGTCTGCCGGTGCTGGCGATGGGCGCGAGCCTGGTCCTGGCGATCCTCACCGTCGCCGGCCTGCTGCTGGCATCGCGGCGGCTTTTGCTGCGCGCCGGCATCGACGGCCCAGCCTTCACCTCGATCTTCCAGGGCTCGATCCGCTGGAACACCTTCATTGCGCTGGCTCTGGCGGCCGGGCTGCAGGGGCGTGACGGCACCACGCTGATGGCGATCGCGGTCGCAGCGATGATCCCGCTGTTGAACGTGCTCTGCGTGCTGGTGCTGGCGCGCTATGCGAATGGCCGGCCAATGACCGCGGCAGCGACCGCGCGTTCGATCGCTTTCAACCCCTTCATCTGGTCGTCAGTGGTCGGCCTCCTGCTCAACCAGCTGCAGTGGATGCTGCCGGTGGCGATCACCACCTATCTCGACGTGATGGGACGCGCCGCGCTCGGCGTCGGCCTGCTTGCCGTGGGCGCGGGGCTCGACCTGCGCAGCCTGACGCGGCCTCGGCTTGCCCACTGCATCGCGGTCAGCGTCAAGCTCGTCGTCATGCCGCTACTGGCCTGGACGATCGCCCGCCACCTCGGCCTGTCGGGACCAGCGCTGACCATGACCGTCGTCGCCGCATCGGTCCCCACCGCGACCGCGGCCTATTTCCTTGCCCGCGATCTGGGAGGCGACGCGCCGCTGATGGCCGAGATCACGACCTTGCAGACCCTGCTCGCCCTGGCGACGCTGCCGCTGGCGGTCCTGTTCCTCCTCTGAAACCCATCCTTTTGTGAAGTCAAAACTGCTTCTCCAAGATCAACACCCCCTTGAGATCGCGAACGAACGCACGCTATGATTGTATGATCGCGACTCGTTCATCCCTATGTTGATCGGGCCGTGATCGTTCAAATCTGCCCATTCTTTGCAGGGGAGCCGGTCGGCGATGCCGTCAAATGGACGAAATCCGCTCGTATCGCGGAATGCCGGGGACCCGCTGCACGGCGACGTCGCGCCTCAGGCCAGCGCCGGAGAAAACCCTCGCAGTGTCGAGAAAGTCAGCGATCCGCGCGCGACCCAGCGCGACGTGGCCGCTTATATCGAGCATCTCACAGCGGATTTGCGCGCCATGTCACGCTCCGTGGATCTCGACAGCCTGGCCTATTTTCTGGAGATGGCACGGCTTGAAGCCTCGACCCAGGTCGAGCGGCTCGGGCGATCCGTCGACAGAGGAGACCATCCGCAAGAGACCTAGCGAGCGACCCGAACTGCAGAACCTGGCCCCTGCCCCTACCGGTGCTGTAACCGGAGGTTGCATCGCCCGTGCAGGGACCCATCAAACCTCAACGCGGGTCAACGTGCCGCCGGGATGATGCTGGACGAGGCCATCGAGTTCGAGATCCAGCACGGTCCGGCTGATCTCGCGGGCGGACCGTCCGCTCGCACGGACGAGGTCATCGACGGAGATCGGCGCGCTGCCGAGGAGTTGCAGGACAAGGCGGCGCATGTCCACGGCGTCATCGCCGGGGGCGCCGGTTGCCGCCGCGAAGACGCGCTCCGGTTCGGGAACCGCCGCCGCGGGAGCGGGCTCGATGCCCGGCAGGTCGAGTTCGTCCCAGAGCGCCTGCGTCATGCTCTCGCCGGCGCCGTCTCGCAGGGCGGGCGGCGGCGGAAGAAAACCGAGATCGCTGTCGAGCAGCGGCGTCAGCGCCTCGATGATATGCGCAGCCTCCGAGCACAGCGTCGCGCCCTCGCGGATCAGGTGATTGCCGCCCTCGGCGCGCGGATCGAGCGGCGAGCCCGGCACGGCGAAGACCAGCCTGCCCTGCTCGTTGGCGAAGCGCGCCGTGATCAGCGAGCCGGATTTGCGCGCCGCCTCGACCACAACCGTGCCAAGCGACAGGCCCGAGACCAGCCGGTTGCGGCGCGGAAAATCCCGTCCGCGCGGCGCAAGCCCGAGCTGCATCTCGCTGATCGCGGCGCCCTGCTCCAGCAGCCGCTGCAGCAAGGGGATGTTCTGCGGCGGATAGACCTCGTCCAGCCCGCCGGCCAGGACCGCGACCGTCCCGGTCAGGGTGCTGGCTTCGTGGGCGGAGGTGTCGATGCCGCGCGCCAGGCCCGACACCACGACGAAGCCGGCCTCGCCGAGATCGCGGGCCAGCCGGGCCGTGAACTTCATGCCGGCGGCGGAGGCGTTGCGCGAACCGACCAGCGCCACGCAAGGGCGCAACAGAACCTCCGCCTGCCCGAGCACGGCGATCAGCGGCGGCGCGGTGTCGATCGCCTGTAGCGGCCGGGGGTACTGCGCCTCGCCGAGCGCGATCAGCCGGCCGCCGAGCCGGCGCAGCGCCTCTATTTCGCGCTCGGCCTCGGCCATCGCGCAGATGCGGAGTGCCCGGCCAGCCTGCCGGGCGAGGTCGGGAAGTGCGTCAAGCGCGGCGGCCGCGCCACCGAAGCGGTTCATCAAAGAGCGGAAGGTGCGCGGCCCGACGCTTTCGCTGCGGATCAGGCGGAGCCAATCGAGTCGCTGGCGGTCGGTGAGGACGATGCCAGCCATGCCGCGTCAGCCCTTCCCGCCGATCTTGCCCTCGCCGCCGGAGAGCAGCCGGGAGATATTGGTCCGGTGCATGAACCAGAGCAGCACAGCCAGCACCGCCATCAGCAGCGCAGCGCGGCGGTCGCCGATCCAGAACCACAGCAGGAGCGGCGTCAACACGCTCGCAACCAGCGCGGCGAGCGAGGAGTATTTCGAGAGCTTGGCGACGCAGAGCCAGATCGCGGCGAAAGCCAGCGCAACCGGCCAGGCGAGCCCGATCAGAATGCCGAGATAGGTGGCGACGCCCTTGCCGCCCCTGAAGCCGATCCAGACCGGGAAGAGATGACCGAGAAAGGCACCGAGCCCGGCAACGAGCGCGGCCTGGGGGCCGCCTAGTGCATAGAACCCGACTAGGACCGCCGCCGTGCCCTTCAGCATGTCGCCGAGCAGGGTCAGCGCCGCGAGCGTCTTGTTGCCGGTGCGCAGCACATTGGTCGCGCCGATATTGCCCGAGCCGATGCTGCGCAGGTCAGGCCCGCCACTCAGCTTCGTCAGGACGATACCGAAGGGAACCGAGCCGAGCAGGTAGCCGACGACGAGCGCCGCAGCGAAGGCGGGCCAGGACAGGGTCCAACTCAACAGATCCGACATGCAGCCCTCTCGTCGCGCTCGCGCAGCGTAACCTAACCCGCGGGGGCCTCATAGACCGCACGGCCGCCGACGAAGGTGGTTTGCACGATGCCTTCCAGCCTTGCCTCGTCGAAGGGCGAGTTCTTGGCTCGCGACTTCAGCTTGCGCTTGTCGACGACGTAAGGAGCGTCGAGGTCGAGCAGCATCACGTCGGCGGGCGCACCGGGCGCGAGGCGTCCGCAGCCGAGGCCGAGCAGTTTGGCCGGCCGGGTCGAAAGCGCAGCCAGCAGGTCCGGCAAGGTGATCTGGCTGGCCTGGACCATGCGCAGCGATGCCGAGAGCAAGGTCTCGATGCCGAGTGCGCCGTCGGCGGCCTCGGCGAAGGGCTGGCGCTTGGTCTCGACATCCTGCGGGTCGTGGTCGGAGACCACGACGTCGATGACGCCCTCGGCCAGGCCTTCGACCAGAGCGAGGCGTTCGTGCTCGTCGCGCAGCGGCGGCGAGACCTTGCAGAAGGTGCGGTAGTCGCCGACGTCGTTCTCGTTCAGCGTCAGATTGTTGATCGAGGCGCCGCAGGTGACGCGCAGGCCCTCGGCTTTCGCCCGGCGCACGAGCTCGACCGAGTCGGCGCAGGAAATCATGGCGGCGTGGTAGCGGCCGCCGGTCGCCCGGGCGAGCCTGATGTCGCGCTCCAGCATCACCGTCTCGGCCTCGCGCGGGATGCCGGGCAGACCCCGGCGGCTGGCGAACTCGCCCTCGTTCATGACGCCGGAGCCACGCAGATCGGGGTCTTCGACATGGTTCATGATCAGCGCGTCGAAATCGCGGGCATAGATCAGCGCCCGGCGCATGATCTGCGGGTTGCGCAGGGCCCGGGCGCCATCCCCGAAAGCAACCGCGCCGGCTTCCAGCAAGAGCCCAATCTCGGTGATCTCCTTGCCAAGCAGGCCCTTTGTCAGGGCGGCCGACGGGAGGACGTTGACGATAGCCTTGTCGCGGGCGCGGCGCTTGATGAAGTCGATGATGGCGGGATCGTCGATCGGCGGGTCGGTGTCGGGCCGGCAGACGACGGTGGTGACGCCGCCGGCAGCCGCGGCCTGCGAGCCGGTGCCGAGCGTCTCGCGGAATTCGGCGCCGGGCTCGCCGAGGAAGGCGCGCAGATCGACGAGGCCGGGCGCGACGACGAGCCCGCTCGCATCGACGCGGCGGATGCCCTCGCCCGTGGCAGGCGTAGCTTCGCCCCAACCGACCGAGGCGATGGTGCCACCGCGCAGCAGCAATGAGCCCGTCTCGTCGCGCCCCGTGGCGGGGTCGATGAGGCGTGCATTGACGATCGCGATGTCCTGAAGCTCGGCCATGCCCGGTTCCACTCGCGCTTTCGGCTCAGACATTAGGGAGATGCTGCGCCAGCGCGTCGAGCACCGCCATGCGCACTGCGACGCCCATCTCAACCTGCTCGCGGATCATCGACTGGGCGCCGTCGGCGACCTCGGAGGAAATCTCGACGCCGCGGTTCATCGGGCCGGGGTGCATCACCAGCGCATCGGCCTGCGCGCGCTCCAGCTTGTCGCGGTCGAGCCCGAAATAGCGGAAATACTCCTTCGATGACGGCACGAAGGCGCCATGCATGCGCTCGAGCTGGAGGCGCAGCATCATCACGATATCCGCGCCTTCCAGGCCTTTGTTCATGTCGGTGAAGATCTCGACGCCCATCCGCTCGATGCCGGCCGGCAGCAGCGTCGAGGGAGCGATCAGGCGCACTTTTGCGCCGAGCGCATTGAGCAGGATGATATTGGAGCGGGCGACGCGCGAATGCAGGATGTCGCCGCAGATCGCCACCGTCAGCCCGGCGATGCGGCCCTTGTTGCGGCGGATGGTCAGCGCATCGAGCAGGGCCTGCGTCGGATGCTCATGGGCGCCGTCGCCGGCATTCACGACGGAGCAGCCGACCTTGCGGGCGAGGAGATTGACCGCGCCGGCGGCGTGATGGCGCACGACGATGATGTCCGGCCGCATCGCGTTCAGCGTCGCGGCGGTGTCGATCAGCGTCTCGCCCTTCTTCACCGAGGACGAGGCAACCGACATGTTCATGACGTCGGCGCCCAGCCGCTTGCCGGCGAGCTCGAACGAGGCCTGCGTGCGGGTCGAGGGCTCGAAGAACAGGTTGATCTGGGTGCGGCCGCGCAGCGTCGCGGTCTTTTTCTCGACCTGCCGGGAGAGCGCGACATAGGCGTCCGCCCTGTCCAGCAGCCCCTCGATGTCCAAATGGGAGAGCCCCTCGATGCCGAGGAGATGCCGGTGCGGATAGAGCGGTGCTGGCGATGTCATTTGAAGAGGGGTGTTTAGGCGCGACTCGGCCAGGGCGCAAGCGGCCGATGACGGAATAGGAGCATGCGGCAGGGCCGATGGAAGTTTTGGCGAAACGCCGCTACGCCATGGAGAAGCGGCCTCCGCCGCGCCCAGCCCGCCGCGAGGAGCCTGCCTTGTCCACCGACATCTATGTTCCGGCTGCCGAAGGCGCGCCCTGGGAAACCGTCGCCCCCGTCGAGGCTGGTTTCGATTCGGCCCGGCTCGCTGCCGCCGTCGCCTTCGCGGAGGCGCATGAGAGCCCCTGGCCGCGCAGCCTGTTCTATCCTGACGGGCGCTATGTCGGGAATGTCGAGTGGAACGAGACCGGGCCGTGGAGCGAGATCGTCGGCCCGGTACGGGAGCGCGGCGGCCCGGCCGGGCTCGTGCTGAAGGCCGGCAGGATCGTCGCCGAATGGGGCGATACCGCTCGCACCGACATGACCTTCTCGATCGCCAAGAGCTACCTGTCCGTGCTGGCGGGGGTCGCCGTGCAGGACGGGCTGATCGCCAACCTCGACGAGCCGGTGGGTCGGAGCGTCGCCGGGCCGTTCTTCGAGAGCGCCCATAATGCACAAATCACCTGGCGGCATCTGCTGCAGCAATCCAGCGAGTGGCAGGGCGAGATCTTCGAGAAATCCGACCAGGTCGATCACAACCGCCAGATCGGGCCCGGCGCCGACAACAGCCGCAAGGGCCAGCGCCGGGAGATGCACGAGCCCGGCAGCTTCTACGAATACAACGACGTGCGGGTGAACCTGCTGGGTTATTGCCTGCTGCAGCGCTTCCGGCGGCCTTTGCCCGAGGTGCTGCGCGAGCGCATCATGGGTCCGATCGGCGCGTCCAAGGACTGGGAGTGGCAAGGCTACGAGAACTCCCATGTCGAGATCGACGGCAAGCGCATCCAGTCGGTGCCGGGTGGCGGGCATTGGGGTGGCGGGCTGTTCATCGGCGCGCGCGACCATGCCCGCTTCGGGCTGCTGATGGCGCGGGGCGGGCAATGGGGCGGGCGCTCGCTGCTGTCCGCCGATTGGATCGCGCAGATGGTCTCGCCCTCGCCGACGCTTTCGAACTACGGCTATCTCTGGTGGCTGAACCGCGCGCCCTCAGCCAAGCCGGGCGTGCCCGAGAGCGCCTTCTGGGCGCTCGGTGCCGGCACCAATGTGATCTTCGTCGATCCGCAGCACGACCTCGTCGCGGTGCTGCGCTGGATCGACGGCGCCTCCTTCGACGGCTTCCTCGCCAAGCTCATGGCCGCGCTGCGCTGAGGCCAGCGTCGGTCGCGCCAGCCCCGCCGGCCTTGCGTCGCGGCGACCGAGGCGCCATGTCAGGGCGCTCTTCAGGGACTGTGACCAAAAGGCCGCCCCACGGCACCGACGTGCAATCGGCGTTTGACACGGCCTATTCCCTGAACCACTTTCGCGCGCAATTCCGAACCGCCGGGTCTTTCGCCGGTCGCGAGATCGCCTCACGGGGGCGTTTCGCGCTCCGAGGAGGCTATTAGCGAGACACCGCACCATGAAGCTCCTCGTCGTCGAGTCGCCGGCCAAGGCCAAGACGATCAACAAGTATCTCGGCTCCGACTACGAGGTGATCGCCTCGTTCGGGCATATCCGCGACCTGCCGGCCAAGGACGGTTCGGTCGATCCCGAGCATGACTTCGCGATGAAGTGGGAGATCGAGGGGCGCGGCGCCAAGCAGGTCGCAGAGATCGTCAAGGCGCTGAAGGGCGCCGAGAAGCTGATCCTGGCGACCGACCCCGATCGCGAGGGCGAGGCGATTTCCTGGCATGTGCTGGAAGCGCTCAACGCCAAGAAGGCGCTGAAGGGCATCCCCGTCGAGCGCGTCACCTTCAACGCGGTCACCAAGGACGCCGTCCAGAAGGCGCTGGCCAATCCGCGCCAGGTCGACCAGGCGCTGGTCGATGCCTATCTGGCGCGCCGGGCGCTGGACTACCTCGTCGGCTTCACGCTCTCGCCGGTGCTCTGGCGCAAGCTGCCGGGCGCCCGCTCGGCCGGCCGCGTCCAGTCTGTGGCGCTGCGCATCGTCTGCGACCGCGAACGCGAGATCGAGGCCTTCCGGGCGCGCGAATACTGGTCGCTGGTGGCGACGCTGGCCACGGCTGCCGGCGGCGTCTTCGATGCGCGCCTCGTCGGCGCCGACGGCAAGAAGATCACCAGGCTCGACATCGGCACCGGCGACGAGGCGCGCGCTTTCGAGGCCGCATTGAATACCGCTGCCTTCAACGTCGCCAGCGTCGAGGCCAAGCCGGTCAAGCGCCATCCCTACCCGCCCTTCCAGACCTCGACGCTGCAGCAGGAGGCCTCCCGCAAGCTCGGCCTTGCCCCGGCCCGCACCATGCAGCTCGCCCAGCGGCTCTATGAGGGCGTGGATATCGGCGGCGAGACGGTCGGTCTGATCACCTATATGCGAACCGACGGCGTCGACATGGACCCTTCGGCCATTACGGCTGCCCGCAGCGTCATCGGCAAGGAGTTCGGCGACGCCTATGTTCCGGGCGCGCCGCGCAAATACACCGTCAAGGCCAAGAACGCGCAGGAGGCCCATGAGGCGATCCGGCCGACGGATCTCGGCCGCCTGCCGGCCACGGTCATGCGCCATCTCGAACCCGAGCAGGCCAAGCTCTACGAGTTGATCTGGAAGCGCACCATCGCCAGCCAGATGGAATCGGCCTCGCTGGAGCGGACGACCGTCGACATCGCGGCCAAGGTCGCAGGCCGCAATCTCGAACTGCGCGCCACCGGCCAGGTGACGCTCTTCGACGGCTTCCTGACGCTGTATCAGGAGAGCCGCGACGACGAGGAGGACGAGGACTCCAAGAAGCTCCCCGTCATGAAGGATGGCGAGCCGCTCGAAAAGCGTGCCATCGCGGCCGACCAGCACTTCACCGAGCCGCCGCCCCGCTATTCGGAGGCGAGCCTGGTCAAGCGTATGGAAGAGCTCGGCATCGGCCGGCCTTCGACCTATGCCGCGACGCTCTCGACCCTGCGCGACCGCGAATATGTCCGCATCGAGAAGAAACGCCTCGTACCCGAGGACAAGGGCATGCTGGTGACGGCGTTCCTGGAGAGCTTCTTCAAGCGCTATGTCGAGTTCGACTTCACGGCGAACCTCGAAGAGAAGCTCGACCGCGTCTCGAACGCCGAGATCGACTGGAAGGTGCTGCTGCGCGAATTCTGGGAGGAGTTCACCAAGTCGATCGGCGACACCAAGGATCTGCGCGTCACCGAGGTTCTGGAGGCGCTGAACGGCGTGCTCGGCGCCCATGTCTTCCCGGCGCGCGAGGATGGCGGCGATCCACGCTCCTGCCAGGTCTGCGGCACGGGCCAGCTCTCGCTCAAGCTCGGCAAGTTCGGCGCCTTCGTCGGCTGCTCGAACTATCCCGAATGCCGCTATACGCGTCCGCTCACCGTCCAGGCCGCCGATGGCGAGGCTACGGCCGAGGGCGGCACCGGCGCGCCGGGCGTGCGCATCCTCGGCAAGGACCCGGTGACGGACGTCGAGGTCACGGTCCGCGATGGCCGCTTCGGCCCCTATATCCAGCTCGGCGAGGGTGAAAAGCCCAAGCGCTCCAGCCTGCCCAAGGGCATGAGCCCGGGCGGCGTTGATCTGGAGACCGCGCTTGCCCTGCTCTCGCTGCCCAAGGAGGTCGCCAAGCATCCCGAGAGCGGCGAGCCGATCCTCGCCGGCATCGGCCGCTACGGGCCTTACGTCCAGCACGGCAAGACCTACGCCAATATCGACAAGGACGACGACATCCTGCAGATCGGCGGCAACCGCGCCATTGACCTGATCGTCGCCAAGGAAAGCGGCGGCCCGGGCGCCCGCTTCGGACGTGGCGCTGCGGTGCCCGGCCGCGATCTCGGCGAGCATCCCGGCGGCGGCAAGCTCGTGGTGCGCGCCGGCAAATACGGGCCTTACGTCAACTGGGGCAAGGTCAACGCGACCCTGCCCAAGGCGATGACGCAGGAGGCGATCACGCTCGAACAGGCGGTCGAACTGGTCAACGCCAAGGCGGAGTCGAGCGGCGTCAAGGGTCCGGGCAAGGCCAAGGCCGCAAAGGCTCCGGCGAAGAAGCCGGCAGCGAAGCCCAAGGCTGCGGCAAAGCCCAAGACTGCCGCGGCGAAGCCCAAGGCAAAAGCTGCCGCGAAAAGCTGAGCGGCGCGTCGGGTCGCGCGGCTTTCACGCGCGTCTTGCGACGCGCCCGTCTACGTCAGCGGGAGGCGATCAGCGAGCGCGGAGCGTCGTTCATGCTGGCGACGACGACGAGGCGCTTCACTTCGCCCCGCAGATAGGCCTGCAGGAATCGCTCGTAATCCTTGAACGAGACGCAGCCGTTCGAATCGCCATTGGGGCCCAGCAGATAGGGATGGGTCAGCAGGCCGGCGCGGCCATAGATCGCGCTGCTGCCGCCAACCGGGTGAAGACGCAGCGCGCGGTGGCCGTGAAACAGCGCCTCGCGTTCGGTTAGCGTATAGGTGTGCGGCGGCGTCACGCCTTTCATCCGGACATGGGCGAAGCGGGGATCATCCATCTTGTCGCCGAGACCCGAATGGGCCTCCAGCTTCTCGCCATTGGGCATGTGAACGACCTTGGCGCTGATGTCGTAGATCGCGGTTGCCTGCCCTGTCATGACCGGCGGCCCGAAGGACGGGCTGAGCCTGCGACCGCGCGAACGGTCGACCGCGTCGTCCTCCGGCGCGGCATAGGCCATCGCCGGACCGTTGGGCTGGCGCACGCCGCCGAACAGCTTTTCGAAGAACGAGCGGTTGTCCTCGGCGGCCGGCGCAGGAGCCGCGGCGACCTTCGCGCGGCGCATCGGCTGGCGCAAAGCGATGGCAGGCTGCTCGGCCGTCGGGGGCGGTTTCAGTTCGGACGGGCGCGGGGTCGGCAGCGGCGCATCCTTGATCATCCTGGAGATGGCTTGCGGCGATGTCGCGAGGAGGTCGACAGCCGTCGTTGGCTGGACGGTGAGAGCAGCCGACGGCATCGGCTGGGCTGGCTGGACGGAGGCCATCTGGATGGGCGCCTGTTGCGCCGGCAGGACCGGCGCCGCCATTGCCGGCGCGGGCGAGGCGTTGCGCTGGAGGCCGGCCTGCATCGGCCGATCGCCGCCGAAGGAGCCCGGCGTCGTCCCCAGCATAAAGCCCGGCCTCAGCAGATCGCGATAAGCGGATGACGATGAAGCGAGAGACCCGGTCGTCGTGACGTCGCGCTGCTGCGTCGCATGGACGGGGATCTGCGCATCCGGCCCCGGATCGAGCGCGACATAGCCGACGCCGCAGGCCACCACGATGGCGGCGATCTGGAGACAGACATTGTGGCCGATCCGGTAGCGGGCGTGCGCATGGCTGCGCCGCCTAGAACCCAGTCCCGACATCTCGCTACGCTCTCGACCTGACGCAACACACGACCCGCAGACGCAACTGCGAGAAACCGGCAAACCTGCCAGGTTCGAGTAGAGGCCTGCGTGGTTAAAAGCGGGTGAACGAAGCGCATCGAAAGCCGACAAAAAAGGGGCGGCGGGCCGGTCTCCTGGTCCGCCGCACCTCGTCATGCCTGCCGTCGAGCGATGCAGCTCTGGTGATGCGTCAGAGCGGCTTGAGCCCGGCCTCGATCTGAGCGCGCTTGGCTTCCAGGAAGGGCGGCAGCGAGAGCTTCTCGCCCATCGTCTCGGCCGGCTCGTCGGTGGCGAAGCCCGGCTCGTCGGTCGCGATCTCGATCAGGATCCCGTTCGGCTCGCGCAGATAGAGCGAGCGGAAATAGAAGCGATCGACCGGCCCGCTATTGGGATAGCCGGCAGTGCGCAGGCGTTCGGCCCAGGCGTCGTAGTCGGCGAAGGTCGGCGTGCGCAGTGCAAGGTGATGCACGCCGCCAGCGCCTTCGCGCGCCTGCGGCAGGTCGGGCTCGACCGCGACATGGAGTTCGGCATCCGGACCACCCTCCCCGATCTTGAAGACGTGGATCTCGCCGGTGGCATGGCCCGCATCACGATAGCTGCCGATGCGCTCCAGGCCGAGAAGCTGCGTCAGCACGACCTCGGTGCGATCGAGCTTCGGCACCGAAATGGTGACGGGTCCAAGACCGCGGATCTGATGCTCGGCGGGAACCGGGCTCTTCTCCCAGACGACGAAGGGGATATCGCCGCCATCGGCGATCAGCGTCAGGCGCTGGCCTTCCGGATCCTCGAAATCGACGGCCGATCGGCCATTGATCGCGCGGACCGGGGTCACAGCGACGCCGGCCTCAGTAAGGCGAGCGCGCCACCACTCCAGCGAGGCCTCGTTGGCGACGCGCAGCGAGGTGCGGTTGATCGAATGCGTTCCGCGACGCGCCGGTGAGGCTGGCCAGTCGAAGAAGGTCAGATCGCTGCCGGGCGAGCCCGCACCATCGGCGTAGAAGAGGTGATAGGCGGAGGTGTCGTCCTGATTGACGGTCTTCTTGACCAGACGCATGCCGAGTGTCTCGGCATAAAAACGCCGGTTGCCCGGCGCGTCGGCCGAGATCGCAGTGACGTGGTGGATGCCGGTGAGCTTCATGGCTTTGCCCTCAACATGGACGCCGGGCCAAAGGGCCTGGCTGTTGGGGCAGAGATAGCGCGACTGAGCCGCAATGGAATGGGTCCGCCAGCAAGATAGTCATTGCAATCACGCAATCGACTTTGCGCCCCGATTCAGGGTTTCGAGGTTGGCGGCGTAGCCGAGGTCGCCGGCAGGTCTGCCTTGTCGCCCGACGTGGTGGGCGTCGTGCAGTCCTGCGGCTTGTTCTTGCAGTCATACACCATGGTCGGCGCCGCTGACGGGTGAGAAACCCCTGCATTGGGCAGGATCATATTCTGACCCTTGTCGATCTGCGCCGGATCCGTGATCTTCGGACCAAGCCCGCCGCTCGCCTTGGCCTCTCCCGGCTCGCTGGGAGGCGTGGTGGTCGACGACGGCGTCTGCGCCGCGGCAGCGAAGGCCAGCGACGACAGGGCGACAGCGAGCGCAAGGCCCGGCAATGAGCGAAGCATCGGATTTCCCCTTTGGCGGCCCGCAAAGCAGCGGGCATCAGGTCAGGGAACCCTTCGTCGCAGCCGATGTTCCGCCCGCGGCCGGCGCGAGGACGACCGATGGGACCGGGCTATGACGCCACGGCGTGGCGGCCGGGCTTGGCCTTGAGCTTCAGTGCCTCGAGGTCCTGACGCTCGCGCGGGGTGTTGCGCATGAGCTGGTCCTTGCCCGGAGCGTACTGAACGGGCTGCATCGCATCGACGCCGTACCAGGCGGCCGCCCGCAACACGAAGGACGGGTCGGCGAGATGCGGCCTCCCCAGCGCGACGAGATCGGCGCGGCCCGAGGCGATGATGGTGTTGGCCTGGTCGGCGGTGGTGATGTTGCCGACGCACATCGTCGCGACGCGGGCCTCGTTGCGGATCTGGTCGGAGAACGGCGTCTGGAACATGCGGCCATAGAGCGGCCGCGATTCCCGCACCGTCTGCCCGGTCGAGACATCGACGAGATCGCAGCCCTCGGCCGCGAAAGCCTCGGCGATCACCACCGAATCCTCCGGCGATAGCCCGCCTTGCGCCCAGTCGGTCGCCGAGATGCGCACCGACATCGGCTTCTCGCGCGGCCAGGCCTCGCGCAGCACCCGGAAGATTTCGAGCGGATAGCGCAGGCGGTTCTCGACCGAGCCGCCATAGGCATCGCTGCGATGGTTGGTCAGCGGCGAGAGGAAGCTCGCCAGGAGATAGCCATGGGCGCAGTGCAGCTCCAGCATGTCGAAGCCGGCGCGCTGGCCGCGTTCGGCGGCCGCGACGAACTCGGTCTTGACCCGGTCCATGTCGGCGCGCGTCATCTCGCGCGGCACTTGGCTTTCGGGATAGTAGGGCAAGGCCGAGGCCGAAACGATCGGCCAGGCGCCTTCCGCGAGCGGCTTGTCCATGCCGTCCCACATCAGCTTCGTCGCTCCCTTTCGGCCGGCATGGCCGAGTTGGAGGCAGATCTTGGTGGCCGAGTTGGCGTGGACGAAGGAAACGATCCGCGTCCAGGCGGCTTCCTGTTCGTCGTTCCAGATGCCGGCGCAGCCCGGCGTGATGCGCGCATCGGCGGCGACGCAGGTCATCTCGGTGACAATCAGGCCCGGGCCGCCGATGGCGCGCGAGCCGTAATGCATCAGATGCCAGTCGCCGGGCAGGCCGTCATCGGCGGAGTATTGGCACATCGGCGCCAGCACCATGCGGTTCTCGATCTGCATCTCGCGGAGCCTGAGCGGCTGGAAGGCCGGCGGCACGGCAGAGCCATCCTTACGGCGCCGGGCAAGCTCGCCCAGTTCGCCGGCGACCATCTCGTCGACCGCCGCAACCATCTCGGGCGCGCGCAAGGCCAGGTTGTCATAGGTGATCGCCTTGGAGCGCGTCATCAGGCCGAAGGCGAAGCGCAAGGGATCGAAATTCCAGAAGCGCTTGAGCTGCTCGAACCAGACCAGCGAGACGTCGGCCGCATGCTGGGTCTTCTCGACCTCCTCGCGGCGCGTGCGCTCGAACAGGGACAACGCCTCGGCGACATTCAGGCCGGCCTTGTGGAAGGCCCCATGCAGGCCGATCGCGTCTTCCATCGCCAGCTTGGTGCCGGAGCCGATCGAGAAATGCGCGGTAGCCTTGGCGTCGCCGATCAGCACGACATTGTCGACGACCCAGTTGCGGCAGCGGATCATCGGGAAATTGCGCCAGAGCGAGCGGTTGGTGACGAGCCTGTGGCCCTGCAGCTCCTCGGCGAAGACGCCTTCGAGGAAGGCGGCCGAGGCAGCCTCGTCCATGCCTTCCAGCCCAGCCTTCGCAAAGGTTTCGGGGTCAGTCTCCAGCACCCAGGTCGAGCGGCCGGCCTCGTACTGGTAGCAATGGGCGATGAAGACGCCGTAATTGGTGTCCTTGAAGAAGAAGGTGAAGGCGTCGAAGGGCCTGGTGGAACCCATCCAGGTGAATGTGTTGGGGCGCAGATCGGTTTCGGGCTGGAAGCGCTCGCGCCAGCCCTCTCGGATGCGGCTGTTGATGCCATCGGCGCCGACGACGAGGTCGTAGTCGCGCTTCAGCGTCTCGATGTCGGCGGCCTCCTCGCCGAAGCGCAGGGTCACGCCGAGTTCGCGGGCCCGATCCTGCACCAGCATCAGCAGCGAGCGGCGCGAGCAGCCGCAAAAGCCGTTGCCGGAGACGCGGTGGACGCTGTCCTTGAAATGGATTTCGATATCGTCCCAATATGCGAAATTGTCGCGGATCGCCGCGTAGCTGGCCTCGTCAGCCGCCTTGAAGATGTCGAGCGTCTGGTCAGAGAAGACCACGCCGAAGCCAAACGTGTCGTCCGGCTGGTTGCGCTCGAAGACGGTGATGTCGAGATCGCGCCAATCGCGCTTCATCAGGAGCGCGAAATAGAGTCCGGCAGGCCCGCCGCCGACGACTGCGATACGCATGATGCCCCTCCCGAGAACCGACTGCGAAATTATTTTAGGCCTGAAATAATTTTGACTCAAGCGGCGACGAACAGGCCTTGATTAAGATCAATCGACGCAGCCCAAGGCTGGCGATTTTGTGCACTCTTACAAGGCAAAAGGCGCGATCACCGGCGAAAGTGAGCCTGGCGCGCCATGGCGCTTGCAAATTCCTTTAGACCTAAAATAGATTGTCGGAATCTGGAGGTGGATCGAATGGTCCTGACGGGGCGGCACGCAGTGGTGACGGGGGGCGGGCGCGGGATCGGCCGCGCCATCGCCGCCACGCTACGGCGCAATGGCGCGCATGTCTCGATCCTCGGGCGGGACGAGGCAGCGCTGGCAGCGACCTGCGAGGCCGGCGACGCGGATACCTATGCGGTCTGCGACGTCAGCGACGAGGCCGCCATGGCCGCAGCCATCGGCAGGCTCGCGGCGGCTCGGCCGATCGACATCGCCATCGCCAATGCCGGCGCGGTCGAGACCGGCCCGTTCCTGCGCAGCCCGGCCGAGCGCTTCCGGCGGCTCAACGAGATCAACCTGATCGGGACGGTCAACCTGTTCCATGCCACCTTGCCCGGCATGACCCAGCGCGGCCATGGCCGATTGATCGCCATCGCCTCGACCGCCGGGCACCGCGGCTATGCTTACGTCTCGGCCTATGTCGCGGCCAAGCATGCGGTCGTCGGGCTGGTGAAGTCGCTGGCGCTGGAAACGGCGCGTTCGGGCGTCACGGTCAATGCGGTCTGTCCCGGCTATGCCGACACCGAGATGGTCTCGGGCGGGATCGAGACCATCGTCGCCAAGACCGGCGCGACCCGCGAGCAGGCCCTGGCCGAGATGGTCAAGGCCAATCCGCAGGGCCGGCTGATCGCGCCCGACGAGGTTGCCGCCGCCGTGCTCTATCTCTGCGGTCCCGGCAGCGCCTCGGTCACCGGCCAGTCGCTGCTGCTCAATGGCGGGGAGTTCTGAGATGGAACCGACCTCCCCCGGCCTCGTCCTCGACCGCGAGACCAAGGCCAGCGAACGCCCCGGCGACCACAAGGACGAACTGCGCCTCTGGCTGCGGATGCTGACCTGCTCGACCCTGATCGAGACGGAGATCCGCAACCGGCTGCGCGAGGAATTCAAGACGACGCTGCCGCGCTTCGACCTGATGGCGCAGCTCGACAAATCGAGCACCGGCATGACCGTCGGCGAGGTCTCGCAGCGGCTGATGGTGTCGAACGGCAACGTCACGGCGGTCGTCGCCGGGCTGCTGGCGGACGGGCTCGTCGACAAGCGGGCCGCGACGCAGGACCGGCGCGTGCAGGTACTGACGCTGACGGCGCAGGGCCGCAAAAGCTTCAAGGCGATGGCCGAGCGCCATGAGGGCTGGATCGCCGAGCTCTTCGCCGGGCTCGACCAGCCGGAGATCGGCCAGCTTTTCCGCCTGCTCGGACAGACCAAGACCTCGCTGCACCGCGCGATCGCGGCGCGGGCGAACGAGGCGACCAAGGGAGACGCCTGATGACCAGCCTCGCCAACGCCACGATCCTGCCGCTGGCGGAATTCCAGCCGGCGCATTTCGAGCTGTCGGTTTCCAGCAAGGTCGCGACCGTGATGCTGAACCGGCCGGAGAAAAAGAACCCGCTTACCTTCGCAAGCTACCGCGAACTCACGGATTTCTTTCTCGCCGCGCAGAAGGACGAGCAGGTCAAGGCGATCGTGGTGACGGGCGCGGGCGGCAATTTCTCGTCCGGCGGCGACGTCTTCGAGATCATCGGGCCGCTGGTCGCGATGGAGACGAAGGAGCTGCTGAAGTTCACCCGGATGACCGGCGATCTGGTCAAGGCGATCCGGGCCTGCCCGCAGCCGGTGATCGCCGCGATCGACGGCATCTGCGCCGGCGCGGGCGCGATCATCGCGATGGCGTCGGACATGCGGTTCGGCACGGCCGAGAGCAAGATCGCCTTCCTGTTCAACCGTGTCGGGCTCGCCGGCTGCGACATGGGCGCCTGTGCGATGCTGCCGCGCATCATCGGCCAGGGCCGCGCCGCCGAACTGCTCTACACCGGTCGTGTGCTGCGCGGCGAGGAGGCCGAGCGCTGGGGGTTCCTGAACCGTCTTGTTGCCAGGGATGCCGTGCTGATGGAGGCGCAGGCGCTCGCGACCGAACTGGCGGATGGGCCCACCTTCGCCAATGCCATGACCAAGCGCATGCTGGAAATGGAATGGGCGATGTCGGTCGAGAGCGCGATCGAGGCCGAAGCCGTAGCGCAGGCCCTGTGCATGCAGACCGAGGATTTCGCCCGCGCCTATCACGCCTTCGCCAACAAGCAGAAGCCGGTCTTCGAGGGCAACTGAGATGGGCGCGGCAAATCTCGACGGCATCCTGCAGGACACCCTCGACTGGCCCTTCTTCGAGGACCGCCATCGCCGCTTTGCCGAGGAGCTGTCGGCCTGGGCCGACGCCACCCTGCCCGGCCTGCCGCATGACGATGTCGATGCCGCCTGCCGGGCACGCGTCACGGCTCTGGGCCAGGGCGGCTTCCTGCGCGCGGCCGTGCCGGAGGCCTATGGCGGCCTGAGCCCGGCGCTCGATGTCCGCACGCTTTGCCTTGCCCGCGAGATTTTGGCGGCGCGCGACGGGCTCGCCGATTTCGCCTTCGCGATGCAGGGGCTCGGTACGGGCGCGATCACCGTTGCAGGCTCCGAGGCGATGAAGGCGCGCATCCTGCCGGGCGTCTGCGAGGGCGCGCGGATCGCGGCCTTCGCCCTGTCGGAGAAGGAGGCAGGATCCGACGTTGCGGCGATGGCGACAACCGCCGTTCCGGACGGCAATGACCATGTCCGGATCGATGGCGAGAAGAGCTGGATCTCGAATGGCGGCATTGCCGACCATTACGTCGTCTTCGCCCGCACCGGCGAGGCGCCGGGCGCGCGCGGGCTCTCGGCCTTCCTGGTCGAGGCCGACACGCCGGGCCTGAGCATCACCGAGCGGATCGAGGTGATCGCGCCGCATCCGCTGGCGACCTTGCGGTTCGAGGCCTGCCGCGTGCCGGTCGAGAACCGCATCGGCGGGCCCGGCGACGGCTTCAAGGTCGCGATGGCGACGCTCGACATTTTCCGCTCGACGGTCGGTGCCGCAGCCCTCGGCTTTGCCCGGCGAGCGCTTTACGAGACGATCGCGCATGCCAATGCCCGCAAGCTTTTCGGCGGCACGCTCGGCGATCTCCAGCTTTCGCAGGCGGCCATCGCCGACAGCGCGGCCGAGGTCGATGCGGCGGCGCTGCTGGTCTACCGCGCCGCCTGGACCAAGGATCGCGGCGCGGCGCGCGTCACCCGCGAGGCCGCGCTCGCCAAACTCGTCGCGACAGAGAACGCCCAGCGCGTGATCGACCGGGCCGTCCAGATTCATGGCGGGCTCGGCGTCACCAAGGGCGTCAAGGTGGAGGAATTGTACCGGGAGATCAGGGCGTTGCGGATCTATGAGGGCGCATCGGAAGTCCAGAAGGTCGTGATCGCGCGCGACCTGCTGAAATCCATGCGCTGAGACGAGGAGGGTGACGGCAATGGATTTCCTGCGCTCCGGCCATATCGACAGCTTCGCGCGCGACAACCTGCCGCCGCCCGCGCAATGGCCTGACATCGACCTCGGCAAGGCCGGCCTGTCCTATCCCGAGCGGCTGAATGCCGTGACCGAACTGGTCGACGACCATGTCGCGAAAGGCCGCGGCGAGCATGCCGCCATCATCGGCGATCACCTGACCTGGAGCTATGCCGACCTCGCCGAGCGCATCAACCGCATCGCCAATGTGCTGACGCGCGATCTCGGCATGGTGGCCGGCAACCGCGTGCTGCTGCGCGCTGCCAACACGCCGATGATGGTCGCGGCCTATCTGGCTGTGATCAAGGCCGGCGGCGTCGTGGTCGCGACCATGCCGATGCTGCGCGCGGTCGAGCTGGTCTATCCGATCCGCAAGGCCAGGATCGCGCTGGCGTTGTGCGATCATCGCCTGCTGGCAGAGCTCGAGACGGCGCAGGTGCAGGCGCCCGAGCTGGCACGGATCGTCGGCTTCGGCGAGGCCGATTGCGAGCTCGAGGCGCTGATGGCGCAGCCGGGCTACGAACATTTCGAGCCGGCCGATACGGCCAGCGACGATGTCTGCCTGATCGGCTTCACCTCGGGCACCACCGGCGAGCCCAAAGGCACGATGCATTTCCAGCGCGACCTGCTGGTGATCTGCGACGCCTATGGCGCCAAGGTGCTGAAGGCCGCGCCCGAGGATCGCTTCATCGGCTCGGCGCCGCTCGCCTTCACCTTCGGGCTCGGCGGCATGGTGCTGTTCCCGTTCCGGATCGGCGCGGCGGCCGTGCTGCCGGACAGGACCGGCCCCCTCGACCTGATCGAGGCCATCGAGCGGCATAAGGCCAGCGTGATCTTCACCGCACCGACCGCCTATCGCGCCATGCTCGACAAGCTGGAGGGGCGCGACATCTCCTCGCTGCGCATCTGCGTCTCGGCTGGCGAGACACTGCCGAAGCCGGTCTTCGACGCCTGGCTGGCGAAGACCGGCCTGCCGCTGATGGACGGCATCGGCGCGACCGAATTGCTGCACATCTTCATCGCGGCGCCACGCGAGGCGATCCGCCCCGGTTCGACCGGCCTTCCGGTGCCGGGCTACGAGGCGAAGATCGTCGATGACGAGGGAGCCGACGTTCCCGACGGAACGCCCGGGCGGCTCGCCGTGCGCGGGCCGATCGGCTGCCGCTATCTCGCCGACCCCCGCCAGTTCAACTACGTCCAGAATGGCTGGAACGTCACCGGCGATACCTATATCCGCGATACCGACGGCTATTTCTGGTACCAGGCCCGCTCGGACGACATGATCATCTCGTCGGGCTACAACATCGCCGGTCCCGAGGTCGAAGCCTGCCTGCTGGCGCATCCCGACGTGCTGGAATGCGGCGTGGTCGGCGCCCCCTGCCCCGAGCGCGGCAGCATCGTGAAGGCCTATGTCGTGCTGCGCGAGGGCGTATCGGGCGATGCCGCGATGCTCAAGGCCTTGCAGGACCATGTGAAGGCCGGTATCGCGCCCTATAAATACCCCCGCGCGATCGACTTCGTCGGCGCGCTGCCCAAGACCGCGAGCGGCAAGCTGCAACGCTTCACCCTGCGCAAGATGGCGCAAGAGGGCTCCGCATCGTGATCCGTCATGGATAGAAGCCAAAACGCGCCGTCATCCCGGGCGACCGCAGGGAGACCCGGGATCCATTCCGGAACGGTTCAGGCATGGATCCCGGATCTCCGCTTCACTGCGTCCGGGATGACGATGCGCCCCTTTTTAAAGAGCCGGAACGGCCCCGAACCGAGGCGACGCCCATGTCGAACGAGACCCTGACCCGCGCCATCCTGCCCGAAGGCTGGCCGGTTCCGCGCGGCTATGCCAACGGCATGGTGGCGGAAGGCCGCGTGCTGGTGACCGGCGGCCTGGTCGGCTGGGACAGCGCCGGCGTCTTCGCCACAGGCTTCCTGCCGCAACTCCGCCAGACGCTGGCCAACGTCAAGGCCGTGGTCGAGGCCGGCGGCGGGCGCATCGAGGACATCGTCCGGCTGACCTGGTACGTCACCGACATCGCGGCTTACCGCGCCAGCCTGAAGGAGATGGGCCCGGTCTACCGCGAGGTTCTCGGCCGGCATTTCCCGGCGATGGCGGTGGTGCAGGTCGTCGCGCTGGTCGAGCCCGAGGCGATGATCGAGATCGAGGCGACGGCGGTGATCGGCGGCTGACGCCACATCGGCGTGACGATTGTGTTTCCGGCTGTTTCCAGGCCTGAAACACGAAACCTGCCGTAACCAAGATGTTGGCACTCGGGGCGGCCATTTTATCCTTCGGGCATGGACTCAAGGTCGAAACTCTCCACGCCGCCATCCGGCGGTGACGCGATGGAGACGTGACCATGTCCAGCATCAGCGGCGTCGGCGGCGGACACCGCCCGCCACCGCCCAAACCACCGAGCTTCGACACGCTCGACAGCGACGCCAGCGGTGCGCTCAGCCTCGACGAGTTCAAGGCCGGCGCCCCGAAGGGCACCGATAGCGCCAAGGCCAGCACCAGGAACGAGGAGCTCTTCAAGGCGATCGATTCCGACAGCGACGGCTCGGTCACCAAGGAGGAGTCGGACGCCTTCAAGGCCAAGGCCGAAAAGGCCCAGCAGACGCTGCAATCCTTCCTGTTCGGGCTGCAGAGCGAAGGCACCAGCCAGACCGAAAAAGCGAGCGACAGCAGCGACAGCGAAGACGCCTTCGCCCAGCTCGATGCCAACTCCGACGGCAGCATCGCCAAGGACGAGTTCCTCTCGGCGCTCTCCTCGGGCACGCAAAGCTCGAGCGACATGCTGAGCAAGCTGTTCGAGGCGATCGATTCCGACAAGGACGGCTCGGTCTCGAAGCAAGAGCAGAGCACGTTCCAGCAGACGCTCGAAAAACGCGGCCGGCCGCCCGGTCCGCCGCCTGGCCCACCGCCGTCCAGCGCCTCGCAGGCCTATGACAGCACCTACCAGCTCGGCGCGTCGAACGCGTCCGGCACGGCCTATTCGCAGGCGGCCTGAGCCAGCCCGCCCTATGAACGCCGGTCAGCAGAAGGCTGGCCGGCGCTCCCTAGACCTTGCCTGGCTTCGAAGTTTTCGTCAGATGCCGCGCGTCGCGCCGCCGTCGATGCGGATCTTGGCGCCCGTGACATAGCTCGCCTTCTCGCTGGCGAGGAAGGTCACGACATCGGCGAATTCCTGCGCGGTGCCGTAGCGGCCGGCCGGAATCGTCGCCTGCGAGGTCTTGGCTGCCTGCTCGGGCGTGGTGCCGGCACGATCGGCGGCGGCTTTGTCGAGCTGGTCGACCCGCTCGGTGTGGATGCGGCCGGGAAGTACGACATTGACCGTGACGCCCTGACCGGCAACCTCTGCGGCCAGCGTCTTGGACCAGCCGACCACGGCGGCACGGATGCCGTTCGACAGTGCGAGCCGCGGGATCGGCTGCTCGACGCCCGACGAGGCGATGGTGATGATCCGGCCGAAGCCGCGTTCGACCATGCCCGGCAGCACGCCCTGCGCCAGATGGAAGAGATTGGCGGCCATCGCCTCGAAATGTTTCAGCCAGTCGTCGCGGCCGGCCTCGCGTGCCTCGGCCGGCGGTGGGCCGCCCGAATTGCCGATCAGGATATCGACGCCACCGGCATCCCTGAGCACGCCGACCAGAGAATCGACCGAGGCCAGATCGGAGAGATCGAGGCTGGCTGCGAAGATGCGGCCGCGCACCTCCTCGGGGCACTGGCTGACCCAGGCGTCGGTCGCGGCGACATTGCGCGCGGCGGCGATCACCGAGGCGCCCTCGGCTGCGAGCGTGCGGGCGATGGCTGCACCGAGACCGCGGCTCGCACCCAGCACCAGGGCGCGCTTGTCGTGAAGGCCGAGATCCATGGTTTTCTCCGTCGCATTGGCGCAGCGCGATCGCAGCGCATCATGCCACGCTGATAGCCGTTGAAACTCCGCGAGGGAATGCCCGCCCAAAGGGAATGCCCGCTCGCCTTCGATGTGGTCTATCGTCCGATTGACAGCGACGTGTCGGCCGTCGAAAGTTGTGCGAAATCAGAATAATAGTGCGATAATCGCACATATTGGGAGGTTAAGATGATACTATCATCCCGGTTCTCGCGCCGCGCCTTGATCGCGCTGGGTAGCGCTGCGGCCTTGCTGGCGCCTGCGCTGGTGCAGGCCCAGGCTCAGACCGTCAAGATCGGGCTGATCCTGCCGATGACCGGGCCCTTCGCCTCGACGGGACGGCAGATCGAGGCCGCCGCCAAACTCTACATGGCCCAGAAGGGCGCGACCGTCGCCGGCAAGACGATCGAGTTGATCGTCAAGGACGACACCGGCACGCCCGACGTGACGCGCCGCATCGCGCAGGAGCTTCTGGTCAACGACAAGGTCAGCTTTCTCGCCGGTTTCGGGCTGACTCCGCTCGCCTTTGCCGTCGCGCCGCTCGCGACGCAGTCGAAGACGCCGCTGATCGTGATGGCGGCGGCGACCTCCTCGATCACCGAGCAGTCGCCCTTCGTGGTGCGCACCTCCTTCACCCTGCCGCAGGTGACGATCGGCATCGCCGACTGGGCCGCGAAGAACGGCGTCAAGAAGGCGATGACGCTGGTTTCCGACTATGGCCCCGGCATCGATGCCGAGAAGGCCTTCAAGGACCGGCTTACCGCCGCTGGCGGCGAGGTCGTCGGCGAAGTTCGCATCCCCCTGCGCAATCCCGATTTCTCGCCCTTCCTGCAGCGCGTCGCCGACACCAAGCCTGACGCACTCTTCGTCTTCGTGCCCTCGGGCGCGGGCTCGCAGTTCATGAAGCAGTTCGTCGAGCGCGGGCTCGATAAGTCGGGCGTGCGGCTGATCGCAACCGGCGACGTCACCGATGACGATATCGTCGACAGCATGGGCGACGTCGCGCTCGGCACCATCACCACACATCACTATTCGGCGGCGCATCCGTCCGCGGAGAACAAGGCCTTCGTCGAGGCCTTCCGCAAGGCGGCCAATACGCGGCCGAACTTCATGGCGGTGGGCGGCTGGGACGGCATGCACCTGATCTACGAGGCGCTGAAGAAGACCAATGGCGCGACCGACGGCACCGCTCTCGTCGAGGCGATGAAGGGCATGGCCTGGGTGAGCCCGCGCGGGCCGATCTCGATCGACGCCAAGACCCGCGACATCGTCCAGAACGTCTATGTCCGCAAGGTCGAGAAGGTCGATGGGCAGCTCTACAATGTCGAGTTTTCGACCTTTGACGCCGTGCCGGACCCGGTGAAGGCCGCGAAGTGACGACCTGACGGCGTTTCCCAAAATGCCGTCATCCCGGACAAGCCGCGTCAGCGGCGCCGATCCGGGATCCATGCCTGAACCGTTCAGGAATGGATCCCGGGTCTCCGCTTCGCTGCGCCCGGGATGACGGCGCCATGATTTAAGTCCGCAGTTCCGGAGCCCCTGCCTTTGCTGACCATCCTGTTCGACGGCGTCGCCTATGGCATGCTGCTCTTCGTGCTGGCGGCGGGGCTTGCGGTCACGCTGGGGCTGATGAACTTCGTCAACCTGGCGCATGGCGCCTTCGCCATGGCCGGCGGCTATGCCACCGTCGTGCTGATGAACCGGTTCGGGCTGCCCTTCCTCGCCTGCCTGCCGCTGGCCTTTCTGTTCAGCGCAGCGCTCGGGCTCGTCGCCGAACGCCTGCTCTACCGCCACATGTATGAGCGCAGCCATCTCGACCAGGTGCTGTTCTCGATCGGTCTCGTCTTCATGGCGATCGCGGCGACGGACTGGCTGATGGGCTCGCAGCAGCAGAGCGTGCGCCTGCCGGCCTGGCTGCAGGGCCGCATCATGGTCGGCGAACTCGGCATCGGCATCTACCGGCTCTTCATCGTGGTGATCTGCGGGTTGATGGCGCTGGGCCTGCAATGGGTGCTGGCGAAGACGCGCTTCGGCAGCCAGTTGCGCGCCGCCGTCGACGACCGGCGCGTCGCGCGCGGCCTGGGCATTCCGGTCGGCAAGGTCTTCGCGATCACCTTCGCCTTCGGCTCGGGGCTGGCGGGGCTCGGCGGCGCGCTCGGGGCCGAGATCGTCGGGCTCGACCCCACCTTCCCGCTCAAATTCATGCTCTACTTCCTGATCGTCGTCACGGTCGGCGGCACGTCGAGCCTGACCGGGCCGCTGCTGGCGGCCCTGCTGCTCGGCGTCGCCGACGTAATGGGCAAATATCTCGTGCCGCAGCTCGGCGCCTTCATCATCTATGCGATGATGCTCGCCGTGCTGATGATCAGGCCGCAGGGCCTGTTCGCGCGGGGACGCTAACGATGGAGAAGATGCTTCCCGCAACGACGCTCTCCGCTACCCAGGCGACGGCGGTCGAGCCACTTTCGCCGGCCGCCTTCCTGGCTGCGAAATCCGCCTGGCGCTGGCCCGAAATCCTGTTCTGGCTCAGCGCCTTCGGGCTCATTCTTGCGCTGCCCAGTCGCCATCTGCTGCTGAACGAGATCGCGATCCTCGGACTGTTTGCGCTCTCGCTCGACCTGATCCTCGGCTACGCCGGCATCGTCTCACTCGGCCATGCCGCCTTCTTCGGCGTCGGCGCCTATGCGGCGGGTCTGCTCGCCAAGCACGGTATTTCGGAGCCGGTGACCGGGCTCGTGCTGTCGGGCACGATCGCAGGCGTCGTCGGGCTTCTGGCGAGTTTCATGATCCTGCGCGGCACGGACCTGACCCGGCTGATGGTGACGCTCGGCGTTGCCCTCATCCTGCACGAACTCGCCAACCGGCTCGACTGGATCACCGGCGGCGCCGACGGCCTGCTCGGGGTCTCGGTCGGGCGGATCCTGGGGCGTTTCGACTTCGATTTCACCGGAACCACGGCCTATGTCTACAGCCTGACGACGGCCTTCCTGCTGTTCCTGCTGGCGCGGCGGATCGTGCATTCGCCCTTCGGCTTGTCGCTCAAAGCGCTGAAGGACAACCGCCTGCGCGCCGCGACGATCGGCATCGCGCCCAACCGTCGGATCATCGCGGTGTATACGCTGGCGGCGGTCTATGCCGGGATGGCCGGGGCGCTGCTCACCCAGACGACGCAATTCGTCTCGCTGGAGGTGCTCGATTTTGCCCGCTCGGCGGATGCGCTGCTCGTGCTGGTCATCGGCGGCTCGGGCTATCTCTATGGCGGGCTGATCGGCGCGATCGCCTTCAAGCTGATGAAGGACACGCTGTCGGCGATGACACCGGCCTACTGGATCTTCTGGATGGGCTTCATCCTGGTGATCCTCGTGCTGATCGGCCGCGACCGGCTGATGGCCGCGCTGGCGCGTCCCTTCGCGCCGCTGCTGCGCCGGCTCGGAGCGCGCCGATCATGATCGCCCTAGCAAGCGTACCCGCTTTGCAGACGCTCGGCCTGAGCAAATCCTTCGGCGGCTTCAAGGCCAATTCCGACATCTCGCTCAGCGTCGCGCGCGGCGCCCGCCATGCGCTGATCGGCCCCAACGGCGCCGGCAAGACCACCTTCATCAACCTGCTGACCGGCGTGCTGCCGGTCAGCGCCGGGACGATCGCGCTGATGGGCGAGGACGTCACCGGCGTCAGCCAGCAGGGCCGGGTCAGGCGCGGCATGGCGCGGACCTATCAGATCAACCAGCTCTTTTCCGACCTCTCGCCCATCGAGACGGTCGGCCTCGCCATCGCCGAGCGGCAGGGTGCCGGTGCGCGCTGGTGGAGCCGTGTCGGCCAGAACAGCGCCGTGATCGACGAGGCCGAGGCCCTGCTCCTGCGCATGAAGCTCGGCGGCCTGATGACGCGGCGGACCGCGACCTTGCCCTATGGCAAGCAGCGCCTGCTCGAAATCGCGCTCGCCATGGCCTGCAGGCCGTCGCTGCTGCTGCTCGACGAGCCGGCCGCCGGCGTGCCCGAGGATGAGCGCCACGACGTGCTCGACAGCGTCGAGGCGCTGCCCGAGGACGTCACCGTGCTCTTGATCGAGCACGACATGGAGCTGGTGTTCTCATTCGCCGACCGCATCTCGGTGCTGGTTCAGGGGCAGCTTTTCGCGGAGGGCAGCGTGGCGGAGATTTCGACCGATCCAAGGGTCAGGTCCGTCTATCTCGGGGAGGACACGCATGTCTGATCTCCCCACATCCGCTCCCCTGCTCGAGATCGATGGGCTGGTCGCCGGCTATCGCGACGCGATCGTGATCAACGGCCTGTCGCTGGCGCTGGCCGAGGGCGCGGCGCTGGCGCTGCTCGGCCGCAACGGCACCGGCAAGACCACGCTGATCGACACCATCATGGGGCTGACGCGCCATGTCGCGGGCAGCATCCGCTTCAACGGCGAGGATATCACGCGCCTGCCGCCGGAGAAGCGTGCCGCGATTGGCGTCGGCTGGGTGCCGCAGGAGCGCAACATCTTCCGCTCGCTGAGCGTCGAGGAGAACCTGACCGCCGTGCAGCGCGGCAGCGGCTGGAGCGTGGCACGCGCCTATAGCCTGTTCCCGCGCCTCGAGGAGCGCAGGCGCAATCTCGGCAACCAGCTTTCGGGCGGCGAGCAGCAGATGCTGGCGGTCGCGCGGGCGCTGATGCTCGACCCGAAGCTGCTCCTGCTCGACGAGCCGCTGGAGGGTCTGGCGCCGATCATCGTCGACGAGCTGCTGGCGACGATCGCAAGGCTGAACCGCGAGGACGGGCTGACCACGATCCTGGTCGAGCAGAAGGCGCGCAAGATCCTGCCCTTCACCGATGAGGCGATCATTCTTGACCGGGGCGCGATCGTTTACGCCGCTCGCTCCGACGTACTGCTGGCAGACGAAGCGGCGATGGCCGCGCATCTCTCCGTTGCCGAAAAACCCGCCCGCATCAAACGCGTGATGCGCGCCGAGACCACGATCGAACCGAGGACAAATCCATGACCAGAACCACCCCTCCCTTCCGCGCCGACATGGTCGGCAGCCTGCTGCGCAGCGCACCGCTCAAGGATGCCCGCGAGAAGCATGCAGCTGGTACCCTCGACGATGCCGCCTTCAAGGCGATCGAGGATGCCGAGATCGTCAAGCTGATCGGAAAGCAGGAGGCGATCGGCCTGCAGGGCATCACCGATGGCGAGTTCCGCCGGGCCTACTGGCATTTCGACTTCATGGAGGAGCTCGACGGCGTCGAGGCCATCACCGCCGATTCCGGCATGAACTTCAAGGGCGGTGTCGGCATCGCCAAGTCGCTGCGGATCGTCGGCAAGGTCGGCTTCAGCGGCCATCCGATGATCGAGCACTTCAAATTCCTGAAGGACAATGTCGCGGCGGGCTCGACCCCCAAAATGACGATTCCCGGCCCCAGCATGCTGCACTACCGGGGCGGGCGGAAGATGATCAACATGGGCGTCTATCCGCAGATGGAGGTGTTCTATGCCGATGTCGGCGCGGCGTATAACGGCGCGGTGCATGCCTTCTACGATGCCGGCTGCCGCTACCTGCAGCTCGACGACATCTCATTCGCCTATCTTTGCGACCCGGCCCAGCGCGAGATGCTGCGCGAGCGCGGCGACGATCCGGAACATCAGCCCGAGATCTATGCCGGCATGGTCCAGGCCGCTTTGAAGGACAAGCCGGCCGATCTTTCCATCACCATGCATCTCTGCCGCGGCAATTTCCGCTCGACCTTCATCGCCTCGGGCGGTTACGAGCCGATCGCCGATGTGCTGTTCAACACCATGCCGGTCGACGGCTATTTCATGGAATGGGACAATGACCGCTCGGGCGGCTTCGAGCCGCTGCGCTTCCTGCCCAAGGGCAAGCATGTCGTGCTCGGGCTCGTCACCTCGAAGACCGGTGTGCTGGAGAGCAAGGATGATCTCAAGCGGCGCATCGACGAGGCGTCGAAATTCGTCTCGCTCGACCAGCTCTGCCTGTCGCCGCAATGCGGCTTCGCCTCGACCGAGGAAGGCAACACGCTGGCCGAGGACGAGCAGTGGCGCAAGCTCGAACTGATCGTCGAGACGGCCAGGGAGGTCTGGGGCTGATCATCGTCCATCCCGCCTGGAACCACTGCGTCATCCTGGGCGACCGCAGGTCGTCCCGGGATCCATCATAGCGCGCGATGGTGCCCTATGATGGATCCCGGAGCTGCGCGGCTTCGCCGCTTGTCCAGGATGACGCCGTGGGTGATTTGAACGGATTTGGCCTCACGCCGCCGCCAGCGCGTCCTCGGCGAGCACGCAGCGTACCACCCTGCCCTCGCCGAGCTGAACCGCCGGTGGCAGCGCCGCCCGGCAGCGCTCCTGAACGAATTTGCAGCGCGGCGCGAAGGAGCAGGCGTTGGGCGGCTCGTTCAGCGCCGGCGGCGCGCCGGGGATCGCCTCCAGCCGCTCGCCTTTCCTGGCGCCGTGCAGGTTCGCGGCGAGCAGGCCCTTGGTGTAGGGGTGCTGCGGATCGCGGATCAGTTCGCGCACCGTGCCGGTCTCGACGATCTGGCCGGCATACATCACCGCCAGCCGGTCCGAGACCTCGACCGAGACGCCGATGTCGTGGGTGACGAAGAGCATGCCCATGTTGAGGTCGCGCTGAAGCTGGCGCAGCAGCAGCAGGATCTGGATCTGCACGGTGGCGTCGAGCGCCGTCGTCGGCTCGTCGGCGAGCAGCAGCTTGGGCCGGGCGGCGAGCGCGAGCGCGATCATGGCACGCTGGCGCATGCCGCCCGACATCTCGTGGGGATAAGCCTTGAGCCGGCGCGCAGGCGAGGGAATGCGAACGAGTTCGAGCAGTTCGAGCGCGCGCGCCATCGCCGCCTTCCGCGACAGCTTCTCGTGCCGGACGATCGCCTCGGCGATCTGCTCGCCGACGGTGTAGACCGGGTCGAGCGCCAGTGCCGGGTCCTGGAAGATCATCGAGGTGACGGCGCCGCGATAATCCGAGAGATCCTGCGGGTTCAGCGCCAGCACGTCGCGGCCATCGACGCGGACCGAACCGCCGATATCGGTGCGGCTCTCGGGCAGAAGGCGCAGCAGCGTCTTCAGCGTGACGCTCTTGCCCGAGCCGGATTCGCCGAGGATGCCGAGCACCTTGCCCGGCTCCAGCGCCAGCGAGACGCCGTTGACGGCATGGACCGTCTGGGCGCCGCGAAAGCGCACGGTCAGGTTCTCGATCGCGACGAGAGGCTGGGCGACGAGAGTGCTCACGCGGCGGCCTCCAGGCTGGGCGCGCGGCTATGGCCGGAGCCGGGAATCTCCATATGGCAGGCGGCGCGGCGCGTGCCGTCCTCGCTGGCGGTCACGACGAGCGCCGGCTTCACCTTGGAGCAGACGGTCTGGGCCTGCGGGCAGCGCGGATGGAAGCGGCAGCCCTCGGGCGGGTTGATCGGGTTGGGCGGATCGCCGGTGAGCGGCGCCTCCATGGTGCGGTTGTCCGGGTCCATCGACGGCATCGCCGAGAGCAGCGCCTTGGTATAGGGGTGGCGCGGATCGTTGTAGAGCTCCTCGACCGGGCCGATCTCCACGACCTCGCCGAGATACATCACCATGACGCGGTCGCTGATGAAGCGGACGACGTTGAGATCGTGGCTGATGAAGATGTAGGTCAGGCCGAACTCCTCGCGCAGATCGGCGAGGAGATTCAGCACCTGCGCCTCGACCGATTTGTCGAGAGCCGAGACCGCCTCGTCGAGGATGACGAGGCGTGGACCCAAAGCGAGCGCGCGGGCGATGTTGACGCGCTGGCGCTGGCCGCCGGACAGCTCATGCGGGTAGCGCGCGGCGAAACGCGCCGGATCGAGGCCGACGCGCTGGAGCAGGTCGCGCGCCTTGAGGATCGCGGCCGCCTTCGAGACGCCATGGACGGTCGGGCCGAAGGCGATCGAATCCTCGATGGTCAGGCGCGGATTGAGCGAGGCGTATGAGTCCTGGAAGACCATCTGCGCCTGGCGGCGGTATTCCTTCAGCGTCAAGGCCTGGCCGCCGACGATCTCGCCGTCGAACAGCATCTCGCCCTTGTCCTGCGGAATGAGCTGCATGACGACACGCGCCGTGGTCGACTTGCCGCAGCCGGATTCGCCGACGACGCCGAGCGTCTCGCCCTTCATCACCGCGAAATCGACACCATCGACGGCGCGCACCACCGCGCCGCCGCCGAGCGGGAAATGCTTGGTCAGGGTTTTCGCCTGCAGCAGCGGCGTCCCGGGGCCGCCGCGATCGGGATGAGTTTCGAGTGCCATGTCAGCCCTTCACGTCCATCGCCGAGCGCAGACCGTCGGAGAGCAGGTTGAACGAGATCGAGGTGATGAAGATCGCAGCGCCCGGCAGCGCCGCGACCCAGGGCTGCACATAGATGGCGGTGCGCAGCGTGTTCAGCATCAGGCCCCATTCCGGCGTCGGCGGCTTGGTGCCGAGACCGAGAAAGGAGAGGCCCGAGGCCAGGATCATCGAGACCGAGATCAGGCTGGTCGCATAGACGAAGATCGGCCCGAGCACATTGCCGAGCACATGCACGCGGATGATCGTCAGGGCGTTGGCGCCGCTGGCGCGGGCGGCCTCGACATAGTCCATGCCGCGTACCTGCGTCGTCACGCTTTCGGCGATGCGGGCGATCGGCGGGATGAAGACGATGGTCAGCGAAAGCAAGGAGTTGGCGATGCCGGCGCCCATCGCGCCCGACAGCGCGATCGCGAGCAAGACCGAGGGGAAGGCGTAGAAGACATCGACCGTGCGCATGGTGATGGTGTTGAACTTGCCGCCGAAGAAGCCGGCCGCGACGCCGATCACCGAGCCGAAGACGAAGGCGATGAAGACCGGCACCACACCCATGAACAGCGACAGCCTGGCGCCATGGATCAGGCGCGAGAGCATGTCGCGACCGAGTTCGTCGGCGCCCAGCGGATAGCCCGGCGTACCGATCGGACGCAGGCGCCGCAGCATCGAGGAGCGGGTCGGGTCGGCCGGCGCGACATAATCGGCGAAGACAGCCATCAGGATGATCGCCAGCACGACGAGACCGGCGAAGACCGCGACCTTGTCTTTCTTGAAGCGCCTGAAGACGCCGGCCCAGTAGCCCGGCGACTTCGCCAGCGGCGGCACGACGATCGGGGCGGCGGCTTCGGTGATCGCGGTCATCTCAGCGCCTCCTGACGCGCGGGTCGAGCAGACCCTGCAGGATGTCCACGAGGACGTTCAGGCCGACGAAGAACATCGCCAGGACCAGGATCGTGCCCTGCAGCAGCGGCAAGTCGCGCTGGAAGATGGCGTTGCCGAGCAGGAAGCCGGTGCCGGGCCAGGAGAACACCGTCTCGATCAGGATCGAGCCGCCAAGCAGATAGCCGAGCTGGAGGCCCATCACGGCGAGCGCTGTCGGTGCGGCATTCTTGACGACATGCTTGAACACGCCGAAATCCATCAGGCCCTTGGCCCGCAGCGCCGGCACGAACTCCTGGTTGAGGATGTCGGCGACCAGCGCCCGCACCGTGCGGGCGATGATGCCCATCGGGATCACCGACATCGTGATCGCCGGCAGGATCATGTAGCTGACATGCTCCCAGTTCCAGATCCAGGCAGCCGAGCCGCCCGGCCCCGCGCCGCCCGGCGGCAGCCAGCCGAGCTGCACCGAGAACACGATCACCATCACCATGCCGAGCCAGTAATGCGGCACGGAGACGCCGAGCACCGCCAGCATCGAGGCGAATTTGTCGAGGTAGGAGCCGCGGAAATAGCCGGCCACGAAGCCGAAGAACGAGCCGAGCAGGAAGCCGATCACCGTCGCCAGCAGCGCGATCAGCAGCGTATTGCCCACGGCCCGCCAGACCTCGGCCGCGACGGGACGCCCCGTGGCGATCGAGGTGCCGAGATCGCCCTGCAGCGCCTTCAGGAGCCAGAGGCCGAACTGCACCGGCAGCGGCCGGTCGAAGCCGTAGATCTTGCGCAATTCATCCTGCATCGCCTGCGAGGCATCGGGCGGCAGCACCGAGGTCAGCGGGTCGCCCGGCGCGATGTGGACGAGCAGGAAGCAAAACACGCTCACGCCGAAGGCGACCGGCAGGACGTAGAGGATGCGCTTGGCGAGATAGCTCAGCATGGAAGATCCCGCCTGTCATTCCGGGGCGCGGCGCAGCCGCGAACCCGGAACCCACGACCAGGCGCTCCGTTCGAGCGAGGCAACGGAAGCAGGGCTCGCCCGGTCGTGGGTTCCGGGTTCATCGCTGCGCGATGCCCCGGAATGACAGCGTAGCGTCGCCCGCGCATCATCCCCTCACTTCGCCATGGTGATCGACGAGAAGTCCTGGAACCAGTTCTGCGCCTGGACGAAGCCCTGCACCTTCGGGCTCATCGCGCGGGGATTGACGTCATGCGTCACCATCAGGAACAGCGCCTCGTCGACATATTTCTCGTGGATCTTCTGAAGCACCTTGGTCTGCGCCGCAGGGTCGAAGGTGTTGCGGACCTGCTCGAACAGCTTGTCCATCTCGGGATCGCAATACATGCCCCAATTGGTGCCGGCCGGCGGCTGGAGGTTGCACTGGAGGTGGCGAATCAGGCCGGTGAAGGGATCCTGGATGAAATATGTGTAGTTCATCCCTGTCGCCTTGCGCGACGATTCATGGTTGGCGCCGGCCCGCCAGATGTTGATCAGCGTGTTCCACTCGACGACCTCGAAGTCGATCTTGATTCCGACCTCGGCGAGGTTCTGCTGGACAAACTCGTTCATCGGCAGCGGCTGCATCTGGCCCGAGCCCGACGGCGCGATCAGGATCTTGGTCGTCACGGGCTTGGCGGGCGAGAAGCCGGCCTCGGCGAGGAGCTTCTTGGCCCCGGCCGGATCGTATTTCAGCTTGAAGCCCGGATTGCCGAACCACTGGTGGCCAGGTGGATAGAAGCCCTCGGCCGGGATCATCAGGCCGCTGAGCAGTTCCTTCAGGCCCTGGCGGTCGACGGCGAGGTTGGCGGCCTTGCGGACGCGAATGTCGTTCCAGGGCGAGCCCTCGGCCCGCGAGAGGTGCCAGGTCCAGTTATGCGGATAGGCGTTGGTGACGATCTTGAAGCCGGCGCTGGTCAGCGAGGGCACCATGTCGGGCGACGGCGCCTCGATCCAGTCGACCTGCCCGGCCCGCAGCGCGGCGGCGCGGGCATTGGCTTCGGGCAACGGCAGCAGCACCATCTTGTCGAGCTTGGGCACGCGCGCCTTGTCCCAATAGCCGGGGAACGGCGAAAGTTCGGCGCGCTCGCGCGGCTGGAAGGCGGTGAGCTGCCAGGGCCCAGTGCCCGACGGCGTCTTGGCGAAGGCCTCCCAGCTCTTGCCGAGCTTCTCCCACTGCGCCGGCGAGGACATCATCACCCAGGCGAGCTGGTAGGGCAGCGTCGCATCGGGCGTCTTGGTGGTGATCTCGACCTTGTACTTGTCGATGACCTTGTAGCTGCCGACCGCCGGGATGCGGGAGCGGCCCTGCGCCGCCTGGCGCTGATCGAACTGCGGGGCATCGTTCTTCAAGAGCTTGTCAAGGTTCCAGACCACGGCATCGGCGGTGAACTCCGAACCGTCATGGAACTTCGCGCCCTCGCGCAGGACGAAGGTCCATTTGGTCTTGTCGGTCGCATCGATCGACCAGCTCGTCGCGAGGCCGGGCACGAGATCGGAGGCCTTGTCGGCCTTGCTGAGGTCCCAGTTGATGAGCCCGTCATAGACCGTATAGCCCATGAAGCGCATGCCCTCGCCGCCCTGGTCGGTCTGGCCGGTGGTCAGCGGGATATCGGAGGCCGTCATGCCGATGCGCAGCGTGCCCTGGGCCGATGCCGACGCCGCAAACAGAGAGACGCCGGCAGCAAGCGTCAGGGCGAGAACGGAACGGATCATCGACGAACTCCGGAATTGGACGGTTTCAAAGCTGGCTCGCAAGGGCTGTGCCAGCAGATGGCGCCGCCGCGAGCGCAGACGTCATGCTCGGGCTTGACCCGAGCATCTTCGGCAGGAGCTTCTCGGGTCGGTGCTTCGCACCGCCCGAGAATGACGCCCGGCTCGTCACTCCATCGACATCGGAGCCAGGTCGATGAACCAGCTCTTCGGTTGGACCACGCCCTTGACCTTGGTGCTCATCGCACGCGGGCCGACGTCATGGGCAACCCAGACGAAGGGCGCTTCCTCGACGATGCGGGCATGGAGCTTGGCCAGCGCCGCGTCGCGGGCCGTGCCCTCGAAGGTGGTGCGGGCGTCGGCGATCAGCTTGTCGAACTCGTCATTGCCGAAATAACCCCAGTTGTTGGAGACCGGCGGAAACGTCTTGGTCGAGGTGAAGCGGACCATGGCGAAGAACGGGTCCATCGCCGCGAAGGTGACGTTGGTGGCGTTGGCGCCGCGCGCATTGGCGTGCTTGGCGCCTTCGCGCCAGTTGGTGAAGACGGCGTTCCACTCGCCGACCTCGAGCGCGACGTCGAAGAAGCAGTCCTTCAGCGCCTGCTGCATGAACTCGTTCATCGGCAAGGGCTGCATCTGGCCGGAGCCCGAGGCCGAGGTCAGCACCTTCACCTTTGCCGGCTTGGATGCCGAATAGCCGGCTTCCGTCATCAGCTTCTTGGCCGCGGCGAGATCATATTTGATGTCGAACTTCGGATTGCCCCACCAGGGATGGCCGGGCGGCACGGTGCCCTTGGGGATCTCCATCAGCCCTCCGAGCAGCGTCTTCAGCTCCTCGCGATTGACGCAGAGATTGGCGGCGTGACGCACCTTGATGTCGACCCAGGGCGAGCCCTCGGCGAAGGAGAGCTGCCAGGGCCAGACATGCGGCTGGGCGTTGGTGTAGACGGTGAAGCCGCGCTGCTTGATCTGCGGCACGGCATCCGGCGAAGGCGACTCGATCCAGTCGACCTGGCCCGATAGCAGGGCTGCGGTGCGGGCATTGGCCTCCGGCAGCGGCACCAGCACGACGCGGTCGATCTTCGGCACGCGCTTGGGGTCCCAATAGGTCTTGTTGGCGACCATCTCGAAGCGCTCGCGCGGCGACAGCTTGACGCCCTTGAACGGGCCGGTGCCGGACGGATCGGCCGAGAAGGCGGCCCAGGCCTGCTTGGCGCGCTCGGCCGGATCGGTGACCGAGGCCGGCACCGCGGCAAGCTTGGCGGCCCAATGCGTCGGGGAGACGATGAAGAGGTTGGTCAGGTTGATCGGCAGGAAGGCGTCGGGCTCGCTCGTCGTCAGCTCGACCGTCAGCGGATCGATGGCCTTGGCGGTCTTCAGCGTCGGCATGCGCGAGACGGTGACGCCGATCTGATCGGGCGCGAAATGGGCGGCTTCCTTGTTCAGGACCTTGTCGACGTTCCAGACGACGGCGGCGGCATCGAAGGCCGAACCGTCCTGGAACTTGACGCCCGGACGCAGCTTGAAGGTCCATTTGGTCTTGTCTGTCGCATCGACCGCCCATTCCGTGGCGAGGCCGGGAATGACGACGCTGGCCTTCTCCGCCGAGGACAGGTCCCAATGGGTGAGCGCGTCATACATCGGGATGCCGGTGAAGCGATTGCCCTCGAAGCCCTGGTCCGGCTGGCCATGGGTGCGCGGAATGTCCGCCGCCGTCATGCCGATGCGCAGGACCTTCTCCTGGGCGAGCGCAGCCGTCGCGAGCGCGGTCGAAAGGCCCAGGCCGAGAAGGACGGAGCGGGTGAAATGGGATGCGGACACGGTTGTTCTCCCTATGATTGGCCGGCGGCCTCTGCTTGGAGGTTTGGCCGCGGCAGCGCGGAGGTTAGCAACGCGCATGCCAGACCAAGGTCGTACGACTAGCACTTTGGGATGACGCAACGCCGCCTGCTGCCCGGCATATGGCCGCACAGGCGCGCTGCGTATGCGACGCGCCTCTTTGTGCTTATAATTCAGGCAAACTGACTACGTGCACGGCAGATCAGTGGAAATCGCGCGACTTCGGCAGGATACGGACATTGCGGGGATGCCGTCCGCGCGGCGGCGGCGGGTTGCGGATCTCGTCGGCCCGCGCCAGCGCGATCTCTGTGCGATGCGTGTCGGAGAGACCGGCAAGATCGGCCGTGCGATCGACGACGCGCTGCCCCATCAAATGCACCACGCCTTCCGGGCTCTTCTGCACGCGGCCTTCGATCTGCAGCAGCCGCCCGCTCATCACCTCGCGCCGGAAGCGCTCGAACAGCCGCGCCCAGAGCAGGATGTTGGCGATGCCGGTCTCGTCCTCCAGCGTGATGAAGATCGCCTTGCCGTTGCCCGGCCGCTGGCGCACCAGCACGACGCCGGCCGTCCGGGCCCAGCTCGCATCGGGCCGGCCGTCGAGCTCGGCGCAGCTCAGCACGCCGTCGCGTCGGAAGATCGGCCGCAGCATGCCCATCGGGTGCCCCTTCAGGGAGAGCCGCACCGTCTGGTAGTCGGCGACGATCTGCTGCGGCAGCGGCATGACGGGCAACGCCATGGCCGGCTCCTCGCCGAGCTCGCGCGCCTGCGCAGCGGAAAACAACGGCAGCGCCTCGTCATCCGGCAGCCGGCGCACCGCCCAGAGCGCCTCGCGGCGGTCGAGCCCCATCGAACGGAAGGCGTCGGCATCGGCCAGCAGCCGCATGGCGCGGCCCGGAAGTGCGGCACGGCGCATCAGCTCCTCGACATCGCGGTACCCCGCGCCACGGGCGGCTTCGAGTCGCTTGCCCCACTCCTCCTGGAAGCCGTCGATCTGGCGGAAGCCGAGACGAAGCGCGAAGGGGGAGGTTTCCTTGCTCCCCCCTCCGCTTCTAATGGCAGCATCAAAAACCGCGCGGTCATCCCGGGCGACCGAAGGGAGACCCGGGATCCATTCCGGAACCTCACCTGCAAATGCTCCGGAATGGATCCCGGATCTCCGCTTCGCTGCGTCCGGGATGACGGCGCCTTTTCTTTCAAAGTCGTCGACTCTCTCCAACGCATTGTCCCACCCACTGAAATTCACATCGACCACGCGCGGCTCAACGCCACCGTTCTCCTGCGCCTCACGGACGATCTGGGCCGGGGCGTAGAAACCCATCGGCTGCGAATTTAGCAGCGCGCAGGCGAACGCAGCCGGATGGTGCTTCTTCAGATACGAAGAGACATAGACCAGCTTGGCGAAGGAGGCGGCGTGGCTTTCGGGGAAGCCGTAGCTGCCGAAGCCCTTGATCTGGTCGAAGCAGCGCTGGGCGAAATCGCGCTCATAGCCGCGCGCCACCATCCTCTCGACCATCTTCGTCTCGAACAGGCCGATGGTGCCGACATTGCGGAAGGTCGCCATGGCGCGGCGCAGGCCATTCGCCTCGATGTCGGAGAATTTCGCCGCGACCATGGCGAGGCGCATAGCCTGCTCCTGGAAAAGCGGCACCCCTTCCGTCTTGTTCAGAACCTCAAAGAGTTCGTTCTCGTCTCCATGCTCCGGTGAGGGAGCCGGATAGGTCACCTCCTCCAGCCCGGCCCGGCGCTTCAGATAGGGATGGACCATGTTGCCCTGGATCGGACCGGGTCTGACGATGGCGACCTGAATGACGAGGTCGTAAAGCTTTCTCGGTTTTAGGCGCGGCAGCATATTCATCTGCGCGCGGCTCTCCACCTGGAAGACGCCGAGCGACTTGCCCTCGCAGAGCATATCGTAGGTCGCGGCATCATCCTTGGGCACATCGGCAAGGCCGAGATCCTTGCCCTCGTGCTCGCGCAGCAGATCGAAGGCCTTGCGGATGCAGGTCAGCATGCCGAGCGCGAGCACGTCGACCTTCATCAGCTTGAGCTCGTCGATGTCGTCCTTGTCCCATTCGATGAAGGTGCGGTCGGCCATCGCGGCATTGCCGATCGGCACCATCTCGTCGAGGCGTCCGCGTGCCAGCACGAAGCCGCCGACATGCTGCGAGAGATGGCGGGGGAAGCCGAGCAGGCGAATGGCGAAATCGACGGCGCGGCGCACTGTCGGATTGGTCGGATCGAGCCCGGCCTGACGCACCCGGTCGTCGCCGATCTCGGTGCCCCAACTGCCCCATTGCGTATCGGCGATGCGGGCGGTGACGTCCTCGGTCAAACCCAGCGCCTTGCCGACATCGCGGATGGCGCTGCGCGGCCGGTAGCGGATCACGGTCGCGGCGATGCCGGCGCGGTGGCGACCATATTTCTCATAGATCCACTGGATCACCTCCTCGCGCCGCTCATGCTCGAAATCGACGTCGATATCGGGCGGCTCCTTGCGCTCGGTGGAGAGGAAGCGCTCGAACAGCACGTCACTCTCGGCCGGATCGACGGCGGTGATGCCGAGCACATAGCAGACGGCGGAATTGGCGGCCGAGCCCCGACCCTGGCAAAGGATGCCTTCCTTCTGGGCGAATTCGACGATCTGGCGGATGGTGAGGAAATAGCGGGCGTAGTTCAGTTTCGCGATCAACTCGAACTCCTTCCGCAGCAGATCGCGCACCTTCGGCGGCACACCGTCTGGATAACGGATCTCGCTGCAGCGGCGGACCAGTTCCTCGAGCCAGGCCTGATCGTTCCAGCCGGGCGGGACAGGCTCGTCGGGATATTCGTATTCGAGCTGTTCGAGATCGAACTCGATGCGACTCATCAAATGCTGCGTCTCGGCGATGGCTTCGGGCGCATCGCGGAACAGTCGCGCCATCTCCTGCGCCATTTTGAGATGGCGCTCGGCATTGGCCTCGAGCAGGCGCCCTGCCCGCTCGATCGAGACGCCCTCGCGAATGCAGGTCAGCACATCCTGCAGGTCGCGCTGCTCGGGTGCGTCGTAGAGGACGTCATTGGTCGCCAGCAGCGGCGTGCGGGTCGCAGCCGCGATCGCCTTCAGGCGCGCAAGGCGGCGGCGGTCGTCGCCGCGGCGATGCATGCTGGCGCCCAGCCAGATCGCGCCCGGCGCGGCATCGTCGAGCCGGGCGAGCAGCGCCGGCAGGGCGTCGAGGCTGCGCCCCGGCATCAGGATCAGCAGGAGGTCGCGCGCATCGGCGAGCAGATCGTCGAGGACAAGGCGGCATTCGCCCTTCTTCACCCCTTCCTTGAGATTGCCATGGCTGAGCAGCCGGCAAAGCCTGCCCCAGCCGTCACGGTTAGCCGGATAGGCGACGATGTCGGGCGTGCCGTCGGCGAAGACGAGGCGGCTGCCGACCGCGAGCTTGAAGGCCTTCGCCATGCCCTGCACATGCTCACGCGTCAGAGACAGTTCGGCAAAAGCCGGGTTCTCGATCCAGATATATTCGCCGGGGCTGCCGCCTTCCCTGATCCTCTCGGGAGTTGGCTGGCCGTCCTCACGCAGACTTCTCAAAGCGCTCCAGGCCCGCACGACGCCGGCCACCGTGTTGCGGTCGGCAATGCCGAGGCCGGCATGGCCGAGCAGCAGCGCCGTCAGCACCAGATTGGGGCCGGGCGAAGCGCCGCGCAGGAATGAAAAATTCGTCGCGGCAACAAGTTCGGAAAAGGGGCTCTGATTCTGGATCATGCGAAGAGCCCGTGCAGGAACCAGCGCGGCGGGGCCTGTTCCGGCTCGTGGAAGCCGATGCGGAAGAGCCAGAAGCGGCGCCCTTGCGCATCTTCGACGCGGTAATAGTCGCGCATCGGCTCGGGCGAACCGTCGCGCCACCATTCCGGCGCGATGCGTTCGGGCCCCTCGGCACGGGCGACGTCATGGATCAGGCGCCGCCAGCGGAAGCGGATCGGCGGGCCGTCCGGCACTTCGGCGATCGCTTCCACCGGCTGGGGCGGCTCGAACAGCTGGAGCGGCCGTGTCGGCGGTTCATGCGGCTCCGGTGCCGGCCAGGCGATCGTCGAAGCCGGGAGCGCCGCCGATATCGCCTTCGCCGCGCGCACGGGGTGGTGCGTATCCTGCGCCACGAAACGCAACACCCGGTCGCGACCGAAGCGGGCGACCAGCCGGTCGACGAGATCGGCCACCGCCTCGTCCTCGACGGCGCGCCTGTCGAGGCTTGGCTGATGGGTGTCGAGCGGCTCGCAGACCGGCACGGCGAGCCTGACCGCATCGAAGCCGAAGCCAGGATCGAGCGGATCGGCCAGCGTATCGACGCGCTCGCGCCAGAGCCGCAGGATCGCCTTCGCATCGCGCGAGGGCCGCCCGGTCTCGACAATCAATCGCCGGACCGCGCCGTCACTGCGAAAGAAGCTGACCTCGAAGGCCCGCCCGCCCTCGCCGCGCTGTTCGAGCACGCGTCCGGCCTCGGCGATCAGCCGCGCGATCACATCCTCAAGACCCTCCTTGTCGAGCATGGGTTCGGCGAAATGGCGCTCGACGACGCAGGCCGGCGGCGGGCGCAAGGGTGTGATGCGCGCATCCTCCCGCCCCAGCGTGCGCCGCAGCTTGACAGTCAGTTCAGCGCCGAAACGCGCGGACAGGGCGACGGATGGGCGATCGTCAAGGTCGGCCAGCGTCTTCAGCCCGGCCCGCGACAGCGCGATCACCGTCTCGGCCGTCAGTTCCAGCGCCGCGACCGGCAGCGGGCGCAGCATGGCCTCGTCCTGCCCCACCGGGACGATGCCGCCGGCTCCGAAGCGCGACAGCGCATGGGCCGCTTCGGGCGTCCCCGCGATGGCGGCGCGGATCGCGAGCCCCCCTACCCGCATCCATCTGGCAATGACGCCATGCAGCGCCGCCTCGCCGCCGAAGAGATGGGCGCAGCCGGTGATGTCGAGCATCAGCCCGCAGGGCCAATCGAGCGCGACCAGCGGCGTGAAGCGGTCGCAAAAGGCCGCGAGCCGATCCAGCAGCGCCGCGTCGGCCTCGGGCTGCGCCTCGATCGCGATCAGCGACGGAATCCGGGCGCGCGCATCGGCCAGCGTCAGGTCCCGCGTCAGGCCGAGCGCCAGCGCGCGCTGGTCGCAATCGACAAGACGGAGCGCATTGCGCTGTATTCCGAAGACGACGACCGGCGGGGCGTCAGCCGGTGCGCCGGATGTCGGTATCCTCCCCTCCCGCCGCAGCCGGTCTGTCGGCAGGAAAGGAAACCACATTGCGAGATAGCGGCGCGGCATCGGGGCTGGCCCTGTCCTGATTTGCGCTGGGTGGACGGCCTGTTGCGGCCTCTTCCTCTCGGAACTCGCTGTCCTGGAAAGATTGTCGGTCACGGCACCACTCCACACGCCACTCACGTTCGCCCAGGCCGCCGCGATGGCGCAGCAGCGTGATCCTGAAAGCCGGGTCGCCCGGCGCATTCGCCTCCTGTGCCCGCGACGGCAGGGCCGCGACCTGCCAGCGGGTCGAAGCGGCGCTGGGTTGCGGGGACACGGCGGTCCGAAGCAGCAGCGTCGTCGCGCCCGAGCCCTCGGCTGCCAGCGACAGGCGACGGCTCGCGGTCAGATCAAGCCGACGCGGCTGCCCCCAGGGCTCGATCAGCACCGCCCCCAGCGCCGAACAACGCGCGGCTTCCGAACCGGCTCGAAGCACCCCTTCGGCATCGCGCGCCCGCACGAGCAGGATGCGTCCGGGATCGAGCCCGAGTTCGGTCAGACCCGGCGGATACAAACGGCCGGTCTCGGCATCGACGACATCCTGCCGCACCCAGAGAATCGGACGCAGGCCGGCCGCCCGGATAGCCAGCCCCACGGCAAAGCCCGTCGCCGCAGCGAGGTCGGCGGTCGCGGGCGCATAGACCTCATGCAGCGCCGCCCGCGCGATGCCGCCGCCCAGCGCCCCGTCGAGACCGGGCGCGCCGAAGCTGACCTGCCCGACCGCCGCCGGCGCGGAGCGCAGGGCCGCCTCCGCCAGATGGCGGCGCAGATCGGCCAGGGCGAAAGGGTCCGGTTGGGGCTGCATGGAAGCTCGTGTTCCGTATTTGTTCTTTTATAGAACGAGCCTTGGCGGAAGGCGAGTCGGCATCTTGGGAAGCAGGAGATTTGGAGATTCAGATACACATCGTGTATGCTGACGACAAAGGAGATTGTCCCATGCAGCCTGCCTCCAAATCCGTGACTCGCGCCGTGAACCTGCGGATCAGGGAAGATGTTCGGGACCTCATCGACCATGCAGCCCGCGCTCACAGCAAGACGCGATCAGAATTCATGATCGACGCGGCCCGGCGAGCAGCTGAGGACACGATTCTCGATCAGGCGCTCATTCGCGTCGACCCGGCAACCTACGCTCACTTTCTGACGATGCTGGATCAGCCACCCGGCGGCGATGGTTTCGAGCGCCTCATGGCCGCACACAAGCCCTGGAAAGGCTGATGCTGCGAGCGCCTGCACCCCTGGCAGACGCCCATCTGCTCGACGCCTTCAACTCAGGCGTTCCCCTCCTCGACGATTGGCTCAAGCGTCGTGCTCGCACCAATCAGGCCAGCGGCGCTTCGCGAACCTATGTCGTCGCTGACGAGAAAAGCCAGGTTTTTGCCTATTATGCGCTCGCTTCCGGCGCTCTCGCCTCGATCGAGGCACCGGGACCGCTGAAACGCAATATGCCCGATCCCATTCCCATGGCGATCATCGGACGGCTTGCCGTCGATCTCAGCGTCCAGGGACGCGGCCTCGGTGTGGCCATCCTCCAGGACGCGGTGCTGCGAACCCATCAGGCCGCCGCGATCCTCGGCATCAGGGGCATTCTCGTCCATGCGCTCTCCGACGATGCCAAGCGCTTCTACGAGCGCTACGGCTTCACGGCGGGATCGGCGAACCCGATGACACTGGTCATGAGTATCGCCGGCCGGGCGTGAGCGTCGTCAATTCGCCGTATAGACCAGCTCGCGCTCGGCCTTGGGCGGCAGGAAGGCGCGCGAGAAGATTTCGGCCGGCGCAGGCGTACGAGCGAGCTGGTAGCCCTCGACGATGATGCCGATGGCGCGGGCCATGCGGTCGTCCTTGGTGTCGCCGACGCCGATCTCCTTCATCTCCGGCGAGACCATCAGCTCGGTGAAGGAGTATTGCAGGCGGCGCTTCTCCACGCCTTCGTTGACGAGATTGTCGAAAGCCATCACCGCCTTCATGCCGAGCGCCTGGTCCCTGGCGATCTCGATCATCGCCTTGTTGGTGGCGCGCACCAGCCCGGCGACGGCCTTCGGATTCTCCTTGATCAGCTTCTGCGAGACCATTAGGCCGTTGGAATAGAGATCCAGCCCGTAATCGCCGAACGTCAGCCAGTTGAAGTCCTTGTCGGGATCCTGGCGGTTGAGCACGAGGTTGAAATAGCTGGTGATATTGAAGACCAGCGCGCCGTCGATATCGCCCTTGATCAGCAGCGGCTCCTGCAGGTTGGGCGCCATGTTCGAGAGCTTGATCTTGGCCATGTCGAGCCCGTTCTTGCGGGCGAAGACCTCGAGCAGGCGGGTCGTCGGCGTGCCCTGCGCACCGCCCAGCGTCTTGCCCTCGAGATCCCCGGGCTTGGTGATGCCGGTCGCCTTCTTGCTGGAGATCGCGAAGGGCGGGCGGTTCCAGATCATATAGACCATCACCGGCGCCTCGCCCGGCTTGGCGGCAGCGTTCTGGATGATGGCGTTGACGTCGCCGAAGCCGGCGTCATAGGCGCCGCCCATGATGCGGGTGACCGTCGCGCCCGAGCCCTCGCCCTGGTCGATGACGACGTTGAGGCCTTCGGCCTTGTAGTAGCCCTTGTCCCTGGCGACAAAGAAGGCCGCGTCCGAGCCTTGCGTCTTCCAGCCCAAGGTGAACTTGACCGTGGTCTCCTGCGACTGGGCGAGGCCGGTGAAGGCGAGTCCTGTGAAGGTCATGCCGGCAATGAGCGTGACTGCGAGTCTTTTCAGCATCTTGGTCCCTCTGGTGAGATGATGGTTCAGCTTCAGGCGGCGATGAGATCGTTCTTGCGTGTGGCCCAGCCGGTGACGCGGCCCTCGATCAGCGAGAAGGCGGCATAGAGCGCGACGCCAAGCCCCGCGAGAATGAACAGCCCTGCGAAGACCAGCGGTACATTGAAGTTGGACGAGGCCGACATCATCACATTGCCGATGCCGCGATTGGAGGCGACGGTCTCGGCCAGCACCGTGCCGACGAAGGCATAGGTGATCGCGACCTTCAGCGAGGCGAAGAAGAACGGCATCGTGCGCGGCAGGCCGACATTCCAGAGGATGTCGAACTTGCTGGCCCCGAGCGCCTTCAGCACGTCCTCCATCTCCGGCTCGGTGGTGGCGAGCCCCGTCGCGATGTTCACGACGATCGGGAAGAAGCAGATCGAGAGCGAGGTCAGCACGGCCGGCACCGTGCCGGAGCCGAACCAGAGCACGAAGATCGGCACGACCGCGACCTTGGGGATCGAGGAAAAGCCGATCAGCAGCGGGTAGACCGTGTCATAGGCCGTGCGCGAGACGCCGATGACGGCGCCCAGCACGACACCGAGCCCGACCCCGAGCACGAAGCCCGTCATCGTCGTGCCCAGCGTCTGCAGGATATGCGGCCAGAGGATCGGCATGCGCTGCCAGAGTGTAACGAAGACCTGGCTCGGGCGCGGCAGAATCAAATCCGACATGCCGGAGATGAGACAGAAGGCCTCCCAGCCGGCGAAAAACAGGACGATCAGCCCGGCCGACCAGAGCTTCTGCCTCAAGGCGAGATTGGTCATCTCAGGCGCTCTCCTCTGCGGGCGGGATGGCGCGGGCGTCGACGATGAGTTCGCGCAGGCGCTGGTTCAGCGCGACGAAATCCGGCTCGAAGGTCATGGCGATGCTGCGCGGGCGGGCGAAATCCACCGCCGCGTCATCGATGATGCGGCCGGGCCGCGCGCTCATCACGCAGATGCGGCTCGCCAGGAAGCCGGCCTCACGCAGATCGTGGGTCACCAGCAGCACGGTCGGCCGATGCGCCAGCCAGAGCTCCTGCATGATCGCCCAGAGCTCCTCGCGGGTGAACTGGTCGAGCGCGCCGAAGGGCTCGTCGAGCAGCAGCAGGCTCGGCTCATGGATCAAGGCGCGGCAGAGATTGGCGCGCTGGAGCATGCCGCCCGAGAGCTGCCAGGGGTATTTGCCCGCGAAGCCCTTGAGGCCGACCTGCGCCAGCAAAGCATGCGCCTTGTCGCGGAAGGCGCCCTTCTTCTCCCGCGCGTACTGCGAGCGAAATGGCTGCACGATCTTCAGCGGCAGCATGATGTTCCGCTCGACCGTCAACCAGGGCAGCATGGTCGGATTCTGGAAGGCCATGCCGATTCTCAGCGCCTTGGCTGCAACCTCGCGGCCACCGACGACGACGACGCCGGCAGTCGGCTTCACCAGCCCGCTGGCGAGGCGCAGGATGGTCGACTTGCCGCAGCCCGAGGGGCCGACGAGCGCCACGAACTCGCCCTCGGCGATGCGCAGGCTCGTCTGCGCCAGGGCCGGTACCGAATTTGCTCCACGTCCGAAGGTGACGCAGGCCTGCGACAGCTCCACCGCCGGCGCAAACGGCTCGCCCCTCGCGGGCGGGGTGGCACCCGGCGCAGCATCGGAGAAAGCGTGTTGCTGGTGCATGCTCATCATCATAAAAGTGCATGCAAAGCTGATGCCAGATTGCATTCGATCCGGCATAGACGCTGCCCCGCCCCCGATGTCGTCCGATTGCGCCTCCAGCGACCGCCGGATTGCCGCGGCACCTGTGAAAGCGCTAAGACGAGGCGTCAGCAGTTCGGATTTCAACAATGGCGCGTGAGGAGAACCGGGGCCGCGTTGCGACGGACCGGGTCGGAACGATCTGCCGGGCGCTGCGCCGCGCGATCATCGAGCAGGCGCTGGAGCCGGGCGCCAAGCTGCCCGAGGATGCGCTGGGCGAGCGTTTCGGCGTCAGCCGCACGATCGCGCGCCACGCGCTCGGGCAACTCGCCGCCGAGGGGCTGGTCGAGCTTCGCCGCAACCGCATCGCCGTCGTCGCCACGCCGAGCTGGCAGGAAGCGCGCGACGCCTTCGACATCCGCATCGAGCTGGAGCGGCTGGTGGTGCGGCAGCTCGCCGGACGCCTGACAAAGGCGCAGATCGCGCAGCTCCATGCCCATGTCGATGCCGAGGATGAGGCCCGCAACGGCCTCGATGCGATCTCGATCCGGCTTGCGACCGAGTTCCACATCCTGCTCGCGAGCATGACGCAGAGCCCGATCCTGATCCGCTATGTCAGCGAGATCGCCTATCGCTGCTGCCTGACGCTGTCGCTGTTCAGCAGGCCGCACTCGTCGGAATGCGCCATCAACGAGCATCGTTTGCTGATTGACGCGCTGGCGAGCGGCGATGCGGAGACGGTGATGTCGCTGATGCATCATCACCTCGATTCCGTCGCGAGCCGGGCGCTGGTGGCGCAATCCAAGCCGCGCGGGCGGGACATCATGGATATCCTGGCGCCCTATGCCGATGCGCCGCGGGCGTTGTCGCCGACAAAGCCGAAGACGCCCGCATTGAGCCGGCAGAAAGCCGCCGAGTAACGATCCTCGCCGACCGTTTCGGTTCGAAGGCCTGAGCCTGCACCGCGCGACCGCACCGGCGGCACGCAAAGTGCATGCACATTTTTCGCTCGATTGCCCTCTGGCGTGCACGCAACCACGCGCCATTCCTGGGCGAACCCACCTTGCCCAACCCATGACTGCCTCACGCCGATGCCAAGCGACACCGCCTTCGACCTGATCTTCCGCCAGGCCCATCTCCCGGGCCATGAGCGTCCGGTCGATATCGGCGTCCGGCGTGGCCGCTTCGCGGCGATCGCGCCGGCCCTCGTGGCCGATGCGCCCGAGATCGTCATCGGGGGCCGCGCCGTGCTGCCCGGCTTCGTCGACAGCCATGTCCATCTCGACAAGGCCTGCCTGCTCGGGCGCTGCGGCCATCTGCATGGCGGGCTGAAAGAAGCCATCACCGCCGTCTCAGCCATGAAGCACGATTTCACCGTGGCGGATGTGTATGAGCGCGGCGCGCAGGTGCTGGAGCGGGCAATCGGCAAGGGCACGACACGGATGCGCAGCCACGTCGAAGTCGATCCGCGCGCTGGCTCGCGCAGCTACGAGGCGTTGAAGACCCTGAAGCGCGATTACGCCTGGGGCATCGACTTGTCGATCTGCGTCTTTCCGCAGGAGGGGCTGACCAACGATCCCGGCACCGAGGAGCTGCTGGTTCGCGCGCTGCGCGACGGCGCCAACGCACTCGGCGGCTGTCCTTATACTGACACCGATCCGCATGGGCAGATCGAGCGGCTGTTCGCACTGGCTACACGTTTCGACGTCGATCTCGACTTCCATCTGGATTTCGATCTCGACGCGAGCTGGATGCATCTCGACGAGGTCTGCAGGCAGACGAAGGTTCATGGCTTCGGCGGGCGCGTCGCGATCGGCCATGTCACCAAGCTGTCGGCGCTGCCGCCCGACGCCTTCGCGCGTGCCGCCGAACGGCTGGCGCAGGCCGGCGTCGCTGTGACGGTGCTGCCCGCGACCGATCTCTATCTGATGGGGCGCGAGGCGACGCATGACGTGCCGCGCGGGCTGACCCCGGCGCATCGGCTGCTGAAGCATGGCGTGGTCTGCTCGGTCGCGACCAACAATGTGCTGAACCCGTTCACGCCCTTTGGCGATGCCTCGCTGCTGCGGATGGCGAATTTCTACGCCAATGTCGCGCAGGTCGGCTCGGAGGGCTTTTCGGCCTGCATCGATCTGGTGACGACGCTGCCGGCGCGGTTGATGAACCTGACCGATTACGGCATCGTGATCGGCAACCCGGCCGACCTGATCTTGCTGGATGCGCCGACGCCGGCCGAGGCGCTGGCCGGCATCGCCGAACCGGTGTTGGGCTTCAAGCGGGGGCGGCAGAGCTTCTCGCGGCCGGCGGCGCAACTTCATGCGCCGGCGCGCGAGGTCGCTCAGCCTCGGACCGTTTCGTTTCGGGCGTAGTCTTTGCAGAGAATGACGCGGTCATCCCGGACAAGCCGCGAAGCGGTGCCGATCCGGGATCCATGCAGGAACCCTGATCGGAGATGTTCCGGAATGGATCCCGGGTCTCCGCTACGCTCCGCCCGGGACGACCCGGCGGTCTTCGCAGCAAGACCGTACCTCACGGAGAACCCGCCGGATCACTCGGCCGCGTCACCCATCGCCAGCCGCAGCGGCGCGACCTGCGCTTCGTGGAGCGCCTGATAGGGCCCGCCGGCCCGCACCAGATCATCATGCCGGCCCTGCTCGGCGATGCCGGCCTGGGTCACCACGACGATGCGGTCGGCGTGCCGGATGGTGGCTAGGCGATGGGCGATGACGAGCGTTGTGCGGCCTTGCGCCAGTTCGGTCAGGGATTGCTGGATCGCGGCCTCGGTCTCGGTGTCGAGCGCCGAGGTCGCCTCGTCGAGGATCAGGATCGGCGGGTTCTTCAGAAAGATGCGGGCGATGGCGAGGCGCTGCTTCTGGCCACCGGAGAGCTTGACGCCGCGCTCGCCGATCAGCGTGTCGAGACCGGCCGGGAGGTCGGCGATCATCGTCTCCAGCCGGGCGCGCCTCGCGGCTTCCGTGATCTCGTCCTCGCTCGCGTCGAGACGGCCATAAGCGATGTTCTCGCGGATCGTGCCGGCGAAAAGGAAGACATCCTGCTGGACGATCCCGATCTGGCGGCGCAGCGAGGCCAGCGTCAGCCTGCGGATGTCGTGGCCGTCGACGCTGATGCGGCCCGCATCGATCTCGTAGAAGCGCGGCAGCAGCGAGAGCAGCGTCGTCTTGCCGGCGCCCGAGGGACCGACAAAGGCCACCGTCTCCCCGGCGGCCATGGCGAGGTCGATGCCGGCCAGCACCGGCCTGCCCGGGGCATAGCCGAAATCGACCCTCTCGAAGCGGATGTCGCCTTTCAGCGCAGGTGCCTCGATGGCGTCCGGCGCGTCCGCAATGTCGGGCTCCGTCGCCAGCAGCTCTTGATAGCGGCGGAAGCCGACGATGCCTTTGGGATAGGTCTCGATGACGTTGGAGATCTTGTCGAGCGGGCGGTAGAACACGCCGACCAGCAAGAGGAAGCCGACGAAGCCACCCACGCTCAGGCTGCCCTGCACGACATACCAGGTCCCCGCCAGCATCACCGCGAGCTGGACCATCCGCATGCCGAGATAGTTCACCGCCTGGCTCGCGGCCATGATGCGGTAGGCTTCGAGCTTGGTCGTGCGGTAGCGCTGGTTGTCGCCGGCGAAGAGCGCGCGCTCATGGGCCTCGTTGGCGAAGGCCTGGACCACACGCATGCCGCCGATGTTCTCCTCCAGCCGGGCGTTGAAGGCGCCGACCCGGCCGAATTGGGTGCGCCAGTTGTTCGCCATGCGAGCGCCGTAACGCGCCACGATGAAGCCGGCGAGCGGCACGATCAGCGCGGTCATCAGAGCAAGCTGAGGATGCACGCTCAGCATCAGCAGGAAGGCGCCGATGAAGGTCATGATCGCGATGAACAGGTCTTCGGGGCCGTGATGGGCGACCTCGCCGATCTCTTCCAGATCCTTGGTGACGCGGGCGACGAGATGGCCGGTCTTCTGCTCGTCATAGAAGCGGAAGGAGAGCTTCTGGAGATGATCGAAGGCGCGCCTGCGCATCTCCGTCTCGATGTTGATGCCGAGCCGGTGACCCCAATAAGTCACCACCGCCATCAGGCCGGAGTTGACCGCGTAGACCACCAGCAGCGCCGTGCCCGCCATCAGGATCAGCGGCCAGTCGCCGCGCGGCAGCAAGAGGTCGACGAAGGCCTTCACCGCCATCGGGAAGCCGAGTTCGAGCAGCCCCGAGACGACGGCGCAGCCGAAATCGACCAGGAACAGCGTCCGGTGCGGGCGATAATAGGCGAAGAAGTCTTTCAGCATGGCGGCTTCTTAGAGCATGCATAGCTCGCACGGAACCACTGCGTCATTCCGGACAAGCCGCGTCAGCGGCGCCGATCCGGGATCCATCGTAGGGCTCCGGAGCTTTACGATGGATCCCGGGGCAAGCCCGGGATGACGTCGTGGTATGCTTTACCTGACGGCGATGGTGCCGATCGCCATCGCGACCGCGGCCTGCGTCGGGTCGATGACGGGGATGCCGAGCTCCTGCTCCAGCGGCCGGCGATGACGGGCCATGCCAGCGCAGCCCATGACGATGGCGCCGGCGCCGTCGATCTCCTTGAGCTCGCGCCCGATCGCGATCATGCGCTCCAGCGTGCGGTCGCCCGAGGCGGTCTCGGCGACCGACATTTCCAGCGGCCGCTCGCCGGCAAGCCGGTCCATCAGCCCCATCTGGCGGAGATAGCGGATATGGCGCGGGATCGAGCGGGTCTTGATCGCGATGACGCCGAAGCGGTCGGCCCGGGCCAGCGCCGTCAGCACGCCGCTCTCGGCGATGCCGAAGACCGGGCTCGAGGTGCCCTCGCGCGCGACGTGGAGGCCGGGATCGGAATAGCAGGCGATGACGAAGGCATCGACGTCGTTGGCTGCCTCGACCTTGCGGCGCAGGGGGATCGTGACGCTCTCGGCATGCTCCTGCGTCTCGACGCCGAACGGGCCTTCGGTCAGCGTCTCGCAGATGATCTCGGGCCCCTCCGCATAGGAGAGCGGCAGCACCGCCTGACGCAGCCCTTCCGTCACCGCCTCGTTGGAATTGGGATTGATCACGAGGATGCGGGCGCGGCGGGTCATGAGATCTGGTCCGTTGTGGCAGTGCGCGGTTGTTTCGGTGGTCATCGTAGTCCCGCCCGATCGTGGCCGCTACCGTCTAGCGATCGGCCGCCCTGCCCGGTCCATGCATGATCGCGGCCCTGAGCAGCAGATACAGAACGGTCGCGTTCAGCAGATGCCAGAGCCAGTGCGTTCCCAGCGGGACGCTTGCACAGAGCGGGCCGTCGAGCGTCCGGAATGTCAGGGACAGGGCGAAGACGAGCCCGGCCAGGCCGATAAGCTGCGCCGTCCCAGCCTGGCATGGCCGCCGCCGCAGCGCTGCGGCCATGCCGACGAGCCCGAGCAGGAAGGCACCATACCCTGCCGAACCGCGTAGCTCCGGTGCGAGCAAGGGCGCGAGCCCCCATGACAGCGACAAGGCAAAAGCGACGAAGGCCAGCGTGCCGAGCCCCGTCGCCACGGGTCGCAGGCCGACGAAACGCGCCAGTGCCAGACCGAAATAGGAGAAGGCGAAGAGCTGGATCGGCACGACATCGGCAGCCAGCGTCCAGGGCTGCGGCATGGTGTGGAACAGGAAGGAGCCGATGCCGATGGCGAAGACGAGCAGCAGCATGACCAGCGCCGGCCGGTCTTGACCGCCGGCGCGGCGCCACAACAGCAGGGCGGCGCATGCGGCCAGAAGAAAGGCGCCGTTGGTCAGCGCATTCCAGGGCTCGGCCCAGAGTTCGGCGCCGAGCCGTTCGCAATAGCCATATGCGCGCATGATCCGCTCCTCCCGCGCCAGCCTAGCGGCCCCAGACGACGTCCGCGCGACGCGCTCTGGAGCAATCGGGAAAGCGGGCGGGTTGCCGCGTTCCGCCGCTTCGCGCAGATTGCCGCGCATCTGTGCGCGGAGACGGAGAATCGGCCATGCGGCGAACGTTGACGACGAGCATGGCAGCGCTCGGGCTTCTGCTCGGCCTTGCAGTGCTGCCCGCTCCTGCCCGCGCCGAGACATGTGACGATCTCTGGTATGCGCGCAACGAGATCTACAAGGCGCAGGGCTACTGCTTCCGCACGCGTCGCGGCATCGAGGCTTTCGGCAATGCCGGCTGCCAGTACGACAACGCCGAGGAATTGCCGCTGTCGAATAGCCAGCGCCGCAGCATCGCCGAGATCCAGCGCGAGGAACGCACGCGCCGCTGCCCGCGCTGACGGGGACGTCGAGTGGGTTTAAAGCCCAACGCGGCGGCGCACGCCGGCGGTTGCCCGCCGCAGCCAGAGCGCGCTGAGGTCGCGGAACGGCAGCCCTTCGGCGCCCGCGCCATAGGCGACGAGAAAGCCCGGCGCCATCATCACGGCATCGTCGGCCTGGACATCGCTCAAGCCGGGATCGACCGAGAGCGAGGTGCTGATCTCCATCGGCACCTTGAAGACCTCGGCGCTGGTGCGCCGCAGGATCGCCTCGATGCCGATATCGATCACGGTCGCGTCCGGATAGCCCATGGTGCGGACATCGAGGGGAACCGGCTTCTCGGCGCCCTTGGTGATTTCCTGCAGCAGGACCTCATAGCTGTTCGCCTTGACGATCTCGCGGAAAAACAGCGGATCGTAGCGGAACAGGGCATGATCGAAATAACCGGCGAACGGGAGGTCGTGATAGACGACGCCGCCCGGCTTCGTCAGCTCATGAATGGTCTGGAAGGCTCGAAGCTGGCTGAAAACATGCTCGGTCGTGCCGAGATTCATCACCAGGTCGAACTTGCCATAGAGCCTGGGCCCCGGCGCATGGACGTTGAGATCGAACAGGATGGTGTTGCGGGCGTGGAAGATATCGAGCGCGGTGTATTCGAAGCCTGCCAGGGCCAACAGATCGCCGAGAAAGCCGCCATGTCCGAGCTTGGCGAGCACGCCCTCGGCAAGCTCGGAGGGCTTCTTGGCCGCGGGCGTCAGCGACGCATAGAATTCGAGGAATTGACGCGCGCCGTCGGAAGCCAGATCGCCGCCGAAAAGCTGGGTCGCGCCGATGTCGCAGATCGCCCCGCCCGGCGGCAAATCTCCCGCGCGCGTCAACGTCATCAAGCGCTGCAGCGTCTTCAGACTCGAGCCCATGATCCGCCCCCCGGCATGTATCTGGATTTGGCGGAATGTCACCAAATGTTTCTGTGGCGTACCCGGCACAAGCCTCGACTTCAAGTCCTTGACCACCGTGATTCCCGAAGAGTTCGATCCCCGAAGAACTTCCGGTCCGAAATACTTCCTCGCCATAGCCGCACGCGCCCCCGTGCTCGCATCTTGCTGTGGAAGGGGTGACGGGAGAACGGCATCGGGCTCGCGCGCGTGCTAGAGAGGCCACCCGAATTTCTGGAGCAATGCGATCACGGCATGACGACAGCCATCGACATGGGCTTGGGCCAGGGCGGTCAACCCGCCTTGCTCGATCTCGCGGAATTGCTGGCGACGCGGCTTCTGGTCCAGGGTAACTCCGGCTCCGGCAAATCGCATCTGCTGCGGCGCCTGCTCGAACAGAGCGCGCCGCTGGTGCAGCAGGCCGTGATCGACCCGGAAGGCGACTTCGTCTCGCTCGCCGACCAGTTCGGCCATGTCGTCGTTGACGCGCAATGCGGCGAGGCCGAGCTGCAGCGCGTCGCGCTGCGGGTGCGCCAGCACCGCGTCTCGGTCGTGCTCAACCTCGAAAACCTCGAAGCCGACGAGCAGTTGCGCGCGGTCGCGGCCTTTCTCGGAGGGTTGTTCGACGTCGATCGTTCGCTGTGGTTCCCGATGCTGATCGTCGTCGACGAGGCGCAGCTCTTCGCGCCGGTGATGGCGGGCGAGGTTTCGGACGAAGCGCGGCGGCTTTCGCTTGGCGCGATGACCAATCTGATGTGCCGGGGCCGCAAGCGCGGGCTGGCGGGCGTGATCGCGACGCAGCGCCTGGCTAAGCTCGCCAAGAATGTCGCCGCCGAGGCCTCGAACTTCCTGATGGGGCGCACCTTCCTCGACATCGACATGGCCCGTGCCGCCGATCTCCTCGGCATGGACCGCAAGCAGGCCGAGATGTTCCGCGACCTCGAGCGCGGCCAGTTCGTCGCGCTGGGACCGGCTTTATCGAAGCGGCCGCTGCCTTTGCGGATCGGCCCTGCGACCTCCGTCGATCGCGGCGGCGCGCCGGGACTGATGCCGCTGCCAGAACAGGCTCCGGAAGAAGCCGGCAAGCTGATCTTCACGGCCGGCGCCGACGAGGTGATCCCCCTGGCCCGGCCGCCGCGTCCGGCTCCTCGGCCGCGCCCGGCAGTGCATGAAACGATGCGCCAGATCGAGAGCTATCGCCCGGCCGTGCCCGAACCCGAGCCGGAGGTTCCGATGGAGCCGGCCGAGCGCGAGGCAATCATGGCCGAGATCCTGCGCGAGCTGATGGCCGATCCCGAGGCGCGCTCGCGCCAGGTCGCCGTGCTCTACCAGGATTTCACCGTGCGCTGCCGGATGCGCCGGCTCGGCCGCAGCCATCTCAGCCTCGACGAGTTCCGCCGGCGGCTGGCCGTGGCCAAGGCCGGTGCCAGCGACGAGATCGTCGAGTCGCATGGCTGGCGGGCTGCCGTCGCGGCCTCGTTGGCCTTGCCCGACGATCTGCACGGGCTGTTCCTGTTCATCGCGCGCGCCGCGCTGGAAGGCGCCCCCTGCCCCAGCGATGCGGAGCTGGCGAGCGTCTATGGCAGCCATTCGCCCAGCCGGGCGCGGCGGTTGATCGCCTATATCGAGGAGCGCGGGCTGCTGGTCTGCCATGTCGATTTTCGCGGCCAGCGCACGCTCGCCTTGCCGACCCTCGGCATCGAGACCGCGCCGGGCCAGGGCACGATCCGCACGGCGGGCATGCCGCGCGGGGCGCGGGGCTGATCAGGCTCGGGCTCGACCCGAGCATCTCGTCGAGGAGATTCTCGGGTCTGCGCTGCGCTCCGCCCGAGAATGACGGTCGAGAGCCGCGTTCGCGGGCCCCGAACTTGACCTCCCCGCCCTCGACCGTGCATGACCGGAACCCAAAATCCATGGGCGGGCCGATGCGCATCCTGCTGATCGACAATTACGACAGCTTCACCTGGAACCTGGTCCACCTGATCGGCGGACTGGGCGCGCAGGTCGATGTGCGCCGGAACGACGCGCTGAGCGTTGCCGAAGCGCTCAGTGACGAGCATGACGCGATCGTGCTGTCGCCGGGCCCCTGCACCCCCAACGAAGCCGGCATCTGCCTCGATCTCGTGCGCGAGGGCGCCAGCGCCAAGCCGATCTTCGGCGTCTGCCTTGGGCTTCAGGCGATCGGCCAGGCTTTCGGCGGCGACGTCGTGCGCGCGCCGCTGCCGATGCACGGCAAGGTCTCAGTGATCGAGCACAAGGCGCGCGGCCTGTTTCGCGGCATCAACGGGCCGCTGCAGGCGACGCGCTATCATTCGCTGGTGGTGGCGCGCGAGACCTGTCCGACCAATCTCGAAATCGAGGCCACGAGCGGCGACGGGCTGATCATGGCGCTGTCGCATCGCAGCCTGCCGGTGCATGGCGTGCAGTTCCATCCTGAAAGCATCGCCTCCGAGCACGGCGCCACGATCCTGCGGAATTTCCTCGATCTCGCCGAGCGATGGCAGCGCGAACACGCGACTGCCGCGCTTGCCGGCACTGCCTGACCCGATCCTAGCCGACTGCTTCACAGAGTTCCCATGGACGATTTCAAGCCCTTCATCGCCAAGGTCGCGACCGGCGCCTCGCTGTCGCGCGACGAGGCGCGCGATGCCTTCGACACGATCCTCTCGGGCGGTGTGACAAATGCCCAGGCGGCCGCTTTCCTGATGGCGCTGCGCGTGCGCGGCGAAACCGTCGAGGAGATCACCGGCGCGGTCGGCGCGATGCGCGGCAAGATGCTGACGGTTAAGGCGCCGGCCGACGCGATGGACATCGTCGGCACCGGCGGCGATTCGTCAGGCTCCTACAACGTCTCGACGCTGGCCTCGATCATCACCGCCGCCTGCGGCGTGCCGATCGCCAAGCACGGAAACCGGGCGGCCTCCTCCAAGACCGGCACAGCCGACGTCCTGATGGCGCTGGGCGTCAAGGTCGGGCTCGATCCGGAGGCGACCGAACGCTGCATCGCACAGGCCGGCGTCGGCTTCATGTTCGCGCCGACGCATCATGCCTCGATGCGCCATGTCGCGCCGGTGCGCGTCGAGCTCGGTACGCGCACGATCTTCAACCTGCTCGGGCCGCTCTCCAACCCGGCCGGCGTCAGGAAGCAGCTCATCGGCGCCTTCTCCGAGACCTGGCTGGAGCCGATGGTCAAGGTGCTGGCGACCCTCGGCTCGACGCGGATCTGGGCCGTGCACGGCTCCGATGGGCTCGACGAGATCACCACCACCGGGCCGACCCGCGTCGTCTCCCTCCAGGACGGCAAGGTCGAGAGCTTCACGATCAGCCCCGACGATGTCGGTCTGCCGCGCGCCAGGCCCGAAGATCTGCGCGGCGGCGAGCCGGCCCAGAACGCGGCTGCGCTGCGGGCGGTTCTCGACGGCGAGAAGACGGCATTCCGCGATATCGCGGCCTTCAACGCCGCGGCAGCGCTCGTGGTCGCGGGCAAGGCCGCCGATCTCAGCGACGGGCTGGCGCAGGCGCAGGCCGCGCTCGATTCCGGCAAGGCCAAGGCGACGCTGGCTTCGCTCGTCGCCTCCTCGAACGCGTGAGGCGGCCATGACCGACATCCTCGCGAAGATCGAGGCCTATAAGCGCCGGGAAATCGCAGCCGCCAAGCAGGCCGTGCCCATCGGCCAGATCGAAAGCCGGGCGCGCTCCGCCCCCAAGCCACGCGGTTTCGCCAAAGCGCTCTCGGCGAAGCTCGCGGAGGGGCGCCCGGCACTGATCGCGGAGATCAAGAAGGCCAGCCCGTCCAAGGGCCTAATCCGCGCCGATTTCGACCCGCCGGCGTTGGGGCGAGCCTATGCGGCGGGCGGGGCAGCCTGCATTTCCGTGCTGACCGACGGCCCCTCCTTCCAGGGCCAGCCGGAGTTCCTGATGCAGGCGCGCTCGGCCTCGGGCCTGCCGGCGCTGCGCAAGGATTTCCTCTACGATCCCTACCAGGTCTTCGAGGCGCGGGCCTGGGGCGCCGACTGCATCCTGATCATCATGGCCGGCGTCGACGACGCCACCGCGCGCGATCTCGAGGCTACGGCCTTCGAGCTCGGCATGGACGTTCTGGTCGAGGTCCATGACGAAGCCGAGCTCGACCGCGCGCTTGCCCTGAAGAGCCCGTTGCTCGGCATCAACAACCGCGATCTGCGCGATTTCAAGGTCGATCTTGCGGTCACCGAAAGGCTGGCGCCGCGCGTGCCGGTGGACCGCATCGTCGTCAGCGAGAGCGGCATCTTTAGCCATGCAGACATCCTCAGGCTGAACCGGATCGGCGTCGGCACCTTTCTCGTCGGCGAAAGCCTGATGCGGCAGGCCGATGTCGCGGCTGCGACGCGCGAACTCCTCACCGGGATGCAGGACAGCGCAGCGTGAGCCAGCTCAGCCATCTCGATGCGCGCGGACAGGCCCATATGGTCGATGTCGGCGAAAAGGCGGAGACCTCGCGGACCGCCATCGCGGAAGGCTGCGTCGTGATGCAGCCGCAGACTCTGGCGATCGTGCGCGACGGCGATGCCAAGAAGGGCGACGTGCTGGGTACCGCCCGGCTCGCCGGCATCATGGCCGCCAAGAAGACGCATGAGCTGATCCCGCTCTGCCACCCGCTGCTGATCAGTAAGGTTACGGTCGATCTGGAGCTGGACGAGGCGCTGCCGGGCGTGCGCGTGCGCGCCGAGGTCAGGATGAAGGGCCAGACCGGCGTCGAGATGGAGGCGCTGACCGCCGTCAGCGTCGCCTGCCTGACGGTCTACGACATGGTCAAGGCGGCCGACCGGGCCATGCGGATCGAGGGCATCCGGCTCCTGCACAAATCGGGCGGCAAGTCCGGCACCTTCGAGGCCGGCGGCGCCGAGGCGGAGACCATCTGATGGCCCTGACCCCGGTCCCGGTCGCGCTGAAGGCGCTGCTCGACAGCGTGCCGGCAGCGACCCCGGCCGAGACCCTGCCGCTGGTGCAATGCGCCTGGCGCGTGCTGGCCGCGGACGTTGTCGCGCTGCGGACGCAACCGCCCTTCGCCAATTCGGCGATGGATGGCTATGCCGTGCGGGCGGACGATCTGGCGCTGGGCAGTACCTTGCGCGTCATCGGCGAATCCGCTGCCGGTCGCTCCTTTGCGGGCTCACTTGCGGCCGGCGAGGCCGTGCGCATCTTCACCGGCGCGCCGATCCCTGAAGGTGCCGATACCATCCTGATCCAGGAGAATGCCGACGGCGTCGGCACCGATACGATCCGCATTCGGGAGGGCGCGGCCAAGGGCAAGTTCATCCGAGCAGCCGGGCTCGACTTCACCACGGGCGACGTGCTGCTCAAGGCAGGGCGCAGGCTCGACAGCGCCGCGTTGGGCCTCGCTGCCGCGGCAGGACATCCGGCCCTGCCGGTGCGCGCTAAGCCGCTGGTCGCGATCCTCGCCACCGGCGACGAACTCGTCTCGCCCGGAGAAATCGTCGGACCCGACCAGATCGTCGCCTCGAACAGCTTCTCGCTGGCTGCGCTGGTCGAGCAGGCCGGCGCGACCGCGCTCGATCTCGGCATCGCGCGCGACAATTATCCCGATCTCGCCGCTCGGATCGAGCGCGCCCGCTCGGCCGGCGCCGATGTGCTGATCACGCTGGGCGGCGCCTCGGTCGGCGCGCACGACCTCGTGCAGGAGGCGCTGACGCGGGGCGGCATGGCTCTCGGCTTCTGGAAGATCGCGATGCGCCCGGGCAAGCCGATGATGACCGGCCGGCTCGGCGAGATGGTCGCGGTCGGCCTGCCCGGCAACCCGGTCTCCTCGATCGTCTGTGGCCATCTCTTCGTCGTGCCGCTGATCGAGGCGCTGCTGGGCATGCCCGATCCCGAGCGCGATCGCAGCGAACCCGGCATCCTCGGCCGCGACATGCCGGCCAATGACGAGCGCGAGGATTACCTGCGCTCCGACCTCGCTTTGACAGAAGCCGGCTGGGAAGCGACGCCGTTCGACCGGCAGGATTCCTCGATGCTCGGCCTGCTGGCACGCGCGCAGGCGCTGGCAATCCGCCCCGCCTTTGCAGCGCCCGCCAGAAAAGGCGATCCCTGCCGCATCATCAGGCTGCGCTGAACGCTGGTCCCGCGCGCGTTTTGCTTGCAGAACACAACACGAACGAGTATGGTGTTCGTGATTTGTTTCGAATCCGAACCCAGATTCAATCATCATCGCGCCGGCGGGGACCATGCTGACACGCAAACAGTTCGAACTGCTTCGCTTCATCCAGGAACGCCTGCGCGAAAGCGGCGTGCCGCCCTCCTTCGACGAGATGAAGGACGCGCTCGATCTGAAGTCCAAATCCGGCATCCACCGCCTGATCATGGCGCTGGAGGAGCGCGGCTTCATCCGCCGCCTGCCGAACCGGGCCCGGGCGCTCGAGATCATCAAGCTGCCCGAGGGCGTCGGTGCCGGCGGCCAGCCAGCCGCACGCGGCCGTTTCAATCCGTCGATCGTCCAGGGCGGACTCGGCAAGGATGGCGGGCTCGGCCGGGATGGCGGGCTCGGCAAGGTCAGGCCGGTCGAGACCGTGCCCGAGGATGCGCGGGGAACCATCTCGATCCCGGTGATGGGTCGCATCGCGGCCGGCACGCCGATCTCCGCGATCCAGAGCCGCAGCCATAGCGTCGCCCTGCCGGCCGACATGCTCGGCACGGGCGAGCATTACGCGCTCGAGGTTCGCGGCGATTCCATGGTCGATGCCGGCATCCTCGACGGCGACACGGTGGTGATCCGGCGCCAGGACAGCGCCAATACCGGCGACATCATCGTCGCCCTGATCGACGACGAGGAAGCAACGCTGAAGCGGCTGCGCAAGCGCGGCTCCTCGATCGCGCTCGAAGCCGCCAATCCGGCCTATGAAACGCGCGTGCTCGGCCCGGACCGGGTCAAGATCCAGGGCCGGCTGGTCAATCTGATGCGGCGCTACTGAAGCCGCGGCCTTACGGAAGCCGCTCGGGCTCGGCGTCGTCCACGGGCGGCGCTGCGGCTTGCGCTGCCGGTGCGGTCTGCCGTGCCTGCGCTGACGGCGGGGTCTCGGCCTTGCGGCTCCAGGGGCGGTCGCCGCCCTGCTCGGAAGCGTGGCTGCGCCAGCCGCCGAGCCGGCGCACCAGCGCGGTCGCGCCATCACGGTTCAAGGCCGTGCGGTCGACGAGTTTCGCGGCGCAGGGCGCGGTCCAGGGGATTGGTGTGACGACGAGGTCGGCGCGCCGGCAATCCTCGATGATAGCGAGCCGGTCGCGGGCATAGGCGATGCTGCGACCATCCTTCGTCGCGATCACGCAGCCGAGCGCATCGCAGGCCGCGCCCTGGCGCAAGGCGAAGTCATCGGGGTTGCGGCCGTCGCCATCGGCGGTGAGCCATTGCTGCAGGACGAAGCGGCTCGGCTTGCCGGCCAGGATCAACCGGTCGTCCTTGCCGCGCACGGCGATGCCGGAGCCGTCGCGCTCGATCAGGATGTCGGGCCGCTCGGGCTTCGCGGCGACGGCGACGCCTCCAATCAGCGGCAGGATGGCGAGCAGGCGCAGCTTCGTCGTCCAGAGCGTGATCCAGAGCAGCGATGCGGCGAAGCAGGCGAGCGCCGCCGGACCGAAGGCAGCGATGACGAGCGTCGAATGGTCGATGGTCGCGACCCAATGCGCCAGCTTCAGCACGACGTCCGAGGCAAAGCCCATCAGCCACCAGGCCGGTGCATCGAGCCCGAAGGGATAGGCCAGCACGCCGAAGACCGCCGCCGGCATGACGCAGAGAGACACGAAAGGCAGCGCCAGCGCGTTGCCGAGCAGGCCGAAGGGATTGAAGGTCTGGAAGTGATAGGCGCCGAAGGGCGCGGTCGCGGCCGTCGCCAGCAGCGTCGTGATCACGATGCCGGTCGCCGCGATCCAGAGCGGCCGGATTGGCCAGGGCAGGACAGAGGGCGGCTGAGGGCGGCCGCGGTTCTCCCAGCGCTCGGCGAAGGCGATGAGCGCCGCGACCGCGCCGAAGGACATCTGGAAGCTCGGCCCCAGCAGGGCCTCGGGTTCGCGCAGCAGCACGATCATCGCCGCCAGCGCGAGATTGCGCATGCTCAGCGCCGGACGGTCGACCAGGATCGCGCCGAGCATGACGAGCGTCATGATCAGCGAGCGCACCGTCGCGACCTCGGCGCCCGAAAAGACGCAGTAGCCGATCGCGCCGATCATGGCCGCGACGGCGGCGAACTTCTTGACCGGCCATCGCAGCGCCAGCGTCTGCGACAAAGCGAGCAGCGCCCGCACCAGCCAGAAGATCGTGCCAGCGGCCAGCACCATATGCAGGCCCGAGATCGAAACGATGTGGTAGATGCCGGCCGCGCGCAGATCGGTATTGGTGGTCTCGGTGATCAGGCCGCGCTTGCCGGTGACGAGAGCGGCCGCCATGGCGCCGGCCTGGCCGCCGCCGATCTCGGCGATGCGACGGGTCAGGGCGTTGCGCGCACGGTCGATTCCCGCCGCCAGCATCAACTCGCTCGGCGGCGGACGCGGTGGCGGCGTCAGACTGATCTTGCCAGGAATGCTGCCAACGGCGCCAAGCCCGCGAAAGAAGGCATCGCGGCCGAAATCATAGCCGCCCGGCCGTGCCGGACCCGGCGGCGGCAGCAGGCGCGCCACGGCCGCGATATGATCGCCCGGCGAGACCGTGCCGGCGCGGACATTGACGCGGACACGCCTGGGCCAGCGCTCGGGCTCCACGCCGGCAAGCCCGGTCACCAGGATGACGAGGCGGGCGCCGGCATCGCGCGCCTCGACCGATTCCACGAAACCCGTGACCTGGCCGATGCGCGGACGATCCAGCATCGGCGCGGCGACCGTCGCAGTTCGCCAGGCCGCCGCTGCAAAGCCCGCGAAGGCGGCAGCGCAGCCAAGGCAGATGAACGGTGCGAGACGGCGCTGCCTGAGCACAAGCGCTCCGGCACAGGCCCCGGAGAAGCCGGTCAGCGGTGCCCAGAGCGCCGGCTCGCGGTCGGCGGCGAAGTAGAGCAGGATGCCTGCTCCCATCATCACCGGCAGCCAGAGGAAGAGCCGGCGGCGCTCGGCCTCCTGCGACAACGCGGCGACAAGACCATCCCGCCATGCGGACAGCGTCAGATGAAGGCCGGGTCCGCCGAGCACGAAGGCGGGCGGGCGCAGCGACAGCACGCCGACCCGCGCACCGCGCGGTCCCGCTGAACGCCCCTGCCCCGGCGCCGGCTGCATCGGCCGCTCCCCGCCTTATGCCAATACGATCCTGCCGCTTGCGATTTTGCCAGCTGCGATGTTGCGCTTAACGCAGGCGGCCGGAGCATGTTACAGGGGCGGCGCCGGTTGTCATCATACGCCCGGCACGATCCTGCGTCGGGATCACCTGCGTTCGTCTTCTCCCCGTTTGGCCGTGTTTTTTCGATCGCTGGGCCATCCCTCTTTGCCCAGCCGGAGCTTGTCTTCATGAGCGATGCCGTCGTCACCCGCTTTGCGCCCTCGCCCACCGGCTTCCTGCATATCGGCGGCGGGCGCACGGCGCTGTTCAACTGGCTCTATGCCCGCCGGCATGGCGGCAAGATGCTGCTGCGCATCGAGGACACCGACCGCGAACGTTCGACCGATGCGGCGATCACCGCGATCCTCGACGGGCTGAAATGGCTCGGTCTCGATTGGGATGGCGACACCGTCTACCAGTTCCAGCGCGCGGCGCGGCATCGCGAGGTCGCCGAGCAGATGCTCGCCAGCGGCAACGCCTATCGCTGCTATGCGACGCCGGCCGAACTGGACGAGATGCGCGAGCAGGCCAAGGCCGCCGGCAAGCCGATGCGCTATGACGGGCGCTGGCGCGACCGCGATCCCGCGACTGCGCCTGAGGGCGTCAAGCCGGTCATCCGCCTGCGTGCGCCCCAGACCGGCGAGACCGTGGTCGAGGACGAGGTCCAGGGCCGTGTCGTCTGGCAAAACGAGAACCTCGACGATCTCGTGCTGCTGCGCTCGGACGGCAACCCGACCTATATGCTGGCCGTGGTGGTCGACGACCATGACATGGGCGTGACCCATGTCATCCGCGGCGACGACCACCTGACCAATGCCGCGCGCCAGACCCAGATCTACCAGGCGATGGGCTGGACCGTGCCGAGTATGTCGCACATCCCGCTGATCCACGGCGCCGACGGCGCCAAACTGTCGAAGCGCCATGGCGCACTCGGCGTCGATGCCTATCGCGCCATGGGCTATCTGCCGGCAGCCCTGCGCAACTACCTGCTGCGCCTCGGCTGGAGCCATGGCGACCAGGAGGTCTTCTCGACGCAGGAGATGATCAAACTGTTCAACCTGAACGCGATCGGGCGCTCGGCAGCCCGCTTCGACTTCGCCAAGCTGGAGAGCCTGAACGGCCTCTACATGCGCCAGTCCGACGATCGCGACCTGCTCGACGCGCTGAAGGTGATCCTGCCCGAGATCGGGCCGGCGCGCGGCGTGCCTGCGACCCTGTCGCCGGAGCTTGAGGCGCGCTTCCTCGCGGCCATGCCGGGCCTGAAGGACCGCGCCAAAACGCTGATCGAACTGCTCGACAGCGCCTATTATCTCTATGCGACGCGCCCGCTCCAGCTCGACGCCAAGGCCACGGCCCTGCTCGACGATGCGGCCAGGCAGCGCCTGCCCGGCTTGGCGGCGAAGCTTTCCGCCGTGAACGACTGGTCGGTCGCGGCCCTGGAGGCGGCCGTGCGCGGCTATGCGGAAGAGCAAGGCCTCAAGCTCGGCCAGGCGGCACAGCCACTGCGTGCGGCTCTGACTGGCCGGGCCATGTCGCCCGGGCTGTTCGACGTGATGGCCGTGCTCGGACGCGAAGAGACGCTGGCACGGCTCTCCGACCAGACATGAGCGGCGGTCTTTGCAGACCGTCTTTCAGCTCGGTTGAACAGCCTCTGCAAATGGTCTAGTGACGCGACGTGTGGCCTGCTCCGGCACCTGCCGTATCGGGCACAAATATTGCTTGAAAATCAGTCGGATGAACCGCTCCTTCGACCTGCCCGCCTCAGCCCCGACACGCCCCTGTCATGTCGGGCATGTCTGACGACGGACTGGTCTCCATGGACAACCCGGGACGAAATCGAGCGGGACGGCGACTGACAGCAGCGAGCCTGAAAGGATCGGTATCGATGAGCGGAACCACCAGCCAGCTTCAGGTCGACGGCAAGACCGTCGACATGGCGATCAAGACGGGCTCGATCGGCCCGTCCGTCATCGACATCGGCAAGCTCTACGCCCAGACGGGCATGTTCACCTATGATCCGGGCTTCACCTCGACGGCGAGCTGCGAGTCGCAGATCACCTATATCGACGGCGACGAGGGCGTCCTGCTCTATCGCGGCTACCCGATCGAACAGCTCGCCGAGCATGGCGACTTCCTCGAGACCTGCTACCTGCTGCTGGAAGGCGAACTGCCGACGGCCTCGCAGAAGGCCGATTTCGACTATCGCGTGACGCGCCACACCATGGTGCACGAGCAGATGGCCCGCTTCTTCCAGGGCTTCCGCCGCGACGCGCATCCGATGGCGGTCATGGTCGGCTCGATCGGCGCGATGTCGGCCTTCTACCACGACTCGACCGACATCTCGGATCCGCATCAGCGCATGGTCGCCTCGATGCGCATGATCGCGAAGATGCCGACGCTGGCGGCGATGGCCTACAAGTACACGGTCGGCCAGCCCTTCGTGTATCCGCTGAACTCGCTCGACTACACCTCGAACTTCCTGCGCATGTGCTTCGCGGTGCCCGCCGAGGAGTACAAGGTCAACCCGGTGCTGTCGCGCGCGCTCGACCGGATCTTCATCCTGCACGCCGACCATGAGCAGAATGCCTCGACCTCGACGGTCAGGCTCGCGGGCTCGTCGGGCGCCAACCCCTTCGCCTGCATCGCGGCCGGTGCGGCCTGCCTCTGGGGCCCGGCCCATGGCGGCGCCAACGAGGCGGCACTGAAGATGCTCGAGGAGATAGGCTCCGTCGAGAACATTCCGAAATACATTGCCAAGGCGAAGGACAAGAACGATCCCTTCCGCCTGATGGGCTTCGGCCACCGCGTCTACAAGAACTACGATCCGCGCGCCAAGATCATGCAGAAGACCACGCATGAGGTGCTGAACGAACTCGGGATCAAGGACGACCCGCTGCTCGACGTGGCGATCGAGCTCGAGCGCATCGCGCTCTCGGACAGCTACTTCATCGAGAAGAAGCTCTATCCGAACATCGACTTCTATTCGGGCATCACCCTGAAGGCGATGGGCTTCCCGACCTCGATGTTCACTGCGCTGTTCGCGCTGGCGCGCACCGTCGGCTGGATCGCGCAGTGGAAGGAGATGATCGAGGATCCGTCCCAGCGCATCGGCCGCCCGCGCCAGCTCTACACCGGCGCACCGCTGCGCGAGTACAATCCGATCGGCCGCCGCTGAGCGACAGCCGCAGATTTTCCGGATGTCGGGGCGCGACGGCTTGCCGTCGCGCCCCGATCGTTTGGAGCGATCGATACGAAGTGGGATGGTGACGCTTGGTTCGATCCCGCTACAGTCCTGAAAACAGTTTGGAGGATGAACGCATGTCCCAGTCCCATGATCTCAACCGACGCGGCTTTCTGACGGGCGCATCGGCCCTGACCCTGGCGGGGGGACAAGCGTCGGCCCAGGTCCCCTTCCCGACCCGACCGATCAACCTGATCGTTCCGTTCGCCGCTGGCGGCTCGACCGACATCGTGGCCCGCCTCGTCGGCCAGAAGATGACCGAGCTGCTCGGCCAGTCGATCGTGATCGAGAACCGCGCCGGCGCCGGCGGCAATGTCGGCTCGACCGCGGTGGCCCGGGCCACGCCCGACGGCTACACCATCCTGATGGGCACGATCTCGACCCATGCGCTGAATCCGGCGATCCTCAAGACCGTGACCTTCGATCCGGTCAAGGACTTCACGCCGATCTCGCTGCTGGCGCTCGTGCCCAACGTCATGGTGGTGCATCCGAGCTTCCCGGCCAAGACGGTTCAGGAGGTCATCGCGGTGCTGAAGGCCGATCCCGGCAAATACTCATACGCCTCGTCGGGCGTCGGCACGCCGCTGCATCTCTCGGGCGAGCTGTTCAAGTCGATCGGCGGCGTCAGCATGAACCATGTGCCCTATCGCGGCGCCGGTCCGGCCTTGAACGACGTCGTCGCCGGCGCGGTGCCGATCATGTTCGACAACCTGCCCTCGTCCGCGCAGTTCATTCGCGGCGGCCAGCTGCGCGCCATTGGCGTCACCACGAAGGAGCGCGTCTCGTCCTTCCCGGAGCTGCCGACGATCGCCGAGGGCGGCCTTGCCGGCTACGAGACCTATACCTGGAATGCGCTGTTCGGACCGGCCAAGATGCCGGCGGACATCGTCGCCAGGCTCAACAAGGCGGCCAACGACGCGCTCAAGGACGAGGGCGTGAAGAAGCGCCTCGAAGACGTCAGCGCAGTGATTGTCGGCTCGACGCCGGAAGCGCTCGGCGAGCACGTCAAGATCGAAGTGGCAAAGTGGTTCCCGATCGCCAAGGCTTCCGGCGCCGCGCTGGAGTGAGCCAGCCTGCTTTCAGTCCAACAGGCTAGACCGGTCTGGCCTGGACCAGCGCCAGCGCGGCCTCGACTGCGTTGGCGGCCGGGCTCGCCCCCGCCGATTTCATGATGGTTTCGACCTCGACGAAGCCGTCGAGCTGCTGCTGGCGCTCCGGCCCATCCACCAGGGCCGCGAGAACATGCCGGCTCAGCGCTTCGGGGGTCGCATCGTCCTGGATGAACTCCGGCACGACGCTGCGGCCCAGGATCAGATTGGGCAGGATCACGCTCGGCAGCTTGATCAGGCGCCGCGCAATGGCGGCCTCCCAGCCGGCGCCGCGATAGGCCGCGACCGTCGGCACCTGCGCCAGCGCCAGTTCGAGCGTCACCGTGCCTGACGCCGCCAACGCGGCCCGGGCGACGCGGAAGGCGGCGAGCTTTTCGGCCTCGCCGACAACGATCTCCGGCTGGACAGCCCAGGCCGCGGCCGCCTGCGCGATCTCGTCGCGCAGATGCGGGACCGCCGGCAGCAGAAAGCGCGCGGCCGGATTGGCAGCGGCGATCCGCGCCACGGCCTCGCCGAAAACCGGCATCAGGTGGCGGATCTCCGAACGGCGGCTGCCGGGCAGGATCAACACCACGGGAGCCGTAGCATCGGCCCGGATCGCCGCCTCACGCTCGTCAGGCCGAAGGGTTGCCAGGCGCTCGATCAGGGGATGGCCGACATAGATCGTCCTGGGACCGTGCAGGCGCTCCAGCGCCTCCGGCTCGAAGGGCAGCAGCGCCAGGATGCGATCGACATGCGGCGCCATCCGGCGCGCCCGGCCGGAGCGCCAGGCCCAAACGCTCGGGCAGACCCAGTGAGCGATCGGGACCGACGGCGCACGCGCGCGAACCTTCTTGGCCACGCGCAGGCAGAAATCCGGCGCGTCAATCGTCAGCAGCAGGTCGGGCGCGAAGGCGACGATGCCACGGGCGGCATCCTCCATGCGGCGCAGCAACAGCGGCAGGCGCGCGACCACGGGGCCGAAGCCCATCACCGCGATATCGGCCTGCGGAAACAGCGGGACCATGCCGGCAGCAATCAGCTCCTCGCCGCCGATACCTGTGATGATCAGTTCGCGGTCTCCGAGCCGTTCCCGGAGGCTTGCGAGAAAGCGCAGCCCCAGCGCATCGCCCGAGGCCTCGCCCGCCACGACGGCGAGGCGGAAGGGCGGGCTCACGCCTTGCCCCCAGCCATGGCGACGCCTTCGATGAACAGCCCGGCCTTGTCGGCCAGCTTGGCGAGCACCGCAGCATCGCCGACCAGCACCCGCCCTGCCCGCAATCCGATGCCGGACAGGCCGGCCGCAGCGACATGGCGCAAGGTCTCGGGGCCGATCGCCGGCATGTCGACCCGCAGATCCTGGCCGTCCTTGGGCGCCTTCACCAGCACGCCGTCACCCTTGGCAATGCGAAGACGCCCCGAGGCGACGAGGTCGCCGACGCGTCGGATCATGGCATCCGTCCCCTCGGCGGCCTCGATCGCGATGACGCGATGGTCAGCCAAGATCGCGGCCTGCCCGACATCGAAGGGCGAGAGGGCAGCCAGAAGCTCGAAGCCCCGTGCCACGAGCTCCTTTTGCGCGGGCGAGGCCGCCTTGCGGCCAAGTGGGCCGAGCGGCGCCGTCATCTCCGGCCCGATATCGGCAGGACCATGGACGGTGAAGCCCTGCCCCTCGAAGAACTCCACGACGCCGCGCAGCAGATGATCGTCCCCGCCGCGGAAGGCGCGGGCGAAATGCGGCAGGTATTTCAGCGTCGACGCTTCGGGACGCAAGCCGGCGAAACTCGGTCGTGGCAGGCTGCCGATGAGGACGAGGTCGACGATCTGCCGCCGGCGCAGTTCCTCCAGCAGACGGCCGAGCTGTCCCAGCCGATAGCTGCACAGATCGGCCTGGCCGAAGGCCGACGGATCGGCAGCGCCGTCAAGCGCCGCGATGAAGACCGGCCGGCCGCTCGCAGCGGCCAGGCCTGCAAGGCGCGGCGGAAAATCCCCGGCGCCCGCGACGATCGCGAGAGGACCACGCATGGTGGCCGCCGCTGCCGGATCAGTGCTCACCGATCCGGCGCATTGACGTCATGCGGCACGCAGATCGCGCGCTCGCCGCCGACGCGGATGAAGTCGAGGATCTCATGGATCAGCGGATGCGACGCGAATTCGCTGGCGACGTCCTCGACGCGCTCCGACAAAGTGCCCTCATCGGCAAAGAGCAGCCGATAGGCACGGCGCAGCTCATGGATCTGCTCGCGCGAAAACTCCCGGCGCCGCAGGCCGACGAGATTGAGCCCGGCCAGATGGGCCGGGTTGTCGCGAACAAGGCCGAACGGGATCACGTCGTTCAGCACGCCGGCCCCGCCGCCGATGAAGGCATGGTCGCCAACGCGGATGAATTGCTGCAGGCCCGTGCCACCGCCGACGATCACGAAATTGCCGACCGTGACATGGCCCGCACACATGACGTTGTTTGAGAAAATGACGTTGTTGCCGATATGGCTGTCATGCCCGACATGCGAATTCGCCAGAAAAAAGCAGCGATCACCGATGGTGGTTTTCATGCCCCCGCCTTCGGTGCCGGGGTTCATCGTCACGCCTTCGCGGATTTTGCAGTCGACGCCGATCGTCAGGGTCGAGGGCTCGCCCTTGTACTTCACGTCCTGCGGCGGATGGCCGATTGAGGCGAACGGGTAGATGCTCGTCCTGGCACCGATCGTGGTGCGCCCCGCAACCGCGACATGGCTGATGAGTTCGACGCCATCGGCCAGCACGACGTCAGGACCGACGGTGCAGAACGGGCCGATCGTCACGCCGTCGCCGATGCGCGCAGCCGGATCGACGACCGACATCGGGTGAATGCTGGAACTCATAGAAGTGAACTCATGGCAATAAACTCATGGAATCATGAAACATTTGGGTCGTCAGCTCAGACGACCATGGCCGAGAGATCGGCCTCGGCGACGAGCACGCCCTCGACGCGGGCTTCACCCCGGTAGAACCAGATGTTGCGCTTGCGCGCGACCTTGGTGAGGTGGAAGCGCAGCGTGTCGCCCGGCACGACCGGCTTGCGGAACTTGGCCTTGTCGATGGTCGTGAACAGCACAGTGCTGACCGCAGGATCGGCCTCGCCGCGCGAGCTGACGACGAGGACGCCAGCCGTCTGCGCCATCGCCTCGATCATCAGCACCCCCGGAAACACCGGCCGTCCCGGAAAATGGCCGGTGAATTGCGGCTCGTTGACCGTAACGTTCTTGATGCCGATACCGGATTCATCGCCGTTCATCTCGACGACGCGATCGACGAGGAGAAAGGGATAGCGGTGCGGAATACAGGCCATGATCTTCTGGATGTCGGCCACACCCAGTGCCGTCGTCGCCTCGGTCATCGTGTCTTCTCTCCCGTGCGAACCGTCCGAGCGGCTGCATCATTGATCCGTTCTAGCCGCGTCACCGCGGGACGCCAACACTCCAGGCCGGCCGATTGACGCGCTCCTCGCATCGGTACGACCGCAGACGCAATCGAAGCGATGAGCGGGTCATCGGACCGCGCCAGTAGCAGGCAGGCTGAGGGTTCAACCTTCGGTCCGGCCCTTGCCGCGATTTGCCACCAGCGACTTCAGCAGCGCCGTCTCGCGCGCCCAGGTCAGTGCCGGCTGAGCCGGCGTGCCACCATAGCGTGCGCCGCGGGGAATATCGCCGGCCACGCCGCTCTGGGCCGCGACCTGCGCGCCCATGCCGACCGTCAAATGGCCGGCCAGGCCGACCTGGCCGCCGAGCACGACGAAATCCTCCAGCGTCGTCGAGCCGGCGATGCCGACCTGCGAGACGATGACGCAATGGCGTCCGATGACGACATTGTGGCCGATCTGGACCAGGTTATCGATCTTGGTACCCTCGCCGATCACGGTATCGCGGCTGGCGCCCCGGTCGATGCAGGTGTTGGCGCCGATCTCGACATCGTCCTGGATGATGACGCGCCCGATCTGCGGCACCTTCATATGGCCGCGAGGGCTCATGGCAAAACCGAAGCCATCCTGCCCGATGCGAACGCCAGGGTGGATGATGACGCGGTTGCCCACCAACGCGGCCTGCAGCGTGGAGCCTGAGCCGATCGAACAGTCGCGGCCGATACGGACCTGCGGGCCGATGACGGCATGCGATGCGATGACGGTCCCGGAGCCGATCTCGGCGCCCGGCCCGATGACGGCGCCCGGATCAACCGTGACGCCGGCCTCCAGAACGGCCGTGGCATGAACGAAGGCGCCCGGCGCCACACCCTGCGAGCCGAAGACCGAACCGGGCTTCAGAGCAGAGGGGAAGAAGCGGGCCAGCACCTTGGCGAAGGCGTGATAGGGCGTGGGCGACACCAGCGCCGTCGTGCCGGCCGGGACCCGCTCAGCAAAGCGGGCTGAGACCAGGCACAGCCCCGCCGAGGTCGCGGCGAGCGCCTCGGTGTATTTCGGGTTGTCCATATAGGCGATGTCGCCGGGGCCGGCGTTCTCAAGCGCCGCGGCGCCAGTGATCGCGCGCGCCGGATCCACGCCTTCAGGCAACGTCGCGCCCGAAATGGCAGCGACCTCGCCGAAGTCGAGCGAGGTCGCGATAGGGAAGAAGTGCGGTTCTGACATCGAGAAGGTCCGGAGCGGGACGCTGACAGCGCCCCGCCTCGTCAGAAGCGGGTGCCGCCGGAGAAGCGGAAGGCCTGGGTCCGGTCGCCGCCGTACTTGCCGGCGATGCCGTTGAACGTGCCGTACTGGCCGTCATCCTTCGACAAGGCATACGCATAGTCGAAGCGGATCGGGCCGAGCGGCGACTGCCAGAGCAGGCTGACGCCGACCGAGGAGCGGATGATGTTCTTGTCACGCACGCAGGCCACGTTGGACTGGGCAAGCTGTCCGTTACCATTCAAACCGCTCGTCGCGACATTGAACTGCCGGGCGGACGCGCCAGCCGGGCAACCGCCAAACGCAGACGCATTGCCGCCGTCATAGTTGAACAGCGTACCGGCATCGGCGAAGATCGCGCCGCGCAGGCCGAGATCACGCGGCAGGCCCCAGATCGGGAACTGCACCTCGAGCGAGCCACCGAAATAAGTGGTGCCGCCGAGTGCGTTGGCCGTCGGATCGTTCGACACATCGCGCGGGCCGATGCCCGACGGCGCGAAACCGCGCACCAGGGTCGGTCCGAGGAAGTAGTGGTCGATCATGCGCAGGTCGCCGCTGGTGGCCTGGACGTGACCACCCTGGATACGCGCGAAACCAACGACGTCGTCGAAGATTTCCTTGTAATAGCGCGCATCGGCCGAGACGCGCAGGAACTTCGAATCGCCACCCAGACCAGCGAATTCCGGCTTGATCTCGGCAATGAAGCCGTTGCGCGGGCTCTGGAAGTTGTCGAGCGAGTTATAGTTGAAGCCGAGGCCGACCAGCGAGGTCAGCGTCGTGCCGGCCGCTTCCTTGACCGCGATTGTCGCTTCGCCGTTACTCAAGCAGTTAAAGACATTCGTGGGAGCGGGCGTACCAAAACCAGGAGTGACTCCCGGGACCGGCACCGAGCAATCGTTATACGGGCGCTCGGCATCGTTCCGGATCTCGATCTCCGTGCTGTAGATCGAGTAGCGCGGCGTGATCGAGAACTCTTCGGTGATCGGGAAGGTCAGGCGGACCGTGCCGCCATTGACGCGGCTTTCGAAGCGGCCGGTGTTGTAGTTGTCGCTGAACTTCGAGAACAGGTCGAAGCCCGCCGCGATGCGGCGACCGAGGAAATAGGGCTCGGTGAAGGAGAAATCGACGCCCTGGGTACGCTGGCCGAGCGTGCCCGCGATACGGACGAACTGGCCGCGGCCGAGGAAGTTCGATTCCGACAGCGAGACCTCGCCGATGATGCCGTCGGAGGTCGAATAGCCGCCGGCGATCGAGAACGAGCCCGTTGCCTTGTCCTCGACATCGATGTTGACCACGACGCGATCAGGCGCGGAGCCCGGCTCGTTGGTGATGCGGACCTTGTTGAAGAAGCCGAGATTGTTCAGGCGGCGTTCGGCGCGATCGACGAAGACCTTGTTGTAGGCATCGCCTTCGCCGAGATCGAGCTCGCGACGCACGACATAGTCGCGGGTGCGGGTGTTGCCACGCACATTGATGCGCTCGACATAGACCCGCGGGCCTTCGTCGACGACATAGGTGATGCCGATCAGGCGGCCGGCAGAATCCCGATCGCCGCGCGGGCGGACCTGGGCAAAGGCATGACCGCGACGCGACACTTCAGTCGTCAGATTGACGAGCGACTTCTCGACGGCTTCGGCATTATAGGTGTCGCCAGCCGAGGTCACGACGTAGCTCTGAAGCAGCGCAGGATCGATGTCGCGCAAGGTCGTATCGACCGCGACATTGCCGACCCGGTATTGCGGACCCTCGTCGACGGTGACGTCGATGACCCAGCCGCCGGCGGCCTCGTCGAAGCGGGCGGTGTTGCCGACGATCTGGAAGTCGGCGTAGCCGTTCTTGAGGTAGAAGCGGCGGACCAGCTCGAGATCAGCAGTGATGCGATCGGGGTCGTAGACGTCGGAGGTCTTGATCCAGCTCAGGAAATTCGATTCGGTCGAGCTCATCAGCCCGCGCAGGCGGCCCGACGAATAGACGCCGTTGCCGGCAAAATTGATCGACTTGATGCCGGTCTTGCCGCTCTCGTTGACCGTGAAGACCACGTCCGAACGGCCGTTCGGGAGCGGCGCAATGCGGCCGCTGACCGAGGACAGGCCATAGCCGGCCCGGCGATAAACTTCCTTCAGGCGGGCAACGTCGGCATCGATCAGCGCCTGGCTCATCGGGCCGCCGGCCTTGGACTGAACCTGCTGCAGCAGGACGTCGCTCTTCAGGCGGCGATTGCCCTCGAAGGCGACACGATTGATGGAGTCGTTCTCCTGAACGGAGATGACGGTCTGCGCGCCACGGCGGCTGACCTGCACATTGGTGAACAGGCCGGTCGCGAGAAGATTCTGACGAATCTCCTGCGGCGCGTTCTGCCCTGCGGCGTAGGAGCGGATCGTCTCCGCATCGACGCGCCTGTTGCCCTGGACAATCACGGCCTGCGCGAACGCTACGCCACCGCTAACGGCCAGCATGAAGGCCGAAAGTCCGACTGATCGAGAGAGCCGCATTCTGAAGGACCGGCTCTTTTGGGTCGACGTCATCGGGTCGCCTATTCCATTTTCTCAGGTCACCACCCCAAAAAGGGGGCCACCACCTGGAGGCGGAGGCACGGAGACATTGCAGTCCATTCGCTTCTACAAAGTTTCCCGCAGGGTGCAAACCGGCATTGTCGTTAACAAAATATTTTTAGCCCCTTCGTTGCCATGAGGCCACGCGTCATGCCGCGATTTTGCCGCAAAGTGGCACGGATTCCCCGTGAAAAAGATGTTGGCCGCTCACGCGCGCAAACTCCGCCACATTCGCCCGCGTCGGCAGCTTCGCTAAAATTGCGCGCAATCCGTTAATGCCGCGCTCTGTCGGGCGGCCGCCCAGAAGCCGTCTGGAAGGCTCTTAGAGCAGCGAGCGGACGTGAATGATGTCGTTCCAGGTAACGAACAGCATCAGCATCAGCACGAGGCCGAGGCCGACACGGAAGCCGATTTCCTGCGCGCGCTCGCTCAGAGGCCGGCCGCGGACCGCCTCGACGGCATAAAACATCAGATGTCCGCCATCGAGCATCGGAACCGGGAACAGATTCATCAGCCCGATCGAGACCGAGAGGATCGCAGCAAGATTGATCAGGCCGAGGAGGCCGGAATTCGTCGCGACCAGACCAGAGACCTGTGCAATCCGAATCGGACCGGAGAGCTGATCGACCGATTCCCGGCCGCTGACCAGCTTCGCGATGTAATCATAGGTGCGCTCAACGACGTACCAAGTCTCGCTGACGCCGACCTTCGCCGATTCGAGCAGGCCGAACTGCTGGGTCTTCCAGTCGCTGGCCTGGCGCGACGCATGGATGCCAAGCACGCCGATGCGCTGCTTGCCCAGGGGGGAGCTCTGCTCGACGAGGGCTGGCGTGACCGGCAGCGTCACCGTGCCGGTCGCCCGCTCGACCACCATCGACAGCGTCTCATTGGGTCGCACCGAGATCGCCCGCTGCATGTCGGCGAAGCTGCCGATCGGATGGCCGTCGATCGACAGCACGAGATCGCCCGCGAGGAGCCCGCCACGTTCGGCGGCGCTGCCGGCCACGACCTGATCGACGCGCGGGGCCAGGACCGGCTTGCCGAAGACATAGACCGTGGCGGCGAAGATGAGGATCGCGAGCAGGAAATTGGCGATCGGGCCGGCGGCGACGATGGCGGCGCGCTCGCCGATCGATTGCGCCGGAAAGGAACGCTCGCGCTGGCGCGCGGTCATGGCCTGGAGTTCGTCGGAGTCGGGTACGGCAGAGGAGGCATCGGAATCGCCGGAGAACTTCACGTAGCCGCCAAGCGGAATCGCCGCGAATCTCCAGCGGGTTCCGTGCCTGTCGTTGAAGCCGAAGAGTTCACGGCCGAAGCCGATCGAGAACACCTTCACATCGACGCCGCACCAGCGGGCGACGAGGAAATGCCCGAGCTCGTGGACGAAGACCACGACGGTCAGGACGAAGAGAAAGGGCACGAGGTAGCCAAGCAGGAACGAGCCGGCGTTCCAGAGTGTCGCCACGAAATCCATCATCGTCTCCCGATCCGTCTGCCTTAGGTGACAGCGAAGGGCGCCCGCGACAAGAGCGCCCGCGCGCGGTTTCTCGCCTCATGGTCAATGGCGAGCGCCGCAGCGACATCGGCGGGCGCCGCAAGGTCCCGCCCGGTGCTGGCGCAGACAGCCTCGACCAGCGCCGCGATGCCGGGAAAGGCGATGGCCCCTTCGAGATAGGCCGCGACCGCGACCTCATTGGCTGCATTCAGGATGGCGGGCATGGCGCCGCCAGCCGCGAGTGCCGCGATCGCGAGGCCGAGCGCCGGGAAGCGGACGAGGTCGGGACGCTCGAAGGTCAGCGGGGCGGTCAGCGCCAGATCGAGGAAGCGCGCCGCCGGCGCATCCAGCCTGCCATCGACGCCGAGGCAATGGGCGGCGGCGACGCGCATGTCGGGCAAGGCCATGCCAGCGCTGACCGAGCCGTCGCGGAAGGTGACGAGGCCATGGACCAGCTGCTGCGGATGTACCAGCACCTCGAGCTGACCATGCTCCAGCCCGAACAGGAAGCAGGCCTCGATCAGTTCCAGCCCCTTGTTCATCATGCTGGCCGAGTCGATCGAGATCTTGGCGCCCATCGCGTAATTCGGATGGGCCAGAGCCTGTTCCGGCCGGGCCGCGGCGATCTGCGCTACGCTCCAGGTCCTGAATGGCCCGCCCGACGCCGTCAGCGTCATGCTGCGGATCGCGGAGATCGGCTCGGCACCAAGAACCTGGAACAGCGCATTATGCTCGGAATCGAGCGGCAGGATGCGTGCGCCGACCGCCTTCGCCCGCGCCATCACGGCTGCGCCGGCGCAGACGAGGCTCTCCTTGTTGGCGAGCGCGACGACCCGGCCGGGCGTCAGCGCCGCAAATGTCGCCTCCAGCCCGGCAGCGCCCGCGATCGCGCTGACGACGATGTCGCTGTCCATCGCGACCGCGTCGAGCACGGCCTGGCGCCCTGCCCCCGATGCGATGCCCGTACCTGCCAGAGCCTGCGCCAGCGCCGGCCCCGAACCGGCATCGGCAAGGGCTGCGAAGGAGGCGCCGGTCTCGATCGCGACCCGCGCCAGCGCGAACGCATTGCGACCGGCGACGACCGCACCGATCCGCAGCCGCTCCGGATTCTCGGCCACGACCTCGCGCGTCGATTTGCCGATGGAGCCGGTCGCTCCCAGAATCGTGACGGTGCGCAGCATGGGCGGTTCAGAGTTCGAGACGGGTCAGAAACAGCACCGCGCCGGCGAAGACGAGCACTGCCCAGTAGCCGTCGAGCCGATCGAGAAAGCCGCCATGGCCCGGAATGAGCCTGCTCGAATCCTTGACGCCGAAGCGGCGCTTCAGGCTCGACTCGAACAGATCGCCCATCTGGCTGAAGACGGAAGCTGCCAGCGACCCGGCAACGACGAGCGCCGGACCGACAATCGACGCCGCCGCCGGCGTCAGCGCCCAGACGGCATAGCCGCCGAGCGTGCCTGCAATCGTTCCACCGACCGCGCCTGACCAGGTCTTGCCCGGGCTGACGCTCGGCATGAGCTTGGGGCCGCCGAGGCGGCGACCGGTGAAATAGGCCGCGATGTCCGTGAACCAGACGACCGCGAAGCTCCAGATGATGATGGCCAGACCAAGCTCGGGAAGCGAGCGCAGCGCGGGCGCGATCAGCGCGAAAGCCAGCGCGTAGGCCATGCCACACGCTTCGAGGGCGAGCCGGCCCCTGACGAAGGGCGTGACGACGGCGCCGGCCAACGCGGCGGCCGCCGCGACGCCAGCCAGCGCCGCCTGGCTCACCGGCGAGACGCCGAGGAGGAAACCCGCCACGACCACGCCGATCCCGGCGGCGACGGCGCTGCCGCGATGGACCATCGTCAGCCATTCATAGGCGACGAACCCGGCGACCAGCACCCAGACGATCCGGAACGGCCAGCCACCCCAGGCGGTCGCGAGCAGAATCGCGACAGCGAGCACAAGTGCCGAGATGATCCTGAGCCGCAGTTCGCTCGCCGGCCCCGCCTTGTCCGGATCGGCATCGGGCCCGCCGGGGGCCTGTTCGGTCACGCCGCGCCTGCTGCGCGATCGACCGGCTCCGACAGGCCGCCGAAGCGCCGTTCGCGGCGGCCATACTCGGCCAGCGCCTCCTCGAAGGCGGCGCGGTCGAAATCGGGCCAGAGCACGGGTGTGAAGACGAATTCGGCATAGGCCGCCTGCCAGAGCAGGAAATTCGAGATGCGGGTCTCGCCGGAGGTGCGGATCACCAGCTCGGGATCGGGCAAATCGGCGGTATCGAGACGCGACGCCAACATCGCTTCGTCGATCGCGGCGGCATCGATCCGGCCGGCGGCGGCGTCGGTCGCAAGCTGCCGCGCCGCCCGGACGATCTCGTCGCGCGAGCCGTAATTGAAGGCGACCACCAGCGTCATGCGAGTGTTGTCGCGCGTCACCGTCTCGGCATGCTCGACCAACCGGCGAATATCTGCGGCAAGATCATCGCGCCCGCCGATGACGCGCACACGCACACCCGCGGCATGAAGTTGGCTGAGATCTTTCTCGACGAAACGCTTCAGCAGGCCGAGCAGGAACGAGACCTCGGTCGCCGGCCGGCGCCAGTTCTCGGTCGAGAATGAGTACAGCGTCAAGATGCTGACGCCGAGTTCGCCGGCATTCCTGACCGCGCCACGCAGCGCTTCGAGCCCGCGCCGGTGGCCTTCCTGGCGCGGCAGGCCGCGCATCTGCGCCCAGCGACCATTGCCGTCCATGATGATGGCGACATGGCCGGGATGAGCGGCTTGTCCCGGGCGCTGGCCTGCTGACATTCTCTGTATGCCTTGTTCGGCCTGGTGCCGGATCATCCTTGCGCGGAGGACCGCGCCGACGACGTCAGACGCTCAGGATTTCCTTTTCCTTGGTCGCCAGCGCCTGGTCGATGTCGGAGATATGCTGGTCGGTGGCCTTCTGGACGAGATCGGACTGGCGCGTCACGTCATCCTTGGTGAAGGCCCCCTCCTTCTCGACCTTCTTGATGATGTCGATGGCGTCGCGGCGAACATGGCGCACCGCGATCTTGGATTCCTCGGCATATTTATGCGCGACCTTGACCATCTCCTTGCGGCGCTGCTCGTTCAGCTCGGGGATGCGGATGCGCAGGACCTGACCTTCTGTCTGCGGGTTCAGGCCGAGATCGGATTCGCGGATCGCCTTCTCGACGGGTCCGACCATGCTGCGGTCCCAGACCTGCACGCTGAGCAGGCGGGCTTCAGGCACGCTGACGGTGGCGAGCTGGGCGAGCGGCTGACGCGCGCCATAAGCCTCGACCTGGATCGGATCGAGCATATTGGCCGAGGCGCGACCCGAGCGCAGGGAGGCCAAATCGCCCTTGAAGGACTGGAGAGCGCCCTGCATGCGGCGCTTCACGTCGTCGAGATCGAATGTCGTCTGGGCCATCGTCTTCAAGACCTTGAACTGGTGCATCGCGCGAAAAGCGGAAACCCGGCTTTCCGCCTGCAACGATGCGACTTCGGTGTTGCATAACCGGGGTGTTTGCGTAACCGGGCGCGACCATGGCGGGGGGGCAAGCCAGGGTCAAGAACATCATAACGCGAAGGCCTTACGGCGTCACATAGGTCGCCCTGCCCTCGCCGCGCAGCACGGCCGCGAGCATGCCGGCTTCGGCGATCGAGAACACCACGATCGTCAGCCCGGCGTCGCGCGCCAGAGCGAAGGCGGCGGTGTCCATGACCTTGAGGTCGCGCTTGATGGCGTCCTCATGGGTGAGCGTGTCGTAGCGGGTGGCGGCCGGGTCCTTCTTGGGATCGGCGGAATAGACGCCGTCGACCTGCGTCGCCTTGAGCAGATGGCTGCAGCCGAGCTCAGCGGCGCGCAGGGCCGCGCCCGTATCGGTGGTGAAATAGGGGTTGCCGGTGCCGCCGCCGAGCACCACGACCTTGCCGTTGGTGAGATGGTCGAGCGCGCGCTTGCGGGCATAGCTTTCGCAGAGCGAAGGCATCGGCACGGCCGACATGGCGCGTGCCGGGGCGCCGGCGCTCTCGATCGCATGCTCCAGCGCCAACGCGTTCATCACCGTGCCGAGCATGCCGATCGAATCGGCGCTGGTGCGGTCGAGCCCCTTGGTCAGGCCCTGGACGCCACGGAAGAAATTGCCGCCACCAACGACGATGGCGATCTCGACGCCCTCGCGCGAGGCATTCGAAATATCGGCGGCGAGCGCGGTCAGCGTGCCGCCGTCGAGGCCCGATCCTGCTTGTCCCGCAAGGGCTTCGCCGGAGAGCTTCACAAGGACGCGTTTGGGTCTCACCGGCTTTTCTCCATGCTTGTAACAGGCACGATTCGACACCCGCACCGCCTTCTTACAAAAAAGGCCGCGCACGGCGCGGCCTTTTTCTTAGTTGCGTCGCTTCAGGCTCAGCCCGTGGTGCCGCCGGCAGCGGCGACCTCGGCGGCGAAATCGGTCTCTTCCTTCTCGATGCCCTCGCCGAGCGCATAGCGGGCGAAGCCGGTGAGCTTCACGGGAGCGCCGACCTTGCCCTCGATGTCCTTGAGCACCTGACCGACCGACTTCGAGCCGTCATGGATATAGGACTGCTCAAGCAGGCAGTATTCCTTGGCGTAGCTCTTCAGGCCGCTCTCGGTGATCTTTTCGAGCACATGGGCGGGCTTGCCGGCGTTCTTCTCAGCCAGGATCGCCTTTTCGCGAGCCAGAACCTCGGGGTCCATGGACGCCAGGTCGAGCGCAACCGGGTTGGTCGCGGCGACATGCATGGCGAGCTGGCGGCCAAGCGTGGCGAGCTCATCGGTGTTGCCGGTCGATTCCAGCGCGACGATGACGCCGATCTTGCCGAGGCCGTCGGCGACAGCGCCATGGACATAAGAACCGATCAGGCCGGCCGAGACCTTGAGCGAGGCGACGCGACGCAGCGTCATGTTCTCGCCGATCGTCGAGATCGCATTGGCGATCGCGTCCTGCACGGTGCCGCCGCCCGGATAGTGATGGGCGAGGACGGCCTCCGCGTCGCCGCCACGCTCCAGCGCGACATTGGCGATGCCATGGGCCAGGCCCTGGAATTCGAGGTTGCGGGCGACGAAGTCGGTCTCGGAGTTGAGCTCGATCACGACCCCGCTATGGCCCTTGATCGCGACCGCGACGAGGCCCTCGGCAGCGACGCGGCCGGCCTTCTTGGCGGCCTTGGCGAGGCCCTTGGTGCGCAGCCAGTCGATCGCCGCCTCGATGTCGCCGTCGACGGCCGTGAGCGCGGTCTTGCAGTCCATCATGCCCGCGCCGGTCTTGTCGCGGAGTTCCTTCACCATCGCGGCGGTGATCGCAGCCATCTTTATCGTCCTTGTCTGTCGTGCGGCGCCAGGCCCGGGGCCGGCCGCGTCATCCCGTCGACCGATCCCCTATCGGGAAACGCCGACGTTCCGTTTCCGGCCGTCGGCGCTGGTCGCATTCATAGAAGTCGAATTCCAGCAGCCGGATTGCGACGCGCCGATGACGCGCCGCGCTCCGTCTGAAATCGTCAGGCGTCGGCGAGTTCGCGCGACTGGGCAACCCAGCCGTCACGCTCGATGCGGCCGGCGAGCTTCAGGTCCTGATCGACCTTGGCGATGTCGGCCGGGGTCATCGAGGCGAACTGCCAGAAGTGGAACAGGCCGCCATCATTGAGCTTCTGCACGAGCTCGGGGCCCATGCCCTGAAGCTTCATCAGGTCGTCCGGCGCGCCGCGCGGCGCAGTCAGCAACTCGAAGGCAGGGCCGGCATCGGCAGCGGCCTGCTCGGCAGGCGCATCCGCGACCGGCGGGAGAAGAGCTTCCTCGATGATCACCGGGGCCTCGGCGGCGCCGAGATCGACGCCATGGTCGCCCGAGGCACGCGAGATGCCGTCGATGGCCGAGCGCGCGACGAGGTCGCAATAGAGCTGGATGGCGCGGCCGGCGTCGTCATTGGCCGGGACCGGGAAGGTGATGCCATCCGGATCCGAGTTCGAGTCGATGATCGCGGCGACCGGGATGCCGAGGCGCTGGGCCTCCTTGATCGCAAGCGCTTCCTTGTTGGTGTCGATCACGAAGATCATGTCGGGCGTGCCGCCCATGTCCTTGATGCCGCCGAGCGCCTTTTCGAGCTTGTCGCGCTCGCGGGCGAGCATCAGGCGCTCCTTCTTGGTCAGACCGGAGCCGCCGCCGGCAAGCAACTCATCGACCTTGCGCAGGCGCTGGATCGAGGCGGAGATGGTCTTCCAGTTGGTCAGCATGCCGCCGAGCCAACGCGAATTCACATAATACTGGGCCGAGCGCTTGGCCGCATCGGCGATGGCGTCCTGCGCCTGGCGCTTGGTGCCGACGAAGAGGACGCGGCCGCCGCGGGCGACGGTGTCCGACACGGCCTGCAGGGCGCGCGAGAGCATCGGCACCGACTGCGACAGGTCGAGGATGTGGATGTTGTTGCGCGTGCCGAAGATGTAGGGCGACATCTTCGGGTTCCAGCGATGCGACTGGTGGCCGAAATGCGCACCCGCTTCGAGGAGCTGGCGCATGGAGAAATCTGGCAGTGCCATCGTCTTTTAGTCCTTACCGGTTGAGCCTCTGGGGTGCGAATAACCGAGCATGAGCTGCAAGGTCACCGGAACGCCTCAGGATATGAGACGGTGCTCCCCATGTGGGATGGGCTGCGCCATACAGGGGATGGCGGGGGAATGCAAGGCGTTCGGCCGGGTGATCCGGTGCCGTCCCACCGTTTGGCGCGAATTATCTCACAGACTCTTATAAGACAGGCGTGCTTATAGACAGGCGTGCAGGCCCTGGCCGGACGGCGACCGCTCCCGACCAGGACCTTCGAATATCGTCTCGTGGTGGCGCTACTTCGGCAGCGCCGCGCCGGCCTGCTTCAAGGCATCGCCGATCTGCTTGCAGAACGCGGCAGGCGTGCCGTTTTGCATCTTGGCAAGCGCCTCGATGTCCTGAGTCATGCCCATCGCCGAGATCACGCCCTTTTTGCCCTGGGCTTCGGCTTCGTCGCCGCCGCTCTTGTCGGCAGGCGCTGGAATCAGGCCGAGCATCTTCTTCTGAATCTCGACGACCTCACCACCGACATACCCCTTGTCGCTGCAATAGGTCATGACGCCGAGCTGGTTGCGGCCGGCCTGATAGGCGACCTTGAGCTGGTCGGCCTGGCTTTGCGCCAGGGACGCCGAGCCCGATGCCAGGAACGTCGTGAACGCCGCAGCAACGCAAAGCGATTTCGTGGAGAAAACCATGTCAGCTCATCCTTCGTTGGCAATTCAGGCATGATGCTCATGCCTGCCCGTCCCCAAGGCGACTGACTAGCTTTGCGGGTCCCGCATGACAACTCTTCGGCGCAGTGCTCAACCCGCCAACTCGGTCGCCTTCACCCGCTTCACGCCAAGTGCCGTTATGTCCGTCCAGGCCTTCGCCAGCGATCCGTTCAAGTCGATGGCGCGGCAGGCTTCCTCGACGACGAGCGTCTCCAGCCCGGCCTTCGCCGCGTCCTGCGCCGTCCAGCTCACGCAGAAATCGGTGGCCAGCCCGACGACAACGGCGCGGGTCACACCGCGCTCCCTGAAATAGCCGCCGAGGCCTGTCGGCGTCTTGCGGTCGGCCTCGGTGAAGCCGGAATAGCTGTCGATCTGTGGGCGGTAGCCCTTGCGGATGATGGTCTGGGCCGTGGGGAGATCGAGATCGGCGCGGAACTCGGCGCCTCTGGTGCCCTGGATGCAGTGGTCGGGCCAGAGCACCTGCGGGCCATAGGGCATCTGGACCAGCTCGAAGGGCTTCTTGCCGGGGTGGCTGCTGGCGAAGGACGAATGCCCGGCCGGATGCCAGTCCTGCGTCAGGACGATGCTGGCAAAGCGCTTGCCCAGCGCATTGATCACCGCGACCACCTCGTCGCCCTTGTTCACGGCAAGACTGCCGCCGGGGCAGAAATCATTCTGCACGTCGACGACGATGAGCGCGGTCCTTGCGTCGATCATCGGTTTTTCCTGTGCTTGAAGCGGCCGGAGCGCTGCCACGACGCTCAGCACCGTAGCGCCCGCAATCAGGCTGCGGCGATCGACAACAATCGTGTTCGACATCGATATGCTTCCTCTGCTTGTCACCGTCGCTGCGTGATCAGTCTCCCGTCGATAGAAACGAGCCCTGCGATCGGCGCCCGGCCGGCCACCCTCCGTCTCTCACCTCTCGGCCGCGCGGGTCATCCGCGTCGTGCCCTTGCGGGCCGCGAACATGCGGCCATAGACGTCGCCGGCGAGATCGGGACGGTAGCAGCGCTGTTCGAGCAGCGGATCCCAGATATGCTCGACGGTGTCGATCAGGTCGAAATCGGCCAAAAGGCGCGCGGCGAGTTGATCGCGATTTCTGCGGTTCTGATATTCCAGCAGCACCAGCGAGGTCTTCGACAGGTCGATTGAGTCGAGCACGTCGCCCTCGCCGCCTTCGATGTCGATCTTGACGATGTCGGCCGATGGCAGGCTCGCCGGATCCACGACCGCGACCTCGTAGCGCTCGACCATGGCACCATCCACAAAGGTATCGCCAGCGTAGGATGCAAGGCCGGATTCGCCATCACCGGCGAAGCGGCTGACGAAGCTCGCGGTCTTCGCGCCGCCGGGGAACAGCGCGGCATTGACCGCGACGATGTCGCGGCGCTGATGCGTATTCCGTTTCAGAAGTTCGAAGGTGCCGGGATGCGGCTCATAGGAGGTGACCAGGCTGCCCGGCCAGCGCGCCGTCGCCCAGAGCGCGAAGGAGCCGACATTGGCGCCGATGTCGAGGATGTCGAGGCCGACGCCATCGAAGCCGGTCTCGTACTCGCCCTCCAGCACGTCCTTGATGGCCCAATACATGGCCTCGGGCACGGCGAGGCTCATCGGGATATGCGCGACATAGTGCTTCACGGCTGCCCCCCGGCATGGACGTTGCGGCCCGCCATTGTGGAGGCGCGGTCGTCTCTTCGCCAGAATGCATTGCCGGCTGGCCTGCACAAGGCCGCAGAGCACGATTTCAGCGCAACTCGACGCTGACCACGCCTGGCGCCGCCCTGACCGCATTGGCGATCTGCTGGTTGACGGGATAGCGCCCCGGCAGTTCGATCTCGACCTCCTGGGCGCCGTCGTTCAGGATCATCACCAGCGCGATCTTGCCGTCGGCCTTGAGGCCGTCGCCGCGCGGGCGGACGCGCTCGGCGATCGAAGCCAGCGCCTTGTCGTCCCGCAGATAGACCAGAAGGTCCTGCTTCTGCCGCGCCGCGAGATCGTCGAGCACCTCGACATCCTCAATGCGCGGGCGAACATCGTCGCCGTCGAGCACGGCCGAGAGACGAAGCACCAGCGCCCTGCCCGGCTCCAGCAGGTCGCGATAGCGCTGCAAGCCTTCCGAGAACAGGATCGCCTCGAACTGGCCGCTGGGATCGGACAGGTTGACGATGCCCATCTTGGAGCCGGATTTGGTCCGGCGCTCCGATTTATCGATAACGGAGACCGCGACCTTGGCGACGCCGGTACCGTTGGCGCGCACCATCTGGGCGAAATCGGCGAAGCGCTGCACGCGCAGCCGCTTCAGCACATGCTCGTAATCGTCGAGCGGATGGCCCGAGAGGAAAAAGCCGACGGCGTCATGCTCGCGCCTGAGCCGCTCGGCCGGCGCCCAGGGCTCGACGGGCGGAATGCGGAAGGCCTCCTGCACCGAACCGCCACCGAACAGCTCCGACTGGCCGCCCAGGGCAGCATCGCGAGTGCGGTTCGAGAGCGCCAGCATGCCGTCGATCGCGGCCATGGCGCGCGCGCGCTCGGGCTCCAGCACATCCATTGCACCGGCCGCGATCAGCGCCTCGATGGTGCGGCGGTTGACCAGCTTCGTGTCGATCCGACGGGCGAAATCGGCGAGGTCGCGGAAATCGCCGCCCGCGCGCCGCGCGGCGACGATCGATTCGACCGCCGCGGTACCGACGCCCTTGATCGCGCCCAGCGCGTAGTGGATCGCGCCCTCATGCACGTCGAACTCGACGCCGGAGCGGTTGATCGCGGGGGGAAGCACCTTGATGCCGATGCGCTCGGCATCGCGGCGGAATTCCGAGAGCTTGTCGGTGTTGCCCATGTCGAGCGTCATCGAGGCTGCGAGGAACTCGACCGGGAAGTTCGCCTTGAGATAGGCCGTCTGGAAGGCGACGACGGCATAGGCGGCCGCATGGCTCTTGTTGAAGCCGTAATCGGCGAATTTCGCCAGCAGGTCGAAGATCTCGGAGGCGATGTCCTTGGTCATGCCGCCGGCAATGGCGCCCTTCACGAAGCGGTCGCGCTGGGCGTCCATCTCGGACTTGATCTTCTTGCCCATGGCGCGGCGCAGCAAATCCGCCTCGCCGAGCGAATAGCCCGAGAGCGCCTGGGCCACCTGCATCACCTGCTCCTGGTAGACGATGATGCCATGCGTCTCCGACAGGATCGGTTCCATCTTGGGATGGAGATAGGTCGGCGCTTCCTGGCCGAGCTTGCGGCGGCAATAGCTCGGGATGTTGTCCATCGGGCCTGGCCGATAGAGCGCGACGAGCGCGATCAGATCCTCGATCCGGTCGGCCTTCATTTCGACCAGTGCCCGGCGCATGCCGGCGCTTTCCACCTGGAACACGCCGACGACCTCGCCGCGCGCCAGCATCTCGTAGCTCTTGGGATCGTCGAAGGGCAGACTCGCCAGATCGATCGCGATGCCGCGCTGCGCGATCAGCTTCACCGCGGTCGCCAGCGTCGTCAGGGTCTTGAGGCCGAGGAAGTCGAACTTCACCAGCCCCGCCTGCTCGACCCATTTCATGTTGAACTGGGTGACGCGCATGCCGGTGCGCGGATCGACCGAGAGCGCTACGAGCTCTTCCAGCGGCCTGTCGCCGATGACCACGCCCGCCGCATGGGTCGAGGCGTGGCGGTGCAGCCCTTCGAGCTTCTGGCCGATCTCGAGCAGGCGCGCGACGACGGGCTCCTCCTCGGCCGCCGCCTGCAGCTTGGGCTCGCCCTCGATAGCATCCTTCAGCGAGATCGGCTTGGCCGGGTTCTGCGGCACGAGCTTGGTCAGCCGGTCGACCTGGCCATAGGGCATTTCGAGCACGCGGCCGACGTCACGCAGCACGCCGCGCGCGAGCAGCGTGCCGAAGGTGATGATTTGCGCCACCCGCTCCTTGCCATAGCGCTGCTGGACGTAGTCGATCACCTCTTCACGCCGGTTCTGGCAGAAGTCGATGTCGAAGTCCGGCATCGAGACGCGGTCAGGATTGAGGAAGCGCTCGAACAGCAGGCCGAAACGCAGCGGATCGACGTCGGTGATCGTCAGCGCATAGGCGACGAGCGAGCCCGCGCCCGAACCGCGACCCGGACCGACCGGGATGTCGTGGTCCTTGGCCCATTTGATGAAGTCCGCGACAATCAGGAAGTAGCCCGGGAACTTCATCCGGGTGATGATCGAGAGCTCGAAATCGAGGCGTTTCTCGTAGACATCGACCGTGTAGCCATCCGCCGGACCGTGCTTGGCGAGCCGCGCCGCGAGACCGGCCTTCGCCTGCGTCTCCAGCTCCTCCGCCTCGTCGCGGCCCTCCTCGCCGAAGCGCGGCAGGATCGGTTTGCGCAGGCCCACGCGCCAGGTGCAGCGCATCGCAATCTCGACCGTGGCGGCGAGCGCCTCCGGGAGATCGGCGAAGCGTCGCTTCATCTCGGCCCGGCTGGCGAAATAATGCTCCGGAGTCACCCGGCGGCGCTCTCCATCCGAGACCAGACGTCCCGCCGCGACCGCCAGCAGCGCGTCATGGGCGTCGTAATCGGCCGGCTTGGCGAAGAAGGGCTCGTTGGTCGCGACGATGGCGAGGTCGGCCTCATAGGCCAAACCCAGCAGATGCGCCTCGACGGCTGCATCGCCGTCGCCGCCATGGCGCTGGATTTCGACATAGAGCCGGTCGCCGAAGATGCGCGACAGCGTCGCCAGCCGGCTGCGCGCCTGCGGCAACTGGCCGTTGCGCAAGGCCAGATCGACCGGGCCGCCATGGCCGCCGGTGAGTGCGATCAGTCCCTCGTGATGCGAGGCGAGCCGATCCAGATTGGAGATCGGCTGGCCCGAGCCGCCGCTGGCGAGCGCAGCCTCGGTGACGAGCTTCATCAGATTGACGTAGCCGGCCTCGTTCATCGCGAGCAGGACGAGATGCGGCGGCACCTGCTGCAGCGACTTGCGGCTGCCCTCGGCCTCGTCGGCGAAATCGACCGAGAGCTGGACGCCGACGATCGGCTGGACGCCGACGCCGACCAGCTTCTCCGAGAATTCGAGCGCGCCGAACAGGTTGTTGGTGTCGGTCAGCGCCAGGGCCGGCTGGCCGTCGGCCGCCGCCATCTTGGCGAGCGTCCCGATCATCAGCGCGCCTTCGAGCAGCGAATAGCTCGAATGGACATGGAGATGGACGAAGCCGACCTCGGCGAGGATGCGCGTGTCGTCCGATTGCCGTGCCATCATCCGCCCTGCGCTGCGCATCGCGACTCAAGCGTCGCCTCCACAGCCTTTATGGCGCCACGTTCGCATCGGCGTCCACGGCGCCGATCGCGACGCTGTGGATGGTCAGACGTTGGGCGCAGAGAGCAGCGCCGCCCAGACCCAGATCATGCCGAGGAACATCCCGAGCGATGCAATCTCCGCGATTCCGGCGGCCAATTTACGCGCTACGATCATGGCTAACTCCCGTGTTTTTGATATGTTCACGTTAGTTTATGTTTTGTTCTCGTCAATGCCTTTGCGTCAATTGCATGGGAGACATGTCGAAAGTGGTTAACAGCTGGTAAATCGCGATGGCAGCAGCGGTAGATGGCCGCCTTTAGAGCGGCACGACCAGCCCGTCGCGGATCGTCACCTGGCGGTCCATCCGGCGCGCCAGTTCGAGGTTGTGGGTCGCGATCAGCGCAGCCAGCCCCGACGCCCGCGCCAGCGCGACCAAGGTCGAGAAGACGTGCAGCGAGGTGTGCGGATCGAGGTTCCCGGTCGGCTCGTCGGCCAGCAGCAGGCGCGGCGTGTTGGCCACAGCGCGGCCGATGGCGACACGCTGCTGTTCGCCGCCTGACAATTCGCCCGGCAGATGATCGAGCCGCTCGCCCAGGCCGAGGAAGGTCAGGAGTTCGGCGGCCCGCTCCTCAGCCAGCCCCTTGGCGAGGCCGCGGATGCGTTGCGGCAGGACGACGTTCTCCAGCGCGGTGAATTCCGGCAGCAGATGATGGGCCTGGTAGACGAAGCCGATCTCGGTCCGGCGCAGACGCGTGCGGCCCTTGTCGTCGAGCCTGGCCGTCGGCAGGCCGCCGATGAAGACTTCGCCGGCATCGGGCTTCTCGAGCAGGCCGGCGACATGCAGAAGAGTCGACTTGCCGGTGCCTGATGGCGCGACGAGCGCGACGAGTTCTCCCGGCCACAGGGCGAAATCCGCCTTGCGCAGGATTTCCAGCGGCGCGTCGGTCTGGGGGTAATAGCGCTCGACCTGGGAGAGGAAGAGCGCCGGCGTCTCGCGGGGCGCGGCATCCGACATGAACCTCACCCCATCCTCAGAGCCTGGACGGGGTCGAGCCGCGCCGCCTTCCAGGCCGGGTAGAGAGTTGCCAGCAGCGACAGGATCAGCGCCATCATGACGACGGTTACGACCTCGCTCCAGTCGATGACGGAGGGGATGTCGCTGAGGAAGCGCACCGTCGGGTCCCAGAGATTGGCGCCGGTGACCCAGTTCAGCGCGGCCATGATCACCTTGATGTTCTTGGCGAAGACGACGCCGAGCCCCAGCCCGGCAAGCGTCCCGAAGACGCCGATCGCCGCGCCCGTGATCAGGAAGACGCGCAGCACCGTGCCGCTGGTCGCGCCCATGGTGCGCATGATCGCGATGTCGGCGGTCTTGTCCTTCACCAGCATGATCAGCCCGGAGACGATGTTCAACGCCGCCACCAGCACGATCAGGGTCAGGATGATGAACATGACGTTGCGCTCGACCTCCAGCGCATTGAAGAAGCTGCGATTGCGCTGGCGCCAGTCGGAGAGCACCAGCGGACGCGGCGCATCGGCCTCGATCGAGTCGCGCACGGTTTGGGTCTTGTCGGGATCGTCGACGAAAATCTCGATGACGTTCACATCGCCGTCACGGTTGAAATAGGCCTGGGCCTCGACCAGCGGCATGTAGACGAAGCTACCGTCGAACTCGGTCATGCCGATCTCGAAGATCGCCTTGACCGGATAGGCCTTGATGCGCGGCGCCGTGCCGAACGGGGTCGCGGCGCCCTGCGGCGACACCAGCGTCATCGAATCGCCGGCCTGGATGCCCAGCGAGTTGGCAAGCCTGCGACCGATGGCGACGCCGGGCGTTCCGTCGAAGCCGTCGAGCGTGCCGGACTTGATGTTGCCGCCGATGAAGGGGATCGCCTTGATGTCGGCCTCGCGGATGCCACGCACCAGCACGCCGCCATTGCCGGTCTGCGAGGAGGCCAGCGCCTGCCCTTCCACCAGCGGAATGGCGAGCCTGATGCCGGGGATCGAGCGCAGCCGCTGCGAGACGACATCGTAATCGTCGAGCGGACGATCGATCGGGGTCGCGAAGATGTGGCCGTTCACGCCGACGATCTTCTCCAGCAGTTCTTTGCGGAAGCCGTTCATCACCGACATCACGATGATCAGCGTAGCAACGCCGAGCAGGATGCCGAGGAAGGAAAAGCCGGCGATGACCGAGACGAAGCCCTCGCGCCGGCGGGTGCGCAAATAGCGCCCCGCGAGCAGCCATTCGAAGCCTGCGAAGGGGCGCGTCCCCGTCGGGGCCTTGCTCTGCGGCTCCGTACCGGTTGCGACGCTCACGCCGCCTTGCCCTTGAAGCGGTCCAGCGCAGCCTCGAGCGAGACCAGCTCGCGCTCGCCACCGGCCCGGCGCTTGATCTCGACCTTGCCCTCACCCAGCCCCTTGGGGCCGACGATGATCTGCCAGGGCACGCCGATCAGGTCGGCGGTGGCGAACTTGCCGCCCGGCCGTGCGTCGGTGTCGTCGTAGAGCGCGTCATAGCCCTTCGCCAGTAGCGAGGCGTAGAGCTGTTCGCAGGCGCCGTCGGTGGCGGCGTCGCCGGCCTTGAGGTTGAGCACCGCGACGTCGAAGGGCGCGATCTCGTCGGGCCAGACGATGCCGGCGTCGTCATGGCCGGCCTCGATCAGAGCGGCGACGAGGCGGCTCGGACCGATGCCGTAGGAGCCCATATGCACGGGTGCATTCTGGCCGTCGGGGCCCTGCACGGTCGCGCCCATCGGCTCGGAGTATTTGGTGCCGAAATAGAAGATGTGGCCGACCTCGATGCCGCGCGCCGACAACTGCTTGCCTTCGGGAATGGCCTCATAAGCGGCCTTGTCGTGCATCTCCTCGGTGGCGGCATAGAGGCTCGTCCACTTGTCGACGATCCCCTTCAGCCCCTCGACGCTGTCGAAATCGGTGTCGATCGCGGGCGTCTCGAAATCGAGATAGTCCTTGTGGCAGAAGACCTCGCTCTCGCCGGTGGAAGCCAGCACGATGAATTCATGGCTGAGGTCGCCGCCGATCGGGCCGGTGTCGGCGCGCATCGGAATCGCCTTCAGGCCAAGCCTGGCGAAAGTGCGCAGATAGGCCGTGAACATGCGATTATAGGCATGGCGGGCCGCGTCCTGATCGATGTCAAAGGAATAGGCGTCCTTCATCAGGAATTCGCGGCCGCGCATCACGCCGAAGCGGGGTCGGACCTCGTCGCGGAACTTCCACTGGATGTGATAGAGATTGAGCGGCAAGTCCTTGTAGGACTTCACATAGGAGCGGAAGATGTCGGTGACCATCTCCTCATTGGTCGGGCCGTACAGCATCTCGCGGTCATGCCGGTCCTTGATGCGCAGCATCTCCTTGCCATAGGCGTCGTAGCGCCCGCTCTCGCGCCAGAGATCGGCTGACTGGACCGTCGGCATCAGAATCTCGATCGCGCCCGAGCGGTTCTGCTCCTCGCGCACGACATTGCTGATCTTGTTGAGCACCCGCAGGCCCAGCGGCAGCCAGGAATAGATGCCGGCCGATTGCTGGCGGATCATGCCGGCGCGCAACATCAGCCGGTGCGAGACGATCTCGGCTTCCTTGGGCGTGTCGCGCAGGATCGGCAGGAAATAGCGGGAGAGGCGCATCGGACAAACTCAATGGGGGGCGATACGCAGCGGATGGCGCACCGAGTCACTTCGTCCCAGAGACACCATCGCTCCGGATAAAATGCAAACCAAAATCCGTAAGGCGTGAACGAGGCCGGGGCAGAAGTGGCCTCAGCGCTGCGCGAATCGGGCCTTCAGCGCCGGGAGCACGGCCGCGGGGACGAAGGGCGCGACATCGCCGCCCATCGCGGCGATCTGGCGCACCAGCGTTGCGGTGATGTGGCGGACAGCCGGGGATGCCGGCAGGAACACCGTCTGGAGTTCCGGCGCCATCACCGCATTCATGCCGGCCATCTGCATCTCGTAGTCGAGATCGGAGCCGTCGCGCAGACCGCGGACGATGATGGTGGCGCCCGCCCGGCGCGCCGCATCGACGGCGAGATCGTCGAAGGTCACGACGTCGAGCGTGGCGCCCGTGGCCGCCAGCAACGGCGTGGCGACCTCGCGCAGGAGCGCCGCGCGCTGCTCCGCGCCGAGCAGCGGCGCCTTGCCAGGATGGACCCCGATCGCGAGCACGAGCCGGTCGCAGAGCCTCGCGGCACCGGCGATGACGTCGGCATGGCCGTTCGTGACGGGGTCGAAGGAGCCGGTGTAGAAAGCGGTGCGTGTCATCGTTCCAGCGTTAAACGCTGGCCCGGCGCCCGACAAGCGAGCAAGCGCCTAGGCTGCATGCACTCAGCCTAGGCTGCGCGTACCTGCACGATGAAATCCGCGACGCGCGATTTGAGCGAGTGGGCGAGTTCGGTGAGTTCGCCGGACGCTCGCGATACGGCGGCCGCGGCATCCGAGGTCTGCCGCGACGCTGCGGACACGAGGCTCGTCGCTTCGCCGATGCGGCTGAACTCGCTCGTCGCCATGCCGACATCGGCGACGATGGCGTGGGTCACGCCGTGCTGGCGCCGCATCGTCTCGGCCGAGCGCCGGACCGCCTCGCTCAGGCCGCCGATCATGTCGCGGATGCCGGTGATCGCCTCGACGGTCGCCGTGGTCGCCTGGTTCATCGTGGCGATCTGGCGCGAGATGTCGTCGATCGCGCGGGCGGTCTGGCCGGACAGGCCCTTCACCTCGGAGGCGACCACGGCGAAGCCGCGCCCGGCCTCGCCGGCGCGAGCCGCCTCGATCGTGGCGTTCAGGGCAAGCAGATTGGTCTGGGCGGCGATGTCGGAGATCAGTCCGATGACATCCGACACGCGCGCCGCCCCCGCGCCAAGCTGATCGACCACGGCGCCCATCTGGTCGGCATGGTCCTTGGCGGAGCGGGCCGAACGATCGGAGGACTGGACGTCGTCGTCGAGCTGATCGATGGCAAGCCGCAGTTCCTGCGCCGCATTCTCGATCGACCGGATGCTCGCGACTGCGCGTGAGGTCGAGCTGTGAACCGTATCGGCATTGGACTGGGTCTGGTTTGCGCCACCCGAAAGCTCCTTTGCCGTGACGCTGAGCTGCTCGGCGGCGGCCGAGACCGCTGCGGTGACACCCAGCACGGATCGTTCAAGGTCGACGGCGAGATCCGCAAGCAGTGTCCCGCGCTGGATGCCGGCCTCCCTCTCGCGTTCCTCCCGCTCGTGTAGGCGCGAGGCCTCGTCCCGCAGCAGGTTCTCCCGGATGCGGCGCACCGCGGCGGCGATCGCGCCGATCTCGTCGCGCCTCTTCTCGCCCGGGATGCGCTGATCGGTACGGCCGGCCGCAATGCCGGCAAGCGCTTCGGCAAGACCCGCAATCGGCCTTGCCACCGACAGCCCCAGGAACAGGGCCACCAGAAGCATCGGACCAAGCACGCTGAGCCCGCCAATGAGGATGGCCCTGTCGAGCTTGTCGACGACCGCGAAAGCAGAGCGCTCCGGTTCGGACAGCCAGAGTAGCCAGCTGCCGTCGCCGACCTTGATCTCACGGCCGGCTGCAACCAGCGGCTCGCCGTCGCGGCTGGTCAATTTCAGCAGCGCACCGCCGGACTCCGCCAACCGGTTCCGGTCGAGCGTTACGCCGGGTGCGGTTCCCGCGCGGCGAGCGGCAGCGTCGGAGCGCATGAACCCGTCCACACCCACAACATAGGTCATGATGCCGTGGGAGGTGCCTGCGATTGAGGCCAGGGTGTTGTCGATGAAAGCGGTGCTGACCGAGATCACCATCGTGCCGACGGGCTCGCGCGAGGCCGGATTATAGAAGCGCTGCGCCAGGAAGGCACGCGGCTCGCCGCCGACCACGTCATAGGGCGCAAAATCAAGGATGGCGGGCTCGTCGTCATCCATCATGCTGGCCGCGGCGACGACCTTGGCGAGCGCGGTTCCCACCAGATCCGGCTCGCTCAGCAGATGGCCGAACTCCGGGCCCTTGGTGACGCTGTAGACCACCCGCCCCTTCGGCGAGATCAGGTAGATGTCGGCATAGTCGAACTGCTGCAGCGCGGCGAGATAGGTATCGTGGACCGCCTCGTGGCGCTGTAGATAGCCATGGCGCTCCCCTGCGCCGGTGCGCTGCATGCGCTCGGCACGATCGGATACGCCATCCCCCTGGAAATGCTTCAAGATCAGGTTGCGCTCGTCCGGCAACTCCATCCAGCCCCTGATCTCGTCGAGCGAGGATACGAGATAGGCGCTGCGGGCCTGCACAGACAGTTCGGCGCCGAGCCGCTGCCAGCGACGCTCCAGCGCCCTGGCCCGCCCGTCCGCGAGGACGTCGAGACGCTCCCGGACGGCCTCCTCGGCCCAGATCGTCACCGCCCGATACCCCGACAGCCCGACCGCGAACACGGCCAGGCAGGCCAGCAAAAGCATGGCGGCGGGAAGTCTGACTCTCAGACTGAACAAGGTCCGGAACTCCGGATGCGGCGGCGGATCAGACGAGAGCCGAATAGAACGCACCAGAGTTAAATTTGATTGAAGCTCTCAGATCAGGACAAGGGCACCACGACAGCCAGCGCGGCGACACTTGCGACGGCGACCGAGAGCAGGACCAGCATCGAAGCCGCCATCGAGCGGCGGCGCCGGCCAGATGCATTCAGATCAAACAGCATGACGTCCCCGTCGAATCAGGAAGTTCTTGTCTTACTCTGCGTGAGCGCGCCTCCCGGCCGCGAAAAGGCGGGATCGTGTCCAAAACATGGCCCGTGTTTCCAGCGGTTTTCGCGATTGCGTTCGGCCCGGCTTCAAGCCAAAACCCCGGCCATGCTCACGATCAACGATATCACCTACCGTCTCGGCGACCGATTGCTGCTCGACCACGCCAGCGCCTCGCTGCCGGACGGGTCGCGCGTCGGCCTCGTCGGCCGCAACGGCACCGGCAAGACGACGCTGTTCCGGATGATCACCGGCGATCTCTCGCCCGAGGGCGGCACGATCAGCCTGCCCAAGGGGCGGCGCATCGGCGGCGTGGCGCAGGAGGCTCCGGGCGGGCCGGAGACGCTGATCGAGGTCGTGCTCGCTGCCGATACCGAGCGCGCCGCGCTGATCGCGGAATCGGAGACCGCGACCGACCCGCACCGCATCGCCGAGATCGAGACAAGGCTCGCCGACATCAACGCCCATTCCGCCCCGGCGCGGGCCGCAACGGTGCTGCATGGGCTCGGCTTCGACGAGGCGGCGCAGCAGCGCCCCTGCTCGGACTTCTCCGGCGGCTGGCGCATGCGCGTCGCGCTGGCAGCCGTGCTGTTCTCCGAGCCCGACCTGCTGCTGCTCGACGAGCCGACCAACTATCTCGATCTCGAAGGCACGCTCTGGCTCTACGATTATCTCGAGCGCTATCCGCATACCGTGCTTGTGGTCAGCCATGATCGCGAACTGCTCGACACCTGCGTCGACCACATCCTGCATCTGGATGGCGGCAAGCTGACGATCTATCGCGGCGGCTACACCTCCTTCGCCCGGCAGCGCGCCGAGAAGCAGATGCAGCTCTCCAAGGCGAAGGAAAAGCAGGACGCCGAGCGCAAGCACCTCCAGGCCTTCGTCGACCGCTTCAAGGCCAAGGCCTCGAAGGCGCGCCAGGCGCAGTCGCGCGTCAAGCGGCTGGAGAAGATGGAATCGATCGCGAGCATCGTCGACCGCGACGTGCAGCCCTTCAGCCTACCCGGCCCCGAGCGGCCGCTGGCACCACCGATGATCGTGCTCGACAACGCCAGCGCCGGCTATGGCGACCGCACGGTTTTGTCGAAGCTGAACCTGACGCTTCTGCCCGACGACCGGATCGCCCTGCTCGGCTCGAACGGCAACGGCAAATCGACCTTCTGCAAGCTGATCGGCGGGCGCATGGCGCCGCTGACGGGGACGATGCGGAAATCCTCGAAGCTGGAGACCGCCTATTTTGCCCAGCACCAGCTCGACGAATTGCGGCTGGAGGATACGCCGGTGGCGCATCTGCGCGACCTGATGCCCGACGCGCCCGAGGCCAAGGTGCGCTCCAAGGCGGCGCAGATCGGCTTCCCCGCGGCCAAGGCCGAGACGCCGGTCAAGAACCTCTCGGGCGGCGAAAAGGCCCGGCTCATGCTAGGGCTGGCCGCGTTCGGCGGGCCGCATCTGCTGATCCTCGACGAACCGACGAACCATCTCGACATCGACAGCCGCACGGCGCTGGTTAACGCGATCAACGATTATCCCGGCGCCGTCATCCTGGTCAGCCATGACCGCTTCCTGATCGAATCCTGCGCCGACCGGCTCTGGATCGTCGGCGACGGCACGGTGAAGAACTTCGACGGCGACATGGAAGATTATCGCAGCCTCGTGCTCGGCGGTGCCAAGGCAGCCAGGCGCGAGAAGGCAGCGGCTGCGGCTGAAACGGCTGCCCCTGCGGGCAAGGCGGAAGAGCGCAAGGGCGCCGCAGTCAAGCGCAGCGCGCAGGGCCCGCTACGTCAGAAGCTCAACCTGGCGGAGGCCAAGATCGCCAAGCTGACCGGGTTGATCGAGAAGGTCGATGGCGTGCTCGGCAACGGCTCGGCCTTCGCCCGCGATCCCAACAAGGCGCGCGAGTTGTCGAAGCAGCGCGCCGTGCTGGCGAAGACGCTGGAGGCGGCGGAGGAGGAGTGGCTGGAGCTGAGTTCGGAGCTGGAGAGCGCTTGACGCCCTTCAGGGCAGCGGCGCCAGCGCGGCCCGGAGAATATCGGCTTGGTCTTGGGGTAGATATTTCAGCCCCACGCGCGTCGTATAGCTGCCATGGATCGTCTGTCCGATGTTATAGGACCAGTCGTTCACGATGCCGCGTTTCGCCCGATATGGGCTGCCGAGACGCAGATGCGGCAGGTTAGCGGGCGTGTTACCGATCGTGCCGGTGAAGGTGTCGCCCTCGATGGTATCGACATCCATCCAGATGTTTTCGACCAAACCCCGCGAATCCCGTATCGGAATCCTGACGCCGTAGCTGCTGCCCCGCCGGTTGCGGTACGCCGCCAGAAAGACGGGCAGTGTGCGCCGTGCAGCCGCGACGGCAGCCTTCATGTCAGGATCGGAAGCCCGCAGCGTGACGACCTGTGCCTGCGCCGGCATCGGCGCCAGCGGCGACGCGAGACCTAGCAGCACGATAAAGGCAAACGATCTGCCGCAAACCATCCATCGTCTCCGCTCCAGCTGAACGATCAGCCTCGGCTGCTCGTCCTTCAACACGTGGATAGCGCAGCCGCTCAGCCACGAGAAGCCGGCGCGAACATGAACGCGCCGACTACCGCGGCCATTGCCCGCCATTCTTGGCACGAAGTCTGCCGCGCGCAGCCTCAAGGAGCGGGACGTAGCTGCTTTCGAACGGCGCCGCGAGAAGCCGCTCAAGTTCGCCGTTCAAGGTATTGAGCGCCCATAACTCGGCGTCGTCGATGATGGCGGCACGGATCGACGCGCCGCGTTCCTCACCAATCCAACGCTGCAGCAACTCGAACAGGACGAGTTGTTCGTCGGGCTCGAGCAGTGCTTCCGAATGCGGCTCGACGCTCACCCCTGCCCCGGCTTCACGATCCGGCTCAGCCGGTTGTCGGTGAACATGTAGATCTCGCGGCCGCCGGGCTCGGCGTAGAGCACCTGCGTCTCGCGCTGGCCCTTGCCGCTCTCGCCGATCAGCACATCGGTGGGCTTAGCTCCCTTGAGCTTCACCAGTTCGCATTCGGTGATGCCCTCCGCGATCGAGGGCGGCAGCGGGCGGCCAGCGGGCGCTTCCGCGCTGCATTCGCCCTCGGCCGTCAGGCTTTCCTGCGGCGCGGCGCGGGCGACGATGGTCCCTGTCGTGACCGCTGCCGTCGACGAGGCCGGCTTGTCGTCGCGGCGGTCGGAGGTGAAGGAGAATCCGCCCATATCGACGGCGCACCCGCCGAGCGTGGCGGCGCAGAGCAGCAAAACAGACAATCTCACGCTTTTTTCTCCCAGCGGCCGGTCTCGTCCTGCTGCCAATAGCTGGCGGCAAGGCCCGAGGCCCTGGCCTTCTTCCAATCCTCGCGCGCGGCGGTCAGCGCGTCGGGGTCGTCACCGTCGAATATCAGAACGACGCGCTCGTAATCGGCCATTGCGTCGGGAATGCGGACACCCTCGGCGCAGATGCGGACCTGCGCTGCGTTGGGGTTATGGGCATGCGTCGTCAGAACCACAGGATTGGTCGCCGCATCGGCTTCCATCGCCGTGACATGGGGCAGGAAGCTCTCGTCCGAATAGCTCCAGAGATGGTCGTCGACAGCGCTCAGCCGCTCCTGGCTCGACACCTCCACCACGACCTTCTGGCCGCGCGACAGGGCGCGGTCGAGGATCGTCGGCAGCACCTGTTCGAGCGGGCGCGACTGGAGGTGGAAGAAGAGGATTTCAGTCATAGTTAAGAAATTTAACTTTAAGAGTCATACCCGATTTTATTCCGATTTCCGACAGTATTCGACTATCACCTGATGGGGCACCCTTCGAAAGCAACTTTCTCTCTAGAGGGAAAATTCGCTTTTCATTCGAAGCATCACATAGAATCCAATCAATTCCATAGGTGTATGCTTGAATTGGCCGATGATTGGCGACAGCATAATAAATCTCATCAAGAAAATATTGAAACTGACCGCTATCCTTATAAATAATCACTTCCTCTGCCAAAGATCCGTCCGCCAAGGGAATCTGAAGATTAAATCCATTATCCGAAATTGAATCTTTGATAATACTTCCCATCAAAATCTTCAATGAAGCGACATCTAAATTTTTATTACCATCTGCATTGTTGATTTTATCGTCGATCTTACGTTCGACATCAACTTTGATTCGATTAAAAGCCTCGGTAACAGTGCCGCGCCGCGTTGTCATAAGCTCGTGAAACGCTCTCATAGTATCCGCATCTCGGTATTCGCTCGGCCCATAAAATGCAGTCGGCTTAAATACCAAAATAGAGAAGAATGCCAATGCTATCAAACAGGGGAATAATACAATAAAACGCGATAAATTTAACTGAACGTCACCGCTAGTTCCAATAAGACCAACGGTTACAACAACCTCAACGAGAACGATAAAACCTAACACCACAACTAATGGCGTAACCGCTGCCGTGGGTTTAACAAGCGATGATACCTTTGATCGGAAATCTTCGCTCATTTGATTCAACCCTCGTAATGTTCCGCGACCAGCCGGTCGAGCAGGCGCACGCCCCAGCCCGAGCCCCAGGACCGATTGGTCTCGGAATTCGGCGAGCCCATGCCGGTTCCGGCGATGTCGAGATGCACCCAGGGCGTGTCGTTGACATGGCGCTGCAGGAACTGGGCCGCGGTGATCGAGCCGCCATGGCGGCCGGCGGCGTTCTTCATGTCGGCGAACTTCGAATCGATCATCTTGTCGTAGGCCTTGCCGAGCGGCATGCGCCAGACGGTCTCGCCGGTCGCCTTACCGGCAGCCGACAGCCGTTCGGCGAGTTCGTCGCTGTTGGAGAACAGGCCGGCATGTTCCTGCGCCAGCGCGACCAAGATCGCGCCGGTCAGCGTCGCCAGGTTGATCATGAACTGCGGCTTGAACTGCTCCTGCGTGTACCAGAGCACGTCGGCCAGAACGAGCCGCCCTTCCGCGTCGGTGTTGATGATCTCGATGGTCTGGCCCGATAGCGAGGTGACGATGTCGCCCGGTCGCTGGGCGTTGCCGTCGGGCATGTTCTCGACGAGGCCGATGATGCCGATGGCGTTGACCTTGGCCTTGCGGGCCGCGAGCGCATGCATCAGGCCGACGACGCAGGCCGCGCCCGCCATGTCGCCCTTCATGTCCTCCATGCCGCCGCCGGGCTTCAGCGAGATGCCGCCCGAGTCGAAGGTCACGCCCTTACCGACGAAAGCGACCGGCTGGACGCTGCCCTTGGCACCGTTCCAGCGCATGATCGCGACGCGGCTTTCGCGACGCGAGCCCTGGCCGACGGCGAGAAGCGCGCGCATGCCGATCTTCCTAAGCTGCTTCTCGTCGAGAATCTCGACCTCGACGCCGAGCTTCTCGAGCTTTGCGGCCCGGTCGGCGAACTCCTCCGGAAAGAGGACGTTGGGCGGTTCGTTGACGAGGTTGCGCGCGAGTTCGACGCCGGCCGCCACCGCGTCGCGCGCCTTCAGCGCCTTCTTGACGAGCGAAGGATCGCCAGCGCGCAGCGTCACCGTGATCGGCTCGGCCTCCTCCGGCTTTTTGCTCTTGGTCTTGTACTGGTCGAAGACATAGGCCCGCAGCCGCATGCCGAGCGCGATCTCGGCGGCATGGTCGGCACTGAGCGGTCCCTCCGGCAACGCCAGGATCACATCGACGCTGCGGCCATGACCAAGGCGGCCCGCGATGGCGCCGCCGAGCTTGGCGAAATCGAGCGTGCCGCGCTCGTCCTCGGGACCGACGCCGACAGCGATCAGGCGCTCATAGCCGGCGCCGTCAGGCGCCAGCAGCGCCAGACCCGACAGCGCCTTGCCCTTGAAGCGCTCGGCCGCAGCCGCGCGTGCGAGCAGGCCGTGAGCGCCCTCGCCGAGCCAGTCCTCGGCGGCCTTGGGCGGCGCCAGCGTATCGGACACCAGGATCACGAGATCCTGCCCCCCTATGGCGTTGAGGGCTTTGATCTCGAGCTTCAGGCGCTGCGACATGATCGGCTCACGATGTTGCGAAATGGGCTTTGGACGGGGCGAAACGAGACGGCCGCAAACGATTCCCGTTTGCGCCTTGATTGCGCCTATACCATAGGGTCATTTCCGCGAACCACCAGCGCAGGGCCTATCCTCCGCTGCCCATACGGAAGCCTCTAGCGTGCTGCTGCAGCGTCTCGACCGCTATATCCTGAAGATGGCGACGATCGCGTCGATCGTCCTGCTGATCGGACTGACGAGCGTGATCTGGGTCACGCAGGCGCTGCGCGAGGTCGATCTGATCACCGGCAAGGGCCAGACGGTGGCGATCTTCTTCACCGTGACGCTGCTCTCTTTGCCGGCGCTGATTGCCGGCATCGCGCCGGTCGCGCTGTTCATGGCGACGCTCTACACGCTGAATCGCCTGAACGGCGATTCCGAGCTGATCGTGATGAACGCGGCCGGCGTGGCGCCGCATCGCATCACCAGGCCGTTCATCGTGCTGACGATCGCGGTCTCGCTCCTGGTGGGCTGGATGTCGCTGTCGGTGATGCCGAGCGGATTCCGGATGCTGCGCGACCTGATCACGCTGATCCGTGCCGACTTCGTCGCCAATGTCGTCAAGGAGGGCCAGTTCGTCTCACTCGATTCCGGCATCACCTTCCATTACCGGGAGCGTTCCGGCGATGCGCTGGTTGGCATCTTCATGCAGGACCGGCGCGACCCGAACCAGCCCTCGATCTACATCGCCGAACGCGGCCGCACCGTCGACGTCGACGGCAACAGCTTCCTGATGCTGGAGAAGGGTACGATCCAGCGCGAAACCAAGAACACGGAGACGACCTCGATCATCTCGTTCGAGCGCTATGCGCTGAACCTCTCGGCGCTGTCGGGCGACCCGACAGGCGGGGCTGGAGAAGGCGATGGCGACAAGGTCGTCTACAAGCCTCGGGAACGCTCGACCTGGCAGCTTCTCAACCAGGATCCGAACGAAAACTACTACAAATATCAGGAAGGCCGGTTCCGGGCGGAGCTGCACAACCGCCTCTCGGCGCCGCTCTATCCGATGGCCTTCATGCTGATCGCGTTTGCCTGCATCGGCGAGGCGCGCACCACCCGCCAGGGCCGTGCCTTCGCGATCCAGGCTGCGATCCTGATCGTCGCCACGACCCGAATCGGCGCCTATATGGCCTGGACGGCGAGCGTCCGGTCGCCCTTTGCCGCGGTGCTGCTCTATATCCTGCCGGTCGTCGCCATCTTCTGCGCCACCGCTGTCATCCTGTACGGCCAGCGCCTGAGGCCGTTCCTGTCGCGGATCACGGCGCCGCTGCTCGTGCCCTTCGCCGGGCTCACGGCGCGGTTCAGGCGCGCCTGATGCTGCTGACCTCGACCTTCGGACGCTATCTGACGAAGCAGTTCGCGCGCTCGATCCTGGGCGTGTTCGGCACCTTCTTCTTCCTGATCGGGACGCTCGATTTCGTCGAGCTGATGCGGCGGGCTGGCGATTCGCCGGCGGCGACGACACCGCTGATCGTGCAGCTCGCGCTGTTTCGCGTGCCAAGCGTGGCCGAGCAGATCTTCCCCTTCGCCGTGCTGTTTGGCGGCATGTTCGCTTTGCTGACGCTGAGCCGGAAGCTCGAACTGGTCGTCGCCCGCTCCGTCGGCGTCTCGGCCTGGCAGTTTCTGCAGCCGGCGGCGTTGGTCGCCGGCGTGATCGGCCTGATCTCGATCCTGGTCTACAACCCCGTCGCAGCCGAGCTGAAGCGCAAGGCGACCGCGCTCGAGACAAGGCTGTTCGTGCGCGCCGCCCAGTCGAGCGCAGCCCCCGACATCTGGCTGCGGCAGCGCAGCGTCGACGGGCAGGCGATCATCCGGGCGGCCGGATCGCTGCCCGACGGCAACGGTCTGTCGCAGGTCGCGATCTTCAGCTTCTCGGCGGGCGGCGGCTTCAGCGAACGAATCGATGCCAGGCAGGCCGTGCTCCATCGCGGCTACTGGGAGCTGGCGGATGCCCGTGTCGTCTCCGCCATGGAAGAGCCACAGACCTACAAGAGCTATCTGTTCGCAACGACGCTGGAGCCCGAACAGGTGCGGCAGAGCTTCACACCGCCCGAGGCCGTCGGGTTCTGGGCGATGCCGGCCGTGATCGACCGGACCCAGCGCGCCGGCCTCGATACCACCCGATACGAATTGCGCTACCAGTCGCTCATGGCGCGGCCGCTTCTGCTCGTCGCCATGGTGCTCGTGGCAGCATCCGTTTCCTTAAGATTTTTCAGGTTTGGTGGGGTGACCAAACTGGTGATAGGTGGTGTCGCTGCAGGCTTCATGCTCTATGTTGCGACGCAGCTGTCGGAGGAGCTCGGCTCATCTGGCATCGTTAATCCAATGATCGCGGCGTGGCTGCCGGCAACCATTGGAGCGATGCTGGGTGCTCTGGCCCTCCTCCATCAGGAAGACGGGTAATCGTACTGTGCCTATGGTTAATTTAGGATTGAGCGTATGCTTCCGGGCGTGACACGCATGGCTCGTTTTGCCGCGGCGACCGCCCTCGCCTCGAGCCTTGCCTATGTCCTGGCTTTCGCCGGGACCGCTTCCGCACAGACGCCTTCCGCAACTCCCGCCGCCAAGCCGCAGGAGCGGATGGTCGTCGATGCCCGCGAACTCGTCTACGACAACGACAAGAAGACCGTGTCGGCGGTCGGCGACGTGCAGATTCTCTATCAGGGCCGCACGATCGAGGCCGACAAGGTCACCTACGACCAGGCCGGCAAGCGCGTCGTCGCCACCGGCAATGCCCGCATCACCGAGTCGAACGGCACCGTCATCACCGGCGACCGCTTCAACCTGACCGATGATTTCCGCGACGGCTTCATCGATTCGCTGCGCGTCGTGAACCCGGACAAGACGCGCTTCAGCGCACCGCGCGCCGAGCGCACGGATGGCGAGACCTTCATCTTCGAGAAGGGCATCTACACGGCCTGCGAGCCCTGCAAGGATAACCCCGAGAGGCCGCCGCTCTGGCAGGTCCGCTCGGCGCGGATCATCCACAAGAAGGCCGAGCAGACGATCTATTACGAGGAGGCGCGCCTCGAATTCCTGGGCGTGCCGATGGCCTATATCCCCTACATGTCCGGGCCGGATTCGACGGTGAAGCGGAAGTCTGGCTTCCTGTCGCCGAAGTTCATCAATACCGGGCCGCTCGGCTTCGGCGTCGGCGTGCCCTATTTCATCAATCTGGCGCCGAACTACGACGTGACGGTCACGCCGACCTATCTGACCCGGCAGGGCGTGCTCGGCCAGGTCGAATGGCGCCACCGCCTGATGAACGGCTCCTACACGGTCCGCGCCTCGGGCATCTTCCAGCAGGAGAAGGAAGCGTTCCTGGCGGCACCGCTCGGCGCCGGAGACGATGACTTCCGCGGCTCGCTGGAGACCAACGGCAAGTTCTTCATCAATCCGCGCTGGTCGTTCGGCTGGAACGCGTCGATGTCGACGGATCGCTGGTTCTACAAGAACTACCGCATCCTCAACGAGAGCCTGAGCGCGACGACCTATCTTCAGGAGTCGATCTCGACCGCCTATCTGAACGGCCAGAGCGCGACCGCCTGGTTCGACATGCGCGGTTACTACTTCCAGCCGCTGACGTCGGTGGACTGGCAGAAGCAGCAGCCGGTCGTTCTGCCGGTGATCGACTACAACAAGCGCATTCACAAGCCGAGCTTCCTCGGCGGCGAACTGACCTTCAACGCCAACGTCACCTATCTGACGCGCGACGCGGCGGCGTTCCAGCAACTGCCGCAGCAATCCGCCTATCTGATCAACAACCTGAGCACGACGCCGACCTATCAGCTCTATGACGGCTGCGCGGTCTACCAGAAGAGCACCTGCCTGATCCGCGGGCTTGCCGGCAATGTCGCGCGAGCCACTGCCGAGGTCTCCTGGCGGCGCAACTTCATCGATCCGATCGGCCAGGTCTGGACGCCTTACGCCTCGGTGCGTGCCGACATCTTCTCGGTCAATCCGGACACGACGGGCTATCCGAACGCCAATGTCCGGACGATCGCGGACACCTCCGACGAGGTCTTCGGCCGCGCGATGCCGGCGATCGGCCTGATGTATCGCTACCCCTTCGTCGCCAAGACATCATGGGGCACGCATATCATCGAGCCGGTGGCGCAGATCGTGGCGCGCCCCAACGAGACCAACAGCCTTCGCGTTGCCAACGAGGATGCGCAAAGCCTTGTCTTCGACGCCAACAACCTGTTCGAGTGGAGCGGCAAGTTCTCCGGCTATGACCGCGTGGAAGGCGGCACGCGTGCCAATGTCGGCGCGCTCTATACCGGGCGTTTCGGCGCAAATGCCTTCGCCAACATGCTGCTCGGCCAGTCCTATCAACTCGGCGGACGCAATTCGTTCGCAACCGGCGATCTCGTCAACACCGGGCTCGATTCGGGGCTGGAGACGGACAAGTCGGACATCGTCGCCCGGGCGCAGATTTCGCCTTTCACAGGGCTGTTCTTCACCGGCGCTACACGGCTGAACTCGACCACCTTCGAGACGCAGCGCATCGATGCGGCTGCGACCTATGCGACGAGCGTCCTGACGACCTCGATTGGCTATGGGCGCTATGAGCCTCAGCCCAACCTCGGAATCTTCCGCCGCCGTGAAGGTCTTTCGCTGAACGGCTCGGTCGGCGTGACCAGCAACTGGCGCCTGCGCGCGGGCGTGCTGTTCGACCTCGACAAGTACAAATATGATCGCGAGGTGTTCCGTACCCAGTACACCGCCTGGATGGCATCGCCATCGACGATCGCGATGCCGAAATACGCCAATGGCGGCCTGTTCCAGACGGCTTCGACCTCGTTTGGAATCAACTACACGGATGAGTGCACGGTCTTCGACGTCAGCTACTCGCAGAGCTACGCTGACCGGCAGTCGGGCACGACCAAGGACACGCGCACGGTGATGCTACGCCTTGAATTGCGGACGCTTGGCGAGCTCAGCTATTCGCAGAATCTCGACACCTCGTCCGTTGGCGACGGCGTGACCTCCAGCCGCTGATCCGAAGAACGGCAGCCGCGCGATGGGTGACAGGAACAGCCCCATGCGCGCGGAGGCGGGAATGCCCTTAGCTCCAAAGGCTCTAGCGCCGCTCGCCCTGACGCAGGGCGATCCGGCCGGCATCGGGCCCGAACTCGCGCTGCTCGCCTGGCAGCGCCGGCAGGCGCTCGATCTGCCCATATTCGCCTGCATCGCCGATATCGACCATCTGGCAAGGCTGTCACAGCGGCTTGGTCTCAACGTGCCGCTGGTCGCCTGCGACTGGGACGAGGTCGGCAGCCACTTCCCCGGTGCCCTGCCGGTGATCCCACTCGATGAGGCGGTCGCCACCGAGCCCGGACGGCCCGACCCGGCCACGGCGGCCGGGACCATCGCGTCGATTTCGCGCGCTGTTACCGCTGTGCGACAGGGCAAGGCGGGCGCTGTCGTTACCAATCCGATCGCAAAGTCCGTGCTCTATGCGGCGGGCTTTGCCCATCCCGGCCACACCGAATATCTCGCTTATCTCGCCGCCGATGGCGGCACGCCGCCGCTCCCGGTGATGATGCTGTGGTGTGCCGAACTCGCCGTCGTGCCGGTGACGATCCATGTGCCGCTGCGCAGCGTACCGGATTTGCTGACGACGGAACTGATCGTCGAGACCGGCGCGATCGTGGCCCGGGCACTGACGCGCAGCTTCGGCATCGCGGCGCCGCGCCTCGCGCTCAGCGGGCTCAATCCGCATGCCGGCGAGAGCGGCGCGCTGGGACAAGAGGATGCAGACGTGGTTGCACCCGCGGTCGAGGCTTTGCGTGCACTCGGCATCGATGCCAGCGGGCCCTATCCGGCCGATACGATGTTTCACGCGCGGGCAAGGTCCGGCTATGACGCGGCACTCGCGATGTATCACGACCAGGCGCTGATCCCGATCAAGACGATCGCCTTCGACGAGGGCGTCAACGTCACGCTGGGCCTGCCCTTCATCCGCACCTCGCCGGACCACGGCACAGCCTTCGATATTGCAGGCAAGGGCATCGCTAGGCCAGACAGCCTGATCGCCGCCCTGAAGCTCGCGGCGCGGATGGTGGCGCAGCACGAACAGACAGCCTCATGAGCCAGATCGATTCGCTCCCGCCTCTGCGCGAGGTCGTCGAGCATCATGGGCTGATGGCGCAGAAGTCGCTGGGCCAGAACTTCCTCTACGACCTCAACCTGACCTCCCGGATCGCGCGCTCCGCTGGGGCGCTTGAAGGCGAGACCGTCGTCGAGATCGGTCCTGGACCGGGCGGACTGACGCGAGCGCTGCTGGCGAATGGCGCCGCCCGTGTCATCGCGATCGAGCGCGACCGGCGCTGCCTGCCGGCGCTGGAGGAGATCGCGGCGCATTATCCCGGCCGTCTCGATATCGTCGATGGCGACGCGTTGGCGGTCGATCTGTCGAGCCGTCTCGACGGCGGCAAGGCCCGGATCATCGCCAACCTGCCCTATAATATTGGGACGCCGCTGCTGGTCGGCTGGCTCAACCTCGATCCCTGGCCGCCGTGGTGGACGTCGCTAACCCTGATGTTCCAGCGCGAGGTCGCCGAGCGGATCGTGGCGACGCCGGAGCAGCGGGCCGATTACGGCCGGCTCGCGGTTCTCTGCAACTGGCGCTGCGAGACGAAGATCCTGTTCGACGTTCCCCGCACCGCCTTCGTGCCGCCGCCCAAGATCACCTCGGCTGTGGTACAGCTCCTGCCGCGCCAGAACCCCGAGCCTTGCGACCGGCGCCTGCTCGAACGCATTACGCTCGCGGCCTTCGGCCAGCGCCGCAAGATGCTGCGGCAGAGCTTGAAGGCCGTGCTGGCGGAGCCTGGCGCATGGATCGAGGCTGCCGGGCTGGTGCCGACCGCACGCGCGGAAGAGATCCCCGTGGCAGGCTTTGTGCGTCTGGCGAACACCCTGTCGGAACATACCTGAGCGGCTCGCGATTGCGCCCGCGCGGGCGCGCCGCCGACATTCGAAGAGAGCTGCCCCATGCTGCGCATCACGACGCTGCTGCTGAATGCCTGCCTCTGCATCGCCGTAGCGGCAATGGTCTCGCCTGCCACAGGGCAGAACGCCGATTTCCCGAGCAAGCCGATCAGGATCATCGTCGGTTTCGCGGCTGGCGGCGCTCCCGACGCGCTCGCCCGGATCGTGGCGGAAAAGCTCACGCAGCGCTGGGGCCAGGGCGTGACCGTCGAAAACCGCGTTGGAGCGCAGGGCAATACGGCGATGGCAGCCGTCGCCAGGGCCGAGCCCGACGGCCATACGCTGGCGCTGATGCCGGTCGGCAATGCCGCCGTGAACCCGGCGCTCTTTGCCAACCTGCCCTATGATCCGGTCAAGGACTTCGCGCCGGTGACACAGATCGCGAGCGTCGAGAACGTGCTCGTCGTCTCGGCCTCGTCGCCGATCTCCTCGCTGCAGGACCTCGTCGCACGCGGGCGCGCCGGCAAGGACACGCTGACCTATGCGTCGCCGGGGGCCGGCAGCCTCGCCCATCTCGCGGCGGAACTGCTCGCGCGCTCGGCCGGCTTCGGCATGACGCATGTGCCCTATCGGGGCGTGGCGCCGGCGCTGACCGATGTCATGCGTGGCGATGTCGATCTGATCGTGGCGCAGCTCTCGACCGCCAAGCCCCTGATCGACGGAGGGCAGCTGCGCGCGCTGGGCTTGGCCAGCAGCGAGCGCAGCGCGGTGATGCCGGATCTGCCCACAATTGCGGAGGCGCTCGCCCTGCCCGGTTTCGAGGCGGTATCCTGGTATGCGCTGATGGCGCCTGCAGGGACGCCCGCGCCGATCGTCGCCCGGCTCAACGAGGCCGTGGCGCAGGCTGTCCGAGCGTACGACGTCGCGGCGGCGATGGCAGCGCAGGGAGCCACACCGATCGGCAATTCACCATCCGAACTGGCCGCCGTCATTGCGACCGATACGGCACGCTGGTCGAAGCTCGTGCGGGATGCCGGTATCCAGCCGAACTGAGGCGCGATACGCCGTTACGGGAGCGTCTCGGTCAGCAGCCGCTCGACGAATTCGTTGAGGCCGACCGCACGGCTGCGCTTGAGCCGCTCCGCCGCCAGAATCGAGCGGACGGCCTCATAGGCCTTCTCCAGATCGTCATTGACGATGACGTAGTCATAGACCGTCCAGCGCGCGATCTCCTCGCGGGCATTGGCGAGGCGCTTGGCGATGACATCGGGCGCATCCTCGGCGCGGCGCACCAGACGCGAGCGCAGCTCCGCCATCGAGGGCGGCAGGATGAAGATCGTGACCACGTCCTCGCGGGCACGCTCCAGAATCTGCTGCGTGCCCTGCCAGTCGATGTCGAAGAGCACGTCGCGGCCCGCCTTCAACGACGCCTCGACGGGCTTGCGCGGCGTGCCGTAACCATTGCCATGGACCTCAGCCCATTCGAGCAGTTCGTCGCGCTCGCGCATCTCGTCGAAGCTGGCGCGATCGATGAAATGGTAATGCACGCCCTCGATTTCGGAGGGGCGCTTGGCGCGCGTCGTCACGGAAATCGACAGGTCGAGATTGGTCTCGCTCGCCGACTTCGACAGCGTCCGCGTCAGCGTCGATTTCCCCGCGCCCGAGGGCGAGGACATGATCATGATCAGCCCGCGACGGGCCGGGCGCAGGACATCGGCCATCAGCACTCACTCCACATTCTGGACCTGTTCGCGCATCTGGTCGACGACGGTCCGCAATTCGAGCCCGATCCGGGACAGGCCGGCATCGCCGGCCTTGGCACAGAGCGTCGAGGCCTCGCGGCCGAATTCCTGCGACAGGAAATCGAGTTTGCGACCGATCGGCCCGCCCTGCTCCAGCAGCAGGCGCAGCGCAGCGACATGAGCGTGCAGCCGGTCGATCTCCTCGCGGATGTCGGCCTTCACCGCCAGTAGCGCCGCCTCCTGATGCAGGCGCTGCGGATCCAGCGCCTGGCTTGCCTCCAGCAGCGCTCCGACCTGTGCGGCGATGCGCTCGCGGATGGCATCGACGCTGCGGGCCGGATGCTGCTCGGCCTGCGTCGTCAGCCGGGCGATGGCCTCCAGATGGCCGGAGAGGACAGTCTCGAGCGCACGACCCTCGCTGCCGCGGGCCTCTTTCAATCCAAGCACGACCGCCTCGAGCCCGGCCAGCACCGGCGCCTCGATTACGGTCAGGGCGTCCTCGCTTTCCTCGGCGAGTTCGATCACGCCGCGAATGCCGAGCAGCCCGTCATAGGAGGGCGGACGCACGCTGTCGGAGGCCGGCAGGCGGGCGATCGCCTGCAGCAGCCCCGCCAGCGCGGTCTCGTTGATGCGCGGGCGCGGGGGCCCGGCGTCGCTGGTGATCTGGAGATTGACGTGGAGCGTGCCGCGCGCGAAGGCGCCGGTCAGGCGCTTGCGCGCGGCCTCGGCCAGGACCTCGAAACCCGGCGGCACGCGCACGCGGATATCGAGCCCGCGGCCGTTGACGCTACGAATCTCCCAAGCCCAGGCGTGGATGCCCACGGTCCCGGCCGCACGGGCGAAGCCCGTCATGCTCTCGATGGCCATGGTGTCCTAGTCTCCGCCTCAACGCGGCGGGACCGTAGTGGCGGGGGCATCGGGGAGCAAGCGCACGAGCCCGCGCTGCCGCAGGAAGATGGGGATGGCAGACCGCCAGCGTCAGGATCGTCAGGGCCGAAGCGCGGGAATCTGCTTGGGGGAGTTCAAATCGAAGGTCTTGTTCAGCAGCGGGTCGCGCGCCGTCCCCTCCGAGGCATCGAAGGCGCGCGCGCGGGTGCCGGCGCCGCCGGCCAGACTTGCTCCCTGCTGGGTTGCGGGCGCGCCGGCACGGCGATTGCCCGGAGTCGGCCAGGTCTCGATGGCCTCGCCCTCAGCAGGCTGCTGGGCCGGAGCCTCGCTGCGCGTGTCGGGAGCCGGCGGCGGCTCGACCTTGTCAACGGAGGCTTCCGACGGCGGCTTGCCAGGCTCGCGCCGAACCGCCTCGATCTGGCGCCAGCGGCCGACATTGCGGTTGTGCTGTTCAAGCGTCTCGGCGAAGGCATGGCCGCCGCTGCCGTCGGCGACGAAATAGAGGTCCTTCGTGCGCGAATGGTTGACCACCGCCTCCATGGCCGCGCGGCCTGGATTGGCGATCGGGCCCGGCGGCAGGCCGTCGATGACATAGGTGTTGTAGGGCGTCGCCTGGGTGATCTCGGTGCGCTGGATCGAGCGGCCAAGCGTGCCCTTGCCGCCAACGATGCCGTAGACGATCGTCGGATCGGACTGGAGCTTCATCTTGCGATTCAGCCGGTTGATGAAGACACCCGCGACACGCGGCCGCTCGTCGGCGCGGCCGGTCTCCTTCTCGACGATGGAAGCCAGCACGACCAGTTCCTGGGGTGTCTTGATCGGCAGGTCGGCGGGCTTGCGCTCCCAGACACGGGCCAGCACGGCGCGCTGGTCCCGCGCCATGCGATCGATGATCGCCTGCCGGCTGAAGCCACGCGGGATGCGATAGGTGTCCGGCAGGATCGAGCCCTCACGCGGCACCTGGATAATATCGCCGGTCAGCAGTTCGTTCTCGCGCAGACGCGCCACGATCTGTTCGCTGGTCAGCCCCTCGGGCACCGTGATCGAATGCTCGACCACCTTGCCGTCTGCGATGATGTCGAGGATGTCGGCCTGGCTGACGCGCGCCTTGAACAAATATTCGCCGGCCTTGAGCTTGGTCCAGTTGCCGCTGACCAGAGCCGAAATCCGGAACGCCCAGGGATGCTCGATCATGCCCTCGCGCTGCAGCAGATCGGCGATCTCGGTCAGTCCGCTGTCCTTGGGAATGATCAGGACGCGATCGGCCGTCAGCGGGCCAGGCGCGCGGCTCTGGCTGCCGACCATGGCGATGCCCGCGCCGGCCAGCCCTGCGACAACCAGCACGGCCGTGAACAACCCGCTCATCATCGCGATGAAAGGACTGCGCCTGCGGCGGCGCGCCTTGGGCGGCGGCGCCGGCGGCGCGACCGGCTTCAACGCCTCGCTGGGGCTTTTGGGGGCGACGCGGGGCGAATGGTTCACAGCTATAGCGCTCGCACTTCGGACATCATCACGGCACGCAACGACGGGGCCAGACGGACAGAACCGTGAACCGGGGGCACTCGGCAGATGGTCGAGGCATTAGAACCGGATTCACGCCGCCTGTGAAAGCGAAATTCGCGCTGCCGCAGGAGCAGCGCACTCTAATGAACATTATGGCGAAAGCGCGCTGCCTTGAGCTGTTTAGGCGCCGTCGGCATAGCGCCGCATCACCAGCGAGGCGTTCGTGCCGCCGAAGCCGAAGGAGTTCGACAGGACGACGTCGATCTTCCGCTTGCGCGCGACATGCGGCACGAGATCGAGATCGGTCTCGACAGAGGGGTTGTCGAGATTGATCGTCGGCGGCGCGATCTGGTCGCGCATCGCGAGAATCGCGAAGATCGCCTCGACCGCACCGGCGGCTCCGAGCAGATGGCCGGTCGCCGATTTGGTCGACGACATCGCAGGCTTTCTCGGTGCATTGGCGAGCAGCCGCTCGGCGGCACGCAGTTCGATCTCGTCGCCGAGCTGCGTCGAGGTGCCGTGCGCGTTGATGTAATCGAGCTCGGACGCAGCGATGCCGGCCCGGTTCAGAGCCATCGACATGCAGCGATAGGCGCCGTCGCCATCCTCGGCCGGCGAGGTGATGTGATAGGCATCGCCCGACATGCCATAGCCGACGACCTCGGCATAGATGCGTGCTCCGCGCGCCAGAGCGTGTTCGAGCTCCTCGAGAACGACGACGCCGGCGCCCTCGCCCATGACGAAGCCGTCGCGGTCCTTGTCATAGGGGCGCGAGGCCTTCTCGGGCGTGTCGTTGAAATCCGTGGACAAGGCGCGGCAGGCGCAGAAGCCGGCGATGCCGAGCCGGTTGATCGCCGATTCGGCGCCGCCTGCCAGCATGACGTCGGCATCGCCCAGCGCGATCATGCGCGAGGCGTCGCCTATCGCGTGCGCGCCGGTCGAGCAGGCTGTCACCACCGAATGATTGGGGCCCTTCAGGCCATGCTCGATCGAGACATAACCCGCCGCGAGGTTGCTCAGCCGGCCCGGAATGAAGAAGGGCGAGAGGCGGCGCGGGCCGCGTTCCTTCAGCAGGATCGAGGCCTCGTAGATACCGCCGAGGCCGCCGATGCCGGAACCGATGGCGACACCGGTCGCGATCTGGTCCTCGTAGCTTTCGGGTTTCCAGTTGGCGTCAGTCAGAGCCTGCCGGGCGGCGGCCATCGCGAAGACGATGAAGTCATCGACCTTGCGCTGCTCCTTCGGCTCCATCCAGTCGTCCGGATTGAAGGTGCCGTCGCTGCCGTCACCACGCGCGATGTTGCAGGCGATGCGCGCCGGCAGATCACTGCAGTCGAAGCTGGTGATGGGGCCGGCGCCACTGGCGCCGGCAAGAATACGCGACCAGGTCTGTTCGACGCCGCAGGCGAGCGGAGTCACCATGCCCAGACCGGTCACGACGACGCGTCGCATCGGGAGACTATGTGAAGCCATGGCGCTCTGCTGCGGCCAACCGACCCAAAAGGTCGATCAGGCGGTCTTCGACAGGAACTTGACGGCGTCGCCGACGGTCACGATCGTCTCAGCGGCGTCGTCGGGGATCTCGACGCCGAACTCTTCCTCGAACGCCATCACGAGCTCGACCGTATCGAGGCTGTCCGCCCCGAGATCCTCGATGAAATTGGCGCCATCCACGACCTTCTCAGGCTCGACGCCGAGATGCTCGACCACGATCTTCTTCACGCGCTCGGCGACATCGCTCATGGGTCTTTTCCTTGCAGATTGAAAACACGCAACGCTGGATCGCGTCGCATATGGGGACGTTCACTCCTGAATCCCACCTCACCGAAACGGTGTCGACGGGTCGGAACTCGAAGCCTGCACAAACGCAACAACCGGGTTCGCGTCAAGTCCCCCGAACCCTGCATCGCTGCGCGACGGCGCTAGTTAACACACCCGATGGTGGCTGGCGAGAGCGTCGCGCGGTCGATAAACTTTGTTTAGAAACGCTCTCAACTCCTTCAGATCATTGTCATTCCGCCGTTGACGTGAAGGGTCTGCCCCGTCACATAAGCGGCCTCCGTGCTGGCGAGGTAGGCAACCGCGGCCGCAACGTCGGCGCCGACGCCGAGACGCCCCATCGGCACGTCGGAGAGAATGCCCTCGCGCTGCTTGTCGTTCAGCGCCTGAGTCATCGGTGACTCGATGAAGCCCGGCGCAACCACATTCACCGTGATGTTGCGGCTGGCGACTTCGGCGGCGAGCGCCTTCGACATGCCGATCAGCCCGGCTTTCGAGGCGGCATAGTTGCCCTGCCCGGGATTGCCGGTGGTGCCGACCACGGAGCCGATCGAGATGATGCGGCCATAGCGCCGGCGCATCATCGACTTCACCGCAGCACGCGACAGCCGGAAGGCCGCCGTCAAATTGACCGCGATGACGGCGTCCCAGTCCTCGTCCTTCAGACGCAGGAAGAGATTGTCCTTGGTCACACCGGCATTGTTCACAAGAATATCGAGACCGCCGAGCTTCTCCTCGGCTGCGGGCACGAGCGCTTCGACCGAATCCTTGTCTGCGAGATTGCAGGGCGCGATCACCACCCGTTCGCCGAGTTCAGCAGCCAATGCCTCCAGGGCCTCGGCACGGGTACCGGAGAGAGCGACGGTTGCGCCCTGCCCGTGGAGCATGCGCGCGATCGCGCCGCCGAGGCCGCCGGTCGCACCGGTGACCAGGGCCTTCTTGCCCGTCAAATCAAGCATCGTCTCTCCCTTTCGGCATTCGCCGTCTTTGACCCGTTCCGGGTTCTTACCTGTCCAAGGCCGTGTAACCTGCCGAGGCTTTGTAACCCGCAATGTCGTCGGCCGTTCCGACCGAGATCGGCGTGGCGCCAGCCGCGATGCGCTTGACCAGTCCGGCCAGCACCTTGCCGCTGCCGGCCTCGACGAAGCGGGTCACGCCGGCCGCAGCCATCGCCTCGACGCATTCGCGCCAGCGCACCGTGCCCGTCACCTGCGCCACCAGCGAGGCGCGGATGGCGTCGGGATCGCTAAGCGGGGCTGCGCCGACATTGGCCATCACCGCCACGACGGGCGCCCGCATCGCGACCTGCGCCAGCGCGGCCTGCATGGCCTCCGCCGCCGGCTGCATCAGCGTGCAATGGAAAGGCGCCGAAACCGGCAGAAGCATGGCGCGCCTGACGCCGCGCTCGCCCGCTAGTAAGATGGCGCGGTCGATAGCGGCCTTGGCGCCCGACAGCACCACCTGCCCGCCGCCATTGTCGTTGGCCACCTCGCAGACCTGGCCCTGCGCCGCGTCGGCCGCGATCGCGCGCGCCAGATCGAGTTCCGCCCCGAGCAGGGCCGCCATGGCGCCCTCGCCTGCCGGCACAGCCTTCTGCATGGCGTCGCCGCGGATGCGCAGCAGCCGAGCGGCGTCCGTGATGCTGAAGGTGCCGGCAGCGGCGAGCGCCGAATATTCGCCGAGCGAATGCCCGGCAACAAAGGCCACATCACGCTTCAGGTCGAGCCCGGCTTCCGATTCGAGCACGCGGATCACCGCGAGACTGACCGCCATCAGGGCCGGCTGGGCATTGCTGGTCAGCGTCAGCTCCTCGCCCGGCCCCTGCCACATCACGGTGGAGAGCTTCTGCGACAGCGCCGCATCGACCTCGTCGAAGACGGCCTTGGCGGCCGGGAAGCTCTCGGCCAGGGCCTTGCCCATGCCGACGGCCTGGGAGCCCTGGCCGGGAAAGAGGAACGCGGTCGTCATTCGGCAAGCCTCGAATTCAAACGTTTTGAGCGAATTCACGGGGCTGTCACACTGCCTTGGACATCAAGTCAAGCGTCGAGGCGAGATTTCAGCGGCCGAAACGGCGCGCCTTTACGGATTTTGGTTGCATGGCCGACCCTTAGCCTGTAACGACCGGCTCCTGTTTGTTCGGCCGGAGGCTGAACGGATGGCAGTGCGTCCTCACCCTCTTCGAGATCGCTCCGCAGGCTCCTTTACATGGAGCCGTCATCCCGTGTCTCCGCCTTCGATGAAATCCTGTCGGGCCTATCCAGGGCTCGGAGGGCTCCGCGCCGAGCGAAACAGGGTGAAACAAGGAAGGCCAACCATGGCATTGTACGAGCATGTTCTGCTCGCGCGACAAGACGTCAGCGCGCAGCAGGTCGAGACTCTTGTCGAGACGTTCAAGGGCATCATCGAGGCGAATGGCGGCTCGGTCCCCAAGGTCGAGTACTGGGGCGTCAAGTCGCTGGGCTATCGCATCAAGAAGAACCGCAAGGCGCATTATTCGCTGCTGAACATCAACGCCCCCTCCGCCGCCGTGCTGGAGATGGAGCGCCAGATGCGCATCAACGAGGACGTGCTGCGCTTCCTCACCATCCGCGTCGAAGAGCTTGAGGAAGGCCAGTCGGCCATGCTCCAGAAGCGCGACCGCGATGATCGTGGCGATCGGGGCGACCGCTTCGACCGGCCCGGCGGCGGTGACCGCTTCGACCGTGGCGGCGATCGTGGCCCGCGCCGCGACCGCCCGCGTCGCGACGACGAAGGCACCGAAACCACAACCGGCGCGGAGGCCTGATCCATGTCGACTGCATCTGCTGGCGCACGCCGCCCCTTCTTCCGCCGCCGCAAGTCCTGCCCCTTCTCGGGTGAGGGCGCTCCGAAGATCGACTACAAGGATGTGCGCCTGCTCTCGCGCTACATCTCCGAGCGCGGCAAGATCGTGCCGTCGCGCATCACGGCGGTCTCCGCCAAGAAGCAGCGCGAGCTCGCCCAGGCGATCAAGCGCGCCCGCTTCCTCGGCCTGCTGCCCTACGTCATCCGCTGAGCGGATTCGAAAGTCCCCGGCGGCGAGCGATCGCCGCCGGGGACTTGCCTAAATTCTACCGCCTGAATTCCACCAGTCGCCCTGTGGTGAAACTCCATCGGGTTCGTTGAGGCCCAAGCCTCTCACCCTGCCCGGCCATCAGGCCCGGGAGCAGCGGGACAGCAGGACGAAGATGATACCGATTGTCGGCATCGGCGCGGGCCTCGTTGCGGCCCTGCTCTTCTCAGTGGTGATCACCGGATCGCCGCTGGCCGTGCTGTTGTATTCAGCCGCTCCCCTGCCGATCTTCATCGCCGCGCTGGGCTGGAACCACCGCGCCGGGCTGTTTGCCGTGGGTGCCGGCGCGATCGCCGTGGCCATCGCGCTCAGCCTGCCGGCCGGGATCGCCTTTGCCCTCATCATCGCGCTGCCGGCTTGGTGGATCGCCTATCTCGCACTGCTGGCGCGGACCGACGGCACGGGAAATGCCGAGTGGTATCCGCTCGGCAACCTGATGGTCTGGATCGCCGCGACCGCTGCGATGGCGACAGTCGCCAGCGCGCTGGTGATGACCACCGATTACGAGGCCTATCGCTCGGTCATCGCCCGGATCGTCGAGAACCTGCTGGCCGAAATGGTCCGCAGCAGGATGATCAGCTTGCCCCCGGGCACGACGCAGGCCGAACTCGCGGCGAATGTGACACCGTTGCTGGTGCGGGCCGTTCCGCTTGGCATCGGGGCATCGATCGTCACCACCATCACCGCCAATCTCTGGCTCGCCGCGAAGACCGTGCGGTTGTCGGGCCGCCTGCCGCGCCCCTGGCCTTTCATCCCGTCGACGGCATTGCCACGCCAGGCGGTTGTGCTGCTGGTGGCGGGCCTCGCGACCGCCGCGCTCGACGGTTTCGTCGGGCTGGCAGGCGTCGCCCTGGTCGGCGCCCTGCTCGCCACCTTCATGTTCACCGGTCTTGCCATGCTGCACGACCTCTCGCGCGGCCAGGCCTGGCGCACGCCGATGCTGGTCAGCGTCTATGTCGCGCTCGTCGTGATGCAGGCCGTGCTGACGCCGCTGCTGGCGCTCGCCGGCATCCTCGACAGCCTTTTCGGCCTGCGCAAGCGGGCCGGGCCGCCGCCACCGCCTTCCACCTGATTTCGAACACCCACCGACTTCGACCACCAAGACCTTTCGACCACCAAGACCTGAAGACACACCAACCGATCTCAAAAGGAGAAGAAGACCATGGAAGTGATCCTGCTTGAACGCGTCGCCAAGCTCGGCCAGATGGGCGAAGTTGTCCGCGTCCGCGACGGTTTCGGCCGCAACTACCTGCTCGCCCGCGGCAAGGCGCTGCGCGCCACCGAGGAAAACAAGAAGCGCTTCGAGGGCCAGAAGATCGAGCTCGAGACCCGCAATCTTGAGCTGAGGTCCGAGGCCGAGTCGGTCGCCGAGACGCTCAACGGCCACTCGATCGTGATCCTGCGCCAGTCGGGCGAATCCGGTGTGCTCTACGGCTCGGTCTCGACCCGTGACATCGCCGAATCCCTGACCACAGACGGCTTCAACGTCGCCCGCAGCCAGGTCACGCTGAACGCCCCGATCAAGACCCTCGGCCTGCACACCGTTCCGGTCGTGCTGCATCCGGAAGTCTCGGTCACGGTGACGGTCAACGTCGCCCGCTCGGCCCAGGAAGCCGAGCGCCAGGTGCGCGGCGAGAACGTCACGGCCCGCGAGGAGTTCGACCTCGACGATCTCGGCCTCGAGATCGGCGCGGCGCTGGCGGACGCCGGCGAGGACGATCGCTGAGACCAGGCTTAAGCCCGTCACAGCCAAAGGCGTCGCGAGCGATCGCGGCGCCTTTTTTCATGGGCTCAAATGGCCCAAGGATCGATCAGTTCGAGGCCAGTCGATCTAAAATCCTTGATGTTTCGCGTGGCGAGACGCCCGCCATTGACCCGCGCAATCGCCGCGATCATGCCGTCGGCGATCGAGATGACGATGCCCTCACGCATCGCTCGCCCCATGAGTTCGCCATAGGCAAGCGCCGCGTCGTCGTTCAGCGTGAAGAAGCGACCAGCGAACCGCCGCCTCAACTCCTGCAATTTCTGTTCGAAGCGGTTTGCGCGCTGTTCCGGGCGTATGCGTTCGATGCCAAACGCGATCTCGGCCAAGACGACGGTCGAAAGGGCGAGTTCGCGATCATGCCGTTGGAGCCAAGCATTCACATGCGGATTCGGCTCGCTGCGCATGGTCTCCGACACGACATTGGTGTCGATGAAAATCACAGATCGATACCGGTGTGCGGTTTGCGCGCCTCGTTGATGACTTCCATCAGATCGATGTCGTCGCCGGGATCCGCCCGCATCCGCGCATAGAATTCAGCCGCTGGCTCCCGCGCGGCCTCGCTCGCCTCATAACGCTCAAGCGCCCGCTCGACGATCTGGGCGACCGTACGCTTCTCGCGTTGGGCAAGTCGATGCGCAATGTCGCGGGCTCGCGCGCTGCGGACGGATAATTGCGGTTCGGCCATGCGCGGTACCTCCAGAGGCATTCAAAATACGCCTTCGAACTGCTGCCATCAAGATGGCTGCTGATGGCAAGCTGGCAGCAAATCCAGTCAACCCAAATCGCCTTCGCAGGAGAGTCTGTGGACAGCGGGCAGAGTTCGGTCTAATTGTTGTGTTCACCGTCTGTTCGGGTTCCGCCCACGGCCGGTTTTGACCTATCGAGAGCTATGGCCACAGCAACCGCCCTCGTCACCCGCCTCGAAACCCGTGAGGCCGAATACCGCGTTCAGCCTCACAACATCGAGGCCGAGCAGGCCCTGCTGGGCGCGATCCTGGTCAACAACGATGCGTTCTACCGCGTCTCCGACTTCCTGCTGCCGGACCATTTCTTCGAGCCGATCCACCAGCGCGTCTTCGAGCTGACCTCGAGCCTGATCCGGGCCGGCAAGATCGCGACGCCGATCACGCTGAAGACCTTCGTCGGTGAGATGGATCTCGGCGGCATCACCGCCTCGCAATATCTCGCCCGCCTCGCTGCCGAGGCGACGACCGTGATCAATGCCGGCGATTACGGCCGCACCGTCTACGACCTCGCGATCCGCCGCCAGCTGATCGGAGTCGGCGAGGATCTCGTCAACGTCGCTTATGACGCGCCCGTCGAAATGGCTCCGCGAGAGCAGATCGAGGAGGCCGAACGCAAGCTCTACGAACTTGCCGAAAAGGGCCGCTACGAGGGCGGTTTCCAGAAGTTCGACGGGGCGCTGTTCACCGCGATCGAAATGGCCGCCAACGCCTATCAGCGCGCCGGCGGCCTGTCGGGCCTGTCGACGGGCCTGCGCGACCTCGACCAGCGCATGGGCGGCCTGCAGTCTTCTGACCTGATCGTGCTCGCCGGCCGCCCGGCCATGGGCAAGACGTCGCTCGCCACCAACATCGCCTTCAACATCGCCAAGGCCTGGCGCGGCGAACGCCAGACCGACGGCACGATCAAGACGGTCGATGGCGGCATCGTCGCCTTCTTCTCGCTCGAAATGTCGGCCGACCAGCTGGCGACGCGTATCGTCGCCGAACAATCGGGCATCTCCTCCTACAAGATCAGGCAGGGCCGCATCACCGAGGGCGATTTCGCCAAGCTGACCGATGTCGCCGCGCAGATCGAGAAGCTGCCGCTCTATATCGACCAAACCGGCGGTATCTCGATTGCCCAGCTCGTCGCCCGCGCCCGCCGGCTGAAACGCCAGAAGGGCCTCGACGTCCTGTTCATCGACTACCTGCAGCTGCTCTCGGGCTCGGCCAAGAATAATCAGAACCGCGTGCAGGAACTGACCGAGATCACGACCAGCCTGAAAGCCCTGGCCAAGGAACTGGCCGTGCCGATCGTCGCGCTCTCGCAGCTCTCGCGTCAGGTCGAAAGCCGCGACGACAAGCGTCCGCAGCTTTCGGATCTGCGTGAATCGGGTTCGATCGAGCAGGACGCCGACGTCGTGATGTTCGTCTACCGCGAGGAATACTACCTCAAGGGCAAGGAGCCGCGCCCCGGCACCGAAGACCACAACAAATGGCAGATCGAGATGGAGGCCGCCCATGGCGTGGCCGAGCTCATCATCGGCAAGCAGCGCCATGGCCCCACCGGCGCGATCGCCCTGCAGTTTGATGCCGAGGTGACGCGCTTCTCCGACCGTGCCGACGAAATGCGACTTCCGGACCGCGAATGAACGCCTTCGACACACCAGACGCCGAAACCTGCGGCACCACGCTGACGATCGATCTCGGCGCGCTGATCGCCAACTGGCGGGCGCTCGGCGAACGCGCCGGAACCGAAGCCGCCGCCGTCGTCAAGGCCAATGCCTATGGCATCGGCATCGAGCCAGCGGTGACGGCGCTGTCGCGGGCCGGCTGCCGGAGTTTCTTCGTCGCCCATGTCTCCGAAGGCATCCGCGCCCGCGGTGTCGATCGCGAGGCGGCGATCTACGTCCTGAACGGACTCTTGCCCGGCCAATGCGATGTGTATGCCCAGCATGAGCTTTCACCCGTTCTGGGCTCGCACCAAGAGCTGCTCGAATGGGCGGCGTTCCGGCAAGGCGGAGCCAATGCGCGGCCGGCAGCGCTGCATGTCGATACGGCGATGAACCGGCTTGGCCTGTGGCCCGGCGAAGGGCTGAATCTGGCGCGCGAGAAGGCCGGCGCCATCACCGCCGCCGGGATCGGGCTGGTGATGAGCCATTTCGCCTCCTCCGAGGACGAGGCCGATCCGGCCAATGACCGCCAGATCGCAGCCTTCGCCGAGATCGCGGCCGCCTTTCCCGGACTGCCGGCCTCGCTCAAGAACTCCTCGGGGCATTTCCTCAAGGACTGCCCGTCCTATCAGCTCACCCGGCCGGGCTACGGCCTCTATGGCGGCAATCCGACACCCGGCAAGCCCAACCCGATGCGTCCCGTCATCAGGCTGGAGGCGCGCATTCTTCAGCTCCGCGACGTCGATGCCGGCACACAAGTCGGCTATAATGGCCGCTGGACCGCCAAGCGCCGCAGCCGGTTGGCCACGATCTGCCTCGGCTATGCCGACGGCTATCCGCGCAATGCGAGCTGGACGGACACCAGCACCGGCGGCTCGGCGGTCGTCGGCGGCATTATCTGCCCCTTCGTCGGCACGGTCTCGATGGATCTGACCATCGTCGATGTCACGGATGTGCCGGCCGCGGAGGTCCAGCGCGGCGCGTCCGTCACGCTGATCGGTGGGCCGCTCGACCTCGAGACGGTCGGCGCAGGGGCCAAGACGATCGGCTACGAGATCCTGACCAGCCTGGGCCGGCGCCATGCGCGCCGCTATGTCGGGCTGTGAGATGAGCGGCCACGCGCGCGTCATGCTCGGGATTGACCCGAGCATCTCCTGCAAGAGATTCTCGGGTCTGCGCTTCGCTTCGCCCGAGAATGACGGCTGATGGCCAAGCGTGGTCCGACCTATACCTGCCAGGCCTGCGGCGCGGTCTATCATCGCTGGCAGGGCAAATGCGACGCCTGCGGGACCTGGTCCTCGCTCTCCGAGGAGGCGCAGGCTGCACCCGTGCCCGGCGCGCGCAGCTCCGGCGGCAAGCCGAGAGGCCGCGTCTTCGCGCTGGAGAGCCTCAAGGGCGACACGCAGGACGCGCCGCGCATCGTCTCAGGGATCGGCGAGCTCGACCGCGTCACCGGCGGCGGCTTCGTGCCGGGCTCGGTGCTGCTGATCGGCGGCAATCCGGGCATCGGCAAGTCGACCCTGCTGATGCAGGCCTGCGCCGCGCTGGCGCTCTCAGGACGGCGCGTCGTCTATGTCTCGGGCGAGGAATCGACCGGGCAGGTGCGGCTGCGGGCCGAGCGCATGGGGCTGGCGGATGCGCCCGTCGATCTCGCGGCGGAAACCAATGTCGAGGACATCATCGCGACTTTGGGCCAAGGCACCCGCCCTGCCCTCGTGGTGATCGATTCGATCCAGACGATGTGGTCGGGCGAGGTCGAGAGCGCGCCCGGCACCGTGACGCAGGTGCGCGGTTCGGCGCAGGCGTTGATCCGCTACGCCAAGACCAGCGGCGCCTGCATGATCCTGGTCGGCCATGTCACCAAGGACGGCCAGATCGCAGGCCCGCGCGTGGTCGAGCACATGGTCGACGCCGTGCTCTCCTTCGAGGGCGAAGGCGCCCATGCGTTCCGTATCCTGCGCGGCCAGAAGAACCGCTTCGGCGCGACCGACGAGATCGGCGTCTTCGAGATGACCGGCATGGGTCTGTCCGAAGTCACCAATCCGTCGGCGCTCTTTCTTGCGGGGCGCGACCAGGCGGCGCCGGGGGCGGCCGTCTTCGCCGGCATCGAGGGCACGCGGCCGGTTCTGGTCGAGATCCAGGCGCTGGTCGCGCCGACCTCGCTGGGCACGCCGCGCCGCGCCGTCGTCGGCTGGGAGAACAGCCGGCTCGCCATGGTGCTCGCCGTGCTGGAAACGCATGGCGGCTTGAGACTGGGGCAACACGACGTCTATCTCAACGTCGCCGGCGGCTTGCGCGTCAACGAGCCAGCCGCCGACCTCGCCGTGGCGGCCGCGCTGGTGTCCTCGCTGACGGGCGCAATCCTGCCGCCCGAATCGGTCTATTTCGGCGAAATCGCCCTATCAGGGGCGATCCGGCCGGTTTCGGTCGCCGGAGCGCGGCTGCGCGAGGCCTCCAAACTCGGCTTCGAGGCAGCCCTGATGCCGTCAGGTGGTGCCGATGCCGGGGACGGCGGCGGGTTGGAGTTGAGGCGTTTCGGCCATGTCACGGAACTCGTTGCGGATATCGCGTCCCGGGCACCTCGCAGAGATGTGAAATGACGGTTTCGCAATAGTGACGCAGAGGCCCTGAACGCGTATAGCAAAGCCGATACGGCCAACCCATCTCCGGCTGGCCATTCCGAGACCATAAAGAAGCGGCTCATCCATGCCCGTCACCATTCTCGATCTCGTCGTCGTCGGCGTGGTTCTGATCTCGGCATTGCTGGCCGCCGTGCGCGGATTGACGCGCGAGGTGCTCGCGATTGCCTCCTGGGCGGCGGCGGCGGCGGTCGCCTGGGTGTTCCACCCGCAGATGCTGCCGATCCTGAAGCAGTACATCCCCAACGACACGATCGCCCTGATCGCCGCGATTGCCTCGCTCTTCCTGGTGACGCTGATCGTGGTTTCGCTGGTGACGGCGCGGATCTCGGACTTCGTGCTCGATTCGCGCATCGGCGCACTCGACCGCACGCTCGGCTTCGTCTTCGGCGCCGCCCGCGGCGTCCTTCTCGCAGTGATCGGCTATCTCTTCTTCGCGGCGCTGATGGGCGACAAGAACATGCCGACCTGGGCCAGGGATGCCAAGGCCAAGCCGATGCTCGAAGAGACGGGCCGATCGCTGATCACAATGCTCCCGCAGGACGTCAACGCCGACTTCATCAAGAATTTGCTGAAGCCCAAGACCGGTACAGAGCCGACAGAGGCGCCCGCCGAAGAACCTCGCGCGCCGGCAAACCCGACCGCCGACCCGCAGCGCCGCACCCAGGTGCCCAACGCCGCCGACCGCCAGGCGCTGCAGCGCGCCATCGACGCCACCCGCCCGACGACGCCCGCCCCGACGCGCCCATAATCTTCGCCTAACCACCTGTTCTTCGAGCCGCTTTATCCTTCGAGCCGCGGTCTTCTTTCGAGCCGCATGGAGCCTTGAGATGATCTCGCAATTCGAGACGAGGGCCGCCGAGACCGAGACCCCTTTCGATCCCAATGCCGATCGGCTGCGGGAGGAATGCGGCGTGTTCGGCATCTTCGGCCATGCCGATGCCGCGGCGCTGACAGCGCTCGGCCTGCATGCGCTCCAGCATCGCGGCCAGGAGGCGGCGGGTATCGTCACCTTCGACGGCACGCGCTTCCATTCCGAGCGCCGGCTCGGCCTCGTCGGCGACGCCTTCTCGGAAGTCTCCGTGATCGAGAAGCTCAAGGGCAAGCAGGCTATCGGCCATGTCCGCTACTCGACCACCGGCGAGACCATCCTGCGCAACGTCCAGCCGCTGTTCGCCGAACTGCATGGTGGCGGCTTCGCGGTCGCCCATAACGGCAATTTGACGAACGGGTTGACGCTGCGGCGCAACCTCGTGCGCGACGGCGCGATCTATCAGTCGACCTCGGACACCGAGGTGCTGTTGCATCTCGTCGCGCGCAGCCGCAAGCCGCATTTCATCGAACGCTTCGTCGAGGCGATCCGCCAGATCGAGGGCGCCTATGCCTTCGTCGGCATCACCAACAAGAAGCTGATCGGCGCCCGCGACCCGCTCGGCATCCGTCCGCTGGTGCTGGGCGAACTCGACGGCTGCCCGATCCTGACCTCGGAGACCTGTGCGCTCGACATCATCGGCGCAAAGTTCGTCCGCGAGGTCGAGAACGGCGAGGTCGTCGTGATCTCCGAGAGCGGCATCGAGAGTCACAAGCCCTTCCCGCCGGTCGCCGAGCGGCCCTGCATCTTCGAGTACATCTATTTCGCCCGTCCCGATTCGATCGTGAAGGGCCAGAGCATCTATGAGCGCCGCAAGCGCATGGGCGCGCAGCTCTCGCTGGAGGCTCCGGCCAACGCCGACGTCATCGTGCCCGTGCCGGATTCCGGCGTGCCGGCCGCGCTCGGCTTCTCGCAGGCCAGCGGCATCCCCTTCGAGCTCGGCATCATCCGCAACCATTATGTCGGCCGCACCTTCATCGAGCCGACGCAGAAGGTCCGCGAACTCGGCGTGCGCCTGAAGCATTCGGCCAACCGCTCGGTCGTCGAGGGCAAGAGCATCGTGCTGGTCGACGATTCGATCGTGCGCGGCACGACCTCGTTCAAGATCGTCAAGATGATGCGCGAGGCCGGCGCCAAGGAGGTGCATTTCCGCATCTCCTCGCCGCCGATCACCCATCCCGACTATTACGGCATCGATACGCCCGACCGGGAGAAGCTGCTCGCCGCGACCCATACGCTGGAGGAGATGCGCCAGTTCGTCGGTGCCGATTCGCTGGCCTTCCTTTCGGTAGAAGGGCTCTATCGCGCCATGGGCCATGAGCGGCGCGATCCCGTCCGGCCGCAGTTCACCGACCACTGCTTCACCGGCGATTATCCGACCTCGCTGACCGACGTCGTCGGCGAGAGCGCCAAGCAGCGGATTTCGCTCTTGGCCGAAGCCGGCTGAGCTGCAAGGGTTTTCATGTCCAAGCCTCTGGAAGGGCGCGTCGCGCTGGTTACTGGCGCCTCGCGCGGCATCGGCCGTGCGGCGGCGCTCGCTTTCGCGCAGGCCGGCGCACATGTCGTCGCGCTTGCACGCACCAGCGGTGCGCTCGAGGAACTCGACGATGAAATCCGTGCCATCGGTGGTACCGCGACACTGGCCCCGCTCGATCTCAGCGATGCGCCGGCGATCGAGAAGCTCGGGCCTGCGCTCATGCAGCGCTGGGGCAAGCTGGATGTCCTGCTGGCCAATGCCGGCATCCTCGGCCCGCTCTCGCCGCTGACCCATGCCTCGCCAAAGGAATGGGCGAATGTCTTCGACACCAACGTCACCGCGAACTGGCGGCTGCTGAAGTCGGTCGAGCCGGCGCTGCAGGCGTCGGACGCTGCCCGCGTGATCCTGATGTCTTCCGGCGCGGCGCATAAATGCCTGGCCTATTGGGGGCCGTATTCGATCTCCAAGGCCGCCGTCGAGGCGATGGGGCGCACCTACGCCGCCGAGACCGCAACGACCCCGCTCAAGCTGATGATGGTCAATCCCGGACCGCTGCGCACACGCATGCGCGCCGAGGCGATGCCGGGCGAGGACCCGCTGACGCTGAAGACGCCGGAGGATCTGGCGCCGCATCTGGTCGCGATCGCCTCGCCGGACTGGGCGCAGAGCGGCAAGATCTTCGACTTCCCGCAGGGCAAGGTGCTCAGCCCGCAGATGCCGGCCTAGCCATCCCGGACAGCGAACCAATTTCCTCCTGCCTCGTTTCCGCAGGCAGGAGGCGAGCATGGACGATGATCTCCCGCAGCTCTCGCGAAACCAGCTTCTCGATGAGGTGAAGCGGCTGCGGGCTGGCATCAGGGCACATCGCGACGCGACCGGCCATGACCTGTGCTGGCACCATCCCCAGCTCTGGGACCTGCTGCCGGAGGCGGTCGATCCCGAGATCGCCGTGCCGCCCTGGCCCAAATTCCTGCGCGGCTGCCTGCGCTATCGCGAAAGCCTCGATCGACAGCGCCCGGACGCGCCGGTCATGGACCGCGAGTTCGAGGGCTGACGATCGCGCGCGGGATCGTCAGCCCGCGCGCTTGTTCTTGTCGTAGGGGTTCTCGCCGCCGCGCGTGTGCAGGCGGATCGGCGTTCCCGGCAGCTCGAAGGCCTCGCGCAGATTGTTGACCAGATAGCGGGTGTAGGACACCGGCAGATGGTCAAGCTGGTTGCCGAACAGCGCGAAGGTCGGCGGGCGGGCCTTGGCCTGCGTCATGTAGCGGATCTTGATGCGCCGGCCGGCGACAGCTGGCGGCGGATGGGCCGAGAGCACGCCTTCGAGCCAGCGGTTGATCTTGGCCGTCGAAATGCGACGGTTCCAGACATCGTAGCTCTGGAACACCGCCTGCATCAGCCGGTCGATGCCCTCACCAGCGAGACCCGACAGCGGCACGATCGGCACGCCGCGCACCTGCGCCAGAAGATGCGTCGCCTTCTCCTTGAGCTCGGCCAGCAGGCCGTTCTTGTCGGCGACGAGATCCCATTTGTTCAGGCCGATGACGACGGTGCGGCCCTCGCGCTCGGTGAAGTCGACCAGCGTGAGGTCCTGCTTCTCGAAGGGGATGGTGGCGTCCAGCAGGACGACGACGACCTCGGCGAAGCGGATGGCGCGCAGCGCATCCTGCACCGACATCTTCTCGAGCTTCTCCTCGATGCGGGCGCGCTTGCGCATGCCGGCGGTGTCGAACAGCTTCACCGGCCGGCCGCGCCACTCATAGTCGACCGAGATGGTGTCGCGCGTGATGCCGGCCTCGGGGCCGGTCAGCAGCCGCTCCTCGCCGATCATGCGGTTGACCAGGGTCGACTTGCCCGCATTGGGACGGCCGATGATGGTGACGCGCAGCGGCTTGTTGGGGTCGTTGTACTCCGCCTCCTCGTCGACGAAGGCGGCGGGGGCCTCGACCCAGCGCTTGTCGCCATAGCTTTCGTCGAAGGGCTCCTCTTCCTCCGGCTCGACATCGACATAGGGCGCGAGGGCCTCGAGCAGGTCGGAGGTGCCCTCGCCGTGCTCGGCCGAGAACGGCACGGGGTCGCCGAGGCCCAGCGCATAGGATTCGAAGATGCCGTCGAGCCCCTTCTTCCCCTCGGCCTTGTTGGCGAGCAGGATGACGGGCTTGCCAGATTTGCGCACGAGATCGGCGAAGGGCTGGTCCATCGGCGTCAGGCCGAGCCTGGCGTCGATCATGAACAGGATCACGTCGGCCTGGTCGATGGCGGTTTGGGTCTGTGCCCGCATGCGGCCGGCGAGCGAGCCCGGATCGGCGTCTTCCAACCCGGCCGTATCGACGATGTTGAAGCGCAGATGGCCGAGCGAGGCTTCGCCCTCACGCCGGTCGCGCGTCACGCCCGGCAGGTCGTCGACCAGCGCGAGCTTCTTGCCGACGAGCCGGTTGAACAGCGTCGACTTGCCGACATTGGGGCGGCCGATGATGGCGACGGTGGCGGTCATGGCAGTTCAGATAATCCTGTTTCGCCTGCGGTCCAACGGCGTTGGAATGCTCGCAGCCGACAAAAAACGCACGGTCATCCCGGACAAGCCGCAAAAGCGGCGCTGATCCGGGATGACCAGCGCTACAAATGAAATTCCAGCAAACCTGGTCCGTAGGAACTCAGTTCTTGGTCTCGACCGGCCCACCGCGCACCAGTGCGAGGTAGAGTTCGGTGCGCTGGCGCAGCACCGACGGCGATTGCGGGTCAGTAATGATGGCGTCGAACCAGCGGCCGGCATCCTCGAAAAGATTGGCCTTGAGCGCGGCGATGCCGAGGAATTCGCGGGCCGAATGGCGCCAGATCCCCTGCGGCGTCGCCAGCGGCTCCAGCGCTGCCTTAAGTTCGGCATAGGGCACGAGATCGACACGCAGCATGCCGGCACGCAGGCGGGCAAGGTCGCGGTAGAGCTGCGCCAAGGAGCCGTCATTGGCGAGCGCGTCGAACGCGGTGGCTCCCTCGGCCGCGTCGCGCTTGGCCGTCTCGGCGGCAAGGCGGAAGCGCGCGATCTGGCGATAGCCGGCGGGCGTGCTGCTGGCGGCCAGTTCGCCCAGGATCGTCTCGGCTTCCGTGCCGTTGCCGTCGCGCGACGCCTTCAGGGCCGCTTCCAGCCGGGCGCCGACGACCTGCGAGGCCTGCTGCTCGCGATGGAGCCAGAACTGCCAGGCGGCCACGGCCAGGACGGCCGCGACCGCGAGCCCGATGAAGACAATGCCGTATTTGTTCCAGAGCGCTGCCGCCTTGTCGCGGCGCACCTCCTCGTCGATTTCGCGGAAAATATCGGCCATGGTCGCTCAGAATTCCTGTGTGGTGGTGCCGGGTAGCATTTTCGCCGGGCCATGGCGAGCCGGAACACGATTTTACCGAGCCCTCATCCTGAGGAGCCGCGAAGCGGCGTCTCGAAGGATGCTTCAAGAGGTGCCGGAGATCGCTGGAGCATCCTTCGAGACGCGCCTGTCGCGCTCCTCAGGATGAGGGCCGAGAAGCGCGATGCAGCAGGCTGGCATCGCCATAGGAGTAGAAGCGATAGCCCTGCGCGATGGCGTGCGCGTAGGCGCGCTGCATCAGCTCAAGGCCGCAGAAGGCCGAGACCAGCATGAACAGCGTCGAGCGCGGCAGGTGGAAGTTCGTCAGCAGCAGATCCACGGCGCGAAAGCGGTAGCCCGGCGTGATGAAGATTGCGGTATCTCCCGAGAACGGGGCGATGACGCCATCCTCGCCCGTGGCGCTTTCGAGCAGGCGCAGCGAGGTCGTGCCGACCGCGACGATGCGCCCGCCCCGCTGCTTCACGGCATTGAGCACGGACGCTGTTTCGGCGGACACACTGCCCCATTCGGCATGCATGCGATGTTCGTCGGTATCGTCGGCCTTGACCGGTAGGAAGGTGCCGGCGCCGACATGCAGCGTGACGAAATGGCGTGAGACGCCACGCGCCTCCAGCGCGGCGACGAGTTCGGGCGTGAAGTGCAGCCCTGCCGTGGGTGCTGCGACCGCGCCGTCTTCCCGCGCATGCATGGTCTGGTAGTCGCTGGCGTCCGCCTGATCGGTCGGGCGCTTGCCGGCGATATAGGGCGGCAGCGGCAATTCTCCCAGCCGGGCAATAGCTTCGTCGAGATAGCTGCCGGCCAGCGTGAAGCGCAGCTCGACCTCGCCGGCCTCGCCCTTCTCGACGATTTCAGCCTGAAGCCGACCGAGTTCGCAGGCGCTGCCCTCGGCATCGTCGCCGAAGGTGACGGTCTCGCCGAGCGCCAGCTTCTTGGCCGGGCGGGCGAAGGCGCGCCAGCGATCGGCGGCTTCGCGCTTGTGCAGCATGATCTCGACACGGGCGACGGCGTCGCCGCGCCGGCGGCGGCCGCGAAGCCGCGAGGGAATGACGCGCGTGTCGTTGAGCACGAGCGCATCGCCGGGCCGCAGGAGCGAGACGAGGTCGCGAATGCCGCGATCCTCAAGAGGTGGATCCGCCTCGGGCCTGACGACGAGCAGACGCGCCGCATCGCGCGGGCTGGCTGGCCTCAGCGCGATGCGGTCTTCGGGGAGGTCGAAATCGAAAAGCCCGATTTTCATTTGCAATCAGGCCGCACGATGTCGCTCAGGCGACGTCGGCCATCACCTTCATCGAGACGATCGAGTCGGGGTCGCGCACGGGCTCGCCGCGCTTGATGGTGTCGACCACCTCCATGCCTTCGACCACCTGGCCCCAGGCAGTGTACTGCTTGTCGAGGAAGCGGGCATCCTCGAAGACGATGAAGAACTGGCTGTTGGCCGAGTTCGGGTTCTGCGAGCGGGCCATCGAGCAGACGCCACGGACATGCGGTTCGGCGTTGAACTCCTGCGCCAGGTCCGGATGCTTCGAGCCGCCGGTGCCGGTGCCATGCGGGCAGCCGACCTGGGCCATGAAGCCGTCGATGACGCGGTGGAAGACGATGCCGTCATAGAAGCCCTCGCGGGCGAGCAGCTTGAGGCGCTCGACATGGTTCGGGGCGAGATCGGGACGCAGCTTGATCACCACCTTGCCCTTGGTGGTTTCCATGACGAGGGTGTTCTCGGGATCGAGGGACATCAGATCGGCCTTTCTTGGGTCGGCGCGCGGCCGTGGAAGCGAATGGACAAAGGTCGCCCCGCGATAGCCGCTCCGAGCGGCCGGGACAACCTCATAGGTGTGCAGGTGCGAACGGCGGCGACGACCGAGTCGGTGAAGCGCCGGCGCAGATCGGGGTCGGTTCTCCTGGTTTCCCAGGTCACGCGGGGCTGGCCAAAGAGCGAGCCGTCGCGGCGCAGGCTGAACCGGACGGTCGCCATCACGCCCGTGTCGGCGCCGTCGATCGCGGGTGGCGTCCAGCAGCGTCGCAACGCCGGCGCGATCTCGGCAAGCGTATTGAGCGCCCCGTCGTCGAACGCCTTCGTGTCAGGCTCGATCGTGCCGATGACGCCGATCTCGCCGCTGCCGGAGCGCGGCGGCGCAGGAAGTCTGCGTTCGCCGCTGCCGGGCAGGTCGCTGCCGCCGAAGCGCCCGCCGACGCCCGGGAGATATCGCTGCCCCGAAGGCGGCGGCAGCACCGGGTTCTGCGAGCCCGAGGGCGGCGGCAGGACAGGGTTCTGCGAACCGGAAGCCGGCGGCAGGCCGAAATCGGTCGTCCCCTGAGCCTGAGCGCCGGCAAGGGTCGCAAGGAGCAAGGCCAACACGATCGGAGGCACCAACGCCTGCATGATCCGGCCCTGCCTTGGCGCCCTACACGGAGGCTTACTTCGCGTCGGCCTGCAGGCGCAGACGGACGATCTTGTCGGGGCCGGAGACCTGGCCGCTGCCGGCAGCGCCCTTCTTGATCTTGCGCACGGCGTCCATGCCCGAGACGACCTCGCCGAAGAGCGTGTACTGGCCGGTCAGCGAGCTGCAGCCCTCATAGCAGATGAAGAACTGCGAATTGGCGGAATCGGGCGATTGCGAGCGCGCCATGCCGACCGAACCGACCTTGTAGGGCGTCGGGGTGAACTCGGCCTTGATATTGGGCAGGTCGGAGCCGCCGGTGCCGGTGCCGGTCGGATCGCCGGTCTGCGCCATGAAGCCGTCGATGACGCGGTGGAAGACGATGCCGTCGTAGAAGCCGCGTTTGGTCAGCGCCTTGATCTGCTCGACATGCTTGGGGGCCAGATCGGGCCGCAGCCGGATCGTCACCGGGCCGTCTTTGGTTTCCAGGATCAGCGTGTTGTTCGGGTCCGGCGCCTGGGCCTGGGCAGGCATCTGGGCGAAGCCGAGCGACGCCAGGACGGCGAGGGTAGCAAGCGAGCTGCGCAGCATTGTCATCTCCATGTCCACCGACGATCCGGCGGGAGTCCTATCTAGGCGGGTCGTAGCGGCATCCTTTGGCCGGAACAAGGCGCCAAAGCTACGCGAATCGCACGATGTTGCACTGCACAAGTGCAGCGGAGAATAATTTTGCAAAAAGATCAGGCTTCGCATGCCTAAAGTGATGACAGAGCTGTCACGATCGGTTATCAAACTCTTGCTGGACACGCTTTGTTGATCGAAGCGCCGCGGACCAGGTCTCGGGAGGACAAACGCCCGCCTAGTATACGAGTCGCACGCGAACAGACGCGCGCCGTTACTGCGGTAAAAACAGACTAGAGAAGGCAAGGCATCGGCCTTGCCTTTTTCTTTGTCTGCTGTCCGGATTGCCGCGATTGCCTTCTGTGCCGTCAGCCAGACTGGCCGATAGCCGGATCGCCTGTCCTACAGGTCGAAATTCGCCCAGACATACCAGACGATGACGAAGACGACTGCGGCGATGATCGAGGTGATCACCGCCTTTCGCAGCAGGCCCGGCAGCGCCGGCGCTCCGGGCTCTGTGCCTTGCGTGACCTCTCCCGTCTCCGCCTGGCTGCGGACGCCGAAGGGCAGCACGGCGAAGAGCACCGTCCACCAGATGACGAAATAGACGGCAAGTGCGCTGGCGATGGTCATGGCTGCTTCCCCGCGGCGTCGCCCGCCAGCGCAATGCAGGAGAAGGCGACGCGCGCCTGCGTCGGCACGCCGAAGCGCGCGGTGTGCCGCGCCGGGAGACCGCCGTGGAAATGCTTCACATATTCGGCGTTGCAGGCGGCGTAGTCGGCCGGGTCGGTGATCAGCATCGTCATCTGCACGACTCGCTCCAGCGAGGAGCCCGCCTCCGCGAGAATGCTCGCGATATGGGCCAGCGCGTTGCGGACCTCATCGGCCGGTGTCTCGCCACGATGGATGCCGCGCGCGGGATCATGCGGCGCCGAATGGCCGGACACGAAGACGAGGCCGCCGGCGCGCGTCGCGGCGCTGAAGGGGCGGGTCGAGCCTGGCTCGGGCTCGCCGAAGAACGTGATCGGGGATGCGTCCATCGGCTTCAGGCCTGCTCGAGTTCGACCAGCGTGCCGGTGAAGTCCTTCGGATGCAGGAAGATCACCGGCTTGCCATGGGCGCCGATGCGCGGCTCGCCGGTGCCGAGCACGCGGGCACCTGTCGCTTTCAGGCGATCGCGGGCGGCGATGATGTCGTCGACCTCGTAGCAGATGTGGTGGATGCCGCCGTCGGGATTGCGCTCGATGAACTTGCCGACCGGCGAATCGGCGCCCAGCGGCTCAAGCAGCTCGACCTTCGTGTTGGGCAGTTCGACGAAGACGACAGTGACGCCATGCTCCGGCTGCGGCAGAGGCTGCGAGACCTGAGCGCCCAGCGTGTCGCGATAGAGCGCGGTCGCCGCCGCGAGATCCTTCACGGCGATGGCGACGTGGTTCAGGCGTCCGATCATGCTTGCGCTCCCCTGCGGCTGCCGGCTGATCCTAGACCTCGATGACCAGCGCGTGCACCAGCGGCTTCTTGCCCCACTCCTCGTTGACGGCGCTGCGCAGGCCGCGCTCCAGCGCGTTGCGAAGCGCCTCGGGGTCGCGCCGGCGCGCCTTGGGGATGCCGTCGATCAGCTCGGAGACCGCCTCGGCGACATATTCGTCGAAGCCGGTGCCGTCGCGGGTATAGGGCGGCAGGCCGAGCACCGCGATCTCGGGATCGCCGGCAAGCCCGCCCTTCTCGTCGATCGCGACCGCGACCGAGATCATCCCGACGAAGGACAGGCGGCGGCGCTCGGGGATCGTCTTCTCGAGCGCATTCACCAGCAGGTTGCCGTCCTGATAGAGCCGGCCATGCGTGACCTCGTCGACCTTGCTGGCGCCCTCGGCCGTGATCGCGACGACGTCGCCATTGCCGGCCTTCACCACGATCTTGACGCCGAGGCTGCGCGCGAAGATCGCGTGCTCGGAGAGATGCAGATCCTCGCCATGGGCGGGAATGACGATCTTCGGCTTCAGCCAGCCGTAGAGCCTGGCCATCTCCTCTCGGCGCGGATGGCCCGAGACATGGACGAGGTGCGTGCGGTCGGTGATGATCTCGATATTGTCGCGGGCGAGCGCGTTCTGGATCGCGCCGACCGCCTTCTCGTTGCCCGGAATGGTGCGCGAGGAAAAGATCACGCGGTCGCCCGCCGTCAGGGTGATCTCGGGGTGGTCGTCCGAGGCGATGCGCGACAGCGCTGCGCGCGGCTCGCCCTGGCTGCCGGTCAGCAGGCAGACGACCTTGTCGCGCGGCAGGTAGCCATAGGTGTCGGCCGAGCGGAAGGCCGGGATGCCGTCGAGATAGCCGCATTCGCGCGCGACATCGATGACGCGATCCATGGCACGGCCGACGACGACGACCTCGCGCTGGTCGGCCATCGCCGCCTCGGCGACGGCGCGCAGGCGCGCGACATTCGAGGCGAAGGTGGTGACGGCGACACGACCCGTCGCCGAATGGACCAGTTCCTTGATCTTGGCGGCGACGTCGGCCTCGCTCGGCGAGGTACCGTCGCGCATGACGTTGGTGGAGTCGCAGACCAGCGCCAGCACGCCCTCGTCGCCGAGTTCGCGCAGGCGCGCCTCATCGGTGGGCAGGCCGACCTGCGGGGTGGGGTCGATCTTCCAGTCGCCGGTATGGACGACGAGGCCGACCGGCGTGCGGATGGCGAGCGCATTCGATTCGGGGATCGAATGGGCGACCGGCACGAATTCGATATCAAAGGGGCCGAGCTTGAAGCTGCCGCCCTGCGCGATGATGTGCATCGGCACCTTGGGCGCGCCCGGCTCCGAGAGACGGCGCGTCGCCAGCAGGCCGGCGGCGAACTTGGTGCAATAGACCGGCGCACGCAGGGACGGCCAGAGCGCGGCAAGCGCGCCGATATGGTCCTCATGGGCGTGGGTGATGACGATGCCCAGAAGGTTAGCACGTTCCTCGATGATGTAGCGCAGATCGGGGAAGACGATATCGACGCCGGGTACTTCCGGCCCCGCGAAGGACAGGCCGCAATCGACCAGGATCCATTTCCGCCGTCCCTCGGGCCCGAAGCCGTAGAGAGCGGCATTCATGCCGATCTCGCCGAGGCCGCCGAGAGGAACGAAAACGAGCTGATCTTGGGAACGGGTCACGGGTCATCCTGACTGGGTCGATGGGCGGCGCTCACGGGCGCAGCACGATGTTGAGGAGCCCTAGCACGCTCGCCACGCGGTCTCCAGACCGGCGCGAACGCTATTGTCGCTCGCGCTCAGGTTGGCGTTCCGAAATAAAGGTCGCCGGCATCGATGACGCGCAAGCCGGCGCTGGTCTCGAGTTCGAGGCGCCCGCTCGGGTCGAGGCCGGCGAAGCGGCCGGTCAGCGGCCCTTCCGTCAGCCGGATCGTGATCTCCTCGCCGAGAAAGGCGGCCCGCTCCAGCCAGGCGGCCCGGATCGGACCGAAGCCGCCGGGGCGCGACCAGGTCTCGAAGCGGGTAAGCCAAGCATCGCTCAGGGCGGCCAGAACGGACTCAACCGTCACTTGAGGCTGGTGCTGCTTGAGGAAGGTCGCGGGATAGGGCGTGTCGGTCGGACAGGAGGCGATGTTGACGCCGAGCCCGATGACGACATCGAGCCGCCCTGCCCGGCTCTCGCCTTCCAGCAGCAGGCCCGAGACCTTGGCGCGGTCGATCAGCAAGTCGTTGGGCCATTTCAACTTCAGCCCCGGCAGGCCGCCGCTGACGCGCGTCGCGGCATCATGCAAGGCAAGCCCGGCGACAAAACCGAGCTGCGGCGCCAGCGCCGGCTCGCAAGGTGCGACGAGCAGCAGGCTCGCATAGAGATTGCCCGGCGGCGAACCCCATTGCCGGCCATGGCGGCCTCGCCCGGCATTCTGGCTGCGCGCGACGATCCAGAGCAGGCCGGGATCGCCTTGGGCCAAGGCGCGCCGCGCCTCCTCCATGGTCGAGCCGACATCGTCGCGGACGATCAGCCGGTAGCCGGCGGCGCGGGCAGCTTCACCGAGCATGAGACGGATCCGGCCACCTCGCCGTCATCCCGGGCGTAGCGAAACGGAGACCCGGGATCCATTCCGGAACCTGTCCGATCGGCGCTCCGGAATGGATCCCGGATCGGCGCGGCTTCGCCGCTTGTCCGGGATGACGGTGGTGGTTCAGGAAGCAGTGTAAAAGCGCCAAGCTCAGAACAGCGACTTCGCCGCAGCGGCCGCCGAGTTGAGCAGCGGGGCCGGCAGCAGCGAGAGCGCCAGCACGAAGATCGCCGAGACCAGCAGCACGGCGCGCACGCCGAGGTCGCCCTTTTCGAAGGCGGGTTTGGCGTCGTCGAAATACATTACCTTGACCAGGCGCAGATAGTAGTAGGCGCCCACCACGCTGGTGACGACGCCGATGACGGCGAGCACATAGAGCTTGGCGTCGATGGCGGCGAGGAAGACGTAGAACTTCGCCCAGAAGCCGGCGAGCGGCGGAATGCCGGCCAGCGAGAACATCATCATCGACAGCGCAAACGCCATCCAGGGATTGGTGCGCGAGAGGCCCGCGAGCTCCGAGATGTCCTCGACCGCCTTGCCGTCGCGGCGCATCAGCAGCACGCAGGCGAAGGCCCCCAGCGTCGTGGCGAGATAGATCGCCATATAGACCATCACGCCCTGGACACCGGCCGCAGTGCCGGCGGCGAGGCCGACCAGCGCGTAGCCCATGTTGGCGATCGATGAGTACGCAAGCAGGCGCTTGATGTTGCTCTGGCCGATCGCGGCGAAGGCGCCGAGCGCCATCGACGCGATCGAGATGAAGATGATGATCTGCTGCCATTCATGCAGCGCGCCCGGGAAGGCGCCGATGAAGATGCGCACCACCATCGCCATCGCCGCCATCTTGGGCGCTGATGCGAAGAAGGCAGCGACCGGGGTCGGGGCGCCCTCATAGACGTCGGGCGTCCACATGTGGAACGGCACGGCCGAGATCTTGAAGGCGACACCGGCGGCGATGAAGACGATGCCGAAGATCAGGCCGATACCGGGATGGCCGTGCTGCACGGCCGCCGCGATGCCGGGATACGTCACCGTGCCGGTGAAGCCGTAGGTCAGCGAGGCGCCGTAGAGCAGCATGCCCGAGGAGAGCGCGCCGAGGACGAAGTATTTCAGGCCGGCCTCGGTCGACTTGGCGTTGTCGCGGTCGAAGGCAGCGACGACGTAGAGCGCCAGCGACTGCAATTCGAGGCCGACATAGAGGCTGATCAGATCATTGGCCGAGATCATCATCATCATGCCGATGGTCGACAGCACGATCAGGATCGGGAACTCGAAGCGCATCGAACCGTCGCGGCGAAGCGAGTCCGAGGAAAGCAGGATCGCGGCTGCGGCGCCGAACAGCGTCAGGACCTTGAAGAAGCGGGCAAAGCCATCGGCGATGAAGCCGTCATTGAAGGTCAGCACCTTGCCCTCGGCGGAGAGCACCAGCACCAGCGTCAGGGCAAACAGCGCGATCGCGATGCCTTCGAGCAGGCGCGTGGCGCGCTCGCCCTGGATCGCGCCGATCAGCACCATCGCGATGGCGCCGATGGCGAGGATGATTTCCGGAAGCGCCGGGCCGAGAGCGGGCAGAGCCATCCTGCGAGACCTTACTGAACAGCCAGCATCGCCGTTTTCGCGGCGGTGAGTGCGGCCTGATAGTTCTTGATGAGCGCTTCCGTCGGCGCGGCGAAGGCGTCGAGGATCGTGCCCGGACGGATGCCGTACCAGATCGTCAGCAGCACCAGCGGGGCAAGGATGACCATCTCGCGGCGGTCGAGATCCATGATGTCCTTGAGCTCGGGCTTGACCAGTTCGCCGAATACGACGCGGCGATAGAGCCAGAGCGCATAGGCAGCCGAGAGGATGACGCCGGAGGAGGCGATGAAGGCGACCCAGGGGTTGGCCTTGAAGGCGCCCATCAGCGTCAGGAATTCGCCGACGAAGCCGGCCGTACCCGGCAGGCCGACATTGGCCATGGTGAAGATCATGAACACCACGGCGTAGATCGGCATTCGGTTGACCAGCCCGCCATAGGCCGCGATCTCGCGGGTGTGCATCCGGTCATAGATCACGCCGACGCAGAGGAAGAGCGCGCCCGAGACCAGCCCGTGGCTGACCATCTGGAACATGGCGCCCTGGATGCCCTGCGTCGTCAGCGTGAACAGGCCCATCGTGACGAAGCCCATATGGGCGACCGACGAGTAGGCGATGAGCTTCTTGATGTCCTCCTGCATCAGCGCCACCAGCGAGGTGTAGACGATGGCGATGACGGAGAGCGCGAAGACGAAGGAGGCGAAGTAAGCGGACGCCTCGGGGAACATCGGGATCGAGAAGCGGATGAAGCCATAGCCGCCCATCTTCAGCATGATCGCGGCGAGCACGACCGAGCCGGCGGTCGGCGCCTCGACATGGGCGTCGGGCAGCCAGGTGTGGACCGGCCACATCGGCATCTTCACCGCGAAGGAGGCGAAGAAGGCGAGCCAGAGCCAGGTCTGCATGCCGGCCGGGAATTTATGCGCCAGCAGCGTCGGAATGTCGGTGGTGCCGGCGTTCCAGTACATCGCCATCAACGCCAGCAGCAGCAGGACCGAGCCGAGCAGCGTGTAGAGGAAGAACTTGTAGGAGGCGTAGACGCGACGCTTGCCGCCCCAGATGCCGATGATCAGGAACATCGGGATCAGGCCGCCCTCGAAGAAGAGGTAGAACAGCACGAGGTCGAGCGCCACGAAGACGCCGATCATCAGCGTCTCCAGGATCAGGAACGCGACCATGTATTCGCGCACCCGCTTCGTGATCGAGTGCCAGGACGCCAGGATGCAGAACGGCATCAGGAAGGCGGTCAGCACCACGAAGGGGAAGGAGAAGCCGTCGACGCCGAGCTTGAACTTGATGGCATCGGAAACCCAGGCGTGGGTTTCGACCATCTGGAAGCCGGGATTGGCCGGGTCGAACTGGCTCCAAGCATAGCAGGCGAGCACGAAGGTCGCGACGGTGGCCGCGAGCGCCGCATAGCGCGCATTGGAGTCGACCGCGGCCTGATCACCGCGCTGCGTCAGGATGAAGGCTGCGCCGACCAGCGGCAGGACGAGAAGACCGGTGAGAATGCCGAAGCCGAAATCCATCATCTCACCCGCGCGCCAAGAGATACCAGGTCACGAAGCCTGCGACGCCGATCAGCATGGCAAAGGCGTAGTGATAGACATAGCCGGTCTGGAGCCGGACGACCCGGTTGGTCACGTCCACGACCCGGGCCGAGATGCCATCGGGACCCATGCCGTCGATGACGAAGCCATCGCCCTTCTTCCAGAGAAATTTTCCCATCCACATCGCCGGCTTCACGAACAGGAAGTCGTAGATCTCGTCGAAATACCACTTGTTCAGCAGGAACTTGTAGAGGACCGGGTTGGCCGCGGCGAGCTTGCCCGGCACGTCCGGCCGCAGCACATACATGTAGAGCGAGATCAGGAAGCCCAGCACCATCGCGATGAAGGGCGAGGCCACGACCCAGCCGGGAACCTCGTGCATCTCGTGCAGGATGTGGTTGTCCTTGCCCATGAAGAGCGCGCTCTTCCAGAAATGCTCGAACTCGTGGCCGACGAAGGCCTCCTTGAAGGCAAAGCCGGCCGCGACCGCGCCGAGCGAGAGCACGGCGAGCGGGATCAGCATCACGAGCGGGCTCTCATGGGGCGTGTGATCATGGCCGTGGCCGTGATCGTCATGGGCGTGCGAGGCATGCGCGTGGACGTCATGGCCGTGCGCATCGTGGCCGTGCGCGGCGTGAGCGTCCGCACCCCAGCGCGGCTTGCCCTCGAAGGTCATGAAGTAGAGGCGCCAGGAGTAGAACGAGGTCATCAGCGCGGCGACCACCAGCAGCACGAAGGCATAGGAGGCGGCAAAGCCCTTATGCGCCACGGCGGCATAGGCGCTCTCGATGATCGCGTCCTTGGAGAAGTAGCCGGCGAAGAGCGGGAAACCGGTCAGCGCCAGCGTGCCGATCGTCATGGCGGCTGCGGTCATGGGGATGTGCTTGCGCAGGCCACCCATGTTCCGCATGTCCTGCTCATGGTGCATCGCATGGATGACCGAGCCGGCACCGAGGAACAGCAGCGCCTTGAAGAAGGCATGGGTGAAGAGGTGGAAGATGCCGGCGCCGTAATTGCCGACGCCGAGCGCCACGAACATGTAGCCGAGCTGCGAGCAGGTCGAATAGGCGATGACGCGTTTGATGTCGTTCTGGACGAGACCGACGGTGGCGGCGAAGAAGGCCGTCGTCGCACCGATGACGATCACCACCGTCAGTGCGTTCGGCGCGTATTCGAAGATCGGCGAAAGCCGCGCGACCATGAAGACGCCGGCGGTGACCATGGTCGCGGCATGGATCAGCGCCGAGACCGGGGTCGGCCCCTCCATCGCGTCCGGCAGCCAGGTGTGGAGCAGGAACTGCGCCGATTTGCCCATCGCGCCCATGAACAGCAGCAGCGCGGTCAGCGTCAGCGCGTTCCAGTCATAGCCGAGGAAGCGGAAGCTGCGCTCGGTCAGCCCGGCGATCTGCGGGAAGATGCTCTCGAACGCGACCGAACCCGTCAGCACGAAGACCATGAAGATGCCGAGCAGGAAGCCGAAATCGCCGACGCGGTTGACGATGAAGGCCTTCATCGCGGCGGCGCAGGCCGAGGGCTTCTGGTACCAGAAGCCGATCAGGAGGTAGGAGGCAAGACCGACGCCCTCCCAGCCGAAGAACATCTGCACCAGGTTGTCGGCGGTCACCAGCATCAGCATGGCGAAGGTGAACAGCGACAGATAGGCGAAGAAGCGCGGCCGGTGCGGATCCTCGTGCATGTAGCCGATCGAGTAGACATGCACGAGCGAGGAGACGGTGTTGACGACGACGAGCATCACCACGGTCAGCGTGTCGATGCGGAAGGCCCAGTCTACCTGAAGGCCACCCGACGCCATCCAGGTTGCTACCTGGATACGGGTCGTGCCCGAGCCGAACCCGACATTGAAGAAGGCGATCCAGGACAGGACGGCCGAGACGACCAGCAGCGAGGTGGTGACGATCTCCGAGCCGCGCGCGCCGATCAGACGGCCGAAGAGGCCGGCGATCAGGAAGCCGATCAGGGGGAGGAAGACGATCGCGTGATACATGGGGCGGTTCCGGGCGTTGCTACGCCTCAGCCTTTCATCATGTTGATGTCTTCCACCGCGATCGTGCCGCGGTTGCGGAAGTAGACGACGAGAATGGCGAGCCCGATGGCGGCTTCGGCGGCCGCGACCGTCAGCACCAGCAGGGCAAAGACCTGCCCGACGATGTCGCCCAGGAAGCTCGAGAAGGCGACGAAGTTCAGGTTGACGGCGAGCAGGATGAGCTCAACCGACATCAGGATGACGATGACGTTCTTGCGGTTCAGGAAGATGCCAAGCACGCCGAGCGTGAACAGGATCGCGCCGACGGCGAGGTAATGGCCAAGTCCGATCATCAGACCGTCTCCTCCGGCAGCGCGGCGCCGGACGGCACCTTCTTCACGTCCATCGCGGTCGCCTTGGTGCGGGCGTTCTGCACCACGACGTCCTGGCGCTTGATGCCGACGCGCTCGCGCAAAGTCAGCACGATGGCGCCGATCATGGCGACCAGCAGCACGAGTCCGGCCGCCTGGAAGTAGTAGACATATTGGGTGTAGAGCACCCGCCCGAGCGCCTCGGTGTTGGTGATGCCGGCGGGGATCGCCGCGACCGGCGCCTTGACGATCTGCGGATCGATGACCCAGCCGCCGACGACCAGCAACAATTCGACCGCGAAGATCAGCCCGATCAGCGCCCCGATCGGCAGGTAGTTCAGGAAGCCCTGGCGGAACTCGGCGAAATCGACGTCGAGCATCATCACCACGAAGAGGAAGAGCACCGCGACCGCGCCGACATAGACGACGATCAGCAGCATCGCCAGGAACTCGGCCCCGAGCAGCATGAACAGCCCCGCCGCATTGACGAAGGCCAGGATCAGGAAGAGCACCGAGTGAACGGGGTTGCGCGAGGTCACCACCATGAACGCCGAAGCGACGGTGACGCCTGCGAACAGATAGAAGAAAGCCGCTGCGGCATTCATCTCGGTCAGCCTTTCCGCCCTTCGGGCGGCTCTCGTTTTCAATCACGCCCGACTCTCGTCGAGGCGCAGTTTGGAGCGTCTATAGTCAGGCCCACCGGCTGCGACAACCGCACGACGGGCCTGCCCGAGCCGTCCTAGCGATACGGCGCATCCATCGCGATGTTGCGCGCGATCTCGCGCTCCCAGCGAGCGCCGTTCTCGAGCAGCTTGTCCTTGTCGTAGAACAGTTCCTCGCGGGTCTCGGTGGCGAATTCGAAATTCGGCCCCTCGACGATGGCATCGACTGGGCAGGCCTCCTGGCAGAAGCCGCAATAGATGCATTTGGTCATGTCGATGTCGTAGCGCGTCGTGCGGCGGGTGCCGTCGTTGCGGCGCGGGCCGGCCTCGATGGTGATGGCCTGGGCGGGGCAGATCGCCTCGCAGAGCTTGCAGGCGATGCAGCGTTCCTCGCCATTGGGATAGCGACGCAGCGCGTGCTCGCCGCGGAAGCGCGGCGAGAGCATGCCCTTCTCGAAGGGGTAGTTCAGCGTCGCCTTCGGCTTGAAGAAATAGCGCATCGACAGCACGAAAGCGCCGACGAACTCCTTCAGCAGCAGGCCCTTGGCGGCTTGTGCGAGCGACATGCCTTCTCGTCCTTCCAACTCAGCCAAACACCGTCTGGCCGATCACATAACCCAGCACGGGCGTGACGCCGATCATCAAGACGACCAGCGCGACCCTGACGTAAGTGATGCGACGTTCGTAATCGTCGCGCTCGGCTTGCGTCTTCGACGGATCGGTCCGGCGCAAGGCCCCGATGACCAGCCCCGACACGATCCTGTATTCAACCAGCCCCACCACGAACCCGATCAGCGCACCGATCAGGCCAGGCGAGACACCCATCAGCGCACCGGCCCCCAGCCGGTGACCTGCAGCACGAAGGCGACAACCACCACGGAGACCAGCGACAGCGGCAGGAAGACCTTCCAGCCCAGCCGCATCAACTGGTCGTAGCGGTAGCGCGGCACGAAGGCCTTCACCATCGCGAACATGAAGAAGACCATGCAGACCTTGAGCGCGAACCAGAACACGCCCGGCAGCCAGGTGAAGGGCGCGATCGGGAACGGCGGCAGCCAGCCACCCATGAACAGGATCACGGTCAGCGCGCACATGGTCATGATCGCCACGTATTCGCCGAGCATGAACAGCAGGTAGGGCGTCGAGGAATATTCGACCATGAAGCCGGCGACGAGCTCGGACTCGGCTTCGGGAAGGTCGAAGGGCGGCCGGTTCGTCTCGGCCAGCGCCGAGATGAAGAAGACCACGAACATCGGGAACAGCGGCAGCCAGTACCAGCCGAACAGGCCGAAGCGGCCGTTCTGTGCCTCGACGATGGCGGTGAGGTTGAGCGAGCCGACGCAAAGCAGCACGGTGATGATGACGAAGCCGATCGAGACCTCATAGGAGACCATCTGCGCCGCCGAGCGCAGCGCGCCCATGAAGGGGTATTTCGAGTTGGAGGCCCAGCCGGCCATGATCACGCCGTAGACGCCCAGCGACGAGATCGCGAGGATGTAGAGCACGCCGACATTGATGTTGGCGATCGCCCAGCCTTCCGCCACCGGAATCACCGCCCAGGCGCCCAGCGAGAGCAGGCAGGAGATGAAGGGCGCCAGCAGGAAGACGCCCTTGTTGGCGCCTGACGGGATGATCGGCTCCTTGAAGGCGAATTTCAGCAGGTCGGCGAAGCTCTGGAACAGGCCGAAGGGCCCGACCACGTTGGGGCCGCGGCGAAGCTGCACCGCCGCCCAGATCTTGCGGTCGGCGAGCAGGATATAGGCGATGAAGACCAGAAGGCAGACCAGCAGCAGCAGGCTCTTGCCGAGCATGATCGCGAGGGTGAGGACGAGGTCCCAGTTCATGGCCGCTTACTCCGCCGCCTGCTGCAGCCGGCCCGAGGCCAGCGCCGAACATTCGGCCATCACGGCGGAAGCGCGCGCGATCGGGTTGGTCTGGTAGAAATCCGCCACGGGCGAGACGAAGCCCGCCTTGTCGGCGCTGCCGCCGAGATCGGCGAGCGGGCCGAGCCCGGCCGGGTCGGCGGCCTGCAGCACATCGAGCGCAGCGAAATGCGGATGCGCCTCGTAGAGCGCCTTGCGCAGGCCGGCCAGCGAGTCGAAGGGCAGCGTCTTGCCGAGCGCGGCAGAGAGCGCCCGCATGATCGCCCAATCCTCGCGGGCGTCGCCCGGCGGGAAGGTGGCGCGGTCGGTCATCTGCACGCGGCCTTCGGTGTTGACGTAGGTGCCGGACTTCTCGGTATAGGCCGAGCCCGGCAGGATGACGTCGGCGCGATGGGCGCCCTTGTCGCCATGCGTGCCCTGATAGACCACGAAGGCGCCCGCCGGCACGTCGATCTCGTCGGCGCCGAGCAGGAAGAGCACGTCGAGCGCGCCCGGCGCGATCATGCCGGCGACATCGAGACCGCCCTCACTTGGCACGAAGCCGAGATCGAGACCGCCGACGCGGGCGGCAGCGGTGTGCAGCACGCCGAAGCCGTTCCAGCCATCCTTGACGACACCGAGCGAGCGCGCCGCCTTGGCGGCCATCGCCAGGATGGCCTCGCCATCGGGACGGGCCAGAGCGCCCTGCCCGATCAGCAGCATCGGCTTTTGCCTGTTGGCCGGGGCATGGTCGACGAAGCCAGCGAGCGTGTCGGGACCGGCGCCGAGATAGGCGTAGTCATAGGTCAGATCGGCCTTCTCGCCGATCAGGCCGAGCGTGAAATCGCCGCGCAGCCAGCGCTTGCGGATGCGCGCGTTCAGGATCGGCGCTTCCTTGCGGGGATTGGCGCCGATGACCATCAGCGCATCGGCCTCCTCGATCCCGGCGATGCCGGCATTGAGGATGTAGCTGGCGCGGCCGAACTTCGGATGCAGCTTGCTGCCATCCTGCCGGCAATCGAGATTGGCCGATCCGAGCGAGGCGATCAGGCTTTTCAGCGCGAACATCTCCTCGACAGCGGCGAGATCGCCGGCGATGGCGCCGATCTTCGCAGGGCTGGCCGCCTTCACCTTCTCGGCGATGACAGCGAAGGCCTCGGCCCATGAGGCCGGGCGCAGCGCGCCGTTCTGGCGGATATAGGGCCGATCGAGACGCTGCGTGCGCAGGCCATCGACGATGTGGCGGGTCTTGTCGGAGATCCACTCCTCGTTCACCGCCTCGTTGAGGCGGGGCAGGATGCGCATCACTTCCTTGCCACGGGAATCGACGCGGATGGCCGAGCCGACCGCGTCCATCACGTCGATGGACTGGGTCTTGGTCAGTTCCCAGGGGCGCGCCTTGTTCTGGTAGGGCTTCGAGGTCAGCGCGCCGACCGGGCAGAGATCGACGACATTGCCCTGCAGCTCCGAGGTCATCGCCTGCTCGAGATAGGTGGTGATCTCCATGTCCTCGCCGCGGCCGATGGCGCCGAGATCCTGGCCGCCGGCGACTTCGGTGGTGAAGCGGACACAGCGCGTGCACTGGATGCAGCGCGTCATCGAGGTCTTGACCAGCGGGCCGATATACTTGTCCTCGACCGCGCGCTTGTTCTCGGCATAGCGGGAGTTGTCCACGCCATAGGCCATGGCCTGGTCCTGCAGGTCGCACTCGCCGCCCTGGTCGCAGATCGGGCAATCCAGCGGGTGGTTGATCAGGAGGAACTCCATCACCCCCTCGCGCGCCTTCTTGACCATAGGCGACTTGGTCGAGACGACAGGCGGCTCGCCATTGGGGCCGGGGCGCAGATCGCGCACGCCGATGGCACACGACGCCTGCGGCTTCGGGGGGCCCCCCTTCACCTCGACGAGGCACATGCGGCAATTGCCGGCGATCGAGAGGCGCTCATGGAAGCAGAAGCGCGGCACCTCGGCGCCCGCGGCCTCGCAGGCCTGGAGCACGGTGTACTCCGGGGGAACGTCGACCTCGATGCCGTCAATGATGAGTTTGGTCATCGCTCAGTAGGCCCTAATCGATTCAAAGGTCATGCGGCGAGCCTTCCTGCGTTCAAAGCTTCGATTCCACGCAAGCGCGCCAAATTCCTCGCCAACGTCGACAGCCGCCAAAACCCCGTGCCGCCGATCAAAGCGAGGAAGGGGAAGATCACAAACATCGCGCCATCCCCCATGCGCATTCCCGGAACGAATCGGCCGGCCAACACCGCGGCGAACAAGCCCACGGGCAGGGCAACCGAAACGACGATCCAGTATTCATGGCCAATCGCACGCACCATCCGATGAACAGACCAGACAATCAGCACACACCCCGCGACAGCAAGTCCAACAAGAACATAATGGGCAAGAGCAATCACAGAACTCGGAAGAGCGACCAGCGTGTTGCTCGCCGCCACCATCACGAGTCCTAATGCAGCAAGCGCATAGCCATAAATCGAAGGATTCAGTTCATCGCCGGACAAGGGCTCTTGCATTGCCCAGCCCGCAATGCCGCACGCGATGACCGCCACGGATCCGACCACCGCCATGTAGCGCATTATCGCCCATTCGCCCCGCAGAGTGCCAAGCAAACCGATCAGCCAAGCAGCACAGATCAAGGTAATGATGACGGCCGGCCAAATCGTTGCGCCGGAGGACAAGACAATACGCCACGCTGCAGCTGTAACCAAGAGAGCGCCGACGATCCTAAACACCCAATAGATCAAGAAGATCGAATAGCCCATCGTCACGGCCATTGACGCGATAGCGCCGCCGATAGCAACCACAATCCAGAGTATGTAGCTGGCGGGCGGCATCAATCTCACTCCGCCGCCATCAGCCGCACGGGCTCTGAATGCGGGTTGGCGGCATAGTCGTCGATGCGCTTCTCGATCTCGTGACGGAAATGCGCGATCAGGCCCTGGATCGGCCAGGCGGCGGCATCGCCGAGCGCGCAGATGGTGTGGCCCTCGATCTGCTTGGTGACGTCGAGCAGCATGTCGATCTCGCGCTTCTGCGCCCTGCCCTCGGCCATGCGGTTGAGCACGCGCCACATCCAGCCCGTGCCCTCGCGGCAGGGCGTGCACTGGCCACAGCTCTCATGCTTGTAGAAATAGCTGATGCGGGCGATGGCGCGGACGATGTCGGTCGACTTGTCCATGACGATCACGGCGGCCGTACCGAGGCCCGACTTCAGTTTCGAGAGCGAGTCGAAATCCATCGGCGTGTCGATGATCTGCTCGGCCGGCACCATGCGCACCGACGAACCGCCTGGGATGACCGCCATCAGGTTGTCCCAGCCGCCGCGCACGCCGCCGCAATGGCGGTCGATCAGCTCGCGGAAGGGGATGCCCATCACCTCTTCGACATTGCAGGGCTTGTTCACATGGCCCGAGACGCAGAAGAGCTTGGTGCCGACATTGTTGGGGTTGCCGAGCGACGAAAACCAGCTCGCGCCGCGACGCAGGATGGTCGGCGCCACCGCGATCGATTCGACGTTGTTGACGGTGGTCGGGCAGCCATACAGGCCGACATTGGCCGGGAATGGCGGCTTCATCCGCGGCATGCCCTTCTTGCCCTCGAGGCTTTCGAGCAGGGCCGTCTCCTCGCCGCAGATATAGGCGCCGGCGCCGTGATGCACATAAAGATCAAACGGATAGCCGTGGATGTTGTCCTTGCCGATAAGACGGGCCTCATAGGCTTCGTCGACGGCCCGCTGCAGCGCCTCGCGCTCACGGATGTATTCGCCGCGAATGTAGATGTAGGCGGCGTTGGCGTTCATCGCGAAGGAGGCGATCAGGCAGCCCTCGACCAGCGTATGCGGGTCGTTGCGCATGATCTCGCGATCCTTGCAGGTGCCCGGCTCCGACTCGTCGGCATTGACGACGAGATAGGAGGGGCGCCCGTCGCTCTTCTTGGGCATGAACGACCATTTCAGCCCGGTCGGAAAGCCGGCGCCGCCGCGCCCGCGCAGGCCGGACTTCTTCATCTCGTCGATGATCCAGTCCTGGCCCTGCTCGAGTAGAAACCTGGTGCCGTCCCAGGCGCCGCGCGCCATGGCGCCCTTCAGCGACAGGTCGTGAAGGCCGTAGAGATTGGTGAAAATCCGGTCGCGATCAGCAAGCATCGTTTTCGCCTCACTTCACCGGCTTGTCGCCGACGGCCGAATCCGGCCGCCAGCCTGTCGCGAGCTTCTTGGCCTGCGAGACCCAGTCGTCGCGCGTGGCCCGGCCCTTGAAGCCGGTCAGCCGCGCATCGACCCAGGCCAGTTCCTCGGCCTTCCAGCTCGCGACCTGGTCGAAATGCCAGACGCCCATCTCGTTGAGCATCTTTGCAAGCTTGGGGCCGACGCCCCAGATCAGGCCGAGATCATCACCCTTGCCATCGCGCGCGGCGGTCAGAAGCTCGGGCTTGCTCTCCGGCCCAGCGGGCGCGCCGGTAGCCTCAGGCGCCTTGGCCGCAACCGGCTCGGCAGGCTTGTTGTCGGCAGGTTTGGCGGATTCCTTGACGGCCTCGGGGCTCGGCTTGCCGCCGGCGGCGGGCGTATCGTTGGCCGCGCCCGAAGGCTGTGCCGTTCCGGAGGGTTTGGGCCTGCCGGCAGCGGCGGTCTCGCTCGCCGGCTTCTCGGCCACCGCGGCGGGAGTTGCCTCGGCCTTCTTGGCCTCGGCTTCCGCGGCAGCCTTTGCAGCGGCGGCTTCAGCCGCAACCTTGCGCTGCTCGGCGACGCGCTTCTGCCAGTCGCCGGCGCCGATCACCGTGCCGTCATAGAGCGCTGGATCCTTCAGCGTCTCGCCGCCGCCCAGCGGCTCCGAGCCGGAGCGGCCGATCTGCGAGCCGGTCTTGACCGGGCGGCCATGGCGCAGATCGTCGAGCAGCGCCGTGAAATTCTCGGGCGTCAGATCCTCGTAATAGTCGAAATTGATCTGCACCATCGGAGCGTTGCAGCAGGCGCCCAAGCACTCGACCTCGAGCCAGGAGAGCTTGCCGTCGGCGCTCACCGTCGATTGCGGCCCGATGACGTCCTCGCAGACCTTCCTGATCGCCTCGGCGCCGCGCAGCGCGCAGGGCGTCGTGCCGCAGAGCTGGATGAAGTGCTCCCCGACCGGCTGCAGGTTGAACATCGTGTAGAAGGTCGCGATCTCCATGACGCGCATCGGCGCCATGCCGAGCTTGCGCGCGACCGCCTCGATCGCGGCGCGCGGCACCCAGCCGTCATGCTGCTCCTGCGCCTTCCACAGGAGCGGGATCACGGCCGAGGCCTGGCGGCCTTCCGGATACTTGGCGATCTGCTGGTCAGCCCAGTTCTCATTCGACGCATCGAAGGCGAAGGAGGCGGGCTGGACGTGATCGGGGGCGAGACGACGGACGGACATCTACTTAGCCCCTACAGAATACCGGAAAACGGCGAGTGAAGAAGTCCACACAACACTGGTTATCGCTAAGAGAACACTAAATAATGCGCCAGCCTTCATGCAAGGAAAGATCGCAAAATAATAGTATATCCAAATTTCTTGCGCCTGATTTTTGAATACATCCGCCGCCCAGAGCGCCCCTGGAAGGAAAATCCACATACTTAGCGAAAAAAAAGCCGCCCCATAGATGTATGCCCAAAGAATTCGCCGCCACAATCGGGCCTCAATCCAACCCACAGCCGTCGCGGGCAAGAATCCGGTTTCGAAACGCAACGTCACCGATCGACCTCCCCGAACACGATATCCAGCGAGCCCAGGATCGCGGAAACGTCCGCCAGCATGTGCTTGCGGCACATGAAATCCATGGCCTGGAGATGGGCGAAACCCGGCGCCTTGATCTTGCAGCGATAGGGCTTGTTGGTGCCGTCGGAGACGAGATAGACGCCGAATTCGCCCTTGGGCGCCTCGACGGCCGCATAGACCTCGCCCTCGGGCACTTTGTAGCCCTCGGTGTAGAGCTTGAAGTGATGGATCAGCGCTTCCATCGAGCGCTTCATCTCGCCGCGCTTGGGCGGCACCATCTTGCCGTCGAGCGAGGAGATCGGCCCGCCGCCTTCCGGCGCCAGCAGCTTCTCGCAGCACTGCTTCATGATGCGCACGGACTGGCGCATCTCCTCCATGCGGATGTGATAGCGGTCGTAGCAATCGCCGTTCCGGCCGATAGGGATGTCGAAATCCATCTCCTCGTAGCACTCATAGGGCTGCGACTTGCGCAGGTCCCAGGCAGCGCCCGAGCCGCGCACCATCACGCCCGAAAAACCCCATTTCCAGCAGGTTTCGAGATCGACCACGCCGATATCGACATTGCGCTGCTTGAAGATGCGGTTGTCGGTCAGCAGCGTCTCGAGATCGTCGCAGACCTTCAGGAACGGATCGCACCACTCGGCGATGTCGTGGATCAGCGAGGTCGGCAGGTCCTGATGCACGCCGCCGGGCCGGATATAAGCCGCATGCATGCGCGACCCGCTGGCCCGCTCGTAGAAGATCATCAGCTTCTCGCGTTCCTCGAAGCCCCAGAGCGGAGGCGTCAGCGCGCCAACGTCCATCGCCTGCGTGGTAACGTTGAGGATGTGCGAGAGGATGCGGCCGATCTCGGAATAGAGCACGCGGATGAGCTGGCCGCGGCGCGGAACCGTGACGCCCATCAGCTTCTCGACCGCCAGCGAATAGGCATGCTCCTGGTTCATCGGCGCGACATAGTCGAGCCGGTCGAAATAGGGCAGCGCCTGCAGATAGGTCTTGGCCTCGATCAGCTTCTCGGTGCCGCGATGCAGCAGGCCGATATGCGGATCGACCCGCTCGACGATCTCGCCGTCAAGCTCCAGCACGAGGCGCAGCACGCCATGGGCCGCCGGGTGCTGCGGGCCGAAATTGATCGAGAAGTTCCGGATGTTGTGTTCACTCATGTCCGGATTCCTGCTGTGCCTCGAACCGCTCCATCACCTCTTTGCCGGTCAGGCGCGGGCGCTCGCCGGCGAAGTCGTAAAGCGGCGGCTTTTCGTCGATGAAGATTTCCGCGACGAAGGTGAAGGAACTGGTGTCGTCGAAGCTCTGGAACGAGACAGCGACGTGGCCGCTCTTGTCATTCGGCATACGCCAGAACAGGCTGCTGCCACAGTTCTTGCAGAACAGGCGCTCGGCCCAATCGGACGAAGCGTAGCGGCCAAGCACGGTCTCGTTCTCGACATCGAGTTCGTTGCACGGCACCGACATGAAGACACCACCGCTCCAGCGCCGGCACATGCCGCAATGGCAGACATCCATTTCGGGCTTGTCCGGCACGGCCGTGTAACGAACCGCGCCGCACAGACATCCGCCCGACAACCGCTTACTCTCGGCCATGCGCTTGCTCTCAGCCATGGCGATCAGCTCGCTTTCGCCTTCTCGTCGCCCGGCAGCACGTAGTCCGTGCCTTCCCAGGGCGAGAGGAAGTCGAAGTTGCGGAATTCCTGGTTCAGTTTCACCGGCTCGTAGACGACACGCTTCTGCTCATCGTCGTAGCGGACCTCGACGAAGCCCGTCAGCGGGAAGTCCTTGCGCAGCGGATAGCCCTCGAAACCGTAATCGGTGAGGATGCGGCGCAGATCGGGATGGCCCGAGAACAGGATGCCGTAGAAGTCGTAGGCCTCGCGCTCATACCAGTTCGCCGCCGGGAAGACCTCGATGATGGAGGGAACGGGCGTCGCCTCGTCGGTCTGGACCTTCACGCGGATGCGACGGTTCGAATAGGGCGCGAGCAGGTGGTAGACGACGTCGAAACGCTTCTCGCGGCCGGGATAATCGGCGCCGGCGATATCGGTGAAATTGACGAAGCGAAAGCGCGGATCGGCATAGAGCGTCCGCATGACGTCGACGATCGATGCCGCCTCGGCATGGACCGTCAGCTCGCCGAAGGTGATGACGGCATCCGTCACGGCGCCGGGCAGCGCCGCCTTGATCTCTTCGCCGAGTGCTACGAGCGCTTCGCTCATCGTCTAAACCTTCGTTGCTCAACCGCGTCATGCTCGGGCTTGCCCCGAGCATCTCATGCAGGATTGAGCCCAATCCCGTCTTAATCCCACGCCTCTCCGTCAGGAGATGCTCGGGTCAAGCCCGAGCATGACGCAAACTAGCGCTCGATCGTGCCCGTACGCCGGATCTTCTTCTGCAGCAGCAGCACGCCGTAGAGCAGAGCCTCCGCCGTGGGCGGGCAGCCCGGCACATAGATGTCGATCGGCACGATGCGGTCGCAGCCGCGCACCACCGAATAGCTGTAGTGGTAATAGCCGCCGCCATTGGCGCAGGAGCCCATCGAGATGACATAGCGCGGCTCGGGCATCTGATCGTAGACCTTGCGCAGCGCCGGGGCCATCTTGTTGGTCAGCGTGCCCGCGACGATCATCACGTCGGACTGACGCGGCGAGGCGCGCGGCGCGAAACCGAAACGCTCGACGTCGTAGCGCGGCATCGAAAGCTGCATCATCTCGACGGCGCAGCAGGCGAGCCCGAAGGTCATCCACATCAGCGAGCCGGTGCGCGACCAGTTGATCAGGTCGTCAGTGGCGGTGACGAGGAAGCCCTTGTCGGCCAGTTCGCTGTTGATCGAGGTGAAGAAGGGGTCGCGCTGGCCCACCGGCAGGCCGTCGGGCCCAAGCAGGCCTTTCGGCGCGGGCGCGACGAGCGGATCGCCGCGGTCGATCGCTGTTGTTGCCATGAAACGAACCCTTGTGAACCCGTAACCGTCAGATAAGTCGCGACACTCGTGCTTGCGATGAGACGATCAGTCCCACTCCAGCGCGCCCTTGCGCCACTCATAGACGAAGCCGACCGTCAGCACGCCGAGGAAGATCATCATCGAGACGAAACCATACCAGCCGAGCCCCCCGAACGCGACCGCCCAGGGAAACAGGAAGGCGACCTCGAGATCGAAGATGATGAACAGGATCGCCACCAGGTAGAACCGGACGTCGAACTTCATGCGGGCATCGTCGAAGGCGTTGAAGCCGCACTCATAGGCCGAAAGCTTCTCGGGATCGGGCTTGGAATAGGCGATCGCGAAGGGCGCTATCAGCAGGGCCAGGCCAATGACCGCGGCGACGCCGATGAAAATGACCAGCGGCAGATAGTCGTTCAGCAGCGATGGAACTGGGAGAGCTTGCATGGACGATCCCGCTTCAAACGGCCGAGAACGGCGCGCCGTTTCTGTCGATTAGCCCTTGCATTAGAATGAAGCAAGACTTCGCCGCGCCGCAGCATCGCACAGGCGGGTTGAATTGGGCGCAGGCGCGGCCATTTTCGACCCCTGCCCCGGCCCGGTTGTCGAACGCACCGGATTTTTGCCGCATAGCGCCGGCTTCCAGCTAGCGGATGCCGGCTTGACGCGACACACTCGCGGCGAATCGATTTCCTCGCGGCGCCGGCCGTGTCTTCGAGAAAGGCGCCCCATGCGCGCGCGTTCCAGGCTCCTCCAGACGGCGGCAACGCCGGTCCTCGCAGCCGCGACCCTGTTCCTGGCGTCCGTGTCCGCCCCGTCCCGCGTCCGGGCCGAGGGCGTCGATCTGACTCGCGCGAGCTGCGCCGATTTCACCGCGATGAGCGAGAACGACCAGACCCAGCTCTCGCTGTGGCTGGCGGGCTACTTTGCCGGAAGCGCGATGCGCCCGCTGCTCGACCTCGAGAAGATCACGGCCGCTCCGGCGGGGCTCGCGGCGCTCTGCTCCAAATCCCCTCAGCTGCCTCTCGTCGGCCCTGAAGCGCGGGGCGTCTTCATTCCGGCCCCGGCTCCCTGAACGCCGTGAGGCCGTCGCTTCGAGTCGCATTGGGGCTGGCGCTCATCAGCGCCCTGCCATCTGCCGTCGCGTCCGCGCAGGACGGGCAGATGATGCGCGCGCCGCTGCCGCCGCAACGCCCCTTCGATCTCGAATTGCTGAGCAACCCGACACTGCCCTTGATCGTCGTGCCGCCGCCGGCGCCCGAGGCGCAGGCGGCCTCCTCCAACTCAACCCCGCCCGACCCGACCTCGCCGATGACCGCCGAGCCCGATGAAGGCGAGGGCCCGGAATGGCCGCAGTTGACGCCCGGCCAGAAGGCCGGCGCCGAGCCGGACTTCGATCCGAACGAGAAGCCAGACAGGCCGGGCATCTCGACCGATCCGGGGACCTCCACGGTCTGCCTGCCGCAACGGCTGAAGCTCATCCTGGCCAAGATTTCCGACAGGTACGGTGCGGTGAAGGTGACCTCGACCTGGCGGCCGCCCTGGCGGGCGCGGCGCGGTTCCTATCACAAGCGCTGCGAGGCGATGGATTTCCGCGTGCCGGGCGTGCGCCCGCGCAGCGTCATCGAATGGGTGCGTGCCCTGCCCGAGGTCGGCGGGCACAAGGTCTACTGGAACGGCATTCTCCACGTCGACACCGGACCGCGCCGGCCCTGGTGAAAGAGCCGGAGGAGCGCGCTCACTCGGGCGCCGGCTCCATGCCCTTCTCGGCGAGGATGCGCCGGGCGACATCGCCGGCGAGGAACGCCAGGAACGCTTTGGCGGCCTCCGGTCGCGTGCCTGCCGCAGCCAGCCCACCCGTGTAGACCGTATAGCTCTGGATCTCCGCCGGCAGCGGCCCGACCAGCGTCGCCCCCTTCACCGCAAGGATCTCGCTGATCTGGTGGATGGCGAGATCGGCCTCGCCCGTGACCAGCCGCTGCGCGACGAGCCCGCCCGGAACCAGCACCGCCTTGGCCTTGACCTGATCGGCGATTCCCATCGTCTCGAGCAGCTTGGCGAAATAGATGCCGCTTGAGCCGCCGGCGGCAGGGTCAATATAGGCGACCTTGGTCGCGGCCAGCAGCGCCGCCTTGAAGGCAGCCGTTGTCGAGATATCGGGGCGCGGAGCGCCATCCTTGACCGCGACGCCAACCGAGGTGCGCGCCAGGTTGACCGGCGTGCCGGCTACGATCTTGCCGGCAGTGACAAGGTCCTTCACGGCTGCCGGCGTCAGCACCGCAACATCGAAGGCCTCGCCGCTGCCAATGCGGCGCAGCAACGCGCCGGCAGTATCGTTGTCGATGACGAGCTTGTGGCCGCTGCCCTTCTCGAACTCGGCCGCCACCGCCAGCACGATCGGCTTGAAGGCGCCCGCGGTCAGGACCTTGACCTCGTCGGCAAAGGCCGTGGCAGAGGTCCAGGAAAACAGACTGGCGATCGCCAGGAGAGCGACTGACCTGCGGTGCATCGATATCTCCGGGGCAAAGCCGATCCAAGGCGGATCGCGACCGCAGCAGACTAGACAGGACTTCCGCAAGGGCAAGGGAACGACGCCCCAATCGGGGCGGATCACGTTTCACACAACTGTGAGCAGGAGCACACTGTGAGGAGGGACGTGGCGCGGGCGACGGGGCTCGAACCCGCGACCTCCGGCGTGACAGGCCGGCACTCTAACCAACTGAGCTACGCCCGCGCAGGGCGGCTGCGACGCGGTGGCCGTCAGCGAGGTGTGGATTATGGCGATGGGCCGGAAGTGTCAAGCGCGTGACGGCAGCAAAGCCGATCGGTGGAAAAATATCTCGGGACCCTGCGCGATATCGCGTTGGCGCAGGCCTATTCCGCCGACACCAGACACGGGTCGAGCATCACATGACGGCTGCCTTGGCGGCTGTAGCCGCCGCGCAGCACGACTCGGTCGCCAAGCTTCAGATCGTTGGCGCTGTAGGTGACGCAGAGCACACGCACGCCGGGATCGGAGCAAACCGCGACATACCAGAGCGCGCCATCGGTCTGGATCAGCGTGACGGCGCCAATGATGGCCATGTCGACGCGCGAATCGCGCGGAACGGAATCGGGAAGCTGGGAGGCGATATCGCCGCAACTCGCCGGGCTGGCAGGTTGCTCGGCGTGGGAGAAGGCTGGCCGGCCGGCGAAGAAGGAATCGGGCAGGACCGTTTGGCCAGCCGCATTCGTCGCGGCGACCATGCTCGCGACGGCTGCTGCCAGAATTTGCGCTGTCGGCAACGTCGGTCGGGCTCGATTCGTCATGACCGCAGCCTCGCGCCGAAACGGGCGAAAATTGCGGCCGCGCGTTCGGGCTCGTAAGGCCGGGATCATGCGGAAGATCCAGGGCTCGCGCGGATCGCAGCGAGGCTTCCGTCCGACGTGACGGCTGGTGGGCGGTGACGGGCTCGAACCGCCGACCCTCTCCGTGTAAAGGAGACGCTCTACCAACTGAGCTAACCGCCCCTGCCGCGCCCGTTTAAGGCCTGCGGGCCGCCTCTTCAAGCGGACAAAGGCCGGCCATGGCCGGCGCTCCGCCAAAACTGCTCTATCGCAAAAGAAAGCCGCCGGCGACGAGCGCCGGCGGCCATGGATTTCCCGCTGTGACGCGGCTCAGTGGGCGACGAGACCCGAAGCGTCGTCCTCGACCGGCTTGGCGGGGATCGCCTTCAGATCCTCTTCCCAGACGATCGGCAGCGGCACGCGCGTCAGAGCGTGCTGGAGCACCTGCTCCATGCGCGAGACCGGGATGATCTCCATGCCCTCGCGGACCGACTTGGGCAGGTCGATCAGATCCTTGGCGTTGTCCTCGGGGATCAGCACCTTCTTGATGCCACCGCGAAGCGCCGCCAGGAGCTTTTCCTTGAGCCCGCCGATGGGCAGCACCCTGCCCCGCAGCGTGACCTCGCCGGTCATGGCGACGTCGCGGTTGGTCGGGATGCCGGTCAGCACCGAGATGATCGACGTCGCCATCGCGATGCCGGCAGACGGCCCGTCCTTCGGGGTTGCCCCCTCGGGAACGTGGACGTGGATGTCGCGCCGGTCGAACAAGGGCGGCTCGATGCCGAAATCGAGGGCGCGGGAGCGGACATAGGATGCCGCCGCCGAGATCGATTCCTTCATGACCTCCTTGAGGTTGCCCGTGACGGTCATCTTACCCTTGCCGGGCATCATGACGCCTTCGATCGTCAGCAACTCGCCGCCGACCTCGGTCCAGGCCAGGCCGGTGACGATACCGACCTGATCCTCGGTCTCGGCCATGCCATAGCGATAGCGCGGCGGGCCGAGATACTCCTCAAGCAGTTCGTTGTTGACCGTGACCTTCTTCTTCTTGGTCAGCACGATGTCCTTCACCGCCTTGCGGACGGTGTTGGAGAGCTCGCGCTCGAGATTTCGGACGCCCGCCTCCCGCGTATAGCGGCGGACCAGCGTCTGCAGCGCATCGTTCTCGATCGACCATTCCTTGGATTCGAGGCCGTGCTTCTTGATCGCGTTCGGGATCAGGTGACGCCGGGCGATCTCGGTCTTCTCATCCTCGGTGTAGCCGGCGATGCGGATCACCTCCATGCGGTCCAGAAGGGCCGGCGGGATGTTCAGCGTGTTGGCCGTGGTCACGAACATCACGTTCGAGAGGTCGTAGTCGACCTCCAGGTAATGGTCGTTGAAGGTGCCGTTCTGCTCGGGATCGAGCACCTCCAGCAGGGCCGCCGACGGATCGCCACGGAAGTCCTGTCCCATCTTGTCGATCTCGTCGAGCAGGATGAGCGGGTTGGCGGTCTTGGCCTTCTTCATCGACTGGATGATCTTGCCGGGCATCGAACCGATATAGGTGCGGCGGTGACCGCGGATCTCGGCCTCGTCACGCACGCCGCCGAGCGACATGCGCACGAACTCACGGCCGGTCGCCTTGGCGATCGACTTGCCGAGCGAGGTCTTGCCGACGCCCGGAGGGCCGACGAGGCACAGGATCGGGCCGGCGAGCCGGTTGGTCCGCTGCTGCACCGCAAGGTACTCGACGATTCGGTCCTTGACCTTGTCGAGGCCGAAGTGATCGTCGTCCAGTACCGCCTGCGCGGCCGCCAGATCCTTCTTGATCTTCGACTTCTTGCCCCAGGGTATGCCGAGCATCCAGTCGAGGTAGTTGCGCACCACCGTCGCCTCGGCCGACATCGGCGACATCTGCCGCAGCTTCTTCATCTCCGCGACAGCCTTGTCACGGGCTTCCTTGGAGAGCTTGGTGCGGGCGATGCGCTCTTCCAGTTCGGCCAGCTCGTCGCGGCCTTCCTCGCCGTCGCCGAGCTCCTTCTGGATCGCCTTCATCTGCTCGTTGAGGTAGTACTCGCGCTGGGTCTTCTCCATCTGGCGCTTGACGCGCGAGCGGATGCGCTTCTCGACCTGGAGCACCGACATCTCGCTTTCCATCAGCGAGAGGACCTTCTCCAGCCGATGCGCGACATGGGTGATCTCGAGCACGGCCTGCCGGTCGGCGATCTTGACCGCCAGATGCGACGCCACGGTGTCGGCGAGCTTGGAGGGCTCGTCGAGCTGCGAGACAGCGGCGACGATCTCGGGCGAGATCTTCTTGTTCAGCTTCACATAGCTCTCGAACTCGCTGACGACCGAACGGCCCAGCGCCTCGACCTCGACCTTCTTGCCCTCTTCCTCGGCCAGGCCGATGGCCTCGGCCTGATAGAAGGCCTCGTCGGCGACATAGGCCGTGGCCTTGGCACGGCCGACACCCTCGACCAGCACCTTCACGGTGGAATCGGGCAGCTTCAGCAGTTGCAGCACGCGGGCGAGCGTGCCGATCTCATAGATGTCCTTGGTCTCCGGATCGTCGTCTCCGGCGTTCTTCTGCGTCGCGAGCAGGATCAGCCCATCGGTCTTGACGACCTCCTCGAGGGCACGGATCGACTTCTCGCGGCCGACGAAGAGCGGCACGATCATATGGGGGAAAACGACGATGTCGCGCAGGGGGAGAACCGGATAGGTGCCGGTCTCACCGGAAACGAAAGGAGCGCGGGGCGCCGAGCCAGTCATGACTTTTCCTTTGTGGTTGCGCCCGGCGCATCCCCGAGATGGGCGATGCGATCGAACGTAAGCGTGCGGAGCGACCATTCACTCCGTCCGCCCCCGCGCATCGCACCCTCAACAGGCATGCGACTCTCGCGAGTGATGCTAAAGTGGAGACTTCCTCGCCGGCTTTCAAGCGAGCCTGCGTACCCTGCCCCCAGAAGTTTCGTCTGCGTCGATTTGCTCCGACCCAGTTGAGGCCATGATGTCGCACCATAGCCGTGCGCTGGATCGAGATTCTGTCCGAATCCGATGGCTGAACGGTTAAGCAAAACCCAAGCCGTCCTGCCCGGATACGCAAAACGCGCGCCAATCGGCGCGCGCTTGCTGTTTCGAACACTGCCGGCACGCGAATCGGCCAAGGCCCGATTCTCACGCGGAGGCAGATTTGGCCTCGTCCTCGCGCTCCGAATAGATGAAGAGCGGGCGCGATTTGGACTCGACGGCTTCGGGGCCAATCACGACCTGCTCGACACCTTCGAGGCCAGGCAGCTCGTACATCGTCTCGAGCAGGATGCTCTCCATGATCGAGCGCAGGCCGCGCGCACCGGTCTTGCGGTCGATCGCCTTGCGGGCGATCAGGGCGACCGCCTCGTCGGTGAAGGTCAGCTCGGTGTCCTCCATCTCGAAGAGGCGCTGATACTGCTTGACCAGGGCGTTCTTCGGCTCGGTCAGGATGGTCTTCAGCGCCGCCTCGTCGAGATCCTCGAGCGTCGCCAGGACCGGCAGACGGCCGACGAATTCCGGGATCAGGCCGAACTTGAGCAGATCCTCGGGCTCGACCTCGCGGAAGATCGCGCCTGCGCGGCGATCGTCGGGACCCTTGACGGTCGCGCCGAAACCGATCGAGGTGCCCTTGCCGCGACCCGAGATGATCTTGTCGAGGCCGGCGAAGGCGCCGCCGCAGATGAAGAGGATGTTGGTGGTGTCGACCTGCAGGAATTCCTGCTGCGGATGCTTACGCCCGCCCTGGGGCGGCACGGAGGCGACCGTGCCTTCCATGATCTTCAGCAGCGCCTGCTGCACGCCCTCGCCCGAGACATCCCGCGTGATCGACGGGTTGTCGGATTTACGGCTGATCTTGTCGATCTCGTCGATATAGACGATGCCGCGCTGCGCCCGCTCGACATTGTAGTCGGAGGCCTGGAGCAGCTTGAGGATGATGTTCTCGACGTCCTCGCCGACATAGCCGGCCTCGGTCAGCGTCGTCGCATCCGCCATGGTGAACGGCACGTCGAGGATGCGGGCGAGCGTCTGCGCGAGCAGCGTCTTGCCCGAGCCGGTCGGCCCGATCAGCAGGATGTTCGACTTCGCCAGCTCGACGTCGTTGTGCTTCGTCGCATGCGACAGCCGCTTGTAGTGGTTGTGGACCGCGACGGAGAGGACCTTCTTCGCATGCTCCTGGCCGATGACGTAGTCATCCAGGACCTTGCGAATCTCCTTCGGGGTCGGCACGCCGTCCTTGGACTTGACCAGCGCGGATTTGGATTCCTCGCGGATGATGTCCATGCAGAGCTCGACGCACTCGTCGCAGATGAACACGGTCGGGCCCGCAATCAGCTTGCGAACCTCGTGCTGGCTCTTGCCGCAGAAGGAGCAGTAGAGCGTGCTCTTCGAATCGCCGCCGCTGACCTTACTCATCGTCCATCTCCATTCTCGGAGCCGGAGACCACATCAGCCTTAGCGGATGCAACCGTCGTCTCTCCGTCATAATAGGCGCCCAGTTCACGCTCATCTGGTTAACGCGCCGTTCCGGCACGCCCGAATTCGCGGTTGATCCACAACAGGATCAGGCTGGAACACCTTCGGGATCATCCCGGGGCTTGTCCGATTCCCCATGCAAACACGGGGCCGGTTCCCATGCAATATGGGCTCGGGACGCAGCCGCGCCAACCCACAGGCGGCGCGCCCGCTGGTCGCAGTCAATCAGGCCGTGGCCTCCTCGGGCCGCTTGTCGATAACCTTGTCGATCAGGCCGAAGTCGCGGGCCTGCTCGGCGGTCATGAAATTATCGCGCTCCAGCGCCGCCTCGATCTCGGCATAGGAGCGGCCAGTGTGCTTCTCGTAGATCTCGTTGAGCCGGCGCTTGAGGCTCTCGACCTCACGGGCGTGGATCAGGATGTCGGTGACTTGGCCCTGGAAACCGCCCGAGGGCTGGTGGACCATGATGCGGGCGTTGGGCAGCGCGAAGCGCATGTCCTTGGCGCCAGCGGTCAGCAGGAGCGAACCCATCGAGGCGGCCTGTCCGACGCACAAGGTCGTGACCGGGCAGCGGATGAACTGCATCGTGTCGTAGATCGACATGCCCGAGGTCACCACGCCGCCGGGCGAGTTGATGTAGAAGGAGATTTCCTTCTTCGGGTTCTCCGCCTCGAGGAAGAGGAGCTGCGCCACGATCAGCGACGCCGAATAATCCTCGACCGGACCGGTCAGGAAGATGATGCGCTCGCGCAGCAGGCGCGAATAGATGTCGAAGGCGCGCTCGCCGCGGCTCGACTGCTCGACCACCATCGGGACGAGATTGTTGTAGGTCTCGATCGGATCGCGCAGCATTGACATGTCCTTGGATGGTGAGGCCGGAAACCGGCATTCGGTCGAATCGCGGCTGTCTTGAGAAGACACCACATAAGCACGGCAAAGGCGGCTGAAAAGAGAAGCGCCGCCCGGCACGGGGCCGAGCGGCGGAATGTTCGGAATTAAGGTTTCCGGCCCGCTCAGGCGGAAGCGTCGTCGGCCGCCGTCGCCTCGGCCTTGTCGGCCTTCTTCGCCTTCTTGGCGGCAGCCTTCTTCGGCTTGGCGTCGGTCGCCTCATCAGCGTCCTCGTCGGCATAGAGCGCCTCGCGGGACACGGTCTGGTCCTCGACCTTCACCTGGCCCAGCAGATGATCGACGACCTTCTCCTCGAAGATCGGGGCGCGGATCTCGGCCAGCGCCTGCGGGTTCTTGCGGTAGAACTCCCAGACCTGCTTCTCCTGGCCGGGGAACTGGCGGGCGCGCTCGACCAGAGCCTGGGTGACCTCGTCATCCGAGATCTCGACCTTGGCCTGCTCGCCGATCTCGGCCAGCACGAGACCCAGACGGACGCGGCGCTCGGCGATCTTGCGGTAATCGGCCTTGGCCGTCTCCTCGGTCGTGCCCTCGTCCGCGAACGACTTCTTGGCTTCCTTCATGTCCGCCTCGACCTGGCTCCAGACGCTGGCGAACTCCTGTTCGACCAGGGTCGGGGGCAGCTCGAAGGTGTACTTGCCGTCGAGCGCATCGAGCAGGCTCTTCTTGAGCTTGCGGCGCGACTGGGCGCCGAAATCGCGGCCGATCTGCTCGCGGATGGCGGACTTCAGCGCATCGAGCGACTCCATGCCGAAAGCCTTGGCGAGCTCGTCGTCGATCTTGACGGCTTCCGGGGCCTGGACCTCGGTCACGGTGACCTCGAACTCGGCCGGCTTACCGGCGAGCTGCTCGGCGGTGTAGTTCTCCGGGAAGGTGACCTTGACCGTGCGGGTCTCGCCGGCCTTGGCGCCTTCAAGCTGCTCCTCGAAGCCGGGAATGAACTGGCCGGCGCCGAGATCGAGCGGAATGCCCTCGCCCGTGCCGCCGTCGAAGGGCTTGCCCTCGAGCGTGCCGACGAAGGAGATCAACAGGCGATCGCCATTCGCGGCCTTGGCCTTCTCGCCCTTGTTGGCGAAGGTGCGGTTCGACGAGGCCATGCGCTCCAGCGAGGAATCGACATCGGCATCGGGAACCTCGGCGACCGGCTTGACCAGCGCGACGTCCGACAGATCAGCAAGCTCGATCTTCGGCAGAACCTCGAGCGCGACCGTGAAGGCGAGATCGCCCTTGGCCTCCATCGCGGCCTCGATCTCGTCCTTGTTCTCGGGGAACTTGATCTGCGGCTCGAAGGCGAGCTTCAGGCCGTTATCGGCGACGATCTTCTGGTTGGCCTCGTTGACCGCGTTCTGCAGCACATCGGCCATGACCGAGCGGCCATAGAGCCGGCGCAGATGGCCGACCGGCACCTTGCCGGGACGGAAGCCGTTGATCTTGGCCTTGCCCTGAAGGCCCTGAAGGCCGTCATCGAGCCGCGTCTTGAGGTCGGCGGCGTTCAGCACCACCTGAAATTCGCGCTTGAGGCCCTGCGAGAGGGTTTCGGTCACGTTCATCTTTTTCGATCCGCCAACAGCTCTAACTTCAATGTCCAAAGCGCGACGTCGGAGACCGCCGCCGCGCTCGCGAAAATCCATATCCCGGCAGCGAACGATTCACGCATCATCGCCATAAAGCACGATGCGATCGCACGCTTGATGGTGCGGGCGGAGGGACTCGAACCCCCACGACTTTCGCCGCTGGTACCTAAAACCAGTGCGTCTACCAGTTCCGCCACGCCCGCCGGCCCGATGGCGCCAGCGCGCGAGAAAACGCAGCGCGGCCATCGTTGGGCGCCGGTGCTATACGCATTTCAGCCGCGCCATGCAGCAAAAAAATGACGGTTCTGCAAAACACGCCGAGCCATGCCGGCCCTGGCGTTCCGCGCTGCGACCCTCTCGCCATCCGCCGCGGCGGCAATTATGCCGGTGGCCATGAACAAAGCGCACGAACGGAACGAAGCACACGAGCGCCCTGCCCGCCCGACGCGCCGTGTGGCACTCGCCGGCCTTGGCGCCGCGACGACGCTGGCGTTGACTGGGCAGGCACCGGCACAGACGCCGCCCGCAGCACCGCCGGCCGCGCCCGAAGCTGCGCCACGCATTCTGACTGCCGCGCCGGCCAGGGTCCGGCTGAGGCCGTCGCCCCCCACCGAAACCGAGATCTGGGCCTTCGATGGCGTCACACCGGGTCCGCCCTTGCGAATCAAGCTGGGTGAGACGCTGCGGCTGACGCTGGCGAACAAGACGGCAAGCCCGCTGTCGCTGCATTGGCAGGGCCTGCGCGGCGATGCGGCGATGGACGGCGTCGGGGGCTTCAGCCAGCCGCCGATCGCGCCCGGCGAAAGCTTCGAATACCGGCTGAAGCCGCCCGACTCCGGCACGATCCTGTATCGTCCGCTCGTCATCGGCGGTTCCTCCGAGCCGGCCGGGCGCGGCCTGAGCGGCCTGCTGGTGGTCGAGGAGTCGGAGCCGCCGCCGGTCGATCTCGATCTGCCGGTGCTCGTGACCGACTGGCTGCTCGGAGACGACCAGGCGCTGCAGGCCTTCTCCGGCAGCAGCCCCGACGGGGCCGCCGCCGGGCGGCTGGGAAGCTGGATTACGGTCAATGGCGGCTCGCCGCCGCAGCGTGTCGCGGTCGCGCCCGGTGCGCGGGTGCGGCTGCGCCTCGCCAATGCCTGCAATGCCCGGATCATGCGGTTGCGCTTCGACGGCATCAAGGCGGTCGTCGTCGCCGTCGACGGCCAGCCGACCGAATCCTTCGAACCTGTGCGCGCGCAACTGCCCTTCGCACCGGGCACGCGCTACGACCTGCTGGTCGACATGCCCGGTGAGACCGGCGCCACCGCGATGGTGACGGCCCTCGTCGGCTCAGGCGTGCCCCTCGTCCGGCTCGTGACGGAAGGCACCGCCAAGCCGCCCTCGACGGCCCCAATGGCCTTGAAGGCCAACCCGACCCTGCCGGCGGCCGTCCGCCTCCAGGACGCGGTTCGACCCGCCATCGTGATCGAGGGCGGGGCCAGGGTCTCAGCCGACTTCAAGCTCGACCTTGCCGGTATCGACCCGGCCCGGCCCTGGCGCATCAATGGCGGCGTCGGCGATGCCGGCGCCAAGCCGCTGTTCAGCGTCAAGCGCGGCACGCCGATCGTGCTCGCCATCGAGAACAGGACGGCGTTCTTCCAGCCGATCCACGTCCATGGCCATACGTTCCGCCTGCTGCATCCGCTCGACGATGGCTGGGAGCCCTATTTCCTCGACACGGTCCAGATCCCAGAGGGCAAGCGGCTGCACATCGCCTTCATCGCCGAAAATCCCGGCCGCTGGCTGATCTCCTCGACCGTACTCGAACGCTTCGACCGGGGCCTCTGGAGCTGGTTCGAGGTGACGTGACGCTTCTGCCGCACCATCGCGTCGCGATGCTCTGGCTGATGGCGGCGTTTTATCTCGGCGCCGGGCTGCTGCATCTCCGCTCGCCCGAGGCGTTCTTGCCGATCGTGCCGGACTGGGTGCCGGCGCCGCGAACCGTCGTGCTGCTGACGGGCATCGCGGAAATCCTCGGCGCTATCGGCCTGTTCGTGCCGCGTTTGCGCCGGGCGGCCGGGATCGGCCTGGCGCTCTACGCGTTCTGCGTCTTCCCGGCCAACATCAAGCATGCCGTCGAAGGCATTGTGCTGGCAGGCCTTCCCTCGACATGGTGGTATCACGCGCCGCGTCTGGCGCTGCAGCCGGTGCTGATCTGGTGGGCGCTCTGTGTCGGCGGCGTCATTGACTGGCCATGGCGACGCTGAGCGCCTCAGGCCAACCCGAGCCGCGTCAGCACCTCCGATTCGATCGCATCCTTCGACAGCTCGACCGAGACGACCAGCGGCCGCTCGTCGTCTCCCGGCTCCTCCAGCGCCGCGAACTGGCTGTCCAGCAGTGCCGGCGGCATGAAGTGATGCTGGCGCTGCGTCATGCGGGCGCCGATCAGTTCGCGCGAGCCCCTGAGATAGACCAGCGCGACATCGGGCCGGTCGCCGATGATGACGCGCCGATAGGCCCGCTTCAGCGCCGAACATGTGACGATGCCATTGCGTCCCGAAGCGCGCAGATCGTCGATCCAGGCCGCGATCGCCGCCAGCCAGGGCTTGCGATCCTCGTCGTTCAGCGGCGTTCCGCCCGCCATCTTGGCAACGTTCTCGGGCGGATGGAACGAATCGGCGTCGCGGAAGGGCCAGCCGAGTTGCCCGGCCAGGCGCTCGCCGAGCGAGGTCTTGCCCGAGCTTGCGACGCCCATGACGACGATGACGGCCGGCTTCACGACCGTTTGCGAGGAAGCCATTCTGCGTCAGCCCTGCTTCTTGGCTTCGACATGGCCGCCGAAGCCAGCGCGCATGGCGGAGAGGATCTTCTCGCCGAAGGTGTGGTCGACGCGCGAGCGGAAGCGGGCAAACAGCGCCGAGGTTAGCACCTCAGCCGGCGTCGCGGTCTCGACGGCGGCATCGACCGTCCAGCGGCCTTCGCCCGAATCCGAGACGTTGCCGGAATAGGCCGAGAGATCCGCGTCGGCGGCCAGCGCCTCGGCGGTGAGATCGAGCAGCCAGGAGGTCACGACCGAGCCCCGGCGCCAGACCTCGGAGATTTCGGCGGTGTCGAAATCGAAGCCGTATTCGGGCGGCAGGCCGTCCTTGGCGGAGGCATTGCGCAGCAGGTCGAAGCCCTCGGCGAAGGCCTGCATCATGCCGTATTCGATGCCGTTATGGACCATCTTGACGAAGTGGCCGGCCCCGACCGGGCCGCAATGCAGATAGCCCTGTTCGCTCGTCGGATTGCGGCCTTCGCGATGCCTGGTCGGCTCGATCTCGCCCTTGCCGGGCGCCAGCGTGCTGAAGATCGGCTCCAGCCTGTCGAAGGCTTCCTTGTCGCCGCCGATCATCAGGCAATAGCCGCGATCGAGCCCATGGACGCCGCCAGACGTGCCGACATCCATGTAGTGGATGCCCTTGGCCGCCATCTCCTGGCCGCGCCGGACGTCGTCCTTCCAGAAGGCATTGCCGCCGTCGATCAGCGTGTCGCCGGGCGACATCAATCCCGCCAACTCGGCAATGGTCGCCTCGGTGATCTTGCCGGCCGGCAGCATGACCCAGATCGCGCGCGGCGCCTTGAGCTTCGCGACCATGTCCTTCAGGTCGCTGGCGACGACAGCGCCATCGGCGGCAAGCGCCGCGCCGGGCTTCGGATCGCGGTCATAGACCACGCTGTCATGCCCCGCGCGCATCAGACGGCGCACGATGTTGCCACCCATCCGGCCGAGGCCGATCACTCCAAGCTGCATCGTCTCAATCCTTCAGGACCGGCGGCATGGTCAGCCTTGCCGGCTTCATCTCAGCGCTTCTTGCATCCCTGCCGCCTTGGCGACAAGCCGGTCGCACGGGAACGTCAGAGCCGGATCGGGCGTCTCGGGCCATCACCGGGCGCGCTGCAAGGCGCGCCAGCGGCCGGGCGTGACGCCGAACGCCTTACGGAATTGCCGGGTCAGATGGCTCTGATCGGCAAAGCCGCAGGCAAAGGCGATGTCCGCGAGCGCTCCCTCGCCGCGCAGCAGCGTCCGGGCCCGGTCAAGCCGGCGCATCACAAGGTAATTGTAGGGGCTGGTGCCGAAATTCCTGCGGAAATGGCGCGCCAGCGTGAAGCGATCGAGGCCGGAGACCGCCTCCAGCTCGCAGGACGAGACGCTGCGGCCGATATGCGCGTCGAGAAACTGCCGGACACGCTCGGACGCGGCGAGCGCCGTCGCGCCGCCGGCCTTGCGGGCGATGGCGGGGTCGAGCGCCAGCATGGCGTTGGCGAGGTCGAGCACACGCTCATCGGCCTCGATTTGCGCCAGCGGGCGCTCAAGGTCGGACAAGGCGCGCGCGACAGCATCGACAAGCGCCGGATCCGAGGAGACCGCCGCCGAAACGAAGGGCAGCGTCGCCGCCCGCTCGCCGAGCGCAGCGCGCACCAGCTTCGGCTCGAGATAGAGCATGCGATAGCGGAAACCGGTTTCCATCCCTGAGCGGCCGTTATGGATCTCGTCGGGATGCAGCACGATGGCGTTCCCGGCGGCGCTGTCCTGCCGCGCGCCGCGATAGTCGAAGCATTGCATGCCGCTCAGCGTCAGGCCGAGCGCATAGGTGTCGTGGCGGTGGGGATCATAGGCATGGCCGCTGAAGAAGGCCTCGATCCGCTCGATGCCGGGGGCGCCGGCGCCGGCACGCACCCAATCGCCATGCGAGGGGCCGCACGATCGTTCAAGACGGCCTTCGTCCGGCCCGGCTAGCGACAGCGCCATGCGTTACGACACCAAGATCGCCATCGTGGTCGACGAGCAACTCGCGACCTGGCAGAAACTCAACGCCGCCAGCTTTCTCGCCGGCGGACTCGTGGCAGCCTATCCCGAACTCGGGGGCGAACACTACAGCGACGCGTCGGGGCGGTTCTACGGCCCGCTGATCCGCCAGCCGATCCTGATCTTCCAGGCGACGCCGGAGCAGTTGCGGCTCACCCTCAGTCGAGCGCAGGAGCGCGGCGTCAGGCCCTCGCTTTACACCCGCGCGCTGTTTTCAACCGGCAACGACACGGACAACCGCGCCGCCGTCGCCGCTGTCGCAACTGCCGACCTCGACCTCGTCGGGCTTGCGCTCCACGCCGACCGCAAGCAGATCGACAAGATCGTCAAGGGCCTGCCGCTTCACGGCTGAGGCGGCCGAGGCGGCTGCTGGTTCAGGGAAACATCATGGCCAGGGGCTCGATCGACCAGATCGGCTCGATCCGCATCAGTCGCGTCGCTACCGCTGTCGGAAAGGTCGGGTCGCCGCGCCAGCGCAGCATGACCGCGTCGGCCACTTGTTCCCTGGCGAAAGCGACCGCGACGATCTCGGTCGCCGGCTTGTCCTCATCACCGCTCCCGGTCGCCACAAAACTGAGGCGACCTTCGCCCGAGAGTGAAAGCGGCGCGATGCGGTCGAGAAGCCCCGCACGCACGCCGATCTCTCCCGAAGCGAACTCGCAGAGAATGACCGCTTTCATCGCGATCAGCCGTTGCGGAAGGTGTAGCTGTAGCCGTTGATCGCCGGCACGCCGCCGAGATGGGCGTAGAGCACCTTCGAGCCCGCCGGGAAGAAGCCCTTCTTCACCAGGTCGATCATGCCCTGCATCGATTTCCCCTCATAGACGGGGTCGGTCATCATGCCCTCGAGCCGGGCGGAAAGGCGGATCGCCTCGATCGTCTCCTGCGAGGGCACGCCATAGACCGGATAGGCATAGTCCTCGTTCAGGACGATGTCGTCGTTGGTGATGTCCTTGCCGCCGACCAGCGCTGAGGTTTTCTGCGCGATATCGAGCACCTGGGCGCGCGTCTGGGCGGGCGTGAACGAGGCGTCGATGCCGATGACGTTGCGCTGGCGGCCGTCCTTGGCGAAGCCGACGACCATGCCGGCATGGGTCGAGCCAGTGACGGTGCAGACGATGATGTAGTCGAACTTGAAGCCGAGTTCGGCCTCCTGCGCCCGAACCTCCTCGGCGAAGCCGACATAACCGAGACCGCCGAATTTGTGGACCGAGGCGCCGGCCGGAATCGCATAGGGCTTGCCGCCCTTGGCCTTTACATCGGCCAGCGCCTTTTCCCAGCTCTCGCGGATGCCGATGTCAAAGCCTTCATCGACGAGCTGCACCTCGGCGCCCATGACGCGCGACATCAGGATGTTGCCGACGCGGTCATAGACGGCGTCCTCATGCGGCACCCAGCTTTCCTGGATTAGCCGGCATTTCATGCCGATCTTGGCGGCAGTCGCCGCGACCATGCGGGTGTGGTTCGACTGCACGCCGCCGATCGAGACCAGCGTGTCGGCATTGCTCGCGATCGCGTCGGGCACGATGTATTCGAGCTTGCGCAGCTTGTTGCCACCGAAGGCCAGGCCCGAATTGCAGTCCTCGCGCTTGGCGAAGATCTCGACGGCGCCACCGAGATGGGCCGACAGGCGCGGTAGTGGCTCGATCGGCGTGGGGCCGAAAGTCAGGGGATAACGCTCGAATTTGCTCAGCATGGCGACCGGTTCTCCATCGGGTGCGATGGCCGGAAATCTACTGAAAACGAGCTGGAACGTCCTTCCGAAGTGAGGCATCATTCTGCGTGATGAACGCCACAATATACGCGATATTGCGGCTACTACGGCATAATTCAGGTCAGATCTGGAAGATCCTTTCATGGCGTCGAATCTCGACCGGACCGACCTTAAAATCCTGCGCCTGCTGCAGTCCGACGGGCGCCTCGGCAATGCCGAAATCGCCAAGCGCGTGAACACCAGCGCCGCAACCTGCCACCGCCGCATCCAGCGCCTGTTCGCCGAGGGCTACGTTACCTCGGTTCGGGCGCAGGTCTCGCCGAGACATGTCGAGATGGGCACGCTCGCCTTCGTCGGCGTGGTGCTCGACCGCTCGACGCCCGAGAGCTTCGGCGACTTCGAGGCCGCCATCCGGAACATGCCCGCGGTGCTCGATTGCCACATCGTCGCCGGCGATTTCGATTACATCCTCAAGATCCGGGTCCGCGACATGGCGGATTTCAACAAGCTCCACGCCGACAAGCTGATCGCGCTGCCCGGCGTGCGGCAGACGCGGACCTTCTTCGTGATGAAGGAGGTCGTCGACAACGCGCCGCTGGCGTTTTGAGCGATACCCTCCCCGTCATGGCCGGGCTTGTCCCGACCATCCACGTCTTCCTTGTCGAGTGCCCGTGTTCGAGACGTGGATGGTCGCCACAAGGGCGAGCATGACGCTGCTACACTTGGATCAGACGCTGCACCTGGCCAGCGTCGAGGTCCTTCATCGGGCCCGACAGCACGACCTCGCCGCGGTCCATCACGAACATCGTGTCGGCAAGGTCGCGGGCGAAGTCGAAATACTGCTCGACCAGCACGATCGCCATGTCGCCCTTCGAGCGCAGATAATCGATCGCGCGGCCGATATCCTTGATGATCGAGGGCTGGATGCCCTCGGTCGGCTCGTCCAGCACCAGCAGTTTGGGCCGGGTGACCAGCGCCCGCGCAATGGCGAGTTGCTGCTGCTGGCCACCCGAGAGGTCTCCGCCGCGTCGGCCCAGCATGGACTTGAGCACGGGGAAAAGGTCGAAGAGTTCATCGGGAACGTAGCGCTCCTTGCGCGCTAAAGGCGCGAAGCCGGTCTCGAGGTTTTCCTTCACGCTCAGCAGCGGGAAGACCTCGCGGCCCTGCGGCACGAAGCCGATGCCGGCACGCGCGCGATCCTCGGTGCGCAAGGTCGAGATGTCTTGCCCACCGAAGGAGATCCTGCCGGCGCTGATCGCCTGCTGGCCAACGATGGCGCGCATCAGCGTAGTCTTGCCGACCCCGTTGCGACCCATCACGCAGGTGACCTTACCGGCCTCAGCGGTGACCGAGACGCGGCGCAGCGCCTGGGCTGCGCCGTAGTGGAGATCGATGGCGTCGACGGTCAGCATGCTCATCGCCCCAGATAGACTTCGACGACGCGCTCATTGGCGCTGACGACATCGAGCGGGCCTTCGGCCAACACCGAGCCCTCATGCAGCACCGTGACCTTCACGCCGAGTTCGCGGATGAAGCCCATATCGTGCTCGACGACGATCACGGAATGATCCTTGGCGATCGCCTTCAGGAGCACCGCCGTCTCGGCCGTCTCGCCATCGGTCATGCCGGCAGCGGGCTCGTCGACGAGCAGGAGCTTCGGATCCTGCGCCAGCAGCATGCCGATCTCGAGCCACTGCTTTTGGCCGTGCGAGAGCGAGCCGGCGAGCCGGTCGCGGGCATCGCCGAGCTTGATGATGCCGAGGATGTCGTCGATGCGCTTCGCTTGGGCGGCGGCTGTTTGCCAGAACAGCGTGCGGGCGACGGAGCGCGGCGCCTTCAGCGCCAGCAGGATGTTGTCCTCGATGGTGTGGAAATCGAACACCGTCGGCTTCTGGAACTTGCGGCCGATGCCGAGATTGGCGATCGCGGCCTCGTCGAGCTTGGTGAGATCGACAGAGCCACCGAACATCACCGTGCCGACATCCGGCTTGGTCTTGCCGGTGATGATGTCCATCATCGTGGTCTTGCCGGCGCCGTTGGGGCCGATGATGGCGCGCATCTCGCCGGGCTCGATCGTCAGCGACAGCCCGCGAATGGCCTTGAAGCCGTCAAAGGAGACGCTGACGCCGTCGAGATAGAGCAATGAGGATGTCAGCGCGCCGGGGTTGGAAGCGTTCATCACAGTCACTCCGCCGGGGCCGGTTCGGGGGGCGCTGCCGGAGCGGGCTTGCGGCGCTTCTCCCAAAGCTCCCGCGCGGTGCCGATGATGCCCTTGGGCATGAAGATCGTGACGAAGACGAAAAGCGCGCCGAGCGCGAACAGCCAGTACGGCGCCATGAAGCCAGAGGTGAACACCGTCTTGGCGTAGTTGACGACGACGGCGCCGAGCGCAGCCCCAACCAGCGTGCCGCGTCCGCCAACAGCAACCCAGATCACCGTCTCGATCGAGTTGGCCGGGGCGAATTCGCTGGGATTGATGATGCCGACCTGCGGGACATAGAGCGCGCCGGCAACGCCGGCCATGCAGGCCGAAACCGTGAAGACGAAAAGCTTGAAGCGATCGACCCGGTAGCCGAGGAAGCGCGTCCGCGACTCCGCGTCGCGGATCGCGATCACCACCTTGCCGAGCTTCGAGACGACGATGCCGCGCGCGATCAGGAAGCCGGTGATCAGCATGACGCAGGTCATCGAAAACAGAGCAGCGCGAGTCGTCTGCGCCTGGACGTTGAAGCCAAGGATGTCCTTGAAATCGGTCAGGCCGTTATTGCCGCCGAAACCCATGTCGTTGCGGAAAAAGGCGAGCAGCAGCGCATAGGTCAGTGCCTGGGTGATAATCGACAGATAGACGCCGGTGACTCTGCTGCGGAAGGCGAACCAGCCGAAGACGAAGGCGAGCAGGCCGGGCGCGAGCAGCACCATCAGCATGGCGAAGGGGAAGGAGGAGAAGCCGTACCAGTACCAGGGCAATTCCTGCCAGTTCAGGAAGACCATGAAGTCCGGCAGGATCGGGTTGCCATAGGTGCCGCGCGAGCCGATCTGGCGCATCAGATACATGCCCATCGCGTAGCCGCCGAGCGCGAAGAAGGCGCCGTGGCCGAGCGAGAGGATGCCGCAATAGCCCCAGACCAGATCGAGCGAGATCGCCAGCAGCGCGTAGCAGAGATATTTGCCCCAGAGCGACATGGTCGAGGTCGGGATGTGGAACAGCGAGCCTGCCGGCATCAGCAGGTTGAGCAGCGGCACCATGATGCCGATGCCTGCGACGATGGCGAGGAAGACATATCCCCGCTTGTCCATGTTCTGGAGGAGGAAGCGAGAGATCATGCTTCCACCGCCCTGCCCTTGAGCGCGAACAGGCCGCGCGGGCGCTTCTGGATGAACAGGATGATGAAGACGAGCAGCGCGATCTTGCCCAGCACCGCCCCGGCATAGGGTTCGAGCAGCTTGTTGGCGACGCCCAGCGTCATCGCGCTGATCAGCGTGCCCCAGAGATTGCCGACGCCGCCGAAGACCACGACCATGAAGCTGTCGATGATGTAGCTCTGACCGAGATTGGGGCTGACATTGTCGATCTGTGAGAGCGCGACGCCAGCCAACCCCGCAACACCGGAGCCGAGCCCGAAGGTCAGGGCATCGACGCGGCCGGTGCGGATGCCCATGGCCGAGGCCATGCGGCGGTTCTGGGTGACGGCGCGCATCTGCAGGCCGATCGGCGTCAACTTCAGGATCGCCAGCAGCGCCGCGAAGACGAGACCGGCGAAGACGATGATCCAGAGCCGGTTCCAGGTGATGGCGAGCTGGCCGATCTCGAAGGCGCCGGACATGAAGTTCGGCGCGCCGACCTCGCGGTTGGTGGGCCCGAATGCCGTGCGCACCGCCTGCTGCAGGATCAGGCTGATGCCCCAGGTGGCGAGCAGCGTCTCCAGCGGCCGGCCATAGAGGAAGCGGATGACGCCGCGCTCGATGGCGATGCCGACGAGGCCGGCCACGATGAAGGCGAGCGGCACGGCGATCAGCAGAGAATAATCGAACAGGCCGGGGAACCTCGTGCGGATGACCTCCTGCACGATGAAGGTGGTGTAGGCCCCAAGCATCACCATCTCGCCATGGGCCATGTTGATCACGCCCATCACGCCGAAGGTGATCGCCAGCCCGATCGCCGCCAGCAGCAGCACGGAGCCGAGCGAGAGGCCGTACCAGAGGTTCTGGCCGGCCCGCCAGACGGCGAGCTTGCCCTCGATGGCCGAGACGGCGCGGGACTGGGCCTCCTTCAACGCGGGGGAGGAGTCGGCGGGCAGCGAGCGCAGGGTGGCGAGCGCATCCTGGTCGCCGCGCTCGCGCAGCACGTCGATGGCGGCGATCCGGTCGAAGGGCGGGGCGTCGGGTTTGGCGACGAGGATCGCAGCCTGGGCCTGGCGCAGCGCAGCCTTGGCCTTGGCGTCGGTCTCCTTGGCGATCGCGCCTTCCAGCACCGGCAGCAGCGCAACGTCGCGCGACTTGAAGACGGCCTCGGCCGCGGCGATGCGCTTGCCGGCGTCGGGATTGAGCAGGCCGAGACCGCCGAGCGCGGCCTGAATGTTGCGGCGGACACCGTTGTTCAGGCGAACCGGAGCGAGCCCAGGGGACTCGGCGGGCAGGGCAGCGCCTGTCCTGGCGTCGAGAAATTTGCCGTCTGTCGTCTTGATGACGACCGCGCCGCCGCCCGCCAGCAGCCGGCCAGCGGCCAGGGCTTCGATGATCGGTGCGGCCTGCGGATGAGCGTTCGCGATCAGCAGTTCGATCGCCCGGTTGGTATCGGAGAAACTGTCGGCACCGAGCCTGGTGAAGGCTTCATCGGCACTCTGGGCGGCTGCCGCGCCCGGCTGGAGCGCAAGCAGCGTCGCGAGCGCAATCATGCGCAGAAGGCAGGACACAATCCGCATGGGCTCGTTTCGGGTTTGCAGGTCGGCGGCTTCGTAGATCGGCGGTGTCGAACGCCCCCGGCACAGGGCCGGGGGCGTCGTCGGAATTCGAGGGACGGCCGGGTTTTATGAGCCCGTGTCGTCCCTCCCCCTCAAATCCTCACGCGCCGCCGCACTTACCGGTCTTGATGTTGAAGTTGCCGCACTTCTTCTCGACCCAATCGCCGATCAGGTCCTTGGAACCGTCGAGCTCCTTGGACCAGGCGTCGCCGGCGACGAGACCGGTCTTGGAGACCACGTCGAACTGGCCGTCGGCCTTGATCTCGCCGATCAGGACGGGCTTGGTGATGTGGTGGTTCGGAAGCATCTTCGAGATGCCGCCGGTCAGGTTCGGCGCCTCGATGCCCGGCAGGGCGTCGATGACCTTGTCGGGATCGAAGCTCTTGGCCTTCTCGACGGCCTTCACCCACATGGCGAAGCCGATGACATGGGCCTCCATCGGGTCGTTGGTGACGGCCTTGTCGTTCTTCTTGTAGGCCTTCCACTGCTTGATGAAGGCCTCGTTCTCGGGCGTCTTGACCGACTGGAAGTAGTTCCACGCGGCGAGATGGCCGAGCAGCGGCTTTGTGTCGATGCCGGCGAGCTCTTCCTCGCCGACCGAGAACGCCACGACCGGGATGTCGGTCGCCTTGACGCCCTGGTTGCCGAGTTCCTTGTAGAACGGCACGTTGGCGTCACCGTTGATGGTCGAGACCACGGCGGTCTTCTTGCCGGCGGTGCCGAACTTCTTGATGTCGGAGACGATCGTCTGCCAGTCGGAATGACCGAACGGCGTGTAGTTGATCATGATGTCCTCGGACTTGACGCCCTTGGACTTCAGATAGGCCTCGAGGACCTTGTTGGTCGTGCGCGGATAGACGTAGTCGGTGCCGGCGAGGACCCAGCGCTGGACCTTCTCCTCCTTGGCGAGATAGTCGACCGCGGGAATGGCCTGCTGGTTCGGGGCTGCGCCGGTGTAGAACACGTTGCGCTCGCTCTCCTCGCCCTCGTACTGGACGGGGTAGAACAGGATCGAGTTCAGCTCCTTGAAGACCGGCAGGACCGACTTGCGCGAGACCGATGTCCAGCAGCCGAACACGGCCGAGACCTTGTCCTTGGTGATCAGCTCGCGGGCCTTCTCGGCGAAGAGCGGCCAGTTGGAAGCGGGATCGACCACGACGGCCTCGAGCTTCTTGCCGAGCACGCCGCCCTTCTTGTTCTGCTCGTCGATGAGCATGAGCATGACGTCCTTCAACGTCGTCTCGGAAATCGCCATCGTGCCCGAGAGCGAGTGGAGGATGCCGACCTTGATGGTCTCCTGCGCCGCTGCCGGCAGGTAGGAGCCCAGAACAGTGGCGCCCGCGAGAGCGGCGCCCAAAATAACGCGACGTGTGGTGTTCACGGACATATCCCCCGAACCATCCCTGGTTTGCCGCGCCCTTGAGTGGGCGGCGGCGGGCCTCCCCGGCCCGAGGCAGGCGGCTCGCAAGCGACGTGCCAACGGCACAACCAGACGTTACGGAACGACAAGTCTGTGCCGGATGACGCTTTCTAACGGCATTTCCTGCGGCGAGAGACCGGGGACACGCAAAAATCATGCGACGCACTGAGATATGATGAAATTATAGGCAGTCATGCCGGCGTTAAAATGAGCAGTGCCGCGCAATGTACCGTTTCCGGCGTTCCCGCCGCCTGTTGCAGCCTAGCCGGCAGCGCGTTTTTTGACATTTACGCGGGGCCGAGAATCGCCCTAGCCTGATCTTGTCGGTAACAACTGAAAGGAGGTGATCCAGTGTCTCATTGTCATCAGCCGCTGGTTCAAAGCGGGTGGACCTGGACTCTTTCCAAGTGGGGGTCTTGTTCCGCGTGAGCTTTTGAATCTTCAGGCCCGGTTACCGGGGCTGCGGTTCGACAATGGAAGGGCTGCCCGAAAGGGCGGCCCTTCTTTCTTTTCCGATGCTGCAGGGGAGCCATTCGACGCAGCTTCTGGTATCGCGGCGATGCGCATGCCACATCAGGAGCATGATCATGACTCCAAGCATTATCGAGAGCCGCAGCGTTGTCCGCGCCTGAACCAAGCCGCGAGGCGATCCTCGACTTCATCGAATCCGAGCGGCAGGCCGGGCGCGAGGTCGGCCGCCGCGAGATCGCCAAGGCTTTCGGTCTGTCGGGCGGCGGCAAGATCTGGCTGAAGCGCCTCCTCAAGGAACTCGAGGAAGAAGGCGAGACCGGCGGCGACGGCGTCGAACGGCCGGTGCATCCGCGCGGCGTGCTGCCGCCCGTGCTGCTCTGCGAGATCAAGGGCAAGGACCGCGACGGCGACCTTTATGCCGCGCCGCTGGAGTGGAACGAGGCCGATCAGGGCACGCCGCCGAAGATATTGATCGAGCGGCAGCGCGAGTTCCGGGCCAAGCGCCACGCCGCACCGGCGCCGGGCGTGGGTGACCAGGTCCTGCTCAAGCTGACGCGCCTTAAGGGCGTCGACGGTTATTCCTATTCCGGCCGCGTGCTGAAGGTGATGGGCAAGGGCAAGGCGCAGGTGCTCGGTATCTTTCGCGCCCTGCCCGACGGCTCCGGTCGGCTGATCCCGATCGACAAGAAGGCGCAGGGGCGCGAAGCGCTGATCCCCAAGGGCCAGACCGGCGATGCTGAGGATGGCGACCTCGTCTCGGTGGCGCTGCGCAGCGAGAGCCGCTTCGGCCCGCCCGAGGCGCAGGTGCGCGAGCGGCTGGGCTCGATCAAGTCGGAGCGCGCCGTCAGCCTGATCGCGATCCATGCCCATGGCATCCCGAACATCTTCCAGCCGGCGACGATTGCCGAGGCGGAGGCCGTCAAGCCCGCCGGCACGGCTGGACGCGATGACTGGCGCGACCTGGCCTTGATCACGATCGACCCGGCCGACGCCAAGGACCATGACGACGCGGTCCATGCCGCGCCCGACGCCGATCCGGACAACGCCGGCGGCCATGTCGTCACCGTGGCGATCGCCGATGTCGCGGCCTATGTCCTGCCGGGGTCATCGCTGGACAGGGAAGCGCTGGAGCGCGGCAACTCGGTCTATTTCCCCGATCGCGTCGTGCCGATGCTGCCCGAGCGCATCTCCAACGATCTCTGTTCGCTGCGCGAGGGCGAGGACCGGCCGGCGCTGGCGGTCAGGCTCGTGCTGAAGGCCGACGGCTCGAAGAAGAGCCACTCTTTCCACCGCATCCTGATGCGCTCGGCCGCGAAGTTGTCCTACCAGCAGGCGCAGGCCGCGATCGATGGCCAGGGCGACGAGAAGGCGATGGCGGTTCGCGAGACCATCCTGATGCCACTCTGGGCGGCCTATGGCGTCGCGTCGCGGGCCCGCGATGCGCGCCAGCCGCTTGATCTCGACCTGCCGGAGCGCAAGCTGATCCTCAAAGCCGACGGTTCGGTCGATCGCGTCATCGTTCCCGAGCGGCTGGCAGCCCACAAGCTGATCGAGGAGTTCATGATCCTCGCCAACGTCGCCGCTGCCGAGACGCTGGAGAAAGCCGGCAGCCAGCTGATCTACCGCTGCCATGACGAGCCCTCTGTCGAGAAGATGCGGGCGCTCGGCGAGGTGCTGGCCTCGATCGGCATCAAACTGCCGAAGGATGGCGCGCTGCGGCCGGTGCTGTTCAACCGCATCCTGGGGATGATCAAGGGCTCGGAGAACGAGACCTTCATCAATGAGGTCGTGCTGCGAACTCAGGCCCAGGCCGAATATGTCGCCGAAAATTACGGCCATTTCGGCCTGAACCTGCGCCGCTACGCCCATTTCACCTCGCCGATCCGGCGCTATGCTGATCTCATCGTCCATCGCGCCCTGATCTCGTCCCAGAAATTCGGCGATGACGGCCTACCCAAAGGCACGACGCTCGAGGCGCTTCGCGAGGTCTCGACCCGGATCTCGGCGGCCGAGCGCCGCGCCATGGCCGCCGAGCGCGAGACCACCGACCGGCTGATCGCGCATTTCCTCGCCGACCAGATCGGCTCCTCCTTCGACGGGCGCATCGGCGGCGTCCATCGCGCCGGGCTCTTCATCAAGCTCGATGGCACCGGCGCCGACGGCTTCATTCCGGCCTCGACGCTGGGCGCCGACTATTACCGCTATGACGAGGCCGTCCATGCCCTGATCGGCGAGCGCACCGGCGAGAGCTTTCGGCTCGGCGACCGGGTCCATATCAAGCTGGTCGAGGCAGCACCGGTCGCGGGAGCGCTGCGCTTCGAGCTGCTCTCGGAGGGGCGCCAGGGCGCTGTGCGCTCCGCTGTCCGGGCCAGCCGCGGTGCCTTGTCGGGAGCAGGCCGGCCGGCCTCGCCCTTCGGGCCGGGCAGGACTGGCGCAGGGAAAAGTGGTGCGGGGAAAAGCGGACCCGGCCGGCCCGGCGCCGGCAAGCCGGGACGCGGCAAATCCGGCAAACCGAAGACGGGCAAGAGGCGCTGATGGCGGTCCAGATCCATACCTCCGCCGGCGCTCCACCAGAGCGGGACTGGCGCAGCGCAATCGGCAACGGCCTGAAGGGTCGATGCCCAGCTTGCGGCCAGGGCCGCCTGTTCAGGGGCTTCCTGAAGCCGGTCGATACCTGCGCCGCCTGCGGCGAACCGATGCACTATCAACGCGCCGACGATTTGCCGCCCTATGTCGTGATCACCATCGTCGGCCACATCATCGTGGGCGGCATCCTGCTCGCCGAGAAATATGCCGACTGGTCGATGGGACTGCATATGGCGATCTGGCCCGCGCTGACCGTGGTGCTGTCGCTGCTGCTGATGCAGCCGGTCAAGGGCGGCGTCATCGGCCTGCAATGGGCGATGCGGATGCATGGCTTCGGCGGTGTATCCGACGCGGCCGAGCGCCAGCCCCTTCCTCCAACGGTCCGTCCATCATGAACGATCACGCCGTCACCCTGACCCAGGCCGAACGCGTCCGTGTCGCCAGCAACATCCGCCCCAGGGATGCCGCGACGATGATGATCCTGGATCGCAGCGCCGCCAAGCCGCGCATCCTGATGGGTAAGCGCCATCCCGGCCACAAGTTCATGCCGGGCAAATACGTCTTCCCCGGCGGCCGCGTCGATCCGGGCGACCGCCGGATGATGGCGACCGGCGCACTCGCGCAGATCTGCGAGGACAGGCTCTGCGCGCGCACCGTGCGACCGACCTCTTCCAAGGCGCGGGCGCTGGCCTTGGCCGCGATCCGCGAGACCTTCGAGGAGACCGGTCTGCTCTTCGGTTCGCCCGACTATGGGGCGCCGGAGAGGCCCCCTGCCGGAAGCTGGAGCGAGTTTGCCGGCCACGGCATCTACCCGGATCTCTCCGCCGTCTCCTTCGTGGCCCGCGCCATCACGCCTCCGCGCCGGCCGAAGCGCTTCGACACGCGCTTCTTCACGGTCGACGCCTCTGCCAGCACCAAGCGAATCGAGAATGTCGTCGGCCCCGATTCGGAGCTGATCGATCTGGTCTGGGTGGATTTCGAGGAAGCCAAGCTGCTCGACCTGCCGACCATCACCAAGGTGATCATCCAGGAGGTCGAGGTCCGCATCGCCGGGGGCTTCGCGCCCTACCTGCCGGTCCCCTTCTTCTGGGAGAAGAAGGGGAGCTTCGTGCGCGAGGAACTCTGACGGCGGGCTGTACTGCGCCAAGCTGCGAAACCGCAGCGCGCCGCGCCATTCTTTCTTGACTTCGACGGGCCTTTGCGGCATTCCGACGCCCGACGGTTTGCCGGGCTCGCCCGGCCTTTATCATTTCCCGTGGGCCTCACCAGCCCCACATGGTTCGAGGATATCCCCATGGCCAAGGCCGTGACCATCAAGATCAAGCTGCTTTCGACCGCCGACACCGGCTACTTCTACGTGACGAAGAAGAACTCGCGCACGATGACGGAGAAGATGTCGATGAAGAAGTACGACCCCGTCGCGCGCAAGCACGTCGAGTTCAAGGAAACCAAGATCAAGTAAGGCGATTTCGCCTGTTGATTTGGCTCGCCATTCAAAACCGCCCTCTCCCGGGCGGTTTTTTGTTGTCCATCCTCGGAAAGACCGCGACGACATGAGCATCGACCGGACCCGCCGCCCCGTCAGCGCCCGCGACAAGGCCGAAGCGCTGTTCTCCGCAGCCACGCCGAAGGTGGCGCCTCCCGCCGTGAAGCGGCCGGCGGTGCCCGGCGCGCGGGAACTCGTGTCGCTGCGCATCGACAGCGACGTTCTCGAACACTTCCAGAGCGAAGGCCCCGGCTGGCAGGATCGCGTCAACGATGCCCTTCGGCGCGCGGCCGGTCTCTAGGCCCGCCTCGCGCTTCCGACAGCCTTTGGCCGGCGGCCTTAGTAGGACGGCTTCGGCACGAACAGGCAGAACGGTCTCTGCGACGGCGCGATCACCGTGCCGGTCAGCGTTCCCCCGCTGCGGCAGATGTGAAAACGCCCGTCCCTGGAGACGCGCGTCGCCTTTTCGGGGACGAAATGTCCGTCATGGGTCAGGTAGCCGCCGGGCACGATGCGCGGATCAGGCTCTCTTGCGTCGACGTCCAGCCCCATGGGCCAGCAATCGCGGTCGCTGCAGCAGTCATAGGGGTACCAACTATGCGCGTAGACAAGCCCTCCACCCCACGGTGATGCCGTGAGGCAGAGCGCCAATGCGAAAATACGCATGGGTCGCTCCAGTGATTGAGGATGTCAGGCCAGCATCTTCGCATCCACAAGGAGGGTGCGAATCGTCATCAGGATATCATGCAATACCGGGGGGCGGGGATAGACATGCTGCATCGCAACATGGAACGACGCCGCCGGCTCGTGCCAGGCCGGCGGATTTTCCGGCGAATGCGGCGAATATGTCACTCTCGCGCGCGGATATCGATGCCAAACTTGAATTACGAGCCGGTCCTGACCAGTTGTGACCAGTTGCGCGGAAGTATGGTCGCCTCGTTGCATTGCCAGAACGCTCGCGCGCCGGCCCATGCCTTGACCTACCCCTCGTCTTAACCGCCCTCCTCGGCCCAACACCTTCGGAACCCATCGCAGTGACCATCGGCGACCGGAAGCCCACCCATCATAGCGGCTCACATGGGCCGCTGAGGCGCATGCTGAAGCTGATCGTCGAGATCGACTCGTCGCGCTTCCTGGGCAATCGCGTCGGCGCTGCCCTGCTGCTGGTTGGAATTCTGGCGGTCTTCGGCGCCATCGGTTACGGGCTGCCGGCCCTGCTCTCGCGCTATTTCCAAGGCTGAGAAGTGGGCACGTGACACGTAGCATGTGAGAGGTGGCCGGCCGGCGGCGGTTCTGAGGAGGCCAGACTATCCGCAACCGACCGGCCGAGCCCTCCGGTTTCCCAGGAGATGCGGCGGACCTGAGCACCCGAGGGGCGTCGCGAGGCAGCGGAAATATCGCTGCGTCACAAAGACCCTTGCAGCCGGGCGCAGCCGAATCAATCGAATACCATCGATTCACCAATGTTCATCGATGCTTAACCTTACCGCGTAACCAGTCGATGCTTGCGCGCGAGCAGAACTCGGGTTTGAGCAGCGTTCGGCGTCAGGCCGCGTTGGCAGCGATGACGCGGTTGCGGCCGCTCGCCTTGGCCCGGTACAGCGCGTCATCGGCACGCTTCATGATCTCGGCGGGCGAGACGTCGCCGGCGCGGCGGCTCGAGACGCCGATGGAAACCGTCACGGGGATCGTGCGCGCATTGCCCTGGATGCCGAAGGGATCGGCCTCGACGCGTTCGCGGATGCGTTCGGCGACGGCATAGGCGGCATCGAGCGCCGTATCGGGCAGCACCACGACGATCTCCTCGCCGCCCATCCGGGCGACGAGATCGATGCCGCGCGTGCAGGCGCGGACCCGGTCGGCGAATTCGCGCAGGACCTCGTCGCCGGCATCGTGGCCCCAGCTGTCGTTGACGGATTTGAAGCGGTCGATGTCGAGGACGAGCAAGGCCAGAGACCGCGCCCGCAGCGCCGATTCATCGAACATCGACGCCATGCGGGTATCCATGTAGCGGCGATTATGCAGACCGGTGAGCTGGTCCATCACGGCCATCTCCATCGAGGACTGCACGCTGTCGCGCAGCTTCTCGGTAAAGCGCTTGCGGCGGACCTGCGTGCGGACGCGGGCCACCAGTTCGTTGCGATCGATCGGCCGGATCAGGAAATCATGCGCGCCGATCTCGAGACCGCGCAGGATGCGGGTGCGATCCTCGGCCTCGCCCATCATCAGGACGGAGACATTGCGGGTGCGCTCCAGCGAGCGGAGCTGGCTGCACAGGCGCAGCCCGTCGTATCCGTTGAGATCGAGGCTCACGACGACGCTGTCGAATTCGCCCTCGACGGCGCGCAAAAGCGCCTGCTGCGGGTCAGGCTCGATCTCGACCACATGGAAGGCCGACAGCGCGGTTTCCAGGCGTTCGCTCACCCTCGGCCGGTCCTCGACCAGCAGGATGCGGCCGTTCAGCCCGGTTTCCAGGGCCGCAGCGGCCAGCGGATCGGCGATGCCGAGCCGACGCGAGGCCAGCGCGCGGTTGCGCAGCTCGTCGGTCATCGATTTCAGCCGGACCAGGCTGCGCACGCGGGCAAACAGCGCAGTGTCGTCGAGCGGCTTGGTCAGGAAATCGTCGGCGCCGGCGTCGAGCCCTTTCAGCCGGTCGCCCGGCTGGTCGAGCGCGGTCACCATCACGACCGGAATATGTGCGGTCGTCGCCGCGTTCTTGAGGCGGCGGCAGACCTCGAAGCCGTTCATGCCAGGCATCATCACGTCGAGCAGGACGATGTCGGTCTCGCCGCGCTCGCAGATCGCCAGGGCATCGGGCCCGTTGAGCGCGGTCTCGACGTCGAAATACTCAGCCGAAAGCTTCGCTTCCAGAAGCTTTACGTTGGTGACGATGTCGTCGACGACAAGAACGCGCGCTGACATGGGTTTACTTTCAGAGGCTCAGGCTGTGCCGGCATAGGCGCGGACGGTCTCCAGGAACTTCGCGACCGAGATCGGCTTCGAGAGATAGGCCTCGCAGCCGCCCTCGCGAATCCGCTCCTCGTCGCCCTTCATCGCGAAGGCCGTGACCGCGATGACGGGAATCGACTTGAGCGTATCGTCCTCCTTGATCCATTTGGTGACCTCGAGCCCCGAAACCTCGGGCAACTGGATGTCCATCAGGATCAGATCGGGATGATGCGCGCGCGCCAGCTCGATCGCCTCGATGCCGTCGGCAGTCTTCAGCGTGGCGTAGCCATGCGCTTCGAGCAGGTCGTTGAAGAGCTTCATGTTGAGCTCGTTATCCTCGACGATCAGAACCGTCTTCATGATGCCGCCCTTCATTTGCGCCACGGACATCCCGGATCGATCCGGATTGTCCAAGCTGGCGGCCTCGTTCAATGATGCTCTAGCATGCGAGCCGTTGACGAAACGCAAACCTGATACGCGACTCGCCCAATACGCGAACGATGGAGCACCCGACGCCATGGCTCGACCGCCCAGCATGGAGGACGCCGAAACGCTGGCTTTGCGGGCGCTGGGCTTCCTCGCGGCTGAGCCGGAGCGGCTCGAGCCGTTCCTGGCGACGACAGGGCTCGGCCCCGCGACGCTGCGGGCCGCAGCGAGCGACCCGGGCTTCCTCGCCGCAGTTCTCGACCATATCAGCGGCAGCGATTCGCTTCTGCTGGAGTTTGCCGGAAATCTGGGCGTGAGTCCGGAGGCGGTGGCGCAGGCCCGCGAGCGGCTCAGCGGGCAGCCCCCCGGCGAGCCGTCTTGAGCGACCTTGTCCCCGCGACAGCTCTACCCGCCGTGGTGCGGCGGGTCCTGTGCCGCGACTGCCTGAGCGACCATGACGGCAGCGCCTCCGAACCACGGCGTTGCCCGGCCTGCGGCTCGCCACGCCTGCTGCGCCACTCCGAGCGCGACGCGTTGAGCCTGGCCCATATCGATTGCGACGCCTTCTATGCGGCGATCGAGAAGCGGGACGATCCGTCCCTGCTCGACAAGCCGGTGATCATCGGCGGCGGCAAGCGCGGCGTCGTCTCGACCGCCTGCTACATCGCCCGGACCTATGGCGTGCGCTCGGCCATGCCGATGTTCAAGGCGCTCAAGGCCTGCCCGGAGGCGATCGTGGTCAAGCCCGACATGGCGAAATATGTCGCGGTCGGCCGGCAGGTGCGCCGATTGATGCAGGAGCTGACGCCGCTGGTCGAGCCGATCTCGATCGACGAGGCCTTCCTCGACCTCGCCGGCACGGAATTGCTGCACCATGCCAGCCCGGCCGTGACGCTGGCGCGCTTCGCCAGGCGGATCGAGACGGAAATCGGAATCACGGTGTCAGTGGGCCTGTCCTATGCCAAGTTTCTGGCGAAGGTCGCGTCCGACATGGACAAGCCGCGCGGCTTCTCCGTCATCGGCCGGGCGGAGGCCGTGGCGTTTCTGGCGGGAAAGCCGGTCGGGCTGATTCCCGGCATCGGACAGGCGAGCGCCGCGAAGCTCGCCGAGGCCGGCTTCCGGCTGATCGGCGACCTGCGCGAGGCTGATGTCGACAAGCTGTTCCGGCTGGCCGGCAAGGATGGTCCGCGGCTGAAGAACCTCGCCAACGGCATCGACACGCGTCGGGTCACTCCCGACCGTGAGACCAAGAGCGTATCCAGCGAGACCACGCTCGACGTCGATCTGTCGCGCTTCGACGAACTCGAACCAGTACTCTGGCGACTCTGCGAGAAGACCTCGAAACGGCTGAAACACCAGGAGCTTGCGGGGCGAACCATCACCCTGAAGCTGAAGACAGCGGATTTCCACTCGATCACCCGCGCCAGCCGCCTGCCGGAGCCGACGCAGCTTGCAGCGCGCCTGTTCGCGGCCGGGCGCGAATTGCTCAAGCGCGAATGCAACGGGCCGCGCTACCGGCTGATCGGCATCGGCGCGAGCGACCTCACCGGACCCGAGGACGCCGACCATGGCGACCTTGCCGATGTCGCGACGCCGCGGCTCAAGGCGATGGAGGGCGCGCTCGACAGCTTGCGCGCCCGCTTCGGCGATGCCGCGATCGGCAAGGGGCTCAGCTTGCGCCTGCCCCAGCGGGCCGGCAGCGGCTCGGCTACTTCCCGCACTCGGCCTGAGGCAGAAGATCCAGACGCGTGAGCGTGCCGAGCAGGGCGAAGCTGCCATAGTCAAGCCTGACGGCGCCGGTGACGCCATTCTCGTAGAGCTCGAAGGAGATGGTGTAGGACGGCGTCGACTCACCCGATCCGACCTTGAAATACGACATCGTCACCGGCCAGCGCGCCAGATTCTCGAATTCGGGCCGCTGCAGGGGGGACTCGGCCGGCTTGGCCTCGACCTTCCGGCCGATCACGGAGAGCGTCTCGTAGAGGTCCTTGCCGCCATTGGCGCCGTCATAGAGCCTGACGTTCAGCGTGTTCTGGCCGGCGCGGGCGGCCTGGATCACCGCCTTCATCTGGGCGTTGGGAAACAGCGCCGCGAGCGGTTCGCGATGGGTCTCGGCCTTCGGCGTGCTCAACTTGACCTCGTAGCCATCGCCGCTCTTGCTGGCGAGGCCATCGACCGTCTCGGTCGGTGCGCCGCTGGCCGAGCTTTCGGTCTTGAAGCGGTAGCTCGCGCCATCGCCGGCCTCGAAGCTGGTCGTGCGCGCATCGATGGTACGCGGCCCGCTCTCGCCGCTCTGGAGCTGCGTGACCTGCCGGAACGACAGGGCGTAGCCCTCGCAGGCATCGCCGGTGAAGTCATAGGCGATGCGGCCGCGGGCCGACTCGACATTCTTGGCGGCCTTGCCGCCGTCGAGCACCAGGTCATAGACGGCGCGGTGCGGCACAAGCACGACGCGGCCCGTGGCTTGCGGCTGGGCCATGGCCGGGCCGATCGCCGACACCGCCGCAACGGCAAGGAGTCCCGCAAGGCCAAATCCTGTCACGCCCAGCCCGTTCATGTTCATGACGACCGCCGCTTTCGTTTCCTGAGGCACCTGAATCTAGGTGCAATGCCGCAATGGCGCAAACAAGGCAGTCCGACACAGCACGGCCCGGCAACCGTCCCTGCCTTGCAAGCATGGCGCCGGTGCTTGCGGCCCGGCCGGGCATCGGCCATGAAAGACATGCGCCTTTGGGCCTGGCTTCGCGCCTCCGAAAGGCTCCTGCCCCCGGTGGAGTTCCCCTGATGAATGCCGTCGACGCCAAGCTTGCCGAACTCGGCATCACCCTGCCCTCGCCCGCCGCTCCGGTGGCGAACTACGTGCCCTATGTCATCACCGGCAATCTGCTGGTGATCTCGGGCCAGATCTGCTTCGGGCTCGACGGCAAGCTCTCCGATGTCCACAAGGGCAAGCTCGGCGCGGAGATCTTCAACGAGGCTGGCCTGGAGGCCGCGCGGCTCTGCGCGATCAACGTGCTCGCCCAGGCCAAGGCCGCGCTCGGCGGCGATCTCAGCCGGATCACGCGTTGCGTCCGCCTCGGCGGCTTCATCAACGCCGCGCCACATTTCGCCGCCCTGCCCGCGATCATGAACGGCGCCTCGGACCTGATGGTCGAGGTGCTCGGCGACAAGGGACGCCATGCCCGCTCGACCATCGGCGTCGCCGAACTTCCGGCCGACGCGGCCGTCGAGGTCGAGGCGATGTTCGAGATCGCCTGATGCGCGACCGGTCCATGAGCGAACATTCGCAGTCCGGGCTGGGCTGGCTGATCGCCCGGCCGATCGCCCATCGCGGCCTGCATGACGCGGCCGCCGGCGTGATCGAGAACAGCATTCCGGCCGCCGAGGCTGCCATCGCCGGGCGCTTCGGTATCGAATGCGACGTTCAGCTCAGCGCCGATGGCGAGGCCATGGTGTTCCATGATTTCGTGCTCGACCGGCTGACGGCGCAGACCGGCAAGGTCGCGTCGCTGAAGGCGGACGCGCTGGCTGCGATGACGCTGAAAGGTAGCGAGGCCAAAATCCCGACGCTGGCGGGTTTTCTCGACCTCATCGCCGGGCGGGTGCCGCTGGTGATCGAGATCAAGAGCCGCTTCGATGGCGACCTCGCGCTGACGCGGCGGGCCGCCGAGATCGTCTCGGGCCGCGCCGGTCAGCCGATCGTCTTCAAGTCGTTCGATCCCGATATCGTGACGGCATTGCGCGATCTGGCGCCTGCGATCCCGCGCGGCATCGTCGCGATGAACGACTATTCCATCTATGACGACTACGCCCATCTCGACGATGCCAAGCGCCACGCCATGGCCAATCTGCTGCATTTCGGCGAGAGCCGGCCGGACTTCCTGTCCTGGAAGGTCGTCGATCTCGAAAGCGCGGCGCCCTATCTCTGCCGCAACGCGCTAGGTATGCCGCTGATGACCTGGACGGTACGCACGCCAGCCGATCGCGAGAAGGCGGCCCGCCACGCCGACCAGATGGTGTTCGAGGGCTTCACGCCTTGAGCACCGGCGAGGGAGGCGACCTTCGGGTCCGCGTCACGACCTCGCTGAAGACCGTGCCGGCCGGGGCCTGGAACGCCTGCGCCAATCCGGGCGCGCTGGGCGAAGCGCTGGGCCTGTCCTGCCAGCCAGTCGCGGCAGGGCTCGACCGCGACAATCCCTTCGTGTCGCATGAATTCCTGCGCGCGCTGGAGGACAGCAAATGCGTCGGCGGGCGCTCGGGCTGGTCGCCGGCCTATCTCCTGGTCGAGGATGGCTCGGGCACGTTGCTGGCCGCCGCGCCGAGCTTTCTCAAGAGCCACAGCCAGGGCGAATACGTCTTCGACCATAGCTGGGCCGACGCCTATGAGCGCGCCGGCGGGCGCTATTATCCCAAGCTACAGGTCGCAGCCCCCTTCACGCCGGCGACGGGGCCGCGCCTGCTGGTCGCCGACGGCCCCAGGTCGGAAGAGGCCCGGGCCGGGCTGATCGCGGGGCTGGAGGCGCTGCGCGACCAGGCCGAAGCCTCGTCGGTCCATGTCACCTTCGCGCAGGAGCCCGACATCGCGGCGCTGCGCGAGGCCGGCTATCTCGAACGGCACGATCTGCAATTCCACTGGAGCAATGAGGGCTTCGCCACTTACGACGATTTCCTCGCGACGCTGGCCTCGCGCAAGCGCAAGGCGCTCAAGCGCGAGCGTCGCGAGGCGCTGTCGGCCGGGATCACGGTGGAGGCCCTGTCGGGCAGCGACCTGACCGAGGCCGTCTGGGACGATTTCCACTCCTTCTACGAGGATACAGGCGCGCGCAAATGGGGCCGCCCCTATCTCAACCGTGCCTTCTTTTCGGCAGTCGGGGCGGCGATGAGCGAGCGCATCGTGCTGGTGATGGCGCGGCGCGCCGGACGTTACATTGCCGGCGCGATCAATTTCCGTGGCGCCAATACGCTCTATGGCCGGAACTGGGGCTGCATCGAGGATCATCCCTTTCTGCATTTCGAGCTCTGCTACCATCAGGCGATCGACTATGCGATCGCGCACAAGCTCGCCCGCGTCGAAGCCGGCGCGCAGGGCGAGCACAAGCTGGCGCGCGGCTACCGGCCCGTGGTGACCCGCTCCTTCCATCATCTTGCCGATCCGGGACTTCGGCGCGCGGTGGCGCATTATCTCGGCGGGGAACGCCAGCAGATCGCGCAAGCACAAGACGCGCTCGCGGCCGAGAGTCCGTTTCGCAAGACGGGGGACACGCATGACTAATGGAACGGCAGCCGCATCACAGGGCAACCCGGCCTCGTTCTGCGGCGATGCGGAACTCGGCTATCTACGCAGCCGCACCGTTTTTGTGCCCGGTGAGGGCCTGAAGCTCGACGAGCCCTATCGTCTCGCCCATCTGCCGCTGGTCGCCCCCCAGCACCCCGGCGTGATCGCCCGGCAGGAGGGCCGCTCCTACGAGATGGGCCGGCATCCGAGGGTGTTTTCAGCCGTTCTGCCGATCGACGAGGCCGCGCTGGCCGCGTCCGAGCCGCTCGCGCGGCTCGATGATGAGATGCGGCGCGCGCCGTTCGCGCGGAAGATTGCCTGGGACATTGTGCCACGACGAGCCGACCGGCTGCATGCGACGCTGTGCGGCACGCTCTCGACCGGGGACGCTCCGGCGATCGACCGGGCCGTGCGCGAGGCGCTTTTCCGTACGGGTCCGTTCCGGGTCGAGCTGCGCGGATTGTTCTCGGGCAACGTCAACCGGGGCCGGCTTTATCTGCGGGCTTATCCCGAGATGCGCGGCGGGGCCAATCCGTTCCAGTCCATCCAGTCGGCATTCGGGCGACAGCCCGGCGATCTCTATCTGGTCGGGCTCTACAACCTGACCGACGACCTCGACGTCGCGGAGACCGAGGCCCTTGCGGCCTTGATCGAGCGCTGGTGGGACGTATCGGTGCTGCGCTTCGGGGCGACAGCGCTCTGGGTGCTCGGCGCCTGCGACGATCTCGTGCTGGATGCCGAATTGGCCGAGGTTCTGCCGCTGCATGGAAGGCCGGCAGGCCCACTGCCGACGCTGCGGCGCTGATACGAGACCTTGACGCGACCGGCCCGGCCGCGACAGGCTGGTGTGCGCCACCACCCCCTCGCCTGCCCCGGATCTCGCATGACCGCCTATGATGACGCCAATGTCTTCGCCAAGATCCTGCGCGGTGAGTTGCCGTCGCACACCGTCTATGAGGACGCCGAGACGCTGGCGATCATGGACATCATGCCGCGCGCCAACGGCCATGTGCTGGTGATCCCGAAGGTCGCCTGCCGGAATGTTTTCGATGCGCCGCCGGATGCGCTGAAGGCGGTCGCGCTGACGACGCAAAAGCTCGCTCGCGCGGTAAAGGCCGCCTTCGATGCCGATGGCGTCACCATCCAGCAGTTCAACGAGGCAGCCGGCGGACAGGTGGTGTTTCACATGCATGTGCATGTCATGCCGCGCCATGAGGGCGTGGCGCTGAGGCCCCATACGGGGTCGATGGAGAAGCTGCATGTGCTGATGGCGAATGCCGACAAGATCAGGGATGCGCTCGACAATCTCTGATCGCTGAAGTCAGCCCGGCAGGAGCCACCACGCCCCGCCGATCAGCGTCGCCTCGCCGGCCAGCACGGCGAGCATCACCCGCCTTCGATCGAACAGCATGACGCCGAGCGTGACCGCCAGTGCCGCGATCCGCAGCGGCAGCGGCACGGCCGCGAGCGCGCCTGGCGGCGTCACGATCAGCTTGGCGACGATGCCGGCCAGCAAGGCGGTCGCCACCGCCCTGACCCAATCGAGCGCCGGTGAATCGGCGTCGATGCGCCGCGAGAAGATGACCGCGAGCCAGCGCCAGATTTCGGTCGGCAACACCGCGAAGAGCAGCAAGGCGAGATAGGGCCAAAGCGGCCCATCAAGCCAGGGAATCGGCTGGGTCATGATTGCTCGGGCCTTGCCCGCTTTCGCGGCCGCAGCGCGAAGGCGACGCTGCCAGCGATCAGGCCGGCCACGATCAGGTCGAAGCCGCCGCCGATGAAGCGGTCGCAGATCGGCGCGAGCGCAAGCCCGAGCACTATCGCCGCGGCATCGCCGCGATGGCGCAGGCCGGCCGAGAGCGAGGCCAAAAAGAAGATCGGCGTCAGGCACATCAGGCCGGCGGCGAACGGAATCGGCAAGGCGCCGATTAGATAGTAGCCGAGAAAGGTTCCGATCGAACTCGTCGCCATGCAGGTGTTGGCGAAGCCCAGGAAGTACACCACCCGCTGCTGCGGCGGCACGTCCGGCAGGCGCCGAAGCCCCTCCGTCCAGGACGTCACGGCGACGTAATGCGCCAGGAGGAGTTGCACCCCGATACCTTGTCCCGGCCGCCGCAGCAGCGGCAGGATCGCGACCGTCATCGGCAGGAAGCGCAGCGAGGCGAAGCCGACCGCGATTGCGATCGCGCTCCAGGCAGCCCCGGCCGCGATCGAGGCGAAGAAGATCACTTGCGACGGGCCGGCCCAGACCAGCATGGTCGACAGCACCGCGACCTCGACGGGATAGCCGACATCGCTGGCGAGCGAGCCGACCCCGATCAGCCCGAAGCCGACGACCCAGGCCGGCAGGGACAGCGCATCGCGCATGCCGGCCAGCGCAACGCGCTTCCAGTCCCGGTCTGGCGGTGGATTCATCATGACTTTCGCGCGGCTGGGGTGTGGGGGCGGTTCGAGGTCCGGTCGGACGAATGGACGACGGTCACCGTTCTAGCTCAGCCCAACGGCATCGCGGGCGCGCCGGTAGCCGAGCGGCCCCGCGCTCCATGCAGGGCATGATTGGTGAAACCTGGCGCTGCAAGCCGGGCCCGAGCGGCAGATCGCGATGCGCGAAGCTCCTTCCTCCCCCACCCTTCGAACAGGAGACGAGATGGGAAGCCTCGATAATCACCGCCTTGACGCGTGAACCAACCGGTACAATTCTTCGCCTGCCATGGGCGTGAACTCGATTCACCGAATAAAGCCCAGGTACCAGTCGGGAGGACATTATGGGATCGTATTCGCGTATCAGCGCCATGGCCCTCGCGACCTTTGTGTCAGCAGGGGCGGTGTCCGCGCAGGAGGCCGCTCCGAAGGACCTGCCGGCCAGGGTCGAGCTCTTTTCCATCCCCACGCTGACTTTGAGCGATAGCCAATTTCTATCTGGTGACCAGAATGCGAAGGCTGCCGTCGTCACGGGCGAGCTGGCCATCGCCCAAGGCAACGGGCGACTGCCCGTCGCCGTCCTGATGCATGGCTCCGGCGGCATCGGAGGGAATGTTCAGTACTGGAAGAGGCTCTTCAACGCGGCCGGCATCTCGACATTCGTCATCGATGGCGTCACGGGACGCGGCTTCACCGGCGTCGGCGACAAGCAGGCGTCGCTCGGGCGTCTGAACTTCATTCTCGATATCTACAAATCCCTTGAAATTCTCGGCAAACATCCACGCGTCGCCCCCGACAAGATCGTCATGGTGGGCTTCTCGCGCGGCGGGCAAGCGGCGCTCTACTCCAGCGTCGAACGCTTCCAGAAACTCTGGAACAAGAGCGGCGTGAATTTCGCGTCCTATGTGGTCTTCTATCCCGACTGCGGAACGACGTACCGGGACGACGACAAGGTCTCAGGCAAGCCGATCCGGATCTTTCACGGCTCACCCGACAACTACAACCCGGTTTCCGCCTGCAAAACCTACATCGCACGCCTGAAACAGGCCGGCGCGGATGTGCAGTTGACGGAGTATCCGAACGCCGAACACGGGTTCGACAATCCCCTGGGCGCCAATCCGCCTGTGCCGACCAAAGCCGATCAGTCGGTGCGGGCGTGCAAAATCCGGGAAAACGAAGGCGCCGTCCTGATCAACGAGGCGACGCAGAAGCCGTTCGCCTATACCGACGACTGCGTCAGCATCGGGCCGACCGTCGGCTTCGATCCCGAGGCGACCAAAGCGGCGACCGCTGCAGTGGCTGAATTCGTGCGCTCGACGGTCAGTACGAAGTAGAGAGCCCGCAAGCCCTCCCCCCGACATCGTCTCGTCAGGCCAAGGCGCCCTCTAGCGCCCGCCCTTGAAGAGGATGCCGATCAGCTCGTTGCCGAAATCGACGAGCTCCTTGGGGATGCCGCCAACGGCCTTCACCGCGAGGTAGATCCCATAGATGAAGGCGGGGACGAGGATCCAGCCGAGGACCTCCTCGAACGCCTTGCGCCGCCGGCGTCGCCGGTCGCGCTTTTCGAACCAGCTCAGCTTTTCCTTGCGCACCGGAGCGGTCCGCTCCGGTGCGGGCTCCGCCGCCTGAGCGAGCAGAGTGTCGGTCTTGCGCCTGAAGAACACGCTCTCAAGCCTTCGTCAGGGGGACCTTGGGGACGGTGCGGACCGAACGCTGCGCCTTGGGCGCCTCGACGGGCGGCTTGCCGCCGCCATCCCCCTTCCCGGCCTTGCCTCCCGCCCCGCCATCGCCTCGGCGGGGACCGGTCGAGGCCGGTTTTGACGTCGATGACGCCTTGGCGCGCGGCTTGCGGGCACGCTGCTCGGCGGCTGCGGCGACATCCTTCTCCGGCTTGGGCTTGACCGGGCCATCGGGGAATTCGAGACCCAGCACCTTGATGCCGGTCTCCGACTGCACCACCACGACCTTGACCGCGCCGCCGTTCTTGAGGCGCCCGAACAGGACCTCGTCGGCCAGCGGCGTCTTGATCGTCTGCTGGATCAAGCGGGCCATCGGCCTTGCGCCCATTGCTTCGTCATAGCCGTTCTCGACCAGCCATTCGCGCGCCTCGTCCGAAAGCTCGATCGTGACGTTGCGATCGGCGAGCTGCGCCTCGAGCTGCAGCACGAACTTGTCGACGACGCGGGCGACGACCGTCTTCGGCAGATGGCCGAAGGAGATCACTGAATCGAGCCGGTTGCGGAATTCCGGCGCGAACAGCTTGTTGATCGCGTCGGTGTCGTCACCCTCGCGCTTCTGGCGCGTGAAGCCATAAGCGTTGCGGGCCATGTCGGCGGCGCCGGCATTGGTGGTCATGATCAGGATGACGTTCCTGAAATCGACCTGCTTGCCGTTGTTGTCGGTCAGCTTGCCATGGTCCATCACCTGCAACAGGATGTTGAACAGGTCCGGATGGGCCTTCTCGATCTCGTCGAGCAGCAGCACGCAATGCGGGTGCTGGTCGATCTGGTCGGTCAGAAGGCCGCCCTGATCGAAGCCGACATAGCCCGGAGGCGCGCCGATCAGCCGCGAAACCGTGTGCCGCTCCATGTATTCGGACATGTCGAAGCGCACCGTCTCGACACCGAGCGACGCCGCGAGCTGGCGGGCGACCTCGGTCTTGCCGACGCCGGTGGGACCCGCGAAGAGATAGCAGCCGATCGGCTTCTCGCCGTCGCGCAGGCCGGCCCGCGCCAGCTTGATCGACGAGGACAACGCCTCGATCGCCTTTTCCTGGCCGTAGACCGTGCGCTTCAGCGTAGTTTCGAGGTTGCGGAGAACCTCGGCGTCATCCTTCGAGACCGTCTTGGCCGGGATGCGCGCCATGGTCGCGATCGCGGCCTCGATCTCCTTCACGCCGATGACCTTCTTGCGCTTGCTCTCGGTCACCAGCATCTGCGAGGCGCCGGTCTCGTCGATCACGTCGATCGCCTTGTCCGGCAACTTGCGGTCATGGATGTAGCGCGCCGAGAGTTCCACCGCTGCCTTGATGGCGTCGTTGGTGTAGCGCAGCTTGTGGAACTCCTCGAAATAGGGCTTCAGCCCCTTGAGGATCTCGATCGCGTCGGGGATCGACGGCTCATTGACGTCGATCTTCTGGAAGCGGCGGACAAGCGCGCGGTCCTTCTCGAAATACTGGCGGTATTCCTTGTAGGTGGTCGAGCCGATGCAGCGCAGCCCGCCGGAGGCGAGCGCGGGCTTGAGCAGGTTGGAGGCATCCATCGCCCCGCCCGAGGTCGCGCCAGCGCCGATCACCGTGTGGATCTCGTCGATGAACATGATCGCCTTGGGATGGGCCTCGATCTCCTTCATCACCTGCTTGAGGCGTTCCTCGAAATCGCCGCGATAGCGCGTGCCGGCCAGCAGTGTGCCCATGTCCAGCGAGAACACGGTCGCGTCCTCCAGCACCTCGGGCACCTCGCCGCGGATGATCTTGAGGGCGAGGCCTTCGGCGATTGCGGTCTTGCCGACGCCGGGCTCGCCGACCAGCAGCGGGTTGTTCTTCTGCCGGCGGCAGAGGATCTGGATGGTGCGCTGAACCTCGGCCTCGCGGCCGATCAGTGGGTCGATGCGGCCGTCGCGCGCCTTGCGGTTGAGGTTGACGCAATAGGCGTCGAGCGCGCTCTCCTTCTTCTTCTTGTCCTTGTCGGCGTCGTTGCCCTGATCGGCGGCACGCGAATCGCGCTGCTGCTCGGGCTCCTCCTCGACGCCGCGGATCGGCCGCGGCTCGCTGGCGCCCGGGCGTTTGGCGATGCCGTGGCTGATGTAGTTGACCGCGTCGTAGCGGGTCATGTCCTGCTCCTGCAGGAAATAGGCGGCGTGGCTCTCGCGCTCGGCGAACATGGCGACGAGCACGTTGGCGCCGGTCACCTCTTCGCGACCCGACGACTGGACATGGATGACGGCGCGCTGGATCACGCGCTGGAAGCCGGCGGTCGGCTTCGAATCGTCGCGCCCGTCGGTAACGAGATTGGCCAGTTCCGCGTCGATGTAATCGACGAGGTTGCGCCTGAGCGTATCGAGATCGACGCTGCAGGCCCGCATCACTGCGGCTGCGTCCTGGTCATCGACCAAGGCGAGCAGCAGATGCTCCAGCGTGGCGTATTCGTGGTGACGTTCGTTGGCGAGCGCCAGGGCGCGGTGAAGCGCCTGTTCGAGACTGCGCGAGAAACTCGGCACGGATTGCGCTCCTATTCCGATTTCGATTGGGTGAGCGAACTCAAAACTCTACTTCTTCTCCATCACGCATTGGAGCGGATGCATGTGCTTGCGCGCAAGATCCATGACGAGCGTGACCTTCGTCTCGGCGACCTCATAGGTAAAGACACCACATTCGCCGACGCCGTTTTGATGCACATGCATCATGATCTGGGTGGCAGCGGCACGGTCCTTCTGGAAGAAGCGTTCGAGAACGTGAACGACGAATTCCATCGGGGTGTAGTCGTCGTTCAGCAGCAGGACACGATAGAGGTTCGGCTTGCGGGTTCGGGTCCGGGTCAGGACAGCCGTGCCGGTCCCGTCACGGCCGCCATCGGTCGGTGGCGGCGGCCGCTTGGGGCGATCGGCCATTCCCCTCGGTTCGACCAGGGCAGCCGGCGGCGGCACCACGGCATCGCCCGACGCCCCGGTGTTCCCTGCCTGCCTGGTCATGGCTGCCATTGTTCTCAAGATCGGTCCCTGGCGTTCCCACCCGACATAATGCCTCGCCGATGAATTTACAGACCTCGCCGCTGCTTCGCCAGTCCGTTCGACGCAATGTCGCAGCTTATCCGCATTGCAGGCGGTTTGGCTTGACCCACCGGCCCCGCCGGACATAAGCCCGGCGCCTGACCGCAAAGGGGACGCCGCCCATGACCGCCAACGCCATCGTCTCCATCGGCGCCGATCTGCCGTCTCCGGTTCGCTTCGGCAACAGCCTGCCGCTCTCCGTGATCGCCGGCCCGTGCCAGATGGAAAGCCGGGACCATGCGCTCGAGATGGCCTTCGCGCTGAAGGAGATCGCCGATCGGCTCGGCATCGGCCTCGTGTTCAAGACCTCCTTCGACAAGGCCAACCGGACCAGCGTGCGGGCCGAGCGCGGCATGGGGCTCAAGGCCGCCCTGCCCGTCTTCGCCGAAATCCGCGAAGCGACCGGACTGCCCGTCCTGACCGATGTGCACGAAGCAGGCCAATGCGCCGCCGTGGCGGAATGCGTCGATGTGCTGCAGATCCCGGCCTATCTCTGCCGGCAGACCGACCTGCTGGTCGCGGCGGCGCAGACCGGGCGTGTCGTGAATGTGAAGAAGGGTCAGTTCCTGGCGCCCTGGGACATGGTCAATGTCGCCGCGAAAATCACCGAGAGCGGCAACCCCAACGTCATGCTGACCGAACGGGGCGCGTCCTTCGGCTACAACACGCTGGTCTCCGACATGCGCGCGCTCCCGATCATGGCGCAGACGATCGGCGCGCCGGTGATCTTCGATGCCACGCATTCGGTGCAGCAGCCGGGCGGCAAGGGCTCGTCCTCCGGCGGCCAGCGCGAATTCGTGGGTGTTCTGGCGCGGGCTGCAGTCGCGGTCGGCGTCGCGGGCGTGTTCATCGAGACGCATGAAGACCCCGACAACGCACCCAGCGACGGCCCCAACATGGTGCCGCTGAGCGCCTTCCCTGCGCTGATCGCAGAGCTGCAAAGCTTTGATCGACTTGCCAAGGCCAAGGCCAAGCCTACGCTGGCTTATGTCTGACACGCCCGCACCGGCGCCGCCCTCCGCGCCGGCGCCCATCTCCCTGACCCCGCTCATCCTGGTCCTCGGCGCCTGTGGCTTCGCCTCGACCTTCACCATGCGGATCATCGATCCGCTGATCCCGACGCTCGCCGGTGAGTTCGGCCGCAGCGTCCCTCACATCGTCATGATGGTGACGGCCTTCTCGCTGTCCTATGCGCTGGGCCAGCCGTTCCTAGGCCCGCTCGCCGACGCGATTGGCAAGGTCCGCACGATCCTGATCTGCCTGCTGGCCCTGGCGCTGTTCTCGTCGGTCGCCGCCCTGTCCGGCAGCTTCGAAGTGATGGCCGTGGTGCGGGCCGTCACCGGCGTCGCGTCGGGCGGGATCATCCCGATCGCAATGGCAGCGATCGGAGATCGGGCGCCGATGCAGGAGCGCCAGATCGCGCTCGGCCGGTTCACCGTGCTGATGATCATCGGGCAGATGTCGGGCTCGGCCTGCTCAGGGCTGATCGCGACGCATATCGGCTGGCGCGCCGCCTTCCTCTCGGCGGCGCTCATCGCGACGCTGGCGGCCATCCTCGTTGCGGTGGTGCTGAAACCCCGCCGCAACGTCACGCGCCAGAAACTCAGCCTCTCCGGCGCGCTCGCCAATTATCGCACCGTCTTCTCCAACCCGAGGACCAAGCTGCTCTACGGCCTGGTGATCATCGAGGGAATCCTGCTGTTCGGCATCCCGGCCTATGTCGCTGCGATCCTGTTCGAGCGCTCGGACGTCGGCCCGGCACAGGCGGGTCTCGTCATCGCCGGCATGGGATTCGGCTGCCTGGTGTACGGCCTGTCGACCCGCATCCTCGTCGAGCGGCTCGGGCCGAAGCTGATGACCCGCACCGGCGGCGTGATCTGCGCCATCGGGCTCGCCCTCTTCGCCTTCGACTGGCCCTGGTGGAGCGCGATCCCGCTCTTCGGTCTGCAGGGCTTCGGCTTCTTCCTGCTGCACGGCACCTTCCAGGCACAGGCGACCGAGCTTGCGCCAAGCGCGCGCGGCTCGGCGATGGCGCTGTTCGCCTGCTGTTTCTTCCTCGGTCAGGCGACGGGCCCGCTGGTGATGGGATCGGCGATGCACCTGATCGGGACCGGTGCGGCGATCCTGCTGTTCTCCGTTGCGATCGTGGTGTTCGGCTACGTCACGCCGCGCATCATGCCGCTGGCCGGCAGCCGCACCTGAGCCGTATCGGCTTTCGCGCCCGGACATCGTCACATTTCGGCAGCAGCCGGAACGGAATCTCGTCTCCGCGTATAGGCATGCTCTCATGAGCAATGCGCCTGCCGAGCAAAGGACACTGCGCCGGTGGCAATGATCGCGGCAAACGGCTCGCTCGGGCCGGACGCCTAGCGCCCGCGATAGGGCGCGACGCCCTGGTCGGGAAGCCAGAGGCCCTTCGGCGGCTCGCCCGTCTGCCAGAACACGTCGATTGGGATGCCGCCACGCGGATACCAGTAGCCGCCGATCCGGAACCACTCCGGCTCGAGCAGTTCGACGAGGCGCTTGCCGATCCCCACGGTGCAGTCCTCGTGGAAGGCGCCATGGTTGCGGAAGGCGCCGAGATAGAGCTTCAGCGACTTCGATTCGACCAGCCACTGATCCGGCAGGTAGTCGATGACGAGGATGCCGAAATCGGGCTGACCGGTGACGGGACAGATCGAGGTGAATTCGGGACAGGTGAAGCGCGCGAGATAGGACGTGCCCTGGTGCGGATTGGGCACGCGGTCGAGGCGCGCCTGGTCGGGCGAAGCAGGCAGCTCGGCATGCTGCCCGAGTTGCAGGGTCGAGGCGTCGATCGACATCGGAGGCTCCTGAGGTTTGCCGCCTTCTAGAGCATTGCGCGAGGCCGTGGGAACCGGTTTTCGCAGTCAGGGTTCCGCCGGCGGGACGTCGACGCAGCGCTTCGGCCGGATGCAACGGGTACGAACCCGCTACGTGCCATCAATTTGATTCAAATCGCGCCGCGGCCGTAAACAGGATCGGAGCGGTCACCCCGCTACGACGCTTCTCCAGCCGGCAGATGTCACTGCGGCCTCCTGGACAAGCGATTCAGCCGACCGATGATTATTGCCGGTATCTTGTTTCTCATCGGGATTTTGATCGGCCTGTCCTATAATTACCTCGCGATCATCGCCGCGAGCCTGGCCATGACGCTCGTCATGATCCCGCTCTGGCTGGTGCGCGACGAATTCGGCTTCTTCAGCATCCTGGTCTGGGTCGGCTATCTCTTCGCGCTCCAGAGCGGGTTCCTCGTCGGCGGCTATGTCCGCACCGAGGATGATTCCTGATCACCAGAACCAGACGGCCCGGCCAGCGAACGCACACAGTCCCGCCCACCACGCCAGGGTGACGGCGACCGAGGCGAGGACGACCGCCAGGGACGGGCGGGGGCTATTGGGCATGATCCGGAACATTCTCGTCTCCCGATGAAACAGTCGGCTGTCAACATCGGCAGAACCGCAAGACGCGGGCCGGAGCCTGGCGAGAACAAGGCGAACGTCCTAGCTGTCGCGCGGCAGGTCTCGCTGGATTCCGCCGCCGTGGCCTGCTGGCGCGCGGATTGAGGCTTCCCGAGCGCCGGGACGTTGGCTAGAAGCGCGGCAGACACCCCTTCCCGCGCCCGCCACGGAGCTCCCATGACCGCGATCATCGACATCATCGGCCGTCAGATTCTCGACTCGCGCGGCAACCCCACCGTCGAGGTCGATGTGGTGCTGGAAGACGGCTCGATGGGCCGCGCCGCCGTCCCGTCAGGTGCCTCGACCGGCGCACATGAGGCGGTCGAGCTGCGTGACGGCGATAAGAGCCGCTATCTCGGCAAGGGCGTCCTGAAGGCGGTCGAGGCGGTCAATGTCGCCATCGCCGAGCAGCTCGTCGCCATGGACGCCGAGGATCAGGTCGCGATCGACCAGGCGATGATCGAGCTCGACGGCACGCCCAACAAGAGCAAGCTCGGCGCCAACGCGATCCTCGGCGTCTCACTCGCCGTCGCCAAGGCCGCTGCAGAAGCTGCCGGCCTGCCGCTCTACCGCTATGTCGGCGGCACGCAGGCGCGCGTCCTGCCCGTGCCGATGATGAACATCGTCAATGGCGGCGCGCATGCCGACAACCCGATCGACTTCCAGGAATTCATGATCATGCCGATCGGCGCACCGTCCTTCTTGGAGGGGCTGCGCATGGGCTCGGAGATCTTCCACACGCTCAAGAAGAAGCTCCACGACGCCGGCCACAACACCAATGTCGGCGACGAGGGCGGCTTCGCGCCCAACATCAAGTCGGCTGAAGCGGCGCTGGACTTCGTCATGCAGGCGATCGAGGCAGCCGGCTACAAGCCCGGCGAGGACATTGCGCTCGCGCTGGACTGCGCCGCGACCGAGTTCTTCAAGGACGGTGCTTACGTCTATGAGGGCGAGCGCAAGACGCGCGATCCCAAGGCGCAGGCGAAATACCTCGCCAAGCTCGTCGGCAGCTATCCGATCGTCTCGATCGAGGACGGCATGTCCGAGGACGACTGGGAGGGCTGGAAGGCGCTGACCGATCTCGTCGGAGCCAAGTGCCAGCTCGTCGGCGACGACCTGTTCGTCACAAACGTCACCCGCCTGTCGCGCGGCATCAAGGAGAAGACGGCGAACTCGATCCTGGTGAAGGTCAACCAGATCGGCTCGCTGACCGAGACGCTCGCCGCCGTCGAGATGGCGCAGCGTGCCGGCTACACCGCCGTGATGTCGCATCGCTCGGGCGAGACCGAGGATTCCACCATCGCCGACCTCTCGGTCGCGACGAATTGCGGACAGATCAAGACCGGCTCGCTCGCCCGTTCCGACCGGACGGCGAAGTACAACCAGCTCCTGCGCATCGAGGAAGAGCTCGGCGCGCAGGCGGTCTATGCCGGTCGCGCCGCGCTGAAGGCGCTGGCCTAGGGCCAGAGCATAGCTGACGCGTTTTCTTCATGCGAACCGGTATCCACTTCGCTTGAAAACGCTCTAGAGACGCGGCAGCAGGTCCGACGCGCGCGACAGCGTCCAGGTCCCCGCCGCGCCGACCAGGCCGACCGCGCCGGAGACCGCATCGCCGACGCGGGACACCGGTGCGGGCATGGTCACGCCCAGCACGCTGCGCTGCGGTGGTCTTGCCACCTCACTCGTCGCGGGAGCATTCGCCGCGACCTGCACTGAGGCCGGTGCGATCTGAAGCGGCGCCGTATCGGATACCGCCACGGCGCGTTCGATCGCGGGCCGGCGGGGCGGAAGCGCCTGCGCCTGCGCCTGGACGAGACGGGCGCGTGGTTCGGTTGCGGCAGTGGACCGGGCTTGCGGCAGGGCTGCGATCTCGACGACCGGCTGAGTCCATTCGAGCATCATCGGCATCACGATCGCGGCCGGGCTGAGCAGGCCCGGCAGATCCGATGCCCGCAGCGGCGCATCGCCGCCCGCCGCGTCCTGATGGCGCGCACGGATCTTGCCGTCGGACGCAACCGGCGAGACCCAGCCATCGGAGCTGCCCCGGCCGATATCGCTCTGCTCGGCAGCCGAGCCCGTGAACGGCAGCGAAATCCCGCCCGGAAGCGCAAGAAGCACCGCGGCAAGGGCGGACGCCGCGACAGAGATCGCCGCCTGGTTGCCGACGCCGCGCAGGAATCCCGCCGCTCCCGTGAAGATCGAACCCGACATGTCGATAAATCCCTCCATGAACCTGCACAGGAAGCACGGGAGGCCCGGCGCGAGAGCGGCCGAAGCGGGGAGCAATTGCGGTGCTTCGTCTCCAATTGTTTCTGCCGCAGCGCCATAGTCATGCTGCGCCCGCGAAGATGGCGCGCAGGCGCCATGCACCCGCAGCGCTAACGCCGCGCCGGCATTCGCGCGATACCGGCGGGATGGATCAGACGGCGCCGTTGTCCGAAGCGAACCAGAGCCGCGAGAAGCGGCGCTGGCGGCTGGCCTTTGCCGGCATGATGCTGGCCATGCTGATCTTCGGCTCCAATTTCGTCATCAGTCGCCATGCCGTCCTCAACGGCCTGACGTCGCATGATCTTCTCGCTCTGCGCTTCGGCGTCGCCGGCCTGCTGCTGCTGCCGGGCTTTCTCGCGCGCGGCGTCACGACATGCGGCGGCGTCGGCTGGGGACGCGGCATCACGCTGGCGCTGATGAGCGGCTTCCCGATGAGCTTCCTGCTGCTGACCGGCGTCACCTATGCACCGGCGGCCCACGGCGCGACGATCGGACCGGGCCTGGTGACGGTGATCAGCATCATCGGCAGCGTCGCGCTGTTCGGGGCCCTGATCACGCGACAGCTGGTACTCGGCATCATCGGTGTTCTGCTCGGCCTGGTCTGCCTCGGTATCGCCGGCACGACCCATACGAATCCGTCGATCCTGTTCGGTGATCTCTGCTTCGTCGGCGTCGGCCTGATCTGGGGCATGTATCCGCTGCTGGTCCAGCTCTGGCGGCTCGATGCGCTGAAGGTGACGAGCGTCGTCGCGGTGCTGTCGATGGCCTATCTGCCGTTCTACGCGCTGTTCTTCTTCCGCGGCTTCGATGTCGCGCCATGGTGGGTCATCGTGTTGCATGGGCTGAACCAGGGCGTGCTCAATGTCGTGCTCGGCCTGTGGCTGTGGAGCTTGGCGGCCCGCGCGCTCGGGCCGTCCGTGGCAGGGCGTTTCCCGCCGATGATCCCCGTCATCGGCACGCTCCTGGGCATCCCGGTCCTCGGCGAGATCCCGACCGGGCTGCAGGTCGCCGGCATCGGGCTGATCATCGGTGGGCTGTTCATCGCGTCCTGGCGGCGCTCAGCGCCCGCCTCGGCTTAGGCGCATCAGCCCGAGATTCCAGGCTACGCTGATGGCGAGCCCGAGCGTCAGCGCCAGGGCTGAGCCGAGCGGCACGGCGGCCAGGTAAACCGAGCCGATCGCCATGCCGAAGCCGATCAGGGGGAGCGCGCTGTTGGCGAGGACGGCGGCCATCGCCGGCCCGCCGATCCGGGGCTGAAGCATCGCGATCATGCTGGTCAGCACCACCGGCAGCGCCGCCAGCACGCCGGACCAGGCCGGGCCAACCTGCGCGCTGAGCGTCGTCACCACGGCGGCGAGCGTCGCGACGAAGCCGGCCCGCATCGGAATCAAATACCAGGGCCGGCTCTCCTGATGGTTCGGCCTGGCCGCGCGATAGCGCCGGAAGTGCCCGTGCAGGCTGCCATAGACCAGGGTCGTCGTGATCAGCAGAACCGGGAAGGACGGCTCCAAAGCACGCAGCAGGAGCAGCGCCGCGAGCCAGGCCAGCACGGCCGCGCTCAGGCAGACGAGCGTGCCAAAACGCTGCGCAAGGGGGACATAGACGAAACAGAGAGCCGCATTGGCGAGGTTTGCGCTCATGCTGCCGAGCGCGCCCTGCGCAATGAAGGCTGCGTCGTGGTCGAGGGCTAGGAAGATGTAGACCGGGCCGATCGAGATCGGCAGGGTCGCGATCATCGCGGCGATCATCGGGCCGCTGCGCTCGGCCAGCAGCGAGCAACCGACGACGACCGCCGCCGCGGTCGCCATCTTCAGGGCCAGCAGCAGAAACCAGGGGTCGATCACGCCGGCTCGCCGGCGGTGTCGCCCTTCGCCCAGTCTTCCTTCGTCTGCGCCACGAAATCCGCCAGCCGTCCGGCTGCGATCGCCGCGCGAAGCCCCGCCATCAACTCCTGATAATAGGCCAGGTTGACCCAGGTCAGCAGCATCTTGCCGAGCATTTCCTCGGATTTGACGAGATGGTGGAGATAGGCGCGCGACCAGCTGTTCGCGGCCGGGCAGGACGAGGCCGCGTCGATGGGGCGCGGATCGTCGGCATGTTTGGCGTTCTTGAGGTTCATCCGCCCGAAGCGGGTGAAGATCTGGCCGTGACGGCCGGCCCGCGTCGGCATCACGCAGTCGAACATGTCGATGCCGCGGCAGACCGCCTGGACGATGTCGTCGGGCGTGCCGACGCCCATCAGGTAGCGCGGCTTTTCCTGCGGCAGATGCGGCTCGACCGTCTCGATCATCGCCAGCATGATGTCCTGCGGCTCGCCGACCGCGAGCCCGCCGATGGCGTAGCCCTTGAGGTCCATGGCGACGAGTTCGCGGGCGCTCTCGACGCGCAGCGCCGGCACCGAACCGCCCTGGACGATGCCGAAGAGCGCCCTGCCCGCCGGATTGCCGAAAGCCTCCTTGCAGCGTTCCGCCCAACGCAACGACAGCCGCATCGCCTTCTCCGCGACCTTGTCCTCGCAGGGCAGCGAGACGCATTCGTCCAGCTGCATGACGATGTCGGACCCGAGCAGGTTCTGGATCTCGACGGAGCGCTCCGGGCTGAGCATGTGCTTGGAGCCGTCGATATGCGACTGGAAGGTGACGCCCTCCTCCGTCAGCTTGCGCAGATTGGCCAGCGACATCACCTGGAAGCCGCCGGAATCGGTCAGGATCGGGTGCGGCCAGTTCATGAAGCGGTGCAGGCCGCCGAGCTTGGCGACCCGCTCGGCACCGGGGCGCAGCATCAGATGGTAGGTGTTGCCGAGCACGACATCGGCGCCAAGCGCCCTGACCTGGTCGGGGTACATGCCCTTGACCGTCGCGGCCGTACCGACAGGCATGAAGGCCGGCGTCCGGATCACGCCACGCGGCATGCGGATCTCGCCGGTGCGGGCCGCGCCATCACGCGCGTGCAGATGGAAGGTGAAGTCGGCCGCGCTGGCTTCGGCTGCCGTGGTGTCAGTTGTGCTGGCGTCGGTTGTCATGATGTCAGTCTTCATGGACTGCGCGTTAAAGCAGTGCGGTCCGCGAAGGAAGTGCCGCCCGCGCTCGTCACCCGTTCACGGCACGCGAGCCAGGTCCGCGACGAGGTGCGCGGCGAGAAGCGTCGTCGCCTGCGGCGGGCTGGTGGCGCAGTGCAGCCGGATGTCGGCCTTCGGTAAGGGCGGCAGACCGTCTTCCGGCTTCAGCATGCGCAGGGTTGGCGGACAGGTCCCTGCCTTGACCACGGTGACGGCCAAGCCCTGGGCCGCCACGGCCTCGACCGCGCCGAGGCTGTGGCTTACGAAGGCAAGCCGCCAGCGCAAACCGGCGCGATCGAGTTCGGTCGTCGCCCATTGCCTGAACAGGCAGCCTTGCGGATAGAGCGCGACCGGCAGCGGCTGCTGCGCCAGCGCCGAGCGCGTCGCGCCAACGGCCCAGACCGCCTGCTCGTGCCGAAGGAAGGTCCCGCCGCCCTGCCCCTGCGGGTGCATCGCGATGACGAGATCGAACGCTTCGCCCAAGCGCTCCGTCATGGTCCCGGTCAGGCCGGTCTGCATCTCGACCTGGATGCAGGGATAGAGCGCGGCAAAACTCGCCAGCAATGGCGGTATGACGAGCGTACCGTAGTCATCCATCACGCCGAGCCGGACCTGGCCTTCCAGCCGATGCTCGGTCAGCCGCGCCACGGCTTCCGCATTGATGGCCAGGATCTGCCGGGCATAGCCGATCAGCGCTTCGCCGGGAGGGCTCAGTTCGACATGGACCGTGCTGCGGACGAGGAGTTCCGACCCGAGCCGATCCTCCAGCCGCCTGACCTGCATGCTGACCGCCGACTGGGTGCGGTTGAGCTGGGCTGCGGCACGCGTGAACGAACGCAGTTCGGCGACCGCGACGAAGGCCTGCAGCAGATCGGGGTCGAGCCTTGCGACGCTCATCACGTTTCCTGATCAGGCTTATGTCAGAAATTCCATTCCCTGATTGATCTCTTGTCCCGCAGAACCGGCGCAACGACAATGCGGAGACGGGCGATGAGCGAGTTTCTGGGTGTTCTGGCGGCGATGCTGTCGAGTGCGATCGGGGGCACGTCGATCGCGGCGACGCGCTTCGTCGTCGGCCGGACCGACCCGATGACGCTCGGCGCGCTTCGCTTCGGCATCGGCTTCCTCGGGCTTCTGCCGCTGGCACTGCTTCAAGCCGAAGCCTGGCCCGCCCGTCGCGACTGGCTGCTGGTTGCCGGATTGGGGGCGCTGTTCTTCGGGGTGTTTCCAATCCTGTTCAACGCCTCGCTGATCTTCACGACCGCCGCGCGCGGCGCGCTGGCGCTCTCGACCCTGCCGCTGCTGACGATGGTCGTCGCTGCGGCGCTTCGGGTCGAGCCGCTGACCTGGCGGAAAAGCATCGGCGTCCTGATCGCGATGGCCGGCGTGGCGCTGGCGCTGGCGACCGGTCTTTCCAGCTCGCCGGCGCAGGCCTGGCAGGGCGACCTGCTGATGATGGCGGCGGCGCTGTGCATGGCGTTCCACAGCGTCTGGTCGAAGCCGCTGATCGCGCGGTCAGGTCCGACGACCTTCACGACCATGGCGATGGGCGTCGGGGCGATCGGCCTGATCGGACTTTCCGCTGTGACCGGCGGCCTGCATCGGCTGGCCGACACCGGACCGGTGCAGTGGCTCGCCTTCGGCTATGTCGGGCTGGTCGGCAGCGCGCTCGCCTTCTTCCTCTGGTCCTTCGCGCTCGGGCGCACCACGCCGACGCGCGTCGCGGTCTCCGTCACGGTCAATCCGGTCAGCGCCGCCATCACCGGTGCCTTGCTTCTCGGCGAACCGGTCGGCTGGCACGTCATCATCGGACTGATAGCGGTGCTGTCGGGCATTGCGATCGCATCAGGGGCACAGCGAAAGAAGGCCTGATTCCGGAACGGCCAGTCTTGCGCGCCGATCCCCTCACGCATGCCGGCGGCGTCACGGCTCCGTCATCGCCGCGGCCTAGCAATGGCATCGTGGGCTGGGCCGGGATCGGCCTTTCGCCCGCGTTCGGTCGCAGGGAGTTCGCGATGAAGCCTCTGGTCCTTCTTGCTTTCGCTGGCGCGCTGCTGGCGTCCTCGGTCTCGCCCGGCCAGGCGGAGCCCCTGACCGGCGCGGGCTCGACCTTCGCCTTCCCGGTCATCGGGAAATGGGCGCAGAACTACCGGATCGCCAAATCGGACGGAGCCGAGATGGTGCCGCTCGACATCGGCGTCGATTACGAGCCGGTCGGCTCGCTCGGCGGCGAGGTCCGCGTGACGCAGCGCGCTACCGATTTCGGCACGAGCGACCGGCCTCTCTCGCCCGAGGAATTGATCCGGACGGCCCTGGTCCAGTTCCCGATCGTGATGGGCGGCATCGTCCCCGTCGTGAACATCGACGGCGTCGCCCCCGGCCAGATGAAATTCACCGGAGCGCTACTCGCTGACATCTATCTCGGCAAGATCAAGCGCTGGTCCGATCCCGCGATCGCCGCGGTCAATCCCGAGCTCAAGCTGCCCGACGCCGCGATCAACGTGATCTACCGCTCGGACGGCTCGGGCACGACCTTCAACTGGACCGATTATCTCGCCAAGGTCAGCCCCGAATGGCGCGACCGGATCGGCGCCAACACGCAGGTCGCATGGCCGACCGGCGCTGGTGCGGAACGGACGCAGGGCGTCGCGGGCGCCATCGGGCGGATCAAGAATTCGATCGGCTATATCGAGCTCGGCCAGGTCCTGCGCGCCGGCCTGACCTACGGGCTGGTGCAGAACAAGTCCGGCAACTTCATCAAGGCCGATGCCGCGAGCCTGCAGGCAGCTGCCGCCAGCGCCGAATGGGGCTCGACCCGGGATTTCGCGCTGATGCTGACCGACGCGCCCGGCGCCCAAGCCTACCCGATCGTCGCGACCACCTTCGCGCTCGTTCCCAAGCCGCTAACGAGGCGCACCCGCGACGTTCTGAACTTCTTCCGGCTCTCGCTCGATACCGGCGGCGCTGATGCGACCGCTCTCGGCTATGTGCCCTTGCCAGACGCGCTGGTGAACCAGGTCAAGGACTACTGGGCGGCAAACCTCAAGCCCGCGAGCTGAGCGCCGCCTCATAGATCGCGGGCTTGAAGCCGACGAGGGTCCGGCCACCGAGATCGAGCATCGGGCGCTTGATCATCGACGGCTGCGCCAGCATCAGGGCGATGGCCTTGCCCGCATCGAGCCCCTGCTTGTCCGCATCCGGCAAGGCCCGGAAGGTGGTGCCGGCGCGGTTCAGCACGGTCTCCCAGCCATGCTCGGCGACCCAGCGCTCCAAGGAGGCGCGGTCGATGCCTTCCGCCTTGTAGTCGTGGAAGGCATGGCTGATCCCCTGCGTCTCCAGCCAGGAGCGCGCCTTCTTCATCGTGTCGCAGTTCTTGATGCCGTAAATCGTCATCGCCATGCCGACGGTCCTCAACCCGGCCGCTTGGGGCTGTCCAGCCCGCGCTGCACGGCCGGCCTCGCCAAGCCGCGCTCCAGCCAGGCCGGCACGGCTTTCAGGCTGGCATAGTCGACCAGCTCGCCCGCACCATAGAAGCCGATGAGGTTGCGGACCCAGCCGAGCAGCGCGATGTCGGCGATGCTGTAGTCGGCACCCATGATCCAGTCGCGGCCCGTGAGCCTGGTTTCGAGCACGCCGAGCAGGCGCTTGCTCTCGGCGGCGTAGCGATCGCGCGGGCGCTTGTCCTCATAGTCCTTGCCGGCGAATTTGTGGAAGAAGCCGAGCTGGCCGAACATCGGCCCGACCGCCGCCATCTGGAACATCACCCACTGGATCGTCTCGTAGCGCGTCGCCGGATCGGCCGAGAGCAGCTTGCCGGTCTTCTCGGCGAGATAGATCAGGATCGCGCCCGACTCGAACAGGCCGAAAGGCTTTCCGCCCGGTCCGTGGGGATCGATGATCGCAGGAATCTTGCCATTGGGATTGAGCGAGAGGAATTCCGGCCCCCAGGTCTCGTTCTTGCCGATGTCGATGGTGTGGGGCTCGTAGGGAAGGCCCAGTTCCTCCAGCGCGATCGAGACCTTCACGCCATTGGGCGTCGGCAGCGAGTAGAGCTGGATGCGGTCGGGGTGTTCAGCCGGCCAGCGCGCCGTGATCGGAAAAGCGGACAGATCGGTCATCGAGGGCTCCACGGAATCGGATGATGTCGCGCCGGACGATAACCGCGCCGCAGCGACCTGTAACGTCGCGTCCGCGTGATGGCGGCTGCCCGCGGGAGGACTGGCGCAAGGCTTCCGACCTCAGTCCGCGATCGGCGCGAGCAGGCGCTGGGCCCATTCGGTTGCGGTTCCCGCAACAGCAGGGCGATCCTTGCCGCAGGTGAAGGCCGGGGCGCGATCGGCCATGGCCCGCGCCAGTTCATAGGCGTTCCGGTTCGCCCGGATGTCGACCGCGCCGACCAGGCAGGCCTCGCCACGGGCGACACGCATCACGGCGAGCACCTGCTGGCCGACCTGCGGGCTGTCCTCCTTGGGGAACAGCATCCGCACCGTCGCCGCATAGGGCGCAAAGCCGGCCGCGGGGCCAGTGCCACGCCATTCGACTTTGCTTCCGGCACTCCAGGCCTCGACCACGGCCGGAACCGGCTTCACCGCCGGGGCGCCCCGCCAGGCGAAGCCGATCCCGACGCGGGTGCCGAAGGCGCGCACCAGGACCTGCGCCTCGCCGAGGCCGGGGCAGGTCTTCGACTGATCGTCGTCGTCGCCGACCTGCTTGCCGATCGGCTGGAACTTGCAGGCCTTGTTCTCGATCGAGCTGTAGCGGCTTAGGGGTTCAGCGGCGAAGGCCGCCTGGCAGCACAGAGCCAGGCCAAGGGAGAGCAGGAAGGCACGCATCGGACGGCTCCTTGACCAGGCAGCCGACCATCGGACGCCTTGACGCAAGGTGCAACGACAATCCCGCCGGATGCGCCGGGACGCTCAGGCGACGGCGCCGGCGTCCGGGCCGATCCGCGGCTGGGGCAGGTGCGGTTCTGCGCCATATGCTGCGATCTCCTGGGCCAGCATCGCCTCGATTGGCGGGCTAGCATCGTCGCAGACGATCGGCCGCAGCCGCGTCTCGACCAGCGACAGGTGGCTGCTCATCGCCTTGACGGCCTTGTTGCGCTCGCCCGCCGCCAGCGCCTTGAAGATGTCGCGATGCTCCTCGCAGCCGCAGGCCGAGCCGGCCGTCGTCTCATAACGCCTCACCAGCATCATCGTCCGGCTGATCAGTTCATTGGCCTGGCGCTGGACGATCGGGTTGCCGATCATGTCCGCCAGCAGAAAATGGAAATCGCCCGAAAGCCTGAGCCAGGTCGGCTGGTCGCCGCGTCGCATCGCATCGGCTTCCGCCTCGACATGCTCGCGCAAGCGGGCGATCTGCGCCTCGGTCAGATTGTCAGCGAGATGAGCGACCATGCCGCTCTCCAGAATGCGCCGTGCCTCGTAGACGACGCGCCCCTCGCGTAGATCCGGCTCGATGGTGAAGGCGCCCCGGTTTTTGACGATCTCCAGCAGGCGCTCATGGCCGAGCCGGTGAAGCACCTTGCGGATGCGCTCGCGGCTGACGCCGAAGATCTCGGCCAGACGATGCTCGCCGAGCTTCATCCCGCCCGGCAGGCTGCCGGCGAGGAGGAATCGGGACAGGATCGCGTGAATCGTCGCTTCGTTCATGTCATCCGTCATAACGCACATTCGTGCCCGCAGACGATTTGGGCTTTCCCAAGAGCGGGGCCAGGGCAGCCGCCATCATATCATCGGGGCGCCGATCTTTATGCACATTTCGTTAGCGATTGTGCACAAAACTGACGCGTTGGCCTGTCACTTGCCTGTTCATTCGCCGAGATACGGAATGCGGATCGTGGCCTAAGCGCCTGATCCAAAATCCACTTTCCTGATTCTCTTTGAATGGCACCCGCTTGGCACGGCGGTTGCTGAAGCATTTCGGATGTCCGCGCCGCCTGGGAGCGCGTCGAAGCTGAAAGGCCAGACCATGATGAAGCTTTTCGAGGGCCAGCCGACCCGCCGCGGACTGCTCAAGGCCGCAACCGGCGCCGCGACGCTGATCGCCGCTCCGTCCGTGCTGCGGGCACAAACAAAGGAGCTGGTCGTCGGCGGCGCGGCCGGCCACAAGCCCTGGGTTGAGCAGATCGTCGTTCCCGCCTTCGAGAAAAAGTACAACTGCAAAATCCTGTTCGAGGGCACGCGCTCGCTCGTCAATCTCGAAAAGATGCAGAAGAACAAGGGCAGCCAGTACATGTCCGTCGTCCAGATGGACGATCCGGTGATGATCCTTGCCGTAAAGGAAGGCTTGCTCGACCCGCTCACACCGGCCAAGGCGCCCAACCTCGCAGATCTCCTGCCCGGCTCCACCCATATGGACGGAATGTGGGCGAACTACCTGCAGCCCTGGCTCGGCGTCGCCTACAGCAAAAGCGCGATGAAGACCCCGCCCTCCTCCTGGTCCGAGATGTTCGACCCGAAATACAAGGGCAGGATCGTCATCCCCTCGCTCCAGAACACCGAAGGCCTGCCGTCGCTGTTCGTGGCCGGGCTGCTCACTGGCGGCACGATGGAGAGCGTGCAGAAGGACACCGATGCCGGCTTCAAGAAGCTGGCTACGCTGAAGTCCAACCTGCTGACGATCTACACGCAGCAACCGCAGGCCTTCAATCTGCTCGAACAAAGCGAGGCCTGGATGATCGGGCCGGCAATGTCGTCCTATGTACTGGAGCGCAAGACGGCGGGCGCGCCGATCGACCTCGCAGCGCCCAAGGAAGGCGTCTTCGCCATGCCGTCGGGCATCGCGGTGATCAAGGGCGCCCCGCAATCCGAACTCGCCTTCGCCTATGTCAACGAGTTGCTCGGCGCCGAGCTGCAGAACAAGCTTGCCGGCCCGACGTTCTCGCTCGCCACCAACAAGGCGGTGCCGAAGCCCGAGGGCCTGGGCGCCGACGTCAAGATCCATCAAATCGACTGGGCCAATGTCGCCGCCCAGCGCAATGACTGGGTCAAGCGCTGGGACCGCGAGATGGCGATCTGAGCATGGCGGACGGGTTCCTCTCCGTCGCCGGGGCGGCGAAGACGTTCGGCGCGGCAACGGTGCTGGACGGCGTCGATCTCTCGATGAGCCGGGGCGAGTTCATCTCGCTGCTCGGTCCCTCGGGCTGCGGCAAGACCACGTTGCTGCGCATCGTGGCCGGGCTGATGCGACCCGACCAGGGCAAGGTCGCCCTCGATGGAGAGGACATCACGCGTCGCCCGCCGCATAAGCGCGACGTCAGCGTGGTGTTCCAAAGCTATGCGCTGTTCCCGCATCTCACAGTGGCGGAGAACGTCGCCTTCGGTTTGAATGCGCGCGGGGCGCCCGCCGCCGAGATCGCGCCGGCGGTCGGGCGCTTCCTCGCGCTCGTCCAGATGAGCGCCTATGCCGACCGCTCGATCAAGGCGCTCTCGGGCGGGCAGCAGCAGCGCGTCGCTGTGGCGCGAGCACTCGTCGTCGGGCCGAAGCTGCTGCTGCTCGACGAGCCCTTCTCGGCGCTCGACCGCAAGCTGCGCGAGACCATGCAGATCGATCTCAAGCGCCTGCTGCGCGAGGTCGGCACGACCGCGATCTTCGTCACGCACGACCAGGACGAGGCGTTGACGATGTCGGACCGGATCGCGGTGATGTACAAGGGCCGCATCGAGCAGCTCGATACGCCGGCCGAGATCTACCGGCAGCCGGCCACGCCCTTCGCGCTCGAATTCGTCGGCCTATCGACGCGCCTGCCGGGCAAGGTCACGGAGGCGGCGGACGGGTTCGTCACGGTCGCGACCGAATCCGGGCCGGTCCGCGCCAAAGGCAATTTCCTGCCGGGCAGCCCGGTGCTGATCGGCGTCAGGCCTGAGCGCATCGTGCTCGACCACAGCCATGCCAACCGGATCGAGGCGCGCCTAGTCGACGCGGCTTTCCAGGGCGCGCGGGTGCAACTGCACTTCCAGTCGCCACAAGGCGGGCAGATCCTCGTCGAGGCGCCGGTCCTGCCGGCGGCGGCCGGACCCGGCACGCCGCTCAAGATGTCCTGGGCCGTCGAGGACACGCTGCTTTATCCGGCGCCGGAGGCAGCGTGATGAATTCGGCTCGCCGCATCGACCCGGTCATCCTGCTCGCACTGCCCGCCGTGATCTATCTCACGGTCGTCTATGGCGTACCGCTGATCGTCCTGCTCGGGCGCAGCGTCATGGTCGGCGGCATGCCGTCGCTCGCGCCTTTCGTCAGCTTCCTGTCTGATCCGTTCAGTTGGACGGTGATCTGGAACACGGTTCGCATCGCCGTGCTGGTGACGCTGGTCTGCCTCTTCATCGGCTATCCCACGGCGCTGGCGCTGGCGCGCGCCGGCGGCCTGGCGCAGGCGCTCATCCTGGTCGCGATCATCCTGCCGCTGTCGGTCGGCGTCGTGGTCAAGGCCTTCGCCTGGCAGATCGTGCTGCGGCGCGATGGCGTCGTCTCGCAGTTCATGACGGGCCTGGGCCTGTGGAGCGAGCCGCAGCGACTGCTCTTCACCGAAGCCGGGCTGGTGATCGGCGCCGCCAATGTCTTCGTGCCCTTCATGATCCTGCCGATCTATTCGGTGCTGAAGCTGGTCGATCCGCGCCTCGGCGAGGCGGCCGCAACGCTGGGCGCCTCGCCGCTCTATCGCTTCTTCAAGGTGGCGCTGCCTTTGTCGCTGCCGGGCATCGTCACGGGCATCGCCTTCGTCTTTTCGATGGCGGCCTCGATGTATGTGATCCCCAACCTGCTGATCGGCGACCGTTTCCAGACGCTGGCGACGCTGACCGGCCGCTCCTTCCTGTTCATGCGCAACGAGCAACTGGGCTCGACGACCGCCGTGGTGCTGCTGGTGCTGACGCTGGCCGTGGTGATCGGCAGCGCGGCATTGTCGAAGCGGCTGGGAGGCGCCTCATGACCGCGATCGAACGCATCGCCTCGGCCGTCGTCTGGGCGCTGGCTGCCTTCACGGTCGTCTTCCTGCTGACGCCGCTGGTCGTGACCGTGCTGGTCTCGTTCGGGTCGAGCGCCGTCTTCACCCTGCCGGCGCCGAGCTGGTCGCTGCGCTGGTATCAGGCGCTCGGCCGCTCGCGCGAGCTCTGGCCGGTGGTCTGGGCCTCGGTCCAGCTCGCGGCGCTCTCGACGGCGGTTGCGCTGGTGCTGGGCACGCTCTGCGCCATCGGCCTGCTGCGCAGCCAGTTCAAGGCGCGCGATGCGATCGTCACCTTCCTGGTCTCGCCGCTGATGCTGCCGGGCCTCGTCATCGGCATCGCCATGCTGGAGACCTTCCGCGCCGCCGGCTTGCGCGATGTGTGGGCGAGCCTGATCCTGGCCCATGTCGTGATCACGCTGCCCTATGTGGTGCGCACCGTCTATGCGGCCTTGTCGCTGTTCGACTTCACCCTGATCGATGCTGCCCGCACGCTCGGCCTGCCCTACCCCAAGGCGGTGATGAAGGTGCTGGTGCCAGCACTGGCGCCGGCCTTCCTGACCTCGGGCATGTTCGCCTTCCTCGCCTCGATGGACAATTATCCGATCTCGATTTTCTTCACCAACGCCTGGACCAAGACCTTGCCGATCCAGATGCTGCAATATGTCGAGGAAAGCCCCGATCCGACGATCGCGGCGATCTCGGCCCTGCTGATCCTGCTCGCCGCCGCCGTGCTCGTCATCGGCGACCGTTTGGTGGGCCTGCGCCGCATGGCCGATCTCTGATGCTGCCTGCCCCCACGACCGACCGCGATTTCCGCGGCTATAGCGGCCAGCCGCCGGCGATCCGCTGGCCTGGCGACGCGCGTCTCGCCGTCTCCGTCGTCGTCAATGTCGAAGAGGGAGCGGAGCTCTCGATCGGCCAGGGCGACGAGCGCAATGAGGGCGTCTACGAGGTCGTCGAGGAGATCACCGGCGTCCGCGACCTCTGCATGGAGTCGCATTTTGAGTACGGCCCGCGCGCCGGCTGGCCCCGCATTCGCGCCTTGCTGAAGCAATACGGCGTCAGCGCGACGCTCAACGCCAATGGCCGGTGCCTGGCCCTTTCGCCGTGGCTGGCGCGCGAGGGCGTCGAGGACGGGCATGAGGTCGCCGCCCATGGCTGGCGCTGGGAGCGCCATGCCGACATGAGCGAGGCCCAGGAACGCGAGGCAATCGCGCGCACGGTCGCTGCGATCACCGAGGCCGCTGGGACCCCCCCAGTCGGCTGGCACACGCGCTCGGCCACCTCGGTCAACACCCGCCGGCTCTTGCGCGAGCATGGCGGATTCCTCTACGATTCCAACGCCTACAATGACGACCTTCCCTATCTGGTAGATGTCGAGGGCGCCGAGCACCTCGTCCTTCCCTATGCCTTCGACACCAACGACATGCGCTTCCAGCGCGGCGGCGGCTTCGTCTTCGGCGATGATTTCGCGCGCTACTGCATCGACGCCTTCGACCGGCTCTATGAGGAAGGCGGCGAGGCGCCACGGATGCTGTCGGTGGGGCTGCACTTACGCATCATCGGTCGGCCGGGGCGCATCGGCGGGCTCGAACGTTTCCTGGCGCATGCGGCGAGCAAGCCCGGCGTCTGGTTCGCGCGCCGCGATGCCATCGCGCGTCATTGGCTAGCGGCGCTCGGCAAGGGCTGAGCCGGTTCCCAACCCTGCCGCACCTGATCTAGAGTTCCCGGCATGACCCTGCGCGACCTCGAAGGCTATGCCGGCGCCTGGCCCGACATCACCTGGCCCAATGGCGGCAAGCTCGCCGTCTCCGTCGTGATCAATTTCGAGGAGGGCGCCGAGCTTCAGGTCGGCGACGGCGATCCGCGTTCGGAGAGCATGGGCGAGGTCATCAGCGTCGTGCCGGCCGGCAAGCGCGACCAGGGCCAGGAGCAGATCTTCGGCTATGGCATGCGCGCCGGGCTCTGGCGGATGCTCGACGCGCTCGACGAGACCGGCATCACCGCGACGATCTTCTTCTGCGGACGCGCCGTCGAGCGGGTGCCTGCGCTGGCGCGCACGGTCGTGGCGCGGGGTCACGAGCCCGCGGTGCATGGCTGGCGCTGGCGGCCGCATGCCGATTACGAAACGATCGAGGCCGAAGCCGCCGATATCGACACTTGCGTCGCGACCATCACGAACGCGACCGGCGTCGCCCCGGTCGGCTTTTTCTGCCGCGGCGGCGAAAGCCCGTGGACGCGGTCGCTGCTGGCACAGCGCGGCTTCCTCTACACCTCGAATGGCTTCGACGACGACCTGCCCTATTGGGACCGGACTTTGCCGGGGCAGCCGCTGCTGGTTGTGCCCTATTCGCTCGACAGCAACGACATGAAATTCTTCCACCCCAACGGCTTCGTGCGGGCAAGCGAGATGGTGGAGTACGTCACCGACGCGCTCGACGTGCTGGAGGCGGAGGCCGCGCGTGGCATGCCCCGCCTGCTCAATCTCGGCTTCCACCTGCGCATCGTCGGGCGGCCCGCGCGCTTCGCGGCCTTCCGCGATATCCTGAACCTGCTGGCGGCGCGGCGCGACAGACTCTGGATCGCGGGCCGTGCAGAGATCGCGCGCGCCTTCATCGCCGCCGTGCCGGAGAGCCCCTGATGCGCCTGCTCCTGGTCAACCCGAACACCAACGCCGCCACGACCGGCATGATGCGCGCCATCGCCCAGGCTGCGGCGCCGCGCAGCACGCTGATCGACGCGATGAGCGCGCCCTATGGCGTGCCGCTGATCACCAACGAGGAGGCCCTGGTGCAGGCGGCGAAGGCCGTGCAGGCGCTGGCCGGCGCAATCGCATCTGTCCCCCCGGACGGCGTCATCATCTCGGCCTTCGGCGACCCCGGACTGGCGGGACTGCGGCATCGGCTGTCATGCCCCGTCACGGGCATTGCCGAGGCCGGCATGGCGGAGGCCGGCTCCGGCAAGCGGCCCTTCGCCGTGGTGACCACGACGCCCGACCTCGTTGATTCGATCACGGCGCTGGCGCAGGCTTACGGCCATGGCGCCGCGATGCGCGGCGTCGCGCTGACCGAAGGCGACGTCCATGCCGTCATGGCCGATCACGAAACGCTGGTCGAAGCCCTCGCCAAGGCCTGCGCCCATGCCATCGAAACGATGGGCGCCGAGGCGATCGTCATCGGCGGCGGCCCACTGGGACAGGCGGCGCAATCGCTCAATCTGCGCTTTCCCGTGCCGATCATCGCGCCGATCCCCGCTGCCGTTCGGCTGGCGCAGAAGCGCTTCATGCGGGGGTTCTGAGGGATCGGCGAAGCTAGAAGCGCCCACTCGGGCGGTAGTGCGGCTCGTCGCCGAGCCCGTCGAGATAGCCGTCATAGAAGCGGCGGACATGCGGCAGCAGCGCCTGCGAGAGCGCCATGCGGTCGGTCTCGGCCAAAGTCTTCGGCCTAGCCAACGCCTCGGCGAGGCCGGCCAGTACGGCGTCGCGGTCGAGCTTCGTGAAGCGGCGTTCGCGATAGACCCACTCGCCTGAAATCATGACGCTGTGCACTGCCTTGATCTTGGCGCGCTGGACCAGCACCTCCACGAAGCCGAGCGCCTCATCCTGATAGGGCCAGGTCACGGCCGGCCAGTCGAACATCACGAGATCGGCGGCCATGCCGGGCTCGAGCCGGCCGATCCTGCCGGCAAAAGGCGTGGTGCCGGCACCGCCCTCGGTCGCCATCTTCAGCACCTGCGCCGGCGACGGATGGGGCGCATCGATGCCGGGCTCACGATGAGCGCGGAGCACCAGCCGCATCTCCTGCAGCATGTCGCGGTCGTCGTTGATGCCGGCCTCGTCGATGCCGATGGCGACGGGGATGCCGCGCGCCAGGAAGCGGTTGACCGGCGCGACGCCGCTCTTCAGGCGAAAATTGGACGAGCAGTTGTGGCAGACGCAGACCCCGCGCTCGGCCGCCAGCTCGATATCCGCCTCGCTCATCCAGACGCCATGTCCGATGGTGAAATGCGGCCCGAGCAGGCCGAGCCTGTCGAGATGGGCCAGCGCCGAGCCGCCTGTTCGCTTGCGGGCATAGGCCTTCTGGTAAGGCGTCTCCAGCACATGCATATGCACCGGCAGGCCCGTGCGTCGTTGCAACTCGCCGGTCGTCTCGAGTGCTTTTTCCGACAGCCAGTGCAGATTGGCCGGGGCGATCTGGACGCGGATGCGCTTGCCTTCGCCGTGGCGAGCGACGAGTTCGTCGAAGACCGCGACCTGATCTGAAAGCGGCACGGTGAAGCGCTGGAAGAAGGCGCTCGCGGCGGGCCGAAGTTCCTCCGGCAGGCGCGCGACGAAATCCTGGTCGGCCTCGTAGACCAGCCGGTTCTGGTCGCGCAGCGCCATCGAATAGGAGGCGCGCATGCCGATATCGCGATAGGCGGCGATGACCTTCTCGGCCGCGGCGAGGATGTCGGTCGGCGTGCCCGGCGCGCGGCTGTGCAGGTGCTGCACAGTGGTGATGCCGCTCTCGATCATCTCGAAGGCCGAGAACAGTGTGTCGGCATAAAGATCGACATCGCGCAGCGCGATCCGGCTGGCGAACCAGAGCTCCAGCGGATGATCGGGCGAGCCGAGCTGCAGCGGCGTCAGCCCGACATGATGGTGGGAATTGACGAACCCCGGCGTGATCGCGAAATCGCGCCCGCCGGTCACCTCGGCGTCCGGGTAGCGCGTCTTCAGCTCCGCCACCGGGCCGGTCGCGACGACGATTCCGGCTTCGCAGACCACGCCGGCATCGCCCAGGATGATGGGTTCGCCCGCAGGATCGAAGCCGGTGAGAAGCGTGGAGCCCCAGATGATCTGCGTGGTCATTGCGCTCCCAAAACCATCATCGCATATCCTCATCGTCATTCCGGGCAAGCGAAGCGCAGACCCGGAATCCATGCCAGAACGCTGGTCCGAAAGGTTCAGGCATGGATTCCGGATCGGCGCCGCTTCGCGGCTTGTCCGGAATGACGTCGCGGTTCCATCGCTATTGGTCCAGCAGCCGCAGCCGCGTCAGCCGGCTCGGGTTGGTCTCCGCCAGCAGGATGTCGCCGCCCGGCATACCGAAGATGCCGTGGGCGCCATTCAGGAAGGGGCGGCAGCGGCCGAGCTTTTCGCCGGCCGGGCCGATCTTCTGCAGGCTCGGGATCATGTCGGTCACGTAGGTGTTGCCGTCGGCGTCACCCCAGATCGCGACGGGCTGGTAGAAATGGGTCCAGCTCGCGAGATGGCCGCCATTATGGTCGAAGACCTGGACGCGGTTATGGGTGCGGTCGACGACGACGACGCGGCCATCGGCATGGGTCCAGATCGCATGCGGCCAGCCGAACTGGCCGTCGCCGCTGCCCTGCGAGCCCCAGCTCTGGATGTGCACGCCATAGGCCGAGAAGCGGTGGACGCGGCTCGCGGCATAGCCATCGGCGACGTAGATGTCGCCCCAGGACGAGACATGCACGTCGGTGGGATGATTGAATGGGGCCGCGGGCTCGCCGCGCTGGCCAAGCGCGCCGAGCTTCTCGCCCTTCACCGAGCAGATGATGACCTCGTGCATGTCGCGATCGACACAGAGGATGCGGTCCTGTGCATCGGCGGTCAGCATATGCGAATCCGCGATCAAGTCGCCGCCCCAGCCGCCGATATACTCGCCATCGGGCGAGAGCTCGATCACGCGCGGATCGTTCGGCTGGGTGAGCGGATCGTGGCGCAGCATGACGAAGACATGCCCGCGGGAATCGACCGTGACATCGGTGACGAAGCCGGCATTCTGCGGCCAGGAACCGAAGGGCCGCTCGACGAGGTAGCGCGTGTCGCCGAGGGCGACGATGAGTTCGGGTTTGGGCAAAGGGAGTCCTCGTTCGATCGATCAGGATGCGCCGTCATTCCGGGCCAGCGAAGCGCAGACCCGGAATTCCTCATAGGGCAGCACCTTACGATGGATTCCGGATCGGCGCCGCTTTCCCGGCTTGTCCGGAATGACGGTGGACGTGGGAGAGCTTAGGCGCGTTCTCCCGCAAACGGATGCGTCTTCGCCCAATGCCTGGCGATGTCGAGCCGGCCCGTCACCCAGACGCCCTGATGACCTTGCACGTAGTCGAGGAAGCGGGCGAGGCCCGCCGCGCGGGCCGGATGGCCGATCAGGCGCATGTGGAGGCCGACCGACATCATCTTGGGCTGGGTGGCACCTTCCGCATAGAGCATGTCGAAGGCGTCCTTGTGCCAGTCGAAATAATCGTTCGAGGTGCCAAAGAAACCCGAGCCGAACTTGCCGTCATTGTTGACCAGCGAATACGGCACGACCAGATGCGGCTTGCCGTCCACGACCTTCCAATAGGGCAATTCGTCGTCGTAAGCGTCTGAATCATAGAGAAAACCGCCCTCCTCCACGATCAGCTTGCGGGTGTTGACGCTGGGCCCATAGCGGCAATACCAGCCGAGCGGGCGCTCGCCGACGGTGGCCTTGAGCGAGACGATCGCCTTGGCGATGTGCTCGCGCTCCTCCGCTTCGGTGAGGTCGTAATGCTTGATCCAGCGCCAGCCATGGCAGCAGACGTCGAAGCCCGACGCCTTGATCGCGGCCGCGGCTTGCGGATTGCGCTCGATCGCCAGCGCGCAGCCGAACACCGTCAGCGGCAGGCCGCGCTCCTGGAACAGCCGCATCAGCCGCCAGAAACCGACGCGGCTGCCATAGGCGAACATGCCCTCGCCCGCGAGATCGCGACCCTTGACACCGGTCGGCAGGCCGTTCGCCTCGGTCAGGCCAAGTTCGGTATAACCCTCGCCGTCCTGGATCGAGGGCTCGGAGCCCTCCTCGTAGTTCATCACGAAATTGATCGCGATGCGGGCACCATTCGGCCATTGCGGGTCTGGCGGATTGGCGCCGTAGCCGATCAGGTCGCGGTCGTAGGTCATAAAGGTCTCCATCGTACATTCTCATCCGAGGTCGTCCCGGGCGACCGCAGGGGAGACCCGGGACCCATTCCGGAACGCTTCAGGAATGGATCCCGGATCTCCGCTTCGCTGCGTCCGGGATGACGGCGAGGCTGAATCAAACGAGCGGCTCGGCAATCACCCGCTCACCCGCCTGGTCAGGCCGGTCAGGCGGTCCATCACGATCATCAGCACGAGCGTCGCCAGGATCAGCACGCCGGCGATGGCGGCGATGCGGACGTCGAGCGTCGATTCCATCATGCCCCACATCCGAATCGGCAGCATCGAGGTGCGCGCGTTGGAGAGGAAGAGCGAGACCGGGACATTGTCCATCGAGGAGATGAAGGCGAGGAAGCAGCCGGCCGCGATGCTGGGCGCGATCAGCGGCAAGGTGATGCGGCGAAAGCCATAGACGCGGCTGGCACCGAGATTGGCGGAGGCCTCCAGCAGCACGGGGTCAAGCTGCGTCAGGCTCGCCAGCGTCGTGCGGAAGATGAAGGGCGCGATCACCACGAGATGGCCGGCGATCAGCAGGTTGAGCGAGGGTCTGATGCCGAGGACGGAAAAGAACATCAGCGCGGCCAGCCCGTAGGAAAGCGTCGGCAGGATCAGTGGCGACAGGAAGCTCGCCTCCAGGAAGCGGGCCGAGGGCTGTGCAACCCGCGTGATCGCAAGCGCCGCCAGCACCGAGAGAACGGCACCGATCAGCGTGGCAAGGCCCGCAACCCAGACGCTGTTCAGCGCCGCTATGTGGATCTGGGCCGAGCGGACGGGGTCGAAGAGTTCGCCGTACCAGCGCAGCGACAATTCCGGCGGCGGGAAGCGCAGGGTCTGGGAGGTGGTGAAAGAGGTCGCAATCACGATCAGGACCGGCCCGATCAGGATCAGGACGGCGAGGCCTGCAAGACAGCCGATGACCCAGTTATAGGTGACGTCGCCGAGGGTTGAGCGCTGCATGGTCTGACCTCAGCTCGTCCTGGCGAAGCGGCCGAGCCAGCCCAGCGCCATGATGCCGGCCAGCACGGTGAAGAGCAGCGTCAGCGAGGCCACCGCCGCGAAGGGCCAGTTATAGACCACCGTGACCTGCTGGTAGATCAGCGCCGGGAGATAAACGAGGCGCGCGCCGCCGATCACCGATTGCGAGATGAAGGCCGTCGTCGCCGAGGCGAAGACCAGCGTGGCGCCGGCGATCCAGCCCGGCAGGGTCAGCGGCAGCACGACCCGAAAGAAGGTCCGCCATTTCGAGGCGCCGAGCGCGCGCGAGGCGTCGATCAGGTTCTGGTCCATCTGGTTCATGATCGTCAGCAAGGGCAGCAGCATCAGCGGCATCTCGATCTGCGTCAGCGCGATGACGAGGCCGAGTTCGGTCTGCAGCAGGTTGAGCGGCGTCGCGGTGACGCCGAGCCCGATCAGCGTCTGGTTGATCACGCCCTCGCGCGCCAGGATGACGATCCAGGCGAAGGTGCGGATCACCACCGAGGTCAGCAGCGGCATCAGGATGATGAAGATCAACACGCGCTGGGCGCGGGCGCTCGCAGCGCGGAACACCAGCGCCAGCGGATAGGCCAGCAGCGTCGTCGCGACGACGGCGAAGACGCCGAGCTTGAGCGTGTCGAGGATGACCTTGCGATAGAAGGCGTCGCCGTAGAACTTCGTCCAGGACTCGAACCCCAGCCGCGTCTGCTCGGAATCGGCATAGAAGCTGACACCGAGCAGGATCGCGAAGGGCGCGGCGAAGAAGACGAGATAGGTCAGGCCGAGCGGCGCCGCGAGGCGCCAGTCGACCTTTTCGCCATCGGCCGGCGGCGATGCTATCGCGGCAGCACCCGCCATCGATTTAGCCCCTCGATCCGCCGCCTTACTTCGTGATCTCCTTGTTGAAGCGCTCGATCCAGGCGGCCCGCTGCGGATTGATCTTGGTCCAGTCGTGAGTGACCATCTTCGAGAGCTCGTCGAGCGAGGTGATGCCGAGGGAAGGGTCGAGCGGCGTCTCGGTGTTGATCGGCACCATGTTGTAGGGCGCCTTTTGCAGCGCGTTCTGGATGTCCGGCGAGATCGCGGTGTCGATGTATTTATAGGCCGCGTCGACGTTCTCGGCGCCCTTCACGATGTGCAGCGTGGTCTGGAAGGTGATCGAGCCCGATTCCGGCGCGATATAGGCGATGTCGACACCGCGGCCCTTGAGGATCGCGACCGTGTTGGTGTTGCCGTACATGATGTCGACCTGGCCCTGCTGGAACAGGCCGGGGAGCGCAGCCGGCGTCGCGATGGCGGCGACCTTCGGCACTGCCTCCTTCAGCACCTTGAAGACCGGGTCCATATTCGCCTCCGAGCCGCCGAAGGCCTTGGCGATCTCGATCAGCGACACGGTGCCGAAGGTGGTCTGGAAGCCGGTCAGGCCGAGCCGCTCGACATAAGGCGACTTGAACAGGTCGGCCCAGGTCTTGGGCGGGTTGGGAAACTTCTTCGGGTTGTAGGCGATGCCGACGACCTGAGCATTGCAGGTCACGGCATGCGAGGTGATCAGGCCCTTGGGCACCTTGTCGGCGTTGCTCAGCTTCTTGACGTCGATCGGCTCGAACAGGCCGGCCTGCATCGCCGCCGCCGCAGGGCCGGGATCGAGCACGAAGCAGTCGAAGGGCGGCACGCCGCGCGCGGCACGGACCTTGGCGACCTGATCGACGGCGAAGAGCGCGTCGAAGGCGACGTCGACAGCGTATTTCTTCTTGAGCTCGGGCGCGACGACGCCGCGATAGGCCTCTTCCCAGGTGCCGGGATAGATCGCGGCGGTGAGGCTGCCGGCGGCGCTGGCGCGGCCCGGCAGCATGCCAGCCAGGCCCAGCGCGGCAGCGCCAGCCATCAGGTCTCGGCGGGTCATGACGGTCATGAAAGGTCTCCGGGTAAGGGGTTGGAAGCGGGGAAAAGCGCGGGGCGGGCGTGGCCGGCGAGGCCGACATGAGCCGTTCCGGTGCCGCCAGAGGCCATCCCCGGCCGGCGCGCGATGGCGACCTTGAGCGACTCGCGGGCGTCGCTGACGACGTCGTGGATCAGTTCGCCGCCGATCGGCAGGCTGAGCTTCAGCGTGACCGGAATGCGATCGGGCGCCGACTCGTCGGCGAGCAGCATCTGCTCCGGCCGGACCGAGACGACGACCGGCTGGCCGGCCTCGAAACGGGTTTTCGAGCCGACGGTCCAGATCGCACCATTGGCGAGCGCGACACGATAGCCACCCTCGACGATCGCCTCGACCGTGCCGTTCAGAAGGTTGCTGGAGCCGATGAAGTTGTTGACGAACAGCGTCGCCGGCTCGTCATAGACCTGCACCGGCGTGCCGAGCTGCTCGATGCGGCCCTGGCTCATCACCGCAATGCGGTCGGCGATCGCCATGGCCTCGTCCTGGTCATGGGTGACCATGATCGCGGTCAGCGCGAACTGGCGCTGCAGACGCTTAATCTCGATCTGCATGTCGAGCCGCAAATTCTTGTCGAGCGCGGCGAAAGGCTCGTCGAGCAGCAGGATGCGCGGCCGCATCGCGAGCGCACGCGCCAGCGCGACGCGCTGCTGCTGCCCGCCGGAGAGCTGCTTGGGCTTGCGGTCAGCGAATTTCGCCATCTGGACGGTGGCCAGCATCTCCTCGACGCGCTGCGCCTGGACGTCCCTGCTCTCGCCTCGCGCGGCGAGCCCATAGGCGATATTCTGCGCCACGGTCATATGCGGGAACAGCGCGTAATTCTGGAAAACGATGCCGATCTCACGGCGGTTGGGCGGCAGCGTGTCGATCGGCCGGCCGTCGATCGTGACCTTGCCGTTGCCCTGCTGGATGAAGCCGGCGACGATGCGCAGCAGCGTGGTCTTGCCGCAGCCGGAGGGACCGAGCAGCGCGACGAGCTCGCCGCCCTTGACCTCGAGCGTGACGTTGTCGACCGCGAGCCCGCCGCCATAGCTGTGCGTGATGCCGTCCAGCGTCAGCGGCTGGGCGGTCATCGCGGCGGGTGCGGCAAGCGTAGGCATCGGACTGGCGACGATCCTGGGAGGAGTCTGCAGCGAAGAAGCCAGCAACTGCCGTGCCAACGCTGGCTGCATGGCCCTGCCGCCACCGCGCGCCTGACGGTCGCGCCTCCGCCCTGCTATGAGTGTCGGCCCAGGCGCCGTCGCGAAATCGGGTTGGCGGAGTCGCGAGTTCTGCCTGCTTCATCATCAGCCGCATAAGCACGCGGCAGGATCGCCCGGCCGCGACGGCGATCACCCCTCCCTCTTCCGGACATGCCATGGCTGACACTCTCGAACTCGGGCTCGACACCTTCGGCGACGTCACCGCAGGGGCGGATGGCGCGCTGCTGCCGCATGCGCAGGTGATCCGCAACCTGATCGACGAGGCGGTGCTCGCCGACGAACTCGGCATCGATTTCTTCGGCCTCGGCGAGCATCACCGCGCCGATTTCGCGATCTCGACACCGGAGACCGTGCTGGCGGCCATCGCGGCACGGACGAGTCGCATCCGGCTGGGCTCGGCGGTCACGGTGCTGAGTTCTGATGATCCGATCCGGGTGTTCCAGCGCTTCTCGACGGTCGATGCGATCTCGAACGGGCGGGCCGAGGTCATTCTCGGCCGCGGCTCCTTCACCGAATCCTTCCCGCTGTTCGGTTATGATCTCAGCCAGTACGAGACGCTGTTTGCCGAGAAGCTCGATCTGTTTGCCGCGCTGATCAGCCAGCAGGCCGTGACCTGGCAGGGCACGATCCGCCCAGCCCTGACGAACCAGCGGGTCTTCCCACCGATCGAGACCGGCCGGCTCAAGACCTGGATCGGCGTTGGCGGCAGCCCGGAATCCGTCGTCCGCGCGGCGCGTTACGGCCTGCCATTGATGCTTGCCATCATCGGCGGCGATCCCGCCCGCTTCACGCCTTACGCCGATCTTTACCGCCGCGCCTTCTCGCAGCTTGGCGAGCCCGTGCAGCCGATCGGCGTACATTCGCCAGGCCATGTCGGCGAGACCGACGCCCAGGCGCGCGAGGAGATGTTTGCCGACTACAAGCGCATGCGCGACCGCATCGGCGCCGAGCGTGGCTGGCCGCCGATGGGCCGGGACGAGTTCGAGCGCGAGGTCGATCACGGCTCGCTTTATGTGGGCTCGCCCGAAACCGTCGCGCGCAAGATCGCCGCCACCGTCAAAACGCTGGGGCTCACGCGCTTTCAGATGAAATACAGCGCCGGCCCGCTGCCGCATGAGAAAATGATGCGCAGCATCGCTCTCTATGGCGAAAAGGTCGTCCCGCTAGTCCGCGACATGCTCGCCTAAAGCGCGCTGACGCGCACCCTCCCCTAGCCCCAATACAATAGCTCTTGCCCGCCCTCACAAGGCGGTTGACGAGCCATGCCTTTGTGCTAGCGTATCAAATAACAAAATGATGTTTCATTATATGAAATGAAACACAGAGGAACGCTCTCGTTGATGGATCCTGACAAAGCTCCGGGGAAACCTGCGCCTGCCGGCACCAGCACGCTCGATCTCGCGCTTCGCGCGGTCGAGTATCTGGTGCAGCAGAGCCGTCCGGCTGCGCTCGCGCAGATCGCGGACGCCCTCGGCGCCTCCAAAGCAACAATCTACCGGCATCTGGTCACGCTGCAGAAGCACGGCTTCGTGCGGCAGGACGCCGAGACCGGCCGCTACGATGCCGGCATCAAGCTGATGGTGCTGGGCGAGTCGCTGCGGCAGCGCTTCGATATCGTCGCCGCGGCGCGCGAGGAGCTGATGACCCTGCGCGACCACACCGGGCAGGCGGTGACGCTCTGCTCCGTGATCGACGACGAGGTGATCGTCCTCGAACTGATCCAGGGCCGGACGCTGGTCGAATTCGCGACACGGCGTGGCACCCCGATGGCCTATCACGCCAGCGCCCATGGCAAGATCTGGCTCGCCTTCGGACCACAGGAGCGCCTGCGCCGGATCGCGGCCGGCCCGCTCAAGGCGTGGACGCCGACAAGCATCGTCTCCGGCGAAACGCTGCTGACAGAGATCGCGACCGTGCACGAGCGCGGCTGGGCGACCGCTCCCGATCAGGTCATCACCGGCGTCAACGCGCTGGCCGCACCCGTCTTCGACCACCGCAAGATTCTCGTCGGCTCGATCGCCATCGTCGGCTCGACCCAGTTCATTCCTGCCATTCCCGACCCCGAACAGATCCGTGAGGTCGTCGGCAGCGCCGCACGCATCTCGCGCGGCCTGAATTGGAAAGACTGAAGCCATGACCTATTCGCTGGCCGTCGATATCGGCGGGACCTTCACCGACATCGTGCTGCGCGACTCGCGTGGCGGCCTGAGCGTCGACAAGACGCTGACGACCCATCACGACCTGCTGGAAGGCTTCTTCCGGGGCGTCGATTCCGTGATGGGCAAGGCCGGGATCGACGCCGACGCCATCGACGGCGTCGTCGTCCACGCCACCACGGTCGTCACCAACGCGCTGATCGAGCGCAAGGGGCTGCCCACCGCACTCGTTGTCACCGAAGGCTTCCGCGACGTGCTCTCGATCCGCAACGAGCACCGCTACGACATGTACGACCCGCAGATCGAGTTCCCCGAGCCGTTGGTGACGCGCGATCTGACTTTCGGCATCAGGGAGCGCGTGCTGGCGGACGGGACCGTCGCTCTTGCGCCCAGCCCTGCGGACATCACGAAGCTCGCCGCCGATCTGCGCGCCAGCGGCGCGCGCGCCATCGCGATCTGCTTCCTCAACAGCTTCGCCAATCCCCAAAACGAGGCGATCGTCGCAGCGGCGCTCTCGCGCGAACTGAACGACGTCTTCATCTGCACCTCGGCGGAGGTCGCGCCGCAGATCCGCGAATACCAACGGGCCTCGACCGCGACGGTCAACGCCTATGCGATGCCGATCTCGCAACCCTATCTCAAGCGCCTGAGCGACCGGCTGCGCGTCGAGGGCTTCGCCAACACGCCCCTGATCATGCTGTCCTCGGGCGGCGTCGTCGGGGCGGAGACTGCCGGAAAGAACCCCGTGCGGATGATCGAAAGCGGCCCCGCGGCCGGCGCGCTCGCCGCCTGCCATTATGCGGAGCTGCTCGGCATCGACCGGCTGATGTCCTTCGACATGGGCGGCACCACCGCCAAGGCCTGCCTGATCGAGAACCGCACCCCGCTGATCACCGGGCTGTTCGAGGTCGACCGGCGCTACCGTTTCCGCGAAGGCAGCGGCCTGCCCGTCACCGTGCCCTCGATCGACCTGATCGAGATCGGCGCCGGTGGCGGCAGCATCGCCCATGTCGACGATCTCGGCCTGCTCAAGGTCGGGCCCGAAAGCGCCGGCTCCAATCCGGGCCCGGCCTGCTACGGCCGCGGCGGCCAAAGTGCGACCGTCACCGATGCCGACCTCGTGCTCGGGCTGATCGATGCCGAGAACTTCCTCGGCGGCGACATGTCGCTCGACAAGGCCGCCTGCGACGCTGCGCTCGCACGACTCGGCGAGGCGCTTGGCCTCAACCCCGTGCAGGCGGCGCGCGGCATCTACCGCATCGTGACGGAGGCGATGGCCTCGGCGGCGCGCACCCATGCCACCGATCGCGGCGTCGATTATCGCGGCCTGCCGCTCTTCGCCTTCGGCGGCGCCGGCCCCTTGCATGCCTGCGGCGTCGCCGACCTCTTGCAGAGCACTTCGGTGATCGTGCCGCCGCAGTCGAGCGTGCTGTCGGCCTTCGGCACGCTGGTGACGCCGGTCCGGCTCGATCTCGTCCGCAGCGACCTGACACGCGTCGATCATCTCGACTGGGAGCGTGTCGATCGCGTTCTCGGCGATCTCGAAAGCGAGGGCCTGACGGCGCTGGGCGAATCCGGCTGCGCAGCCTCCGACGTCACCATCCTGGTCGGTGCCGACATGCGCTATGTCGGCCAGCAGCACGAGGTCACGATCATCTTCGAGACCGATCCGCGCAAGACCCGCGACACGGCCGCGCTGACGGGGCAGTTCGAAGCCGCCTATCGCACGCTTTACGGCGTCAATCCCTCGCATGTTCCGATCGAGCTGGTGACCTGGCGCGTCGTCGCGCGCGGCCCGCTGCCGCATTTCGACGGGCAAGAGCGGCCGCAGATCGCAGCCGGCGCCCCCAAGCGCCATCGCCCGGTCCACGCCTGGGAGGACGGCCAGTCCGTGCCCGTCTACGAGCGCGCGTCGCTCGCAACCGGCCAGACCATCGCCGGGCCCGCCATCATCGAGGAGCGCGAGACCACGACCGCGCTGCCCCCCGGCTGGAGCGCGACGATCGACGCGCTCGGCTGCATCGTCGCCACGAAAGGCTGAACCCCGATGGCAAAGACACTTCCGATGGACGGCGTCGAGCTCGAAATCCTCTGGTCGAACCTGATCGGCATCGTCAACGAGCGCGCCAAGGCCCTGCAGCGCATCGCCTTCAGCCCGATCGTGCGCGAAGCCGGCGACCTCGCCTGCGCGCTGTTCGACAAGCGCGGGCGCATGGTGGCGCAGGCCAATACCGGCACGCCCGGCCATATCAACTCGCTCGCCATCGCCGGCGCGCATCTGGTGCGCCTGTTCGAAGGGCGCTGTGAGCCCGGCGACGTGCTGATTACCAACGACCCCTGGCTCTCGGCCGGACACTTCTTCGACATCACCATCCTGACGCCGATCTATGACGGGGAGAAGCTGCTCGCCTATATCGGCTCGACCATCCACCACACCGATATCGGCGGCTACGGCATCGGAGCCGGTGCCCGCGACGTGCATGAGGAGGGTCTCTGGATCCCGCCGCTCAAGCTCTATGAGCGCGGCAAGCCCAGCGAGATGCTGCACGACATCATCCGCCGCAACGTCCGCACGCCCGACGCCGTCTTCGGCGATCTGTCGGCGCAGGTCTCGTCCGGCGAGGCCGCCGCCGAGCATCTGATCACCCTGTGCGAGCGCTACGGCATCGACGACATCGAGGCCTTGTCGGATGAGATCATCAACCGTTCCGAGGAGGCGACGCGCAACGCCATCCGCAAGCTCAAGCCCGGCACCTATCACGGCGAGAGCAGCTTCGACGTGCCGGGCGGCGAGGTCATCACGCTGAAGACCGCCGTCACGGTCGATGTCGAGGCCGGCGCGATCATCATCGATTTCGAAGGCTCGTCGCCGCAGACGACGACCGGCATCAACGTCGTGCTGAACTATACCCACGCCTATTCGACATTCGCCGTGCGCTCCTGCCTTAACCCGGACCTGCCCAACAACACCGGGTCGCTGGCGCCGATCGAGGTGCGCGCTCCCGTGGGCTCGATCATCAACTGCGCCTATCCGGCGCCCGTGAATGCGCGCCATGTCGTGGGCATGTATGTGCCGATGCCGATCCTGAAGGCGCTGCATCAGGTCATGCCGGAGCGCGTGCTGGCCGAGGGGTCAGGGGCGGTCTGGACGATCCAGATTCAGGGCCGCAAGCCCAATGGCGAGCCTTTCACCTCGTCGATGTTCAACTATTCCGGCGGCATGGGCGCGCGCGCCGGCAAGCCGGGCCCGAGCGCGACCTGCTATCCGACCGGCGTCGCGGCTGTACCGATCGAAATCCTGGAAGCGGCGATGCCGATCGTCTTCGACCGCAAGGAATTGCGGACGGGTTCGGGCGGCAAGGGCCGGATGCAGGGCGGCGACGGCCAGATCATCCAGTTCCATATGCGCACCGACCATGCCTGGCTGCTCAACGCCGTGCCGAGCCGGCTCGAGCGCGGCCCCGACGGCATCGATGGCGGTCTCCCCGGCATGCCCGGCCGCTTCCTCGTCAACGGGAAGTCGGTGAGCGAGGCGAAGAAGCTGACCATGCAGGCCGGCGACGTCGTCCTGCTCGAAACGCCGGGTGGCGGCGGCTACGGCAAGCCGGCGGCCTGACGACTGCGCAACAAGACCAAAAAAAAGGCGGGGCCCCGACGGGGCCACCAGCCACACCAGAGGAAACCGGGAGGACAGATGATGAAGCAGACATTCTTTGCGGCCGGACTTGCCGCCAGTATCGCGATCGCCGGCGGACAGACCGCCAGCGCGCAGGAGCCCTACAAGATCGGTGTCTCGGCCGGCCTGACCGGCTACGCCGCGACCGTCGACCGCGCCTGGCGCGACGGCGTCGAGCTCGCGGCCGCGGCGGTCAACGCCAAGGGTGGGGTGATGGGCCGCAAGATCCAGGTCGTGGTCGAGGACAACCGCTCCGAGCCGCAAGAAGCCGTGACCGTCTACCGGAAGATGCTGAGCTCGGACAAGGTCGATGTCTTCGTCAGCGGCTGCGTCTCGGCAGGCAATTTCGCTGCCGCCGGCCTGCTGCTGCGCGCCAAGGTGCCGATGATGCTGTGCTCGATCCTGCCACAGCAGGCCGAGCATCTGCCCTGGGCCTTCACCACGCTGCCGCCCGCCGGCTTCGAGGTCGACAAGCGGCTGGAATACCTCAAGGAGAAGACCCAAATCCGCAAGATCGCGGTGCTGCACGACCCGACGCCTTACGCGAACCTCCAGAAGGGCGTGGCCGAGCGAAACGCCGCCAAATACGGCCTCGAGGTTGTCTCGGTCGACCAGTACAAGCAGGACGATGCCGATCTCAGCGTCCAGATCAGCAAGGCCCGCTCGGCCGGCGCGGGCGCGATCCTGAAGATCGGGCTGGGCGGCACGACGCTCACCGCCGCCAAGAACATCAAGCAGCTCGGCGCCGACATGCTGCTGCTCACCAGTCTCGAGGATCTGGCCGTGTTCGGCCCCGTCTCCGAGGTGCTGGGCGACAAGTTCTTCTTCGTCGCCTCGCCATCGCAGGTCTACGAGGCACTGCCGGAGGGCGCACTCAAGACTGGCATCAAGGCCTTCCTTGATCCCTGGCGCGAAAAGTTTAGGGATCGCGACCCGAACTGGGCCTCGCGCGGCTGGGACGGCGTCATGCTCACCGTCGCGGCGATCGAGAAGGCCAAGTCCTTCGAGGGCGAGAAGGTCCGCGCCGCCTATGAGGAGGTGACCGGCTTCCAGGGCACGACCGGCATCTACAACTTCAGGCCCGACCTGCATCAGGGCATCACCGAGAACCCGTTTGTGCTGGCGACGATCGCGGCCGGCAAGGTCAAGGTGGTGCAATGAGCCTTCCGGTCGCGGCGCAGACCAACGCGAGCGCTGCTGCGCCGATCCTGGCCGCGACCGGGCTGTCCGCTCGCTATGGCCATATCCACGCGTTGCATGGCGTGGATATCCGGATCGGCGAAGGCGAGCTCGTCGCCGTGCTCGGCCCCAACGGCGCCGGCAAATCGACCCTGCTGCGCGCGATCATGGGGCTCTCGGCCAATAGCGGCGAGGTCCGGTTCCGTGGCGATGTCCTGCCACGCAGCGACGCCGTCGCGGTCGCCTCACGCGGCATCGTGCTGGTGCCGGAGGGGCGCGGTCTCTTCGCCCCGATGAGCGTCGCCGACAATCTCGAACTCGGCGCCTATCGCCTGCACGACAAGGCCGAGTTCAACCGCAGGCGCGAGCGTGTGCTGACGCTGTTCCCACGCCTGAAGGAACGGCTCGGCCAAGCCGCCGGCTCGATGTCGGGCGGCGAGCAGCAGATGCTCGCGCTCGGGCGGGCGCTGATGGCAGGGCCAAAGCTCCTGCTGCTGGACGAGCCCTCGCTCGGCCTCGCGCCGCGCGTCACCGGAGAAATCCTGGAGACGCTCGGCCTCCTGAACCGCGAAGGCCTGGCGATCGTGCTGATCGAGCAGAAGGCGCCGCTGGCGCTGGAACTCGCCAATCGCGTCTACCTGCTTTCGCTCGGGCGCATCGTCGCCGAACTCGATCCGCGTGACATCACATCCCATGACGATCTCGCCCAGCATTACTTCGCCTGAACGGCGCCCGATCGGGCTGCGACTTGCGGGGCTGCTGCCCTGGCTCTTCGCCGCGGTCGTCGTCGGTTACGCCATGGTCGTCGGCGGCTATGCCGCAACGGTCGTCTCCTTCGCGCTGATCTATGCGGTCTTCGTGACGGGCCTGAACCTGTTCATGGGCTTCGCCGCGCAGGTCTCCTTCGGCCAGAACGCCTTCGCCGCGATCGGCGGCTACGGCTCGGCCGTGCTGACCGCGACCTATGGCTGGGCGCCTGTGCCCGCCATGGCGCTCGGCATCGCCGCCGCCGTCCTCGCCGCGGCAATCATCGGTTTTCCGACGCTGCGGCTGAAGGGCCACTACCTCGCCATGGGCACGCTGGCGATCGGCCTGATCACCTATGAGATCACCGTCGAATGGCAGTCGGTGACGCAGGGCTATATGGGCATTTCCGGCATCCCGCCCTTCGGCATCGGCCCCTATGAGGTCACCTCCGATCGCGGCCAGCTCATCATGCTTTCGCTGGTCGTCGCGGCTTGCGCCTTTGCCGCCGCGCGCATCCGTCGCTCGCGCTTCGGCCGCGCACTTTCGGCGGTGGCCGGCAGCGAGGAGGCCGCGACCGCGCTCGGCATCGACGTCTCCCGCTACAAGCTGATGGCCTTCCTGCTCTCGGCCGGCTTCGCGGCGCTCGCCGGCTCGCTCTTCGTGCATGTCGTCGGCTATGTCAGCCCCGAAGTCTTCGGGCTGCACATGGTCATCGTCACCTTCACGATGCTCTATGTCGGCGGCATCGGCACGGTCGCGGGGCCGCTCGTTGGGGCGCTGATCGTCAGCCTGCTGCCGGAGACCTTCCGCGCCTTCAAGGACTATCAGGACCTGGCTTATGGCGCCGCGCTGATCCTGCTGCTGATCTACGCGCCGCGTGGTCTTGCCAGCCTGTTTGCCCCGCGAGGCCGCTCATGAGCCGGCTCAAACTGGAAGGCGTGACGCGCCGCTTCGGCGGGCTGGTCGCCGTCGACGACGTCTCTTTCGAGGTGCCCGCCGAAGGCGTCACCGCCGTGATCGGCCCCAACGGCGCCGGCAAGACGACGCTGTTCAACCTGATCTCGGGTGCGCTGCCCCCGAGCGCGGGCCGCATCCTGTTCGAAGGGCAGGACATCACAGGCTTGCCCGCCCATAAGGTCGCCACTGCCGGGCTGGTTCGGACCTTCCAGCTCGTCAAGCTGTTCGAGGATCTGAGCGTGCTCGACAACGTCAAGGTCGGCTGCCACCTGCAGGGCAGGGCCGGGCTGTTCGCCGCGCTGCTGCGGCCGGCCTCGGCGCGGCGCGAGGAGGCCGCCGTCGATGCGAGGGCCCGCGAACTGCTCGACTTCGCGGGGCTCTCGGCCTTCGCGGACGAGCCGGCATCGGGCCTGCCCTATGGCCGTCAGCGCATGCTCGAACTGGCGCGCGCCATGGCGGCCGGTCCCCGGCTCATCCTGCTCGACGAGCCGGCGGCCGGCCTCAACACCGAGGAATCGGCGGCCTTGTCTCGCATCATCCGCCGCATCGCCGATGACGGGACGAGCGTGCTCCTCATCGAGCACGACATGACGCTGGTGATGAACACGGCCGACCGGGTCGTCGTGGTCGATTTCGGCCGCAAGATCGCACAAGGCACACCCGCCGAGGTCCGTGCCGACCCGGCCGTGATCGCGGCCTATCTCGGCACCGGCAAGCCGTCGCCGGACCCCGCAGCCACGCAGGAGGCGGCCCATGGCTGACTGGTCCTATATTCCGCAGGTTCTGGTCAGCGGGCTCGGCATCGGCTGCGTCTACGGGCTGATCGGCATCGGCTTCTGCGTGATCTACAACGCCAGCGGCATCGTGAACTTCGCGCAAGGCGCGTTCGTGATGCTCGGCGGCATGATCACCCAGGTGCTGTTTTCGCGGAGCGGCGTGCCGCTGCCTGTGGCAGCGCTGATCGCGATCGCGGCGGTCGCCGTGCTCGGCGTCGCGATCGAGCGCGTCGTCGTCCGGCCCTTGTGGAATCGCAAGGCGACGATGTTCGTGATGATCCTGGCGACGCTCGCCGCCCAGATCGTGATCGAGCGGCTGACCCTGATCGCGGTCGGCGACCAGCCCAAGACCCTGCCGGTCTTCACCGACCGGCCGCCGCTGATGTTCGGCTCCGTCGCCGTCGGCTACCAGCTGATCTGGATCGTCGGCGGCTCGCTGGCGATCGTCGGACTGCTCGCCGCTTTCTTCGGCCTCACCAGGACCGGCAAGGCGATGCGGGCCTGCTCGATCAACCGCGAGGCGGCTGCGCTGCAGGGCATTCCGGTCTCGCGCATGCTGGCGCTGGCCTTCGCTCTGAGCGCGGCCTTGGGCGCGATCGCCGGCATCCTGATCACGCCCACCCAGTACACCGCCTTCAATGTCGGCGTGCCCTTCGCGATCAGCGGCTTCATCGCCGCGATCGTCGGCGGTTTCGGCCGACCCTTCGGCGCCTTTCTCGGCGGGCTTCTGCTCGGGCTGCTGCAGGCGCTCGCCATCGTCGGCTTCGGCGCAGGCCTCAAGAACGTCGCGGCACTTTCGGTGCTGCTGCTGTTCCTGTTCATCAGGCCGTCGGGCATCCTCGGCGCGGCCAAGTAAGCGACCGCCCGGACGGCCGCCATTCCTGAATCGGGAGATCCGCCATGGACATTCACAAGATCGACTGGAGCAGCATTCCGTGGACGCCGGTGCGTCCGGGCGTCGATCGCAAGGGCTTCTCCGGCAATGCTGCGACGGTGGCGCTGCACCGGCTGATGCCGGGCCATGAGCCCAAGCCCCACAGCCATCCCCATGAACAGATCGCCTATATCATCAGCGGCACGATCCGCTTCTTCATCGGCGGCGAGGAGCATCTGATCGGCCCCGGCGGGCTCGTGCTGATCCCGTCCGGTGTCGAGCATTGGGGCGAGGTCGTCGGCGACGAGCCGGTGATCAATCTCGACGTGTTCACGCCGTGCCGGCCGGAATACTCCTGATCAAAGCTAAGATCGCGTCAGCCTTCCCGAAAACCGGATTCCACTTTTCGGGCCGACGCTTTGTCAGGCCGCGACGCCGAAGCGATTGCGATACTCGGCCGGCGACAGGCCGGTGACGCGCTGGAACAGCTTGCGAAAGGCGGCGGCGTCGCCATAGCCGACCTCCCAGGCGATCTGCGCAACCGGGCGCCGGCTCAGTTCCAGCGCCTCGCGCGCCTTGGCGATGCGGATCTGTTGGGCGTACTCGGTCGGGCGCAAGCTCGTCGCCTTGCGGAAGCGGCGCAGGAAGGTGCGCTCCTCCAGCCCTGCCCGCTTCGCCAGCGCCGGCACCGCATGATCCTTCGCGCCCGTCGCCTGGAGCCAGTGCTGCACCTTCAGGATCGCGGCGTCGCCATGGTCGAGGCGCGGCACGAAGCCACCATAGGGGCGCTGCGTCCGCCCGGGCGGATCGACGAGCAGGAAGCGCGCCGTCGCCAGCATGACGCTGGGCCCCAAGAGCCGCTCGACCAGCGTCAGGCCGAGATCGGCCCAGGCCAGGATGCCGCCCGCCGTGATGATGTCGCCATCGTCGATGACCATGCGGTCGGTCTCGACCCGGATGGTCGGAAAGCGCTCGGCCAGCGCCTCGGCGAAGGCCCAATGCGTCGTGGCGGGGCGGCCTCCGAGCAGGCCGGTTTCGCCGAGCACGAACGCCCCGGCACAGACCGAGCAGAGCGTCGCCCCCTCCGCATGGCGGGCCGACAGCCACGCAGCGAAGCCGTCCATCGGCTGCATTTTCCCGGGCAGGACGAGGCTTGGCGGCGCGATCAGATGGCCCGGATTGTGCAATGATCCCGGATGGCTGTCGAAGGCGCATTCGATGTTGGCGCCTTTATCGGCCTGCCGCCAGTGGCTGACCCGGATCGCCGGCGCGGCAGGACCGCCCCGGGCCAGACTCATCTCGCCGGCGATCCGGAACAGGTCCGTCAGCCCGTAGACCGCTGCTAGCTGAACGTCGGGGTACAGGATGATGCCGATTTCGGCGATGATGGTCGGGCCTGTCGTCATCTTGTCAGTTTTACCGCTGCACATTGTCGGTTCCGCCAAGCGGCACCATGCAGCCGGAAGCCTATAACGTCCACATCGAAGGGCGGCGCTCCTGCCGCCCGGACAAGCCGAGGACCGCGACGATGAGCACGATCACAACCAAGGACGGCACCGAGATCTTCTACAAGGATTGGGGTTCCAAGACCGCGCAGCCGATCGTCTTCCATCACGGCTGGCCGCTGAGCGCCGACGACTGGGACAACCAGATGCTCTATTTCCTCGACAAGGGATTCCGGGTGATCGCCCATGACCGCCGCGGCCATGGCCGCTCGTCGCAGACCGCGACCGGCAACGAGATGGACACCTACGCCGCCGACGTCGCCGAACTCGCCGCCGCGCTCGACCTGAAGAATGCCGTCCATATCGGCCACTCCACCGGCGGCGGCGAGGTCGCTCACTATGTCGCCCGCGCCGAGAAGGGCCGCGTCGCCAAGGCCGTGCTGATCGGCGCCGTGCCGCCGGTCATGGTCAAGTCGGACAAGAACCCCGGCGGCCTGCCGATCGAGGTGTTCGACGGCTTCCGTTCGGCGCTCGTCGCCAACCGGGCGCAGTTCTACATCGATGTGCCGGCCGGGCCGTTCTATGGCTTCAACCGCGACGGCGCCAAGGTCTCGCAGGGCCTCATCGACAACTGGTGGCGGCAGGGCATGATGGGCGGCGCCAAGGCGCATTACGACTGCATCAAGGCCTTCTCGGAGACGGACTTCACCGAAGACCTGAAGGCGATCGAGGTGCCGGTTCTGGTCATGCATGGCACGGACGACCAGATTGTCCCGATCGCCGACTCGGCGCCGCTGGCCGCCAGGCTTCTGAAGAATGGCACGCTGAAGACCTATGAGGGCCTGCCGCACGGCATGTGCTCCACCCATCCCGAGGTCGTGAACCCGGACCTGCTCGCCTTCATCCAGGCCTGACACGCAGCCTCCGGCCTCCCTCGCCCACTATAAACGCGGCGAATAGACCGGCGGAATAAATGATAGCGCTGCCCCGGCCGGCCACCTCGTGGCCGGCCGTTTGTTTGCTATCGTTGAGCCCGCGGGCGGGCCCAATTCTTCGAAGCCGCTTCCGCTCCGAAGCGAGAACACGCGATGATCCCCGTCTTTCCGCTGCGCATCGCCAACCCCGCCGATCCGGCGCCCGAATTTCCCTGGCCCGCCGGCAAGCGCTGCGCGCTCTTCCCGGCCTTCGACGTCGATGCCGAGACCGCCTGGCTGCAGCACGACGCCGCCAATACCGACCGGCTGGTGACGCTCTCCTTCGGCGGCTACGAGGAGCGTGTCGGCGTGCCCAAGATCCTCGAATATCTCCGCTCGGTCGAGGTCAAGGCGACCTTCTTCATTCCCGGCTGGGTCGTCGACGTGCATCCGAAGATGTGCGAGGCGATCGTCAAGGACGGCCACGAGGTCGGCCATCACGGCTACCAGCACAAGCGGCCCGACCCTGCCGAATTCGCCGATGACAAGGAGGAGATCGACAAGGGGCTGGACTCGCTCAAGCGCGTGCTCGGCGTCGTGCCCGTCGGCTATCGCGCACCGTCGGGCGAAAATTACGACCAGTTGCTCGGCTATCTCAGCGAGCGCGGCATCGTTTATTCCTCGTCCTTCCGCGACGACATCCGGCCCTATCGCCACAAGCTGCGCGACGGCTCGAAGGGGCTGGTCGAGCTGCCGGTCAACATGTCGTTCGACGACTGGCTCTACGGGCTCTCGCAGCGCTACAGCTCGCGCCCGATGTTCCCCAAGGAGCATGTGCTCTCGATCTGGAACGGCGAGCTCGACCAGACCCGCGAATGGGGCGGCCTCGTCACCATGGTGATGCACCCCCAGGTCACCGGCCGGCCGATGCGGATCGGCATCCTGCGCGACTTCCTGGCGCGGGCGCGCGGCTTCGGCGATGTCTGGGTCGCGACCGGCAAGGAGATCGCCGAGCACTACCTCGCCCATGAGAAGGCTGCAGGTCTTTAGACCGCGGCAGGCGCCGTCATCCCGGAACCGAGCGAGCGACGAGAACCATGGACCTGCTGATCACCGGCGCGACGATCGTCACCTGCGACGACGAGCGCCGCATCCTGGATGACACCACCATCGCCATCTCGGGCAACCGGATCGCCGCCATCGGCGGCGCCGCGACGCTGGAGCAGGACTATCCCGGCCATGAGCGCATTGACGGGCGCGGCGTTGCCGTCCTGCCCGGCTTCATCAACGCCCATACCCATACCGTCCTGACGGCGCTGCGCGGCACGGTCGAGGACTGGGATGGCGAGATCATCTATCGCTACATGTCGCCGGTCTCCTACACGATGAGCGACCATGAGCGCGCGGTGATGGCCGCGCTCGGCTGCCTGGAGGCGATCCGCAGCGGCACGACGACGCTGGTCGACCCCTTCCGTCATGTTCCCTCCTATGCCGGCGCGATGGCCGATACCGGCGTGCGACTATGGCTCTCGGAAAGCTGCGCCGACATTGACACGCGCAAGATCCGCTTCGGCGAATACGGCATCGACGAGGCCTTCGGGCGCATCTTCCTCGAGCGCACGCAGGAGCTGATCGAGACCTGGCATGGCGCGCGCGACGGCCGGGTCAGCTGCCAGGTCGCGGCGCATGCTCCCGACAATTGCTCGCCTTCGATGCTCGGAAAGATCATGGAACTGGCGCAGCGCCATGGCCTGACCCGGACCTGCCATCTCGCCCAGAGCACCGGCGAGATCGCGGCGGTGAAGGCCGCCCATGGCCTGACGCCGGCCGGCTATCTCGACCGCGAAGGCTTCCTCGGTCCCGACCTGACCTGCGCGCATTGGACCTTCTGCACGAAGGACGACATCGCGCTGCTGGCCGAGCGCGGCGTCCACATGGCGCACAATCCGGCGCCCTCCTCGCGCAAGGGGCCACATCGTGTTCTGATCGGCCCGATCCGGGATGCCGGCGTCAATATCGCGCTCGGCACCGACAACATGACCGAGGACATGTTCCAGGCGATGAAGATCGGTATGATCGTGCATCGCGCCGGATATGGACGCGCACAGGAGGGCGGGCTCGATCCGCAGCCGCAGGGCGTGCTCGACATGGTCACCCGCAACGGCGCGCTGACCGTCGGGGCGCAATCCGAGATCGGCACGATCGAGGTCGGCAAGAAGGCCGACATCACCCTGCTCGACCTCAACCAGCCGGCGATGCGCCCGATCCTGCGGCTGACCTCTAACATCGTGAACTATGCCCATCCCGGCATCGTCCAGTCCGTCATCGTCGACGGCGAGTTCGTGATGCGCGACCGCAAGGTGCTGACGATCGACGAACCGGCTTTGCTGGCCGAGGCGCAGGCGGTGACGGAAGCGGTCTGGCGCCGGATGCTCGCGGCCAATGGCGACATCGCCCCGCCGAAGGGCGAGATGCCGTTCCTCGATGCCTGACCGGCACAGCTTCTCGCCGGGCGGCGCCCTTCCATAGTCTGCTTGCGCCCGGCGTGGCGCTGGCACATGATTTGCTGGCGAAATAGAGTTGAGCCAACTCTATTCAGAGCCAGAATATGAACCTGCGTCAGATCGAGCTTCTGCGAGCAGTCGTCCGCTGCGAGACCACGGTGCGGGCGGCCCATGAGCTGGGCCTGTCACAACCCGCCGTCAGCAATGCGATCAAGCATCTCGAGAGCCAGATCGGCTTCCCGCTGTTCGAGCGGGTCAACAACCGGCTGTTCCCAACGGCGGAGGCGCGTGAGCTCTGCCTCGACTCCGATCCGATCTTCAACATGCACGCGGCTTTCGAGGCCAAGGTGCAGGATCTGAAGGAAAACCGCACCGGGCATGTCCGCATCATCGCGACGCCGCCACTCGGCTACAGCGTCATTCCGATCGCCCTGCGGAATTTCCTGGCCAAGAGCCCCAACACCCGGGTCTCCTTCGACATCCGCCGCTTCGAGAACGTCATCGAAAGCGTCGACAACGGCCTAGCCGAACTCGGCTTCGTGCTCGGCCTGAACGACTATCGCGGGCTGGAAGGCGAGTCCTTCTTCACCGAGCGGATGGTCTGCGTGATGCAGCCGGATCATCCCCTCGCCGCCAGGGAGACGATCACCCCCGACGACCTGCGATCGACCGCCTTCATCGCGCTGGAGCGCGGCACCAAGATGGGCACGATTGTACGGCAGGCCTTCGCCGAGGTCGGCGTGCCGTTCCGCTCGGCGGTCGAGGTGCGCTACTGCAACACCGCCTGCATCCTCGCCGAGACCGGCGTCGGCGTCGCGGTGGTCGACCCGCTCTCGCCGCTCTCGGCGAAGAACCTCGCGATCAGGCGGTTCGAGCCGGCCTCGCCGGTGTCGGCCTCCGTGGTGCGCTCGCGCAAGCGGCCCTTGTCGCGCGCCGCCGAGGCGTTCCTGCGCGAGGTCCGGATTATCGCCAGCGAAACAGTGTCCCGCCTGTCCTGATACCCTGAGTATTCGCTGCGCGAATGCCACCCCCGGATTCTTCATAAGGCAGTGCATTGCCTTGTGCCCCAGGGCTGACCCAGTGTCGGCGGCGTCGAAACCTGACGATGCGGCCGCTGGCGCCGCCGGGGCCCCATCATGCTGAATCGTCGCCATCTGCTCGCTGGAACCGCCGCTGCGCTGATCTCGCGCCCAGCACTGGTGCGTGCCGCCACGGCTACGACGCTGCGCTTCGTGCCGGTGATCGACCTCGCCTTCCCCGACCCGATCTACGCCACCGCGCAGGTCTCTCGCACCCATGGCTTCATGGTATTCGACACGCTCTACGGCATGAACACGAAGCTCGAGATCTCGCCCCAGATGGTCGAGGGCCACAGCGTCGAGAACGACGGCAAGCTCTGGAACCTGACCCTGCGCGACGGTCTGCTGTGGCATGACGGCGAGAAGGTCACGGCGCGCGACTGCGTCGCCAGCATCCGGCGCTGGGCCAAGCGGGATGCTGCCGGCGATGCCCTGATGCAGGCGACCGACGAGCTTTCGGCGCCCGACGACCGTACCATTCGTTTTCGCCTGAAGGCGCCCTTCCCTTACCTGCCCTACGCGCTCGGCAAGGTCTCGGCCCCGGTCGCCTTCATGATGCCGGAGCGGCTCGCCAACACCGATCCCTTCAAGGTCATCCCCGAGGTGATCGGCTCGGGCCCGTTCCGCTACAAGGCCGATGAGCGGGTGCCGGGCGCCCGCAATGTCTATGAGCGCTTCGAGCGCTATAAGCCGCGCGATGGCGGCACGCCGGACTGGACCTCGGGGCCCAAGATCGTGAATTTCGACCGCGTCGAGTGGACGACGATGCCGGACGCTGCCACCGGCACCTCCGCCGTGCAGGCCGGCGAGCAGGACTGGCAGGAGGCGATGCCGCATGACCTGCTGCCGCTGATCGCGCGCAACACATCGGTGAAGACGGCGGTGCTCGATCCGCTCGGCTTTACCTGCCAGATGCGGGTCAACCATCTGCTGCCGCCGTTCAACAATCCGGCGATCCGCCGCGCCATGCTCGGCGCGATCGACCAGGAGGCCTTCATGATCGCGGTGGCCGGCGATGATCCGGCCTTCCGCCACAGCCCGCTCGGCTATTTCACGCCGGGCACGCCGATGGGCAGCGAGGCCGGGCTCGACATCTTCCGCGGCCCGCGTGACTACGACAAGGTCAAGCGCGAGCTGAAGGCCGCCGGCTATGCCGGCGAGAAGGTCGTGCTGCTCGTGCCGGCGGATTCGCTCGCCCAGAAGCCGCTCGGCGACATCGCGGCCGACGTGATGAAGCTCGCGGGCATGAATGTCGAATACACCGCGCTGGATTTCGGCTCCGTCCTCAAGCGCCGGACCAACAAGGGCCCGGCCGACCAGGGCGGCTGGAACGCCTTTGTCGGCAACTGGCAGGGCATCGACTGGCTCAACCCGCTGGTGCATTCGACGCTGCGCGGCGACGGCACCTTCCCTGGCTGGGTGCAGAGCCCGAAGATCGAGGCGCTGCGCACGCAATGGCTGGCGACAGGCGATCTCGCGACGCAGAAGCGCCTCTGCGACGAGATCCAGGCGACCGCCTTCGACGAGGTGCCCTACTACCCGATCGGCCAGTACAAGCAGCCGACGCTGTTCCGCAGCGATCTCTCCGGCATGATGAGCGGCACGCCGGTGTTCTGGAACCTGAAGCGCGGCTGATCGAGGCAACGACAACGACGAGAGACCGATGAGGAACGGCCCCCGCATGACGCCGACGACCCATTCCCGCAGGGCTCGCGACAGCGAGACGTGCGCCTCATGAGCGCCGCTTCGAGCCGACCGCATAATGTCGCGGATGTCATCCCGACGCCCGAGGCGATCCGCGCCGCCGTGGCCGCCCAGCGCGGCATGGTCGAGCGGCTGTTTTCGACGCTGGCGGCGGGCAGCCAGGGCAACCCCGGCATCATGCGCGACACCTATGGTGCCGGCGAAAATTTCGGCCACGCCGTGATGGTGGAAGCGGCCACCGCCGCAGGCCTCGCGGTCAGGACGGATGCCGCTGCGAACACCTATGCGACCTGGCGCGGGGCGGATGCCGCCGCGCCGGCGATCCTGATGGGCTCGCATCTCGACAGTGTGCCCCATGGCGGCAATTTCGACGGCGCGGCCGGCGTGATCGCCGGCCTCGTGACGATCGCGGCCTTGCGCGAACTCGGCTTGCAGCCGCGTTGCGACGTCACCGTGATGGGCGTTCGGGCCGAGGAGAGCGTCTGGTTCCAGGTCTCCTATATCGGCAGCCGCTCGGCGCTCGGCACGCTTCCCGAGGGAGCGCTGGAGGCGACCCGCATCGACACCGGGCGCAGCCTGGCCGACCATATGCGCGATTGCGGCGGCGATCCCGAAGCCTTGCGCCGGGGCGTTCGCGCGCTCGACCCCAGGCAGGTCCGCGCCTTTCTCGAGGTCCATATCGAGCAGGCGCCGAGCCTGTTCGAGGCCGGCTTTCCGATCGCCATCTGCACCGGCATTCCCGGTAATTTCCGCTACCCGGACGCCCGCATCGTCGGGCGGCACGACCATGTCGGCACGCCGCGCCGCTTCCGCCGCGATGCGGCGATGGCCGGCATGGCGCTCGCCCACGCCATGGACGAGATCTGGGCCGCGCAGGAGGCGGCAGGCACGCAGATCGCCATCACCTTCGGCCGGTTCCATACCGACGCCGAGATGCATGGGCTGACGACGGTGCCGGGCGAGTTCCATTTCAGCCTGGACGTACGCGCTTATGACGAGGCGGTGCTGGCCGGGCTGGAGGCGCAGATGCACCAGGCGATCGGCAGGATCGAGGCGCAGCGCAATGTCAGGTTCGAACTCGGTCAGCGCGCCTCTGCCGCCGTTGGGCCGGTCGATGCCGGCATCAAGACCGCGCTGACGGACGCCTCCGATCGCCTCGGCATCCGCTCCATGCCGCTCGGCAGCCCGGCCTCGCATGATTCCGCCGCTTTCGCGGCCGCCGGCGTACCCGTCGCCATGCTGTTCGTGCGCAACGAGCATGGCAGCCACAACCCGAAGGAAGCGATGGAGATCGACGACTTCATGGATGCCGCTGCCGTCATGGCAGTTTGGGTCGCAGACAACATCGGAGTCGCTGACGGGACGCGCTGAGCGCGGCCCCGCTCATTCGAAACCGGAAGCCTATAAGCCGCCTGAATAATGGCGGCTGGATTTTAATTCGATCACCGGCCGGGTTCTGGCCTAGCCTTTCGATCGTATCGTCGATGCTCCCCGCCCATGGCCACTCTTTCGGCCGGCAGGTGCCGTTCTTGCATCGGAGACCTGGCCTGAAGCGCCTCCTCGCCTGACGTCCGAGGCGCGACCTGCGGAGACTGAGTTGAAACGCCTTGCCGTCGCCTCTTCCGCCCTTCCGGGCATCGCCGACATGCCGATCGCGGGCGCCGTTCGCGCCGGCGAGCGCGTCTTCCTCAGCGGTGCATCCGCACTGAAGCCCGACGGCAGCATCGCGGGCGTCGGCGACGCCACGGCCCAGACCCATGCCGCGCTCGACCAGTTCGAAGCCGCGCTGACCGCAGCCGGCGGTTCGCTTGCCAGCCTGACCAAGCTCACCACCTGCATCGTCGACCGCGACTACCGCGCCGCCGTCTATGCCGTGATCGCTCAGCGCCTGCCCGAGGTTCGTGCCGTGAGCACCGGCCTCGTGGTGGCGGGGCTGGCGCTGCCGGAACTGATCGTCCAGATCGATGCCGAGGCCGCGATCCCCAGCGCACCGCCGCGCCATACCCGGCCCTACACTTTCGAGAGCTGGCACGGTCAGGGCTTTCCCTGGCAGGGCGCGATGGTGCTTGCCACCGACGAGGAGTTCTTCCTGCGTGGCCAGACCGGCGCCGGCCTCGATCATACCGGCATCAAGGCCAAAGGACGCGGCGTCGCGGACGCCGCCGCCCAGGCCGATCTCGGCATGGCCAATCTGAAGACGCTACTTGAGGAGGCCGGCGCATCGGTCGAGGATATCTGCAAGATCACGGTCTACATCTCCGACCGCGCCTATCGGCCGGCGGTCTATCCGATGATCGGCAAGCACCTCGCCGGCATCCGCCCGGTCTCGACGGGCATCGTCACCACCGGCTTTGCGCGCGGCGACATCCTGTTCGAGATCGACGTCACGGTCGTGCGCAAGCAGGACGGCAAGCCGCATCAGCGCCTGCGAACCTATCATTCCAGCGCGGCGCGCTACGGCACGGAGCAGCAGCCGCTCGATTGCGAGTTCTGCATGGCCGTGGTCTCGGGCGATCGCATCACCCTGCGCGGCCAGACCGGTATGGGGCTCGACGAGGTGCTCTATGGCCTCAGTGACGCCCGGGTGCAGGCCGAGCAGGCGATGGAGAATGTCGAGACCTTGCTGGCGGAAGCCGGCGCGGCGCTGTCCGATGTCGCCAAGGCGACCGTCTATGTCACCGACCGGGCCTATCTGGCCGAGGTCAACGCGGTCGTTCGTCAGCGTCTGGGCGACAACGCCTGCGCCTTCACCACCGTCATCATGAAGGGCCTCGCCAGCCCCGAATTGCTGATGGAAGTCGACATCGTCGCGATCAAGGCAGGCTCTCGATGACGTTTTCTCTGGCAGGGCGCTGCGCCCGAACCGGCATGCTGGGCGCCGTGGTGACGACCTCGTCGATCGCAGTCGGCTCGCGCTGCCAGCATGCCGCAGCCGGCGTCGGCGCCGCGCTGACCCAGCACATGACTGACCCTCGGCTCGGCCCGCTGATGCTGGACCTGCTCCGGCGCGGCTACAGCGCCCAGCAGGCACTGGACGCAGCGGCGGCCACGACGCCGCGCAGCGACTGGCGCCAGCTTGGCGTGATCGACAAGGCCGGGCGCACCGCCAGCTTCGGCGGCGCCAGCATCAAGCCGGAATTCGCCGAGGTTCACGGCCGCGACTGCGTGGCGCTGGCCAACATCGTGCGTTCCAAAGAGGTGCCGGCCGCGATGGCGCGGGCCTTCGAGGCCGATCCTGCGGCACCTTTGGCGGCGCGCCTGATCGCGGCGCTCAAGGCCGGCGACGAGGCGGGCGGCGAGTTCAAGCCGCTGGTCTCGACCGCGCTCATCGTCGCCCATGAGCAGGCCTTCCCTTATGTCGATCTGCGCGTCGACAGCGATCCAGACCCGATCGCCACGCTCGCCCGGCTCTGGCGCGAATACGAGCCGGTGGCGGAGCCCTATGTCACACGGGCGATAGACCCGGACACGGCGATTGCGAACCGGCAGGCCGACTACTGATCAACCAAAAAACGAGGGGATATCCATGCGACGACTTTTATCCACACTGGCCGTCACAATCGGCCTCTCGACCGCAATTTCGGTCTCGCCCGCCGCCGCACAAGGCACCGTCCGCGTCGCGCTCGGCACGACGCTGAGCCAGCTCGACCCGGCCAAGACCACGATCGGCGACGAGTACGTCTACGTCCACCTCGTCTTCAACGGCCTGTCGCGCATCGACGCCGACATGACGGTGAAGCCCGACCTCGCCGAGAGCTGGACGGCCTCCGCCGACCTCAAGACCTGGACCTTCAAACTGCGCTCCGGCGTCAAGTTCCACCATGGCCGGGTGATGGACGCCGACGACGTCGTCGCCACCATGAAGCGCATTCTCGACCCGGCCACGGGCTCGCGCTCCCGCACCAGCCTGTCGATGGTCGAGGGCGTCGCCGCGACCGACCCGATGACGGTCAAGTTCGACCTCAACATCCCTTATGCCGGCTTCGCCGACATCTTCGCCGACCGCAATCTGCGCATCGTGCCCAAGGACAAGCTCGCCGAACTCTCGACGCAGCCGATCGGCACGGGGCCGTTCATGTTCAAATCCTGGTCGCCCGGCGACCGGCTCGAGCTGGTCAAGAACCCCGATTATTTCGAGGCCGGCTTGCCCAAGCTCGACGGCGTGACGCTGCGCATCGTGCCGGAATCATCGGCGCGCATCGCCGCGCTCGAATCCGGCGCGATCGATATCGTCTGGAGCATGCCCTACGAGTCGGTCGACAAGCTCAAGACCAGCGCCACCGCGCGCGCCGACAGCGTCTCGACCCCGACCTGGGACGGCGTCATCCTGAACAACGACCGGCCGCCCTTCAATGATGTGCGCGTGCGCAAGGCGCTGGCCCTCACGATCGACAAGGAAGCGATCGTCGAGCTGGCGCTGTTTGGCCAGGGCGACCCGACCTTCAGTCCGATCCCTCCCAGCCACCCCTATTTCAACAAGGCGCTGAAATTCGCCCCGCCTGACATCGCGCAGGCCAAGAAGCTGCTGGCCGAGGCCGGCTTCCCCAACGGCTTCGACGTGCCGATGCAGGTTCCCCAGGAGCGCGAGCAGCGCGTGCGCGTCGGCGTCGCGATCCGCGACATGGCCAAGGCCGCTGGCATCCGCATCAATGTCGAGCGGGTGCCCTTCGCCTCCTATTCGGCGAATGTCGCAGGCAAGGCGCAGATGTATGTCGACGGCTACTTCGCCCGGCCGACGATCGATACGGCGATCTACCCATTTTACCATTCGAGCGGCAGCTGGAACAAGCAGCTCTGGCTCTACAAGGACGCCCGCGTCGACCAGCTTCTCGACGACGCCCGCAAGACCAACGACGAGGCCGCCCGCAAGGCGATCTTCGAGAAGTTCCAGGCACTGGTCGAGGAGACCGTGCCGGGAATCATCGCCTACTCGGCCGCCCATGTGAACGGCGTCAGCAAGAAGGTCGAGGGCTTCAAGTCGACCCCGATGCAGTGGCTCGAACTGAAGAGCGTCTCGCTCAAGCCCTGATGCCACGCGTCCGCCCTGCTCGCGTAGCAGGGCGGACACAGGCGGCACACGCTCTCTCGACAGGGGAACCCGGCACCGATGGCCGCTTATATCGCAAGGCGCCTCGTCTTCGTCGTGCTCGTCCTCGTGGCGGTGTCGATGCTGGTCTTCGGCGTCACCACGCTTCTGCCTGCCAACGTCGCCTATCTGATCCTGGGGTCGTTCGCGACGCCCGAGCAGGTGCATGCGCTTGAGCTCAAGCTCGGCCTGACCGACCCGGTCTGGCAGCAATATCTGCGCTGGGCCGGCGGTTTCATCACCGGCAATCTCGGTGAATCCACCCTGATGAACCGCCCCGTCGGGCCGATGCTGCTGGAGGCGATCCAGCGCTCGCTGATGCTGACCGGCGTCTCCTTCGTGCTGATCGCGCTGATCGGCGTGGGCTTAGGGATCGCCGCCGCGCTGCGCCATGGCCGGCCGCTCGACCACAGCATTTCGGTCGCGACCTATCTCGGCATCGCCGTGCCCGAGTTCTTCTGGGCGATCGTCGTCATCATCGTCTTCGCCGCCTGGCTCGGCTGGCTGCCAGCCTCGGGCTATGAGCCGATCTCGGCCGGCGTCTGGGAATGGGCCAAGCACCTGATCGCGCCGACGCTGACGCTGGTCTTCGGCCATCTCGCCCATGTCTCGCGCCTGACGCGCTCCAGCATGATCGAGGTGATGCAGAGCCCCTACATCACCGCCGCCCGCGCCAAGGGCCTGCCCGAGCGCGTCATCGTCCTGCACCACGCCCTGCGCAACGCGCTGCTGCCGACGATCACGGTGCTGGCGCTGGATTTCGGCCGGCTGATGGGCGGCATCGTCGTGATCGAGACCGTCTTCGCCTATCCGGGGCTGGGGCGCCTCGTCGTGTTCTCGATCCAGAACCGCGACCTGCCGACGTTGCAGGCGGCGATCCTCGTGGTGGCGGCGATCTACGCGCTCGCCAACCTGCTGGCAGATTTGCTCTATGCCCGCTTCAACCCCAAGATCAGGTTCGGTCGCAATGTCGCCTGAGCCCACCTCCGCTCCCGCAAGGCCGCCGCGCAAGCCGATGCCGCTCCAGCTCAAGGCGGGGCTCGCCATCACCGGCACCATCCTGCTGCTCGGCCTGCTCGCGCCCTGGATCGCGCCGCATCCCTGGGACACGATCTCGATGCGCACCCGCTTCCTGGCGCCCAACGCGACCTACTGGCTCGGCACCGACGAATATGGCCGCGACGTGCTCAGCCGGCTGCTGATGGGCGCGCGGCTCTCGATCGGCATGGGCGTCGCCGCGACGCTGTTCAGCCTCGCCATCGGCGTGCCGATGGGGCTGGCCGCCGGCTATTTCCGCGGCTGGATCGACGAGGCGCTGATGCGGCTGGCCGATGTGCTGATGGCGATCCCGCCGATCATGCTCGGCCTGCTGGTGCTGGCCGTGACGCCGCCGGCGCTGTGGAAGACGGCACTCGCCGTCGGCTTCGTCTACATCCCGCCGATCGCCCGTCTGGCGCGCAGCGTCACGCTGACGCTCGCCAATGAGGAGTTCATCCAGGCGGCGAAGGCGCGCGCCGAAAGCACCTCCTACATTCTGTTCCGCGAGATCCTGCCCAATGCCTGGCCGCCGCTGATCGTCGAGGCCAGCCTGCGCGTCACCTATGCCATCCTGCTCGGCTCGGCTTTGTCCTTCCTCGGCCTCGGCGCGCAGCCGCCGAGCTCCGACTGGGGGCTGATGATCTCCGAGGCGCGCTCCTTCCTCGACCGCGCGCCCTGGATCGCGCTCGCGCCGGGCTTTGCCATGTGCCTGCTCGTCATCGGCATCAACCTGCTGGGCGACGGCGCCCGCGAACGGCTCGATCCGCGCCTCAAGGCGCGGCTGGGAAAGGCTTGAAAGCCATGCTCGCGATCGACGACCTCACGGTCCGCTACCGAACCGCCGGCGGCGAGATCGAGGCCCTGTCCTCGGTCAGCTTGAAGGCGCGCAAGGGCTCGACGCTGGCGCTCGTCGGCGAATCCGGTTCCGGCAAGAGCACGATCGCGCTCGCCGCCATGGGGCTGCTGCCGGCCGAGGCGATGGTGCCGTCGGGGCGCATCCTGTTCGACGGCGCCGACATCCTGACCATGAACGCCGAGGCGCGCCGGCAATTGCGCGGCTCGCGCATCGGCCTCGTCTTCCAGGACCCGTTCTCGGTGCTGAACCCGTCGTTGCGGATCGGCGACCAGGTCGGCGAGGGTCTTGTCCATCATCGCGGATATACGCCGGAGCGCGCCTTCACGCGGGCGATCGAACTGCTCGACGAGGTCGGCATCGTCAAGCCGGAGGCCGTCGCCAAGGCCTATCCGCATGAATTGTCGGGCGGCATGCGCCAGCGCGCGCTGATCGCGGGTGCGCTCGCCTCCGAGCCCGAACTCCTGATCCTCGATGAGCCGACGACGGCGCTCGACGTCACCATCGAGGCGCAGATCCTCGATTTGCTCGAGGATCTCAGGGTCCGGCGCGGGCTGACGATGGTGTTCATCAGCCATAATCTCGGCGTGGTCCGGCGGATCGCCGACGAGGTCGCGGTGCTCTACGCCGGGCAGATCGTCGAACAGGGTGCGACGGAGGAGGTGCTGCAGCGCCCGGTGCACCCCTATACCAAGGGGCTGCTGGCCGCGATTCCGCGCATCGGCCGCAGGATGGGCCGGCTCGCCGCGATCTCCGGGCGCCTGCCCGATCTGCGCAATCCGCCCACCGGCTGCCGCTTCGCGCCGCGCTGCCCGTTCGCAACTGATGACAGCGTCAATCCGCAGAGCCTGCTTGCGGTGGGCGATCGGATGGTCCGCTGCAGTTCGGCGGCGGCGCTGCGCGACACGTCATGGCCTGTGCAGGAGGAGGCGGTCGTCGCCGCGACGGCCGACCGCTCCGCGTCTGAACCCGTCGTCGAAGTCGAGGACCTGACCAAGAGCTTCGTGCTCAGCCGGGGTGCACTGCGCTGGGAGGGCTGGCGTCCGGTGCGGGACGCGGTCAGCATCACGCCGGTCGACGCGATCTCGCTGACGGTCGCGCCAGGAGAGGTCGTCGGTCTGGTTGGGGAATCCGGCTCGGGCAAAACCACGCTCGGGCGGACCATCCTGCGGCTAATCGAGGCCGATTCCGGCTTGATCCGCATCGCCGGTGAGACCGTCTCGGACAAGCCGCAAAGCGCGCTGGAGGCGATGCGGCGCACGGCGCAGATCGTCTTCCAGAACCCGGATTCTTCGCTCAACCCGCGCAAGACCATCCGCGAGCTGCTCGGACGGCCGATCGCGCGCTTCGGGCTGTCGCCCAAGGCCGAGATCCCCGCGCAGGTCGATGCCCTGCTCGACCTGGTCCGCCTGCCAGCCCATTACGCCGACCGCTACGCTCACCAGATGAGCGGCGGCGAGAAGCAGCGCGTCGGCATCGCCCGCGCGCTGGCGACGCAGCCGAAATTCATCGTCTGCGACGAGCCGGTCTCGGCGCTCGACGTCTCCGTGCAGGCGGCGATCGTCAACCTGCTCGCCGATCTGCGCGACCGGCTCGGCGTCGCCTATCTCTTCATCTCGCACGATATCTCGGTGGTCGCGCATCTCGCCGACCGGGTCGCCGTGATGCATCACGGCAAGATGGTCGAGATCGGCCCGGCCGAGCAGATCATGAACGCGCCCAGCCATCCCTATACGATCAAGCTGCTTTCGGCCGTGCCAAGGGTCGATGGCCCGGCGCTGGCACGGCGCGAGGTTGTCGCCGCCGATGGTCTGGCCTGAGCCGGATTGACTGATGGACTTCGGACATTCCCTTGAGCCCTCATCCTGAGGAGCGATCCGCTAGGATCGCGTCTCGAAGGATGGTCCAGTGGTCTCCAGAGCCTCCTGAAGCATCCTTCGAGACGCCGCTGCGCGGCTCCTCAGGATGAGGGCTGAATTATCTCACGCCAGCATGCGCGTGTCGCCGCAGACCGAGATCTCCTGGCCCGAGATCGTCTTGGCGAAGGGCGAGGCGAGGAAGACGATCTGCCTGGCGATGTCGGCTGGATCGACGAACTGCTTGATCGAGACGCCGGCGAACAGGCGCGCCGTCATCTCCTCATGCGAGACGTTGAAGCTGCGCGCCTTGTTGGCGATGACGCTCTGGATGCGCGGCCCCTCGACGAGGCCGGGGCAGATCGCGTTGGCACGGATGCCAAATTCGCCGAGTTCGGCCGAAAGCGCCTTGGTGAAGCCGATCACGCCCCATTTTGCTGCCGCATAGGGCGAGCGCAGCGGAAAGCCGTGCTTGCCGGCCTGGCTCGACAGATTGATGATCGAGGCGTTCTGCGACTGCTTGAGATGCTGCACGGCAAGCCGCGCGCAGTTGAACTGCCCGGTCAGGTCGATGGCGACGCAGGAATCCCAGTCGGCCGGATCGATCTCGTCGACGCGTCCGGTCGGGCCGGCGATGCCGGCATTGTTGACCAGGCAATCGAGCCCGCCAAGGGCGGCTAGCGCTTCGTCTATCAAGCGGCCGACCGCGGCACGATCGGAGACGTCGCAGACCGACTGAGTCATCGCCGGATCGCTTTGCGCCATCTCCGCCAGCGCGGCGCGGTCGACGTCGCAGATATGGACCTTCGCCCCCTCCGCCGCGAAGGCGCGCGCCGTGGCGCGGCCGATGCCGTTGGCGCCGGCCGTCACCAGCACGCGCAAGCCCTTGATCTGCAAATCCATCCTGACGTCTCCCTGTCGCGATTATCTTCAGGCGCTGAGCTGGCCCGTATCCTCGATATGCGCGGCCGCTGCCGTGATGTCGTCTTCGAGCGCGGCGCGCGCGGCGGCGGCGTCCTGTCGTCGCAAGGCTTCCAGCAGGCGTCCATGCGCCTGCATGGCACTGCCGCCCTCTAGGCGGCGCGGCTCGTGACGCATGTCGAGATTGAGAATTGGACCGGCCTTGAGCCAAAGCCGCTCGATCATCTCGATCAGGCTCGGCATGCCGGCGGCCTCATAAAGCGCAAAATGCAGGTCGCGATTAGCCGCCACCGCCCCGGCGCTGTCAGGCGGATCGGCACTCGCCGCCTTGCGGAAGGCCGCGTCATGGGCGGCGATCCGCGCGACATCCTGAGGCGTCGCCTTGCGCGCTGCCTCTTCGGCGGCAAAGCCCTCGACGACCAGCCGCAGCCGGGTCAACTCGCGGAACTGCTCCAGCGAGAGCACGGGGACGCGCACCGCCCTGCCCGGCAGCACCTCGAGCGCACGGTCGGCGGCGAGTCGGCTGACGGCCTCCCGCACCGGCATCATCGAGACGCCCAGCGCCTCGGCCACGCGGCGCAGCGAGAGCTTCTCGCCCGGCGCGAGACGGCCCGCCACCAGCAGGGCCCGCAGCTCGCCGGTAACCCGTTCGCCGAGCGTCTCGCGCTGAAGCGCACCAATCTCGTCGAGGGCCGAGCCGTCATGGTCCGCTGCGACGGCGGGCTTCTCGAAGGCTGCCGGCAAGGGCTGGACAGGGGCGATCATGTCTGCCAACCTAACTGTGATCACAGATCACGACAAGCGGCTTCAGACCGCAGACCACAATCAGCCGACGCGGAAACGGCGCGGCACTCGTTCTGGGAGGAACGTCCATGTCAGACCTGTTGAAGACGACCCGACTCTCGCGCCGGCAGGCGCTCGTCGGGCTCGGTGCCGGTGCCACGACCGGGCTCATCGCAAGTCCCTCGCTGATCCTGGCGCAGACGCAAGACGCGATCCGCTTCGGCCATTTGACGCCGCGGACCGGCTTCCTCGGCCCGCTGGGCGAATATGGCGTGATGGCAGTCGATCTCGCGGTCGAGGAGATCAATACGGCCGGCGGGGTCAACGGCCGCAAGCTCGAAGCGCTGAAGGAGGATTCGGTCAATCCGCAGACCGCCTCGACCAAGGCCGAGCGTATGATCGAGCGCGACAAGGTCGCCTGCATCCTCGGCGAGATTTCCTCGGCCTCCTGCCTGACGATCTCGCAGGTCGCGGCGCGCAACAAGACGCTGTTCGTCAACACCGGCGGCAATTCGGACGCTCTGCGCGGTGAGAGTTGCAACCGCTACATGTTCCATGTCGAGCACCAGAACTCGATGTATGTGAAAAGCACCGGCCGTTCGCTGATGGCGCAGGGCTTGGTCAAGGGCAAGAAGTGGTTCTCGCTGACGGCCGACTACGCCTTCGGGCATGATTTGAGCAAGGTCGCGAAGCGCTTCATGGAAGCCAATGGCGGCCAGTTTGCCGCCGACAAGCTGGTGCCGACCGACGCGACCGATTTCTCGGCGCTGCTGCTCGAAATCCGCGCCGCCAAGCCCGACCTCGTGATCTCGAACCTCGCCGGCAACCAGATCACCAACTTCCTCAAGCAGTATTCGGAGTTCGGCCTGACCTTCCCGGTCGCAGGCTTCGGCTTCGACACGGCACTGGCCTGGGCCGCCGGCAAGGACAATTTCGGCGGCATCTGGCCCTGCGTCTGGCACCACCTGATCGACACCCCCGGCACCAAGGCCTTCGTGGCAGCCTTCACCAAGAAATACGGCAAGCCCCCCGAAAACCAGGCCTGGGGCGACTACATGGCCGTGAAGATCATGGCGCAGTCGATGAACGAGCTGAAATCGACCGAGACCGCCAAGATCCTGGCGCATTGGGAGAAGGGCGCGAAGTTCGACGTGCTCAAGGGCCGCGAGGGCTATTTCCGCGCTTCCGACCACCAGCTCATCAGCGAGATGTACACGATCACCGCCCTGCCCGCAGCGCAGGTCAAGAACCAGTGGGACCTGTTCACCTCGTCGCCGCCGGTGCCTGGCCCGAGCGAGGACATGGAGGTCATCGCCACCAGCGGCGACGAGGCGGTCTGCAAGATGAGTTGAGGCCTATCCGTCATTCTCGGGCGGCGCGCAGCGCCGACCCGAGAATCTCAGGACAAGAAGACGCCGCCCGGCGCTCTCCTTCGGCCTGAGATGCTCGGGTCAAGCCCGAGCATGACGGCGCTGCCTGTCCCGCCATCCCCCGCGCATCCACAAAGGCTCCCCCTTTGCTCACCCTTTTCATCCAGCAGGTGCTGAACGGACTGCTCGACGGGGTCTATTACCTCCTGATCGCGCTCGGCCTGTCGCTGATCTTTTCGCTGGGCGGCATCGTCAACCTGGCGCATGGCGCCTTCTATGCGATCGGCGCCTATCTCACGATCGTGCTGGCGCCCCATATCGGCTTCGGCGGGGCGATGGTGGCCTCGCCCCTGCTGGTCGCGCTGATCGGCATCATCATCGAGCGCGGGCTCTTTCAGCGGTTCTATAGATCCGATCCAATTCTGTCGCTGCTGCTGACCTTCGGGCTCGCCATGGTGGCGGAGCAGTCGCTGCGGATGATTTTCGGGGCGCCGCCACTCTCCTTCTCGATCCCGCCGGCGCTTCGCGGCCAGATCTTCATCGGCGACTTCATCTATTCGCGCTACCGGGCGATGCTGTTGCTGATTGCCGCGGGATGCGTGCTTGGCCTGTGGTTCCTGCTCCAGCGCACCGCCTTTGGCCGCGTCGTGCGGGCGGGCGTGCAGAACCCCGACATGGTCGGCGCGCTCGGCATCTCCCTGCAGCCCTACATGGTCGCGGTAGCCGGTATCGGCATTGGGCTGGCAGGGCTGGCCGGCGTGCTGCTGGCGCCGATCTATTCGATCCATCCGGCCATGGGCCAGGAGATCATCACACCCGCCTTCGTCGTGGTCGTCATCGGCGGCCTCGGCTCGTTCTGGGGCGTGGTGGTGGCGGCGTTGATGGTCGGGTTGGTCAAGGGCATCACCATCGGGCTCGGCTACACGCAGTGGTCGACCGCCGTGATCTACCTGATGATGCTTCTCGTCCTGCTGTTCAGGCCGCGCGGCCTGTTCGGCGAACGCATCCAGCGCTTCGAGTGAGGATGCGATGACAGCCACCCAGCGCGACCACGCGCCTCTCCTCATCGCAGCCGCCGGGCTCCTGGCCCTGCCCTTCCTGATGCATCTCATCGGGCTCGGCACGACCTCGGCGACCGAGATCGTCGTCTTCGCCATCGCCTGCATGGCGCTGAACATCCTCGTCGGCACGACGGGACTGGTGTCCTTCGGCCATGGCGCCTGGTTCGGACTCGCGGCCTATGCGGCCGGCCTGATCCAGCGCAACTGGCTGCCCGGCCAGTTCGCCCTGCCGATCCTGCTCGCGATGCTGTTCGTCGGCCTGATCGCCTTTGCGTTTGGGGCGCTGATCCTGCGCCGCAAGGGCGTCTATTTCTCGCTGCTGACGCTGGCGCTGGCGGCGATGACCTATTCCGTCGCCTTCCGCTGGACGGCCCTGACCGGCGGCGAGGACGGGCTCGGCGGCATCAAGCGGCCGCTGTTCCTCGGCATCGATTTCGAGCAGGCCTCGAATTTCTACGTTCTCGTCGCCGTCCTCGGCATGGCGGTCGTCTACGGGCTCTGGCGCTTCCATCGCTCGCCGGTCGGCACGGTGCTGGTCGCGATCCGCGAGAACGAGCAGCGCGCCCGCTTCCTCGGTTACGCCACCGACCGCTACAAGCTGATCGCCTTCACGCTCTCGGCTGCGCTGACCGGGCTTGCCGGCTCGCTCCTGCTGTTCAACAACCGCATGACCTCGGCCGAGCCCATCTCGGTCGCCTTCTCCGGCGAATTGCTGGCGATGGTCGTGATCGGCGGGATGCGCTCCTTCCTGGGGCCGGCGCTGGGCGCGCTCTTCTTCGTGATCTTCCGCGACTATCTCTCCAGCATCACGCCGAACTGGCTGTTCTGGTTCGGCCTGCTCTTCGTCAGCTTCATCGTGTTCTCGCCGACCGGCCTCGTCGGCTTCGGCGAACGCATGCTGCGACCTTTCCGCAAGCAGGCGGCCGGCGATGCCGCGATGTCCGAACGCAAGGCGGGAAGCGTCACCCTGCCCGCCTTCATGAAGCCCAGCGACGCGGGAGACGGCCCGATCCTGACGGCAAAGGGGCTCGCCAAGAGCTTCGGCGGCATCAAGGCGGTCGAGGGCGTCGACATCACGATCGCCGACCGAAAGCTGCATGCGCTGATCGGCCCCAACGGCGCCGGCAAGACCACGGCGTTCAACCTGATCTCCGGGCTGTTCCCGCCCGATCGAGGTACGGTGCATCTGCGCGACCGCCAGATCGGCGGGATGTCACCGGAGGCGATCACCCAGGCCGGCATTGGGCGCGCCTTCCAGATCACCAATCTGTTCCCGACGCTCACGGTCGAGGAGAATGTGCGACTGGCGGTCCAGGCCCGCGCCGACGCACGCTTCGATTTCTGGCGCCCGGCCGGCGCGCTGGCCGAGGTCAACGCGCAGACCACCACCGTGATCGACACGATGGGCCTGCGCGGCATCGAGACGGCGGAAGCCGGCTCGCTCAGCTATGGCGGCCAGCGCCTGCTCGACATGAGCCTCGCGCTTGCGACCAAGCCGCGCGTTCTGCTGCTCGACGAGCCGCTGGCCGGCCTTGCAGCGGCCGAGCGCGAGCGCGTCGGCAACCTGATCAAGTCGATCTCGACAGACCTGCCGGTGCTGCTGGTCGAGCACGACATCGACCGCGTCTTCGCCATCGCCGACCATGTCACGGTGATGAACGAGGGCTCTGTTCTGGTCGACGGCACCGTCGAGGATGCGCGCTCGTCGCCGCGCGTGCAGGAGATCTATATCGGCTCGGGCGCCCATGCGCTGGCTGAGAAGCCGCGCCAAAGCGCAGCCAAAGAGAGCGTTCTGCTCGGCCTCGACAAGGTCGATACCTTCTACGGCAAGAGCCACATCCTGCGGCAGGTGACGCTCGACGTCCACGACAACGAGATCGTCGCGCTGCTCGGCCGCAACGGCGCGGGCAAATCGACCCTGCTCAAGACGATCACCGGCATCGCCCCGCCCGCCAGCGGCAGCGTCACACTCGCCGGCAGCGACATTGCGGGCCAGCCGCCCGCCGCGATCGCCCGCGCCGGCATCGCCTATGTGCCGCAGGGCCGCGGTCTCTTCGCCGGCATGAGCGTCAAGGACAACATGGAACTCGGCCGGCTCAAGCGCGTCACCGGCAACGGCACGCATTGGGAGGACGACAAGATCTTCGCCTTCTTCCCGCGCATCAAGCAGCGCTGGCATTCGCCCGCCGACTACCTGTCGGGCGGCGAGCAGCAGATGGTGGCGGTGGCGCGCGCGCTTTCCGGCGACACCCGCGTGTTGCTGCTGGACGAACCGTTCGAGGGTCTCGCGCCCGCCGTCGTCGAGGAATTGTTCGAGGCCTTCGACAAGCTGCGGCAGGAAATCGCCATCGTGATCGTCGACCACCATCTCGACCTGGCTCTGGCGCTGTCGGACCGGACCGTCGTGCTGGAGCGCGGCAGCGTCGTCCATACCGGCCCGTCGCGCGCGCTGAGCCAGGATCTGGCGCTCAGGCGGCAAGTGTTGTGGCTGTGATCGTCGAATCTGCTCCAATCCGGCGCTTTTTGCGCCGTCATCCCGGACAAGCCGCGCAGCGGCGCCGATCCGGGATCCATTCCGGAGCGCGGCCGAGAGAGGTTCCGGCATGGATCCCGGGTCTCCGCTTCGCTCCGCCCGGAATGACGGCGCGTTCGTGTCCACTGTTTCAGGATCTCCCCGCATGACCACAATCGCCATCGTCGGCTCTGGCTTGATCGGCCGCGCCTGGGCCACCGTCTTCGCCAGCCATGGCTTCGCGGTCGCTCTGCATGACGTCGCGCCCGGCGCAGCCGAAGCAGCGCGCGTCCATATCGGAACCAATCTCGATGAACTTGCCGGGCATGGCCTCGTCGATGACCCCAAGGGCTCGCTCGCCCGCATCCGTGTCGCCGCCGATCTCGCCGATGTGCTGAAAGGCGCGGACCTCGTCCAGGAGAACGGGCCGGAGACCGTCGAGGCCAAGCAGAAGCTGTTTACGGAGATGGATGCGCTGGCTGCGCCCTCCACCATCCTGGCCTCCTCGACCTCCTTCATCATGGCCTCCGTCTTCAGCGAGGCGCTGGCGGGGCGGGCCCGCTGCCTCGTCGCGCATCCCGTGAACCCGCCGCATCTCGTGCCGATCGTTGAGCTCGCGCCCGCGCCCTGGACCGATCCGGCCGTAGTCGAGCGGGCGACGGCGATCTACGAGCAGGCCGGACAGGTCGCGATCACACTACGCAAGGAGAAGCCGGGCTTCGTGCTGAACCGGCTGCAGGCCGTGCTGCTGGCCGAGGCCTTCCGGCTCGTCGGCGAGGGCGTCGCCAGCGCGGAGGACGTCGACAAGACGATCCGCGACGGGCTCGGCCTGCGCTGGTCCTTCATGGGGCCGTTCGAGACGATCGAGCTCAACGCGCCCGGCGGCATTCCAGACTACTGCGCCCGCTACGGCGCCTCGCTCACCCGCATGGTGGCCGACAGCGCCGGCGGGGATCCCTTCGGCCCGGAGACGGTCGCGACCGTGATGAGCGAGTGGCCGGGCACGCAATCGGCCGATCGCGTCAAGCGCCTCAGCGACTGGCGCGACACGCGGCTTGCGGCTCTGCAGGCGCATAAGCGCAGCTCGCAACGCAAACCCGGCTGAGACCGGTCGTTCGATTCAAAATCAAGCCTGAAAGGACACCACGCCATGGCGAAGAACCGCAAAGTCATCATTACCTGCGCGGTCACCGGCGCGATCCACACGCCGTCGATGTCGCCGCATCTGCCGGTGACGGCCGACGAGATCATCGACGCGGCGGTCGGCGCGGCCGAAGCAGGCGCGGCGCTGGTCCATGTCCATGCCCGCAACCCGAAGACCGGCCAGCCCGACCAGTCGCCCGAGGCCTTCGAGCCTTTCCTGAAGGTGATCAAGCAGCGCAGCAACTGCGTCATCAACATCACCACCGGCGGCGCGCCGACCATGGGCGTCGCGGAGCGGCTCGGTCCCTGCGCGCATTTCAAGCCGGAGGTCGCCTCGCTCAACATGGGCTCGATGAATTTCGGGCTCTACCCGATGCTCGCCCGGTTCAAGGACTTCAAGCACGATTGGGAGCGGCCCTATCTCGAAGGCTCGAAGGACCGGATTTTCAAGAACACCTTCCAGGACATCGAGAACATCCTGACCACCTGTGCCGAGAACAACACGCGCTTCGAGATCGAGTGCTACGACATCGGCCATCTCTACACGCTCGCCCATTTCGTCGATCGCGGGCTGGTGAAGCCGCCGTTCTTCGTCCAGTCGGTCTTCGGCATCCTCGGCGGCATCGGGCCGCATCCTGAGGACGTCATCCACATGAAGCGCACGGCCGACCGGCTCTTCGGCGACCAGTATCAGTGGTCGGTGCTCGGGGCCGGCCGCCACCAGTTGCCGATCGCCGCCATGGCTGTCTCGATGGGCGGCAATCTGCGCGTCGGACTGGAAGACTCGCTCTGGCTCGGGCCGGGACAGTTCGCCAAGTCGAACGCCGATCAGGTCAGGGCCGCGCGGATGATCATCGAAGGGCTGGGGCTCGAGGTCGCGACACCTGACGACGCCCGCGAGGTCCTGCAGCTCAAGGGCGCCGACAAGGTGAATTTCTAGCGCACACCCGCCGGCAACGACGGCTGCGACAGCCGATTGCCGATCTCGATGAATTTCAGCGGGTTGCTCGCCTCGCCCGCCAGCCGCGTCTCGTAATGCAGATGCGGGCCCGTCGAGCGCCCTGTCGAGCCGAGCCGGCCGACGACGGCGCCGGGCGGTACGATCTGGTCGGCTTTCACATCGAAGGCGCTGAGATGGGCGTAGCGGCTGGTGACGCCATTGCCATGGTCGATCTCGACCATATTGCCATAGCCGCCGGCGACCTCGGCGCGTAGCACCTTGCCGGCACCCGCGGCGCGCACCGGCGTGCCGGTCTCGCCACGGAAATCCATGCCGGCATGCATGGTGGCGGCGCCGGTGAACGGGTCAGTGCGCATGCCGTAATTGCTGGTCGTATTGTCGTCGCTGTCGAGCGGACGCCGCAGCGGCACGATGTTGGCGAGATCGCGCCAGCGGCCGAAAGTGGCCTGCCCGTCGCCCAGCTGCACGATCCTGTGCTCGAAGCTGCCCGGCCGCATCGTGACCGACAGCGGCACCAGCGCGCCGCCCATGGCCTGGCGCGCCGGCGGCAGCCTGACCTTGGCGATGTCGAGCCCGAGATCGGTCAGCGAGGCCTTGATCTCCTGCACCCGGCCGACGAGCCGCAGGCCCAGTGCCGAAACCTGCTGGCCCTGCGCGAGATCGACGCGATCGAGCGAGCGTTGCAGCACCGCGACGCGCTGCGCCAGTGGCAGGGGGTCCTCGGCCTGCAGTGCGGCGGCGATCTGGCGCTTCTGCGGGGCGACCACCGCCGGGTTAATACGTTCGAGGATGTTGCCCTGGAACGGGTCGTTGGCGGCAAAGCCCGTCGCTCCGCCCGGAGCCTGCGCGCCATTGCCCGGCAGAACCGGCGCGACCGCCTGGCCGGTCAGGGTGCCGAGCAGGTTCTGGCGGGCTTCGAGCTCGATCTGGCGCGCGATCAGGTCAGCGAGCTGATCGTCCCCACCGCCCTCCTTGGCAACTGCACCCGGCGCGCGCTGGGTCGCGATCGAGGAGACGAGGCGGCGCGTCAACGCCCGCATCTTCTCGTCATAGCTCGCCTGCAGAACCTGCTGCTCCTGCTGCAGCGTCGCGACGGTCGCCTTTTCCTGGAACAGCAGCCAAGTTGCCGTCGCGCCCCAGGCAAGGCCCAGGAACACCAGAAGGATGAGGGCGCCCTGAACAAGGCGCGGCAGACCACCCCGGCGCGGCCTGCGCCTTGGTCTGTCGCCAAACTGTGGCGCATCCGGTTCGCTCGGCCCGGCACCACCGCGATTCTTAAGGCGAACGGGTTGCATGGCCTGGCCCTCCTTCCGCCGCGAACCCGCCAGCGCATTCCGCCTTTAGAGCGTTTTCGAGCGAAATGAATACCGGTTCGCGTGAAGACAACGCGTTGAAACAAAACCTTGGAGCCATTGAACGATCCACCTGGATCGGACATTGCTCTAGGGAAGCTTGTGGACCAGCTTGCTGGCGAAGACGCGGTTCAGTTGCGCGACGCTCAGAAACGCCGGGTTGCCGGTGCAGACCGGCGCGCTGCACATCAGGTTGGCGTCTTCGTCGACATGGACCGGTGCGAAGCTGGAGCCCAGCAGCACATGACAGACCTCATGCGCCATGGTCGTCTTGTCGATGGCGCTGGCGGCGATCATCACGGCCGGGCGCGTCGGCTCATGCCCGGCGCAGCCCTGCAGCGTCGTATTCTTTTTCGTGTTCGTCCGCAGCACCGTGGCAAAATAAACCGTGACGTCATTGGGGCCGACGCCCTGCTTGCTGCCGGCATTCTGCAGCAGCTTCTGCTCGTCGGAGACCTGGTCCCACTTGCAGGCGCCGTCTATGATTTCCAGCGTCAAGGTCTCGCCGGGCGTCAGCCCGACGCTCTGGCCGGTCAGCACGTCGATGCGAATGAAGTACTGCGCGAAGACGTCCTCCATCACCTTGAGCTGGGTGAATTCGGGCACCGTCGGGTTGTCGATCGAACGCATATGGACATTGATCTTGTGCGTCATCTTCGCAGGCGGTAGCGGCTTCGGCGGCGGCCCGTTCGTCGGCAGCAGCTCGTCGAGCTTCTCCAACGTCTCGCGCCCGATCACGCCGTCGCGCGACAGCCCGGTTCGCGCCTGGAACTGCCAGACCCGGCTTTCGGTCTCGCCGCCGAAGACGCCGTCCGCCTTGCCGCTCTTCTTGGTGCTGACCGCCATGCCGAGGCCGAGATCGATGAAGGCCTGCTGGACGAGGGCCACATGCTGGCCGCTGGAGCCGCGCTGGATCGGCGGTGAATTTTTGGCGGCCTGCTGCAGCCGCTGATTGGAGGCGAAACGCGTCGATTTCAGTGCCATGTCAGGCCCTCCTGCCCTGTGGGTTGCGCGGTGATATCGGTAGCTGCGGCCACTCCATGCAGTCTTCGTCGGCGAAATCGGCGCTCACGCGCAGTGATACCGGAACTCCCCGTCCGCGACCGAGACCGTCGCCTCGGTAAGCGGCTTCTTCTCCAGCTGCAGCTTCAGGATCGCGCGCGACAGCGCCGGCAGCATCGAGTTGGTGACGATGTTGTCGATCATGCGGCCGCCGGAATCCGGGTCGTTGCATTGGGCCACGATGTGCTCGACGACCGCGTCGTCATAGACGAAGGCCGCAGCATGATTGTCGCGGATGCGCTTGCCGATGCGGCCGAGCTGGAGCCTGACGATCCCGCCCAGCATGTCGGGCGAGAGCGGATAGTAGGGAATCGTGACCAGGCGGCCGATCAGCGCCGGAGGGAAGACCTTGAGCAGCGCCGGCCGCAGCGCCACCGCCATCGCCTCGGGGTCGGCGCGCTCGGCGGGGTTGGCCGCCATCCGCATGATCTCGTCGGTCCCGACATTCGAGGTCAGGATGATCAGCGTGTTCTTGAAGTCGATGCGCCGGCCGGTGCCGTCCTCCATCACGCCCTTGTCGAAGACCTGGAAGAACAGCTCGTGGACGTCGGGATGGGCCTTCTCGACCTCGTCGAGCAGCACGACCGAATAGGGCTTGCGCCGCACCGCCTCGGTCAGCCGCCCGCCCTCGCCATAGCCGACATAGCCGGGAGGCGCGCCCTTCAGCGTCGAGACGGTATGCGCCTCCTGGAACTCGCTCATATTGATGGTGATGACGTTCTGCTCGCCGCCATAGAGCTGCTCGGCGAGCGCCAGCGCCGTCTCGGTCTTGCCGACGCCGGACGGGCCGCAGAGCATGAACACGCCGATCGGCTTGTTGGGGTTGTCGAGCTTGGCGCGGTTGGTCTCGATTCGCTTGGCGATCATCTGGAGCCCGTGATCCTGGCCGACGACGCGCTTGTTCAGCGTCTCGGCGAGCTTGAGCACGGTCTCGATCTCGTCGGCGACCATGCGGCCGACCGGGATGCCGGTCCAGTCCGACACGACCGAGGCGACCGACTGCTCGTCGACATGGGCGTAGATCATGCGCTGCGCCGGATCGATCCCGCCGAGCGTCGCGAATTTCTCGGCAAGCGTGATACGTGCGGCAGCGGGATCGACCGTCGGCGCCGGCTCGGCCACCGGTGTCGCGATCTCGGGGGCAGCCTCCCCGGCATCGCCGGCCGCGACCTCGCGGGCGACATCCGCCTTGGGATCGGCGACAGGCTCCGGCGGCTTCTCGCCGAGCTGCACGCGCAGCGCCTTGATCTCCTCGACGATCGCGAGTTCGCTCGCCCAGGCGTTTTCGAGATCGGACAGCTTGTCCATGCGCTCGGCGATCTCGACATCGATCTCAGCCAGCCGCTTGGAGGTCTCGCCGCCGAGATCCTGGTCTGAGGTCAGTGCCGCCTTCTCCTGCTCCAGCGCCGAAATGCCGACACGGGCATCCTCGATAGCCGCGGGCGTGGCGGTCTGGCTGATCGCGACGCGAGCGCAGGCCGTGTCGAGCAGGCTCACTGCCTTGTCGGGAAGCTGGCGAGCGGGGATGTAGCGATGCGAGAGGTGCACGGCGGCCACGATCGCGGCATCGGAGATGCGGACCTTGTGGTGCTTCTCCATCGGGCCGATAAGACCGCGCAGCATGGTGCAGCAGCGCGCCACATCGGGCTCGTCGACCTGAACCGGCTGGAAGCGCCGGGTCAGGGCGGGATCCTTCTCGAAATACTGGCGGTATTCCGACCATGTCGTCGCCGCGATCGTGCGTAGCGTGCCGCGCGCCAAGGCGGGCTTCAGCAGGTTGGCGGCATCGCCCGTGCCGGCGGCACCGCCGGCGCCGATCAGCGTATGCGCCTCGTCGATGAACAGGATCACCGGGGTCGGCGAGGACTGGACCTCGTCGATGACCGAGCGCAGGCGCTGCTCGAACTCGCCCTTCATCGAGGCGCCGGCCTGCATCAGGCCGATGTCGAGAGCGACGACCCGGACGCCCTTCAGCGGCGGCGGCACGTCGCCGGCCGCGACGCGCTGGGCAAAACCCTCGGCGATGGCGGTCTTGCCGACGCCGGCCTCGCCGGTCAGGATCGGGTTATTCTGGCGCCGCCGCATCAGCACGTCGATGACCTGGCGAATCTCGTCGTCGCGGCCCAGGATCGGGTCCATCGTGCCCGAGCGCGCCTTGACGGTCAGATCCTGCGAGAAACGGTCGAGCGCGGTGGTGCCTTTGGCCCCCTCGGCCTGCTCGGCGCCCGGCGTGCCCGCGGCGCGCAGCCCCGAACCGTCCATCGGCCGCAGGTTCTCTTCTTCCGACCCTTCCCAGATCTTGGCATGGCCGGCGGCAAGCTCCTCGACCGGGATCTTGCCGAACTCCTTCGAGATCCCCGTCAGCGCCCGGCGCAGCTCCAGCGATTTCAGCGCCGCGACCAGGACATGGCCGGTCCTGATCTGCGTCTCCCCGAAGAACAGCGTCGCGTAATGCCAGCCGCGATCGAGCAGATCGACGATGTTGTTGGCGACGCCGGGCATCTCCGTCTCGTTCTTGCGGAAGCCTTCGATCACCCCGCCGATGTCGGTGGCGAGCCGCGCCATGTCGAGACCGTAATGCTGCGCCGTTAGGCCGATATCGGTCGAGCGCCGCTGCAGGATCTGGGCGAGCCAGTGTGCGAGCTCGACATTGCGGTTGCCGGCGCCCTTGGCCTGGCGCAGCGACTGGATGAAGGCCTCATAGCCGACCCGGTTGAGCTTGCCTGTGACGGCTTCGAGACTGATGTCGGCCATGATGGTCCCCCTTGGTCTTCGCTGTCTGGGTCGTCAGGATTCAGTTCGCCCGGCTGCGCTTCAGGCGCATGCGCTCGGCAGGGTGGAAACGGGCATCGCGGCGTAAGGCCCCGGCGGAGGCATCCCAGTTCGGCGACATCCAGCTCGTCCAGCCGAGCTGGCCGAACTGGCCAAGCCGCGCGGGCTTGACCTCGCCGACCGGCAGCGCCAGCTCGACATCCCATTCGAATTGCTCGCCGAGATGGAAGAAGACCGCGTCCGCCAGCGGCTCGCAGCGATCGCCATTGGGCAGGAAGCGCGAGAACTCTTCGAGATTCTTCGCAACGATGCAGATGCGGAACTTATCCTCGACGCTGTAGACGCTGGCCCCCAGCAGCGCGTCGCCGCCGAGCGTGCAATGGGCACCGCCCAGCCGCGTGCGATCGGCGGGGTCGAAGACCAGCCGCATGCCGACGAACTGCTCGATCTCGACTTCGGCCTTGAACAGCCCCGAAAGCAGGCCGCGCAGGCGCGAAGCCGATTTCGCCTGCGCGCCGATCAGGCCGGCATGGGCCAGCTTCTCGGCGTCCGGCACCGCGTCGCGGTTGAGGAAGGGTCCCGAGCCCAGCCCGATCTGGCTGCCGACATAAGCCGCGAAGCGGTCATACTCCGGGCGGTCATGCTGCGCGATCGGCCGGGAATCCGCCCAGGCGCGGAAGAAAAGCTGCAGGAAGCGATGGTTCAGGACGTCGAGGAAGCGTGGAAACGCGTCGTCCCGCACAAGTTGCCAGTGGTAGGTCTCCTCGGTCGTGGCCAGCGGCAGCGCGCCCTGCGGCCCGAGCAGACCGAGAAATTTGACGAAGACCCGCAGCCGTCCCTGCAGATCGCGGTCGGCATCCGAGATCGTCGAGGCCGGGAAATCGAGATAGGCCTGCTCGCCCAGCGCGACATATTCGTCGCGCCGCGCCGCGACATCGCCGATCCGCGCCCGCTCCGGAAAGCTGCGTTCGAGCCGACGCATGACCGCGTAGAAGTCGAAGCGCCAGGGCTCGTCCTGGAGCTGCTCGGCGTAGCTTGGCTCGCGCTGGAGGCTTTCACCTGCACTGGGGCTTGCGCTGTCGCTCACAGGATGCGCCTCGATCCGGCGCGCGGCGGCCAGCGCATGACCTCGCCGCGCTCGACGGTACGGATCACCGTCTGGGTGAAATGGTTCATCGCGGCGTATTCGGCGAAGAAGCGATCGAGTACCGCACCGAGCAGGAAGACGCCCGAGCCCTCGAAGGCCTTCTCGTCGAGAACGACCGTGATCTCCAGACCGCGCGCCGCCCCCGTCCCGGCCCGCTGAGGAAACCGCCGCACGACAGGCCGGCTGTCGACGCTCTTGATGCCGCGGATGCGGCGCTCGGTGGCGCTGTCGGCGAGATCGGCGAAGAGCGAAAGCAGCTCGCGCAGGGCCTCGCCATTATGCCCGGCACCGCGCTGGACAAGGCCGAGATGGTTCAGGCTGAGCAGGTTGATCAGCCGCCAGGTCACGACGCCGGTGCTCGCCGTCTCCGAGCGCAAACGCAGTTGCGAGACGATCGGCTCTCGCGGCGGCGTCGGGCCCGACATGCAGGCGACATCAAGCGCGACATTGTCGATCAGCCGGAAATCGGCGCCGCCCTCGCCTGTCGGCAGATGCTCCGGCAGATGCCGGTTCGAGCACAGCGCGCGCACGCTGAGCTCGGCCACGGAGATCGTGTCGGCGACGCCGGCCGGCTCGACCAGCGAGATGAACATGTCGGTGCCGGTATAGTCCGAGGACCGGCCGGTGCGCCGCTCGGCGACGGAGCGCCGGCGCGGCAGCCTGCGCTGGGTGTAGAGCAGACCATGCGTCGGCGAGGCACCCTCCGGTGAGGAATAGAGCGGATGCACCGGCTGCTTCTCGCGCCCGCCGACATAATGGGCGTTGACCGAGAGGATGCTGTGCGGCTCGTAATCGAGCTGCCGGCTGCGGTCCGGCACGATATGGAATTCGTGCTGATTGCTCTTCACCGGAATGCGGTCGGCCGTCTTCTCGAACAGGTTGATCGCGGGCGCGGCGTAGAGCCCGAACATCTGCTTCTGCACCGCCGCGGCAAGCCTGGTATTGACCTCGTCGAAGACGAAGATGACGTCGACCGCCTTGGCGGTCAGGCGCGGCATGATCCGGGCGAGTCCTTCGAGCTTGAAGCCGAGGAACTTGCGCGGGAACCAGAACATCTCGCGCAGCAGGTCGAAGCCGCGGAAGATTCGGGTATCGGCCGGCAGCAGCGCCTCGTCCTCGGCAAAACCGAGCTGCTCCAACGAGCAGCCATCGGCCGGCATGATGACCGGGTCGCCGAACTCGTCGAGATGGCGGAAATAGATGCCGACGCAGTCCGAGAAGAGCTGCTCGTAGAGCGCAACCGCATCGGCCTCGGCGCCGAGCAGATGAAAGGTCAGGTCCTTGCAGCGGCAGCCGGAGAACCAGCTCGTCGGCGTCTTCAGCGCCTCCGCCGCCGAAGGTTCCTGCTCGGGATCGGCCATGGTCCGGTGCGTCAGCGACAACCGCAATCCCGAGAGAACCCGGTGGTCGGTGCGCAGGCCCAGCGCCTGCAACGGCCCCGGCGCGGGAATGTATTCGGCCGCCGCAACGTCGAACGGCCACATCGTGACATCCGCGCCGAGCCGGTAGCGGCAGGCGACGCGGCGCTCGCGTTCGAGATAGGTCGCGTCGATATAGGAGCCGCGCGGGATCCGCACGCCCTCGCGCAAGCCCGGATCGGCAAAAGGCGGCCGGATGCCGGCGAGCAAGGCAGAAGGCGTCGGCGCCAGATAGTTCGGGATCAGCTGTTCGAGCAGGTTATTGGTGAATTCGGGGAATTCGTGCTTGAGCTTGAGCTGAACGCGCGCCGCCAGGAAGGCCGCGCCCTCCAGAAGCCCGCCGACCATCGGGTCCATGCGTTCACCCACGAGCCCGCCCAGCCTTTCGGCAATGCCCGGATACTCTTCGGCAAATTCCTTCGTGTGCTCCATGAACAGGCGGAGCTCTTGGTTGTAGAAGTCGAGGAACTCCTGGTTCATCGCCCCTATCGGCTCCTGATCGCCATCTTGCCGGTGTCGAGTTCGAGATCGGCGACGAACTGGACGGGCACGTTGAGCGGCTCGCAATTGAGGTCCGCCCGGACGAGAAAGCGCACCTTGAGCTCGGCCGCGTCGAGCCCGTCGTCGCGCTCGACGGCGATCGACTCCTTGATCAGGCGCGGCTCGTAGGCCAGCAGCACGGCCGCCATGTCCTCGCGGATCAGATCGACGCGATGCTCGTCGATCGACAGCCGCGTCAGGTCCGGAAAGCCGTGATTCAGGATCGACTTCCGGACATGCTCGAAGCCGGACAGATCGAGCGACGAGCCGAGGTTGATGGTGTTGACCAGCGCCTCGAGATCGATCGCGATCTCGCGCCTGAGCTTGGGCTCCGTGATCGCGGCGCGCGGCGCGGCGCGGCGGTTGGCGATGACGCGCTCGCCCCCGGCATCGCGCAGGTCGAGCGAGACCTTCGCATCCTTTTCGAGATGCGCCTCGCGGAACGCGAACATCAAGGGCGGCCGCAGCCGCTTCCTGGAGATCGGGCCGTTCATCGCTTCGGGCCGTTCATGACGCCTCGGATCGCATCTCGGTCACGGAGCTGCCGGTCATGGCAGCCAGGCAAGCACGATGGCCGCCGCGGCGCTTCTCCGCAACGGCCACCATGAAAAACGGCGGGCCGGCACCGCTTTCGCGACACCGACCCGCCTTCGGGCTTACTTCTTGTTGGCCTTGATATCCCAGGTCATGGTGACCGGCGCATCGAGCGAGCCGTCGGGCTTCTGGGGCTTGTACTCGTACTTGATCTTGGCGTAGTTCAGCGAGAACTGGTCGGTCGGGACGCTCGAGCCGCCGGCGGCGTCGCCGGACTGGTAGCTCGACACCAGCAGATCCTCGAGCGTGACCACATAGTAGTCCTGCTGGGTCTCGCCCTGCTTGCGGACGAAGAGCACGGCCTTCTTGATGTGCTTGCCGCTGGCGCAGGACATCGCCAGGTTCGCCGAAGCCTTGCCGACCGACGAGGTGAAATGGATGTCCTGGAAGCTCGCCTTGCCGGCGCCGCCACCATGGCCGGCCGAATGCGAGCCGGCGTTGCTGACACCCCAGGAAAACGAATCGACCTCGATCGTATCCTTGTGCTTGTCGTCCTTGCTTTCGCCCTTGATGCCGTCGATTTCGAGAAGGAAGTCGGTAGCCATGATCATCTCCAATGGTTGTGACTGATGAGGGATTTGGTTTGTAGAACCCGAATACTGGACGCAGTTCTCCTGCGCGCCCGGTCTCGATCGACCGAAGCGCCGAAGTCTTACTTGCTAACGTCACATGCTGGTCAGGTGACGGTCACGTCTTGGGAGCTGGCAGGCGTGAGACCAGGCTCAGACCGATATCCATGCCCTCGAGCTGGAAGTGCGGCCGGAGATAGAACTTGGCCGAGTAGTAGCCAGGGTTCTCCTCGTCCTCGAAGACATCGATGCGCGCATCGGAAAGCGGGCGCCGGGCCTTCGTATCTTCGCTGGAATTGATCGGATCGCCGTCGACATAATCGGTGATCCATTCCTGCAGCCAGCGCCGCAGCGGCTCCTTTTCCTTGTAGGAACCGACCTTGTCGCGCACCATGCACTTCAGATAGTGCGCGAAACGCGACACTGCGAACATGTAGGGCAGGCGCGAAGACAGATTGTCCGAAGCCGTCGCCGCCACCCCGTCGGGGCCCGAGAACGCCTTGGGCTTGTAGAGCGACTGGGCGCCGATGAAGGCGGCCTTGTCGGTGTTCTTGCGATGGATCAGCGGGATCAGGCCGGCCTTGGCCAGTTCCGCCTCGCGCCGGTCGCTGATCGCGATCTCGGTCGGGCATTTCAGGTCGATGCCGCCATCGTCCGTCGGGAAGGTGTGGGTCGGCAGGTTCAGCACCTCGCCGCCCGATTGCACCCCGCGGATGCGCGTGCACCAGCCATACTCCTTGTAGGCGCGGTTGATGTTCACGGCCATCGCATAGGCCGCGTTCATCCAAGCGTAGTTCTCGCCCTTGTGCCCGTCGGTGTCCTCCTCGAAGGCGAACTCCTCGACCGGCTCCGATTTCGCGCCGTAAGGCACCCGTGACAGCACCCGCGGCAGGCACAGGCCGACATAGCGGGAGTCGGCCGCGTCGCGCAGGCCCTTCCAGGCCGCATAGTCGGGCGTGTCGAAGACCTTGCTGAGATCGCGCGGATTGGACAGCTCGGTCCAGGAGTCCATGCTCATCAGCGTCGGCTCGGCGCCGGCGAAGAAGGGCGCATGGGCGGCGGCGGCAACCTTGGAGAGGTCGCGCAGCAGCTGCACGTCCGTCGGCACATGGCTGAAGTGGTAGTCGCCGATCAGGCAGCCGAAGGGCTGTCCGCCGAGCTGACCGAACTCCTGCTCATAGACCTGCTTGAACAGGGGGCTCTGGTCCCAGCGTGCGCCGGGATAGGTCTTCAGATTGCGATAAAGCTCGTTCTTCGAGACATTCATCACCTTGATCTTGAGCTGCGCGTCGGTCTCCGAGTTGAAGACCAGGTAGTTCAGCCCGCGCCAGGCACTCTCGATCTGCTGGAACTCCGGCGCGTGCAGCACCTCGTTCATCTGCTCGGTCAGCTTGGCGTCGAGCCTGGCGATCATCTCCTCGATCGTGTCGAGCACGTCGTTCTTGATGAGCGTCGAGTCCGAGAGCGCCTGGTTGACCAGGGTCGCGATACCGGCCTCGACCTCGGTCGCGGCCCGCTCGGTCTTGGGTTTGAAGCTCTGCTTCAGGACCGACGCGAACTCGTCGAGATCACGGGTCTCGGCGACTGCGCCGCCGGGCTGCTGGGTCTGTGCTTCCGCTGCCATTGCCGCCTCGCTTGTTTACTTGGTGTCTTCGGCGGGAGCGCCGTCGGAAGGCTTGTCGCCAAGCTTGTCCTTGAGCGCCGCCATGAGCTGGGGATCGGCAAGGAGCGCCTTGATCTGGTCGCTCGCCGCCATCTTGCCGTCCATGAAGCGGACGAGGTTGGCGAGCTGTTCGCGCGCCTCCAGCAGCTTGGCCATCGCCGGGATCTGGCGGGCAACCGCGGCCGGGTTGAAATCGTCGAACTTCGAGAACTTCAGCGCCACCGAGAGCTTGTCGCCGCCATCACCGAGCTTGTTGGGGACGTTGAAGGCGACGCCGGGCTCGATCGCGGCCATGCGCTGGTCGAAATTGTCCATGTCGAAGTCAAGAAACTTGCGCTGGGAAATCTCCGCCTTCTCGATCCCCGAGGCATTGCCCGAGAGGTCGGCCATGACGCCCATGACGAAGGGCAGCTCGACCTTCTGCTCTGCGTTGTACGGGTCCTCGTAGGTGATATGGACCCGCGGCGGCCTGTTGCGGCGGATGAACTTCTGCCCTGAATCTCCGGCCATTGTACCAGCCCCTCTGCAATGGCGTCACGCCGACGTAACGTGACATCCTAACCGTTCTTGGTCTCTACCGATATAGTCGCGCCAACTTGGTGCGCGGTTCAACCGGAATACAAAAAAATGACCTAGCTGTCGGCTTCCGGCATCTGGGCGACATCGGGCAGGATGTTGCCCAGAAGCGCCATGAAATCATGTTGCGCAAGCGCGCAGGCCTTGTCCATCAGCAGCGGCGTCGGATGCGAGGGCTCGATCTGGCGATAGAATGCCGAGACCGCCCTCATCCCCGCGACCGCAGCCGACCGGCTCTCGATCTTCAGGCCGGCCTTCTCCAGCGCCGCAGCACGCGGCTGCTCGGCAGGCTCCGAACCGTCCTCGCTCGCGCCATCCTCATCGGAAACGTCGGCATCGTCATCCGCTTCGGCGTCAGCCTCTTCGGAAGCATCGTCATACGATGTCTCTTCATACGAGGTTTCCTCCTCATAGGAGGACTCGTCCGACACGCTGAGACGCTCCAGCGGCAGCCGGAACCGCGGACGATCGCCGATCTCGAGGACCGCCTTGTCCAGGTGTTCCGGGAACATGATCTGAATGACCTCGATCAAGGACTTGCCGATCAGTTGCTGGGCCTGGCCGATCAGGAGGACCGCCGGGCTGGAAGGTTCCATGCGACGAAAATAGCCGAGGCAGGCGGCCAGCGTATCCTTCACTTGAAGGATGCTGTTGCAGGCCCCCGGCGCATAGCTGTTGGAGACCGCCGGAGCGGCGGCGCCGGGTGTGGACTCTGCCCCCGGTGCCGCCTGATGGCCGGGCACGCGCCGCGCGACCGCCGCGTCGACGAAGGCCACGATCTGACCTACCAGCGCCGACAGGCGCGGAAAGCTGAGCGCATGACCGGCCCCGACCTTCTCGAGCCATATCGCGCTGATCGCGCCGAGTGCCTCGCTGATCGCGCGAATTCGGGCGAGCGTCGCCGTCAGGTCGTCGATATCCGCCTCGGTGAGCGCAGCCTGGATCACGCCCTGATCGGGATGCTGCTCGCCCTCGACCAACCGGGTCTCGCCCGTGGCCACGAGTTGGCTCCGGAAGGCGAACGGCCCGATCCGCCGGCTCACGAACAGCGGCGCATGCTGCAGCGGCAGCACGACGGTCGGCAATTCGTCGAGGCTCTGCAGCGCAACCTCGCGCATGACGAAATCGCCGTCCATGGCGCGCGGATGCACCTCCTCCCAATGTTCGGACAGGAGCGTGGCCATGGCCGTTAGGCAAGCGGCGAAAGCCGCCACATCGCGGTTGAGGATCGACAGCTTGCCCGCCAGAACGAAGACCCGCAGGTCGCGGGAGCGCCCGAGCAGCTTGGCGATGTCGGAGAAGGCTGCCGGGAACTCGATGCCGCTGCGGTCGAACGCGACCTGCCGTCCGTCATCGTCACGCCGGAAATACTGCGCCGGCAGCACGACCTCGAGCCGCGCCATCGTGTTCATGAAATCCGTATCGTCCTCGAGGTCCGGCCCGCAAGGATCGTCGTCGGAAATCGCGTTCGCAAATTCAGCGAAGTTCAAGGCCGCCATCGCACTCACCGGTCACGCGTTCGGCGGCTCGTCGGCGGGGCACTCCGCCTCCGAGGCGCCTTGCCGCTCATTCGCTTTTAAGACGGGTCTCGACACGGCGGTTGTCGCCGGAGAACGGGTCGGGGACGACCGGCTTGCTCTGGCCGTAGCCGCGTGCGGCAAGCTTGCTGGTATCGACACCACGCTCGCTGAGATAGCGCACCACCGCCCGGGCCCGCCGCTCGGACAGGTCGAGATTGTAGCCCGGCCGGCCGGCGGCATCGGTATGCCCCTCGACCATGAAGCTGCTCGATGCGAGCTGCGGCGTCTTCAGCGCCTTGGCGAACTCGTCGAGATTGACCCGCGCATCGGGCTCGAGCACGTCGGAATTGTACTTGAAGCGCACGACCAGGTCGAAAGCGGCCACGGCGGCCGGCTTCACGACATGGCCGGCCTTGTTGCAGTCGGCCTCCGTGCCGATGCACAGCCCGCGCGTCGCGCTCGGGCCCGGCTGCGGCGTCGCCGGCTGGAAATGCTTGACGATATCGTCCGCCTTGTAGGTCTGCGCCTGCGCAGGCAGCGCCTGGAGCACATAAAAACCAGCGGAAAGGATGGCGATGGCTGTCATAGTGGGCTGCTTGCGCATGGTCCCCCTCCGTTTTAACTTCGCACGGGCGGATGAAGATTGAATGCGCAAATTATGACTCGCGCCATCCGCTACGTCAATATCAAAATAGCATCTAGAACCGTGAGGTTTCGTTGATGGCCGCTGATCTTCGACAGTCCCAAAGAACTGCTTCGTTTACGACGCCTTTGGGTCCAGATGAATTTTCACTTATGCAGTTTCAAGCTCATGAAGCATTGAGCGAATTGTTTATCTATGAGATCGAAGCCAGCAGCAAGACTGAGAATGCTGATCTTCAGAGCATCATGAGCCAGAAATGCTCGGTGAAGATGATCCTGAAGAATGGCAGCGAGCGGGTGTTCAACGGCACGCTTGTCGATGCCCAGTGGGTCGGCAAGGAGAACGACCTTTATATTTACCGCTTCACGCTGCGGCCCTGGCTCTGGCTGCTCTCGCAGCGCGCCGACTGCCGGATCTTCAAGAACAAGACCGCGATCGACATCATCAAGCAGATCTTTGGCAAGGAGGAGACCGCGAGCTTCGACGACCGCACGAGTGATAGCCTGGCGAAGATCGACTACTGCGTGCAGTATCGCGAGACCGATCTCGACTTCGTCCTGCGGCTGATGGAGCAGTACGGCGTCTATTACTATTTCAAGCACAGCGACGGCGACCACAAGCTGATCCTCTCGGATTCGCGGACCTCGCATGATCCCGTCAAGGCCGCCGCACAGCCGACCTATCTCGGTGCCCCAACGACCTATCCGCTGATGCCGCTGTCGAGCCGGATGCCGCGCCATATCGAGCACATGTCGCATTGGTCGACGATGCGGCGGCTGCGGACCGGCAAGGTCGCCCTCAAGGATTACGATTTCCAGCAGTCGGGCTCGGACCTGACGGCACGGGCGGAGGCGGGCTTCGACAAGGCGAAATCCTACGAGGCCTATGATTACCCGCGCACCTACATCAAGCGCGACGAAGGCGAGCATTTCGCCCGGGTCCGCGCCCAGGCCACGCAGGCCCAGGACGATCGCCGCCATGCTGCCGGCGACGCGCCCAGCCTCTATCCAGGCGCATTGATGACGCTGTCCTCCCATCAGCTCACCTCGGAGAACATCGAATATCTCGTCGTCCGGGCAAGCCATGGCTTTAGCGGGCAAAGCTACCGCTCCGGCAACACCGACGATTCCGTCTATAGCGGGTCCTACGAGCTACAGAAGAGCGACCGGCGCTTCCGCGCCCCGCTCACGACGCCCCGACCGACCGTCTACGGTCCCCACACCGCCAAGGTCGTCGGCGACAAGAACAAGGGTGAGGAAGGCGATATCGACGTCGACGAGTTCGGCCGCATCTATCTGCGCTTCCACTGGGATCGCGAGGACGACTCGACCTCCTGCCGAACGCGCGTCGCGCAGATGTGGTCCGGCAAGGGCTGGGGCGGACAGGTCATCCCACGCATCGGCCAGGAGGTCGTGGTCGAGTTCCTCGAGGGCAATCCGGATCTGCCGCTGGTCACCGGCACGGTCGTCAACGACCAGCACAAGCCGCCCTACTCGCTGCCCGACAACAAGACCCAGTCCGGCCTGAAATCGGAATCGACCGACGGAAAGGGATTTTCCGAGCTCTACAACGAGATCAAGTTCGAGGACCGCAAGGGCCAGGAAGTCTTCAGCATGCAGGCCCAGAAGGACCACAAGGTCCTGATCAAGAGCAAGGAAACGCGCGAGATCGGGCCGGAATACAAGGATGGAGGCTACTCCCGCGAGACCACGCTGAAGCAGGGCAACGACAAGCTCAAGATCGACCAGGGCAAGCTCGACGTCGAGGCCCTGACCGAGATCAACCTCAAGGTCGGAGAGAGCACCATCAAGATGCTGCCGGCGAGCATCGAGATCTCCTCGCCGACGATCACGATCAAGAGCATCGCCAAGACGGAGGTGCTCAGCGATGCGCTCGTGATCATCAATGGTGCCATGGTGAAGATCAACTGAGAGCTTCCATGTCGCGTCTTCGCTTCAATACCGCCCAAGAGGTGTTCGAGACCTATCCCGCGGCCGGCAAGGTGATCAGGACGCCGCCGACGCGGGAGCACCCCCTCGCCTTCCTCAAGCGTCTCGCACAGGGGCCTGCCCCCACCGAGGCGATCGGGTTCTGTGCCTTCGTCCTGCCGCGCCGCGAGGCGGTCTGGTGGGCCACGCAGGCGCTGCGCGCGATGCAAGCCCCCGGAGCGCCGCCCGACGATGCCATCGCCGCGGCCGAGGCCTGGGTCCGCGATCCGCGCGACGAAACGCGCCGGGCGGCGCTTACGCTCGCCGAAGTGGGCGATACGGCCCTGCCCGGCACCTGGGCTGCCTTCGCCGCCGGCTACTCGGGCGGCAGCATGGTGACGACGCATAATGTCCCCTGCCCGCCCGACCTGACGGCAAAGACCGCCCGCATCGCCGTCATGACCGCGCTCGGACGCCTGTCGGGCCGCGACCACGACGCCGCATTGCGCAACTGCGTCGAAGCATGCATTCGATTGGCTGATGACGACGGCAGCAAGACCAGATCCTGAGCGCGGGCCGGCAGAGCCGGGCGCCCGCAGCGTCCCCCTGCAAGGGATGGCCGCAACGCCGCTATGCGCGGCGTTGCGGCCATGCCCGAGAGTGTCGCGATGCCCCTGACGCTGACGATCGAGAACGAGACCGCGCTGCCCGATGGCGGGCCGCTCAGCGTCACGCTCAGCGGCGGACGCGGGCTCGATATCGGCCGCGACCAGCATCTCGACTGGGCCCTGCCCGATCCGACGCGGGCGATCTCGGGGCGCCACTGCGAGATCCGCTTCCGCGACGGCGGCTACTGGCTCCGCGACGTCTCGACCAATGGCACCTATGTCAACGGCAACAGCAATCGCGTGCAGTCGCCCTACCAACTCCAGAATGGTGACCGGCTCGAGATCGGCCATTACATCATCGCCGTCGCGATCGATGATGCAGCCCAGCAGGAACCCGCCGCAGCGGCCGCTCCCCTCTTCGCCGCACAGCCCGAATCGCTCTGGTCGTCGAGCGGCGACGAAGCCCCGCCGATCCCGCGCCGCGATCTGCTGCCACCCAGCAAGCATCGCCCCGTCCATGACGGCTTCATCGACTGGGCCGCCGACCTGCCGACACCGACCTCGCAGCCGGTCGCGCCGCCTCCCGCACAGGCCTTCACGCCGCCGGCGAGCGGCGACGACCTTGCTTGGGCGCCTTATCAGGCCCCGCCCGCGCCCGTCGTCGAACCTGTCGCGCCGATCCCGACGCCGCGCCGGCCGATCACGGCCGATGTGCCTGCCGGAGATCCCTGGGGCGAGGCGTCCGCCCCGGCCCCGTTACCGTCGATCGCGCCGCTGCCCTTCGCGGAACCGCCCCCGATCGACCGTTCGCCGCCTTTTGAGACGCCACCGCAGCCCTTTGCGCCGCCGCCGATGCCGGCCGGCATGCCCGCCATCTCCGCCGGCGAATTCGTCCAGCGCTTCGCCAAGGGCGCCGGCGTCTCGACCAGCGATCTCGGCTGGCAGGATCCGGGCGCCTTCGCCGAGCAGCTCGGCGGGCTGATGCGACTGGTCGCGATAGAGCTGAAGCAGTTGCTCGCCGCGCGCGCCGAGAGCAAGCGCATCGCCCGCAGCGCCAACCAGACGATGATCCAGGCGCAGGACAACAACCCGCTGAAATTCTCGCCGACGGTCGACGACGCGCTGCAGCTCATCTTCGGCAAGCCCAAGAGCGGCTATCTCAGTGCGCATAAGGCCTTCGACGAGAGCTTCCGCGACCTCAAGGCCCATCAGATCAAGACCTACTCGGCGATGCAGCATGCGCTGCGCATGCTGGTCGAGGATCTCGACCCCCAGGCGATCGCCGAAAGCACCGCGCAGGAGCGCGGCCTCGATTCGCTGCTCGGCTCGCGAAAGGCCAAGATGTGGGACGCCTATGTCGCCCGCTGGGACGCCAAGACCGCCCCCTATGAGGACGGGCTGGTCGATGCCTTCATGCTGTATTTCGCGGAGTGCTACGATCGCGGCGGAAAGTAGCGGCGGTCGGTAGCTCGCCCTCCGTCATGGTCGGGCTTGTCCCGACCATCCACGTCTTCCGTCGTCGAGCCCTATGCCCAAGACGTGGATGCTCGCCACAAAGGCGAGCATGACGGACAGGTCCTATCGTAACGCCTTACAGGCCGAGCTTCGCCGCCACGGCCGTGATCTCGATGTCGTGGCCCGCCGTCGCCAGCTTCGCCTCGACGGTGGCGCGGGCGGGCGCCGTGCCGGCCGGCACCCAAGCGTCCCAGACCGCGTTCATCTCGGCGATCTTCGAGATATCGGTGAGGAAGATCTGGACGCTGAGAATGCGCGTCTTGTCGCAGCCGGCGCTTTCCAGCGTCTCCTCAAGCAGCGCCAGCACCTCCGCGGTCTGCTCGGCGAGCGGGCGCCCCTCGGTCTTCTCGGCGACATGACCGGCCAGGAAGACGATGCCGTTGAAGATCGCGGCATCACACCAGCGCTGCGTCACTCCGATGCGTTCGATGGTCATGGCCTTGATCCTTCGGTGATGTCGGGTCGGCCGCATCCTGCGTGCCGGCCCCGTCCTAGCCGAGGATGACTGGCCCGTCAGCCGCCGATGATGACGTTGACCATGCCCATCACGATCTTGTTCGGCGGTCCGACCGCCTCGATGATGGTGTCGGTGACGCGGCAGGCCGGCAGATCGTTGATCAGCACGGTCTGCGAGCCGTCGATGACGACGCCTGGGCCATGCGTCGGCAGTGGCAGCGGACCTAACGGCGTCAGGCAGAGATGGATGTCGGCGCCACCGGACGCGCTGCTGATCATCGAGCTCATATTCGCGGCCGCCGTAGCCTTGGCGGTTTCTTCGGCGGTGACCGCAGCCGGCGCTCCGGGCGTGCCGGCGGCCGCGACGGTGGCGGCCTTCGCCACGTCGAGTGCTGCGTCGGATACGGCCTTAGCGGTTTGGATCGCGGCTGCAGCGGCGGCAGGCACGCCGCGCCATGCCTGCAACCCGCCGATGAGCACGGTGGGACTGCCCGGCCCCGGCTGAAGCACCCCTGGAAGCGGGTGGGCCGTCATATCGAAAACGCGCGCGGCTGGACCTTTACCCATGACTCCGCTCCTGCTGCCATCGAGCACTTGCATCGATGGCGGTTCGATCCTGCCCGCAATCGCGCAACGGCGCATCATTCAAGTCAATGACGGCAGCCGCTTTCCGTGAGTCTAGCATTCGCTTGGTGACGCTTGTTGGCGACCTGTATAAGGTTGCCTGCATGCCCTTGAGTGAGCGAGACCCGGATGTCGTGGTACAGCAAGGTCGTTTGGTCGGAAGGGCTTTTTCTAAGGCCGCATCACTTCCAGCAGAACGATCGGTATCTTGAGAACCTGCTGGAAAACCGTGTCCGGCACGTTACCCCTTACCCATGGGGATTCTCGGTGTTGGAGATCGACCGCGACCTCGCCCAGCAAAGCAGGATAGGCCTGCGCCGCGCCGTCGGCGTGATGCCGGACGGCACGCCCTTCGCCATGCCCGACAACAGCCCGCTGCCGCTGGCGATCGAGGTTCCCGAGAACGCGGCCGGCCAGATCGTCTGGCTCTCGCTGCCGCTCGCCTCGGCCAATACCCGCGAGGTTGAGGACGCGCTGAACGGCAGCGCCAGCCGCTACCTGCCCTCGACCGAGATGCTGATCGATTCGACCGCCTCGCTGCGCATCGAGGAGGAGATTGACATCGCCCATCCGCGCCTGACGCTGGAACTGCGCAAGACCGCCAAGGCCGGCTATGTCGGCCTGGCGCTCGGCCGCATCCTCGAGGTCCGCGACCGGGCGATCCTGTTCGACGAGAAATTCGCCCCGCCCGTGCTGGTCTGCTCGGCCTATCCGGTAATCGAGGGCTGGCTCGACCGTGCGATCGGCTGGATCGACAACAAGCTGGAAGAGCTTGCCCGCTACGCCGCCGACCCGACGGCAGGTGGCGGCCTGCAGAGCGCCGACTACTTCATGCTGCAACTCCTCAACCGGCAGATCCCGGTGCTGAAGCATCTGCGCCAGTCGCGCTACGTCCATCCCGAGCGGCTGTTCGTGACCTTCGTCGCGCTGGCCGGCGAACTCGCCACCTTCACCACGGCCGAGCGTCGCGCCCGCGACTATCCCGCCTATGACCATGACGACCTGGAAAACTGTTTCTCGCCCGTCGTGCGCGATATCCAGGACTTCCTCTCGGCCAATCTCGGCCGCCGGGCGATTCGGCTGGAGATCACCGAGCGCGCGCCCAACGCCTTCATGTCGACGATCCGGGACCGCAGCCTGGTGCGCAACGCGACGCTGATCCTGGAGGTCGCGGCGCGGCGACCGCTGACCGAGATACAGGCCCAGTTCCCGCAGCTCTTCAAGATCGGCCCCAACACCAAGATGAACGAGATCGTTCATGCCCATCTGCCGGGCATCAACCTCGTCCATCTGCCGACCCCGCCGCCGCAGATCCGCGCGCTGACCGACCACGTCTATTTCTATCTCGACCGGACCTCGCCGCTCTGGCCCGAATTCTCGACCGCAAGCTCGATCGGCATGCATTTTTCCGGTGACTGGCCCGATCTCGAAATGGAGCTCTGGGCCGTGCTTGAGGGCAGGCGATGAGCGAACCCTCCGATCCGTTCGGCCGGTCGGACCGGACCATCATCAAGCCGAACCCGGCCGGCCGGCGCGCGCCGCCGCCCTCGCGCCCGGTGCAGCCGGCGCCATCGGCGCCCACCCCCTATGCCGCCCCTGCCGTTGCCTCGCCCGGCGTACCCGGCACCGGTGACGAATGGCTCTCGACGCCGCAGCCGGTGGCGCCGCGCCCGGCTCCGCAGTCCGCCCCAGCCGGTGGGCCGCTGCCACGGCGCGACCAGCTCCTGACGCCCAACACCAACCCGCTGCTGCGCGCCGCCGGGCCGCTCCTGCTCCTGCTCGGGCGGCTGCGCTCCTCGCTGAGCAGTGCCCCTCCGGCACAGCTCCTGGGCCAGGTCACCGAGACCATCGAAGCCTACGAGCATGAGGTCCGCGGCGCGGGCGCCTCCGCCGAGACGACCCGCATCGCGAAATACATCCTCTGCGCGGCAGCCGACGACATCGTCCAGAACATCCCCGGTGAGGACCGGCACGTCTGGACCCAGTACAGCATGCTCTCGAAGTTCTTCGGCGAGCGCGTCGGCGGCGTCCGCTTCTTCGAGGAGCTCGACCGCGCCAAGGCCGACCCGTCGGTGAATTACGACCTGCTCGAGATGATGCATGCCTGCCTGGCGCTGGGCTTCCAGGGCATCCACCGCACCTCCTCGGGCGGCGCCGCCAATCTCCAGATGATCCAGCGCAATCTGTTCGAGACGCTGCGGCGGGTGAAGCAACCCGATCCGGAACTCTCGCCGCGCTGGCGCGGCCAGGCCGTGGCCTCGCAGATCGCCCGCTTCAAAATTCCGGTCTGGTCGGTCGCCGCGCTCGCCGCCGTCGCCGTACTCGGGCTCTTTTTCGTCTTCCGCGCTTTGCTCGGCGGCAATGCCGAGGCTGCGGCCACCGCACTGCTGACCGTCAATCCCAAGGGCGAGATCGGCCTCGTGCGGCCCCGCTTCTCGGCTCCGCCGCCGCCGATCCCGCCGCCGGTGGTTCCGCCTAAGGTCTGCGGCGCCGTGCAGCCGCCGATCGTCTGCCAGGTGACGCCCAACGTCATCATCGTCAGGCTGGTCGGCATCACCCTGTTCGAACCCGGACAGGCCGCCGTGCGCGACGAGTTCAGGCCATTGATCGAGCGCATCGCCGGCGTGCTGGAGACCGAGGGCGGCACGGTCAAGGTGCTCGGCCATACCGACAACGTGCCGATCCGCACGGCCCGCTTCCCTTCCAATCTTGAACTCTCGCAGGCCCGGGCCAAGGCGGTGGGCGAGCTCCTGCAGACCAAGCTGACCAAGGCCGACCGGATCAGCTTCGAGGGCAAGGGCGCCGATGTCCCCATCGAGCCCAACGCCACCCGCGAGGGACGCGCCAAGAACCGGCGCGTCGAAATCGTGATCCAGCGCAACGTCTGAGGGAGGCTCAAACAGATGAACCTCGCGACCTGGCTCAGGATCGGCGCGATCTTTATCGGAACGCTTGCGCTGTGCCTGCTGATCTGGTTCGGCACGCCGTTCCTGGCCGTTGGCGACGTCAGGCCGTTCGACTCCATCTGGGTGCGCCTGCCGATCGTGCTGCTGCTGGCAATCGGCGGCATCGCCTGGATGGCCGTGATCGTCATCCGTCGCCGCAAGGCGACGGCGGCGCTGAGCGACGCGCTCGAAAAGCAGGAGCCGACCGGCGACGGCGCCGCTCTCTCCGGCGCGATGCGCGATGCGCTCGCGACCCTGCGCCGCGCCCGCGGCAAGGACGGCGGCGACTATCTCTACGACCTGCCCTGGTACGTCATCATCGGCCCGCCCGGCGCCGGCAAGACCACGGCGCTGGTCAATTCCGGGCTTAAATTCCCGCTCGCGCGCGGCGGCGCGGCACCTGCCGCCGTCGCCGGTGTCGGCGGCACCCGTTACTGCGACTGGTGGTTCGCCGAAGAGGCCGTGCTGATCGACACGGCCGGCCGCTACACCACGCAGGACACCGACATCAAGGCGGAGAAGGCGAGCTGGTTTGCCTTCCTCGACCTGCTCAAGACCAACCGCCCGCGCCAGCCGATCAACGGCGTCATGGTCGCGATCAGCGTCGAGGATTTGCTGACCTCCTCGCCGGAGGAGATCGCCGCCCATGCCGACGCCATCCGCAACCGCCTGCTCGAACTGAACGAGCGGCTGAAGGTCGATTTCCCGGTCTATGCGGTCTTCACCAAGTCGGACCTGATCGCCGGCTTCAACGAATTCTTCGGCGCGCTCTCGGAGCCGCAGCGCCGCATGGTCTGGGGCCACTCCTTCCAAACCACCGACAAGACCCGCAACATGATCGGCGACGTCGCGCCCGAATACGACGCGCTGATCGAGCGCCTGAACGAACGCCTGCCCGACCGGCTCCAGGACGAGGCCAATCCGACGGCGCGCGCCCAGATCTTCGGCTTCCCGAGCCAGATGGCGACGCTGAAGCGTTCCGTCGTCGATTTCCTCGACCGTGTCTTCGAGCCGACGCGCTACCACGCCAACGCCACGCTGCGCGGCTTCTACTTCACCTCCGGCACGCAGGAGGGAACGCCGATCGACCAGCTGATCGGCGCGCTCTCGCGCAATTTCGGCAGCGAGCATGCCAGCGCCGGCTCCTATTCCGGCCGCGGCAAGAGCTACTTCCTCACCGACCTGATCCAGAAGGTCATCATCGGCGAGGCCGGCTGGGTCTCGACCGATCTCGGCGCAACACGCCGCACCACCATGTGGCGGGTCGCCGGCTTCGCCACCGTCGCGCTCCTCTCGCTGGCGGCGCTCGGCCTGTGGTGGACCAGCTTCTCGCGCAACAGCGATCTCATCACCGCGACCAATTACGGCCTCTCCGATTATCGCAGCAGTGCAGCCCCGGTGCTGCAGGAGACGACGATCTCGGAGCGCAATTTCAGCCGCGTGCTGCCGCTGCTGCACAAGCTGCGCAACCTGCCGGCTGGCTATGCCACCCGCTCCGACCCGACTCCGATCCCCGCCACCTTCGGCCTGAGCCAGCGCGACCGGCTCCAGAACGCCGGCGAGATCACCTATCAGCAGGCGCTGGAGCGGATGCTGCGCTCGCGCATCATCTTCCGGCTCGAGGAGCAGCTCGAGGCCAACGCCAACAATCCCGGCTTCGTCTATGAGGGGCTCAAGGTCTACATGATGGTTGGCGGCCAGGCGAAGCTCGACCGCGACCTCGTAATCTCCTGGATGCGGCTCGACTGGGCCGAGAACCTCTTCCCCGGCGCAGCCAATGCCAAGGGCCGCGAGGCGCTGGAAGAGCACCTTGTCGCCATGCTCGATCTGGACGATGGCGCGAACGAGCCCATCGTCCGGCTCAACCAATCCCTGATCGAGAACAGCCAGCGCACGCTGCGCCGCCTCAGCATCGCCGAGCGCGCCTATGAGCTGCTGCGTACCCAGGCCCGCTCGCAGAGCCAGAAGGACTGGGTCGCGGCAAGACGCGGCGGCTCCGATGTCAGGCTCGCCTTCGAGGGCGTCGGCGGCGAGGATCTCGACGCGATCCGCGTGCCCTATTTCTACACCTATGACGGCTTCCAGAACGCCTTCGTCGATCGCCTCGGTGACATCGGCGACCGCATCGAGAAGGAACGCTGGGTGCTGGGCGAGAACACCGACCAGCAGGCGATCATCGCGCAGTATGCGACGCTGTTTCAGGATCTGTTGAAGCTCTACAGCCGCGACTATGTCGCCTCTTGGCAGCGTACCTTGCGCCGCCTCAAGCTGCGCCCACTCAATGCCGACAAGCCGCAATATGTCGCGCTGAGCGCCATGGCCGCCGCGACGTCGCCCTTTAAGCAGATCCTCGAATCGGTCAGGGACGAGACGCAGCTGACCAAGGAGCGCCCCTCGACCCGGAAGGCGGCAGCCGCCGCCGCGACCGATGTCCTCGAGAAGCGGGCCACAGACGCGTTGAGCCGGCTGGGAGCGAACCTGCCGCTCAGCGCGCCGGGCGTCGAGCGCGTCCTCGGCGGTGGCGGCAACGAGGCGCTCGGCGCCAATATCGAGAGCCAATTCAAGCCGTTCCATGTTCTGGTCGAGGGCGATCTCGGGCGCCGGCCGGTCGACCAGCTTCTGCAGATCCTGGCCGAGATCAACCAGAACCTCGCCATCGCCGCGACCAATCCGGCCCAGTCGGCAGCGGCCAATGCGGCGCTGGTTCCGTTGATCGCGTCGCTGCGGGCCAACTCCTCGCGCTATCCGGCGCCCTTCGACGGCATGGTGGTCTCCGCCGTCAACGACTTCGAGGGCGACGCCACGGGCGCCACCGTCGCGCTGCTGCGGCAGGCCCTGGGCGACCAGGTCAGCCGCGTCTGCACCGAGGTCATGGCCAACCGCTACCCCTTCGTGAAGGCGAGCGCGCGCGAGGTGCCGCTGGCGGATTTCGCCCGCCTCTTCGCGCCGGGCGGCATCATGGACAAGTTCTACAAGGAGCGGCTCGAACCCTATGTCGACAGCTCCAAGGCGCAATGGACCTGGCGCGTCGAAAGCCGCGTCGCCCGCTCGCTCTCGCCGACGACGTTGCGCGAGTTCCAGCGCGCCAGCGAGATCAAGGAGGCCTTCTTCCCGACCGGCGGCAACCTGCCCTCTTTCCAGATGATCGTGGTGCCGACCGCGCTCTCGGCCGATGCGGCGAGCGCCAAGCTCGAGATCAACGGCTTCACCGTGGCGAGCCAGCAGGGCGTCAACACGCCGGTGCCGGTGATGTGGCCCGGCGCGGGCATCGCCCGCACGGCGGTGACGCTGACGCTGGGCGGCGCGAGCGGAGGCGGCGCCTTCGGCGGCGGCTTCTTCTCCAACACGCCGAGCGCCCCTTCGGGCGAGGCCAAGCTGTTCGAGGCCAACGGCGTCTGGTCGTTCTTCCGCATGCTCGACGCGGGCTCGATGCTCAAGCAGGGCGACAATGTCGGTCTGACGCTGTCGGGCGGCGGCCGCCAGGTCGGCTACCAGTTCGGCGTCGGCTCGCTGAAGAACCCGCTCGTCCTGCCTGCCCTGCGGGACATCCGCTGCCCGGCCGGGATCTGAGGCGATGGCGTGTGGATTGTTCGGGAAGCTTCCGGGCAAGCGCGACTTCATCGCCGTGAATGCTCCGGCCGCCTTTCTCAAGGTCTACGAGGCCTGGCTCCAGGGCGGGCTGACCGCGAGCCGGCTGGAGATGGGCGCGGCCTGGCAGCAGGCCTTCCTCAACGCGCCGATCTGGCGCTTCTGGATCGGCCAGGCCTTCTGCGGCCAGACGGTGGCCGGCGCCTTCATGCCCTCGGTTGACGGCATCGGCCGCTATTTCCCGCTGACGGCTTTCGCGGTGGCGGAACCCGGCGGCGCCATCCCGCATCCGGAGCTCGATCCGCAGGATGCCTGGTACGGCGAGATCGAGGATTTCCTGCTGCAGGCGCTCGATGCCGAGGCGAGTTTCGAGGCCGTCTCGCTGCGCCTCTCGCAATTGCCCGTGCCCAATGACGCGCTGCTCGCGGCGCCGCCCGCCGATATGGTGCGCCTGTCTGACGGCACGATCGTCACCGCCCGCTCCGCCCAGGGCTTTCCCGAGCGGCTGGCGGCGCTGCGCGTTGAGGACCATGCCCGCGCCTATGCGCATTCGACCTGCTTCTGGACCGTGGGCGGCGACAATTTCGAGCCGCTCGCCTTGGTCGGCCACGGCCTGCCGGACCCCTATCTGTTCGCCGGCCTGCTGACCGGCCGTTTCGATGCGTTCCTCCAACAGGGGCGAGCCGGACCATGACCGACCTCAGCCGTGCGACCGCCCCGTTTGAGACCGGCGCGATCAGCCATGTCGGCCGCGTCCGCAGTGCCAACGAGGACAACCTGGTCGTCCGGCCGGAATTCGGCGTCTGGGCCGTGGCTGACGGCATGGGCGGCCATGAGAATGGGGCGCTGGCGAGCGCGACGGTCGCCGCCGCCATCGAGCGCATCGGCGCGGCCCAGTCGGCGCCAGACCTGCTGGCGCGGCTGGAAGACGGCGTGCTCCAGGCCAATGCCGAGCTGCGCCAGCACATCAGCGACAATGGCGGCGCGCCGATGGGCTCGACGCTGGCTGTGCTGCTCGTCCATGAGCGGCATTTCGCATGCGTCTGGTCCGGCGACAGCCGCATCTATCTCGTCCGCGCGGGCCAGATCACGCAGATGTCGCGCGACCATACCGAGGTCCAGGACATGGTCGAACGGGGCGTGCTGACACCTGAGGAGGCGAAGCTCTCGCCGCGGCGGCATGTCATCACCCGTGCCATCGGCGTGCACGACATGCCCGAGCTTGATCTCGACTCAGGCGAGATCGCGGGCGACGACGTCTTCGTGCTCTGTTCGGACGGCTTGACCGAGCATGTCCAGGACGACGAGATTCTGCATGCCGTCGGCGATGCCGGCGCGCAGGAGGCCTGCGACGCCCTGCTGGCGCTGACGCTCCAGCGCGGTGCGCGCGACAACGTCACGGTCATCATCGTCCGCTATCATGCGGACGACACCGGGAGTACGCAGTGGATGCCCAATATGCGCATGCAGGGGAGCGACGCACCATGAGCGATGCCGATCGCACCGTCTTTGCCCCGCGTGCAGGAGCCGTTTCCGCCGGAACGACGCTGAACGGCATCTACGAGGTCGAGCGCCTGATCGCGGTCGGCGGCATGGGCGAGGTCTACAAGGGCCGCGCCATCCAGACCGGCGACGCCGTCGCGATCAAGATGATCCGCCCGGAAATGGCGCGCGACGAAGCTGCGCTCGCCCTGTTCCGGCGCGAAGCGGCTGCGCTCCACAACCTCTATAACGAGGCGATCGTCCGCTATTACGTCTTCACCATCGATCCGGTGACGCAGTCGCCCTATCTTGCGATGGAATTCGTCGACGGCCAGCCTCTCTCCGAGCGCATCAAGCAGGGCCCGCTCAGCCTCGACGAGGTCGACGTGCTGCGCCGGCGCATTGCGCCCGGCCTCCACGCCGCCCATCTGCTCGGGATTGTCCACCGCGATGTCTCGCCCGACAACATCATCCTGCCGGGCGGCAATATGGCGCGGGCCAAGATCATCGATTTCGGCATCGCCCGCTCGAGCGTCCTGGGCGAAGGCACGGTCATCGGTTCCGGCTTCGCCGGCAAATACAACTATGTCTCACCCGAGCAGCTCGGCCTCTATGGCGGCGACGTCACCGGCCGCTCCGACATGTACTCCTTCGGGCTGGTGCTCGCCGAGGCGCTTGCCGGCAAGGCGCTCGACATGGGCGGCACGCAGGTCCAGATCCTCGACAAGCGCCGCCGCGTGCCCGATCTCTCGGCGGTCGATGCCCGGATCAAGCCGCTGCTGACGCGCATGCTCGCAGCCGACCCCGCCGACCGCCTGGGCGACATGTCCGAGGTGGCGGCCTGGGAGCCCAAGACGGCGTTCAACCGCAAGCCGAAACCGGCCGCTGCTGCCGGCCCGAAGTCCGGAGGCGCCAACCGGACGATCGCCGCCCTGGCCGCGCTCGTGCTGCTGGGCGGCGGTGGCTATCTTGGCTGGACCATGCTGCAGTCGCAGGTCGGTACCGCCCCGCCGGTCAATCCGGGCCCGGAGTTGATCGAACCGACTCCGACGCCCCCCCCTGTACCGGTGCCTGACCTGACACCCGTTCCCGTGCCAGCTCCCACTCCCGCTCCGACGCCAACCCCGGCTCCGGTCCCAGCCCCGACGCCCGCGCCGACTCCCATACCGCAGCCCATTCCGACTCCGACCCCGCCGCCGATACCGACACCCCCGCCGATCCCTGCTCCGGCTCCAACGCCAATCCCTGCCCCGACGCCCACCCCCGCTCCGACGCCGGCTCCGCCGGCGCCGGACTCTCAGCCACGCACGCAGGTCGAGCGCATCCAGAACTACATCGCCAATTATGACGGTGGTCCCTGCTTCTTCCTCTGGCCGACGGAACTGACCGAGAAGCGGGCCGTGCTCGAAGGCTTCGGCAATGCGACCGAGCCTTTCGTCGCCTTCGACACCGCGTTCAAGGGCGCGCACGGCTTCGAGGCCCAGATCCATCTGCGCCCGGTCACGGCGGCGCAATGTCCGATGGCCGATTTCCTGCGCCAGCTCGGCGACAATGTCGATCGCACGCCACGGCTGCAGATCAACGCCTTCAACATGAAGAGCGGCGATGTGCTGAGCGGCACTGTCGAGAATGACGGCGGCCGCAATGTCGCCGTCGTGCTGATCGGCGATGACGGTCTGGTCTATAATCTGGCGAGCTATCTCAGGCGCGATGGCCGCCGGGCGAGCTTCAACCTCAAGCTCGAATCGGCCGGCGGCGGCACGCGCCCGCAGACCGTCCTGACCTTCGTCAGCCAGGCGCCGCTGCCCGCGCTGTCAGGTCCAAACCCGACGCCGTCGAGCGACTTCTTCGCCAGCCTGAGGCAGGATGTCGCCCGTCAGGGCGGCAGGATCGGCATCGGCGTCAGGTATTTCCGGATCGACTGACGGCCGGCGGCTCCCGCCTTCGCCGCTAATCCTCCTCGCGATAGAGCACGCCCCAGTCGTCCTGCCACAGCCCTTCCGCATCCTCGACGACGATCGGCGCCTGGATTTCGTTGGCGAGCCTGACCGCCGAGCGAAAGGCCTCTTTCGGCTCCATCTCGTCGCTGACGAAGTCGTTGACCAGATGGCCGCCGGCCAGCTCCGCCGGGCAGGCGATGCGGCCGAGCGTCTCGCCGTCCTTCTGGATCAGCGTCAATGTGATCGCGTCGGCCTGTGCCTCGTCGACCTGCTCGAAACGGTTGGCTGCCATCGTCTGTCTCTCCCTGTTGGTCGGCCTTCGGCGATCACCGAAGGCATCCGTTGCTGCAATTTACCGACGCCGCTCGCTCACTTCTTGACGGGCGGGCGGGCGATGGCCTGTGCCGCACCCGGCCGCACCGTGCTGTAGCGGTCGAGGCGGATCTTGATCATGTCGTTGAACTTCTTGTGGACCTCGGAGACCGAGAGCGTCTTGGTTTCGCCCCCGGCCTCGGCATAGAAGATCGGCCGGTTGGCTTGCGCCGGACGCGGCAGCAGGTCGGCCGCCTTGATGTCGGGCTTCTCCTCCATCGTCTCGATGAAGGTCTGGGCGGCATCCGGCCCGAGGAAATGGATCAGGTAGATCTCGCCACCGGTCAGATGGCGCCCCATCGCCTTCTCCAGCCGGAGCGTGTCGCGCTTCAGCATTTCGCCGGCGAGCAGCGCCGAGAGATAGGGTTCGCGCCTGAGGTCGAGGATGCGTTGCCGTTCCGTCGCATCCGAAACGAAGAACTGCCGGCCGTTGCGTCCGATCAGCTTCACGTCTGCGGCGAGCCCGTGCTTGACGCCGAACTCGCTGACGACGCCGAGCCAGGTCTGCTCGATAAACTGATAGAGCCCGGTCGCCGACGAGGTCTTGGCCTGGACCGAGGTCGAGAACGAGGATTCCTTGTCGGCGACCGCCATCAGCAGCGTCGGGTCGGCTCCGACGACCTTGCCGGCCCGCACGATCGTATCGACGAGATGGCGGCGGATCTTGATCGGGCCGAAGGTCAGCAATTGTTCGGGATCGCCGCTGCTGGTGATCGGCGCCTTCGGAATCTGCGACCTTGGTCCCGACATCGCCTGCCCCGGCGACAGTTTCGGCGGCACCAGCAGGATGTTCGACGGCGGCAGCGCCAGCGGCACGCTGGGTTGCTCCACCGGCGCGGCGGCCTGCTCCTTGATCGCCGCCAGCGTCGGATCGTTGTTGAGCGCGAACTCCGTCGCCTGCCGCGCCGCCTCCAGATCGCTTTCGACGGAGGACAGGATCAGCGACGGCCGCGCCGCGGTCTGGAGTGCCGGCGCGGCCAGGATCGCGACCATCTCCGGGTCCGGTGGCGCCTCCTCCTGCTTCAGCTTCGCCATTGCGATGCCGAGCACGGCCGCGACGACGCAGACGGTGCCGGCGGCAAGCCCGATCAGCATCATCCGCCCGGACGCCTGCCGCGTGCCGGCAGGCGCCTGTCCGAAGGCGGATGGCGGCGGCTTGGCACCCGCCTCCTTCGCCTTCGACGGCTCGGCTTTCGCATTTTTGTCCGCGGTCTTGCCCGCCACAGGCGCAGCAGGCACGGCCTTTTCGCCCGCGACGAGCCGGCGCAGCGCATCGAACCAGCCGAGCCCCTGCCCCTCGAGGGCCACAAGATCGTCGACCAGCCGCCGCGCCGTGATCCCCGGCACCTTCGCCTCGCGCTCGATCAGGCCCGTCGCCGCCTTGGCCCCCTGCTCGGAGATCAGCTTGAGCGCAAAGAACCAGAGCTGCAGCGGGGTGCGGCGGTTGTCCAGGGCCGTGCCGGCGCCCGGCTGGATCATGTAGTTGCAGTGGCCACAGGAAAAGGCGCGCAGCTTCGGTCGAGGCTCGAAAGTCGAGGGCCGGCTGCAGGCCGGGCAGGTCATGCCGCTGCCGCCGTGACGCGCGCGCATCAGCGCATTGAGGCAGGCCTCTTCGGGAAACACGGCCTGGAACTGCTTGAAGCGTTCGCTCATCGGCCATCACCAACCGGGCCGGCGCAGCCCGCGGCACCGGCACTCCCGCGACACGGTATCGCCAGCGCGTGCCGCTGCGTCAGGATACGCCCGTGGGATGGCTGGCACAATCTGAAGCCCCTACCCGTCAAGCATGGAGCAAGCCGAGCCGCGCGACGTCCTTCAGATGCATCGCGACCTCCTCGGCCGTGGCCCGCCTGGGCAGGTCGCCGACATTGGCCCCCGAGCCATGGGCCTCGTCGAGGAAGGCGTTGAGATCGGTCAGCAGCATCTCCGGCGTGCGCGAGCCGTCGAGCAGGCAGACGAACTTGCGCACGATGACGCCGTCGAGCGCCACCATCCGATGGCGCAGATCGGTGACCTCCCGCGTCGTCGTCGCCTGCCAGCGCGCCACCTCGCTCGCCCTGGGTCGCTCGGCGACGACGGTCGTCAAAGGCGGCGCCTCCAGCGTGATGTCGAGCAGGCCCGCCTTGAAGATCGCGATCAGCGCCTCGTCGAGCCGCTCGATCTGAGCCTCGACATCGGGCCCGAGTTCATCCCCCACCTCCGCCACCGCCCGCGCCACGAGATCCTCAAAAGCGATGCTGGCCGGCCAGGCCGCGCTGAGCTGGCGCAGCGCCGATTTGCACAGATGCAGATCGACCGACAGCCGCACGCCCTGGTCGAACTCGAACCGGTCGACGCCCGGCTTCTGCTCCTCGCCCTCCGTCTCCATCACCAGACGGGAGTTCGCTGCGAGGTGGTAGGGCTTGAGCGCGCCGGGCTTGATGCCGCGCCGCAGCGGGATGTCGGCCCGGCAGAGCAGCGTCTCGCGGAAGGCGCGGCCGATCAGCAGGTCGAGCGACTGCTCCCTGTGCGCCGCCTCTTCGGTTGGGATTTCCGCCAGCATCGCCTGCGCCGGCCCCTTGGCAGCGCCATACATGTTGGGGAAGGAGGCCTCGGCCAGGAACTGCAGGCCATGTCGCTGCGCCGAGCCGAGAACATCGTGCAGGGCGAAGGCCCGCGCTCCCGGATTCAGGTCGTCGTGATAGAGCACGTTGTCGGGCAGGTCGGTGAGCTGCTCCAGCCGTTGCCGCAGCGCCGCCCCATGGAAGCTGGCGGGGTCGCTCGCCTCGGCGAAGGCCTTGAGCGAGGCACGCGCCACGCGGACGCGCTCTTGCGGATCGGAAATGTCACGCGTCGCGTACAGCATGACGTCGCGCGCCAGATCGCGCAGCCGGCAGCCGGGCAGCGCGTTGTAGCTGACATAGGCCAGGCCCTGCGGCGCGAGCAACTCGCCGAAAACCGCGATGATCTTCTCGCGCACGAAATCCGGCACCCAAGAATAGACGCCATGGACGAGGATGTAGTCGAACTGCCCGAGCTCTGCCGCGACATCCATGATGTCGCGATGGTGGAAGACGAGATTGCCGAGCTCGATCTCCGCAGCCGCGATCCTGGCATGCGCGATCGCGCTGCCGCTCAGATCGATGCCGACGAAGCGGCTGTCGGGATATTGCGCCGCCATCGGGATCAAATTGCCGCCCCGCCCGCAGCCCAGTTCGAGCACGCGCATGGCCGATGGACGCGCTGCTTCCATGCCGTGGAAATGCGCGATCGTCGAAAGCCTGGCCGGATGCGTCTGCGAGAAGGAATGCCCTGGATAGGCGACGGCATCATAGGGGTTCGTGGCCGTGTCGTTCATCGTCGCTGCCTTGTCATCCGCTCGATCGCACCGGCGCCATCCGAGCGCGACACCGGCCGCCGCGCTTCCTTCATTTGAAGGACCGCCCGCATTTGAAGCGCCTTCCTCGCAGGAGTGCCGAGGCCGGGCTCCGCTCAGCAGCCGATGACCTTGAACTCGACGCGGCGGTCGAGCGCGTCGCTGGCGTCGTCCTTGCCGGTGCCGACGACGTTCTCCTTGAAGCCCCGGCCGGTGGCGATCATCCGGCTGCGCCCGTCCGGCATGCCGGTCAGCAGCAGGTCCATGACGAACTGGGCCCGCATCACCGAAAGACGCTCGTTCAGATGCGGCATGCCGGTGCGCGAGGTGTGGCCGACGATCTCGAGGCAGGCGCCCTTCTGCCGCGCGCGGGTCGCGATCTGGCTGAGCCACATCGGATAGGGCTCGGTCGTCTGCGGATTGTCGATGAACTGGGTCGTGCCGGGCCGGAACAGCAGCTTCACCATGAGCTGGTCGCTGCTCAGCCCGTAATCGACCATGTCGCCGAAGGCCTCGACGGAATCGTCGCGACGCCCCAGCTTCGCATTGGCGAGATAGGTGCCGATGCGGACGCGGTGCTGGTCGCCGCCGGGAAGCCGCCGCGCCGTCCGGTAGAAGGCCAGTGCCTCGCGAAAATGCTGGGCCTCGTATTCGACGATGCCGTCATTGATCAGCGCGTTCGCGGTCAGGCGGTCGACATAGGCCGGGTCGATCGTGCCGCCGAGCGGCGTGCCCTGGCAGGTCTTCACATAAGCGTCGGTCGCCTGGTCCTTCGCCCAGACCGGCGAGTCGCGGTAATACTGCGTCGGGGTGACATCGACATTGTCGAGCGTCGAGCGCGCCACCCCCTTCGAGACGACGGTGCGCGATTTGAGATCGGCGAGCGTCAGGCAGATCCGGTAGGCATCGCGCGGGCCGTCGCCGCCCTGGTTGGTGATCGCCGTCAGCGTACCGACCAATACAATCGGATCGCGCGCCAGAACCTCGGCGCTGAAAGGCTGCACGACGAAGCGCGGAAAGGAGGCCTGGACCATCTCGGTCAGCGTCTTCTGCATCGCGCGTGTCGCCGCCGACTGCGCACCAGACGCCCCGTCGATCAGCGGATCAATCACCAGCTCGACCCGGTCCGCACGGAGATTGGCCTTGCCGAAGAGGTCGCTCGCGGCCCGCTGCAGGGCTTCCGTATAGGGCACGGGCGTCGGCGGCACCGGCGCCTGCGCGCTTGCGGATCCGGCGATCGCAATCAAGGCCATCGCCATCAGGGCAATCTCCCTGACCGGCTGGCGGGCATCACGGCGACGGAGCATCGACCACATGGATTTGTCTGCCAGTCAGTTCAGCGGGCGGGGCGCCGGACGAGCCGGCCCGGCACGGTCAGTCCGCGGCGATCGCAAGCTCAGCGGCACAGCTGCAACTGCTCCTTCGCCTGGGGCGTCAATTCGCCGAGCTGCGCCCGCAGCAGGATCTCGCTGCAGGTCGCCGCGCTCGGGGCCCTCGGGTTCTGCGTCCGCACGGTCTGCGCCCGCGGAGGCGCAGCGGGCGGCGCGATGATGGCAGGCTCGCCCACGGGGCGATCGATCAGGGAGCGCTCGGTCGGCGGCGGCAGAGCATTCAGCGAAAGGTTCGGCTGAAGCGGCGACGACATCGTCAGCGTGCCCATCCGCGCCGCCATCGCCTGCTCCAACAAAGCGCGCTCATCGGCCAGGCGGCGCTTCTCGGTTTCGAGCGACGCCAGCTCGCGTTCGCGCCGCGTGACCTCTTGCGCCAGGCGCTCGCGCTCGGCCTTGTCCTGAGCCGCGCGTGCCGCGACATCGACCGGCCTGACGGTGCCAGAGGCCGGCGCCTGGAGTCGCGTCGCCGGGTTGGGTTGGGCCACCGTCGGCGCCGGCGAGGCGGCCTCGGTCTGGCGCTTGGCGAGATCGGTCGCAGCCTGCTGACGGATCGCCTCGGCGCGCTCGACGCGCTCCAGCAGCGCCTTCTCGCGTTCGGCGAATTCACGCGCCAGGAGGTCGCGTTCCTTGGTTTCGGTCGCGCGCCGCTCGATCAGGTCGAGCCGGGTGCGTGCATCGATCGCAAAGAAGCTCGTCGGATAGCGCTGCACGAAATCCTTGTAGACCTCGGGATCGTCGCTCGACCGGATGCGGCGCCAGACGTCGCTGTCGGTCTCCTCCCGGTTGAGATAGAAATCGCCGAGCAGCGACAGCGACAGTTCAGGCGTCTGGCGCCCGCTGGTCGCGTCATAGACGCTCTTCTGAACGCGGCGGAACATCGTCGCGACCTCGAGACCGGGCTGCTCGATTTCACGCACCAGCGCGGCGGTGAAGGGGCTGTTGCGGCCGATGCCGTCCGCGGCGACATCATTGGCCTGCGTGGCATAGGCGATCACCATGCCCTGCGCCCGGGCCACGGGAGCAAGACCGCTGCCGACGGCGAAGCCGCGCGTCGCCTGGCGCTTGGCGAGCTGGCTCACGAACGGATTGTTGCGGCAGGCGTCGAGCACCATGATCTTGACGCCCTTGGAGAAGTTCAGGGCGGTCAGGACGTCGTTCAGCCGCGTCGTCTCGTACTGGACGCTGATCTCGTCCTCGACCCGCGCCTCGACCGGCACGAGATAGTTCTCGCCGTTGAACTGGAAGCCGTGGCCCGCATAGTAGAACATCACTGCGTCGGCATCCTGTGCCAGACGTGCGAACCGCGTCACCGCCTGGTCCATGCCGCGCTTGTCGAGATTGACGCCGTCGACCACCTCGAACCCGACCTTGCGCAGCGAGGCGGCCATGTCGCGGGCGTCGTTGACGGTGTTGGGCAGGACCGGGGCATTGCTATAGCCGGAATTGCCGATCACGAGCGCGACACGGCGCTCCGTCGCCAGCGCCGGCACCGCCAGCAACTGCAGCGCGAGGCCGATCAAAGCGCAAAATCTGGCAACGAGGATCATGGGGCCCTTCCTAAGGGAAACCTACCGCAGCACCTTGCAAAAATCCAGACCGAACAAGCTGTTCCGCAAGGGACAGGCAACAGCGCAAGCTCCGGTTATCAGCTTGCCCCTACGGCACTGCGCTGGTAGCTTTCGGCATAGTGGAGCACGCGAAAGGGACAAGCCGATGCGAAAAATTCGGCTCTGCCTCGTGCCGGCCGTTCTGGCGTTGGGTCTCGGGGCTCTCGCCAGCGCATTGCCGGGCCCCTCCTTCGCCCAGGAAAGGGCGAGAGCGCGCAGCACGGCTCCTGCGACTGTGAAGCTCGGCTTTATTGATCTGCCCAACAATGCCCGCGTGCCGGGCAAGCTGATGGTGCGTTTCTTCCTGACGGGCATGGACGTCGCTCCCGCCGGCCCGCCGCAGCGCAACGCCGGCCATCACCATCTCCTGATCGATACCGAGCTGCCGCCGCTCGACCAGCCGATCCCGAGCGATTTCAACCATGTCCATTTCGGCGGCGGCCAGACCGAGGCGGAGATCGCGCTCACCCCGGGCAAGCACACGCTGCAGCTCCTCTTCGCCGATCACGACCACGTCCCGCACAACCCGCCGGTGATGTCGGAGAAGATCACCGTCGAGGTCACGGCCGAGGCCGAGGAGAAGCCGCGCTCCGCCGCCGCGCCCGGCGCCAGGGTCTTCTTCGTCGATCTGGCCGACGGCGCCACGATCCCGCCCCGCTCCCGCATCCGTTTCGGAGCGCAGGGCATCACGCTGACGCCGGCCGGGACCAAGAGCGACAATGGCGGCCATCACCACCTCCTCGTCGACACCGAGCTGCCGCCGCTCGACCGCGAAATCCCCAGCGACTTCAACCATCTGCATTTCGGCCGCGCCCAGACGGAGGCCGAACTGACGCTGCCGCCCGGCGAGCACACACTGCAATTGCTGATGGGCGACCATGATCATGTCCCACATGATCCGCCGCTGATGTCGCCGCGCATCCGCGTGCGCGTGGTCGAGGGCGGGCAGGTCGCCTCCGCCGTCCAGCCCGCCGCGCCCGCAGCCGCGCCTGCGAGCGGCAAGCCCGCGCTGACGCCGGCCCCCAACGACGCGGTGGTCTATTTCGTCTATCCGCGCAACGGCGAGGCGATCTTCCCGAACTCGACCATCCGCTTCGGCCTGCGCAATATGGGCGTGGCGCCCGCCGGCATCGCCAAGCCGAACACCGGTCACCACCACCTCATCATCGACGCACCGACCCCGCCGCTCGACCAGGCCATTCCCGCCGATCTGAACCACATCCATTTCGGTGGCGGCCAGACGGAGCGGAAGGTCACGCTTCCGATGGGCCAGCACACGCTCCAGCTCATCCTCGCCGACGAGAACCACGTCCCGCATGATCCGCCGATCATGTCGGAGCGCATCACGGTGCTGGTCGCGCCGAATGGCAGGAAACCGGTGAGGCGTCGATGAAGCACGACACTCCGATCGCAAGCTCGCTCGCCCGGTCGCGCATCGCGTCGCTGCGCTATTGGCGCGCCATTGTCTTGCTGGCAGCTGCATTGATGCCGCTGGCCGGCACCGCCTTTGGCCAGTCAGCCCTGCGCCAGTCCGCTCCCAAGGGTGCGCTGGTCTATTTCCACTATCCGCTCGACGGCCTGCGCGTGCCCGAGCGCTTCACAGTCCGCATCGGGCTGAAGGAAATGGGCGTGGCCCCGGCGGGAATCGACAAACCGCTGACCGGGCACCATCACCTGCTGATCGACACCGAGCCTGGCCCGGCCGACCAGCCGATCCCCTCCGACTACAACAACATCCATCTCGGCAACGGCCAGACCGAGGTGGTGGTGACGCTGCCCAAGGGCACGCACACCCTGCAGCTGGTTCTCGGCGATTACACGCACACGCCCCATAATCCTCCGGTGATGTCACGCAAGATTACGGTGTATGTTCGGTGATATGATGCAGGTCGGTTGAGGGGACCTCCGGTTGGAATGAAGAACACGATGTCCTGGTTGCGCTGCCTGCCGTTCGTCCTGTGCGCCATGCTGGCCACCTCGCTACTGGCGACGCCGGGCCTTGCCCAGGTCGCTGACGCGAATGCCGGCCGGGTCGCGCTCGTTATCGGCAACTCCGCCTATCCGCTGGCTCCGGTCAGTGATGCCGCCTCGGACGCGCGCGCCGTGGCGATTGCGCTGCGCGAGGGCGCCTTCGACGTCGTCACCGCCGAGGAGGCGAGCGGCCCGGCCCTGCAGGACGCGATCGCGACCTTCGCCAGCAAGCTCAGGCACGGCGTCCAGGCGGTGGTGTTCTATTCCGGCCACGCCGTTCAGCTGCGCAACCGCAACTTCCTCGTGCCCGTCGATGCTCGGGTGCGGACCGCCCCCGAGGTCGCCCAGGCGGCTATCGATCTGGACATGCTGCTCGACGCGCTGATCGTAGCCAGGCCGGCCAGCGCGCTCGTCGTGCTCGATGCCAGCCGCGACAACCCCTGGCAGGCCGAGCTGGCCGGGAACGCCAACGCCAAGGGCCTGCTGCCGATCGAGCGCATGGAAACCATCAGCGTGATGTTCACCGCCGCGCCCGGCCGCACGGTCGCCGACACCGGCGCGCGCAGCAATCCGGCGATCGACGAGTGGCTGAAGGCGATCAGGACGCCGGGGCTCGACATGACCGCCGCGCTCGCCCGAACCCGCGAGGCGGTGGCCCGTCTGACGCGGCGCAGCCAGCAGATCTGGACGTCGTCGGAGCCGCCCGCCGGCCTGGTTGTCACGCCGATGGCGCGGCCGACCCAGGTCGCGCAGACCAGCCGCGCGGTGATCCCGCTGCCGCCGATGGAATCGCCTGCGGCCCGGCAGGACGCCTATGAACTGGCCTTCTGGGAATCGATCCGCGCGAGCGAGAACCCGGCCGAGTATCGCGCCTATCTCAACGCCTATCCGAACGGGCTCTTCGCGCCGCTGGCGCGCACGCGCGAGCAGCAATACGCACCGCGCCCGCCCGCCGTCACGGCTGCCGTTCCGCCGGCTGCGGCACCGCCGCGCCAGCCGCCACAACCGCCCGCCCCGGCCGGCACCGTCGCATCCGCGCGACCGCCGGCCGCGACGCCGCCGCTCCCCGCCCCTGCCCCTCCTGTGGCGGCACCCGTTCCTGCCGCGTCCACCGCCCGCACGACGCGCGATTGCGAGAATTGCCCGGAACTGGCCCTGATCCCGCCGGGCAGCTTCGAGATGGGCGCCAACGAACTCTACGAATTCGAGAAGCCGGTCCACGGCGTCACGATCCGCAGCGGCTTCTATATCGGCCTGCGCGAGGTCACCTTCGAGGAATGGGACGCCTGCGTCGATCAGGGCGGCTGCACGCATCGCCCCAACGACCGCAATCTCGGCCGCGGCAAGCGACCGGTCACCGATGTCCACTGGAACGACGCCAACGCCTATCTCGCCTGGCTCTCGACCAGGACCGGCCGTAAATACCGGCTGCCGAGCGAAGCCGAATGGGAATATGCGGCGCGCGGCGGCGCGGCGACGATCTATCCCTGGGGCGCCACCATGGTGAAGGAGCGCGCCAACTGCGTTGGCTGCAACGATCCGACACGCCGGCAGGCGATCGAGGTCGGGCAATACCCCGCCAATGGCTTTGGCCTTTTCGACATGGCCGGCAATGCTGCCGAATGGGTCGCCGATTGCTGGAGCGACAGCTACCGCACCACGCCGCGCGACGGCAGCGCCTTCACCGCACCGGGCTGCCGCGAGCGTGTGCTGCGCGGCGGCTCCTTCAACAATGACCCGCGCTATCTGCGCTCGGCCGCCCGCTTCAAATACGAGGCGGATGTGCGCTTCTACACCAACGGCTTCAGGGTCGTGCGCGAGCCGTAAAGCAGCGCGCACCGCGGCTTCCGGCCGGTCCTACTTGAACCAGAGCCGCAGCGGGATCTGGCCCTCGCCGCCGCAGGTCACGAAGATATGCGCGGTCTCCGAGAGCGTGCCAGAGAAGGCGCATGAGGAGCCGGCCAGCGTCATCTGCGCGGAGTAGCGCATGCCCCGCACGCTCATCCGGATATGGCCGGACTTCTCGGGCGTCTCACCCGGCCCGCACACCGCATTATGCTTCATCAGCAGCGATCCGGCCAAAGCGGGAGTGGAGCTGACAGCCGCCTTCTCTTCGGTCAGCGTCGCCGTGACATCCCATTCGCCGAGATAGCCGAAGCGTCCCGCGAGTTCGCGCGCCTCGCCCGCGCCGGACAGGACGATCAGAGACAGGATCGTGATCGCCCGGACCATCCGCATGCCGCCCTCCCTGCTGCCGGCGCACAGCCTATCACCGCGCCTGGGGGCGGCAAGACCGCGCCGGACTGTTAGGGAGATGTCCTCAGAACCTGACCGCGAGCACGCCCTTGAAGGCGTGGTCCTGGGTGTCCTCGGCGAGCTGCCCGGTATAGGCCACGCCCAGCGAGGCGCTCTGGCCGATGGCGAGGTCGAGCCCGGCCTCGACGACGGCGGCGTCCCGCGCGATCGGAAGGCCCGCGACCGTGAACGTCCGGCTGCCGGCGAAGGCGAGCGTCTTGGTCGGGTCGACATCGCCGAAGGCGTGGCGCCAGGCCAGCCCGCCGCGCAAGGTCAGGTCCGCGCCGTTAAGACTGAGGCTGGTCGAGGCGCGCAGCCCCAGCGTCGAGTAGCCCAGGCTGGTGTCGTCGCCCTGGCTGGCCAGCGCGGTTGCTCCGCCGGTCTCGCTGAAGCCGTCCGTGCGCAGGTTGACATAGGCGAGACCGGCGAAGGGCTCGAAGGCTACCCGTCCGAGCGCGATGCGGTAGCCGACTTCGCCGAAGACCTGCGCGGTCGCGGCGTCGTAATCGGCGCGCGGATTGCTGCCGATGAAGGCGGAGGTGACGGCCCGGCGCGTCTCGATGGCGTGCCAGGTGTAGCTCGCGCCGCTGCGCAGGCTGAGCGCCCCCCATTGCCCGCCGCCATAGAGGCCGAGATGGTAGTTGTCGCTCTCGCCCGAGGAGAGCCGCCCCGTGACGTCGAACTCGCTGCGGCTGTAGCCGGCGAGCACGCCGAAGCGCATCGTGTCGAACACCGCCGCATCGGCGCCGAGCAGGACGCCGCCGCTGGAGCGCGTCAGCTTGCTGGCGTTGCCGTCGCTGTCGGTCCTGCCCCAATAGCCGTAGCCCTGGCCCCAGACCGCGAAGCGGTCGGATTTCAGCGTCGGCATCGGCCCCTTGACGCTCGGGGCGAGGTCGGCGGTGAAGCCGTAGTTCAGTGTCGCCATCGGCTGCGCGCCGACGCCGCCGAAGGCCGCGCGCAGCCGGTCATTGACGGCGGCCCGCAGCAACCAGCTCTCGTCGATCAGCGCCGTCTTGGCCGAGGCGTGGATCTCGCCGGAGATCTGGTCGAGCGCATTGCGCGCGGCATCGATGCTCGTCTGGTTCAGCAGGCCCGACTGGACCGGATTGTTGGCCGGCAGGCTGTCGACGCTGTTGCCGACCTCGATCTGGTTCGGCGTCGTGCCGACCTCGCCCACGGTCCTTGTCTGGATCACCGTCAGATAGGCGTTGTTGACGTCATAGGCGTCGCGCAGGCTCAGGAAGGGCGTCATCACCTGCTCGCCGAAGCCGTAATTGCCGGTCAGCCCGGTCGAGCTCAGGATGGTGAAGCGCTGGCCGGCGACATAGGTCGCGCCTGTGTAATTCACGACGGAGATCGCGGCGCCGCTCGCCAGCGTCGCCGTGCCGTTGACCCGGATCAGGTCGGAGGTCGTCGTCGCCGGATCGAGCTCGACCTGATAGGTCGAGCCCGCCGCCTGCGCATAGGCGCCGTTGACGGTGAGCGTGCCGATCGAGTTGCCCGGCGTGATCCGGCTTCCCGCGAGCAGCGAGGTCGCGCCCACTGTGCCGCTGCCGCCGAGCGTCGCGCCGGACTGCACCGTCACCGCCGAACCGGCAAGCGAGCCGTTCACCACCAGCGTGCCGCCGGCAACATCGGTCGGGCCGGCGAAATCGCCGCTGCCGGTCAGGGTCCAGGTGCTGGTGCCGGTCTTCTCCAGACTGTCGAAGTTGCGATACTGGCTCGCACTGCCGAGGCCGCCATCGAGCGTCCAGTTGGTTGAGCCGGCGAGGCGCAGGACGTCGTTCGCGCCGGCGCCGTTCGCGACGACATTACCTTCGATGACCGAGCCAGCCTGCAGCTCCAGCGTGAGCGAGCCTGTCGTCGGAGTGACGCCGGCGATCCAGCCGATCGCATCGCTGCCGGCGCCGGCCCGAATCGTGCCGCTGTTGATGATATTGAGTGCCAAAGTGGCGGAGGTGGCGCCTATCGCGAAGTTGCCTGTGCCGCCCTCAATCGTGCCGGTGTTGATGATCTGGCCGGCGCCATTGCGCGCGGATATGCCACGGCCGCCAGTTGTTCCTGTCCCGCCGCGAATAACACCATGGTTCGTCAGCGTCGCAGTGGCTCCAGGACCGCCAAAATCGACGCCGGGGGCCCCGGTCCCCAAAATGGTGGTTCCACCTTGGACGAGCCCCATATTCGTTACCGACGCCCCGGCGCGAATGGCAAGAGCCGCTGCCGAAGTTCCGCCGTCGGTGCCCTGGAACGTGCCTACCAACGTTCTGACGGCACCGACTCCACTGATTGAGGTACCGCTGTTGGGGGTGCCGAAGAGAGTGAACCCTTGGCTGTCGATTGTGATGGGCTTCGTCGCAGTTGGTAAATTGCCGATAGCCGTAGTGAAATCAGCGGTCATGACGATCGTCGAGCTCGGATCGCCGTCGCCGTTCGCCGCAGTGATGGCAGAGCGCAGCTGGCCGTCATTGCTGACGTAATAGGTCGCGGCCAAGGCCGGCGCCGGCATCAGGCAGGCGATGGCCAGCGCAGCGCCGCTGACGCCCGCGAGCAGCGCTGTCTTGCCGATATATCTCATGCCTGCATCACGTCCGCCCACGCGCGCATCCATCAGTCGTCTCCTTAGGCATAGGCCAATGCAGATCGGCACCATGCCGGGATTCGGCCAATTCCGACAATGGTGCTCGCGCAACAATGCGAAACAGAAAGAACGGAAGGTTACGAAGGGCGGGCGATATATGACGACGCCGTGACGGCGTGCCGGATTCGACGCGCGCGATGCCGGCGCCACGGGCCATCGCCCGAGCGACCTGCCGAAAGCATCTGCGATGGGGCGGAAAGGGAGTTGGAGCGGGTACCGGGAATCGAACCCGGGTATTCAGCTTGGAAGGCTGCTGCTCTACCATTGAGCTACACCCGCGCACCCCCGAAATTCCCCAGCGGGCGGCGGAAGTCAACCCGTCCCATGCGCAGCGCCGTGTGGCGCAGTGTCCGGGCCGCTACTGCGCCGGCACGGGGCGCATGCGCTGCTCCCGGCTGGCATGAGCCGCCAGTGGCGGGCGGAAGCGCTTCAGACGCAGCGCGTTGGTCACGACGCTGACGCTCGACAGCGCCATGGCGAGGCCGGCAAACATCGGCGACATCAGGATGCCGAAGGCCGGATAGAGCACGCCCGCCGCGACCGGGATCAGCACGGCATTGTAGCCGAAGGCCCAGAACAGGTTTTCCGTGATGTTGCGGATCGTCGCCCGCGACAGGGCGACCGCATTGGCCACATTGCGCAGATCGCCCGACATCAGCACGACATCGGCGCTCTCGATGGCGATGTCCGTGCCAGTGCCGATGGCAAGCCCGACATCGGCCTGCGCCAGCGCCGGCGCATCGTTGATGCCGTCGCCGACGAAGGCGACCCTGGCGCCGCCCGCCTGCAGGCGCTTGATCACCTCGACCTTGCCGGCCGGCAGGACCTCGGCGACGACCTCGTCGATCGGTAGGTCGCGCGCGATGGCCTCAGCCGTGCGGCGGTTGTCACCGGTGATCATCACGATCCGGACTCCAAGCGCGCGCAGCGCCTCCAGCGCTTCGAGACTCGTCGCCTTGAGCGGGTCCGCCACGGCCAGAACCGCCGCAAGCCTGCCGTCCACCGCGGCATAGAGCGGCGAACGGCCCTGCCCGCCTAGCCGCGCGGCAACCTCCGCGAAGGGCGAGACATCGATGCCCCGCGCAATCAACAGCCTGTCGGCACCCACGAGCAGCGCGCGACCCTCGACTGTGGCGGAGACGCCAAAGCCGGGCTCGGCCACGAAGGCTTCCGGTTCCGCGATGACAAGGCCGCGCCGCCGTACCTCCGTGACGATCGCCTCCGCGATCGGATGCTCTGAACGCGTCTCCACCGCCGCGACGAGGCGCAGCACCTCATCCTCGGCAAAGCCGTCGGCCACGGCGATGTCGGTCAGTTCCGGCCGGCCCTCGGTGATCGTCCCGGTCTTGTCGAGCGCGATCACGCTGACATCGCGCAGCATCTGCAGCGCCTCGCCGCGCCGGAACAGCACGCCCATCTGCGCGGCCTTAGCCGTGCCGACCATGATCGAGGTCGGCGTCGCCAGCCCCATCGCGCAGGGACAGGCGATGATCAGTACCGCGACCGCATTGACGATGGCCAGCGACAGCGCCGGGCTCGGTCCGAACACCATCCAGACGATGAAGGTGACGAGAGCCGCCGCGATCACGGCGGGCACGAACCACATCGTCACCTTATCGACGAGGGCCTGGATCGGCAGCTTCGAGCCCTGCGCCGCCTCCATTGTCCGCACGATCTGCGCCAGCAATGTATCGGCGCCGACCTTGGTCGCGCGGAAGCGGAACGCGCCGGTCTTGTTGACGGTGCCGCCCACGACCGCGTCGCCCGCCCCCTTCTGGACGGGGATCGGCTCGCCGGTGATCATCGATTCATCGATGAAGGACGAACCCGCGACCACCTCGCCATCGACCGGCAGCCGCTCGCCCGGCCTGACCACGACGATGTCGCCGGGCCTGACCTCCTCGACGGGAACATCCTGCTCGCGCTCGTCGCGCTGGATCCGGGCGGTCCTGGCCTGCAGCGTCAGCAGCTGCCGGATCGCATCGCCGGTCCGGCCCTTGGCCCGCGCCTCGGCATAGCGCCCGAACAGGACCAGCGTGACGATCACCGCGCCGGCCTCGAAATAGGTGTAGTCCAGCCCCGCCGGCAACAGCGACGGCAGGACAGTCGAGACGACCGAATAGAGATAGGCCGTCGTCGTCCCCAGCATGACCAGCGAGTTCATGTCCGGCGCGCCACGCAGCAGCGCCGGCCCGCCCTTACGGTAGAATTGCAGCCCCGGCCCGAACTGCACGAGGCTCGCCAGCACGAACGACAGGTAGCGGACAGTGTCCTCGCCGACCGAGGTGGCGAGCAAATGATGCAGCCCATCGAACAGATGCCCGCCCATCTCGACCACGACGATGGGAAGCGTCGCGACAGCGGCGATGATCAACGAACGCCGCAAGCCCGACAGCTCGGCCTCGCGCGCTTCGCGGTCGCGGTCGGTCTGGGCGGCGGCATCGACGATCGGCGCGGCGGGATAGCCGGTCTGCGCCAGCGCTGCCGTCATCGCGGCAAGCGTCTGCGGCCCGCCGAGATAGCGCGCATGGGCCCGGCCGGTGGCGAGATTGACCGTGCCATCGAGAACACCCGGCACCGCCTTCAGCGCCCGCTCGACCCGGCCGACGCAGGAAGCGCAGCTCATGCCCTCGACCGCGAGGTCGATGGCATCCTCGCGCGGCTCGTAGCCCGCTTTGCGGATCGCTTCGAGTACAGCTTCCGCCGCCCCGCCCTCGCCGAGATCGACGCTGGCGCGACTGGTCGCGAGATTGACGGAGGCGGCCTCGACGCCGGGCACCGCCAGAACCGCCTTCTCCACCCGCCCGACGCAGGACGCGCAGCTCATTCCGTCGACCGGAATCACGATCCGGGCCGTCCGCGCCGGCGTCCTCGCTTCGGTGATGCTCATCTTGCCTCAAGCCCTGCATTCCAGACAGGACAGCAAGATGGGGCTTCCCACCATGGGAAGGTCAAGGGGCGGGAGGCGGATTTCGTTCAGGTGATGCGGCGCACGCTGGCGGCGATTTCGTCGGGCTCGAACAGCCGCTTCCAGTCCGGCTTCAGGATCGTGTCCTTGCCGAAGACGATGGCCTTGTTGCAGGCGTCCGAGAACACGCCCTGGACCTGCTCGAAGGTGACGGCGGCGAGGATGTTCATATGGCCGAGCAGGAAGTCGCGGGCCGCCTCGCGCGGCACGCCGCGCGCGATCGCCTCCTCCATCGCCTCGCGCATCGCGTCGAGCAGCGTGGCGCAGACGGTCTCCGACAGGCCGGGCTCGAGGATCGCCATCTGCTCAACCGTGACGCGATGCGAGCGCATCACCGGCGCCCAGATCGCCCGCGCGACCTCCTCGCCGAGCGCGTAATGCTCTTCCGGCCCCTGCATCAGTGCGTTGACGATGTGCTGCTTGGCTGCGATGCCGCCGAAATGATCGGCCTTGGCGGCCAGATCGGTCTCGTCGTTGAAGATCGGCGGATGGCAGGGATGCGTCACGAAATAGGTGATGTCGGCGCGCTCCGGCAGATGGCCCGCATGCGGCGCAGCTGCATCGAGGATGACGACGATGGTACCGGAGGCCAGCGTCGGCAGCAGCGTCTTCGCGACCGCCCCGACATGGGTGTCCGGCACGGCCAGCACGACGACCTCGGCGCCCTGGATCGCCGCATCGGCCGCGATGCAATCCACGCCGAAGGCCTCGCGCACCCGCTCCTGGCCCGCCGGGCTGACCTCGACATGGCGCGTGGTGAAGCGCGACTTCGCAAGGTTGCGGCCCAGCCGCATGCCCATCTTCCCGCCGGCACCGAACAGGGCGACCACCGTCATGCTGCATCTCCATCGCGACAAACTGGTATGATGAGTTGATCTCATGGGCGTTTCATGCTGTCAATCTGGTATGATGACCTAATGAGTTTAGTAGGAGCGGCCGTGGATACGGGTCAGCGCGTCGAGGCGGATTACTGGCTGGAGACGCCCGGCGACCCGCGCCGCACCGCCGAGGCGATGGCCGGCGAGCAGTCGAGCGGGACCTTCATCGCCGTGCCCGGCGAAACGCCGGAGCTGACGGCGCGCGCCGCCGCCCGCGTCGAACGGCTGGAATTGCTCGACGCAGCGGACAGCCCTGCCCTGCCCGGCGCGACCCCTGATATGCCGGCCCCGAAGGAGGGCTATCGGCGTGCCCGCGTCACCCTGTCCTGGCCGATCGGGACCATCGGTGCCTCGCTGCCGAATCTCGTCGCCACGGTCGCTGGAAACCTCTTCGAACTGCGGCAGGTCAGCGGGCTGAAGCTCCTGGACATCCGCATGCCCCAAGCCTTCGCACAGGCCTATGCCGGCCCGCGCTTCGGCATTGCTGGCACGCGCCGTCTGGCCGGCGTCGCCAGCGGCCCGCTGATCGGCACCATCATCAAGCCGAGCGTCGGCTTCGGCCCGGAGGAGACGGCAGCGCTGGTCGACACGCTCTGCCGAGCCGGCATCGACTTCATCAAGGATGATGAGCTGCAGTCGGACGGCGCGCTCTGCCCGTTCGAGGCGCGGGTCGATGCGGTGATGCGCGTGGTCGAGGCCCAGGCCGACCGCAGCGGCCGCAAGACGATGGTCGCCTTCAACCTGACCGGCGATCTCGACCAGATGAAGCGTCGCCACGACCATGTCCTGAAGGCGGGCGGAACCTGCGTCATGGCGAGCCTGAACTCCGTCGGCCTTGTCGGCATGATCGAGCTCGGCCGCTTCTCGCAACTGCCGATCCACGCACACCGCAATGGTTGGGGCTATCTCTCGCGCAGCCCAGCGCTGGGCTGGGACTACACCGCCTGGCACAAGCTCTGGCGGCTGGCGGGGGCCGACCACATGCATGTCAACGGTCTCGCCAACAAGTTCAGCGAGCCGGACGAGAGCGTCATCGCCTCGGCGAAGGCCTGCCTCGCACCGCTTTTCCCCGACCGCGCGGACGCGATCATGCCGGTGTTCTCGTCGGGCCAGACCATTCGGCAGGCGGAAGGCACCTTTCGCGCGCTTCGCACGACCGACCTGATCTTCGCGGCCGGCGGCGGCATACTCGCGCATCCCGACGGCCCGGCGGCGGGCGTGGCAGCGCTGCGGGATGCATGGGCGGCCGCCGTCGAGGGCGTGACGCTGGAGGACAAGGCACGCGCCAGCCCGGCGCTGGCCGCGGCGCTGGGCCACTACGCATGACAGAAGCGCTGCCACCCGGCCCGCTGCTCGCCTATTATGGCGACGACTTCACCGGCTCGGCCGCCGTGATGGAGGTGATGAGCTTCGCCGGACTCGACTCGGTGATGTTCCTCAGGTCGCCCTCGCCCGAGCGGCTGGCCGCCTTCGCCGATAGACGCTGCATCGGCATCGCCGGCATCGCGCGCTCCAAGCCGCCGGCCTGGATGGACGAGTACCTGCCGCCGATCTTCGCGGCGCTCGCCGGAATCGGCGCGCCCGTGATCCACTACAAGGTCTGCTCGACCTTCGATTCCGCACCCGGGATCGGCTCGATCGGCCGGGCGATCGATCTTGGCGTCGCGACGCTCGCACCCGCCTTCGTGCCGCTCGTCGTCGCAGCGCCCGCCATCGGCCGCTACCAGCTCTTCGGCAACCTGTTCGCGGCGGTCGCAGGGGTGGGGCATCGTCTCGACCGGCACCCGGTCATGGCGCGCCATCCGGTGACACCGATGGACGAGGCCGATCTCGCCCGCCATCTCGCGCGCCAGACTGCACGGCGGATCGGGCTGATCGACCTCCCCGCGCTCCAACAGGGCAAGGCGCAAGCCGCGCTGGATGCCCTGCAGGGCGAGGATGCGCCCGTCGTCGTGATCGACGGCGTCGATGAAGCAAGCCTTGCCGCCGCCGGCGCCCTGATCTGGCAGAACCGGCAAGCCTGCCGCCTCGTTGCCGGCTCGCAGGGCATCGAATACGCCCTCGTCGCGCATTGGCGCGCGGCCGGGCTGATCCCGCACTCGCCACCAGCCATGCGCGTGGCGCCCGTCGAGCGCATCGCGGTCGTCTCCGGCTCCTGCTCGCCCGTCACGGCCGGCCAGATCGCCCACGCGCAACAGCACGGTTTTGCAGCCATCAGGCTCGACGCGGCCCGTGCGGTCGATCCCGCCACATGGGAGGCCGAATGCGGGCGGGCGACAACCGCCGCCCTCGCTGCGCTCGGCCAGGGCGCCTCGCCTTTGGTCTTCACCGCCGATGGGCCTGATGACCCCGCCGTTCCGGCTCTCACGGAGGCCTGCCGCAGCGCCGGCGCGGAGATGGCGGAGGTCAATGACCGCATCGGCGCCGGGCTCGGCACGATCCTCGGCGCCATCCTCGATACATCCGGCCTCGGTCGCGCCCTGATCGCGGGCGGCGACACCTCCGGCCATGCCACGCTGGCACTCGGCGTCGATGCGCTGTCAGCCATCGCGGAGATCGCGCCGGGCTCGCCCCTGTGCCGCGCCCATGCCGACGACATCAGCCGCGACGGGCTTGAACTTGCCTTGAAAGGCGGGCAGATCGGCGGCGGCGACTACTTCAGCGCCGTCCGCGCGGGCGGCCCGATCGCGCCGCGCTGATGGTCGGGACGAGCACACCGTGACGACAGAGCCGATCCCGCGCCGCAAGCTTCACCAGGAGGTTCTGGACCGCCTGATGGCCCGCATCCAGGCGGGCGAATTCGCTCCTGGCGAGCAGTTGCCCTCCGAACGCGAGCTGATGGAGGCCTATGGCGTCGGCCGGCCATCGATCCGCGAGGCCCTGCAGCAACTGGAGCGCTCGGGCATCGTCGGCATCAGCCATGGCGAGCGGGCGCGCGTGCTGCTGCCGACGGCCCACGCGATGGTCGAGCAGATGACCGGCACCGCGCGCTATCTCCTCAGCGTCGAGCCGCGCACGCTCGACCATCTCAAGGAGGCTCGTGTCCTGCTCGAGGCCGGGGTCGCCCGGCTGGCGGCGGAGCGGGCGGATGCGGAGGGCCTCGCCTTGCTGCGCCAGCGGCTCGACGAGCATCGCCAGGCCAGCCTCGACGACTTCCTTCAGCGCGACATCGCCTTCCATCGCCAGATCGCGGCGATGAGCGGCAATCCGGTCTTCCCGGCGGCGGTCGAGGGCATGCTGGCCTGGCTCGGCGCCTATTATCACTCGCTGGTGCGGGCGCCCGGCGCCGAAAGCCTGACCTTGCAGGAGCACCGGCGCATCTACGACGCGATCGCGGCCGGCCAAGCCGACGCGGCGGCGCAGGCGATGTCGGACCATCTCAACCGCGCCAATGCGCTGTACCGGCGATTTTCGGAGGGCGACGAACAACCCGGTGGCGGCTAAGCGGACCGGGGCTCGCAGAACCGGTGCGATGCCGAGCCGGAAGAGGAGGTGGTGGGCCGTACCGGACAAATCTGCGAACACATATACAGTTGAAATAGCTTTCTAAATTCTGCGACCGCTAATCCATGAGACCGATCATACCCGAGGAACCAACAGGGCGACACTGTCGGATAGACCCTGGTCGATCTGGGGTAACAGGCCGCATCGTCTATATCGTTCAAGAGGTCGGTCGTACCTCGCCGTGATGGGCGCGCGCAGCGGTAACGGGAGCGGCCCGCCGATGGTTCTCCAGCCGCTGCAGCACGACGAAGAGCGAGGGGACCACCGCGACCGTCAGCAGCGTCGAGCCGATCATGCCGGTGAGCGTGGCGAAGCCGATCGATTTCTGCGCGTTGGCGCCGGCGCCGCTCGCCAGTACCAGCGGCACCAGCCCGAGGATGAAGGCGAGCGAGGTCATCACGATCGGCCGCAGCCGCAACCGTGCCGCCTCGATCGCCGCCTCCGCCAGCGGCATCGCCTGGCTGAGATGCAGGTCACGGGCGAAGCCGACGATCAGGATCGCGTTCTTGGCCGAGAGCGCGATCAGCAGCACCAGCCCGATCTGGGTGTAGAGATTGCTGGAGAGCCCGAGCGCGAGCATCGCGCCAGCCGTGCCCAGCAGCGCCAACGGCACCGACAGGATGATCGCCAGCGGCGCAATCCAGCTCTCATACTGGCCGGCCAGCACGAGGTGGACCAGGAGCAGGCTCAAGGCGTAGACGATGTAGACTTGGCCGCCGAGTTCCTTCTCCTGATAGGACAGGGCCGACCATTCGAAACCCGTGCCCGGCGGCAGGATCTTGCGGACGATCCCCTCCAGCACCGCGAGGCCCTCGCCCGAGCTGACGTCGCGGTTGGGCGCGCCGATCAGCGTCGCCGCCGGGTAGAGATTGTGGAAGCTGATCAGCGAGGGGCCGATGCCGGGCCTGATGTCGGCGATGGCGCCGAGCGGCACCATCTCGCCGGTCTTGGACCGCAGCTTGAGCGTCCGCAGACCCTCAGGCTCCATCCGCGCATCGGCCTGCGCCTGGACATAGACCTGGAACACCCGCCCCGCCTTGGCGAATTGGCCGACATAGGCCGAACCGACATAGGCGCCCAGCGCATCGGTGGCGGTGCCGAACGAGACGCCCAGCGCCTCGGCCTTGGTGCGGTCGATCGCGAGCTCCACCTGGGGCGCCTGGGCGCTGAAGGTGTTGCGCGCGGCCTGGAACAGGTTCTGCGCGCGGGCCCGCTCGGCGATCGCATCGGCCAGGCGCTGCAGCTTGGCGTAGTCGAAGCTGCCGTCGCGCAGTTCCACCTTCATGGTGAACCCGGAGGCGTTGCCGATGCCCTGGATCGGCGGCGGCGGCAGAACCAGCGCGGCGCCGTCCTCCAGACCCGCCATGGCCGCATTGAGCGCGCCGTAGAGTCCGAGCAGGTCCTCGCCCGTCTTGCGCAGCTTCCAGTCGGTCAGCATCACATAGGCGACGCCGGCATTGGCGAGGCTGGCATTATCGTTGAGCGCCGACAGGCCCGCGATGGCGATGACCTTGTCGACGCCCGGCACGGCGCGGGCCCGCTTCGTGACCTCGTCGAGCGCCGCCGTCGTGCGCGCCAGCGAGGCGCCGTCGGGCAGTTGCACCGAGACCAGCATGTAGCCCTGGTCCTCGACCGGCAGGAAGGAGGTCGGGATCCGGCTGAGCGCGAACACCGATCCGCCGACGAGCAGCAGCGTCACGGCGAAGACCACCCCGCTTCTGGCGACCAGCCGGCGGACGAGCCCGACATAGGCCCGCTCACAGGCGCCATAGCCGCGCTCGAACATCCGGTAGGGCCAGGCGCGCTGCGCCACCGGCTTCGGGCGCCGCAGCCAGAGCGCGCATTGCGCAGGCTTGAGCGTGACCGCGTTGACCGCGCTGATCAGGGCTGTCGCGGCGATGACGAGCGCAAACTGCTGGTAGATCTCTCCACTCAGCCCAGGCAGGAAGGCCGCGGGCAGGAACACCGCCATCAGCACGAGCGTGATGCCCATGATGGGCCCGATCAGCTCCTCCATCGCCAGTATGGTGGCATCATGCGGGCTCAGGCCCCGCTCCATATGGTGGGTGGCGCCCTCGACCACGACGATCGCGTCATCGACGACGATTCCGATGGCGAGCACGACCGCCAGCAGCGTCGAGATGTTGACGGTGAAGCCCAGTGCCGCCATCGCCGCGAAGGCGCCGATGATGGTTACCGGCACGGTGGTCGCCGGCACCAGCGTGGCGCGCCAGTCCTGCAGGAAGATCAGGATGACCAGCAGCACGAGAACCGCCGCCTCGATCAACGTCTTGTAGACGGCCCCGAGCGAGGCCTCGACGAAGCGGGTGGTGTCGAAGGGCGCGCTCCAGCCCATGCCCGGCGGGAAGCGCGTGGACAGCGCGGTCATCCTGGCCCCGACCTCGCGGGCGACCTCGAGCGCGTTGGCCTCGGGCAGCTGGAAGATCGCAAGCCCCGCCGCCTGCTGGCCATTCAACCGGAAATCCTGGCCATAGGCCTGCGCTCCGAGCTCGACGCGGGCGACGTCGCGCAGGCGCGTGATGCGGTTGCCGTCGGCCTTGACGATGATGGCCTCGAAAGCCTCGACCTCGTCGAGCCGGCCCGGCGCCAGCAGCGTGTACTGGAACGCCTGGTCGCCTGCTGTGGGCGCCATGCCGAGCTGGCCCGACGCGACAGAGCGGTTCTGCTGGTTGACCGCGTTGACGATGTCGGTCGGAAGCAAGCCGCGCATCTGCATCTTCTGCGGATCGAGCCAGAGCCGCATCGCATATTGCCCGGCGCCGAAGACGTTGACGGCGCCGACGCCCGGCAGTCGCGCGATCTCGTCGAGCAGGTTCAGCGTCGCGAAATTGGACAGGAACAGGCTGTCATGCCCCGCCCGGTCGGAGGTCAGCGCGACGATCTGCAGGATCGCGGTCGAGCGCTTGTTGGTCTGCACGCCTTGCGTCTGCACCACCGAGGGCAATTGCGGCAGGGCGGCGGCGACGCGGTTCTGCACCAGGATCTGCGCCTTGTCGGCGTCCGTGCCGATCCGGAATGTTACAGTCAGCGTGTAGAGGCCGTCGCTCGTGCTGGTCGAGGACATGTAGATCATGTCCTCGACACCGTTGACCTTCTGCTCAAGCGGCAACGCAACCTCGCGCGCGATAACCGCCGCGCTCGCACCGGGATAGCGTGCCGTGACCTGCACGGTCGGCGGCACGACATTGGGATACTGCGAGACCGGCAGGCGCAGCAGCGCCACCAGCCCGAGAATCACCGTCAGCACGGCGATGACATTGGCCAGAACCGGCCGCTCGATGAAGAAGCGGGCCATCAACGCCAGGCCCTGGCAACATCGGCGACAGGACGCACCCGGCTGCCGGGGATGGCGTTCTGCAGCAGCCCGACAACGACGCGGTCGCCCGCGCTGAGGCCGGTGCGGATGACGCGCAAGCCGCCCTCGCTTGTCTCCCCGGTCTCGACCGCCCGCTGCTCGACGACGTCGTCGGCGCCGACGACCAGAAGGTAGCGGCCGGTCTGGCTGGCACCCAGCGCCGCCTCGGGCACGAGCAGCGAGGGGACGTCCTTCTGCAGCGGCAGCCTGACCCGCACGAACAGCCCCGGCAGCAGCACTCCTTGCCGGTTAGGCACCGCCGCTCGCACCGACAGCGTGCCGCTGGCCATGTCGAGTTCGGGGGCGACATAGTCGAGCTGGCCGACATGCGGATAGCCGACATCGGTATCGAGGCCGATCTCGACGGGGAAGGCGTCGAGCCCCGCCAGCGTCAGCCCGCGCTGGCGCATCGCCTCGCGGATGCGAAGAACCGTCTGCTCGTCGAGCGAAAACCGCACCTTGATCGGGTCGCTCGCGACGATCGAGGCCAGCAGCGTCGGCCCGCCGACGCCCACCAGCGCGCCCTGATCGACGAGATGGGCCGAGACGATGCCGTCGAAGGGCGCCTTCACCTCGGTATAGGCGAAGTTCAGGCGCGCCTGCGCCACCTGCGCGGCGGTCTGCTCACGGACGGCTGCGGTCGCGTCGCGCTTGCCCAGGGCGCTGTCGAGCGCGGCTTCAGACGCGGCCTGCCGGCTGGCGAGCTGCTTCTGGCGCGCGAGATCGGCCTCCGCCTGGATCAGCAGCGCCTTCTGCTGCGTCTCGGCGGCTTCCGCCAGCTCCAGGCTGAGGCGATAATTGTCCTGCTCGATGACGAAGAGCACGTCGCCCTGCTTCACCGATGCGCCATCGCGATAGCGGATCTGCGTGAGCGTGCCCTGGACGCGGGCGACGAGATCGACCCGCTTGGCCGCCGCGGTCTGGCCCGTCAGCTCGAGATAGCGAGTCACCGGACGGGCGAGCGGTGGCGCGACCCGGACTTCCGCAGGTTGAAGCGATGGCGGCGTCGCCTTCTCGTTGCAGCCGAGCAAAGCCAAAGCGAGCACCAGTGGCGTGACGCGCGGGCCGACGCGGAAACATCCCCGTACCATCACGGCGCTCCTCCTGCCGCCCCGCCCGGAACCAGCGCGCTGCCCAGGAGCGTCACCGAGCGCCCCAGCGTCTCGATGCCCTCGCTCAGGCTCTGGCCGCCCTGGCGCGAGGGCGCCCCGCTGGAGATCGCCCGGCCGATGGCGGCGATCGTCGAGCCGTCCCCGAACGCCTTGTTGTGGTTGCGCCCGATGCCGCCCGCGACCGCCGACAGATCATGGGCTTCGATGCCGAGACCGCGGAACTGGTCGAGATCGGTGTTTTCGCCGGCGCGGATCTTGCCGCCGAACAGCCGGCGCGACAGGCCCAGCGCGTAATCGTCCTTGGAGGCGTACAGCACGATGCGCGAGGTCAGCGGTCGCAGCCGCGCGATCTGGGTGCGGAACACGTCCATGTCGACATCGGGCGCGGCCAGCACGATCGTCCCCAGCCGCGCCAGAGTCCTGTCGTCCCTGGCGATGGCGAGCTGGCGCAGCGTCTCCATCGTCAGCCAGTTGCCCATCGAATGGGCGAAGATGTCGACGCCTGCGATGTTCGGGTCGCGGGCGAGCCTCGCCAGCAGATCCGCCAGTGCATCGCGGCTGAAATTGGCCGAGTCCTTGTCGTAGCCGTAATCGGCAAGCCCGCCCCGCGACGGCCAGCTGAACAGGATCGGCAGGCCCTGGTAACCGGTGTCATCGACGATCTGGCCGAGACGCATCACCGCCTCGTCGAACTGCGTGTTGTAGCCATGGGTAAAGACCAGCGCCCGGCGCTTGGCGTCGCCTGCCGCCTTGGTGGCGGCCGCAAACCCCGAGGCGTCGAGTTCGCGCGCCGAGACCAGCGCGATGTGTTTGGCGGGGTCGGGCCGCTTGGCGTCGGTGGGCACCGCGCCGGGTTCGCGACCCGGCGGCAGCGACAGCGTCAGGCTGGCGTAGCGGACGGCATCGCCGCGCTCGCCCGAGAAGAGATGTCCCGGCGGCTCGGCAGCCGGCCCGCGCGTGGTCACTGCCAGGAGCGTAAGCGTCGGCGTGCCCAAGACGGGTTCCGCCACGGGCACCAGCAGCCCGCGGCTCGGGCCCGCGCAGCCGCCCGCAGCCAGGGCGACGAGCCCCACTGCGAGTAGCGCCCTGCAGCCGGTTGGACAACGCATCGAAACGACCTCTCTTGGAGTTTCAGCGGCGGCGAGGCTGCCGCTCAGCCCCCGCGCGCCTCGACGACCTTGCGGCAATCGGCCGAGAGCTTGCCCTTGTTGTCGCGCAGGCAGGCGTTCATCGGCTGCGGCTGGCCGATGAAGGAAGCGCAGTGCTTCTGCGCATCCGAGCGGCAGGCCATCTGTTCGGCGCGCGTCGGTCCCGACTGCGCCGAGGCGAGGGAGGCGCCAGCGAGCAGCAGCGCACAGGCGAGCAAGAACGACGTCTTCATGGGTCGGGCCTTTCGGTTGGGATGGCGCCCTGCGATCACAGGGCCGGCGAGCCTTTCGACCATGGCCGCGACTGCGCCCCGCGCCCATGCCATGTTCATGGGATCACCCTGGGGATCGGCGCCGGACTCATCTCCGGCACCCTGTCCGCGGTCGTCGCGGAGGCTTGGCCGGCGGTCGCGGCGGCTGCGTTGGCGGGAGGCGGAGCGGCGCTCGACAGATCATCGGTTGCAATGGCGACGCTGCGCAGCATTCCCGCGACGTCGCCATCGTCGATCGCCTCCTCGATCAACCGGCGGATGAGCGGTTGGGCCCGATCGGCGCTGGCCGCGCCGATGTTGAACGCAAACACCAGCGAGCCGGGAATCTCCTCCTCCGGCTCATTCAGCTTCACCGCGATGTCGCCGACGATCGCCTGCCGGAGCAGCGGCTCGCTGCGCAGCGCGGCGGCGGCGCGGCGGGTGAACAGCACGATGTCGTCCCGGTCGGGCGTCGCGTCGAGGGCAACGGACACGCTCATCCGCATCAGCTTGCGGCTGTGGTTGGTCACCGCGCCGAGTTCGCCGAGCGGAATCGTGTGGAGCCGGCCGTCCTCCTCGCGCAGCCGGACACTGCGCAGGTTGATCTGCTCCACCAGCCCGCGCCGCGCCCCGACCTCGACCGACTCCCCGATGCGGAAGACGTCATCGACGATGTGGAACACGCCCGAGACAACGTCCTTCACCAGCGCCTGCGACCCGAAGCTGATGGCGAGACCGACGATGCCCGCGCCCGCCATCAGCGGCGTGATGTCGACGCCGAGCGCCGAGAGCCCGACCAGCGAGAACACCGCGATGATCAGCGTGATCGTGGTCGCGCGGATGATCGGCAGCACCGTCGAGAGCCGGGCGAGCCGCGCATCCCGTTCCTGCAGCGACCCGGGGGTTTCGCCCGGCGTCAGCGCGGCCTCGGTCCAGACATGAACCAGGGCCACGCAGGCCGCGCCCAGCACGAAGACGAGGGAGGCGAAGGTGAGCCGGTAGCCGAAGGCCTGCCCGCTGGCCGCCGGCAGCCAGCCAAAGGCGTCCACCAGCCAGAATTCGACGCCGATGCGCGAGATCAGCGCCGCCGCCAGACTGTCGATCAGGACCCGCAGCACAAACAGCCGCCGCATCTCGGCCGGCTGGCGCGAGTCGCGGATGCTGACAGCCACCGCCCGGTCGAGCGCGACCGCCACCAGCAGCACCACGATCGTGCCGACAGCGCCGTGATAGAGCGCGAACGTCTCGCCGATCCAGCCCCAGACCCAGAACACGAAGGCCAGGACGCACAGCGCCATCGCCAGAAAGCGCGGACCCATGCGCATGCCATGGCGCCCGAGCGACGCGAAAACCTGGATCGCCGCCAGAGTCAGCCCGAGCGCGACGAGGCAGGACATCAGCTTGGCCGAGGTCGGCGACAGGCCGCCGCGCAGCGCCGCGGCAAGCAGGACGGCGTGCAGATGCGCGATCGCAAACAGCGGGGCAAAGCGCCAGACCGCCTTGCGCGCCCCGACATCGTCCACCCCGGCTAGCCGGAACCGCCTGAGCTGCGGCTGGAACAGGGTGACCACCAGGGTCAGAGCCATCAGCCAGCGGATCAGCGCAATCACCGCCTCGCGCGGCAGGATTTCGAGGCCCGGCGCGACACCAAGCCCACGCACCAGCAGGACACGCCCGACCAGCGCCGCCGCCAGCAGCGCCAGCGCCTCAAGCCCGGCGAGCCCCGCCATGCCCGCCAATGCGCTGCGCGCCTGGCCGGCCAGGCGCCGTTTGCCGGCCAGAAGCGAGCGGGTCGCGACATAGGCCACCGCCACAGCGGCGCAGAGCGCGAGCGTCTGCGGCAGCGTTACCCCCGCCTCGGGGACGGTGCGACCGATCACGGCCGCCAGCTCATGGGGAAGCCGCGGCCCTACGCTCAGCGCCGTGACGAACTCCTGATCGACGCGTTCCACCACCTGCCGCAGCGCATCGAGCGGGGCGATGCCACTGCGGGCGCTGTCCGCCGCCGCCCCGGTCAAGGCCGGTATCGCCTGTGCCTCCGCCATGCGTCCCCCCGGCGACCGCCGCGCCGATCACCCGATCGCTTTCGCTCGCAGCCCATCACGCCCGAGGATGGCTGGCCCCGCCACCCCATCTTCATGGGATACCGCGCGACCTTGCGAAGGATCAGGGTGCACCGGCGTCGCAGCACCATGGCCGACCGGCCGTGACAGGGACGCATGACGTAGGGAGCCGAGACAATGGGTCGAATTCGAGCAATCACACGCGCTGGCCTGGGTCTGGCCGCACTTTCCGCACTGGCCGCCGTCACGCTGGACGCCACACCGGCGCAGGCGGTCGTCTATTGCAAGACGGTGGGCATTCCCCAGGGCTGCGTCGCACGCCCCGGCGCCCCGGTCGTGGTCGGCGCACCCGTTGCCCGCGCCGCCGTCGCCACGCCGGCTTACAGGGGTGCGGCATACAGGGGTGTCGGCGCCGGCGCTCGTGGCGTTGGCGTTCGCCCGGGCACGCCTGCCAATCGCGGCGGCCCGGTCAACCGCGTTGGTCGCCGCTGACCCGGTCGATCAGCCTCCGATCCCGTCGAGATCGGCGAAGCGTTCGGGCAGGTCGAGCGTGATGCGCGTTCCGTCCTGGCCAGAGCGGATCTCCAGGGTCGCGCCGCAGCGTTCGGCGCGACGCTTCATGTTGTCGAGCCCGCGCCCCGTGCCAAGCGCCGGGGCCGAGCCCAACGACCGATCGAAGCCGCGGCCGTCATCGGCGATGACGATGCGGCCGAGGGGGAAGCCTTGTCCGACCGGCACCGTCTCGATGGTGACCGTGATCTGCCGGGCACGGGCGTGTTTGACGGCATTGGTGACGGCCTCGTCGAGCAGGCGCACGATCTGGATGACATGGCCCGGCCGCAGCTCGGGATAGACTGGCAGGCCCTGCGGCGTCAGGACCCGCCAGTCGAGCTTCAACCCATGCGCTCGCACTTGCACCGCGATCCGCTCGCGCCAGGCGCCGAGCGCGAGCATCAGGTCGCCGCCGATATCGTCCATCGCATCGATAACGAGGCGCAGATCCCGCAGCGCCGCCCGGGCCGCCTCGCCGATCGGCGCGCCGCCACTGCGCTGGCGTTCGCTGAGCGCGACGATGCTGACGAGCTGGCCGCCCAGGCCGTCATGCAGATCCCGCATCAGCCGGCTGCGCTCGCTGGACAGCGCAATGGCCCGCGCGCGCTCCTCGTCACGCGCTAGACCGGCCCGCAGCTTGTCCTCGGCCTCGCGCACGAGCGTCACCATCGAGCCGGCGAAGCTATCGACCTGGTTCAGCGCCCTGGCAAACCGCCAGGTCAGACCGATGCCGATCGCGATCACCATCGCCGAATAGGACAGGCGCGAGAAAAAAATCCGCCGGTCCTTGGCGATGTCGAGGACCGAAAGAATGTCGTGCAGGCAGAAGAACAAGACCACCGTCACGGCGCTTCCCAGCACGAGACTGATGGCATCCCGCCGTCGCACAAACACGATCGCGATCAGGACCGCGATCAGGACGAGGCAGAAGGCGACCGTCGGCGGCCCGAGCAGGAGGTAGGTGGTGCGGACCTGCGACAGATCTCCAATCAGCCCAGTCACGGTGATGATGACGCCCGGCACGAACAGCACCACCGCATGGCGCGGGAGCCGCAACCCCAGGAAGACGACAAAGAACAGGACGCAGAAGGCGCTCTCCAGCGGCGCCGATGCGATCAGCACCGCATTGAGACCGGCATAGACCGACTGGCCGCTCGGGGCCGAGACGAAGGTCTGTGCCACGCCGATCGCCATCGAGGCCGCGAGCGCCCCGTATTCGGGCTCGTGGCGGCGCATCAGCCACATCAGTCCGAGGATCACCGCCAGGACCGCCTGCCAGGCAGCGAGAACCACCGGCAGGGTGACGAACATCAGGATGCGCCGGTCGTAGGCCGGCCGCAGCGCGTCGTCAGGGCCGACATAGATGCGGTCGAGGAAACCCGTCAGCGGACCCCAGACGAACAGCCGGACCGTGAGTTCGTTGGTCCCCTCCCGCAGCAGCGTCGAGGGGATCACCGCGATCTCCGGCGTGCTGCGATCGGGCCGGTTGGCGGACGGGGTGCGGCGGCTGTCGAGAATCTCGACCCCGTTGACGGCGACCGTGACCCCATTGGTGAAACGCGGCAGCAGCACCGACCAGGAAGGCTCGGGCGGAACCGGCCCGGACGATGGCGACGCGGACGAAGCCCGCTGCCAGTCGAACGCGATGCGATAGCGCGGCGGATCATCGAGCGTGAAGCGGGCCGGCAGATGATGCGGCAGGGAAACGGTCACGGCATCGCCTGTCCCGAGCCGGGCTTCCATCAGCCGGTAGCGCTCGGGCGGTTCGGGCGCCGGCAACGCCGCGAGAGCGAGACAGCCCATCACCACCAGCACTTGCAACGCGAGATACAGCGCCAGCCGCAATCCTTGTTGCGATGCGCCCGCAGACGCCCCGGCCGGCAGCCGTAACCCGGTCGCGGCCTCGCTCACAGCCGGATCAGACCCTGCTGCAGCGCCTCGAACACCGCCTCGCCGCGCGTGTTGACCTCGAGCTTGCGGTAGATGTTCTTGATGTGCCCCGGCACCGTCTGCCGCGACAGGCCGAGATGACCGGCGATGTCGGCATAGCTGAAGCCCTTGGCGATGCCCCACAGGATGTCGATCTCGCGCGGCGTCAGCCGCGCGGTGTTGAGCGCCGGCTGCACTGCCGGCGCAGGCTGGGCCTGCGTCCGCCGCACGATGAAGCGCGCGATCGACGCCGAGATCGGCGAATGCCCGGCGACGAGATCACGCACGGTCGCGGCGATGTCGGTGGGAAACGCGTCCTTGAGCAGATAGCCCGTGGCGCCCTGCCGGATCGCGGCGATCACGCTTTCCTCGTCCCCCAGGATCGAGATCACCATGATCTCGGTCTCGGGATGCCGCTGCCGCGTCTCCCGGATCAGCTCGAGTCCATGCCCGTCCGGCAGCCGCAGGTCGGTTAGCAGCACCCGCGGCGGCGTCGAGGCAAGGCTGAGACGGGCCTCGGCCAGCGTCGCGGCAGCCGTCACAGCGAACTCGATCGAGGCACCAAGCGCGTCCTGGAGGCGCCAGCGGGTCGGCGCATCATCCTCGACGAGCAGAACCTCGATCATGCGCCGGGTTGCCCCTGTGTCGGCGGGTCTTCGAGCAACCCCACCTGAATCCCATACCGCGAACAGTCTAGCGGGGCGACATCGGTTGCGACAGCCCATGTTCATGGGAGGCCACCGCCCCGCGCGAGCGGCCAACAACCGTGCCAGATAGTCGGAAGGGGAGACGATCCTTGTCTGGCGCGGGGGCGGCATGGCCTCGCTCTACACGCGCTAAGCCAACCGCGAGACGCGCGCGCAAGCCGACAAGCCTGCTGATACCGGAACGAAACCGAACGTCTATTCTCGCACCCAAGCACCAGGCGCGGGAACTGGAGCTAAAACAGACCATAATTCAGATACTTAAAAAGAAGGTGGTGGGGGAAGCAGGACTCGAACCTGCGAAGGCATAGCCAGCGGATTTACAGTCCGCCCCCTTTGCCGCTCGGGACATTCCCCCGCCCGCGCCTCGTCGGCCTGAGCCGTCGGGCGCCGCCCATCTCACTTGCGTGATGTCACTTGCGTGACGGGCAACTGGCGCGGCCGGACTTATGGTGACCGGGCCGCGCCCTGTCAACGCCAAAAAGCCAGTTGCCCCATGGGCATCGCGCCGCGTCCCGGCAATTCCAGACTGGTCAAGCCCGGTTTGTCATGTCAGGGCATGCATCAGCGACCGAGGAGAAGCCCGATGCCTGCACCGTTTCGCCCCAAGCCGGACCGAAGCGATCGGCCGCGCCAGACCAGCCCGCGACGCGCCGACGGCACGCTCCACCATCGCCCCGGCGATATCGACGAGGCGGTGCTCTACGGCGTGCATCCCGTCATCGAAGCGCTGCGCAATCCCAAGCGGCGCCATCGCCGCCTGCTCGCAACGGAAAACGCGTTGAAGCGTCTGCAGGACGAGGTCGGTGAGCTGCCGCTCCAGGCCGAACTCGTGCGCCCCTCCGAGATCGACCGACTGCTGACGCCCGATTCGGTGCATCAGGGCCTCTATCTCGTCTGCGACCCGCTGGATTCGCCCGATCTCGACAGCCTGCCCGACGACGCTATCGTGCTGGCGCTCGACCAGATCACCGATCCGCACAATGTCGGGGCGATCCTGCGTTCGGCCGCTGCCTTCGCCGCCGCCGCCGTCATCGTCACGATCCGCCATTCTCCGGCAGCGACCGGCGTACTGGCGAAATCGGCCTCGGGTGCGCTGGAGCATGTGCCGCTGATCGCGGTGCGCAATCTCGGCGATGCGCTCGACGAGCTCGGCAAGCGCGGCTTCCAGCGCATAGGTTTCGATTCGGACGGCGAGATCGCCTTCGACGACGTCACACTGAAACGTCCGCTCGTCATGGTGATGGGCGCCGAGGGCAAGGGTCTGCGCCAGCGCACGCGCGATCTCTGCGACCAGGTCGCGAGGCTGGAGGTGCCGGGCACCATCACCAGCCTCAACGTCTCCAACGCGACCGCGATCGCGCTCTATGCGGCGAGCCGGCGGCGCTAAGCGTCTGCCGATGAGCGCGGCTCAGCGCCTTGGCACGGTCAGCAGCAGCGCTCCGGTCTCGGCATGGGCGAAGCGGCTGCGGCGGCCCTGCGGCTCGGGGTCGGTGATGCGGATGACGCGCGTCGCCGGCCGGTCGCGCCGGCCCTCGAGCCGGTAGATCGTCGGCTCCGGCGTCGGCGAGCGCACAATCCCCATCCGAATCGGCATGTTCTCGAACGAATTGCGGTCGACCCAGCCCTGCGAGGCATCGCCATCGCTCGCAACCGCCTGCCCTGCACCGGAGCCGGCAGGATAGCTCCAGGGGCCGAGATAGCCGGCCGAGGTGAACAGACCGCGCCCGCTGCGGCGCCAGTGCCGCGCGCCATGGTCGCGAGAGCCGGCAAAACGCAGATCGGAATGGCGCAGACCGGGATGCCGCATCCCGGCATGGCGCGTCTCCGCGGCCGGCATGGTCCGATGGTGAGTGCTGAAGCCAGTCGGGCTGAGGGCCCTTGGCGCCTCAGTGAATGAGCCGCCCCGCCGCCCAGCGGCTTCGGCTCCAGCGACGGGCAACAGCAGTGCCGTCAGCAGCAGGCCGAGGCGAATCGTCGTGGCGCGCGACATGGGCGCTCCTCCCTCATCCGCATCATAGGCCTCCGGAAGGCGAGTATAGGCAGATCGCTGCCCTTGGGAAGCCGCGCGACAGGCTCATTTCCAGCCGCATCGTTCCCACGTCCTGATCGCGATCGCACTCGAAAACAGTCCGCCACGCTCGGAAATGACCCATTTATGCCGCTCGCGGCCGCTAATCTCGCGGCGTCGGCTCCCAGGACGTTAGACGAAGTGCTTGATTGCCGAGCCATGCTCTCGCGAGCATTGCTTTACGCCAGACCGGAACGCTGGGCCCAAGGCTTTGCAACCGGCACGCTGGCATCGCGTCGTCAGAAAGCGAGCCAGGCAAACAGGCAGCGTGGATTGTCCCGCTGCCGGGGAAATCGCAGGGGAGACTACGCCATGAGCATGGCAGCAAACGCACCGGGGGCGAAGATCGCGCCGCGCCCCATGACGGCGGAAGAAAAGCGCGTCATTCTCGCATCCTCGCTCGGCACCGTCTTCGAGTGGTACGACTTCTATCTCTACGGCTCACTTGCCGTGATGATCGGCGCGCATTTCTTCTCGGCCTTCGATCCCAACACCCGCGCCATCTTCGCGCTGCTCGCCTTCGCTGCCGGCTTCCTGGTGCGCCCCTTTGGCGCGCTGTTCTTCGGGCGGCTGGGTGATCTGATCGGCCGCAAATACACCTTCCTGATCACGATCGTGATCATGGGCGCCTCGACCTTCCTGGTCGGCCTGCTGCCCAGCTACAACACGATCGGCTGGGCCGCTCCGGTCATCCTGATCGCGCTGCGCATGCTGCAGGGCCTGGCGCTCGGCGGCGAATATGGCGGCGCGGCGGTCTATGTCGCCGAGCACGCGCCTCCCGGCCGCCGCGGCTTCTACACCTCCTGGATCCAGACCACGGCGACGCTGGGTCTGCTGCTCTCGCTCATCGTGATCCTGGGCATCCGCGTCAACATGGGCGAGGCCGATTTCGCCGCCTGGGGCTGGCGCATTCCGTTCCTGCTCTCGATCTTCCTGCTCGCCATCTCGGTCTGGATCCGCCTCCAGATGCAGGAGTCCCCGGCCTTCAAGAAGATGAAGGAAGAGGGCACCGGCTCCAAGGCGCCGCTCTCCGAGGCCTTCGGCCAGTGGAAGAACGCCAAGATCGCGCTGCTGGCGCTGTTTGGCCTCACCGCCGGCCAGGCCGTCGTCTGGTACACCGGCCAGTTCTACGCCCTGTTCTTCATCCAGAGCATTCTGAAGGTCGATCTCTACTCGGCGAACGTGTTGATCGCCTGGTCGCTCATCCTCGGCACCGGCGGCTTCATCTTCTTCGGCTCGCTGTCGGACCGGATCGGCCGCAAGCCCGTCATCCTGGCCGGCTGCCTGATTGCGGCGCTGACCTATTTCCCGCTGTTCGGCGCCCTCACCAAGGCTGCAAACCCCGGCCTCGCCGCGGCGCATGAGAACGTCAAGGTTCAGGTCATCGCCGATCCCGCATCCTGCGGCTCGGTCTTCGATCCGGTCGGCGTGCGCACCTTCACCGCGCCTTGCGACATCGCCCGTCGCACGCTCGCGACCCAGGCGATCGTCTATACCCAGGCCCCGGCGCCTGCCGGCACACCGGCCAAGGTCACCGTCAACGGCAAGGACCTCGCCATCGACGCAACCTTTGCCGCGACCCTTGCCAAGGAAGCGATTGCCGCCGGCTACCCGGCCCCAGGCGATGCCCGCATCGTCAAGGTCGGCTTCTTCAGCGCACTGGCGAGCGCCCAGTCGCTGACCATCATCGCAATCCTGACGGTCCTCGTCATCTATGTGACGATGGTCTACGGCCCGATCGCCGCAGCCCTGGTCGAACTCTTCCCGACCCGGATCCGCTATACCGGCATGTCGCTGCCCTACCACATCGGCAACGGCTGGTTCGGCGGTCTGCTGCCCGCCACCTCGTTTGCGATGGTCGCCGGCACCGGCGACATCTTCTACGGCCTCTGGTACCCGATCGTGATCGCGCTCATGACCTTCGTCATCGGCATGCTCTTCGTGCCCGAGACCAAGGATCGCGACATCATGACCCACGAGAACTGAGCCTAGGCTCAGTCCGTATCGACGACCGAGCCCCGCCTTCTCGAAGGCGGGGCTTTTTCTTTGGCGGGAGCAGACAACTGCCGTCCTGCGAGCCTTCCGAACGATCACGTCCGTGTCGATCGTGCCCCGAGTGATCTTGCTCTGGCCGCGCCCTGCTGGTAACCGCTGGGGCAGATGCCGGAGACAAGAGCCGGTATTCAGGGGCCGGCGTAGCACAGCGGTAGTGCAGCGGTTTTGTAAACCGAAGGTCGGGAGTTCAATCCTCTCCGCCGGCACCATTTTTTACGAACTGTCCCGAGCGCCATCCCGGGGGCCACGCCGCGACCTCGGCGGATAGACGGCTACTGAAACAGGAAGTAGCTATCGTCGAGCGCGGCAGCGGTGACGTTCTTCAGGATGAAGAGCGTCACGCCCTGGACGACGACATGAGCGTCGGCGCCATTCTGGAACACACCCAGCACGTCATCGGCGCGCGGATTCGTCCCGCCATAGCCGATGGCATCGAAATAGCCGCGCAGGTCGAAGCCGTCCTTGTCGCCTCCCTCGTTCAGATCGAGGAGCGTGTCGGTGCCCTCGCCCCAACCGACGACGAAGAGGTCGGAACCCGCCCCGCCCGCGAGGATGTCGGCGCCGGTGCCGCCGCAGAGTAGTCCGAGCCGGCCCGGCCGAACAGGATATCGCCGCCGCCCCGCCGTTGCGCGACGCAGCGATCGCCGGCCTGCTCTGTTCGCCAGCGATCTCGCCCGTCACGGTAAAACCCGTAACCGACGAAAAATCGTCGGGGAAGCGTTCGCCAAGGATGTTGCGGCCGGTCTGGAACTGCACCGGATGGGCATCTGCGCGCACCGACATCACGCCGGTGCTCACGGCCACGGCATCGAACTGCAGCGCTCCGAAGCGCGAGGAATAGTTGACCTGAGAGCCCCCCGCCTCGACCGTGCCGAAGGCCGATACCGGCTGGGTTCCGAACAAGGCGATCGGGCCGGAGGCCAGGTTGAAGCTCGAAGCGGCGTTGTGGATCAGCAGATCGCCATTGGCCGTTGGCGTGAGATCGTAAAGCGATGCGACGGAGACGGACGTGCCGAAAGCGCCAGGCAGGCGGAACGCGACAGTCGTGGCGACGATCTGGTCGATTCCGAAACGGACAAGGTCCATGACAGGCCTCGGGGAACGGGGTAGCCGCTTGAAGGTCTTATGATGCGGCGCTGCCAGCCGTCTATGCGCAGTGCAACAGGCTTCCGCGGCAGCCTTGCCTCTGGCGCGTCCCAGATTCTCCGATTCCCTCTCGGGCGGGATGACGCCACACCACGAGACAGCGGATAGCAACGCCAAGATCACCGGCTTGCATCTTGCGAGACGTGCCCAAAAGGCGGATCGTCGCCCTGCCTTGCAAGATGAAGCGACCATGGACAAACCCGACAACCTCCTTGCCCTCGCGGACCGCTGCGAAGCCACCGCCAAGCCCGACCGGGCGCTCGACGCAGACATCTACGAAGCGCTGGGCTTCACCGTCCGGCGCAAACCCAGGCATCTCCTCAACCGGCGGACGCCTGCGGGCGGCATCTACCAGCAGGGCGCGCTCTGGAAGGCGCTTGGCTCCGTCAGCGCCAACATCGACGTGGCGGTCGGCCTGCTCAAGCAGAAGGCCCCCGGCTGGAGCTGGAGCGTGCAATGCGTGGTCGGCGAGGACGCTGCCGCCTTCCAGGCGCTCGTCGCCGAATGCTCGGGCAACGGCACGGTCGGCGCGCTCGCGCTTTGCGCGGCGATGCTGCGCGCCTTCGCCGGCACGGACACCGGCCGCGAGCGTGGCAACCCGGCGCTGCAGCAAGATTGACGCTGAAGCCGGACGGGTAGCCGCTCACGAAAACTTGACCTCGTCATGACCTTGCGACAGCGGCGGGCAATTGCACCCTGCGCGCCGCTCGCTAGGGTCCAGCGCAGGCTCCACCCGAGCCGAGGGAGACAAGCAATGACTGATTTCAACCCGTCACGCCGTGGCGTGATTGCCGGCGCCGGCGCGCTTGCCGTTGCCGCCACATTGGACCTGCCCGGGCTCGGCCCGGCCTATGCGCAAGGAGCTCCCGTGAATCAGGCCCCCGGTTTCTACCGCTACAAGATCGGTGACATCACCATCACCGCGATCAATGACGGCTTCGCCAGGCGCCCCCTCGAGGGCTTTGTCCGCAACGCCGAGCTCACCGATGTCAAGAAGGCGATGGAGCAGGCCTTCCTGCCTGCCGACGCGCTGAACATCAGCTTCACCACGCTGGCGATCCAGCAGGGTGGCAAGCTGACCTTGATCGACACCGGCAACGGCGATTCCGGTGCGCCGACCTCGGGCACCTGGGCAGCCAATTTCAAGGCTGCCGGCTTCGACGCCAAGGACGTCTCGACCGTCGTGTTCAGCCATTTCCATGGCGATCACATTAACGGCTTCCGCCTTAAGGACGGCACCGCAATGTTCCCCAATGCCGAGGTGATGGTGCCGTCGGCGGAATGGGCCTTCTGGATGGACGACGCCAAGATGGGCGCCGCTCCCGAGGGTATGAAGGGTGCCTTCGCCGGCGTCCGCCGCGTCTTCGGCCCCGTCGCCAAGGATGTGAAGCAGTATGAGGGCGGCAAGGAGATCCTGCCCGGCATCACCGCAATTGCGGCGCCCGGTCATACGCCGGGCCACACCGTCTTCGCGGTGACCTCGGGCGCCGGCAAGATGATGATCATGTCGGACACCACGAACCACCCTGCCCTGTTCGTGCGCAACCCCGACTGGTCGGCCGTCTTCGACATGGACGGCGCGCAAGCCGCCGCGACGCGGCGCAAGCTCCTCGACATGGTCTCGGCCGACAAGATGCAGGTCGCCTTCTACCATGCGCCCTTCCCGGCAACCGGCTACATCGCCAAGTCCGGCAACGGCTTCGAAATGGTGCCGGTGCAGTGGAGCACCGCGATCTGACGATCGGCTAACCGACACAGACGAGAGGCCGGGGGCGACCTCGGCCTTTTTCATGGCCAATTTTCTGGCCTGCCCGCTCGCGATCCTCCTGTCGCCCATGCTAAGGCACGGCCTGCGCCGCCAAGGCGCGCCGCTTCAGGACCCGCGATGACCGAGCGCTTCCAGGCCATCTCATTCGTCGCCAGCGAAACCCCGGAGGCGCAGGCCGCGCTGGTCAAGCTGACCGAGCGCTACGGCAATGCCGATACCGCGACGGCAGACGTCATCGTGGCGCTCGGCGGCGACGGGCTGATGCTGCAGACGCTGCATCGCTTCATCGGCACGGGCACGCCGATCTACGGCATGAATCGCGGCTCCGTCGGCTTCCTGATGAACGAATTCCGCGAACGCGGCCTGCGCAAGAAGCTCTCCGAGGCGCAGCGCAGCGTCGTCCACCCGCTCTCGATGCGGGCCATCGACCAGGACGGCACCGAGGTCAGGGCCGAAGCGATCAACGAGGTCTCGCTGCTGCGCCGATCCTACCAGGCGGCCAAGCTCAGGATCTCGATCGACGGGCAGGTCCGGCTGACCGAGCTCGTTGCCGACGGCGTGCTGCTGGCGACGCCGGCCGGCTCGACCGCCTACAACCTCTCGGCCAACGGCCCGATCCTGCCGCTCGATGCCCCCCTGCTGGCGCTGACGCCGATCTCCGCTTTCCGGCCGCGGCGCTGGCGCGGCGCCCTCCTGCCCGACCATGCCAAGGTGACGATCGAGGTGCTGGAGGCGCAGAAGCGCCCCGTCAGCGCGGTCGCCGACCACGTCCAGATCGACAATGTCCTGCGCGTCGAGATCGAGATCGACCGCACGATCGACCTCGTCATGCTCCACGACCCCGGCCACAGCCTCGACGAGCGGATTCTGCGCGAGCAGTTCGGATATTGAGGGGAGCGGATGCATAGCCGGGCCGGGCGCCAAGAGAGTTTTCGCTCCTGCCGTAGGGACAGGCGCGTCGATTGCGTGTAGCCTCCGTGTAACGGCCGATATCAGAATGGCCGACAGGGAGAGAGCTATGAAGAACGTGCTGTTGGCGATCTGCCTGGTCGGCAGTTCAGTGGCTCTCATTCCGACGGAGGCGGGTGCTGTCGTCTGCGCTCGCGGCGTGGTTCGTGCGGGCTGCGTTTCCGCTGGTGGCGCAGCCGCCGTCCGCCGCCCAGTCGTTGTCGCGCCGAGAGCGGTGGTCGTCACGCCGCGAGCCGTGGTCGTTGCACCCCGTCGCGCCGTGGTCAGGCGGCCCGTTCGCTACTGAGATAACTGCTTTTGGAAACCAGGAGAATTCCGATGCTGAAGCGGATGAGCATGATCCTCGCGATCGCCCTTGCGGCCGGGACGGCTGGCTGTGCGACCTCCCCGACGGTGACCCGTCAGACCGTCATCGTCGCGGGCGTCGGCCCGGTTGAAGTCGAGCAGCTGAATGTGGAGGTCGTCGATGTGGAACCAGCCGATCGCATCGTGCGCGTCCGTCAAGGCCGCAACATTTGGCAGGTTGCGGTGCCGGAGGTGTTCGGCACGCTGCAAAACATCAACGCAGGCGACCGCGTCGAGATCCGGCGCGTCGAAGGGGTGATCCTCGGGGCCAGACGTGCCCGCAAGGGCGCCCAGCCCAGCGTCATCTATACAGAAGCCGCCAGCGATCCATCCTTCCAGGGCCTGCCGGAGAAATTCGTCGTGCGATCGCTGACGTTGACGGCGCGGTTCGAGAATTTCGATCCGGCGACCCGCGTCGTGAACTATGTCGGGCCGGCTGGGCCGCGGACCCATACGGTGTCCGATCCTGTCATCCAGAACGATCTCAGGCGCCTCAAGCGCGGCGACATGGTCGAGCTGACCTTCGCCGAAGCCTTTCACTTCCAGAAATACTGAGACGAGGCCTGCAGCCCATTTCGTGACACCGAAATGGAGCGCTTCATAAAGCCGGGGCGCGCAAACGCGCCCCTTGCCTGACCGAACCTACTGACTGGCTGTCCAATCGCCGTCGGTCGGAGTCCGTTCAGGACCAAATCGAACCATGACCATGCGGGAATGCCGGCCATCGGGAGGCCGACTGCAGGTTGGAGCCCAACCCCTCAAGCCGCCTGCCTGATATCCCCGATCTCCAGCTCGACCAGCAGCGCCGGATCGGCCTCGACCAGATAGGCCAGCGCCGCATCGTCGGCGAGCGAGTCGGCCATCGCCCTGGCTTCCTCGCGCGCCGCTTCGGCATCCATGCGGCGCAGCAGCCCCATCAGCGCACCGCCATCCAGATCGTCCCGCATTTCGCAGGCGATCAGAACCTCGCGCAGCAAAGCGCGGTCGATGCCGCGCCCGGTCCCGCCGGCATCGAAACCGCGCGCATTGAGCGTCGCGATGGCGGCCGTGAAGGCGGGCTGGAGCGAGACCGGCAGGCCCGCCTTGCGATAGAGAGCCTTGAGGCCGGCGCCGCGACGATCGCGCAATAGCGCCGCCACGCGCGCCGCCGGTAGATCGGACAGCGCCACGAAGGCGGCCTCCGCCAATGCGGGCTCGCCTGAGAGCAGCGAGCGCAGCATCAAGCCCGGCGTCAGCCGCCCGTTGAGCCGCAGCACGTCGACGATGGCCGGGGCATCGCTGTCCTCGCCGCCAGCCGCCAGCGCCACGGCAACGCGCTCGGTCGATTCGCGCGCCAGCCTGGCGCTGCGCTCGGGCGTCAGCCAGCCGCAGCCGGTGACGAAGCTCGCCAGCGCATCCGAGACCTTGGCGGCGATCGCCTGCCTCAAGCCGGCGGGCAGATCGGCGCGCGCCAGCAGCGCCTCGCGCAGCGCGCCGCTCTCGCCGGCACGCTCGACCATCCGCTCCAGCGAGAAATCCGGGATATCGGCGGTGCGGTTGCCGGCCAGCGTGACCAGCGCCTCCTCGCCGCCGACCTCGGCCAGCGCGGCACAGACGCTCGCCGGCAGAGCGGGGCGCATCGCCACGGCGCGCTGGGCCAGCGTGTCGCCGATCGCGGCGGCATCGACCAGATCGGCTTCGGTCAGGACAGGCGAATGGGCCAGCACCAGGGCTGCGACATCGCTCTGCTCGGCGATCAGTCCGAGCACCAGGTTGCGCGGCGCGCGCGGGGACGAGGCCATCTCCTCGGCGATCGCCCGGCGCACCCGTGGCGAAGGATCGTCGATCAGCGACATCAGCGCCGTCTCGGCCTCGGCGCGGTCTTCCTCGGCCATGCCGGAGCGGAGATAGGCCCCCGCCAGCGCGGCCGCGCCATTGGCCCGCGCCTCGGCATTGGCCGTGCGGGCCCAGAGCAGGAAGCGGCGAACGATCATCGACCGCTCCGCTGGATCATGAAGGAGGACAGGTCGAGCGGCGCGCGGCGCGCCCGTGTGGTGGGACGCTCCTGGGCAACAGCGGCAGGCTGGGTCAACTCGACCGGGCGCGAGGGCGGCAGCGGCGCACCTATGGCCTTGGCAACGGATGCGTTCGCGGCAGCGGCGTCCGACGCCGTCGGCGCCACGGCGGTCGCGTCGGTTTTCGTCTGGCGTGGGAAATAGCGCTCGGCCGCGTCGAGCGATGCCGTACGCGTCCCGCCTGGGCGCGGCGTAGTCCAGAGATTGGCAACGGCCTGCGAGACCGGCGCGCGCGAGCCTTCGGTTGAGAACAGGCCGATCAACCCCTTGGCCCGACCGGGAGCCAGGGCGGCGGCGATTTCGGCGGGCTTGTCGCCGCCTTGCACGGTCGCGCCGCCGATGGCTGCAGGCGTGGTTGCGGCGGCCAGCTGGGTGTTGGCGTGGCTCGCCGCAAGCACGCCATAGACCTCCTGAGCGCTGCGCGCCCGGCCGGTCTTGTCAAAGAAGATGCCGCGATTGGCGGCCGCAGCGTCGGGAAAATCTTTGGCCGCGCTGCGGGTCGGGTCGTTTGCTGCCGCGCGGATGAGCTCGGAGGCGCCGCGCGCACCGAGCACATGTGCCATGTAGAGCTCGCCGGCATGCGGCTGACGGCCGAGCGCGCCGGCAAGCTGCTCGCGGTTCTTCTGGGTAAAGGCACCCGCCATCACGGCGGCGACCTGCGGATCCTTGCGGAGCTCCAAGATTTTCTCGCGGGCGGCCGGATCTGCGACCGTGAGGCGACCGCCGGTCTCACTGATCGCGTCGGCATAGCTGGACAGCCCCTGCTTGGGCCCCTCCTGCTTCACCATCGACAGCCAGGTCTGCTCGATGAACTGGAACAGGCCTGTCGCGCTCGAGGTCTTGGCCTTGGCGTCGGGCTCGAGCGACGATTCCCGCTGCGCCGTCTTCAGCAGATAATCGAAGCCGGCGCCGGTCTTCGCCGCGCCATCGCGGATGGCGCTGACGACCGGATTGGCCGGCTGGGCTTCTCGCGTCTGCGGGGTGGTAAACAGGAACATCGAGCTACTCGGGCGACTCCGCCGCCGGCGGCCGCCGCATGACGTTGCGGCGCTGTGTGGAGAGTGGCCCGGTTATGGTAAGCGAACGGTTAATCGCGAGGAATCGCCAGGGCTGCTGCATCGCCCTGACAGCATCAGGGAGAATGTCGATGCCAGAGCTGAAGCGCCACAAACGCGGCGGAATCTATTTCGAGGATTTCGAGATCGGCGCCATCATCGAGCACAGGCTGACCCGCACGGTGACGCAGATGGACAACATGCTGTTCTCGAACATGACCCTCAACCCGCAACCCCTTCATATCGATGCGCATTTCTGCGCGACCGAGACCGAATGGGGCCAACCGCTGATGAACTCGCTGTTCACGCTGGGGCTGATGATCGGTATCTCCGTCAACGACACGACGGTCGGCACAACGATCGGCAATCTCGGCATGACCGACGTCATCTTCCCGGCGCCGCTTTTCGAGGGCGACACGATCAACTGCACCACCGAGATCGTCGCCAAGCGCGAATCGCGCTCGCGGCCCGATGCCGGCATCGTCGAGTTCGAGCACAAGGCCTACAAGCAGGACGGCACGCTGGTGGCGCAATGCCGACGTCAGGCCTTCATGCGCCGGCATCCCACGCCCGCCACCGTCTCGGTCTGACGCGCATGCGCTCGCTCCTCTTCGTTCCCGGCGACAGCCCCCGCAAGCAGCAGAAGGGCCTCGACAGCGGCGCCGACGCGCTGATTCTCGATCTCGAGGATTCCGTGGCGCTCGACGCCAAGCCCCACGCCCGCGAGGTCACCCGTGCCTTCCTGGAAGCCGCCCGCGCCCTGCCCCGGCGGCCGCGCCTGATCGTGCGCGTCAACGCGCTCTCGACCGGGCTGACGGATGCCGATCTCGATGCGGTCATGCCGGGCGCGCCCGATGCGATCATGCTGCCCAAATCGGAGGGGGGCATCGACGTCAGCCATCTCGGCGCCAAGATCGCCGTGCGCGAGGCGGAGTGCGACCTGCCGGACGGCCAGACCAGGATCATCCCGATCGCCACCGAGACCGGCAAGGGCATCTTCGGCCTGGGCAGCTATGCGGGTGCGACGCACCGGCTGGCGGGCCTAACCTGGGGCGCGGAGGATCTCTCCGCCGATCTCGGCGCCGAGACCAACCGGTTGGAGAACGGCACCTACACCGATCCCTACCGCCTCGCCCGCTCGCTGACGCTGTTTGCTGCGGCCGCAGCCCAGGTCGACGCGATCGACACCGTTTTCACCGCCTTTCGCGATGCGGAGGGCTTCCGCGCCGAGTGCCTCGCGGCACGGCGCGACGGCTTCACCGGCAAGATGGCGATCCATCCCGATCAGGTCGCCCCGATCAACAAGATCTTCACCCCCTCGCCCGAGACGCTGGCCCGGGCCGAGGCGATCATCGCGCTGTTTGCAGCCAATCCCGGCGTCGGCGTGATCGGGCTCGATGGCGAAATGCTGGATCGTCCCCATCTGATCAGGGCACAGCGCATCAAGGCACGCGCCGGGAAGCTGGCCGGCTGAAAAGCGCTGGCCCGATTTTGACTGTAAGGCATTTTCGCCTTACGTTGAGTTCTCCATCGTGAGGCTCGCGCCATGGCAACGCTCACCGTTACCGCGAAGGGCCAGGTCACCCTGCGCAAGGAGCTGCTCGATCATCTCGGCGTCCGCCCAGGAGACAAGCTCTCGCTGGACAAGCTTCCGGATGGGCGCGTCGAGATCAAAGCCTCACGTCCGTCTGGCGCCATCACGGATGCCTTCGGCTTGCTGAAGCGCCCAGGCGGCCCGATCCTGACGATCGAGGAGATGAACACCATCGCAGCACGCGGCTGGGCCGGGCGGCGATGAAGATCACGGCTGATACGAATGTTCTTGTGCGGGCGCTGGTGGAGGATGACGAACGGCAGAGCCGGATCGCGCAGGCCGAACTCGCCAAGGCGGAGATGGTGGCGATCCCGCTGCCCGCGCTTTGCGAACTGGTCTGGGTGCTGTCCCAAGGCTACCGCGTGCCCTCCTTGGAGATTGCGGAAGCGATCCGCCGGCTCGCGAATGGCGCCAACGTTGCCATAGACCGGCCGGCCATGGAGGCAGGTCTCGCTCAGCTCGACGCCGGCGGAGACTTCGCTGACGGCGTCATCGCCTATGAAGGCCGTTGGCTGGGCGCCGAGACCTTCGTCTCCTTCGACCGGAAAGCGGTGCGGCTGCTGACCGAGCGCGGGGAGCCCAGCCGGCTTCTGTCCTGAGAACTGGCACGAGCAGATCGCCGTTCCCATATCGGAAGCAACACGAGGTCGCCACGTTCAGACATTGGCCGAACAAATCGCTGGAGACGATTCCAATGACTCAGGTTTTCGAGGTTTCTGGCATGCATTGCGGCGGCTGCCTGTCGCGGGTGCAGCAAGCCGCGACCAAACTGGCGCCCGGCACGAAGGTCACGCTCGATCCGCCGCGAATGACCCTGCCCGAGGGCGCGGCGCTCGATGCGGCCGCGATCAACGCGGCACTCGCCCCGCTCGGCGACTACCGTGTGAAGGCCGCGGCAGACTGAGGGTTTGCGGCTGCCTCAGCCACCCGGCGGACGCTGGATCGAGAACAAGTGGTCGACCTCGGCATAGTCGGCATAGCCGCAGCGCGCGATCGGATGGGCAGCCGCCGTATCGAAGCGGCCGTCTTTGATGAAGGCGTCGTCCATGAAGATTCCGACGACCTGGCCCAGCACCATCCAGCGCTCAACCGCCTGACCATCAAGATCGACGAGTTGCTGCACCGAGAGCAGCTTGCATTCGAGCGCGGCCGGACTCGCGGCGACGCGCGGCGGCCTGACGAATTGCGACGCAGCCATCTCGAGCCCGGCATGGCCGTATTCGCTGGTGCCGCGCGGCAGCGGCGCCGAGGTCTGGTTCATCTGATGCGCCAGCGCCTTGGTCACCAGCGAGCAGGTGAACTCACCGGTCTCCTCGACGAAGGCGATCGCGTCCTTCTTCCCCTCGGACGAGAACATCACGATATGTGGCCGCGTCGAGACGGCGTTGAAGAAGCTGTACGGCGAGAGGTTGATCTCGCCCTCGGCACTCATCGCCGTGATCCAGCCGATCGGGCGTGGCGTCACGATCGCCTTGAACGGATCATGCGGCAGGCCGTGGTCTTGGAGCGCGGATGAATAGATCATGGTTCAGGCCCCGTAGGTGCTGACGATATCGGCAAGAACCGGCCGGTCGCGGTCGGGCGGAACCGAGGTCGGCGTGCCCAGATGAATGAAGCCGGCCATGCGCTCGCTGCCGGAGAGCCCGAAGGCATCGAGCACATCGCGGTCAAAGGAGAACCAGTTCGTCAGCCAGGAGCCGCCGAAGCCCATCGCCTGCGCCGCGACGAGCAGATTCATGCAGACGGCGCCGGCCGAAAGCTCCTGCTCCCATTCCGGGATTTTCACATGCGATGCGGCGCGCGAGACCACGGCGACGATCACCGGCGCCTGCAGCAGGCGGTTGCGCTCGAATTCGACCTGTTCGGGCCGGGCGTCGGGATTGCGCTTCGAAAAGGCCTGCGCCACCACGTCGGCGGCCTTGGTGCGGCCCTCCCCGGAGAACACGATGAAGCGCCAGGGCACCAGCTTGCCGTGGTCGGGCACGCGCGCCGCGATCGTCAGCAACTCGTCGAGTTGTCCGGCATCGGGGCCGGGCGCGGCCAGGAATTGCGGCGGCACGGACCGGCGCAGCTTGAGCAGAGAGAGCGTATCGGTCATGAAGCATCCGGATGCGAGGAACCGGCTCAGACCTAGTGCCTCGCCATGATGAGGACAAGCGAAGCTGCTGAGACGTGAACGCACGGGTGGCGAGGGCTGTGAGCATGCTTGAATTCGACCGGTTCCAGGGAGGGCGCCGCCTCGCCGCTGGCCTGCTGGCGGCCGCGCTCGTCCTGGTGCCCGCACTGGCCTTCGCACAGCAGGCGCAGCCGGCGATGCAGGCGCCGGCCGCCGGTGTCGGAGCGATGCCGATCCAGCCCGTCCAGTCGCAGACCGCGCCGCTCGCCTCGCTGGCACTGGCGGCGCAATTCGCCGGCGACCGCAGGCCGATCCGCTCCGGCCTGGTCTGGCGCGTTCTCAGCGAAACCGCCGACGGCTCGCCGCCGCGCATCGTGGCGCGCTCGACCGATGCCGAACCGATCTTCTCGCTGGAGCCCGGCACCTATCTGCTGCACGCCGCTTATGGCTTCGCCAGCGGCACAAAGCGCGTCACGCTCAGTGCGCAGGGCCTGCGCGACCAGGTCTCGATCAGCGCCGGCGGGCTTTCGCTGGCGGGCTCGATCGGCGATGCGCCGATCGCCCCGGCCCAGCTCAGCTTCTCGGTCTTCGTGCCGCTGCAGGGCAATTCCGAAGGCCGCCTCGTCGTCGACAAGGCCAGGGCCGGCGAACTCATCCGCCTGCCCGAGGGCACCTATCACGTCGTTTCGACCTATGGCGATTCCAACGCGATCCAGCGCGCCGATGTGAAGGTCGAATCCGGCAAGGTCACGGATGCGACGCTGCATCACCGCGCCGCCCGCGTCACCCTGAAGCTCGTCGCGTCACCCGGCGGCGAGGCCTTTGCCGGAACCGCCTTCAGCGTGCTGACACCGGGCGGCGACGTCATCCGCGAGGCGATCGGCGCCTTCCCGCAGGTGATCCTGGCGGAGGGCGACTACGTCCTGATCGCCCGGCAGGAGGGACAGGTCCATTCGCGCGACTTCAAGGTCGAATCCGGCCTCGACCGCGACATCGAGGTGCTGGCGAAGTGAACCTTACAAAGGCGCATTCAAGCCCCTCTGCCTGAAAAACGAGATTTATGCGCGGGAACACCGCGTCATCCTGGGCGACCGAAGGTCGTCCCGGGATCCATCATAGAGCGCGACGGAGCCCTATGATGGATCCCGGAGCTGCGCCGCTGCGCGGCTTGTCCAGGATGACGGCGGAGGATGATGTATCGCCATCATGCTCTGACTCAGTTGGTCGATTTCGGGCCTTCGACCAGGTCCGGCCTGGTCCCGGTCAGGGCACCGGCGATGCCGTCGGCGATGCGGATGGCGAGGCAGCGATAGCCGGCGTCGACCATGTGCACCCCGTCCATCCCGACGAGCTCCTCGGGCGTGAAGCGCTTCGAACGCGACCAGTCCCGCATCATGCCGTAGCGCGGGAAGACGGAGGCGCCATGCTCGTCGGCGGTCTTCTTGAGGACGGCGCGGTAGTCCTCATAGCGCGGATAGCGCCCTTCCCGCGGAAGCCAGGGCAGGTCCATCATCACCATGTCGATGCCGGCCGCCTGGACCTTCTGGATGCCCTTGCGCAGGATCTTGGCGAGCTTGTCCTCGCCGACATGGCTGATCGCATCGTTGACCACCGTCTGCCAGATCACGATCGAGGGCTTCTGCTCGATGACATCAGTGTCCATGCGCAGCAGCATCTCATAGGCCGACCGGCCGCCGACACCCTTGTTGACGACGCTCACTTCGGCATTGGGCAGGCGCCGGCGCAATTCGTCCTGCAGCACGGCGGGATAGCTCTTGTCCTCGGCACTGGCGCCGGAGCCCGCCGTGGTCGATGAACCGATGGCGACGATGGTGAGCTTGCCGGTCTCGCGCAGCGCGGTGGTCGCGGCAGGCAGGACCGGCTGGAAGGGATGCTGGGCCGAGCCGAAGCGGCAGCGCATATCGGCTTTGGCGGCCAGCGCCATCGGGCCAGCCGCGGCCACACCCGTCCAGGCAAAAAAGCTCAGTGCGGCTGCACTGAGCCCCGCCGCGACGGCTCGGCGGAAACCCGTCCGCCGGAAAGCGTGACCGACTGATACCACGTCAGGAATATCCCTAGCCCCGTCAGCAGGATAACGCCGGTGAGGCAAACCATCAACTGCGGCCCCAGCGCGAAGCCGGTCTCGGCCAGGACGATCTGCCCGCTGATCGCCAGAACCGTCCCGGTGCAGAACACCGCAAGCGAGTGACGCCCGATGACGGCGAGCGTGCGGCTGATGACATGGCGCAGCAGCCCCGCCCCCGACGGCAGCCAGCGTATCGCCAGCCAGGTCAGCGCTCCGACATGCAGCAGCCGGATCCAGGCCAGGTTGGTCTTGTCGGAGCCAAGCTGCACCGAGTCGAACCAGTCGTTCAGCAGCACGATCCCGAACGGATTCCCCGACGAGGTCTTGGCAATGAACGCAAAGACGAGAAAGCCGACAGCCGCCACATCGAGCCATGGCAGGCGCGGTGCCGCCACGCCGCGCTGCGCGGCGCGCCCCAGGATCACGCCCAGCACGAACACGACCTGCCAGGCGAAGGGATTGAAGAACCAGCCGGTGGCGTGAACATTCGGCAGGTTGAGGCCGAACCAGAGCGCGGCCTGCCAGATCGACAGCGACACCAGCAGCGCTCCGACAGGGCTGATCCGCACCGCGAGATAGATCAGCGGGAACAGCGCCAGCAGCACGATGTAGAGCGGCAGGATGTCGAGATAGGACGGCTGGTAACGCAGCGTCAGCGCATCGACGAGCGCCTCGAAGGTGTCGCTGAACACGGGCTGGATATTAATCGCCTCGACATAAAGCGGGTTCTGCGTCCGCGTCACCGCGGCCGCGACCACGCCGCAGACGATGATGAACAGCGCGATATGGGCGATATAGAGCGTCCAGAGCCGAGCGCCGATCTTGAGCGCGCCGACCGTCAGCCCGCGCCGCTCGATCAGGCCGCCATAGGCGAGGGTCGCCGAGACGCCCGCGAGCAGCACGAAGGCATCCGCCCCGTCCGAGAAGCCGAAATTATGCGGCATGTAGCCGGCGACGACGTTGCCGGGCATGTGGTTGATGAAGATGACGAGCAGTGCAAGGCCGCGGATCACGTCGATGCGCGCATCCCGCTGGGCAACAGGCATGTCGCCTTCCGGGCCACGGCCCAGCAGCAGAAAACGGGAAAAGGAACGTGCCTGCGTCACCAGCGGCGTCCGGCAATGAGGAAACGGGACAATCAACGGAACGTGCCGTAAGAGCGGCGGGTTCCCTCGAACATGAACGATTGCCAACGCATCCGTTCATCTGCCGTTCATAAAGAGGACGGGGTTAACCGTCACCTAACTTCGCTTCACAAGCCCGTGTAGCGCTCGTGCGAACGCGACCACCCGCTCGCGGCAAGCTGGAGCGACGATATCGAGAGAAAGAATGCGCCGGAAACGGGGCCCCTAATAGGGCGGCTCGGCATAGACGAGCTTGCCGTCGATCAGCAGGCGCTTGATCGCGGCCTCACCTCCGGCCGACACGGCAGCCACCACTTCAATCCGCGAACGCGCGGTGGTCTCGATCGCCTTCCCTTCGCCCTGCGGGACGAAATAGCTCTCCAGCCCATAGGCGATGCGCAGGCGCCGGGTCCCCACGGAGCAATCGGCCTCGCCCGCATCGTTCAGCGCGCAGGCGCCCGTCGACACCACGCGTCCTGCTATCACGGCACCAGTGCCGGAGGGGCGTGCCTTGGCGACACCGGTCGCCAGCGCGAAGCCGTCCGCATCGGGCGCCAGCGTCACGTAAACCTGGTCGCCGCGGCGGTAGCTGACGCCGGGACCGCCATCGACGGTGCTGATCGGATAGGCCAGCACGACATAATCGCCGCGAAACAGGTCGCGCGGATCGACCGGAACGGTCTTCAGCCGCACCTCCGTACCGCTGCGCAGAATGCTGGCGCGGCTTTGAACCAAGGCGAGCAGCCCCACGCTCAGCAACAGCATCGCTGCGAGCGCGCGCCAGAGCAGCGGCACGCGAGCGATCAGGACGTCGGCCGACGGCATCCTCATCACGCGACCTCCCCTGCCGGCCGCGACAACCGCGCGAAGAGTCGGCGCGCCCCGCCCGCCATCGCGAGCAGCGCGGCGCCGGCCACGAGGAAGAACAGCGACTGGTCGAGCAGCGTGCCGATCGTCTGCCAGAGCAGGATCAGGATCGCGATACCGAACAGGCCGGAGCCCGCGAGCGTCAGACGCCGCACACCTCCGGTCACGCCGGCCACGACAAGCGCGATCGCCACAGACAGGATCAGGCTGGCAACGACGACCTTGCCGGGTAGCCCGACCACGCCCCCGCTCCAGAACACCGGCGGCACAAGCAGAGCCAGCATCAGCCCGACCGCCAGCGGCCAGGCGAAACGCTTCTCGCGCGCCAATGCGGCGAAGCCAACGATGACGGCGACAGCGACGGCATAAGCGACGTAGTTCAGCCAGATCGCCGTGCCGGCCCGCGATTCACGCGCGTCGAGAATCCGGATCAGCTCGACATCGAGCACGATCAGCAGACCGAGCAGGCCCCAGGGCAGGCAGCAGGTCAGCAGGGCCGGCCCGCCGCGATCGAGCGCCCAGCTGCCGAGCGCGACATAGGTCGCCGATACCGCAAGCGCATAGGCGAGGAGGCCATAATCGAAGCGCCCGTTGATCCAGTCGCCGGGCACCAAAGCGAGCCAGAGCCCGAGTGCGAGCACGGCGAGGTGATGAACCAGCCGGTTGCTGCGCGACAAGGCGAGCCACAGCGCCGGCAGATAGAGCACGAGGAAGGCCAGATGGAGTCGGCCCTGCCCCTCTTCCCAGCGCCCGCCGCTCCAGGCGCAGAGCGCCACCAGGGCGACGGCAAGCGCCCCGTTCGAGCGCAGCAGGACGGCGACGACGAGCGCCCCGAGCGCAACCAGAAGCGCTCCGGCCGGCCAGTCGGCCGGCAGATGGTACATCTGGCCGATCAGCGCGATGCCGGCCCCGAAGATCAGGACGCCGCAGGTCGCCGCCGCATCGGCGCCCGATGGCGAGCCCTTGCGCTCCAGCCGCGCGGCGATGCCCAGCGCCGCGACCACGCTGATCAGGATCATCACGAGCTTGACCAGCCGCGGGATCGCCTCCCAGTTCGCGGCGACGAAGGCGGCGACACTGGAGGCGATCAGCAGACCGCCGAACAGCCCGAGCAGCGCCGGCAGCCGGAAGCCGCCGTCAGCCGCGACCGAGCGGCGGATCGCGCTGGCGGAATCGGCATTGAGCAGCCCCTCCCCGACCCAGCGTGTGAGATCGGCATCGAGCCGCTTGCGATAGGACCCCGTCAGCATGGACGGCAATCTGGCACGAGGACGGGGCGATTGGCGAGAGCCTCCGCGCAAGCCCGCTTGTCGGGCGGCTTAGCCGAACTCGTACTCCAGATGCTCAGGAGCGAGAGCGGCCAGGACGCTCGCCGCATCGAAGATCGCTCCGGGCGGATGGGCGCCGGCCATGGCGAAGCGGCCATCGAGCAGGCGCTGCACGGCCTCGCAGACGAGCGGTGCCGAAACGGCGTAGATGTCTCGTCCGCGCGCCGAGGCATGCCGTCTTTCACCGCCGCGCGTAACGACGATGTCGACCTGGAAGCGCTGCTCCGAGCGCCCTGCCTCGTCGGCGGCCTGCGGCGCCGGCGTCTCCGGGTCGCGCAGATCGGTCAGCGCCACGCTGCTCAACCATGTCCGGAGTTCGGTTGTTTGGATGTGGCCTGCGATCAGGACGATCTCAGAGAACGGCAGTTCGACCAGGGGCTGGCGCCCGAGCGCGCCGCCGAAGTCCCAACTCGTCTCGCGTGCCGGCCGCGGCAACGGCGCGAACTGCCCCCCTGAGACGACGATGCGCTGCGCCGTATTGCGATCGCCCGTGATCCGCGTGCCGCGGGTCGGATGCCAGCTGTCGAGGCCGATCATGATCTCGATCGTGTCCGCCTTCCCGTCGCCGGTCGCAGCCGTGGCCAGGAGATCGGCCAGACCGCCATAGAAGCCCATGGCGGGAATCACGGCGACGCCGGCCGCGCGAGCCGGCGCATCGAAACGGTCGAGCGTGTCGCTCGCGCTGGGCTGCTCAGCGGTCACGTCGAGATAGTGGATGCCCGCGCGCAGGGCTGCCGCCGCAACCGGTTCCGCCGTATCGAGGAACGGACCGGCGCAATTGATCACGGCCTTCGCCCCCTGGAGCGCGCGGTCGAGCGAGGAGGCATCGTCGAGCGTCGCCTGGCGGCGCCGGATTCCCTCCCCCGGAAGCTTCTCTTCGAGTGTCGCCGCGTCACGGCCGATCGCGATCGGCGTGAGCCCGCGCCGAAGCAGTTCCGCCACGACGAAGCGACCCGTATGCCCTGCCGCGCCGAACACGGCGACCTCGATCCCTGTCGTAGAATTCCGATGCATGATCCCCTCCGTTGCGCTACAGACCTGTATGTTTTGTACATACAGGTCTGTAGCGTGTCAAGCGAGGATGTGCTACGTTGTCCCCACATCATGCGGAGCGCTTCAGCCCAAGGTGAGCGGGCTCCGGCAATCGCTGCAGGAGGAAGACATGGTCGGAACAGATTTGCGTTCCCACGCCGAAAACCCAGCCGAGGTCAGGGAGAAAATCCTGTCGACCGCCTGCAAGCTCTTCTACGAGCGCGGCGTGCGCGCCGTGGGGGTCGATCTGGTGGTGGCGGAGGCTGGCGTGGCCAAGACGAGCCTCTATCGCCATTTCGGCACGAAGGACGACCTCATCGCGGCGTTCCTCGCCCGCGAGGATGAGGATTTCTGGGGCACCTGGGACCGTGTGGCGCAGGAGCATGGCGATGCCGCAGCCGAGCTCGATGCTCATCTCGGCTGGATCGGCGAGCGCGTCGGGCGCCCGAACTATCGCGGCTGCCCGCAGATCAACGTCGCAGCGGAGTTCCCGGAGGCCGACCATCCGGCGCGCAGGGTCGCGACCGCCCATAAGCGCGAGATGCGCCGCCGTCTCGCCGGGATCGCCGCGCGGCTCGGCGTCGCCCGCGCGGACGAACTGGCGGGCCAGCTCGCGGTCCTGATCAACGGCGCCTTCGTGAGTTCGCCGATCTTCGAGCCGGGCGAAGCCACCGCCCTGCTCCGGCGCGCGGCGCAGGCGCTCGTCGCGGCGAGCCGCGATTAGGGCATGCCGAGCCTCGCGGTCATCGCGGGGCTCGCAACGGCAGTCCGTACCGGGCCGTCAGCGCGCCGACCGCACCGCCTTGATCCGCTTCAGGTCCGGAGGCGTCGCCTCGTCGACCATCGCGGCCAGCATCTCGTCGAGGCTCATCACCGTCTGCGCCTGGCTGCCGAGCCGGCGCACCGTCACGGTGCGTTCCTCGGCCTCGCGCTTGCCGACGGCCAGGATCACCGGGACCTTGGCCAGCGAATGCTCGCGCACCTTGTAGCTGATCTTCTCGTTGCGAAGATCGGCCCGCGCCCGCAGGCCGGCATTCATGCAGGCGATGGTGACGGCTTCCGCATAGGCGTCGGCCTCGGAGGTGATCGGCGACACGACGATCTGCTCGGGCGCGAGCCAGAGAGGGAAATGCCCGGCGAAGTTCTCGATCAGGATGCCGGTGAAGCGCTCGAGCGAGCCGCAGATCGCGCGGTGGACCATGACCGGCTGCTTCTTCTCGCCATCCGAGCCGATATAGAAGGCCCCGAAGCGCTCGGGCAGGTTGAAGTCGACCTGCGTCGTGCCGCACTGCCAGTCGCGGCCGATGGCGTCGCGCAGCACATATTCGAACTTCGGCCCGTAGAAGGCGCCCTCGCCCGGATTGATCTCGGTCTTGATGCGGTTGCCGGATTGCGTCGCGATCGTCGTCAAGACGTTCTGCATCACATCCTCGGCATGGTCCCACAGCGCGTCCGAGCCGACGCGCTTCTCGGGCCGTGTCGAGAGCTTGATGACGAGTTCCTCGGTGAAGCCGAAATCCTCATAGACCGACAGGATCAGGTCGTTGATCATCAGGCACTCGGCCGCAAGCTGCTCCTCCGTGCAGAAGATATGCGCGTCGTCTTGCGTGAAGCCGCGCACGCGCATCAGCCCGTGCAGCGCGCCGGACGGCTCGTAGCGATGGACGTTACCGAATTCCGCAAGCCGGATCGGCAGATCGCGATAGCTCTTCAGGCCGTGCTTGAAGATCTGGACATGGCCGGGGCAGTTCATCGGCTTGAGCGCGAAGACCTTCTGGTCGCGCGTCGGGTCGTTGGGATTCTCGAAGGCCGAGGCCGACTTCACCGCGAACATGTTGTCCTGGTACCAGCCCCAGTGGCCGGACGTCTCCCAGAGCGACTTGTCGAGGATCTGCGGCGCGTTGACCTCCTCATAGTCCGCCGCGAGACGGCGCCGCATATAGGTCAGGATCTCCTGGAACAGCCGCCAGCCCTTGGAGTGCCAGAACACGACGCCCGGCCCCTCCTCCTGGAAGTGGAACAGGTTCATTTCGCGGCCGATCTTGCGGTGGTCGCGCTTCTCGGCCTCCTCGATCTGCTTGAGATGGGCGTCGAGCTGGGCCTGGTTGGCGAAGGCCGTGCCGTAGAGGCGCGTCAGCATGGCGTTGTCGCTGTTGCCGCGCCAATAGGCGCCCGCCACCTTCATCAGCTTGAAGGCCGTGCCGACCTTGCCGACCGAGGTCATGTGCGGGCCGCGGCAGAGGTCGATCCAATCACCCTGCGCATACATCTTCAGCGTCTGGTCGGCGGGAATCGCATCGACGAGCTCGACCTTGTAGGCCTCGCCCTTGCTGGCGAAGAAATCCTTGGCCTTGTCGCGGCTCCACTCTTCCTTGGTGAAGGGTGCGTCCCTGGCGATGATCTCGCGCATCTTCGCTTCGATCGGCGCGAAGTCATCCGGCGTGAACGGCTCGTTGCGCGCGAAATCGTAGAAGAACCCGCCCTCGATCACCGGTCCGATCGTCACCTGTGTCCCCGGATAGAGCGCCTGCACGGCTTCCGCGAGGACATGGGCGCAGTCGTGCCGGATCAACTCCAGCGCGCGCGGATCCTCGCGGGTCAGGAACTCGATCTTCGAGTCCTTGCCAATCGGATCGCCGAGATCGACGACGACGCCGTCCAGCGCCATCGCGACAGTGCGCTTCAGGAGAGAGGGCGAGATGCCGGCGGCGATCTCCTTTCCGGTGATGCCGGAGGGAAATTCGCGCTGCGCGCCATCGGGAAATGTCAGGGAGATCGTCATCGATCGCACTCCTGCTCACTCGGGGATACGAACCCCGTAAGCCAAGGCCGGATACATGGTTGGGCAAATACTCGGCTGAGCTTGCGCGGGGATGTCCGTATCCGGGTGAGGACACCACCGAGACGCCCCGCCTATATGAGCGAACGCCCGCAGGCAATCGCCTCACGACACGTCACAACGAAACCTGTCGGTTTCGTCATGTTTTCCTCATCGCCCGGCAAGCTGTTGCCGGCATGATGCAGGTTGCCGCCACGATCCAATCACAGGAATCCCGTGCATGATCCGTATTCTTGCCAAGACCCTGGCCGTTTCCGTTGCGCTCGCCGGCGCCGCCCAGCCGGTGATCGCACAGGATCGCGCCGCCGCCGTGCGTGAGACCTGCGCCAAGGACATCGCGACCCACTGCCCCGGCGTGCAGCCCGGCGGCGGCCGGATCGCGGCCTGCTTCAAGGAAAACCTGACCAAGCTCTCCGAGGGCTGCCGCACGGCGTTGAAGACCAACGCGGCGGACTAAAGCGGTTCCGGCGCGTTGACGCCGCGCCAGCGCCCGTAGCGCCATGGCCGATACCACGCCGAGCCGGGCGGCAATTCCTCGCAGACGAGGTCGATCCCGCTCGTGCCCAGCGGCGTGCAGCGGCAGATCCGCGCGACGCCGATCCAGCCGCCGCGCCACAGGCCGAAGCGCTGAATCGCCTCGTCGGTATAGCTCGAGCAACTCGGCCAATGCCGGCAGTGTCGGCCCACCAGCATCGACAGGCTGAGCTGGTAGCCGCGGATCGCAAAGTGCGCGCCGCGCCGCGGTGCTCGCTTTAAACGCGCGGCCTGTGTGAAAAGACGTGACAAGCCCCGCAGCGATGCCATTTCATCGCGCTCGTCATCAGAGCCGAGATTCGCCATGCTGCGTTCCGTTATGCGTCCCGTTCCGTTCCGCGCGACAGCCGCCGCCATCTGCGTTGCGGCGGGCCTTCTGATATCTGCTGCGCCCGTTCAGGCCCAGCAGCGCGCCAACCTGCTCTGGCTCGAGCCCGGCAAGGTCGATGTCGCCCGCCTCATCGGCCTGCCGCCTGCGATGACCTCGCCCGAACAGAAGCGCGAATTCGACGAGGTGCTGCAAATCACGCTCAATCGCACCCCCGAGCGCGAGAAGGCGGCGATTGCCGACCAGTACCAGACGCTCGCCCGCTTCCTCGAAGGCGCCGGCATTCCCTTCGCGGGCAACGAGCATCGCGAGGTGCGCCTGATCTTCCGCGAGGCGCAAGTCGAACTCAACATCGTGCTGCTCGGCGTGCGTCGCCTCACCAGCCGGCAGCGCCCTTTCACGGTCTGGAACAAGGTCCGCGTCAAGCCCTGCCCGGGCGGGCGCCCCGAAGGCACCTCCTTCCCGGCCGGCCACGCCGCGACGGCTGCGCTCTATGCCGAACTCCTGACTCAGGCCGCGCCGGAACTCGCCGCGAAGTTCGAGGAACGGGTGACCGATTACAGCGAGAGCCGCCTGGTCTGCGGCTTCCATTATCGCAGCGATCTCACGGCCGGCGACAAGGCCGGGCGCGCCGTCGCCAAGGCGCTCCTCGCCGAACGCGCCTTCCGGTCGCGGTTCGACGAGACAAAGGCCGAAATCCGGCTGGCGCTCGGGCTGAAATAGCCCGCGCCGAGATCGCTCACGCGAACAACGGTCACGCCACCGCCTGCTGGCCGCGCTTCTGCTCGATCTGGCCAATCGCATCGACAACCGCGTCGAATGTCAGCATCGTCGAGGCGTGGCGCGCCTTGTAGTCGCGCACCGGCACGAGCACGGACAGATCGGCCCATTTGCCTTCGGGCGGCTCGGCGTTCTCCTTCAGGATGGCGCGCGCCTGCTCACGCACGCTGCGCAGCTCCTCGGCGGTCGAGCCGACCACATGCCGCGCCATGATCGAGGACGAGGCTTGGCCAAGCGCGCAGGCCTTCACGTCATGGCCGAAGCCGGTGACGACATCGCCATCCATGGTGACATCGACTGTCACGGTCGAGCCACATAGTCGCGAATGGGCCCTGGCCGTGGCGTCGGGTGTGCTTAGCCGTTCCAGCAGCGGAATATTGGCCGCCAGTTCGAGAATGCGCTTGTTGTAGACGTCGCTCAGCATGTCAGTTTCTCCACCGGGCCTTGGCGTGACCGGCGCTCGACACCAATATAGGATGGAAGGCCGCCTGGCGGGAGAGCGTTCGACGCGGCTCCGCTCGCCGGGAGGAACTTGTCGCATGGCCGGGCCATCCCTGTGATTGTCCGGTCGGTTTCATCTTAACGGGAGGCACCACATGATCCCTGTGGTTAAGTCCTTGTCCGTCGAGCGGGCCCTGAGCCCCTCCGCAGACAAGTTTCTGGTCAGGCAGCCGACGCAGGAGCAGGCCGAGGAGGCCGTTCGCACGCTGATCCTCTGGGCCGGCGACGATCCGTCGCGGGAGGGTCTCGTCGAGACGCCGGCCCGCGTCGCCCGGGCCTACAAGGAATTCTACAAGGGCTATGAGGAAGACGCCGACGAGATCCTCGACCGCGTCTTCGAGGAGGTCGAGGGCTATCAGGACATGGTCCTGGTCCGCGACATCCCGTTCTATTCGCATTGCGAGCACCACATGGTGCCCTTCGTCGGCAAGGCCCATATCGGCTACTACCCCTCGAAGGGCGTCGTCGGGCTCTCCAAGCTCGCCCGCATCGTCGATCTCTTTGCGCGACGCCTGCAGACGCAGGAGACGATGACCGCACAGATCGCCCAGGCGATCGAGAAGGCGCTGAAACCGCGCGGCGTCGCCGTGCTGATCGAGGCCGAGCATATGTGCATGTCGATGCGCGGCGTGCAGAAGCAGGGCTCGTCGACGATGACCACGCAATATACCGGCCTGTTCAGGGAGCCCGCCGAGCAGGTGCGCTTCTTCACCATGGTGAAGTCGCCGGGGCTCTGACGCCTTCGTTTGCGACGGCCTGCCCGGCCCGTCCCCTCTTAGAAGGGCGCATCCTCGTGATGCGCCCTTGGCCATTCCGGAGACCTTGATGTCGCCCTTCCCCACGGCCCCCGACAAGCAGGCCCTCGAGGAGGGCACGCAGTTCGCGCCGCGCTTCGACGCAAGCGGCCTGATCACCTGCGTCACCACCGATGCCGGCACCGGCGAACTGCTGATGGTCGCCCATATGAACGCCGAGGCGCTGGCGCGCTCGATCGAGACCGGCGAGGCCTGGTACTGGTCGCGCTCGCGGGCCGAGCTCTGGCACAAGGGCGCGACCTCGGGCCAGATCCAGACCATCGTCGAGATGCGGGTCGACTGCGACCAGGACGCACTCTGGCTGAAGGTCAATGTCGCCGGCGACGGCGGCTGCTGCCACACCGGCCGCCACTCCTGCTTCTACAGGGTCAAGCCGTTGGTGCGGGATGCTGCCGAACCGCTCGTTTGCGCCTGAGTGACGGCCGGCGCCGCGAGCGATGTTTTCCCCGGGGCTTTCATCTTTCCGTCAAAGGCCACCGATATGCGCAGGCTTTGCTCCGGCGGTGACGGTTTGATCACCGATTCTTGCGACGCTGCGACTTCACCCGGAGGGGCGAGCCCAGGTTACGGGACGAGGTCGCGCCGCGAGCCTTTGGACTTAACGGAGGTGGGACGCGGATGAACGATATGAGCGTGGAGGCGCCCGCTCGAAACGGCCGGCCGAAGCTCGGGCTGGCGCTGGGTGGCGGTGCCGCGCGCGGCTGGGCCCATATCGGCGTGCTCGAAGTGCTGACTGAAGCCGGCTTCGAGCCCGATGTCATCGCCGGAACCTCGATCGGTGCCGTCGTCGGCGGCTGCTACGCCGCCGGCAAGCTCGACCAGCTCGCGGAATTCGCCACCAGCCTGACCAAGCGCCGCGTCGTCGGCCTGATGGATTTCCACATCGGCGGAGCCGGCCTGATCGGCGGCAACCGCCTGAAGCGGTTGCTGGACCGCGACCTGGCCGGCCTGCGCATCGAGGAGTTGCCGAAGCGCTTCGTCGCGATCGCCACCGAACTGGGGACCGGTCACGAGATCTGGCTGACGCGTGGCCCGCTGGTCGAGGCGCTCAGCGCCTCCTATGCGCTGCCCGGCGTGTTCGATCCGGTTAAGCTCGGCGGGCGCTGGCTGATGGACGGAGCGTTGGTCAATCCCGTGCCGGTCACGGCCGCCCGGGCGCTCGGCGCCGATGTCGTGATCTGCGTCAACCTGAACAGCGACCTCGCCGGCCGCGGCACCACGATCCAGAACCACGCCGCCGATCCCGATCCCGAAATCCTGCCCGAACTCGACGTGCGGCCGACCTCGCGCTGGCTCGGCGGCATCACCGGCGCGGCGCGCCGCGTCCGCGGCCTCGTCGGCCGGCAGAACGAGGACCGGCCGGGCCTTGCGGGCGTCATGATCGACGCCTTCAACATCACCCAGGACCGGATCTCGCGCTCGCGCCTCGCCGGCGATCCACCCGACGTCATGATCGGCCCCAAGCTCGGCCGCATGGGGCTGTTCGACTTCCACCGCGCCGAAGAGACGATCGAATTCGGCCGCCAGGCGACGCGACGCGCGCTCGACGACATCGAGGCGGCCATCGCCGGCAGCCGTATCTCCGTCTGAAGTCGCCTACGGGGGCAGCCTACGGCCTCAGGCCATCGCGATGTAGTCGCGCATCGCGCGGCTTTCGGCCTCGATCGCCGCGACGCGATACTTCACCACGTCGCCGATCGAGATGATGCCGATGACACGGCCGCTCTCGACGACCGGGACATGGCGAAAACGTCCCGACGTCATGATCTCCATCAACTCGTCGACGCTCGTCTGGGAGCGGCAGGTCACGACCTTGGCCGTCATCACCCGCGAAACCGGGCTTTCCAGCGCCGCCGCCCCACTTTCGCCAAGCGCCCGGATGATGTCGCGCTCAGACAGGATACCGACCAGAGCGCCATCCGCGCCCATCACCACCACGGCTCCGATGCGCCGCTCGCTGAGCGTACGGACGGCCTCACCCAGCGTGCGATGCGGCTGCACCGAGATGACCTCGCGGCCCTTGCCGCCCAGTAGCTGCTCGACGTTCATGGCTTCTTCCTCCTGACGGTGGCGCCGTTGTCCGGCGCGCGGGATCGCCCTGGTCCCTGCGGCCGTCGACGGAACTCACGCGCCGGGAGAGGCCTCGGGAACGCTGCGAATGGACGGAGTGTGGGCGAAGAGCGAGGCACAGGCAAGGCGAACAGGCCAAGCACGCAGGCGAACTGCGTTGCAAGCGACCCTCAGCGGCGCAGCGCACCCTTGTCGAGCAGCGGAAACATCATCAGGCCGACCAGGAACCCGCCGATATGGGCCTCCCAGGCGATGCTGGTCTCCTCGCCGAGGATCGGAACCAGACCGGCTCCGAACAGGATATTGGTCGCAAACCAGATCCCGATGAACAGCAGGGCGCGCGAATTGCGCCAGAGCTGCCCCATCGGCTCGGCCGGGATCGCGCGGACGACGGCATCGTCGGCAAGCGAGCCGAAACGCAGGCCCGGCGCGAAGACGAAGCGAATCGCTGCCGCCGTAGCGCCCGACACCGCCGCCGACGCGCCGACCAGTGGCAGCACGTCGAGTTCACGCGAGAACCAGTGCAGCAGCGCGCCGCCGATGGTCGAAAGTCCCATCAGGCTGAGGAAGCGGCCGGTGCCGAGCCGGCGCGCGACAGGGCTGCCGAAAGCGGCAAGCCAGACCAGATTCGTGACCAGATGCAGCCAGGAACCATGCAGCAGCCCGTAGGTCAGCAGCGTCCAGAGCCTGGGGCCGCCATCGGCCAGCAGCAACCGGACGAGCTGCAGCCGGTCCACCAGATCCTGTCCCGTAGCGGACGTCGCCATGGCGCTCACCACCTCGTCGACGCGGTCGGGCCCGAACCAGAGGCTGAGGCGCGCCGGCACGAAGGCGAACCAGGACATCAGGACATAGTCGTCATAGGCCGAGAGCAGCGACCGGCCGCCCTGAATCAGCCCCAGCACCACGATCAGCCAGACGACCGCCGTCGGCAGGTTGACGGCGGGCTCGCGCGCAGGCGGCGGGAGATGGCTGGGAGGGGTATCGGACATGGGCTTCAACCCTTGCCGAAGCCGCCGTCGCTGGCAAGCGACGCAGCCGGGCCGCGGCGGACAAAAAAGGGGAGCGGCCTTGCGGCGCTCCCCTTTTTTCCGACTGTGCGGACGCTCGATACGCAACCCGAGCGCCACGGTCACATCCCCGCCGGCCCCTCCGAATGCGGGCCCGCAGACCCGCGAAATTCCGTCAATTTGATAAGCATTTTAACCGGTTATCCACAATCTCAAGGTTTCATTAACCTTAACGCACCGTTCACCCGAACAGCCGCCCGCGAGCATGGCAAGACGGCATGCCGCCTGCGTCCTTCGCTGCAAGAAGGACCGCATCGTCCCTTCTCCAGACGTTTCTGCACCATAGCGGGACGTATGGCGGGACGGAGGGGCCGCGGCTGGCAGCATCGGGTACCGGAATGAAGAATACGAGCACGCGCCTGGTTTTCGAGTACTGGGACTCTCTTCGCGGCGAGCGGGCTGCGCCCGAGCGCGGCGAGATCGAACCCGGGGCTCTGCGCCACGCACTAGCCGACACGTTCGTCCTGGAGAATGAACCAATCGGACCTGTCTTCAGGCTTGCGGGTACACGCCTGTGTGCCCTGCTCGGCCACGAACTGCGCGGCCGCGCCTTCACGGCGCTGTGGCCCGATGTCGAATCGCAAGGCGACATGCGCCGCCTGGCGCAGACCGTGATGGATGAAACCGCAGGCGCGGTCGCTGGCCTTGCGGGCGAAACGCGCACGGGCGCGCCGATCTATCTTGAACTGCTGCTGCTGCCGCTGCGCTATCGTGGCCGGACCCATGCGCGCATGCTCGGCGCGCTGTCGGCCGCGACCGCGCCCGAATGGCTCGGCCTCGACACGCTGGATTCGATGCGGATGATCTCGCTGCGCATGCTTTGGCCCGGCGCGGCCCACCGTCAGCACCCCGCGCCGCCCATGCGGTCGAGCCCGCCACGATTTATGGTGCTGCCGGGAGGTCGGGCCTGAAAGGCTAACCGAGCGTTAACCGACGCACCTATAGGATCGGCCCGCAATCAGGCTGACCCTCGATGTTGAGCGCTCTACAACCGCCCCGGACGGCCGCACGCATTGTTGAGCGCAGGCGGCACCATCGTATGAAGGTCGTCCTGTTGGGCCGTTACATGCTGCCCAACCGCATGGAATACCCCTGCCAAACCATCGATATTTCGCCTGGCGGCCTGCATGTCGCGGCCCCTGCCCGCGCCAATCCGGGCGATCGCGTCATCGTCTATCTCGAACATCTCGGCCGCATCGAAGGCACCTGCGTGCGCACGACGATGGAAGGCTTCGCGATGACCATCACCGCGACCAGCCGCAAGCGCGAGAAATTCACCGCCCAGTTGACCTGGCTCGCCAACCGCGAGGAACTCGGCCTCCCCGAGGATCGCCGTCACGAGCGCATCATCCCGCGCAACCCGCGCGCTGTCGTGACGATGGAAGACGGCACCGAGCATGTCGTGCGCGTCATCGACATCTCGCTCTCCGGCACGGCCTTCACCACCGATCTCGACCTGCCGATGAACACGCCGGTCCGCATCGGCTCGACACCGGCCAAGATCGTCCGCCGCTTCGACGGCGGCTTTGCCGCGGAATTCCGCTTCCCGCTTTCGGCCGACCTGCTCGACGAGAACCTGGAACTCTGAGGCTCGGGTGACCAGGCCGCCATGCTTGCGCGATGCGGCCGCGCCCGCCATAGCTGACGGCGTTCCACGGCGCTGCGAGCCTCTGTCATTCCTTACCGACTGATCATCTTCGACTTTGACGGCACGCTGGCCGATACCTTTGCCTGGTTCGCCGACGTGCTGAACAGCGTCGCCGACCGCTACCACTTCCGGCGCGTCGCCGAGGACGAGGTCGAGGCCCTGCGTGGCCAAAGCGCGCGACACCTCATCGCGCATCTTCGCGTATCGCGCTGGAAACTGCCCTTCATCGCCAGGCATATGCGCCGGCTGGCGGCGCGCGACAGCAGCCGCATCGCCCTCTTCCCCGGCATTGAGGCCATGCTGCGCGAGCTCCGGCAGGAAGGCTTCGTGCTGGCGATCGTCAGTTCCAACTCGGAAAGCAATGTGCGGCAGGCTCTCGGCAGCGAGATCGCGGCACAGTTCACGCATTTCGCCTGCGGCGCCGGCCTGTTCGGCAAGGCGACGAAGTTCCGGCAGCTGGCCAAGCGCGCCGGCATCGAGCACGGGCAATGCCTCTGCATCGGCGATGAGATCAGGGACTTCGAGGCCGCAAGCGAGGCCGGCATGGCCTTCGGGGCCGTCGCCTGGGGCTTCACCAGCGCGGATGCACTGCGGACGCTTCGACCGACCTTCATGTTTTCGCAACCCTCCGACATCAGCGCCCATGTCCGGGGCGCCCATGCCCTGCCCCTGATCGGAGCGCGCGCTCGCTGAACGGGTGCCATGCGCTGGCTGCGTGAGCAACCGGCGCCGCCAGAAACCATTGGTCGATTCGGTCGCGGCAGACAGCAAGCTCATGGTTAAGAGACCCTGACGCCAGCGCTCCCATTTGTTACTACCGTGTTTCCCGGCGATTTATACTAAGTTCCGTTCCCAGTATTGTCTGGCGAATTCAATCAAATTGTTCGTTTTCATTTCAACCCAAATCCATGCGCCGGCTGCATCGTCCACCCCAGGGACAGGAAGGGGACGACATGCTTCAACACCACCGCAATTTCATGGCTCCGGCGCTGGCGCTTCTGCTGCTCGCTGGCGGCGCATCCGCCGCGCAGGCCCAGCAGGGCATCGCCGGGGTTCCGGTTGCGAGCGCACCGGCCAACGCCTCGGGCGACGCGCGCGCTCCTTATGCCTGGAGCGATCTGTGCAAGCGCAGCCCGGCGGAATGCCGCGTCGATGTCAGCGAGGCCGAGCGCGTCGAGATGACGCCGAAGCTCTGGAAGGCCATCGTCGCGATCAACGGGCGCATCAATCGCGAGATCGAGGCCGTCACCGATGAGGATCACTGGGGCGTCGTCGACCGCTGGGATCTGCCGGAAGACGGCAAGGGCGATTGCGAGGACTTCGCGCTTTTGAAGCGCAAGCGCCTGGCGGAAACCGGCGTGCCGCGCCGCGCCATGCTGATGACGGTCGTCATCGACGAGGAGAATGCCGGCCACGCCGTGCTGATGGTCCGCACTGATCGCGGCGACTTCATCCTCGACAACAAGCGCAACGCGGTCCTGCCGTGGAGCCAGACCGGTTACGTCTACGTCAAGCGCGAGTCGCAGACCCGGACCGGCTGGACCTCGCTCGGCGGCGCCCAGACTTCGACGGTCGCCTCGGTTCGCTGAGGCAGTGGATCGCGATCGCTTCGGCGATCGCCGACAAGATCAGGAGTGGGCGGTGCCCTCTCCGGATGGACGGCGAGACTTGGTCACGTCCCCACCCACCCGTCCCCAGGCCGGGTTTCGCCACAGGGCCGGCTCCCTTCCCCGGGGGGCCGGCCCGCTGGTTTTCTGGGGGGCGCTCTTCAATCCAGCCTGACCAGGCCGGCGGAAAACTGCTTCCAGCGCGCGACATAGCCCCGCGCCGTACCGGCGATTCCGGCCGCAGCCGCCTCGTCGAGCGTACGGATCGCCCGTGCCGGCGAGCCGACGATCAGCGAATTATCGGGAAACTCCTTGCCTTCGGTCACCAGCGCATTGGCGCCGACGAGGCTGTTGCGACCGATCTTCGCGCCGTTCAGCACGGTCGCGCCCATGCCGATCAGGCTGTTCTCGCCAATGGTGCAGCCATGCAGGATCGCCCGGTGGCCGATCGTGCAGCCCTCCCCGACCACCATCGGGAAGCCCATGTCCGTGTGCAGCACGCAGCCTTCCTGGATGTTGCTGCCGGCGCGAATCTCGATCCACTCATTGTCGCCGCGCAGCACGCTGCCGAACCAGATTCCGACATCCGCCCCAATGCGGATCCTGCCGATCAGATGGGCATCGGGCGCCAGCCACCATTGCCCCGCAGGCGGGGTCTCGGGCTTCAGTCCGTCGAGCGAATAGAGCGGCATGCCGGGTATCCTTAAGGCGCGTGACGCCTCAGGAGTGACCGCCTCGTAGCCGTGGCGTCAAGAGCCGAGCATCTGCAGCAGGTCGAGCACCACCCGGCCGCAGGCCATGCTCCAGACCGAGGCGATCATGCTGGCGAGCATCACGAAGACGAACGGCCTGCCCTCGATGCGGCGGCCACGCACGGTGTTGCGCACGATCAGGAAGGGCGCGCTGAAGACGACGACGGGGACGCTTGCCACCGCAAACAGGCCGCCCGCCTGCAGCAACTGGAAATCGGCACGCTGCGCCGTGAACAGCTCGAAGGCGCTGGCGAGCAGCCCCGCAAAGGCGAAGCCGATGAACAGCGATTGAAGCGCTTCGAGCGCGGCAGGTTCGATCGACAAGGGCGCGGGCTCCCACGGACGCTACCGCGCGACCCTGCCGCATGGTTTACGAAGTGTGAAGGAAAGCCTTAAGCGATGGTTAATGCCCGCTGGCGTGGCAATGACGCCCGGCCAGCATGGTTTACGCGGCGTTAACGCCCGGATGCTTGAGTGAGGACGCAATCTCCGCAAGGCGCCGCCCGTGACCGCATATCATCCCCAGGACGTGGCCGCCGAGCAGGCCGTTTACGCACAGCACGGACTGGCCGCTCATTCGAGCGCCGGCCTGACGAGCATGGTGCGCTCGCGGCTGAAGCGCCCGCCGCCGCCCTTGCCCCGCGCCGATGGCGCCCTGCTCAAGGCCGCCTTCGCGATCATGCTGGCTGGTGCGCTCGCGACAGGCCTCGCGCTCCATCTGACGCATCGCGACGAGGAGCGCGAGGCCATCGTTCAGCCCGCCCGGATCGGCTCGATCGCGCTGATGGTGCCGCAGAACCTGACCGGCTCGGAGCCCGGCGATTCGAGCAGGCTGGTCGGCATGGTCCGGCTCCGGCTCGATTGGCCGAGCCTCGGGCCTGCGCAAACAGGCCCGGCCGCCATGCAGAACCGCCAGCGCCTGCTGATCACGCTGACCCCGCAGGACAAGGTCAACGAGCCGCAGACGCAGCTCTCGGTTTATGCGCGCTTCCTGACGCCGACCGTCTGGTCCAACCCCGGCGGCCTCGTGGTGCGCGGCTTCCGCAAGGGCTCGCCCTATGAGGGCGACGAACTCTATGTCTCGGTGCCCGATGGGCGCGGCTTCGCGGCGCGCTGCCCGCTCGACTCCAGCAGAGCGGAGCCGGGCCGCCCGGATCTCGACGAGCCCTGCCGGGTCACCTTCAAGCATCGCGGCATGGATGTGAACATCCGCTTCCCGCGCAGCATCATCGCCGATTGGGAAGTGATGCTCGGCGGCGTCCGCCACACCATCGACGGCATGATGCGCTGACGCAGCGCCTGGCCGCAGCCGGATTTGCAAGAGCGCCAGACCGGCGCTCCTGGAATGCGCTCCGGTGAGTCGGCTGGCGTGGCGTTCGAGAACCGGAGCGCAGCGGACTGATGTCCGTGAGCACCGGAAGCGCAGAAGGCCGCGTCGGGCGGCCTCCGGAGTAGCAGTCCAGGCGCGCCGGGCTCAGTCTTCGAGATCGACGTCCAGGATCGCCATCGTAAAATTGAACGAGCGGTCGCCGTCCTCGTCGTCGACATGGATGATGCCGATGAACTCGTCGGCGAGATAGACCTCGGCCGAATCGTTCTTCTTCATCCGTGCGCGAACGCTGATGCCGTGATTGTTGAAGGTGCGCCGCAGATAGCCTTCGAGCTTGGCGAGTTCGGTCTTGTCCATGATGTCGGTCCTTATCGGTTGGCGGGACCGATGCCATGACGGGGCCGGGAGGGCAAGCCGCGAAGCCGATCCCTCCCCTTTTGCCGGACGAAACGCGGGCACCGCGGGGAACCTCTCTCATGCCGAATGAGGCACGGTCACCGCGGGGAACCCTCTCCTGTAAGGAGAGGGCAGGGTGAGGTGACGGCCGTTGGACGCTTTGGCCGTGGCCTCACCGCAGCGGCGGTCAGTGCTGCATTCCACTGGTCGAGGGGCCGACCCCTCACCCCTGCCCCTCTCCCTACGGGAGAGGGGTTCCCCGCGTTTCGCCTCAAAGACGCACAGCAAATCCCCGCCTGCGCTTTCGCGAGGCGGCTGTTGATGAGGGGCAGCGGAGCGCCGCGAGGCGCGGGGGTAGAGATCCGCAACCATTGAGCCAGGCTGCGGCGCGGGCAGATTGAGCCACTGCCCGCACGCCCCGTGGCGCTCCGCTCATCGGCGATTTCAGTCTCCGGGCCGCGCTTATAGGGAGAGGCTTGGCCTGCCTTGCCGTCCTGCAGCCTCAACGCCCCATAGGGTGCGCCACACCGCGGTGTCGGACCCGGCCGCTTCCGCCGTCCCGTCCAGCGAGCTCCTCGCACAGGGGCCGTAGTACCCCCAGGGCGGTGCCCCGAAGCCTCCCGGGACCGGGGTGCAAACCCGGCCGCAGGCGCCGCCCCCATCCCCACCAACGGCATACCTCCGGATGGCTGCCCCTCGGGGATGAGGTGGGGCGATTATGGATGTGATGTGGGAGGCGGGGATTAGTTTCGTCGTGGCGAACGCGCCAAGAGCGGAACTTCGAGCACCGCCCAGAAGCGGACGCTCACTACCGGGGCGCCTCGAATGGAAGAACCGGTAACTGCGCAGCCGCCCGAAGGCCTCGTGTCTGGAACTGGAAGATCGGGGAGCGCCGGGCCACCAGCTCGACGGTGCCACCCTGACCGGGGGATAGCGAAAACTTAACGCTCTCGCGACAAGCTGATGTTGCCCGTAGAACACGAGCGCCAGACCGCACATGCTCCAGTTTTCTAGACGTTTAATGGCCGCGTTCGGCGGCCCCGGCCTGTCCAGCTCTGCGGCTGCTGAGCTTGCTGCGCTGAAGGCGGAACGGGACATGCTCGTAGCCACACTTGAAGCGGCTCCGACGGCGATTGCGGTATATGACCGCGATGACGTGCTGGTCTATCATAATAGCAAATACATCGACTATTATCCCACCGCGCTGGCCCAACTGAAGCCGCCGATCCGCTATAATGACCTCGTGCGCAAAAACCTTGAGGTCATTGGCTTCACGGGAGATCTTGAGGCGGAGACGGCAGTGCGCGTGCGTCAGCAGCACGAAGCCTCGGGCGAGGCGGTCGAGCGCCGTTATGCTGAGGACTCCTGGCGGCGCGTGAGCAAGACTCGTATCGTTGGCGGCGCTGTCGCGGGTTTCGCGTCGGACATCACCGACCTGAAACTTCGAGAATCCGAGCTGGAGGCCAATCGCGCCCAATTGGCCCACATTGCCACGCAGGTGATCCCCCAAGCGGTCGCGGAATTCGGCAGGGTTGCGACTGAGCTCGCCGCCACGAGCAGCGCGGCGCGGGCTCTGGTGAACACGTCCTCCGCACAAGCTGTGGACACTGGAGCCGTCGCCGAGCAGCTGGCTCTCAGCGTGCAGGATGTCGCCAGGGACACGCGCATGAGCGCCGATTACGCGCGCGCCAGCTTTGATAACGCTCAGATCATGCGCAGCCATATGCATGCGCTGGGCCAGGCGCTGACCAAGGTCACGGGATTCGCCGAGATGATCGGCGGGATCGCGACAAAGACCAACCTTCTCGCTCTCAACGCTACCATCGAGGCTGCCCGGGCCGGAGAAGCCGGCCGCGGGTTCGCGGTGGTGGCAGCCGAGGTGAAGGCGCTGGCGTCTCAGACTGCGGAGGCCACCGCTCAAATCACCGGGTTGGTCGGTGCGACCGAAAGCCTGATGGACGAGACCGATATTACCACAGGCCGGATCCTCGAGGCCATGGACGGCATTTCGATGAAAGCAAACGATATCGCAAGCGCAGTGGAACGGCAGACTATGTCCGCACGCGAGGTCTCGCGCCATATGTCGGACATGATTACGCGTTGCTCAGAAACCGAAGCTGCCGCAACCGCCGCTGTCGCGATCAGCGGCATGGTCAGCGCAACCTCGGGCCAGCTCGAGCATACTGTTTCCCAGGCCGTCAGCGCCATCGCGTGATCCGCTGGCCATCACCGCATGGCCCAGCATTGTTCACGGACCCGCGGGCGCGCATCACGCTAATAGCTAACGATCGGGCCGGTCCCGTGCGACAAGATGGTTGGGGAGCGCACCGCGTAGACAGAGGCTGGACACGTCCCGCGTGGAATTGCTGACTTTCATTATTCCATGGAGCGCCATCGCCGTTGCGGCGCCAAATATAGCCGCTCCCTCGTTCGAAGACGTGATGCGGCCGTGCAGGACGTTCGAGGCGCTTGAGCCGGCCACTCTCCCGAACCAAGGTGAAGCAAGCCCCCTAATTGACCGGACACGGCCTCCCACTTCCGTAAGGGGTAGGAGTACTGTCGGTATGGGTTGAACGCCTCTCTGATCGCAGATCAGTCTCGGTTGGGCGGATTGCGCTTTTAAGGGAGGTTTCGATGCATGCTAACGTTCTCACGATGGGCTTGGATTGGGCCAAGCACATCTTTCAGGCTCACGGAGCCGATGAAACAGGAAAGGTCATCTTCAGAAGGAAGCTTCGGCAGAGCGAGCTTTTGTCGTTTTTGTTTTCGGCGAGAACGGCACTGGAACATTGCCCGAGGCCGGGAGTAGCCGGTCGGCGACCTTGTCATAGGTCGCCTGGCAAAGGTCAGACCAACCACCCAGGAGTGGTTGTCTTTGGAGCGTGCTGATAATGGACGATGCTGGTGAATTGGTTGTTCGGCCGCTCGAGGCCGCTGATCGCTCGGACTGGGAGCAACTCTGGAACGGTTACCACGGCCATGGCCCCTTCGGCGGATCGCCGCCTCCTTGCGCGGTGACAGAGGCGACCTTCAAGAACTTCCTGGCAGACGGCCCCATGCTGGCCCTGGTGGCAGTTCAGGACGGTGGGCTCGTCGGAATCGTCCACGCCGTCCTTCATCCAGTGACATCGTCGGACAAGCCAGTCTGCTTCCTCAACGACCTGTTCGTGGCGGAGCGGGCCCGTCGTGCCGGCGTAGGCCGGCGGCTGGTCGAATCCCTTTACGATCTGGCCCGAGCCAAGGCAGCCTTTCGAGTCTATTGGCACATGCAAGTCGATAATGAGACGGCTGCGAAACTCTATGACAGTGTCGCCAGCCGTTCGGGGCACACGGTCTTCAGAAGGACCCTCTAAACGAGCGGTCTAGCGCACCGCCCCTGTCCACCGCGGATCCCTGCCGCCTTATTCCCGCCGCGCGCGTAAGCCGTCACCCCGCAGGAACGCGCCGAAGTGCTCACCCCACCCGGCTCTATGGAGCTTTGCCTCGATCCTGGCCTGTCAGTTCGCATTGAAGCGCAGCCCCCCTATCGCGTTGAAGGCTAGCCCCCTGGGACCTGCGCTGACGTGCCGGGGTCGCCCCGGCTGAGCTGGTCGGGGTTGCTCGGTCGGGGCGATTTCGGCGTCCAGTGCGCGACGGAGGATGAAGTGGTCAGGCACAGTTTTTAAAGCACCAGCTTTCGTTTCCGGTCTCGATGATGTCGCAGTGATGCGTTAGCCGATCGAGCATCGCGGTCGTCATTTTGGCGTCAGTGAACACCTGGGGCCAATCGGCAAAGGCGAGATTGGTGGCGATGATGACCGAGATGTTCTCACAGCGCTTCCTGATCAGGTGGAAGCCAATGGGCCAACCCTCCCCCCTCACCGCATGAAACACAGCTCCCGGAACCTCCCCCGGAACGCCGTCACATCCCGCGCGATGGCCTCCGCCGGCCGCGAGCCGTTCAGCCCTTCGGCGATGTAGCCGGCGAGTTCGGGCATGTCGGCCGGCGTCATGCCGAAGCGCACGATCTCCGGCGTTCCCAGCCGCAGGCCGTTGATGTCGCCCGCCACCTCCGGCAGCGGCAGGCCGATGCCGCAACTCAGGATGTTGATCGCGCGCAGCTTTTTTGCCGCCGCCTGGCCGCCGCCATAGCTGGCCGCCTCGATCGCGAACTGATGCGAGGTGGTGATGCCGCGATCCCTGGCGAAGACCGGCACCTGCCGCTCCAGCAGCGCCTCGCCCAGAGCCTTGGCGGTCGCGGCCATCATCTGCGCGTAAGCGCGGCCATGCTCCTTCCAGTCCAGCAGCGTGATCGCCAAAGAGGCCGACTTCGCCGCGTCGAAATTCGCCGTCAGGCCGGGATAGGCGATCTCGTCGAGGCGCCTGGCGATGGCGGCGTCATTGGTGACGATCAGCCCCGAGGGCGGGCCGCCGAGGCTCTTATAGGTGCTCATCGTCATCAGATGGGCGCCCTCCTCCAAGGGCTGCTGCCAGCCATGGCCGGCGATCATCCCAGACATATGCGCCGCGTCGAACAGCACCAGCGCGCCGATTTCGTCGGCGATCGCGCGGATTTCGCGGATCGGATGGGCGAAGAGATTCAGGCTTGCGCCGATCGTGATCATCTTGGGATTCAGCCGCAGCGCATCCTCGCGCAGCTTCATCACATCGACCGTGTAGTGGACCGGATCGACCGGCGCGGGATGGGTGACGATGCCGTAGAGCCCGGCCGCACCGGCGCCGTGATGCGTGACATGGCCGCCGATCGCAGGCGGCGGCGCGATGATGCAGTCGCCCGGCTTGGCCGCGAGCATGAAGGCGTAGAGATTGGCGATGGCGCCCGAGGGCACGCGGATTTCGGCATATTTCGCGCCGAAGACCTGCGCCGCGAGTTCGGCGGCGATGATCTCGATCTGCTCGATCGCCTCCAGCCCCATCTCGTATTTGTCACCGGGATAGCCCAGCGAGGGCCGCGCACCGAGGCCCGAGGCCAGCGCGGCTTCCGCCCGCGGGTTCATCACATTGGTCGCGGGGTTGAGGTTGAAGCAGTCGCGCTCGTGGATGATCCGGTTTTCCTGCGTCAGTTCGGCGATGCGCGCCTCGACCGCATCGAGCGACTTGGCACCGACGGTCGCGGCGACCTCCAGCACATAATCCTCGCTCGCCGCGGGAACCCAGTCGCGCCTGCCCAATGCCGTCATCGCCATCTCTCCCGCCTGCCGATCCGAAGGAAACTCTCGGCATAAGACCGGTTTGCGCAGCCGCTCGCAAACGAGTTATCGTCGCCGCAAGGCAGAGGAAATCTCAGCCTCCGCCGGATCCGTTACCATGCCCGTCAAGCCGCCCCGGCCGCGCCTGCCCTCGCTCAATGCGCTGCGCGCTTTCGAGGCGGCGACGCGCTGCGGCAGCTTCATCAAGGCCGCTGAGGAGCTTGGCGTCACCGCCGGCGCGGTGACCCAGCGGATCCGCCAGCTCGAAGCCTGGCTCGGCTTTCCCGTCTTCCGCCGGCTGGCCCAGGGCGTCGAGCCGACCGACGCGGCGCGCGAGGCCCTGCCGAAACTGACGCGCGGCTTCGATACGCTCGCACAAGCCGTGCAGGGCCTGCGCGACAGCCACGGCAACCGCGTGCTGACGATCGCCGCCCTGCCCTGCATCGCGCAGCTCTGGCTGTCGCCGCGGCTGGCAGAGATGCGGCGGGCCTGGCCGGAGCTGCAGGTCTCCATTTCAGCGATGGAGCAGCCGCCCGATCCGCGTCGCGAGCCGCACGACCTCGCGATCTTCTATCGCGACGCCGAGGCCGCAGCGGACACGCTAATGGCACCGGACGCGGACGAAATCCTGCCGGTCTGCTCGCCCGCACTGGCGGAGAGGATCGGCAGCCTCGCCGATCTCGCGTGCCAGACGCTGCTGCACGACGCGGTCTGGCGCGGCGACTGGGCGCGTTGGCTCGCCTTCGCCGGTGGATCGGCCGGAATCGACGCAACGCGCGGGCCGAGCTTCTCGCTCTACAGCCTGGCGCTGGACGCGGCACTCTCAGGGTCCGGCGTGCTGATGGGCCGCGCCAGCCTGATCGGCCGCCATCTCGCGGATGGACGGCTGGTCGCGCCGTTTCCGATCGCCATGCCGTTGCGCGACCGGCTGACGCTCATCCTGGCACCGGCCGAGCGCACTCATCCGATGCAGGCCGAAATCGCGGCCTGGCTGCTGGGCTCCGCCAAGCCTCAGATATAGGACCCGCAATCGCCGCCGAGTATCTGGTCCATCGAGCGCGAGGGCTCGGCGCAGCCGGCCTCGCCGACGACCTTGGCCGGCACGCCCGCCACGGTCTTGTTGCGCGGCACGGCCGCAAGCACGACCGAGCCCGCCGCGACGCGGCTGCATTGCCCGACCTCGATATTGCCGAGGATCTTGGCGCCGGCGCCGATCAGCACGCCCTTGCGAATCTTGGGATGGCGGTCGCCGCCCTGCTTGCCGGTGCCGCCCAGCGTGACGCTGTGAAGCATCGAGACATCGTCCTCGATCACCGCCGTCTCGCCGACGACGAGGCCGGTGGCATGGTCGAGGAAGATGCCCTTGCCGATGACGGCGGCCGGGTTGATGTCGGTCTGGAACACCTCCGACGACCGGCTCTGCAGATAGAGCGCGAAGTCGCGCCGCTCCTGCTGCCACAGCCAATGCGCCAGCCGGTGCGACTGCAAGGCGTGGAAGCCCTTGAAGAACAGCACGGGCTCCAGAACCCGATAGCAGGCGGGATCGCGGTCGAGCACGGCCAGCACGTCGGCGCGCATGCCCTGGCCGATCGTCTCGTCGGCCGCCAGCGCCTCGGTAAAGGCCTGTTCGATCAGGTCGGCGGCGACTGCCGGGTGGCCGAGCCTGGCCGCGACGCGATGACCGACGGCAGCCTCGAAGCTCGATTGGTTCAGGACGGAGGCGACGATCAGGCTACCCAGCGCCGGCTCGGCTGCGACCGCAGCCTCCGCCTCGCGCCGGAGCCTGGACCAGACCGGATCGAGCCGATCGAGCCCTGTGGCAAGATCACGGACTTCCGCGACGGAGCGCCCTGACGACATGGTTGTTCTCCGGAAAAGCGCGTTCGGCGATGCAAATACTAGCACCTGTTGGGACAAACGCACCAAAGGTGATTGCAGGGCCGACATGAATCAGCGTGGCAGGCGGTGGATTCAGTCTCTGAACTGCCGTCGACAACACATTGGCGTCGCCCGCTTTTCCGTCACGCTTCCGAACGGCGGGTTCATTCTCACAAACGCGACAGAAAGTCGAGCACCGCCTGTTTGTGGCTCTTGTCGCCGACCGCGAGATTGTGGTCGCGACCCTCGACATCGAAGGCTTCCGCGCCCGGAATCAGCCTCGCCAGCTCGGGCCCGGAGCCCGCGACATCGTCCTTGGTCCCGACGGTGACGAGCGTCGGCACCGTGATGCGCCCGACCTCGGCCGCACTCAATGTCTGGCGCGAACCCCTGATGCAGGCCGCCAGCGCCTTGCGATCGCTCTTGGTCGCATCGGCGAAGGCGCGGAACATCCGCTGCATCGGATCGGTCAGGACGTCGAGCGAGGGCGCTTCCATCGCATCCGCGATGCCGAGCGGCAGGCCGACGCCCTCGACCAGATGAATGCCGAGCCCGCCGAGCAAGAGCGCGGTCAGCCGCTGCGGGTGCGCCAATGCCAGATGCGCCGAGATCCGCGCGCCCATCGAATACCCCATGACGGCCGCGCGCGGGATATCGAGATGGTCCATCAGCCGGCGCACATCCTCGGCCATGATCTGGGAGGAATAGGCCGCCGGGTCGTAGAGCTTCTCGCTCTCGCCATGGCCGCGATTGTCGAGCGCAACGACGCGGTAGCCGGCATGGGTCAGAGTCTTGGTCCACTGGGTATTGACCCAGTTGACCATGTGGCTGGAGCCGAAGCCGTGGACCAGCATGATCGTCTCGTGTTTGGGCGTATCGCCCGTCGGAGCGAGATCGATGAAGGCGAGTTCGACGCCGTCGGATGAAAAGCTCTGCATGGCGAACCGTCGTGATGGGCGATAGCGAGGCCTTTCCTTGGCATGCCAGCCGCGCTTTGGGTAGCGGCCCCGATGCAAGCTGCCTATGAAGGCCGCCATGATCGACGCCAAGCCCTCCGAGGCCAAGCCTTCCAATGACAGACCCTCCGCCGGCCTGTCCTCCTCGCGCTCGCGCTTCGACATCGTCGATCTCGCGCGCGGCCTCGCGCTGCTGGCAATGTTCGTCTTCCACTTCGCCTATGATCTGTCGTTTCTGAGGCTGATTGCCGTCGATGTGCCAGGCGAACTCGGCTGGCGCCTGTTCGCACGGCTGATCGCCGGCTCCTTCCTGACGCTGGTCGGCGTCAGCCTCGTTCTCGCGACGCGCCACGGCCTGAACCGCCGAGCCTATCTCAAGCGTCTCGCCATGGTCGCGGGCGCGGCTGCGCTGGTGACGCTGGGCACTTATCTCGCCATGCCGGAGAGCTTCATCTTCTTCGGCATCCTGCATCAGGTCGCGCTGGCCAGCGTGCTCGCCCTGCCCTTCCTGCGCCTGCCAGTCTTCGTCGTCGCCGGCGCAGCCATCGTCGTCTTCGCCCTGCCCTTTCTCGTCGCCCATCCGCTGCTCGACGAGCCCCTGCTCGCCTGGCTCGGCTTCTCGCAGGCGCCAATAGCGACGGCCGACTTCGTGCCGGTCTTCCCCTGGTTCGGCTGCGTGCTCGGCGGCATCGTGCTGGCGCGTCTGGCGCCGCCGTCACTGGAAGCCTCCCGCCTGGGCTGCTGGCGCGCCGGTACCCTGCCAACACGGATCGTCGTCTGGGGCGGCCGGCACAGCCTCCTGATCTATCTGGTCCACCAGCCCGTCTTCATTGGTCTGCTCTCGCTGGTCGCGCTCGCCGTGCCGATGCCGGTCAAGCAGGGCAATACCTTCGGGATGATGTGCCAGCGCAGTTGCGGCGAATATGCCTCGTCGGCGATCTGCACGAAGGCCTGTGCCTGCACGGTCGAGGCGTTGAAGCGCGAGGATCTGATCGGCCGCGCCGTCAGCAACACACTCGCTCCAGCCGAGACCAAGCGGCTGAACGAGATCGCCAGAACCTGCTCGCCTGCCGACTGAGCGCGAGGCGCGACAAGCCTGCGCTGGCATCCTGCCGCGGGACGGGATAAGTCTCGGGCAGAGTCACGCTGCAGGGCACGATCATGGCCGACCACGGCATTCCGCATTTCCACAACGATTCCGGCGTCGCCGTCATCTATGTCGGCGCGCATGAGTTCATGTGCATCGGCGCCAAGCCGCCCTTCGACCACCCGCATGTCTATCTCGACATGGGCTCGGACCACGAGATCGTCTGCCCCTATTGCTCGACTTTGTTCAAATACGACGCCTCGCTGAAGGCCGGCGCCTGTTCGCCGCCGGACTGCGCGCATCACGAGGCGGCCAAGGCTGCCTGACAAGCAAGGCAGCCTGAGCCGAGCGTTCAGATTCTGAGACTGCTTCCCGCGGGTTCTGAGGGGCGCCCGCGCCTGACCTGATTCGACGAAGGCCCTCTGCTGTGTCTGCTCCTCATTTTCTGATCGCCGGCGCCGGTATCGGCGGGCTGACCATGGCCCTGTCCCTGGCCCGCCGCGGCATCTCCGCCACCGTCATCGAGAAGCGCACCGGCTTCGGCGAATCCGGCGCCGGCCTGCAGGTCACCCCGAATTCGGGGCGCGTTCTGGACGGCCTCGACCTGACCCTGCCGCTGAAGCGCGTCAGCGTCAGCTCGCACGGCCTGATGATCCGGCGCTGGGCCGACGGCCGGGAACTGCTGGAGATGCCGTCGGACCCGGCCCGGCTGCCGACGCCATTCCGGATGCTGAAGCGCAACGACCTCCACACGGTGCTGCTCGATGCCGCGCGCTCCATGCCCAATATCCGCCTCGTGGTCGGGCGCGGCGTGCAGGAGATCACCCAGGAGGATGATGGCGTCTCGACCACCCTCACCGGCCAGAACGGCCAATGGGAGAGCTTCCACGGGCTCGGCCTGATCGGCGCCGACGGGCTGTGGTCGCGGGTGCGCGATCTGAATGGCGACACCTCGCGCCCGCTCTTCACCGGCTACGAGGCCTGGCGGGCGTTGGCACCCGGCACGAAGACCGACAAGCCCCGCGTCAACCTCCATCTCGGCCCCGGACGTCATACCGTGCATTATCCGGTCGCAGGCGGCCGCGAGACCAACGTCGTCGTGGTCAGGCAAACCAAAGAAGCCCGCGAGGGCTGGTCGCGCGACGGCGACGGCGACGTCCTCACCGACCATGTCGCGGGCGGCTCGCAGGCCCTGCGCGAACTGGTGGCCTCGGCCCAGGGTTGGCAGGTCTGGTCGCTGTTCGACCGCAAACCCGCAGTGATGGCGAAGGGCCGGATCGCACTTCTGGGCGATGCCGCCCATCCCGTGCTGCCCTTCCTCGCGCAGGGCGCCTCGCTGGCGATCGAGGATGCAGCCGTGCTCGCCCGACTGCTGGCGGAAACCTTGCAAGCCGACGGCGGACGCGGCGTGCCGGCGGCGATGGCGGCTTACGCGGCCGCGCGATCGGCCCGCGCGGCGCGCGTCCAGGATGCCAGCCGGAGCAATGGCCGGACCTATCATCTCGGCTGGCCCTGGAGCATCGGGCGCGACATCGCGCTGCGGCGCCTGGGACCTGACGGGCTGCGCGCGCGCTATGGCTGGCTTTACGACTGGCGCGACGAATGAGCGCGCGCGCCTGACGTTTGGTGATCTCGCCTTCGCCGCATTTCGTACCTAGCTTCTGGTTTCCTTTAATCGGACGAAAGCGACATGATCCGCGTCAATCTCCACGAGCAGCTCGGCGGCCGCACCGCCCGCATGCCACGCTGGGCCGCCTGGCTCGCGATGGCAGCGAGCCTCGTCGTCGGCGTGGTGCTGTTTCTGGTCGCCGCCAGCCTCGCCCTGATCCTGATCCCCATCGTCGCGATCGTCGGCACGATCGCGGTCTGGCGTCTGCGCAGCCGCTTGAAGGCTGCCGGTTTCGGCCAGCCCGGCCCGTTCCCGCAGCAGGGACGGCAGGCCGGCCCGGCCGAGATCATCGATGCCGAGTACCGGGTTATCGAACCCGGAGAACCGCCGCGCCGCTGATCGCGCAGCTCAGGGCGCCAGCCGCGTCAGGACGACCCCGGCGACCGCGCAGGCTGCGAGCGTCGGGATCATCCCCGTCTTGAAGCGCAGCATCGCGATCATCGCGGCGGCGGCCAGGACGGCCGCCCGCCAGTCGAGCGAGGCCAGCACCGGCCAGTCGGGCGATAGGCCGAGAAATTCGACCGGCCGCACCTGCCTGAACAGCACATGCAGGCCGAACCAGAGTGCCAGGTTCATGATCACGCCGACGACCGCCGCAGTGATGGCACCGAGCGCCGCCGAAAGCGCCTTGTTGCCGCGCAGCGCCTCGACGTAAGGCGCGCCGAGGAATATCCACAGGAAGCACGGCGCGAAGGTCACCCAGAGCGTCAGCAGCGCCCCGAGACCGCCCGCGACCAGCGGCGGCAGGTCCCCGGGCGCGCGAAATCCGGCCAGGAAGCCGACGAACTGCAGCACCAGGATCAGCGGCCCCGGCGTCGTCTCGGCGAGGCCCAGCCCGTCGATCATCTCGCCCGCCAGCAGCCAGCGATGGGTCTCGACGGCTGCCTGCGCGACATAGGCCAGCACCGCATAGGCGCCGCCGAAGGTCACCACCGCCATGGCGCTGAAGAAGCTGCCGAGCTGCGTCCAGACACTGCCGCTGCCAGTCCAAAGCCAGAGCAGCAGCACGGGTCCGAGCCAGAGCGGCAGCCAGATCGCCAGCGTCCGCAGCGCCTTTCCGGTCGAGGGCCGGACATGGCCGAGTTCACCGCGCGCAAACAGGCCATCGACGATCCCCGTCACCGGCGGCCCCGCCTTGCCATGACCGGCTTGGGGTCCAAACAGCGCAGGCCACAGGCGGTGGCCGGCCCAGCCGATCAGGCCGGCCACCAGGATGATCGCCGGAAACGGCGCCTTGAACAGGAAGATCGCCACGAAGGCGGCGATCGCGACCGCCACCATCGCGCCGTTCTTCAGCGCGCGCCGGCTGATCCGCAGGCCCGCCTCGATCACAACGGCGAGCACCGCCGCCTTCACGCCGAAGAACAGGCCATCGACAACAGGCACATGGCGGTAGAGCACATAGAGGACGCTGAGGCCGAGCATCACGGCCGCGCCGGGCAGGATGAAGAGCAGCCCCGCAATCAGCCCGCCGATCGTGCGGTGCATCAGCCAGCCGATATAGACGGCCAGCTGCTGCGCCTCGGGGCCGGGCAGTAGCATGCAGTAGTTCAGCGCATGCAGGAAACGCTCCTCGCCGATCCAGCGTCGCTCCTCGACCAGCTCCTTGTGCATCAGCGCGATCTGTCCGGCCGGCCCGCCAAAGGAGAGCAGGCCGATGCGCGCCCAGACGCGCGTCGCTTCCGATAGCGTCGGCATGGCGGCGGGCAGCACGGGAGTATCCGTGGTCGCGATGGTCATGGCAGCAGCCTTACGACGTCGCCGGCCCGGCGGGCCAGTTATGGGTTTCCTCGCTGGCATCACGGCACCAGCGATAGAACGCGTCATAAAGCAGCATGCCGGCGTTCAACTGCTCGAGATCGTCCCTGAACATGCGCGACAACCCCAGCGACGCCGCCAGCAATCCCGCAGCCTGCGGGGCACTGTCGAGCGTCGCGGTATCGGCGGCCCGCACGATCGCAGCCAGCCGGTCGAGCGCCGGGCTTGAAAGCCCAAACTCCTCGATCATGACGTCGAAGGTGCAACGCTCGCCGCGATGGCTCCAGAACACCCCGTCGATGTCGAACGGGGTAGCGCCAAACCGGTCGGCCACATCCGCGACCTCCGACGGAGACACGAACAGGAAGACCGCCTCGCGGTCGACGAAGCGCCGTATCAGCCAGGGACAGGCGATGCGGTCGACCTTCGGCCGCGTCCGCGTGACCCAGAGCGTGCGGCCTTTGGCATCGCGCGGCGGCAGCTGCTCGCTGCGCAGCAGCAGGCCGCCCGCCTCGCGCCAGGCCTCGAAGCCGCCCGTGAGGTTCTCGGCCGCGACGCCCTGATGGCGCAGCCAGGCGGCGACGCCTTCGCTGAGCTTCAGGCCGCGCTGGCAGGACACGACGACGCGCCGGACGGCATAGCCGCCGGCCCAATCGGCGACATCCTTGTGCGAGCGCCTTTCCGAGCCCGGCAGGATGCGCGGATCGGCGGCGACATCGTCGGGAATCCGGACATCGATGATGACAGGCGCATCGGGCAGGCCGACGAGCCGGGACAATTGGGCAGCGCTGATCGAGATGTTGGAAGACATGGGCGTCCATCCTGAAACCGAGGAATATGGACGCGAGCCTTGGGCCGGAGCCTCACGGGGTCGTCGCGATGGAACCCCTTGCCGACATCAGATCACGATGACGCTGTCCGCGTCAACGCACCTGATCAGTCGGCGCGACTGACCAGGATCTTGTCGATGCGGCGGCCGTCGAGATCGACCACCTCGAAGCGCCAATGGCCCTTCTCGAAGACCTCGCCGACATTGGGCAGATGGTTGAGCTCGGCCAGGACGAAGCCGGCGACCGTCTGGAAGTCGGCATCGCGCGGAATGTGGATGCCGAGCTCATGCGAGAACTCGTCGACCTGCATCCAACCAGCGACGAGCCAGGAGCCGTCGGCGCGCGTCACGATCGGCGGCTCGTCCTCCTCTTCTTCCTGGAAGGCGCCGATGATCGCCGAGAGCACGTCGCCCGGCGTGATGATGCCCTCGAAATGGCCGTACTCGTCGAAGACCAGCGCCATATGGACCCGCGACGAGCGGATCTCGCGCAGAACCTGCAGCGCACCGGCCGTGTCCATCACCACCGGCGCCTCGTTGACCAGCCCGCGCAGGTCATGAGTGCCGCCATCCGAGAGGAAGTCGATCAGGTCCTTGACCACGACGACGCCGACGATCGAATCCGCCTCGCCATCCTGCACCGGCAGGCGCGAGCGCCGTGTCGCACGAAGCTGGGCGCGGATTTCGTCGGCGCTGTCGGTCAGGTCGATGACCTCGACCTCGCGGCGCGGCGTCATCAATGCGCGCGCCGAACGGTCGGCGAGCCGCATCACGCCCGAGATCATCTCGCGCTCGTCGCGCTCCAGCACGCCGGCGGTCTCGGCCTCGGCGATGATGGTGCGGACCTCCTCTTCCGTGACCCTCTCCTCCGACTCGCCCTTCTGGCCGAGCAGGCTCAGCACGGCGCGGCCGGAGAGATCGAGCAGAAAGACCAGCGGCGCGCCGACCTTCGAGAGCAGCAGCATCGCCGGTGCGACGCGCGCCGCGACCCGCTCGGGATCCCGCAGCGCGATCTGCTTGGGCACGAGTTCGCCCACGATCAGCGAGAGATAGGTGATGGCGACCACGACGATGCCGACGCCGAAACCGTCGGACATCGCTGGCGTCAGCCCCTGCGTCATCAGCCATTCGGAGAGGCGCGCGCCGAGCGTGGCGCCCGAGAAGGCGCCCGACAGCACGCCGACCAGGGTGATGCCAATCTGGACCGTGGACAGGAAGCGTCCGGGATTGTCGGCAAGGCGCAGCGCGGTGGTCGCGCCTTTGTTGCCTTGGTCGCTGAGAACCTTGAGTCGGGCCGGGCGGGACGAGACGACGGCGAGTTCAGACATGGCGAGGAGACCGTTGATCACGGTCAGGGCCACGACGATCAATATCTCGGTTAACAAAACCAGTCCGTGCCATGCGATACCGCGCTTGTCGGCGGCCCGCTTCGGATTTCCTTATAGCGTATCGTCGTCGCGTGGCGATGGGGCGGGCGAAGATTCCTTGACGGGACGGCAAGAGCCGGGCTGCAAGAGCCGGGCTGCAAGAACGGGACGGCGAGAGCAGCGATGACGAACGCGACGAGCAAGCCCTGGACGCCAGGCCCCGAATGGAAGCAGGTGGACGATCCGCGCCTGTTTGCGCCCGCGACCCAGCGCAATCGCGACGCGATCCTGGATGTACTGCGCGGGGCCTTGCCCCGGCAGGGGCTGGTCCTGGAGATCGCCAGCGGCTCTGGCGAGCATGCGATCCACTTCGCGCAAGCGCTGCCGCACCTCGTCTTCCAGCCGAGCGATCCGTCGGCGGAAGCGCTGACCAGCATCAAAGCCTGGACGGAAAGCTCCGGCACCATCAACGTCCAGCCGCCGCTGCTGCTCGATGCGATGGCCGAGACCTGGCCGCTGCAGACCGCCGACGCGATCCTCTGCATCAACATGATCCACATCGCGCCCTGGGCCGCGACACAGGGACTAATGCGGCAAGCGGGCCGGCTGCTGCCGCCGGGAGGGCCGCTGATCCTCTACGGCCCATTCAAGCGCGCAGAGCACTCGCTGGAGCCGAGCAACGCCGCCTTCGATGCCAGCCTGCGCCAGCGCAACCCGGAATGGGGCCTGCGCAAGCTTGATGAGGTCGCGGCACTGGCGGCAGCGGCCGGGTTTGGAGCGCCGGAGGTGATCGAGATGCCCGCAAACAACGTCAGCGTCATCTTCACGAAGCACGCGGAACGCTGAGCGTCCTCCTGCAACGGCGTCGGTTCGGATTTCGCTTTCCGCAACGGCAGTCCGCGACTAACCTCGGTCGTCCCAACGCGAGATCATGGCCATGTCGGGCGGCGGCATCCAATGACGAAACGACCCGCATTTCAGGTGATGTGGAAGAAATTCATCGAGATTTATGGCGACGGCACCGTCATCGCCGTGGGCAAGAAAATCGGCGGCAGGGTCAACGACAATATCGAGCTCGGCGTCACCAATCCGAAGGACGGATTCACCAATGGCTGCGCCATCCGCCTGAGCTACAGTCTCAATTACTCCGGCTTCAAGGTCGGGCGCGGTGTCTGGAAGACGGTCTCGGGCGCCGACAAGCTCTGGTACATGTACCGTGTCAGGGATTTGCGGACCTATCTCCGCAAGCATTTCGGCAAGCCCGACAAATCCGTGACAAATCCCAAGCCCGAGAACTTCGCCAACATGAAGGGCATCATCGCCTTCGAGGTCAACGGCTGGTCCGACGCCAGCGGCCATGCCACGATGTGGAACGGCAAGACCTGCTCCGATCATTGCTATTTCGCTGAGGCGTCAGAGGCTTCCCTATGGGTCTTAAAGTAGCGCTCGTCTTCGCCGTGGTCTGCCAATGCCTGACGCCGGTGGCGTTGCAGGCTCAGACGGCGCGCAAGCCCTATTCCGGTTCGGACTATCTCAGGAACTACGCGCTCAGCACCTGCATCGCAGACGGCTATCAGGACGAAGCGGTGGTCAAAGACAGCTCCGCCGCCGCGCGCGGATATCTCGAACTCGGCAGTTTTCCGATCGAGGCCCACACGGAGGCAACGAAACTCGCCCGCGAATTCCTGAAGCGCGAATACAAGAGCGTGTCGGGCGAGCGACTGACGCTGATGAAATGCATCGACCTCTATCACAGCCGCGAATTGCGCCAGATCATCAAGAAATACGGCAGATAGGTGGTGCGGACGGCGGGGATCGAACCCGCATAGCCTTGCGGCTGAGAGATTTTAAGTCTCTTGCGTCTACCAGTTTCGCCACGTCCGCCTGGATGAGAGCGGTAGCGGGCATGCCGCCGGCGCGCAAGCGCGGCGGGACCTTTGCCGTGATGGCTGTGCGGCTACCAGCTACGCTCGAAAGCCCGTCAGCGCCGGGCCGGCTTGTACCATTCGACGCCGTCGGGATCGACATAGAGGCCCGGCGCCACGTCCGAGCCGATCGGCTTCTGCTGCATCGGCACGCGCACGGTGTCGTCGCGGTCGCCGCGCTTCACATAGGGGCCGCTGCTCTGTTGCGCGGCGTGGCCATGCCCGCCGCGCGAGGCGGCAAGCCCGACCGTGGCCTGGCGTCCGGCGACCTTGTCCTGCAGCTCCGTCACCGGGCGGCCGGCGAAGGGGATGCGGCCGCTGCCCTCGAGCACCGGCCAGGCGCGGCGGGCGGCGCCCTCGCCGCTGACACGGACGCCGGTGAAGCGCGGCACATAGGTCGCGCCGCCCTTGCCGAACGAATCCCAGCCCGCGTTCGAGACCATCTGCGCGCCGCAGCGCTTGTGGCTGCGCTCGCACAGCGCGCGCGAGGCATAGCGCGGCGCCTTCTGCTCGAATTCGGCGCGGGCGTTGCGATAGGCGAACTCGCATTGCTCCGGCGTCAGCAGCGCCGCCTGGATGCATTCGTCGCGCCGCTCATAGACCGCGCCTTGCGTCTGCGCCGCGAGATCGGCCGGCGCCGTGAGCGACAGCATCGGCGCGAGCGCGGCCAGGCGCAGCGTCGACAGGAAGGAAGAGGCCGAGGCGATGATCATGCGGTGCAACATCATCACAAATGTGGCTTTACAGCAGCGAGCGCCGCGACGCGGCGAGTTCCAGTGTCGCAGCATAGTCGATCTTGCCGTTGCCGAGCACCGGAATCGAGTTCGTCACCAGGATGGCGCGCGGCACCCACAATTCCGGGAAGCCCTGCGCCTTGGCGGTTTCCTGCAGCGCGCCGCGCTCGGCATTGGGCTTTTCGGTGACGAGCACGAGCTGCTCGCCCTTGCGGGCATCCGGCAGCGCCACGACGACATGGTTCTGGTCGGGCCACAGCCCTGAGATCATCGATTCGACGGCCGCCAGCGAGACCATCTCGCCGCCGAGCTTGGCGAAGCGCTTGGCCCGGCCCTTGATCACGACGAAGCCGTCATCGAGCGTCACGATGTCGCCGGTGTCGTGCCAGCCGCCCTGCGGCGGCAGCACCTTGCCGGGTTCGTCGGCGCTGAGATAGCCGGCCATGATGTTGGGCCCGCGCACGCGGAGCTTGCCGCCCTCGGTGATGCCCTCGACGGGTTCCAGCCGCGCCTCGATGCCGGGCAGGAGCCGCCCGACGCTGCCCTCGCGCATCGCGACGGGCGTGTTGCAGGCCAGCACCGGCGAGCATTCCGTGCAGCCATAGCCCTCCAGGATCGTGGTGCCGTAGGGCTCCCACATCCGGCGCGTATCGGGCTTGACCCGTTCGGCCCCGGCCACGACATAGCGCACGCTCTTGAGGTCGTCCGGGTCCGCGGCGCGGGCATAGCCTTGCAGAAACGTGTCGGTGGCGAACAGGAAGGTGCAGCCCATCTCGCCAATCAGCTTGGGCACCTGCTTGTAGTGCAGCGGGCTCGGATAGAGCACGACCTTCATGCCAGAGAGCAGCGGCATCAGCAGCCCCGCCGTCAGGCCGAAGGAATGGAACGCCGGCAGCGGGTTCATGACGATGTCGCGCTCGGACAGGAAGCCGGCGGCGAGCGCGAAGATCTGCCGGGCATTCGAGACGAGGTTGGCGTGACTCAGCACCACCCCCTTGGGCTTGCCCTCGGTGCCCGAGGTGAACAGCACGACCGCCGGATCGTCCGGCGCGGCCTCGTAGGGACGATGCGTCAGGCCGGGCATGAAGCTCGCCAGCACGCCGATGGCCTTGTCGAGGCTGGTGATCTCTTTGCGGAGATCCTCCAGATAGACGATCCGCCGGCCCTCCCCCAGCACCGCCAGCTCGTCGTCGAGCTTGGCCTGGTCGACGAAGCGGCGCGATGTGATGATCGTCCTGAGTTCGGCGAGTTCGCCGGCGGCGCGCAGGTTCTTGACCCCGGCGGTGAAGTTCAACAGCGCTGGCACGCGCCCATAGGCCGACAGCCCCATCAGCGTCACCGCCATGGCCTGCACATTCGGCAGCAGCATGCCGACCTGCTCCTTGGGCTGTGTCAGGCCGGCGAGCTTGCGGCCGAGCACCAGCGCGCCCAGCACGAGATTGCCATAGCTCAGGGGCTTGCGCTCGGGGTCCTCGAGCGCGATCCGCGCCTTGCCATGGCGCGAGACCGCCTGCAGCAGGGCCTTGAACAGGGTGATGCGTGCGCCCGCTTCATCGAAGACGGGCAGGTTTCGATCGGCGTCGGCCATGCTTGGCTCGGCTCCCGGTTGGCGTTCCTCTTAGGCCCTGACTTAAGCCGATCGGGCGACGTTGCAATGAAGTCGTGCGGCAGCGTGCCCATTCCGAAGGGTGCGGAGTTGCCGATCGTCGCCGGGAAGCGTCGCGGCGCTTGCCGATGGCCTTGCCAATTCCCCTGGGTTAGGCGACCACGGAGAGCCCGTCCCGTCAGGTCGCATCAGCCATGCCGCAAGCTGCCCGCTCCCAGGAAATCGGCCTGCTTTATGTCATCGGCGTCGTGCAGGGCCTGGCGCTGGTCTCCTTTCCGGCCGCCAGCGCGATCCTCGTCAGCCCGGCCGGCTTTGCCCTCTCCAGCACGCAATACGGCGCGATGTTCATTCCGCAGGTCGTGCTGGCGATCCTGGCATCCGCCTTCGGATCGACTCTGTCGCGCCGGCTCGGCCTGCGCCGCGTGCTCCAGCTCGGGCTCTGCGCCAATCTCGGCTCGATGGCGCTTTTGACGGTGGCATCGCTGCTGATGGGCTCGCCGCCGGCCTTCGTCGTCCTGCTCTGTGCGACGGCCCTGCTCGGCCTCGGCTTCGGTGCCACGGCCATGACGATCAACACCCTCGTCCAGCGCCTGTCGGAGCCGGGGCGTCAGGATGGCAATGTGCTCGCCCTGAATGCGCTGATCGGGCTCGGCACCGCGCTGGCGCCGCTGCTGATCGCCCTGTTCACCCGGATCGCGGCCTGGTGGGCGCTGCCGGCGCTGATGACCCTGAGCTTGGCTGCGCTCCTGTTCGCGACGCTGCGCACCCCTCTCGACGCCGCCATCGACGATGCCCCCCGCGACCAGGCTTGGCCGGCGCGCTTCTGGGTTTATGCCGCGCTGGTCCTGCTCTACGGCGTGGTCGAAAGCCTCAGCGGCAACTGGGCCTCGCTCTACCTCACCAACCAGCGCCAGGTCTCGGCGGAGAACGCCTCTTTCGCCCTGACCGCCTTCTGGATCATGCTGACGCTGGGCCGCATCGGCTTTGCCGTGCTGGCGCGCCGGCTGCCGGTCACGCTCGTTCTCGTCGGCTTGCCGATCCTGCTGGCGGTGGCCTTCCAGCTCGTCGCGCAGGCACAGGCCGCGGGGTTCGGCATCGCCGCCTTCGCGCTCGTCGGCCTGGCCTGTTCCGCCATCCTGCCGCTGGCGCTGAGCTTCGCCGGCAAGGAACTGCCCGGCGACCCGGCCGCGACGCTGGGCGCCCTGATCGCCTTCTACCAGATCGGCTACGGCATGGCGGCGTTCGGCGGCGGCCCGCTGCTAGACCGCGCCGGTATCGCCTATTCCTCGCTGTTCTCGCTCGGTAGCCTGGTCGCGCTGGCGCTGGCAGCCGTCGCGTTCATGGTTATCCGGCAGATCCCAGAGAGCCGCCACCGTTAGCGTCGAAGACGCCGTCATCCTGGGCGACCGCAGGTCGTCCCGGGATCCATCAAAGCGCGCAACATTGCCCTAGAATGGATCCCGGAGCTGCGCGGCTTCGCCGCTTGTCCAGGATGACGGTGCGTTTCAAATCCTGACGATGACGCGCTACCCGAACGCCCCGATCTCGTGCTGGATCGCGCCCGAAATCTCGCGCAGCAGCTCAAACAGGCCCTGCATCGGCGCGATCACGTCGCGATGCAGGGCTTCGTAGGTTCCCCTCTCGCGCGGACCGGGGGGCTCGCCGAAATCGAGCCCGATCGTCGGGTCGGGCTTGAGCGGGAAGATTTCCGCCAGCAGCGACAGCGAGGCCGGCACGTCGAGCCGCAGCAGCCGCTCCATCAGGGTCTCGCGCGTCATCCCGGCATGCGGCCGGAAATCCGGGATATGGCTGGCGAACAGCCAGATGCTGTGCATTGCCGCCAGCCGCAGCGCATGCAGCGCCACCAGCCTGACCGGCATCTCCGGCGTGGCTTGCGTCGCGCCCCTGAGCTTCAGCGCATCCGAAGACAGCCGCCAGAACAGCCGCCTGAGCGCTGGCGCCAGTTCCAGCCGCGACAGCGCATCGCCGACCGCCAGCAGTTCGGCACGGCGGCCGTCCCGGGAGGTCCGTCGCGCCCGGTCGAACCAGCTGCCGGGGTCGAGCGTGTCGAGATAGGCCCGCAGCACGTCGAGGTCGCTCGCCGCCATCGCATGCTCGGCCAGCCGATAGGCCCGGTCGAAGCGGTCGGAGCGCTCGCGCATCGCGTTGAACAGATCAGGCGCGCGCGAGGCCGCCTGGCCGATGCCGTGGACGCTGTTGGCGAGCCAGCCGAGCTGCTGCAGGATCGCGTTGTTGGGGATGGCGCGCAGCTCGCGCGGATGGCGGATGCGCGTCGGCCCGCCGGCATCGCTCTGGCGCGCGGCAGGCCGCGAGCCCGTCTTGTCGAGCAGCGACGGCCCGAAAGTGCCGATCAGCGCGGCATAGCCGGGGTCGTCGACCAGCGTCGTCATTTCCTCACGCACCGTCTGGAAGAACTCGGTCGCGAAATCCGGCTCGTCATAGATCGGGTCCGCCACCGGCCTGTCGGCCGGGGTCAGCACAGCCTCGGCGATACGGCCCATCGTCGCCGCCGCCAGCTTCGGCGTGCCGAACAGCATATAGCCGTCGCTGCCCTGGAAGCTGGTCTCGCGCACTGTCTTGACGCCGGCCTTGGCAAAGGCAGCCCGCGCCCAGGCGGGTTCGAGATAGGCCAGCCGGTCGGCGAGGCTGCCGGGATGGGCGCCGCGGCCGGCCGATTCGCCATGGGTGTCGAAGATCACCAGCTCGACATCGGCGAGGTCGTAGCGGACCAGAAGCTCGCAGATGCGGATGCGCAGCCGCTCGATCCAGAAGGTCGCCGCGACCTGTCCGATATAGCGCCCGGAATCGGAATAGCCGAACTGGACGCTGAAACGGCCTTGGCGCTTGAGATAGGCGCGGAAATGCGGGCTGCGCAGCGCCTCGTCGATGATGCGCGGCCCTTGCTCGAGGGCGTCGGCAGTCTCGAACAGCGGCGAGATCTCGACCCTGTCGGCGATCCCGAAGCGGCTGGCGAGCCAGAGCGCACACAGCAGCGTGTAGCCCGTCTCCGTCTCGGCGACGAGGAAGCGCACTGCCTTTGTGCCGTCGACATGCTTCACGATCTGCGCGATCGTCATCAGCATGCGCGTCGCCGAGGCGCGCTCGGCCGCCAGCGCCCCGAAATCGATCGCGATCGGCTCGACCTTGGCGAGCGCCGCATTCACCGCCGTCAGGAAGGCGCGCCGCTGCGCCGGCTGGGTCGGTTCCTCGTCGAGCGGAATGACCGCGCGCATCGCATTGTGAAGCTGCGAGGCGTTGAGCCGGAAATGCGGCAGCGCGATCGAGACACCATGCGCCGCGCAGCCGGCCTTGACGAGGCAGAGCGCCATCGTCGTCTCGTCGTCGTCTGATATCGCGAGCGCCTCGTCGAGCGCCGCGATCAGGCGCGAGGCCTCGGGCAGCGCCGTCTCGCGCTCGTTGACCAGCGCCAGGGCGAAGGCCTGCAAGGCCGGCAGCGTCGGCTGCGAGGTGATCGGCGGTGCCAGCGCGAGTTGCCGATCGACCGCCGCCAGCGCCTGCTCCACCAGATCGCGCACGCCTGTGGTCGCCGCCGTTGCTGGCAGTTTCTCCAGGATGCGGGCGAATTGTCCCTGCTTCGATTCCAGCCGGTAGCGCAACGTGTCCCACCAGCCGATATCGGTGCGCCCATCGGTGTCGCAGCCGACCCAGGAGCCCAGGATCACCGGACGCGGCGCAAGCTCCGCCCAGCGCTCCGGCCAGCGGTCGCGGGCGACGCGCAGCACGGCGGCGTTGAGCGCGTCGATCGCGTTGCGGGCATGGCGCACGGCGTAGCGGGCCTGTTCGAACTCGTCCTGCAGGGTGATCTTGCCGTCGGGCCGGAAGGACAGCGCGGGATCGTCGATCACGCCGTCTCCGGCAATGCCGCCAGAGGCGAGATCGGCCAGCGCATGCGCCAGCTTGCGGCTCATGCCGAAGGTTGGATGGGCGGTGAAGACGGCGGCGAAGCGCACGCGCTCGACATCGGCCTTGAAGCTCTCGAAGGGCTGGGCATGCGATGCCGCCGCATCCGCCAGCCCTTCGGCCAGTGTTGCGAAAGCCTGCCCGCCATCGCCATCCATGCCGACATAACGCGCGACGCGACGGGCACGCTGCCGCAAGGCCTCACGGCCCAGCAGCCTGACGAGGTCCTGCGCCGCCTCGACCGGGAGTTCGCCGCGATCCATCCGGCGCGTCAGCCACAGCGTCACCCGCAGCACCGGATTGCCGAAGGGGTCCTCCCGCGAATCGCTGCGTGCCTGCGCGATCTCGGCCTGGAGTTGGGCGGCCAGCCCTACCGCCACATCGCCCGACATCGGAACCTCAGCCCTATCGTTCATCGCGTTGCCCTCCCGCCCAACACTAGGCAAGTTTCGGACCGATAGGCGAGGTTGCTCGCTGGATGCAGTGCCTTGCCGCGATGGCATGTGTCGTCCCGACGCGGCATGTGTCTTGCTGCACCCAAAACCGAACGGACGCCCGTCGCCACAGCGCGACGAAGCCCACTCCTTTCAGCTTGAAAGCGCGCCAGCCATGCTTCCCGTCGATACCGTTGCCTTCCTGCAGGATCTCCACGAACTGCGCCGGATCGGCGCCTTCCGGACCGGGGTGCATCGTCCGACCTATTCTCCTGATGACATGGTGGCCCGCCGCTGGCTCATCGCGAAGCTGACCGAGTGCCGACTTGAGGCCTCGATCGACGGCATCGGCAATGTCTATGGGCGCCATCGCGGCGAAGGCCCGCATCTTCTCGTGGGCAGCCATATCGAATCGCAGAATGAGGCCGGCTGGCTCGACGGCGCTCTCGGCGTGGTTGCCGGCCTGGCGCTGGCCCGGGCCGGCCTGCCGGTCGATGTCTGCGCCTTTGCCGACGAGGAAGGCCATTTCAGCATCGGCTTTCCCGGCAGTCGCTCCATCATCGGCGAGCTCACCGAGGACGCCATCGACCGCGCCACCAACCGCACCGACGGCACACCGATGCGCGAGGCCCTGCGCGCGGCGGGTCTCGAAGGCCTGCCGCGCCGGCAGCTCGAAGCCGGCCGCCACAAGGGCTATTTCGAGATGCATATCGAACAGGGCACGCAGCTCGAAACCGCAGGCCTGCAGATCGGCGTCGTCACCGGCATCGTCGCGATCTGGCAATGGCGGATCGTCGTCGAGGGCCAGCAGGACCATGCCGGCGGCACGACCATGGCCGAGCGCAAGGATGCCGGCCTGAGCGCGGTTCGCCTGCTCGCGGCGATCGACGCCGAATTCCCGCGCATCTGCGGGCCGCGCAGCACCTGGACGACGGGAAAGATCCTGCTCGAGCCGGGTGCGCCCAACATTATTCCGGGGCGTGCGGAGATCCTCTTCCAGTTCCGCGACGTCTCGGCGCCGGTGCTCGAAAGGCTGGAGGCTGGCTTGCGGGCGCTGGTCCAGGAGGCCAACCGGCGCGAGCGCTGCACCATCACGCTGGAGCCGGTGTCGAAGGCCATTCCGGCGCTTTGCGATCCCGCGATGATGCAGGCGCTGTCGGAGGCCGCCGCCGAGTTCGCCCCATCAAGCTGGCAGGAGATGCCTTCCGGCGCTGGTCACGACGCGCAGGTCATCGCGCGGCGCATGCCGGCCGCGATGCTCTTCGTCCCCTCGATCGGCGGTATCTCGCATCACTGGTCCGAGGACACCCGGGACGAGGATCTGGCACTGGGCATGCAGGTGCTGCACCGCGCCGCCGAGCGCTTTCTCGCAAGCTAGGTTGGGGACCCAACCCGCGTCCATCATGAGAGGGTCGGCAGGTACACGGCTGCCTGTCCGATTATGTCTCATAACATGACCGGCGCGGAACTTTTTTGCTTCTGAAGTGTTAATTTCATTGAGTTGGACCAGCCACTCGCGCTATCCTTGTGGCCGGCTCAAATAGCACGCAATTCGATCGATCATGGGATCGAAACCGTGCTGCTTGCGGATTTGCGAAAGGCGTCCGCTCCGAGCAACCCGTCGATATGGCTCAGCATGCCTTCGGTTTCATCGCTCCAGCGACCGGCCGGATTGCCCAATCTCAGAAACAGCTTGCCGTCAGGGTCGGCGTTTCCGCTTCGAAATCCTGCTTCCCATAGAGCAGCCATCGCCGTCATCAGCGGAAGCGGCAGCAGCTTCGGCAGGGATGCCGTCGAACACAGAAGAGAGCTGCGGCATGTCCAGAATCGCGCCCAAGAGCGACGAGCAAAAAGGTGCCGAAGCCGAGGTCGAGAGCTTCCGAAAAGATCTGGGCCCCTTCGTGGTCGCGGCCGAAACGACACGCATGGCGATGGTGTTCACCGACGCGAAGGCGCATGGCAACCCGCTGATTTTTGCCAATGACAGCTTCCTCCTGCTCACCGGCTACCAGCGCGAGGAGGTGCTCGGCCAGAGCTTCGATTTCCTGTTGGCGCCGGGCACGGACGCCACGACGCTGGCGATGCTCGAAGGCGAGTTCGAAAGCCAGGGCCAGAGCGGCACGGAGAATGCCTATAGCCGCAAGGACGGCAGCGAGTTCTGGGCGGCAACTTTCATCAGCCCCGTCCTGGATGAGACCGGCGCCGTGGTGATGCATTTCGCTTCGTTCGTGGACATGACCAAGCACAGGGATCAGCGCGCGCAATCCAGGATGCTGATCGACGAGTTGAACCATCGGGTGAAGAATACCCTGTCGACCGTGCAGTCGATCGTCTGGCAGGCCTTGCGCAATGCCGACCCGGTCACGGTGCGCGACACGATCGAAGCGCGCCTCTTTGCCCTGTCCCGGTCGCATGATCTCCTGACCCTCGAGCATTGGGAGAGCGCGAAACTGGCCGATGTGGTCAAGACGGCCATGGCGCCTTTCGGGATCGCCAACGGCAGATCGGAGCGTTTTTCGATCCGGGGCAGCAGTGTTCGCATTCCCCCTAAGGCGACACTGGCGCTTGGGATCGCACTCCACGAACTGGCGACGAATGCCGTCAAATACGGTGCTTTATCCAATGAGACGGGCTCTATCTCGATCTCATGGGCAGCGGAGCCATCGCGAGCGGGCAAACGGCTGGTGCTGCATTGGCGCGAGAAGGATGGGCCGCCGGTCTCGCCGCCATCCAGAAAGGGCTTCGGTTCGCAGGTGATCGAGCGCGGGCTGGCGCATGAACTGGACGGCTTGGTCGAACTCGAATTCCGGCCCGACGGTCTGACCTGCATGATCTCCATTCCGGCGCCGCAGGCTGACATTCAAGCAAACGTCGATGAGTAAGCCGCTCGCCGGCCGCAACATCCTGCTCGTCGAGGATGAGATGATGCTGGTCGATCTGATCGAGAGCATGCTGGACGATCTTGGCAGCCGGTCCGTCAGCGCTGCCGCCAATGTCCGGCAGGGCCTCGAACTGATCGACGGGCAAGTCTTCGACGCCGCCATGCTGGATGTGAACCTGAATGGCGAGACGAGCTTTCCCGTTGCCGATGCCCTCGCCGCACGCGGCATTCCTTTCGTCTTCTCCACGGGCTACGGCATTGACGGCCTGACAGAGCGTTATCGCGACAGGCCTGTTCTGAAGAAGCCGTTTCAGTACGAGGAACTCGCCGGGATGTTCGAACGTCTGTTCGCATAATGGGCCCGGCCTGGTCGTCGAGCCTCGCTCAACACCTCCGAGTACTGACAATGACGCTGCGTCGGATATGGTCCGTAAAATAGAGTATCCAACTCGGACGGAAGTTGCCCCTGCGTTCACTATCGAAATATCGAACATAAGCAGCAAAGGATGCAGATTTCATTCACCGCAATCACAATGTTAACGATTTGTTAACCATTCGGCGCCGCAATGAAACCGTTAAGATTCATTAACGTTTCGCCAGTTGAGATCACGGGTGCCCCATGGCCACGACCGTCGACAAAGCGACCCGCCAGAATCCGATCACGACACGATACCGTCAAAGGGGGCAGCGGACGCATTCCGGCTGGGACACGATGGCCCTGGACGATCTGGCGGGTCATATCGGCACCGAGAAAGTCACGCATTCCCTGCAGATGTTCACGATGTCACTGGCGCAAAGCCTCCTCGTCCTGAAAGACTACAGCATCGATTTTCAACGCCAGCGGCATGAAGTGCATGATCTTGCTTCGCTCAGTGGCTTCCTCGGCTTCAGCGATCTTTTCCAGGCCTGCCTGACCCTGCTCGCGCAAAGCCGCTCCTCGGTCGAACGCCGCGAGACGGTGATCGCCGCCATCGAGCATGCACTGACGGACGCCCGAGTTTATCTGGCCGCCGCGGCACGCCCGCATTGAACCGACCGGGTTCGAGGTCGGGTATTGCGATCCGCGACCTGCCTGATCCCGGCCCCGGACCTGAAGCGGAGGCGGAGGCGGTCCACGCGGTTCGTGCAGCCTCGGCGCCAGCCCGCGCCATGCGTCGAGGGGCGGGCTGTTGCACGCCGCTGGCGCTTGTCATGCCACGGCACCGTCCTGCATAGGACGCGCCCGACGCATCGCCGTCCCCGTCCCGAAAGCGTCCGCGTGAACCGCGCAGTCCGACCGCCGGATACGGCGCCCGCCGCCCTCGTCGACAAGCACGGCGAAACCGATCATGCGGCCGCGCGTCATCGGCTCTGGCTTGGCCTCGGCTGCGGATTGCTGACGAGCCTGATCTGGGGGGTGCAGGCAGTCGTCTCGCGCCAGTCCGTGGCCGATGGCCTGAGCGCGGCCGACGTCACGATCCTGCGTTTCGCGGTCGCCTCGCTCCTGTTGCTGCCGCTCGCGCTGCGGCGGATGCGGCCCTTCCCGGTCGGCAGGCTCGGCTGGCGGCGCGCGCTGGTCCTGACGGCGCTTGCCGGCGCGCCTTATGCGCTGGTCCTGGTCGCCGGGGCCGCCTTTGCCCCTGCCCTGCATGCCTCGGTGATCGTGCCGGGGCTGATTCCCGTCATGACCGTGGCGCTGGCCTTCGCCGTGATGGGCGAGCGTCCGGGCATCCTGCGCCTGCTCGGGCTCGCCCTCGTGCTCGCCGGCATCTGCGCCTTCGGCTGGCAGGCCTTCGGCCCGATCGGAACCCAGGAAAGCGCCTGGATCGGCGATCTCTTCTTCGTCGCCAACGCGGTGCTGTGGTCGGTCTTCGGCCTGCTGGCGCGGCGCTGGGGCACTGAGGCCATCGACGTCACGATCGCGACCTGCCTGCTTTCGCTGCTTCTGCTGCCGGTCTTCGCGCTGATCATGCCGATCCGGCTCGGCGAGGTCGCCTGGCCGGCGATTGCGCTGCAGGCGGTCTATCAGGGCGCGCTGGTCGGTGTCGGCGCGCTGTTTCTCTATACCAAAACGGTCGAACTGCTCGGCGCCGCGCGCGCGACCCTGTTCCTGCCGCTGAACCCGGTCGTCACCGCGCTCGCTGGCGCGGTGCTGCTGGGCGAGTATCCGTCCGCAATCGAGGTCGCGGGCATGCTGCTGGTCATCGCTGGGATGAGCGTGGCGCTGAGGGCGCGGTAGGCGCTGGCTCGCAAGCAGCCACGGAACGCCTCTCAGCCCTTGTGATCCTTGGCGATCGGCTCGACATAGGACAGCCCCATATCCCAGGGGAAATAGATCCAGGTGTCCTGGCTGACCTCGGTGACGAAGGTGTCGACGGTCGGCACGCCGGCGGGCTTGGCATAGACCGTGGCGAAATGGGCGTTGGGCAGCATTTCGCGCACGACGCGCGCGGTCTTGCCGGTATCAGTCAGGTCGTCAACGACGAGCACGCCCTTGCCCTTCCCGTCCCCGATCGCCTTGATCGAAGGCGCGACATCCTTCAGCACCTGGAGCTCCGACTGGTTCTTGTAGTCGTGATAGCTCGCGACGCAGACCGTCTCGATCAGGCGCAAGCCAAGCTCCCGGCAGATGATCGCGGCCGGAACCAGCCCGCCGCGGGTGATGCAGACGATCGCCTCGAACGGCCCCTTCTCGGCCAGACGCCAGGCAAGCGCACGGGCATCGCGGTGGAACTGGTCCCAGGAGACGGGGAAGGCCTTGTTGGAGGTCGGTTCGGCCATGGCACGCGGCTCCGGGCTGATCACGGCGCCAAGCGCGCCCTTCCTGTCCGAAACCCTATCGGCGGCCCGCTGGCAAGAGGCGATGCCGCCGCCATCCCCAGATGCGGGAACGCTGTGGCATCCGGGCGTCGAAGCCGTGCCCGGCGACGGGTCTCAGGCGCCGAGCCGCGCCTGTTCGGCCGCAAGCATCATTTTCACAGCCGCCATCGCCTCGGCCAGCTTCTCCGCATCCCGCGAACGCACCACGACATTCGTGTCCGGCCCCTCGTCCGAAAAGAACGGGTAGGAGCCGATCGAGACGTCCGGATGGGCCTTGGCGACCTCGGCCAGCGCCGTGCCGATATCGCCCTCGCGCAGGCCGGCGCGGACGGTGTCGGACAGGATTTTGACCCCGGTCTTCAGCGTCGGCGCGACGACATCGAGCATCGCCTGCATGATCGACGGCACGCCCGCCATCACATAGACATTGCCGATGTTGAAGCCCGGCGCCTTCGAGACCGAATTGGCGATCAGGTCAGCGCCCGCCGGGATGCGCGCCATGCGCAGCCGGGCCTCGTTGAGCTGATCGGCGGGAAAGCGCTCGGACAGCATCGCGATGGCGCGCGGATCGTGGTCGATCGAGACGCCGAAGGCCGCTGCGACGGCATCGGCGGTGATATCGTCATGGGTCGGGCCGATGCCGCCCGTCGTGAAGACGTAGGAATAGCGCGCGCGCAGCGCATTCAGCGCCGCCACGATCTCCTCCTGCACGTCGGGCACGACGCGCACCTCGCGCAGTTCGATGCCGATATTGGTCAGGTATTCGGCGATATAGCCGATGTTCTTGTCCTTGGTCCGCCCGGACAGGATCTCGTCGCCGATGACAAGGATTGCGGCCGTGACGAGCGCCGGGGACGATGGGGTGTCGCTCGCAGTCATGGCCGTCTCCTGGCTCCGGCGGCGCACCCTTCATGCCGGGCGCCGCGTTATCCCTAGAGCTAGGGGTTTGCCAGCGCGGGCTCAAGCGTCGCGACGAGCGCCCCCGTCATGCACCCCGACGGATGCGACGACGCCGGCGGCGGCCGTTACGCCTTGCGCTCATAGACCAGGTTGAGGCGCGTCTGGGCCAGCAGGCTGTAGCCGCTTTGCGCGAGCAGCCCCGCAAGGTCGCTCTGCCAGCGCTCGCGCGAATCCTCGATGATGATGAAGCCCGGCCACAGGCTTTCCGGCGCATCGCGCAGGAAGGGCTCGAGGATCAGATCCTCGGCGCCCTCGACATCGAGCTTGATCGCGTCCAGCCGGTCATAGCCCTCGTTCTGGACCAGCGCGAGCAGCGTCATCGCCGGCACCCGGACCGTGCTGCCGGCGCTGGAGCGCAGGATCCGGACGCTCGATTCGCCGCGATTGGTCGGATCGATGAAGAGCGTCAGTTCGCCCGGCTTGTCGGCCAGCGCGCAGGCGACGGCCTTGACGGTGCCGAACGGGTTCTGGGCGATGTTGAAGGCCAGCCGCGCGAACACTTCGGGCTGCGGCTCGACCGCCAGGATGCGCGCGCTGGGCCCGGCCTTGGCGGCGACGAACAGCGAATAGGCCCCGATATTGGCGCCGATATCGATGAAGCGGAAACCGTCGCGCAGGCGCTCGGCGAGCAGGCCGCGCTCCAGCGGATCGAAATATTGCGGCGTGAAGAGCACGCGCTTCTCGCAGACATTGCCGTCCGGATAGAGCCGCATCTTCGCACCCAGCGCCTCGATGTCGACGGGGCGTCCGTGAAGCGAGCGCAGGCCGAGCCGGCGCAGCGCATAGGCGACCTTGCGCCCGAGAAAGCTGTCGGACGCGCAGCGCGTCCAAGCGATGATGCGCGAGAGACCGCGCCGCGGCGCGAAGGCGCCGTAAGGCTGGTCCTCGGCCTGAGACTGTTCGATGATGGCCATTGCGGCAGCCTGATACACCCCAAGCGGGGTCTGCGCCAGCCGGACGAACAGATCGCATCAGCTGCAGTTTTCGCGGCTCGCGGCGGGGCTGCGGCGGCAGTGCGCCTTGCACCTCCCGCCAAACCCAATAGATATGGTCTGTAAGGCGTTGCGCGGCCCATCTGAACATTCGACGAAACCCGATGACATTCGATGAAACGATTGGCCGATCGCGCATGCGCGAACCCGCCATCAAGCTCCACGGCCCCGAGGCCTTCGCGGCCATGCAAAAGGCCGGCCGCCTGACGGCCGAGGGCCTCGACATGCTCGGCGGCTATGTCAAGCCGGGCGTCACCACGCAGCGTCTCGACGATCTCGCCTTCCAGTTCGCCATGGACAACGGCGCCTATCCGGCGACCCTGTTCTACCGCGGCTACACCAAGTCGATCTGCACCTCGATCAACCATGTCGTCTGCCACGGTATCCCCGATGACAAGCCCCTGCGCGAGGGCGACGTCATGAACATCGACTATACGCTGATCGTGAATGGCTGGCATGGCGATTCGAGCCGGATGTACGGCGTCGGCGACATCGCGCGCAAAGCCGAGCGGCTGATCGAGATCACCTATGAAAGCCTGCTGCGCGGCATCAGGGCCGTGCGGCCGGGCGGCACCACCGGCGATATCGGCTTCGCCATCCAGCGCTATGCCGAAAGCGAGCGCTGCTCGGTGGTGCGCGATTTCTGCGGCCACGGCGTCGGCCAGCTGTTCCACGACGCACCGAACATCCTGCATTACGGCTCGCCCGGCGAAGGCCCGCAGCTGAAGCCCGGCATGATCTTCACGATCGAGCCGATGATCAATCTCGGCAAGCCCGGCGTGAAGGTGCTCTCCGACGGCTGGACGGCCGTGACGCGGGACCGCTCGCTCTCGGCCCAGTTCGAGCACACGATCGGCGTCACCGATACCGGCTGCGAGGTCTTCACGCTGTCGCCCACCGGACGCGACAACCCCCTCGCCCATCAATGACGACAGGCGCGGGCAACGGTTCGGGCCGCTCCGCGCCGCCCGCCCTGCCCGCTGCGACCGCCGTTCCGGTCGAGCCGCCGCATTACCATGGCCATCGCGACCGCCTGCGCAGCCGCTTCCAGGAGGTCGGCGCCGATGCGCTGCCGGATTACGAATTGCTGGAACTGCTGCTGTTCCGCTCGATTCCGCAGCGCGACGTCAAGCCGCTTGCCAAGGCCCTGATCGCGCGCTTCGGCTCCTTTGCCGAGGTGCTCGGCGCGCCCGCCTCGCGGCTGACCGAGGTCAAGGGCGTCGGCGAGGGCGTGGCGCTCGACCTCAAGATCGTCGAGGCTTCGCTGCGGCGCATGGCCAAGGGCGCGGTCGCCAAGCGCACCGTGCTCTCCTCATGGTCGGCCGTGCTCGACTATTGCCGCATGGCGATGGCCTTTGCCGAGCGCGAGCAGTTCCGCATCCTCTTCCTCGACAAGAAGAATGCCGTCATTGCCGACGAGGTCCAGCAGACCGGCACCGTCGATCACACGCCGGTCTACCCTCGCGAGGTGATGCGGCGGGCCCTCGAGCTCTCCGCCTCGGCCGTCATCCTCGTGCACAACCATCCCTCCGGCGACCCGACGCCGTCGGGAGCCGACGTGAAGATGACGCGCGAACTCGTTGATATCGCAAAGCCCCTGGGCATCGCGATCCACGATCACGTCATCGTCGGCCGCGACGGACATGCGAGCTTCAGGGGGCTCGGTCTGCTCTGACTGTCCGGCATCTCCCCAACGCGGCGACCGCTTCGCTGCGGTGGAAGATGGCCCTTGTCGGCGCGTCAGATCAATAGAGAAACGCCGGGCGTCGTATCCCAGCATAGAAAAACAGGGAATAGCGCAACCGCATGGCTCGACAGACCACCTCCGTCGTCGTGGCGCTCCCATGGAGAACCTGGCCCATAGTGCTTCTTCCCACTCCTGCGAAAAGACTGCGCCATCAAAGCCCGGGATCCAACACCTGGGGGTCGATCATCTAAATTCCCGCTGAAATGAGCGACTTATGAATTCATGCCGACCTACCCGACCGCTGTCCGACGGGCGGTAGAACGCGAATGGACCCCGTCGGCCTGCGGGCACCATTCTCGCGGGCAAAAAAGCCCCCTTGCTTAAGCGGCCATCTCGACCGGCGCCCTCGCCCCGGTCATGAAGGAGACCGCGTCCGACATCGAATGGGCTTTGGGATCGATCACGGTCAGGCGACGCCCCAGCCGGTGAACATGGATGCGGTCGGCGATCTCGAAGACTTGCGGCATGTTGTGGCTGATCAGCACGACCGCCACGCCGCGCCGGCGCACGTCGAGGATCAGCTCGAGCACCCGCCGCGATTCCTTGACGCCCAGCGCCGCGGTGGGTTCGTCCATGATCACCACGCGCGAGCCGAAGGCGGTCGCCCGCGCCACAGCCACGCCTTGCCGCTGGCCGCCGGAAAGGGTCTCGACGCGCTGGTTGATGTTCTGCACCGTCAGCAGGCCGAGCTCCGTCAGCCTGTCGCGGGCGATGCGCTGCATCGCCTTGCGGTCCAGCATGCGGCAGACCGAGCCGAGCATGCCCGGCCGGCGCAACTCGCGGCCGAGGAACATGTTGTCGGCGATCGACAGGCTCGGCGAGAGGGCCAGCGTCTGATGCACGGTCTCGATCCCGGCGGCCTGGGCCTCGATCGGCGAGCGGAACGCGACCATCTTGCCGTCGAGCCGGATTTCGCCCGCATCCGGCACCAGCGCCCCGGACAGCGCGCGGATCAGCGAGGATTTGCCGGCGCCGTTGTCGCCGATCACCGCGAGGATCTCGCCGTGATGGAGATCGAAATCGGCGTGATCCAGCGCGGTCACGCGGCCGTAGCGCTTGACGAGGCCGCGGGCCTGCAGGAGCGGCTCGGCGGGTTGGAATGATTCGAGTTCGATGGTCATGCCGAGACCTTCCGAATCCATTGATCGAGGGCGACCGCGAAGATGATCAGGCAACCGACGGTGAATTCCTGCCAGAGCACGTCGACGCCCGAAAGCGCCAAGCCGTTGCGGAATACGCCGACGATCAGCGCGCCGATCAGGGTGCCGATGATCGAGCCGCGCCCGCCGAACAGGCTGGCGCCGCCGACCACCACCGCCGTGATGCTGTCGAGATTGGCCGTCTGGCCGGCCTGCGGGCTGATCGAGCCGATCCGGCCGATCAGGGTCCAGGCGCCGAGCGCGCAGATGATGCCGGCCACGACATAGACGGTGAACAGGACGCGGTCCGTGCGGATGCCGGCGAGCCGCGCCGCATCGGGATCGTCGCCCACGGCATAGAGATGGCGGCCGAAGGCGGTGCGGTTGAGCACGAACCAGACCAGCCCGACCAGCGCCAGCAGGAAGAAGGAGCCATAGGTGAAGCGGGCCCCATAGACGTCCACGGGCGTGCCGAGCCATTGCAGGAACGGAGCGGCTCCCGCCACCTCCTGCGAGCGGATGGTCTCGGAGGCCGAATACCAGAGATTGAGTGCGAAGAAGATCGACCAGGTGCCCAGCGTGACGATGAAGGGCGGCAGCTTGAAGCGCGTCACCAGCATGCCATTGACGGCGCCGCAGCCCGCCCCCGCGGCGATACCGGCCATCAACGCGACCGGCGCCGGCAAGCCCATCGTGATGGCGAGCTTGCCCATGATCACCGAACTCAGCACCATGATGGCGCCAACCGAGAGATCGATTCCGGCGGTGATCACGATCAGCGTCTGGGCGATGCCGATCACGCCGATGATCGTGACCTGCTGGATGATCAAGGACAGGTTGAAGGCCGACAGGAAGCGCGAGCCGACGATCAGGCTGAACGCCGCGACGCCGATCAGCAGCACGATGGCGGGCACGGCGGTGGGGTTGGCGTGCAGAAAATGCTGGATCCTCCGCAGCGGCGAGTTCGCCAGCACCTCGAATTCGGCCACCCGGGTGTCCCGCTTCTCCAGAGCGGCCTCGAAGGCCTGGACGCCGGGGCGGCTGTTGCCAATATCGGTCATCATGGTTTCCTCGCACAGGGGATTGCCTTCGCGCCTGCCGGCGCGGTGTCCCGCTTTTTTCAGGCGCTCCGCATCAGGGGCGCCAGTTCTTGCAAGGGCGGAAGAGCGCCCGTATCAGGCAACGCGACTAGCCCCAGCACTTCTTCATGGCAGCAGCGCTATCGATCGAGGGCAAGCCTTCAACCGGCTTGTCGGTCACCAGCTCGACGCCGGTATTGACGAAATCGAGCCCCGGCGAGGCCTGCGGCCTGGTGCCGTCGGTAGCGAATTTCTTCACCGCCTCGACGCCCTTGGCCGCCATCAGCAGCGGAAACTGCATCGAGGTCGCGCCAATCACGCCATCCTTTACATTCCGCACGCCGGGGCAGCCACCATCGACAGAGATGATCAGCACGCCTTTTTCGCGGCCGACCGACCGCAAAGCCTCATAGGCCCCGGCCGCGGCCGGTTCGTTGATGGTGTAGACCACAGAGACGCCGGGGTCCTTCTGCAGCAGGTTCTCCATCGCCTTGCGGCCGCCCTCCTCGCTGCCGAGCGTGACGTCATGTCCGACGATGCGGGCATCCTTCTCGTCGCCGATCCTGGCGGGATTGCCGATATTGATGCCGAAGCCCTTGAGGAAGCCCTGATCGCGAGCGACATCGACCGAGACCTGATTCACGTTGAGATCGAGCAGGGCGATCTTGGCCGATGCCGCTTTCGCGCCGAGCGTCTTGGCTGCCCATTGCCCGATCATCTCGCCCGCCAGGAAATTATCGGTGGCGAAGGTGGCGTCCGCCGCGGTCGGCGGATCGAGCGGCGTGTCGAGCGCGATCACCAGGATGCCGGCGGCGCGGGCCTTTTCGATGGCCGGCACGATGGCGCGGGAATCGTTCGCAGTGATCAGGATGCCCTTGGCGCCGGAGGCGATCAGGTTTTCCACGGCAGCGACTTGGCCGTCATTGTCGCCATCCACCTTGCCGGCGAAGGATCGCAGTTCCACGCCACTGGCCTTTGCGGCCTCTTCGGCGCCCGCCTTCATCTTGACGAAAAACGGATTGGTGTTGGTCTTGGTGATGAGGCCGACGATGGGCCTGTCGGCGGCACAGACGCCTTGAACGCCCAGTGCAAGCGCAAGCGCGGATGCGGCGAATAGCCCTGCTGACTGACGCATGGTTTCCCTCCCTTGGGACAGTTGTCGATCGGCGCGGTTCGACCGCACGCATGTTGTTTCTGCCCCTATCAGGCACGGAGCCCGACAACCTGTCAATTAATAAATCATTCCGATTTATTAATTGACAGTCTCGCTCTGCCCGGATCATTCTGATGGGCGCGATGCGCATTGCGAAACGAACCGTAGCGAAAACAAGAAGAACACGTTTGTCAGGGAGTCGAGGATGGGAGAGCACGCGCCATTCTTGGAGGCCGACGAGCCCGTGGCAATAGCTTCGGCAGGAAGTCGCGGCACCAGTCAGACGGGCGCCCGGCTCTATAACGAGCGTCTGATCCTGTCGCTCATCCGCCGTCATCGCAGCCTCGCCAAGGTCGAGATCGCCCGCCTCACCGGCCTCTCGACCCAGACGACAACGGTGATCATCAACCGGCTGGATGCTGACGGGCTGCTCAGCGCCGGCGAGCCGCAGCGCGGCCGCGTCGGCCAGCCATCGGTCCCCTACTCGCTCGATCCGGACGGCGCGTTCGGGCTTGGCCTGATGATCGGCCGGCGCAGCTCCGACCTCGTCCTGATGGATTTCACCGCTGGCATCCGCGCCAGGCAGCGCATGATCTATCCGTTCCCGGTGCCGCACGACATCCTGGCCTTTGCCGAACGCGAGATGCCGAACCTGCTTGCCGCCCTTCCCGACGCGCATCGGAAGCGGATCAGCGGGCTTGGCGTCGCGATGCCCTTCGAGCTGTGGAACTGGGAGGCCGATATCGGCGCGCCGCCGGGAGCGCTCGGCGCATGGCGCGATTTCGACGTGGCCGGCGAGCTTGCGCGCCGCTTCGCGCCATGGCCGATCCGGCTTTGCAATGACGCGACCTCGGCCTGCGCCGCCGAGCTCACCTTCGGTGCAGGGCGCGCCTACAGGGACTTCGCCTATTTCTATGTCGGCGCCTTCATCGGCGGCGGCGTCGTGCTCAATGGCAGCCTGTTTCCCGGCCGCAGCGGCAATGCCGGGGCGCTGGGCTCGATGCCGATCATGCGGCGCGAGGAGAATGGCGAGGCGAGCCTGCAGCAATTGATCCGCACCGCCTCGATCTATCGATTGGAGCGCCGGCTGATCGCCGCGGGCCGGCGCGGCGCCGATATCTGGCTGTCTCCCGATGACTGGTCGAACTTCGAGGAGCCGCTGGATGCCTGGATCGCGGAGGCGGCCGAGGCGCTGGCGCAGGCCATAGCCGCCGCGCTCGCGGTGATCGATTTCGAGGCGATCATCATCGATGGCGCCTTTCCGGCCGAGGTGCGCCGCCGCCTCGTCGAGCGCATCCGCGAGCGCCTCGCCCGCATCGACCGCCAGGGCCTGACGGAGGCTGCGGTGCTGGAAGGCTCGATCGGGCGCGATGCGCGCGCGATCGGCGGCGCGGCGCTGCCTTTGCTCGCCGCCTTCGCCCGCGACCACGACGTGCTGTTCAAGGACTGACGCATGCTCAAGGGTATCACGCCCCTGCTCGGCCCCGGGCTGCTCGCCATCCTGCGGGCGATGGGCCATGGCGACGAGATCGCCATCGTCGATGCCAACTACCCTGCCGACGCCCATGCAAGGCGGCTGGTGCGCATGGACGGCCATGACGCGCCGGCGATCCTCGATGCCGTGCTCTCGCTCATGCCGCTCGACTCGGCCGTGCCGGAAGCCGCATTCCGTCCCTGCGCCTTCGGGGATTGCGGGCGGCTAGAGCCGGTCTTCGCCGCGTTCGAGGCCGCCATCGCGCACCGCGAGCCCGGCTTCCGGCTTGTGCCGATCGCTGGCGAGGCCTTCTACGATCGCGTCCGGGCCGCCTATGCCATCGTCGCCAGCGGCGAGCGGCGCCTCCATGGCAATATCATCCTGCGCAAGGGCGTGATCGCGCATGAGGGAGCCCGGCCGTGATCCTCGTCTGCGGCGAAGCGCTGATCGACCTGTTCGTCGGGCCGCCCGAAGGCGCCGAGATGCCGGCCCGCGCGGTCGCCGGCGGCTCGCCCTTCAACGTCGCCATCGGCCTTGCCCGGCTCGGGGTCGAGACCGCCTTCCTCGGCGGCATTTCGCGTGACCGCTTCGGCACGCTGCTCGCCGAAATCCTGGCCCAGGAAGGCGTCGACGACCGCTTCCTGGTGCGCACCGACCGGCTCTCGACCATCTCGGCCATCGCGACCGCCCGCGACGGCCAGCCGAGCTACAGCTTCCATGGCGAGTCGGCGGCGGACCGCTCACTTGAGCTCGCCGACCTGCCGGCGGCGCTACCGGCGGAGATCCAGGCCCTCACCTTCGGCTCCTACACGATGGTGGTCGAACCCGTCGGTTCCGCCTTCGCGGCACTCGCCGAGCGCGAGAAGGGCCGGCGCGTCATCAGCGTCGACCCCAATCTGCGCCCGACCGTGGTCGGCGACATGGCGCGCTGGGCCGGCGCGGCCGAGCGCTTCTACCGGACGGCGACGCTGATCAAGGCCAGCGACGAGGATGTGCGCATCGCCTGGAACGGCCGGGTCTCGATCGCCGAGGCCGCAGCCTACTGGCTCGGCTGCGGCGCAAGGCTGGTGGTGATTACCGAGGGCGTCCAGGGCGCGGTCGCTTTCTCCCCCACCGGCAGCATCACCGTGCCCGGCCGTCCGGTCGTCGTCCGCGATACGGTGGGGGCCGGCGACACCTTCCACGCCGCCCTGCTCGCGCAGTTGGCAAAGACCGGCCGGCTACATCCCGACGCGATCGCGGCCCTCGACCTGCCGGCGATCGGCGACCTGCTCGCCTATGCGACGGCCGCCGCCGCCATCACCGTCGGCCGCCGCGGCGCCGACCTGCCGAGCGCGGCCGAAGTCGAGGCGAGCCTGCATCCGCGCCTCACCGGCTGAACGCCCAGAGCAGGGTGCGAAGGTGGGAACCGGATTTTTCGCGAGAACCGTGCCCATGATCACGCCATGCCGATGGCGTATTCAAACCGAGTCAGTTCTAACCGAGCCAGGAGGTCCCCATGAGCGCCCAAGCCAACGGCCCCGCCCTCGACGCCCGCCTCGGCGAGGTGACAGAGCGCATCGCCGGACGCTCCCGCGACACGCGCCGGCGCTATCTCGACCGGCTTGCCGCCGCTGCCGACGCCGGCCCACGCCGGCAGCGGCTCGGCTGCGCCAACCAGGCGCATGGCTTCGCCGCCTGCGCGCCCGGCGACAAGGCGATGCTGCGCGCCGGCACGGGCGTAAATCTCGCCATCGTCAGCGCCTATAACGACATGCTCTCGGCCCATCAGCCTTATGAGAACTTCCCCGAGCTGATCCGTGCCACGGCGCGGGCCGCGGGCGGCGTCGCCCAGGTGGCGGGCGGCGTGCCCGCCATGTGCGACGGCATCACCCAGGGCGAGGCCGGCATGGAGCTGTCCCTGTTCTCGCGCGACGTCATCGCGCTTTCGACCGCGGTCGCGCTGTCGCATCAGACCTTCGACGCGGCGGTCTTCCTCGGCATCTGCGACAAGATCGTGCCAGGCCTCATCATCGGTGCGCTCTCCTTCGGCCATCTGCCGGCGGTGTTCATCCCGGCGGGGCCGATGACCTCGGGCCTGTCCAATGACGAGAAGTCCAAGACCCGCCAGCTCTTCGCCGAGGGCAAGCTCGGCCGCGAGGCGCTGCTGGAAGCCGAAGCGCAATCCTATCACGGCCCCGGCACCTGCACCTTCTACGGCACCGCCAACACCAACCAGATGGTGATGGAGATCATGGGCCTGCACCTGCCCGGCGCCTCCTTCGTCAATCCCAACACGCCGCTCCGCGAGGCGCTCACCAAAGCGGCGACCGAGCGGGCGATGGCGATCACCGCCCTCGGCAACGACTACATCCCCATAGGGCGCATGCTGGACGAGCGCGCCTTCGTCAACGGCGTGGTCGGCCTGCACGCCACCGGCGGCTCGACCAATCATACGCTGCATCTCGTCGCCATGGCCGCTGCGGCGGGCATCCGGCTGACCTGGGACGATTTCTCCGACCTCGCCAAGGTGACGCCGCTGCTCACCCGCATCTATCCCAACGGCAAGGCCGACGTGAACCATTTCCATGCCGCCGGCGGCATGGGCTTCATCATCCGCGAACTGCTCGGCGCGGGGCTTCTGCACCGCGATGTCGAGACGATCCTGGGCAAGGGGCTCGACGCCTATGTCCAGGAGCCGATGCTCGGGCCGAACGGCGCGCTCGCCTGGCGTGACGGCGCGAGCCATAGCGGCGACGAGGCGGTGCTGCGCGGCGCCAGGGCGCCGTTCCAGCCGACCGGCGGCCTGACCCTGCTCACCGGCGATCTCGGCCGGGCGGTGATCAAGACCTCGGCCATCGCCAGCGAACGCCATGTCATCGAAGCCCCGGCCCGCATCTTCCACAGCCAGGAAGCTCTGCAGGCCGCCTTCAAGGCCGGCGAGCTCGAGCGCGATTTCGTCGCGGTGGTGCGCTTCCAGGGGCCGAGGGCGAACGGCATGCCCGAGTTGCACAAGCTGATGCCGCCGCTCGGCGTGCTGCAGGATCGCGGCTTCAAGGTGGCGCTGGTCACCGACGGGCGGCTGTCGGGCGCCTCGGGAAAGGTGCCGGCCGCAATCCATGTCACGCCCGAAGCCGTCGATGGCGGGCCGATCGCGCGCATCCGCGACGGCGACCTGATCCGGGTCGATGCCGTGGCCGGCACGCTGACCGTGTTGGTGGAGGAAGACGAATGGGCGGCGCGCTCCCCTGCTAACGCTGATCTCGAAGCCTCGCATTGGGGCGTCGGCCGCGAGCTGTTCGGCTCCTTTCGGGCCGCCGTCGGCACGGCCGATACCGGCGCGACAATCTTTTCCGCTGCCTGAGGCGGGCAGCCCGCGCCTTCGCTACGTGTCGACCCCTGCCTACCTCACGCTCCAGGAAGTCGTTGCGCGCTACCGTGGCCAGGTCGGCGAAAGGACGCTGCGGAACTGGAGAGCGATCCAGGACGAAGCCCTGCTGGTGCGAGCCGCCAATGCCGCTTCAACCGGTCGGCTCTGATCGCTTGCCGTCGGTGGATCTCATCTCTTCGCAAGGTGGTCCATCAACGTCGCGACCACGAACTTGAATTCAGAACATCACACCTCAACCACGATATAGTCTTGCTCCACCTTCACCTGAACGGTCTCGGCCTGATAAGGCCCATCAAACAACTCGGCGCCGCGCTTCACCTCGACCTCATAGGTCTTGGCGCGGATGCGGCCGGGCTCGGCACGGGATTTTCCGGTGCGGATATCGAACTCCCAGCCATGCCAGGGGCAGCGCAGGATCTCGCCCCGGCGCGTATAGCTGTACTCGCCGGGCTCAGAGCCGGCTTCGACCAAGCCAGTGGTGCGGCCAAGGCAAAGATCGCCGCCCTGATGCGGACAGCGATTGAACAGGCCGAAGAATTCGCCGTCTAGATTGAAGATCACGACCTTGCGGCCGGCGACCTCGGCGACGTGCCTCTCTCCCGACGCAACAGCGCTGGCCAGGCCGACGACATGCCTTGCCATCAGCGTGCCCCGTAAAGCGACCTGGCATTGTCGAGGAAGAGCGCCTGCCGCGCCGCATCGTCGAGCTTGACCGGGACGGCCCAGAGCGGGTCGTCGAAATCCCAATGTGGGTAGTCGGTGGCGAAGAGCAGCCGGTCGATGCCGATCCATTCGACGATGTCGTGGAAATGTTTGCGCTTCTCCGGCTCCTCCATCGGCTGCGTCGTCATCCAGACATGCTCTTTGATGTAGTCGGTGGGCTTGCGTTTGAGATGGGGGGTCTCATCGCGCATCCGGGCCCAGTGTTTGTCGAGCCTCCAGCCCAGCGACGGCAGCCAGGCCAACCCTGCCTCGATCAGCACCATGCGGGTGCCGGGAAAGCGCTCGAACACCCCTTCCAGCACCATGCTCGTCAGCAGCGACTGGCAGCATTGCGCATGCCCGACCATCTCTTCGATATAATAGGAGGGCCAGCCGCCGGCCGTGACGGGATAACCGCCATAGCCGAAGGCGTGAACGCCGATGGGCAGTTTCACGCGCTGCGCGGCCTCGTAGATCGGCCAGTAGCGGCGCTGGCCGAGCGGCTCGGCGGTCCGGCTCAGCACCAGCACCTGGGCGAAATCCTTGTGCCCGGCCCAGTGGTCGATCTCCGCCGCGGCAGCCTTGCCATCCTCATAGGGCACCACGATCGAGGCCTTCAGCCTGGAATCTTTGCTGGTCCACTCGGCAACCTGCCACTCGTTGAGCGCGCGCGCCAACGCCGCGCTGTAGTCCAGGTTCTGCGCCGCGCCGGCGGCAGGCGCGATCACCGTCATGATGCCTAGTTCGACCTTGTTGGTGTCGAGATGCTGCTTCTGCATGAAGGAGAGATCGCTGCCGGGCCGTCCGTCCGGAGGCCAGGAATCGAGGCGCGCGGCATCGGGCTGCCCCTTGGGATAGGCGGGCCCGCTCTGGTAGCCGTGCCGGGGCAGCATCCCATAGGTCATCGCATGCTCCTGCCAGCGCTTGGACAGGTAGGGCAAGATATCGGATGGCTTGGCGAGACAGGGATGAATGTCGCAATCGGCAATGACGGGCCGGACGATCGTGGATTCGGGCACCGGGCGTGTCGGAAGCTCCCTGTTCATGCGAAATCCTCCTTGATGCGGGGATAGGTCATCAGCGGATTGTCGATCAGGATCTTGCGCCTGAGGCTATCGGGCAAAAGCGGCGGCAGCGCGTCCTGGCCTTCGAACTGCCAGTGCGGATAGTCGCTGGAATACAGCAGCAGATCGTCCGAGCCCATCTGGTCGAGCACGCGCTGGAGGGCGTCGCCATCGACCGGCGCATCGACCGGCTGCAGGGTGAAGCGGATCTGGTCCCGGATAATGTCGGGCGGCGGTCGGTCGACCCAGGGGATCTCCATGCGCAGGCCGCGCCAGTATTTGTGCAGCCGCCAGAGATAGGCCGGCAGCCAGGTGAAGCCGGATTCGATCAGGACGATCTTGAGGTTTGGAAATTTGCTGAGCACGCCCTCGCAGACGAGGCTTGTGAGCTGGGTCTGGAAGCCCTGCGCTTGATTGACGTAGTCTTCGGTGACATAGGACGGCCAACCGACGGGCGTGACCGGATGGCGGTAGGTCGAGCCGGCATGGATGCCGATGGGCAGACCGTGCCGGGCCGCAGCCTCGTAGATCGGCCACAGGCTGCGACGACCGAGAGGCTGGTCGGACAGGCAAGGCAGCAGCACCTGCACGAAACGCCTGTCGCCGGCGCAGCGCTCGATCTCGGCGGCGGCGAGCATGGGGCTCTGGATCGGCACGACGATCGAGGCACGCAGGCGTGGGTCGCGGTCGAGCCATTCGGCGGCCAGCCAATCGTTGACCGCGCGCGCAAAGGCCGCGGCCATATCCTCGCTGAACAGCGTCGTCACGGCATAGAGGCAGTTCAGGATGCCGGCCCGAGCGCCAAAACCGTCGAGTGCCTGCTTGCCAAGCTGCGCGACGTCGGAACCGGCCTTGGCGCCCTGAATGCGCCAGTCCGGCCGGGACGACAGCGGCGCGCGCAAGGGATAGCTGGTCGATTCCAGATCATGGACCCCGCGCTGCGAGACCGCATCGGCCCATTGCGGATCGAGATAGGGCACGAGCGAGGCGATGCCCGGCACGGCCGGGTGCAGGTCGCAATCGATCGCGCCCTGGGCTGGCAGGCTCATGCGGCCTCTCCTTCACCGAGCAGAAGATCGATCGCCGCCGTCCAGGAGAAGGTGCCGCCGCCGATGCCGGCGCGGCTGGTCGGGTCGAAATACTCGCTGAAGCCGGCCTCGCCGATCAGGCGCCGCGTATCGGCCTCGACGAGCCGCGCGGTCTCGCCCTCCCCGCCCGCCCGCAGCCCCTGCGCGATCATCCAGTTGACGACGACCCAGACAGGGCCGCGCCAGTAGCGCTGCGGCTCGAAGGCGGGCTCGGCGGGATCGGTCGAGGGCACCAGCGCGATGCCCCGGCCGTGCCAGTCGCTCAGCCGTGCGGCGAGCACCGCGGCATGGTCGTGAAGGCCGGCGAAGAGCGGAAGGAACCCCGCCGATGTGCGCAAGGCGATCGGCGTGTCAGACACGAGATCGCGCGACGTGTAGATGCCGAGCGCCTCGTTCCACATCCCCGCGATCGCGGCCTGCTTGCGCGCGATCCGCTGCTCGATGCCGGCGCGCTCGGCGCTCGAGCCGAACCGGTTGGCGAGCCCGAGCAGATCGTGCTCGGCCCGCAGCAGGATCGCGTTGGTGCCTATATCGGCGACCCTGAAAGGTGAGACGGCCAGCATCCGCGACGGATCCCAATCGGCCTCGCGGAAGAGATCGACCAGATGGATGAAGCGCTGATACTCGATGCCGCGCGGACGAAAGGCCGCATCGACATGGCCGGTATCGCGCCGCCGGATTTCCGTTTTGGTCTGGGTCGGTACGCGCTCGAGCGCGACGTCCCAGGCGGGGCTGTTGTCCATGCCGGTTTCCCAGGGATGCAGCGTCGTGACGAGGCCGGTCCGGCCGGGATCGCGCGCGCGCTCCCACCAATCATGGTTCAGCACGAGATGGGGATAGACCGCCGCCGCACGCGCAGCCCCGTCTGGACCCTGGCGTTCCAGGACGAAGCGCACGGCGCTGGCGAGCACGGGAGGCTGGGTGATGCCGGAGGTCGCAGGGGTTCGCGCCGTCCCCCACACCTCCGGACCGGGGAAATAGTCGTCCGACGGCGCGTGGAAGACGATTTGCGGCACCAGCCCGTCGTCCCACTGCCCTTCGAGCAGGCGTTCGATCTCGCGCCAGGCCCGTTCAGCGTCGAAGGTGACCCAGCCCATCGCCACGAAAGCGGAATCCCAGTTCCACTGGAACGGATAGAGCCGGTCGGTCGGCACGGTGTAGCCGCCGCGGTCATTGGCGGCGAGGATGGCGCGAGCCTGTTCGACGCGGGTCATGATCGCCGCTCCAATGCAATGCCGTCGCCGCCGATCCAGCTCAGCCGCGCCACGTCCGGCTTGAGGCGCAGGTCCGTACCCGGCGTCAGCGGCGGCAGCGTTCCGCCGGCCGGCAGGACGACCCGCATCGGCTGTCCGCCGGCGGCGCTGCCGGTGAGTAGAAATTGCGGGCCGAGCAGTTCGGCCACCCTGAGCGTGAAGACAAAGCCCGGCTCGCCCTCGCTCGCCGGCACGATGTCCTCGCCGCGCAGGCCGAGCAGGACCTGGCTGCCGCTACCGGCAGGGACCGGAAAGGTCATGCCGCCGAGGTCGGCCTTGCCGTCCCTGACGGGCAGATCGAGGAAGTTCATCGGCGGATTGCCGACGAAACCGCCGACGAAGCGGGTGCGCGGCCGGTCGTAGATATCCGACGGCGTGCCGACCTGCTCGATCCGGCCGCCATGCATCACGGCGATGCGGTCGGCCAAGCCCATCGCTTCGGTCTGGTCATGGGTGACGTAGAGCGTCGTGGTCCCGGCCTGCGCCAGCACGCCCTTGAGCTCGGCGCGCATTTCAAGCCTCAGCAGCGCGTCGAGATTGGAGAGCGGCTCGTCCATCAGCAAGACCGCGGGCTCAACCGCCAGCGCCCGTGCCACGGCGACGCGCTGACGCTGGCCGCCCGACAGCTGCGCCGGGTAGCGCTTCAGCAGGCCCTCGATGTGAAGCAGCGACGCCGCCTTCTCGACCTGGGCCAGGACCCGCGCCTTGTCGGCCTTGGCCATGCGCAGGCCGAAGGCGACATTCTCGAACACAGTAAGATGGGGGAACACCGCATAGTTCTGGAACACCATGGCGAGCCCGCGCTTGCGCGGTGGCAGGTCGGAGACGTCGCGCTCGCCGATCAGCACCCTGCCCCGGCTCTGCGCCTCCAGCCCTGCGATGATGCGCAACAGCGTGGTCTTGCCGCAGCCCGATGGGCCTAGCAGCGCCACGAACTCGCCGTCCGCGACCGTCAGGTTCACTTCGGCAAGGGCTTGCACCTCGCCGAAGGATTTTGCCACGCGTTCGATGGTGATGCTGGCCATGCCGCCTTACCGGTTGCCGATGCCCCACATCGCAAACAGGCGACGGCGCACGAGGAAAATGAACAGAACGGAGGGCACGATCAGGATCAGCCCACCCGCGAATTGCAGGTGCAGCGGCGATTCCGACAGCACCGAGAGCAGAAAGGCCGTGAGTGGGCGCTGCCTGACAGTCAGGACGGAAGCGGCGAAAACCTCATTCCAGGACAGGACGAAGGCGAAGATGGAGGCCGCGGCGATCCCCGGCAGCGCCAGCGGCAGCACGACCTTGATGAAGCCGGTGAAGCGCGAGCAGCCGAACACCCAGGCCGCCTCCTCGAACTCCCGGGGGATTCCCATGAACAGGCTGGCGCAGACCAGCGTCGCAAAGGGCGTCGCCAGCACCGCGTGGACCAGCGCCACGCCGAACGGCGTGTCGTAGACGCCGAGCCGGATGAAGGAGACCGTCAGCGGCAGCGCCAGGATCGCGACGGGAAATGCACGCGTCATCAGGATCAGGATGCGGTAGGCGCCGGAGCCCCGGAAGCGGAAGCGCGCCAGCGCGTAACCGGCCGGCACCCCCATGGCGAGCGCCATCACCATCGTCATCGCCGCGGCCTTGACGCTGACCCAGGTCGCGCGCCAGACGCCGTCGATGGCGAGAAAGGTCCGCAGCGTGTCGAGCGCTACGCTGAAGGGAGCGAAGGGTTTGGGCCATTGCGAGACGATGTCGCGGCCGCCCAGCGCGCCGAGCGCCAGCAGATAGATCGGCAGCAGCGTCCAGACGCAGAGCACGGCGAGGCCGGTGAAAAACAGGGCGCGGTCGAAGCGGGAGGGACGCGGGTTCATGCCCGCTGCTCCGCCGGTACCCGCAACGCGACCAGATAGACCAGCGTCGCTGCGATCGAGATCGCCATGACGAGCACGGCATAGGCTGCCGCAACGCCGTAATCCTGGCTCTGGTACTGCCAGTTGAAGGCCTCGCTGACGAGGACGGGGAAGTTCCGGCCGCCGAGCGCCAGCGCCATCGCGAACATCTCAAAGGCGAGCACGGTGCGCAGGATCAGCGCGGTCTGGATGCTTGGCTTGAGCAGCGGCAGGGTGATGCGCATGAAGCGTTGCCAGGCCGTGGCGCCGAAGACCTCGGCCGCCTCCTCATACTCCTTCGGCAGCAGCTGGACGCCGGCCAGCAGGATGACGAAGACGATCGCGGTCGCGCGCCAGATCTCGGCGACGACGATCGCCGCCAGCAGCGCCAGCGGCGTCTCGTATGTGAGCCAGGCCTGCGGCGACGAAATCAGCCCGAGCTGGAACAGAGCGGAATTGAACCACCCCTGGTCGGTCAGGATCGCGAGCCAGACGAGACCCGCGGCAAGGTCGGAGATGCCGAGCGGGATCGACCAGATCCAGACCAGGATGTCGCGCCCGCGCTTCACCTGCCGCAGCATCATCGTCATGGCGAGCGCCAAAGCGAGCTGCAGTGGAACCGCCAGCAGCACGACCTTGAAGGTATTGGCCATGGCATCGCCGAAGTTGAGGTCGTCGGCCATGCGGTGGAAGTTGCCGAGGCCCCAGCTGCCGCCCTGCTGGAACGCAAGCAAGGCCGTCTGCCCAAGCGGGAACAGGAACAGCCCGGTCAGGAACAGCACCGAAGGCGCGATCAGCAGATAGGGCAGCAGACGACCCTCACGCATGGCGTGTGCTCACTCGACCGGACAAGGGCCTTGGCTCGGCCTGTCGGGCAGCCAGCACGGCGCCTTGGTCTCCGTGATGATGCGCTTCAGGGCTTCGCCCTGGCGCTCCAGTGCGGCCTTGGGGTCTTCGCCGCGCAGCACGATGCGCTGGAAGGTGTCGACATAGACCTTGTCGAACTCGCCACCGCGCTGGTCGAGGCCGACCGGCAGCAGGCTGACGATTGCATTTCTGGCGCTGGTCATCCTCTGAACCGCGTCGATCTGCAGCTTCAGGCCCGGATCGATGTCGGCGGGCATGTCGACCTTGGCGACGGGGAAGAATGCCACCGCCTTGGCCGTCTTCACCTGCACGTCGGGCTGGGTCAGATAGGCGATCAGCTTCTTGGCGGCGTCGGCCTGCGGCGCGCCCTTGGCGATGGCCAGCCCCGCGACCACGGGCATGTAGCCCAGACCCTTGGGACCGGAGGGAGCCGGGAAGGCGACGAACTCGTCGGGCTTGCGCGAAAGCGCGTCGATCAGGCGTGCGACATGGTCGAAGGCGATCCAGACATCGCCCGAGAGCAGCGGCTCCTGCATGAAGGCGTAATTGGTCGAGTTCGGGTTGACGGTCTTCCAGAGTTCGCGGAATTTCGTCCACATCTCCACGGCAGCCGGCGACTTGAAGGTCGTGACCACGCCGCCGGTATAGGAGGGGTAGAGATAGCCCTCGAAAAAGCGGTGCATCAGCCCGGTCGGACCGGCCGGGAAGCCGATCATGCGCTTGCCGGTCTTGGCCTGGATGTTGGCGCCCCATTGCGCCAGCTGGTCATAGGTCAGCGCATTGATGTCGGCGCCCTCGGGCAGGAAGGGCAGCGCCTGTTTGCTAGCGACCATGATGTAGGTGGCCTGCATCCAGGGGATGAACATCTGCTTGTCAGTGCCGAGCTTGCCGGCCTCGACCATGCCCGCGTTGAGCCCGCGGTCCTTCAATGTGGCCAGTACGTCGTCGAGCGGCATCAGCGAATCGGCCGCCAGCGGCTGCAATTCGCCATGCAGTGCGCCGATCAGGCTGGAAACGGGCTTGCCGCCCTGCTGCTCGGCCCGGATGTGGACGCCGAGTTGCGGTGGTTGCTCGGTGACGAACTCCACCCCGCCGGGAAAATCCTTGAGGATCTCGGAGCGCAGCTTCTGTGCCGCCTCGATCGGCCGCAGCTGCGTCGACAGAAAGACGACCTGAGCTGAGGCTGGGGCAGCAGCGAGACCGAGCACGAGGGCGGCGATGGCGCCTGTAAGCTTAGGGGTCGCGAAGGCCTTGATCATTGGTTGTGTCCTCCCTGGAAGCAATCCGGCTCTTGATCTGGCCGTTGTCGATCGGTGCCGGTCCGTCGGACCGGCGGGCTATCAGGCTGGCGCCGCGCAGTTCGCTCATCGGCGCATCGCTGCGGCCGGCGAGTTGGGCGAGCAGCATGTCGAGCATACTTTGCGCCGCGCCCTCGATATCGGGATCGAAGCTCGTCAGCGGCGTCGCGACGTAATTGCCGACCGGCGAATTGTCGTAACCGATCACCGAGACGTCGCGGCCGGCCTTCAGTCCGGCATGGCCCAGCGCATGCAGCGCGCCGACCGCAAGGCGATCGGTGGCGCAGAGCAGCGCCGTCGGCAGCTCGCGTCCGGCAAGAAGTTCGGCAGCAAGGCGATAGCCATTCTCCTCGCTCGGTTCGGCAAAGCGGGCCGGTCCCGGTTCGACGCCGGCCTCAGCGAGGGCCAGGCGCCATCCGGCCTCGCGGAAGAAGCCGAAGCCGTAGTCGAGCGGCGCGCCGATCAGGGCGATCCGGCGGTGGCCGAACCCGAGCAGGCGCTGTGTCGCGGCGCGGAAGGCCGCGGTGCCGTCGATGTCGACCCAAGGATGGCCGCCTGCTCCGGTGCGTCCATGGGCGACGAAGGGCAGGCCGGCCTCGCGCAGATAGGTGATGCGGGCATCGTCGAGCCGGGTACGGGCGACGATCATCGCATCGACACGGCGGTTGCCAACAAACTGACGGTAGAGCGCGAGTTCCTCGGCGCCACCGCGCGCGCTGGACACGATGAGGTCGAGCCCCGCCTCGGCCAAGCGCGGACCGATCGCGCCGATCAGCCGCAGGAAGAACGGCTCGCCGAGCTGGCCCGGGCCTGTTGGCAGCACGATGCCGACCGCGTCGCTGCGCCCGCCGCGCAGGCGTCGCGCGGTGGCGTTGGGACGATGGCCGATGCGCTCGGCCTCCGCCTGGATACGCCGGCGCGTCGCTTCCGCCACGTCGCCATGTCCGCCGAGCGCGCGCGAGACGGTCGTGACGGACAGATTCAGGGCTGTGGCGATACGAATGAGCGACATGAAACCTCGGACCAAAACGCTATTCCGAAACGTTTCGGAGTGTCAATCACGCGATTTCAGCGCGCAGAACGCTCCTCATCTCTCAGGAGAAATTGTCTTTCGCGGCCATCTACGTTTCACTTCAGGGAGATCGAGCGCGGCATTTTGAGAGCAGACGCCGACTGAGCCAACGACGAGCGCGCATCGCCTCGCTTGGAAATGGACACGCCGCAGCGCGGTCGCCTGTTTGATCGCCGACGGCGCTGCTGCGCCGATTACCCGTCGCGCTACCGTGTCAGGAAGCAGGCGGCCTCGGTTCCCGAGACTGTCGTGCGCAGCTCGGGTCGCGCCGTCGGGCAGATCTCGACGCGGATCGGGCAGCGGCTGACGAAGGGACAGCCCGGCGGCGGCGAAAGCGGGCTCGGCAGGTCGCCCGTCAGGATGATCTTTTCGCGTTTGCGCTGGAGCACCGGGTCCGGCAGCGGGATCGCGGAAAGCAGCGCCTTGGTATAGGGGTGCTGCGGCGCCTCGAACATCAGGTCGATCGGCCCGCGCTCCATCACCGTGCCGAGATAGAGCACCATGGCCTCGTCGGCCAGGTGGCGCACCACCGATAGGTCGTGCGAGATGAAGAGATAGGCCAGATCGAGGTCGCGCTGCAGCTCCAGCAGCAAGTTGAGCACCTGCGAGCGGATGGAGACATCCAGCGCCGAGACCGGTTCGTCGAGGATCAGCAGGCGCGGCGACAAGGCGAGCGCGCGTGCGATCACGACGCGCTGGCGCTGCCCGCCCGAAAGCGCGCTCGGCAGGCGCTCGGAGAAAGCGGCAGGCAGGCCGACGCGGTCGAGCAGTTCTGAGATGCGACTGCGTCGGTCATTACGCGTCCAGCCCGCGATGGCGAGCGGCTCACTGACGCTGTCGGCGATGCTCATCTTGGGATTGAGGGCGGCGCTCGGGTCCTGGAAGACGATCTGAATATCGCGGGCAAGGTTCGCGCGCTCGCTACCGCGCAGATGCGTGATGTCGCGGCCGTCGAACAGCACCTTGCCTGATGTCGGCTGTTCCAACCCGATCACAGCATAGGCCGTCGTCGACTTGCCGCAGCCGGATTCGCCGACGAGCGCGACCGTGCGGCCGGCGGCGACGTCGAAGGAGACGCCATCGACCGCCTTGACCACGCCGCCGGGCGTGCCGACGCCCCGGCGCAGCTTGAAATGGACTTTGAGGTCGCGGACCTGAAGGAGCGGTTGCGCGGTCGCGGTCATGCCAGCGCCTCGACGTCAGCCGAATGCCAGCAGGCGGCGGCATGGCCCGGCCCGACATCCGCCAAAGGGGGCGTCGCGACGCAAGCCTCGTCGGCAAGCGGACAGCGGGTGCGGAAGCGGCAGCCATCGGGCCAGGATTCGGCGCTTGGGACCATGCCCTCGATGGTGCGCAGCGTCATCTTGCGCTGTCCTTGCAGCGTCGGGATCGTCGCCAGCAGCAGCTTGGTATAGGGGTGGCGCGGCGCGGCGAAGATCGGTTCGACCGGGCCGCTCTCGACGATCCGGCCGCCATACATCACGCAGACATCGTCCGCGAGATCGGCGACCACGCCCATGTCATGGGTGATCAGCACGATCGCGCTGCCGACCTCGCCGCGCAGGTCTCGCATCAGTTCGAGGATCTGGGCCTGAATCGTCACGTCGAGCGCCGTCGTCGGCTCATCGGCGATCAGCAGGGCCGGCCGGCAGATCAGGGCTGCCGCGATCATGATGCGCTGGCACATGCCGCCCGACAATTCGAACGGATACTGGCGCGCGCGCCGGCTCGCATCGGGAATGCCGACGCGGGTCATCATCGCGATGGCCTCGTCGCCTGCAGCGCTGGCCGAAAGGCCGCGATGCAGGCGCAGCGCCTCCTCGACCTGCTCGCCGACGCGCATCAGCGGGTTGAGCGAGGCGACCGGCTCCTGGAAGATGATCGTCGCCTCGTTGCCCCTGACCTCCGACAGCGCATCCTCGTCGAGAGGCAGGAGATCGCGCCCGTTCAGGCGGATCTCACCCCCGGCGATACGCGCCGCCTTCGGCAACAGGCCCAGCACCGACAGCGCGGTCAGGCTCTTGCCGCAGCCGGATTCACCGACGATGGCGAGGATGCGGCCCGAACCGAGGCTCAGCGAGACATGATCGACGATGCGGTTTCCGCCGATATCGATGACGAGGTCGTCGATCGCCAGGACGGGGACATCTGTGACGCTCATGCCGTGGCCGCCACCACGGCCGCCCAGGGGCTGGTCGGATGGGCCATGCCGGCGAAGCCCCCGCCGTCGGCAGCCATCACGGCCGAGGGAATCGAGAAATTCACGGGATAGAGCGTGTCCTCAACGATCTCGACCGGAAAGGCGCTGGCGACGGTGGCTGCGACATCGGCCTCGGCGCGTGCATCGATCTTGATGCGCGGCGTCGAGGCGTCGATGCGCGGGCGGTGAAAGACCTCCTCCAGCGACAAGCCGAAATCAGCCATGCCCGAGATCAATTGCAGCACCGTCGGGAAGATGGTGCGCCCGCCCGCCGCGCCAATCGCAAGCACCGGGCGGCCGCCCTGGCTCAGCACCAACGGGCACATATTGGCGAGCGGCTTCTTGCCCGCCGCGATGCTGTTGGGTTGGTCAGGGCGCGGATCGAACCACATCATGCCGTTGTTCATGATGATACCGGCTTGCGGCAGCGCGACCTTGGCGCCAAAGCGCGAAAGCAGCGTGTTGGTCAGCGAGACCATCGTCCCAGAGCGATCGACCACGCTGACATGCGAGGTGCAGCCAACCTGAGGCGTGGCGGCATGACCGAGCGTCGTCAGCCGCTTTTCATAGGCCCCGCGGATGGCCGCGGCGTAGAGCAAGGCGGCCTGGGCCGGCGAGGTTTCGCGAGACAGTGGCCCGTTGGCGAGGCGTTCCGCCGCGTCGAAGAAGGTCGGGCCGCCGCTGAGGCCCGGCACGGCGGCGATGTCATAGTCGCGATAGCGCCCTGTCAGAGCCGGCGCCCAGACCACCTCGTAGCCGGCAAGATCACTGGCGCGGATCGCCGAGCCGCCGGCTTCGAGATCGGCTGCGATCGTTGCTGCGCTCTCGCCCTCGTAGAAGTCGCGCGCGCCCGCTTTGGCCAGCCGCCGCAGCAACTTGGCCTTGAGAGTCATCGGCTTGAAGCGCTGCGTATCGGCGCCCGCCCTGGGGCCGTGACCATCGTCGAGCAGGATTGCCGAAAGCGCAGGATCCCGCGCCAGACCCGGCGCTTCGATCGCGATGCAGAGTGCCGCGAACCAGTCGATTTCCAACCCGCGCTCGGCATGCTCGATCGCGGGCTGGAGCGCGTCGCTCCACGAGATCGAGCCATGCCGCTCCAACGCGGCGGCGAGCCCTGCGATCGCGCCCGGCACGCAGATCGCGCCGTAGCCGGAGACGTTGCGATCCCCGACGACCGAAGGCCAACTGAACCAGTTGCCGGCCTGCGCGCCGGCAAGTGGATAATCCGCCGGGTCGAGCCCGATTGCGGCGCGCACATTGAAGTCGAGGGTCTCGGTCGCGCCGGTAGTGCCATCGGCATGGACCAGGAAGCCGCCGCCGCCGACGCCCGACAGCCAAGGCTCGACCGTGCTGAGCACCAGAGCGGCGACGACGGCCGCGTCCATCGCATTGCCGCCGCGCGACAGCACATCTGCGCCCGCTTGCGCGGCATGACGGTTCTGGGCCGCGACGAGGCCGTGGGCCGAATGCACGGCGGGCCTCTGGATGGTAAAAGTCTGCATCAGCGCGAGGCCTTGAAACGCTGCGGACCACTCGGCTCGGGCAGGCGCAACGGCACGCTGAAACGCTCGCGATTGGCGCTTGCGGCGTGATGGGCGGCGAGTTCGCCGACCGTCGCGATCCAGGTTCCCGGCGAGGCGGTGACGACGTCGAGCAGCTTTTCCAGCATGCGGACGCGGCCGGCCCGGCCGGAGATCCAGTCATGGATCGTCAGCATCATCATGCGGCCTTCACGGTGGAGCACATGCCATTCGTCAAGCCAGGCCTCGAGAATGCCGCCTTGGGCCGAGGGCGGCGCCTTGTCGGTCGGGCTGCCGGTGAAGCGGAAATAGATGGCATCGTCGACAGCCCAGAGCACCGGCACCTGCGTGACACCGTCGATCGTGTAGGGATGGTCGAAACCCATCAGCGAGGAGTCATAGAGCCCGCGCCGCTTGACCTCCGCCAGCATGAACGGCGTCATCTCCCAGGCCGGCGATCGAAAACCCTTCGGAACGATGCCGGCCTGGCTCTTGAACAAGGCGAGCGATTCATCGAGCGCGCGGGCGAACTCCTCCGGCCCGGCTTCGGTGGCGAGCTCGTGGAAATAGCCGTGCAGGCCGATCTCGTGGCCCCGCGCGATGAAGGCCGGCAGCAATTCGGGATGGTTCCTGGCGACCAGCCCAGGCACGAATAAGGTCGCCTTGATGCCGTAGCGATCGAGCAGGTCGAGGATGCGCCAGATCCCGATGCGCGGCCCGAACAGGCGCTGCTCGATCTGGCCGAGCGTGGCGGCTGCGTCCGTCGGTAGGCTCCATTGATAGGGGCTCTCGGCATCGACATCGACGCTGAAGCAGAAGGCGCTGCTCTTGCCCTGCGGCCATTCATAGGCCGAGACGGGGAAGCTCGCAGGGGACATGCCGGCCTGGCTCATGACGTGGCCCTCACAGCGCGCTCTTCTTGTCCTGATGGACGGCAAGCGAGCCGATCGAATTGCCGCCATCGACCGTCAGCGTCGCGCCGGTGACGTAAGAAGACGCATCGCTGGCGAGGTACAGCAGGGCGTTGCCGACATCCTCGCGCGACGACGGCCGCCCCAAAGGGATTTGCGCGATCGTGCTCTGGATATGTGCTTCGGTCAGGCCGCTGACGGTACTGCCGGCGGCGAAGCCGGGCTCGAGCGCGTTCACGCGGATGCCGTACTCGGCCAGCTCCACGCCGAAGCCCTTGGTCAGGCGGTCCAGCGCCGTCTTGGAGGTGGAGTAGACGGTGGCGGTGCGCCGCATCTTGCGCGAAGCGCCCGATGAAATGTTGATGATCGAGCCTTTGACGCCCTTACGCACCATCTGCGTCGCGAGTTCGCGGCTCAGGATGAAGGGCGCGCGCAGGTTGACCGAGAAGATACGGTCGAACTCCTCGGTGGAGGTGTCGAGCAGGAAACCGCTGGGATAGATCCCGGCATTGTTGACGAGGATATCGACCGCGCCCCAGCGCGTGCCGATCTCCGCCGTCAGCTCTTTGATCGAGGCCTCGTCGGTGAGGTCGGCCGCCTTGCAGAAGCTGTCGCCGCCCAGGCCGAGCGTCCTAGCGAAAGCCTCGAGCTCATCGCTTTTCGCGTCGGTCAGCGCCAGCGTCACGCCGGACGCGTGCAGTGTTTCCGCGATCCAGCGCCCAATCACGCCGCAGGCGCCGGTGATGAGTGCGCGCTTGCCCTTGATGTCGTCGAACATGGTCATGGTCCTCAACGGAAACGGGGATCGAGGCGGTCGCGCACGGCGTCGCCGGTCAGGTTGACGGCGAGTACGAGCACGAAGAGGCACAGTCCCGGCAGCGTCGCGACCCACCAGGCGGTGGCGACATAATTGCGGCCGGTGGAGAGCATCGAGCCCCAGCTCGCGGTCGGCGGCTGCACACCCAGGCCCAGGAAGGACAGGCCCGCCTCGAACAGCACCATCAGTCCGAATTCGAGCGTCGCGACGACGCTGACGGCGCCGATGATGTTGGGCAGGACATGGCGGAACAGGACCCGCGTCGCACCCGCCCCCATCAGGGCCGCGAGCCGGACATAGGGCATCGTCGCAACCGAAAGCGTCTGGCTGTAGGCGATGCGGGCGTAGCGCGGCCAACGCGTCAGCGCGAGCACCAGGATGACGTTGACCAGGCTCGGCCCGAGCACCGCAACCGTGATGATCGCCAGCAGCACGGCCGGAATCGAGAGGAAGACATCGACGACGCGCATCACCACGGTCTCGGTCCAGCCGCGCCGGTAGGCCGCGATCATGCCCAGCGTCGTGCCGACCGTACCCGAGAGGATCACCGAGGCGAAGGCGACCACAAGTGAGACGCGCGAGCCGTAGATGATGCGGCTGAGCACGTCCCGGCCGAGCTCGTCGCTGCCGAGCCAGTAATGGAAGGCCCGCGAGACCGTGCCCGGCGGCTTCAACCGGCCGATCAGGTTTTGCGTACTGGGGTCGTAGGGCGCCAGCCACGGCGCGAAAATCGCGGCAAGCACCACCAGCGCAACGATTACAAGCGGCCACCAGCGGCGCAAGCCGAGCCCCCGGCGCGGGCGCGAGGCTGCGACCGCGCTCATCGGGCGCCATCCAGGACGATGCGGGGATCGACGACGCTGTAGAGCACGTCCGAGAGCAGGTTCAGCGCCACCGTGACGAAGGCGCCCATCAGGACGACGCCCTGCACGATCATGAAATCACGCGCCAGGATCGCCTGCACGGTGACCTGGCCGAGACCGGGCCAGGCGAAGACGGTCTCGACGATGACCGCGCCGGCGAGCAGGTTCGAGATTTCCAGCGCCGCGACGGTGATGAGCGGGATCGAGGCGTTGCGCGCGATATGGCGCAGCAACAGGCGAGGCGTGCGGACGCCGCGCGAGCGGGCGGTGCGGGCGTAATCCTTCGAGAGTTCGTCGAGCAGCGCCGAGCGGGTGATGCGCGCGAAGGTCGCCATGCTGAGCAGGCCGAGCGCGAAGGACGGCATCACGAGATTCCAGATGTCACCGGTCGACGAGGGCGGCAGCCAGCCGAGCAGCACCGAGAACACCATGATCATCAGGATGCCGCTCCAGAAGGTCGGCATGCTCTGGGCTGCGAGCACTAAGCCCGCCGCGACTTTGGCGACAGCACGGTCGCGAAACACCGCGAGCAGGATGCCGATCGGCACGCCGATGCCGCAGGCGACGGTCAGCGCGCCTGCCGCCAGCATCAGCGTATAGGGCAGGCGCGAGGCGATGATCGTCGTCACCGGCACGCGCTGCACGACCGATTGCCCGAGATCGAAGCGGGCGAGATCGGCAAGGAAGTCGAGATACTGGATGAAGAGCGGCCGATCGAAGCCGAGCGCATGGCGCAGGGCGTCGATGTCGGCCCTGGTCGCGGTCTCCGGCACCAGGAGATAGGTCGGATCCCCCGTCAGCCGCTGGACGAAGAAGATCAGTGTCGCCACGCCCAGGATCGTGACGAGCGCCTGTCCGGCGCGCTGGAGGAGGAAGCCGGGCACGGGGCCGTCAGTCGCTCCAGCTCATGCGGTTCAGGAACAGGCTCTCATTCGGGGTCGGCTGCCATTTCAGGCTCTTGGTGGCCCCATAGATGACCGCCGCCTGGTAGAGCGGCACAAGCGGCGCTTCCGCCGCGATGATCTCCTGGACCTGCTTGTAGGCCGCCAGCCGCTTGTCCTTGTCCAGGGTCTGGCGGGCTTCCTCGAGCAGCGCATCGGCCTTCGGGTTGCGATAGGCCGACCAGCCGCTGCTCTTGTGGATCAACGGGAAGAGTGTGCCGTCGGCATCCTGGCAGGCGCAGGACCAGCGCCCGAAGCTCAGCGTCGAGGTCGCCTCCGGGCCGGCCTGCGAGCGCTTGAGATAGCTCGCCATATCCGACATCGCGATCTTGACGCTCAAGCCGGCATCGCCGAGCTGCTGCTGGATCGCCTGGACGATGCGCTGGTCGAAGACCGGCGCGGTTGCAAGCTCGATCTCGGCCTTGGCCGCCGGACCCGCTTCCGCGACGAGCGCCTTGGCCTTGGCCAGGTCGTAGGTCGGACCTTTCAGGCCCTCGATCCAGCCGAAGCTGGCAGGCGTGCCCAGTTGCGACACGGGCTTGTCGAAGCCGCCGAGCAGGCCGTCGACCAGCCCGTCCTTGTCAATCGCATAGGCGGCGGCCAGGCGCAGCTTGACGTTGTCGAAGGGTGGCTTGGTGGTATTGAGCCTGAGATAGGCAACGCGCTCGGTCAGGCCGATCAGGGCTTGGGCCCTGGCCGCAGATTTGAGCTGGCCAGCCTGGTCGGCGTCGAGCGTTACGCCGAGATCGCTCGTGCCGGCCTGGAGATTGGCGAGCCGGGTCGCGCCATCAGGCACGGCGCGAAAGATCACGCTCGGGAACGGAGCCTTGGTGCCCCAGTAGGCATCGTTGCGTACAAGCGCCACGGCAACGCCGCGCTGCCAGCTCTCGAACCTGTAGGGCCCGCTGCCGACCGGCTTCAGATTGAAGGCATCCTTGCCGACGGCCTCGACGATCGCCTTGGGCACGATCGAGAGCTTGACGAGTTGTGCCAGCAAGGCCGGATAGGCGCCGTCGGTGGTCAGCTTGACCTTGGTGGCTGAGAGCGCTGTCGCATTGGTGATCTTGTCGAACTGGCCGAGCTGCGGGCTGCCGAATTTTGGATCGGTGATACGCTTGACGCTGAAGACGACGTCGTTGGCCGTCAGTTTCGAGCCGTCATGGAAAATGATGTCGGGGCGAAGCTCGAACTCGATCTCGGTGTCGGACAGGTATTTCCATGAGATCGCGACCTGCGGGACGATCTCGCCCTTGTCGTCGCGGGTGACGAGGTTGTCGAAGATGTTGCGGTAGACGTAATAGCTGTCGGGGTTCCATTGGAGCTGCGGATCGAGCGAGGACGGCTCGTTCACGAGGTCGACCACGAAGCGCTCCTTCGAGGCGTGCGCCGGCGAGGCAGCGCCGAGAGCAAGCACCGCGGCACATGCAACCGCGAGAGGATAGGTCCGCCAGGCAATGGTCATGACTGCTGTTCCTTCGTCAGAGGGATCGGCTGATCGGCCGCGGTGGCTGCAGTACGGGGGGCGCTGCGCCGGCGGGCCGAACGGGCCGGCGGACGCGACGGCTGCGCGGAAATCGCCAGGAAGCCATGGGCGAGCGCGTCGGCGAAGCGTTGGTTGTCCCGCGCGATCGCCCGCGTGCCTGCCTCGGCATCGCCGGCAATGAGTGCTGCGACGAGTTCGCCGAGATCCGCCGGCAGGATGGGATGGCCGTTGAGATCGAGCATCCGCACGATGCGGTCGGCATGGTCCCAGATCTCGCCGAGCCAGTTGCGGGCGAAGGCCCCTGCCCCAGCCGCGAGCAGATTGCGCAGCTGACGCTCGGCGGCGCGGGCGGTCGCGAGCGCTGCGGGCTCGGTCCGCCCAGAGACGGACCGCACCATGCCGAGCAGCGTCATCGCGCTCGCGCTTGCGGGCTCAGTCAGCACTTGCGTCGCCAGTGAGGCCTCCAGCCGACGACGCCCGTCCAGAACGGCTGCGATCAGCGCGCCGTCGATGGGCGCGATCCGCCAGCCCTGGCGCGCATGCCGGCTGACGAAGCGGGCTGCAGCAAGCTCGGTGAGCGCAACGCGGACGCTGGCGCGGCCAAGCCCGAAGCGCTCGGCGATCGCCGCCTCATGGATGAACTCGCCTGGCGTGAGCTCGCAGGTGACGATCGCCTTGCGCAGCCGCCGCGTCGCGACATCGAGCCGGGCTTCGGCGATCGGGGCGGTCGTCGCGGGAGCGAACGGAGAAGACGTGTCGAGCATGCGACGAAGTCTGGAACGCCCCGTGAGATTTCACAAGAGCATTGTGAGGCTTCAAGCACAGTTGGGAAAATCGCGCTACGCTGTGAGGACCAATGCCGCGTCATACGCCCGGCGATGCGATTTGCGCTGCGGAAAGGCATTCGGCATTCGGCATTCGATGTAAAGGGCTTGATCGAGGCATAATTCCGAACGAAGAAATCCTGATTTTGTTGGATATGATTTATTTATTACGCCAATAATTTTTCAGAATTCATCCAACAATCCAACGCCTTTGCGAAATAAAAGAGCGGAACATTCCTGTTGTCTGCTCGTTTTGAAGCCACCTGACCAATTCGCGGGATATCCCTTCCGACTGGTTCATGCGAAGGATTACTTCCATGCTGAAAACATTTGCACTGATTTCCGCCATCGCCATCGTGCCTGCAACGGCCTTCGCCCAGAACGCACCGGCAGCCCAGGGTGGGGCAGTTGGTGGCGCAGCGACCGGAGCGGTTGGCGGCGCGATCGTGGGCGGTCCGATCGGCGCCGTCGTCGGCGGTGTTGGCGGGGCGGTGGTCGGTGCGATCATCGGCGACCAGACGCCGCGCTTCCAGACCTATGTCGTGGAGCAGCGCCGCCCGTCCTACACCTATGCCGAGCCGGTCGTCGTCGGCACGACGCTGCCGAATGAAGGCGTCGTCTATTACGACGTGCCGCGCGAATATGGCGAGACGAGCTATCGCTACACGGTGGTCAACAACCGCACCGTGCTGGTCGATCCCAGGACGGGTCGCATCGTTCAGGTCATCCAGTAAACCGGATCGACTGCCCCGAAGGTGATGGCGCGCTACGCGCCGTCACCGGCCTATCCGGGTCGGAGGCCCGCTCCAGCGATGGGGCGGGCCTTGGTCCGTTCGATGCGCGCGACCTCGCGCAACGATGCCGCTCTCAACGGGCTTTGCCCCTCGACATCGGCGCCATTGAAAACCGTCGCCGCTCCCCGCGTTGGCGGGTTCGCCAATCCCCTTCGGAGGCACGACCATGAGCCCGCTCCACCGCATCGCCTTCATCGGCAATTCGCTCCCGCGCCGCTGCGGGATTGCGACCTTCACCACCGATCTGCAGCAGGCGGTTGCGTCGTCGGGTGCAGGTGTGGAGACTTCCGTCATAGCCATGAACGACCATGGTCATGGCTATGACTACCCGCCCTCGGTCCATTGCCAGGTTCGCGACGAGCGCCTGGAGGATTACGCACGCGCCGCCGACTTCCTGAATGAGGGCCGCTTCGACGTCGTCTCGCTCCAGCATGAATTCGGCATCTTCGGCGGAGAAGCCGGAGGTCACATCATGGCTCTGCTGTCGCGACTGACGATGCCGGTCGTCACCACGCTGCATACCGTTCTGGCCGAGCCGACGCATCTTCAGCGCAATGTCATGGAGCGGATCGTCGATGCTTCCGCGCGGGTCGTGGTCATGGCCGAGAAGGCGCGCGATTTGCTGCGGAGCGTCTACCGGCTCCCCGCGGACAAGATCGAGGTCATCGCGCACGGCATTCCCGCATTCGCCTTTCTCGAGCCCGACGAGGCCAAGGCCGGGCTCGGATTCAGCGGCCGCTCCGTCATCCTGACCTTCGGGCTATTGTCGCCCAACAAGGGCATCGAGGTGATGATCGACGCGATGCCCTCGATCCTGCGTCGCCGCCCTGACGCGGTCTATGTGGTTCTGGGCGCGACGCATCCCAATCTCGTCCGCGAGCAGGGCGAAGCCTATCGCGAAAGCCTGATGAACCGCGTTCGCGAACTCGGCGTCGAGAATCACGTGGTTTTTCTCGATCAATTCGTCGACCAGGCGACGCTGCTCGGCTTCATCTCGATGTGCGATGTCTATGTCACGCCCTATCTCAACGAGGCTCAGATGACGTCCGGGACGCTCGCTTACAGCTTCGGGCTCGGCAAAGCGGTCGTATCGACGCCATATTGGCACGCGCAGGAACTGCTCGCCGACGGGCGCGGCATCCTGGTGCCGTTCGGCGATGCCGTCGCCATCGGTGACGAGATCGCCGGCTTGCTGACCGATGACGATCGGCGCGAGGCCATGCGTGCGCGCGCCTATGCGAGCAGCCGGTCGATGACATGGGAGCGAACCGCCAAGCGCTATCTCGCAGCCTTCGAGACGGCACGCCGCGGTCGCGTGCTGAGCGTGGTTGCTAGTGCGGCCCAGGCCAGGCCCTCGCCGCAAATGCCGGCGCCGCCCGAGATGCAGACGGGCCATTTCCTCAGCATGTGCGACGACACCGGCTTGTTCCAGCACGCCGTTCATTCCGTGCCCGATCGCACGCATGGCTACTGCGTCGATGACAATGCCCGGGCGCTGCTCCTTGCCTGTGTGCTGAACAGCACCAGTGAGCCACGCCTGCCGGAAGCACTGACGGCGCGTTTCGCCTCCTTCGTCCAGCATGCCTGGAACTCCGATACGCGCCGTTTCCGCAACTTCATGAGCTTCGACCGGCGCTGGCTCGAGGATGCCGGCTCGGAAGATAGCCACGGACGGACGCTATGGGCCTTGGGGGAATGCGCGCGCAGCGATGTCAGCCCGTCGCGCCGGCAATGGGCCGCAGCCCTTTTTGCGGAATCACTGCCGATCGTCGAGGACTTTACCTCGCCCCGCGCCTGGGCCTTCGCCCTGCTTGGCCTCGACGCCTATTGCGCTATCGCCGGCGCGCCTGCGACGGCCATCTGGCTGCGCACGCTGCTGGCCGACAGGCTGCTCGGCCTGATGTCTGTGGTCGAGACGCCGGACTGGGTCTGGTTCGAGGACGGATTGTCCTATGACAATGCGCGCCTGCCCCAGGCACTGATCGCGACCGGGGTTTCGATGAAAGTCCCGGCCTATGTCGAGGCTGGCTTACGATCGCTGCGCTGGCTTACAGGCTTGCAGACAACGCCAGCGGGATTGTTCAGGCCAGTCGGCTCTGACAGTTTCGGCGACAAGCGCTGTGCGCCCAAGGCGTTCGATCAGCAGCCGCTGGAAGCGACCGCGACGGTCTCTGCCTCCCTTGCTGCCTGGCGCGCGGACGGCGATCCGCAATGGCGATCCGAAGCCGCACGCGCCTTCGCCTGGTTCCTGGGCCACAACGATCTCTCGTCGCCATTGGTCGATCTGGATACGGGCGCCTGTCGCGACGGCCTGCATCGCGACCGGCCGAACGAAAACCGCGGCGGCGAATCCGTGGTATCCTATCTCATCAGCCTCGCCGAGATTCGCCAGCTAGCCCGCATCAGCGGGGATCGCCCGAAACTGGCGCCGCTTCGGGTCTTGCACGCCTGAGCCTCCGGCGAACGCGCACAAACAGACTGGGGTCGCCTTGTCCCAATCCACCTTCCTGAACCGGCAGGCCCTGTATTTGCGCCCCGATCCGGCCAGGGTCGTCGTGCGTCGGTTCGGCCCCCAGGCCGAGCCCAGCGATCTCAGCCACACGGACAAGATCCGGGCGAACCATATCGTCGAGCGGGTCCTGTCGCTCGATGCCGTGACCGCGGAAAGCCTGCTCGCCGAGGTGCTGGAAAATTTCAAGGGCCGGCACCGCAACCTGCTGGAGAGGTTCGAGGCGCGCGCCGGCGAGATGGAGGAGGCCTTCGCGACGCATCGCGAATTCACCCAGGTCCAGCGCCGGCTGGTCGGGTCCTATTTCCTGCATGAGTATTCGTTCGAGGCGGCGGCGCTCTTCAATCCGAGTATCGTTTCGCATCCCGATCAATCCGGCGCTCCGCCGGGCGGGCGCCGCTTCATCCTGAGCGTTCGCGCGGTCGGAGAGGGGCATATCTCGTCGCTGACGTTCCGCTCCGGATCGATCGCCGCCGACGGCAGCGTCAGCGTCGACCCGACATCGCGTCTGGCCTCGATCGCGACCTTGAGGAACCGGATGGCGCGCCTCGACGGCGAGGATGTCGAGGTCACCTTCTCCACCGACGGCGACATCAGCGAGCGGGTAATCTTCCCCGTGACCGCAGCCCAGTCGAACGGCATCGAGGATGCGCGCTTCGTCGCCTTCGAGGAGGACGGGAAGACCGTGTTCCGCGCGACCTATACGGCCTATAACGGCAGGGGCATCCGCTCCGAATTGATCGAGACCAGCGACTTCCTGTCATTCCGGATGTCGCCGCTGCGCGGCTCGGCGGCCGTCAACAAGGGCATGGCGCTGTTTCCGCGCAAGATCAATGGCCGCTACGCCATGATCGCGCGGCAGGACAGCGAGAACCTTTACCTCATCTACTCCGACGACCTCCTCACCTGGGAGAGCGGCGGCGTCGCGCTGCTGAAGCCGCAATTCCCGTGGGAATTCATCCAGATCGGCACCTGCGGCTCACCCATCGAGCTGGACGAGGGCTGGCTGCTTTTGACCCATGGCGTCGGGCCGGTTCGGAAGTATGCGATCGGCGCGGTTCTTCTCGACAAGGCCGACCCGTCGAAAGTCCTGGCGCGCTCGCGCGAGCCCTTCGTCCGGCCCGAACCCTCCGAGCGCGAAGGCTATGTTCCCAACGTCGTCTATACCTGCGGCGCGATACGCCATAACGACCAGATCATCCTGCCTTATGCCGTCTCCGACACCTTCTGCAATTTCGCGACGGTCAGGATCGCCGCGCTCCTGCAGGCCATGGAGCGCTGTGATGCGGAAACGGACGGGTGATGGAGACGGGTTGCTTCCAGCAGAGCGGTCAGGAATGCGCTTCTCCTATCGAGAAGAACGCTGGATCGCTGAGGTTTCGAATACAATTTATCTAGTTTTGATGGCTAATTTCGGAATTAGTCTAAAACCTGAAAGCATTGAAATTTGACTTTCTGAAATTATTCGCTTACGTTCGCTTTGCCGATATTTGGTTGGTTGACTGTTTTTCTCGCGCTTCGGCGCGTCTCTGACGAACTCCCTTTCGAAATCGTGCTGAATCCGCCGCGCATTCGCGCGGCGGCCGACGAATATTATCAAAAGGAGAGTTCGCTATGGCCACTGGCACAGTGAAATGGTTCAATTCCACCAAGGGCTTCGGCTTCATTCAGCCGGATGACGGCAGCCAGGACGTGTTCGTCCATATTTCTGCCGTCGAACGCGCTGGAATGCGCGAGATCGTCGAAGGCCAGAAGCTTGGCTACGAGATGGCCAAGGACAACAAATCCGGCAAGATGTCCGCCGAGCAACTGCAGGCGGCGTAGCCAATATTCAACCTTTCCGATGACCACGGATGTACTGGCATCGCGGCGAGGACGAATAACACGGGAAGGCCAGGTTCACGCCTGGCCTTTTTCATGGCGGTGGCCTTTGATCGCCGGTGCCAACCGCTTTGTCTCTACGCATTTTCTCCACGCGAAACGGACGTCGCTTCGATCGAAAATGCTCCAGTCAGGAGAAAGCATCTGGCTGAGAACTCGAAATCCCGCGCCCAGGCGGAGGTCGCATTCCTCAATATCCAAGCCCATGTCTTACCGAGCGCTCGGATCATGTCCGAGGCCGAGATCGAACTCTTTACGTGGGGCACCGGCCGACGTGTGTCGAGCGGTGATCCGCCAAATGGGGAGGCGGCCTCCTAAACAGGACGTCGCTTGGGCGGAGTGCCGGACGGCAGATCGATGAGCTTTGCCTTTCGCGAAGCCTTGGCCTCGTCCGATGCCGGTATCGTGGACAGCGCCTGGTCGATATGGCGGCCTGCAACGGCCCTTGCTTTCAACTGCTGGCGCTTCCGGGTGACATTCTCCGGCGCATCTGCCGGGAGCGCTGGGTCCATGTCGTGATGGACGGCCAGCTTGCCCAGTTTCGGTGCCTGATCGACGGCACCGGAACCGCGAGCGGGGCGGATTATTTTTAGCGAGATAGAATTGGTCATTTGCAATCAACAATCAGCGGGTTAATTTGTTCCAAATCGATATGAATTTCTCGATTCATCGAATTGATGCAAGATCAAACGTGAGAACTGCTAATATTCATGGTAAGTCAATGTGGGTTGCGAACGAGAAGCGGTAGCGCCTTGTCGGTGTCCCCGCCGAGGTTTTCGCCTCGCAATCCTCGGATTTCGAAGGCCTCGACTATGATTGTCGGCAAGCCCAAAGCCCTGTTCACATGACTGTCCCGTGGTGGCAGGCGGGCGTGATCTATCAGATCTATCCGCGCTCTTTCCAGGACACGAATGGCGATGGCATTGGCGATCTCAAGGGAATCGCGCGGCGGCTCGACTATCTGGTCGACCTCGGCATCGACGCGATCTGGATCTCGCCGATCTATCCTTCTCCGATGGCCGATTTCGGCTACGACGTCGCCGATTATTGTGGGATCGATCAACGTTTCGGCACGCTTGCCGATTTCGACGACCTGCTGGCCCAGACCCATGCGTGTGGGCTCAAGCTCGTGCTCGACTTCGTGCCCAACCACAGCTCCGACCAACATCCATGGTTCGTCGAGAGCCGCTCCTCGCGCCACAATCCGAAACGGGACTGGTATCTTTGGCGTGATCCCGCGCCCGGCGGCGGACCGCCCAACAACTGGATCAGCGATTTTGGCGGCTCGGCCTGGGAGTGGGACGAAGCCACCGGCCAGTATTACTACCACGCCTTCCTGAAGGAGCAGCCGGATCTCAATTGGCGCAATTCGGCTGTGCGCACGGCGATGTATGACGCGATGCGCTTCTGGTTCGATCGCGGCGTCGACGGTTTCCGCATCGACGTGCTCTGGCACATGATCAAGGCGGCGGACTTCCCCGACAATCCGCCAAACCCGGCCTATCGGCCCGCCATGGGCGATATGCACCGCCTGCTCCAGCTCCATTCGACCGACCAGCCCGAAATCCATGCGATCGCCGCCGAGATGCGCGCCGTCGCTGACGGCTATGGAACGAGAGGACAAGGCGAGCGCCTGCTGATCGGCGAGATCTACCTGCCGGTCGAACGGCTGATGGACTATTACGGCGGGGCGCGGGCGGAGGTGCAACTGCCTTTCAACTTCCAGCTCATCGACGCGCCATGGCGGGCGCGTGCGCTTGCAGCCCTGATCGCCAATTATGAGGCGGTTCTACCGCCGGGCGGCTGGCCAAACTGGGTGCTTGGCAATCACGACCGCCCGCGCATCGCCAGCAAGCGTGGAGAGGCTCAGGCTCGTGTTGCCGCGATGCTCCTGCTGACGCTGCGAGGCACGCCCACTCTCTATTACGGCGACGAATTGGGCCTGAGCGATGTCGTGGTTCCGCCCGAGCAGCTTCAGGACCCGCGCGAATTGCGCGAGCCCGGGCTCGGTCTGGGCCGCGATCCGGTTCGGACGCCGATGCCGTGGGATGCGAGCGCGAATGCCGGCTTCAGCCAGGTCTCGCCATGGCTGCCGCTCAATGCCGACTGGCCGATGCGCAATGCTGTGGGGATGGCGGACGAACCGGCGTCGATCCTGACGCTCTATCGCCACTTGCTGGCGCTCCGGCGTGAGCATCCGGCATTGGCAATCGGTGAGTTCACATTGCTGGACTCCGCGGGCGATGTGCTCGCCTATGAGCGCCGATACGAGGCGCAACGAGTGATCGTGGCGCTCAATCTTGGGACAAGCGCACAGCACCTGGAATTGCCGAGCTGGACAAGCGCCCCCCGGCCGATCCTGTCGGCGAGCGGCGAGGCGGCGCTATTTGAAAATAATGTGCTGCTGCTGCGGGCGGATGAGGGCGTGATCCTCGCAGCCTGATCGCGAGCCAAGAAAGGACGACCGTTTGCGTATCGCCATGCTGGCGCCGATCTCCTGGCGCACCCCGCCACGCCATTACGGTCCATGGGAGCTGGTGACGAGCCTGTTGACCGAGGCGCTGGTCGCGCGGGGCGTCGACGTCACCCTGTTCGCCACCAGGGACAGCCTGACGGCGGGTACGCTGGCTGGTGTCTGCCCGGCGCCCTATTCCGAAGACCCTAGCATCGACGCCAAGGTCTGGGAGATGCTCCACGTCGCGCATGTCTTCGAGCGCGCTGGCGAGTTCGATCTGATTCACAATCACGCCGATTTCGTGCCGTTGGCGTTCTCGCGACTGGTGGAAACGCCGGTCGTGACGACGATCCACGGCTTCTCCTCGGACCGCATCCTGCCGGCATTCAAGGCCTATGAGGATCGCGTCCACTATGTCGCGATCAGCGATGCCGATAGGCACCCGAATCTGCGCTATGCGGCGACGATCCATCACGGGATCGGGCTGGAGGGCTTTCCGTTCGATCCGGATGGGGGCGAAGACCTGCTCTTCTTTGGCCGCATCCATCCTGACAAGGGCGCAGCTGAAGCGATCGCAGCCGCACGCCGCGCAGGCCGGCGGCTCGTCATGGCCGGCATCATCCAGGATCAGGACTATCACGCCGAGCATGTTGCGCCTGCGCTCGACGGTCGTTCCGTGGATTATCTTGGCCCGATCGGCGGAGCCGTCCGCACGAAAACCCTGGGCTCGGCGCGGGCGCTACTCCACCTCGTCAATTTCGAGGAGCCGTTCGGGTTGTCGGTTGTGGAGGCGCTGGCTTGCGGCACCCCGGTCATCGCCTCCAAGCGCGGCTCGATGCCGGAATTGATCGAGCATGGCGTGACCGGCTTCCTGGTTGACAGCGTCGATGAAGCCGTCGAGGCGATCGGCCGCGTTGGCGAGATCGATCGTGCCGCTTGCCGGGCATCGGTCGCCGCGCGCTTCACGGTGGATCGCATGGCAGATCGATACTGGGAGCTCTACCGATCCCTCCTGGTATGATGGCTCGGCTCACGAACGAGGCGACACGCTCGGAGAGCTGCTTTCTGGCTGGTGATCGGGGTCATCTGAGCGATGCGATATGACGAAATTCACGATGCGGAATCCATGATAAGGCGGGATTGTGGTGTATCGTACAAGCTTAAGCATGCTTGATGATTATTTATCACGAGTAGTCACGCCCTACATATACCACTTAGCGATCCCTCTTGATTTCGAATTTAAAGCATTTCGTTGAAAAATAACAGGAATTCAGCTTAGAGTAGACCGGTCCACAAAGATCCCGCTCGGTACCCCGCGGGCATTTTGAAACACGATGGATCACGCTTCGATCTGAATTACCTCTGAAATGACGGGTTTACGAATTTGCTCCGCCCTGTCCGACCGCTGTCCGACGGGTGGTAAAAAGCAAATGCACGTCGTCGGCACTAGGGTCGAGACTCATAACCAGTAGCTGACGGTTGCGGCGATGCAGACGGCTGCGAGGAAGTTGACGGCGTTGCGGTCGTATCGGGTTGCGACGCGGCGGAAATCCTTGAGGCGGCAGAACATGCGCTCGATGGCGTTTCGGTCGCGGTAGAGGACCGGCGAGAAGCAGTTCTTCCAGCGCCGGTTGGCCTTGGGCGGGATATTAGGCCTCGTGCCGCTCTCCTCGACCTGCCGGCGGATGGCGTTGCTGTCGTAGCCCTTGTCACCATGGATGAGGCGGGCGGGCGGCATCTGCTTCAGCAGAGCCGATCCCGCCGTGCAATCAGCGACTTGGCCTCCGGTGAGCAGGAAGGCGATGGGCCGGCAGTCGCGATCGGCCAGCGCGTGGATCTTGGTCGTGCGCCCGCCGCGCGAGCGGCCGATGGCTTGGTTGCGCTCCCCCCTTTTCCACCCGAGGCCGAGCGGTGCGCCTTCACGGCAGAGGAGTCGATGAGCACCTGGGCCGGGGGACCGCCAGCGCTTGCCAGAGCATGGAAGAGATCGATCCAGACGCCCTTGGCGGCCCAGCGGACGTAGCGGTTGTGAGATGCGTCTTGCGTGGCCCATAGTCAGGCGGCGCATCGATCCACCGCCCGCCAGACTTCAAGACATGGACGATGCCGCTGATCACACGGCGGTCGTCAACACGCGGCTTGCCACGCGTATCCGTCGGCAGATGCGGCTCCATCCGCGCAAATTACGCGTCCGTGAGCCAGAAACGATCCCGATTCATCCGTGCTTCCTCCTGGAAGCCGTGAATCACGCCGAGCCGGCGATGCCAACCACTTTATGGGTCCGAGCCCTAGCTCTCGCTCACCATCGCCTTCTCGCAGGGCCGGCCGAGTGCTCGAAGGCGTCTCGCGGCAGATCGCTGTCGAAGGGGTCAGCCGACGACGAACTCGGCCGGCCGGGGGTGGACAGCGCCATCGTCAGTTGTCACGCGCTTCGGGCAGCTCGATCCGCCGTGGCGGCCTCGGCAGCGTAACGGTCTTGCCGAGCATGTCGACGATGGCAAGGACCGCCGATAGCCGAACCGGCGGCGTTCGTTGGTAAGCCCCTTGAGGCGCGTCCTGACGTCGTATCAGCGCCGGAACAGGTCCTGGCGGAGCGCCTCCTTGACGGCATGCAGCTTGTCCGTTTACATGATGTGCCTTACATACAAGAGAATGATCGCGCGATGCATGCGATGAATCAATCCCGGCGTGCGGAGGATGTGCTCAAGGACCTGAAGGCCGGACTCGGGGCGCAAGCCGTCTTGATCGGAGCCGATGTCCCTGCGCGCAACTACAACGACTGGAGCGTTCAGCTCCCCTGCCGGCCTTTGGCCGTCGTGCGGCCCGTGGATGCGGCAGGAGTTTCCCAGGCGATCGCCGCATGTCGGGCGGCGGGCCTGCCCTTCGTGCCGCAGGGCGGCATGACCGGGCTGTGCGGCGGCGCGACGCCCGAAGCGGGTTGGGTCGCGATCTCGCTTGAGCGCATGACCGGCATCGAGGAGATCGACGCGGCCAGCGCCACGATGACGGTGAGAGCCGGCACACCGCTGGAGGCGATCCAGAACGCGGCCGATGCGGCCGGCTTCCTGTTCCCGCTTGATCTCGGCTCGCGCGGCTCCTGCGCGATCGGCGGCAATCTCTCGACCAATGCCGGCGGCAACCGGGTCATCCGCTACGGCATGACGCGCGAGCTCGTGCTCGGGCTCGAGGTCGTGCTGGCCGACGGCACGGTCGTCACCAATCTGAATAAGCTGCTGAAGAACAATGCCGGCTATGATCTGAAGCACCTCTTCATCGGCTCGGAGGGCACGCTCGGCATCATCACCCGCGTCGTGCTGCGGCTGTTCCCGAAGCCGCGCTCGACCATGGCCGCGCTTTGCACGCTCGCCGACTACGATGCCGTCGTGACGCTGCTTAGCGGGGCGCGAGAGGGGCTGGGGCCGATCTTGTCGGCCTTCGAGGTGATGTGGCCGGATTATTGGCAAGTCGTAACGGAGCGCGTTGGCGTGCGGGCTCCGGTCGGCGCCGGGCATGGCTTTTATGTGCTAGTCGAGACGCATGGCTCCGACGAGGCAGCCGATAGCACTCGCTTCGAGGCTTGGCTCGAGGGCATGATGGAGCGCGGCGTTCTTGCCGACGCGGCCATCGCCCAGTCACATGCGCAGACGCTAGCCTTCTGGCAGGTGCGCGACGCTTGCGCCGAATTCGGCCAGGCGCTCGGCCCGCATGTCTCCTACGACATCGGCCTCGTCGTGGCGCGCATGGACGCTTTCGTGACGCGCTGCAAGGCGGCGCTGAGTGCGGGCATTCCCGGCTGCGACAGCGTCTATTACGGGCATATCGGCGACGGCAACCTGCATCTGGTCGCCTGGGTGCCGGGGCTCTCCATCGAGCAGCAGCCCAAGGCTGCGATGGATGCGATCATCTACGGCCTCGTCCGCGAGATGGGCGGCAGCGTTTCGGCCGAGCACGGCATCGGAACGATGAAGAAACAATGGCTCGGCCATGCCCGCAGCGAGCCGGAAATCGCGCTGATGCGGACGCTGAAAGCAGCGCTCGATCCCGACAACCTGCTCAACCCCGGCAAGGTGATCTGATGCTGGCGCGCGGCTACAAACTCGTCGAGGCGCTGCTGGCTCTGCTGCTGCTGGCGATGGTGCTGATGGTCTTCGGCAATGTCGTGCTGCGCTATGTCTTCAATTCCGGCATCGTTGTCTCGGAAGAGCTGTCGCGCTTCTGTTTTGTCTGGTTGACCTTCATCGGTGCGGTCGTCGCCATGCGCGACGGCACGCATCTGGGCATGGACGCTGTGCTGCGGGCCCTGTCGCGGCGCGGCCAGCTGATCTGCTTTGCGCTCAGCCAATGCCTGATCCTGGCCTGCTGCATCATGCTGTTCTGGGGCACCTGGCGCCAGCACGAGATCAACGCCACGACGGCGGCGCCCGTGACCGGACTGCCGATGATCTGGGTCTTCGGCGTCGCCTATGTCTCCGCGCTCGGCATCGGCCTGCATACGCTCGCCAAGCTCTGGCGGGTCGCGATCGGCAAGATCCGGGACGATGAGCTGATCGACATCAGCGAGAGCGAAGAAATCCCGCACGCGCCAGGCCACAAGGAGGCGCGTCCATGACCGTCGTCGTCTTTACGGCCTCGCTGCTGGGCGCCATGGCGCTCGGTATGCCGATCGCGTTCGCGCTGCTGGTCTGCGCGGTGGCGCTGATGCTGATGCAGGGCAATGTCGACACCACGATCCTGTCGCAGAAGCTGATCGAGGGCGCCGACAGCTTTCCCCTGCTCGCCATCCCCTTCTTCATGCTGGCCGGCGAATTGATGAATGCGGGCGGTATCTCCAAGCGCATCGTCACCTTCGCGCTCGCCTTCGTCGGTCATGTCCGCGGCGGGCTCGGCTTCGTTGCGATCTTCGCCTCGGTGGTGATGGCGGCGATCTCGGGCAGCGCGGCGGCCGATGCAGCCGCAATCGGCGCGCTGTTGATCCCGATGATGCGCAAGGCCGGCTACGACGTGCCTCGCTCGGCCGGGCTGATCGCGGCCGGCGGCGTGATCGCCCCGGTCATCCCACCCTCGATCGGCCTGATTGTCTTCGGCGTCATCGCCAATGTCTCGATCGGCAAGCTCTTCCTCGCCGGCATCGTGCCCGGGCTGATGATGGGCCTCTCGCTGGTCGTCGCCTGGGCCTGGGTGGCGCGGCGCGACAAGGTTGCGATGCTGCCGCGCCAGGGCTGGGGTTTGCGCCTGCGCGCCGGCCTCGACGGGATCTGGGCGCTGCTGATGCCGCTCGGCATCATCGGCGGCATGAAGTTCGGCATCTTCACGCCGACCGAGGCGGGCGTCGCGGCCTGCGTCTACGCTTTCGTCATCGGCGCTTTCGTCTATCGCGAATTGCCGCTGCGCCAGCTCTATCCGATCCTGGTCCAGGCGGCGAAGAGCACCTCGGTCGTGGTCTTCCTGATTGCGACCGCGCTGATCTCGGCCTGGCTGATCACCATGTCGGAGTTGCCCGCCCAGGTCTCGGCGATGCTGAGCCCGTTCATGCACAACAAGATCCTGTTGATGTTCGTCATCATGGCGATCGTGGTGGTCGTCGGCACGGCGCTCGATTTCGCGCCGACGCTGATGATCCTGACGCCGGTGCTGATGCCGGTGATCAAGCAGGCCGGCATCGACCCGGTCTATTTCGGCGTCCTCTTCATCATGAACAACGCCATCGGACTGATCACGCCGCCGGTCGGCATCGTGCTGAACGTGATGTGCGGCGTCGCCAACATCTCGATGAACGACCTGATGAAAGGGCTGTGGCCGTTTCTGTGGGCGGAGCTGATCGTGCTGTTCCTGCTCGTGCTGTTCCCGGAACTGGTGATGGTTCCGCTCGCCTGGCTGACGAGCCGCTGATCGAGGCACCCGCAAGAACAAGACGCCTGCACAACAAAGGGAGGAAACAAGAAATGTCCAAGCCTGTCGAAACGTCCAATACCATCATCAAGACTCTGCTGCCCGCCACGCTGATCGCGGCAGCGCTGTTTGCCGGCGCGCAGCCGGCGAGCGCCCAGTTCCAGGATCGCAATTTCCGCGTCTCGAACGGCGTCAGCAAGGAACACCCCATGGGCAACGGCCTTGCCGCCATGGGCGCCTGCACGCTGGCGAAATCCGGCGGCAAGATGAAGATCCAGCCCTTCTGGGATGGCGCGCTCGGCAACGACCTGACAGCGACGCAGAGCGTGCGAACCGGCTCGCTCGACATGGTGCTGACCTCGACCGCGCCGCTGACCTCGATCATTCCCGCGCTTGGCGTGTTCGACCTGCCGTTCCTGTTCAACGACGAGAAGGAGGCCGACCAACTGCTCGACGGCAAGACCGGCGCCTGGTTCTCCGACAAGCTGCCGGCCGTGGGCGTCGTCAACCTCTCCTGGTGGGAAAACGGCTTCCGGCACACCACCAATTCGCGCCGGCCGATCACCAAGGCCGAGGATTTCCAGGGCGTGAAGATGCGGGTGATGCAGAACACCATCTTCATCGACACCTTCAAGGAGCTCGGCAGCAACGCCGTGCCGTTGGCGTTCTCGGAGGTCTATTCGGCGCTGGAGACCAAGACCGTCGACGGACAGGAAAACCCCTACAACAACATCGAGAACATGAAATTCTACGAGGTGCAGAAGTATCTGACCCTGACCAAGCACGCCTACAGCCCGACGCTGGTGCTGTTCTCCAAGAAAATCTGGGACGGGCTCTCGCCGGCAGAGCAAAGCGTGCTGAAGGAATGCGCGGCGGTCGGCCAGGCCGAGCAGCGCAAGGTCAACCGGGTGAAGTCAGACGAAAGCCTCGCCAACCTCAAGGCGAGCGGCATGCAGGTCAACGAGATCTCGCCGGCCGAGACCCTGCGCGTGCGCGACAAGCTCAAGGTTATTTATGAGCGTCATTCCGCCTCGATCGGCCGCGAGGCGCTCGATCTCGTGCTCGGCGACCTGAAGCGGATCAGGGGCAGCTGAGCCCGCGCGAAGGGCGTCGCCTGCTACTTTCCGGCGTGACCGGGCTGGCCTAAGAGGTCTTGGACGGAACCGTGGCTGTGCCGTTGCAGCCACGGACCGCCCGAGGCATTTCAGACGACGCTTTCCGTCGCAGCGTCCGGAACAAAGGCATGCAGTCGTTCAAGCTCGATCCACGCAAGTCGCTGGCCCAGAAGGTCGTCGGGCGGCTGCGCCAGGCGATCATCGAGGGCGAGCTGCCGCTCGGTGCAATCATCGCTGAGGAGACGCTGGCGCAGTCCTTCGGCGTCAGCCGGACGCCGGTGCGCGAAGCGCTGAACCAGCTGCAATTGCAGGGGCTGGTGGTGATCAGGCCTCAGGTCGGCAGCTTCGTCTTCAGCCCCGACGCCGAGGACATCGCCACGATCTGCCAGTTCCGGATCATCCTCGAACCGAAGGCGGCCGAACTCGCCCATCATCATGACCCGGACGCCGCCGTCGCCGAGATCGGAGCGGCCATCGCCGACATGGAGCGAGCCCTGAAAGCCAGGGACAATGTCGCCTATGGCCATGCCGACACGGCCTTCCACGAGGCCTTCTTCAACCATTGCGGCAATCGCTATCTGCAGGAATCCTATCGGCTCGTGGGCGGCCGGATCGCGGCGCTGCGGACCAACCTCAGTGCGCCGATCGACGTGCAGACACCGCGGTCCTTCGAGGAGCATCGATCGCTGCTGCGCTTCTTCGAGGCCGGCGACTTCGCTGGGCTCGAAACGTTGATGACCTCGCATATCAACGGTTCGGGCCAGACCTATGCGAACGCACTCCTCGGCTGAACGCGCGAACTGCGATGCCGGTCGCGATAGGCACGCAGCGCCTGCTCGGCCGAGGCAGCACCAAGCTTCAGCCTGAGATATCCGAGAGTTCTGCGAACCGGTCGATGGCTCGCGCCCAATGATCAGCCGGGACGTGACGCTCCAGGCTGAACTCGTAGAACAGCGCCTCTTGCGCCACTTGCCGCTCGCCCATTATCGCGCCGCCCTCTGCCCAAAGACGACTGAATCAGAACTTCGTACCCGAGGCAACGACGACTTTATCAACGGTATCCGCCAGCGTCCCTTGCGCACGGCACCGCGGACGAACCCCTCACCGTCGAACATATCGCCGACGAGCGTTCCGTTTGGCCCCAGGCGGATCGCATTGCACGAACCGGCGATCTTCGCCGTCGTCAGCACCTCGTCGAGCAGCGCGATCGTCGTGATCTTGTGCGGCATGGTGACGAGCGCGCCATGGATGTTGGAGAGCCTGAACAGAAGCTTGAGAAAGGCCGGATAATCCCGCGCCTTGCATCCCATCGGGACCACGACGGCATCAATGCCGTGTTTTTCGAAATAGGGATTGTAGATCATCGGCGCCCGAAAGGATTCGGTCGGGTGGCCGAGATGAGCGATGAGCTTCGTGGTGCCGCGGATCATGGGAACGGTGCTTTCAGGGGATGGGAATGCGCGCTCCGGATCAGACTTCGATCCTGATGGCCGTGCCAGAGCGAGCGCTCAGCGCGATCGCGTCGAGCGTCAGCGCGATATCTATGGACTGGGCCGGCGTCGCGCCCGTCCAATGCGCTTCGCCTTGAGTGACGAGGCGCTGAAACGACTCGACTTCGGCCAGGAAGCCGTTGCCGGGCGGGACCTCGATGATCTCGGGCACGGCAGCGACTGTTGTGCCGCGCCTGATCGTCAGGATCGGTGGCCCGCCGGCAGGCGGATGGTTGAGATATGTTGTCTCGATCGTGCCTCGATCGCCCGCAATCAGGGCGTGGCGGTGATAGGCCGTGGCGAAGCTGCTGGAGACCTGGGCGAGAGCGCCGCCGGGAAATTCGAGCGTCGCCGCGACGCTCATGTCGACGCCAGTCTCGCTCCACCGCGCGACTGCGCTGACCCGATCAGGACGCTCACCGGCGACGAGCAGAGCGAGGCTGACGGCGTAGCTGCCTACGTCGAGCAGGGAGCCCCCGCCAACCTCTGGCTTCAGGCGGATGTTGGCCGGGTCCGAGAAGGCAACACCGAAGCTCGACCGGATCAGCTGGACCTTGCCGATGGCGCCTTCCTTCAGCAATGCGCTGAGCTTCAGCGTTTGCGCCTGGGCCCGGTAGGGATAGGCCTCCACGAGATGGCGCCCAGCCTGGCGCGCCGCGGCGAACATGGCCCGCGCCTCGGCGGCATTCATCGCCAGCGGCTTCTCGCAGAGTACATGCTTGCCGGCCTCTAAGGCCCGGATCGACCATTCGGCATGGAGTGAATTCGGCAGCGGATTGTAGATCGCGTCGATCTCCGGATCAGCGAGCAAGGCATCATAGGAGCCGTGGAACCTGGGAATGCCGCATTCCTGCGCGAAGCGCTCGGCCTTCCCCGCGTCTCGGCTGGCGACGGCTACCACTGTCACAGCTTGTGAGGAGGCGACGCCGCTGGTGAACGCGCGGGCGATGTTGGCAGCCCCCAGCACGCCGAGGCGCAGTGGCCGAGAGATCGGGTCATTCATGATACATGTCCTTCAATCGATCGTGACCATCGTGCCACTGGCGGCCGATCGCTTGACGGCGTCGATGACCTTCAGCGTGTTGAGACCCTCACGGCCCGAGACGATCGGCGTCGCGGAGCCTCGTATGACTTCGCAGAAGTGCCGGATCTGGACCTTGAGCGGATCGTCTGGAGCGTAGGGTACGCGCTCGCTGACCAACGGTTCCCACCAACTGCGTTTCCCCGAGTTGGACCAGAGCTCGAGTTGCGGGATCGTCAGGGAGCCGTGCGGCCCACCGATATGGTAGCAGGACTGGTCCTGCTCCGGATAAGCGGGATTCTCGCCCGTCGTCATCTCCCAACTCCACGGCGCCACGACGGAATCCGACACGTTGACCGTGCCGAGCGCGCCGCTCGCGAACCGCAGCAGGATGACCGCCGTCTCCTCGACGGCGTTGCCGCGAACGGCGTTGGATTCATGGGCCTGGACCGAGACGATCTCGCCGCACAAATAGCGGAACAGGTCGATGTCGTGGATCAGGTTCAGGAATACCGGGCCGGCGCCAGCTTCCCGCCGCCAGCCGATGTCGAAGTAGTCGTCCGGTTTCATCAGCCAGAATTGGCCAGCGAGCGCGAGAATGGTGCCAAGCCGCCCGGAGTCGACGATCTCCTTCGCCTTCCGGATCAACGGGTTATAGCGACGGTGATGACCTACGAGCAGGGGAACGCCTGCCTTCTCCGCAGCCTCGACCAAGGCAGTCGCGCCTGCGACGTCGTCTGCGATCGGCTTCTCGACGATGACGGGCACCCCGGCGGCGACCACCTCCAGGCCGTTTTGGACGTGAAGCTGATTGGGCGTCGCGATGATGATGCCGTCAGGCTTGCTGGTCGCCGCGAGCTCGTCAAAGCTCGCATACCAGCGCGTGCCGAGCCTCTCGGCGAGATCGCGCCCGATTGTCGAGGGGTCGATGATCGCCGAGAGGTTGATGCCTGGTTCCACCGCGACGTGTTCGGCATGGCGTTTGCCAATCAGACCGGCGCCCATCACCGCGAGGTTCACGAGGGTCATGCCATCGCCCTTTGTCCGATCGCCTCATCCGATCCCATCGGCGGTCAGGCCGCCTTGCCATCAATGATCTGTCCGGCCCGTCGCAGCCCCAGCGCGTAGCCCTGGGTGCCGCAGCCGGCGATGACCCCATCGGCGCGCAGCGATACGTAGGAGTGGTGGCGGAAGGCCTCGCGCTTGTGGACGTTCGAGATGTGCACCTCGATGACGGCCCCTTCGAACGTGTTGAGCGCGTCGAGGATGGCAAGCGATGTGTGCGTGAAGGCGGCGGGGTTGATGACGATGCCGGCCGCCTCTTCGCGGGCGGCATGGATCCAGTCGATGACCTCGTACTCCCGGTTGCTCTGGTAGAACTTGATCTCAAGCTTCAGTTCGCTCGCTAGTGCTCGGCATTCCGCCTCGACATCAGCAAGTGTGACGTGGCCGTAGATCTCCGGCTGGCGCTTGCCGAGCAGGTTCAGGTTGGGTCCGTTGAGGATGTATACGAGGCGGCTCATCATGGGCTCCGGACTGGATGTAGTGGATCAGTGTTGACGCAGGATTTCGCCGAGGAACTTCTTGGTCCGGGCGTGCGTGGGGGTGGTTCGCGGCGTCTCCGGCGTGACGCGGGCGACACGGTTCGGCCGCGTCGCAAACTACGGCAAGCGCGCGGAGGAAGAGCTCTGCCTGCTGGTCCAGGTCGAGACGCAGGAAGCGCTCGACAATCTTGAAGCCATCGCCTCGGTCGATGGGGTGGACGGCGTCTTCATTGGCCCCGCCGATCTTGCCGCCAGCCTCGGCCATATCGGCCAGCCCGGCCATCCCGACGTGGCAGCGCTGATCGAGAGCGCCATCGCCCGGATCAAGGCCACGGGGAAACCCGCCGGCATTCTGACGCCCGACAACGCTTTCGCCGCGCGCTGCATCGAACTCGGGACGCTCTTCACCGCCGTCGGCGTCGATGCCGCGATGCTGGTCAAGGCGACCGAAGCACTGGCGAAGCAATTCAAGGCATGAGACGAAGCGCAGCCTTTCGACCCGCGCATCTCTCACTCGTATCCCGACAGGAGATGGGGCGTGTAGAGTTCCTCGAGAGAATGGACCTCGCTGGTGCTGAGCGTCACATCCATGGCCGCCAGTGCATCGTCAAGCTGGCTCATCTTCGTCGCGCCAACGACAGGAGCCGTGACCCCCTTCTTGTGGAGCAGCCAAGCCAGCGCGATCTGCGCGCGTGAAATGCCGCGCGCTTCCGCGATCTCGCCAACGCGGCCGACGACCATGCGGTCCGCCTCCTGGGCCTTCGCGTAGAAGACCTTCCCGACCTCATCGGCCGCGGCGCGGGCCGTGGACGGCGTATCCTCCCAGGGGCGGGTCAACCGCCCTCATGCAAGCGGTGACCAAGGGACGACGCCTATCCCTTCCGAGATGCAGAGCGGGAACATCTCCCCCTCCTCCTCGCGGTAGAGAAGGTTCAGATGGTTCTGCATCGAGACGAAGCGCGCCCAGCCGTGCTGGCGCTGCAGCCCAGCGCCTTCATGAACTGCCACGCGTACATCGAGGATGCGCCGATATAGCGAGCCTTGCCTGCACGAACGATCCTGGCTTTAGATTCGTCCAAACGACACCGGCCAATGTTCGTCGCGGGGACATCACGAATGCATCGGTCGCGGTGAGCCTTCTGAAGCCTTATAGGTAGGCAGAAGAAGTCTTGGCTACGTAGGAGCGAGCGAGATCGGCGCGCGCCTTTTTTAGGGAAGACGGTCTCGAAGCTCCTGAAAGAGGAGAGGTGTACAGGCCTGAAGCCACACTGTTCCCGCGCTGTGCCGACCCGATTCGTTCACTAGCAGTCGCACAGATTTTCTCGTGAAATCAATTGCTTACCATATCAATATCTAACCTTCTGATATAGATCACATCTGTCGTTGCCCTGTTATTGGGCACCACATAAGCTCCCGGATACGAAGGGCGATAAACGCCCCGTTTTCAGGGAGGTGACGATGACGCGTTTACGCGCCTGGCTGCTTGCGGCTGCGCTGCTTGCGCTCGCAATACCGTTCTCGCCGACGCCTGCAACAGCCCAGGGCATTCCGCAGAACATTCCGCGGAAGGAACTCCTGATCCTCGAGAACCCGGAAGGGACGATCAAGAACGCCGGCTGGTTCAACATCTGGGCGATCAACGCCGGCAGCCAGTCCAACGGGCTGCAACAGGCGGCGCTCGACACCCTCTGGTACATCGACCCCGAGAAAGGCCTCGACGGCCCCTGGTACAATTCGCTCGCCGCCGACAAGCCTGTTTACAATGCCGACTTCACGGAGATGCGGGTCAAGCTCCGGCGCGGTCTGTTCTGGAGCGACGGCGTGGAGTTCAGTTCCGCCGACGTCAAGGCCACGGTCGACATCCAGGTCAAGAACGCAAACATGCGCTTCTCCGCCGTGCTGGCGAACAACGTCGCCTCTGTCGAGGCGCCCGACGCCGAAACGGTGATCTTCAAGCTGAAGAAGCCGAATTCCCGCTTCCACACCAATTTCACGGTGCGTTGGGGGGCGGTCTGGATCCTGCCGAAACACGTCTTCGACAAGGTCGAGGACCCCGCGAAGTTCGACTTCAACAAGCCGGTCACGCTCGGCGCCTATACGCTGCACTCCTTCGACCCCGACGGAAAATGGTACATCTGGCAATTGCGCGAGGATTGGCAGCGCACCTCGCTCGGCAGCCTCGGCAAGCCCGGGCCGAAATACCTCGCCTATGTCGATCCCGGCCCACCCGACAAGCGCGTCATCGCCCAGCTCAACCATGAGCTCGACGTCATCCATGACATCGCACCCGAGGGCATGTTCACGCTGGCGAAGCAGGACAAGGGCACGCGCGCCTGGTTCAAGGGCTTTCCCTATGGCCATCCGGACCCGACCCTGCCGGCAGTCATCTTCAATACCCAGAACGAGAACCTCAAGAACCGCGACGTGCGCTGGGCGCTGGCGCTGATGATCGACGTCAAAGCGGTGTCGATGGCGGCCTATCGCGGCGCCGCGACCATCTCGGCGATCGCCGTGCCGCCGACCGGCATCCATCCGGAGGCCTATCACAAGCCGATGGAGGCCTGGCTCAAGGATTTCGAGATCGATACCGGCAAGAGCAAGGTCAAGCCTTACGACCCGACGGTCGGCAAGCAGATCGCCGAGATGCTGCGTCCGTCGATGGGTGATCAGATTCCTTCCGATCCGGCGGTGATCGGCAATTCCTTCGGCCTCGGCTGGTGGAAGACCAATGTCGCGGCGGCCGGCGAATTGCTGACGCGCGCCGGTTTCCGCAAACAAGGCAACCAGTGGATGACACCGGACGGCAAGCCCTTCGTGGTCCGGCTGATGGTCGAGGGCGATCTGCGGCCGGTGATGACGCGCGCCGGCACGATGATCGTGCAGCAATGGAAGCAGGCCGGCATCGATGCGCGCATCGACGTCGCGCAGGGCACGCTGGTAACGCGGCGCGCAGCCGGCGATTTCGACAGCTTCATCGGCTGGAGCGTCGAGACCTGGGGCGGACATCAGGACTTGTCCTATTTCATGGACAGCTGGCATTCCCAGTTCGTCGCCGAGCCCGGCAAGCCGCAGCCGTTGCGCAACTGGCAGCGCTGGACGCATCCGGAACTCGACAAGATCATCGAAGATATCCGCAAGATCGACTTCGACGATCCCAAGGGTGTCGAGCTCGGCCGCGACTACGTCAAGCTGATGACGCGCGAAATGCCGATTATCCCGCTGATGGCCTACAATGTCTTCACCGCGATGGATCAGACCTACTGGACCGGCTACCCGACCTCCGATGATCCCTACGCGAACCCGGTCACGAACTGGGGCAACTCCCGCTACATGTTCATACGGCTGAAGCCGGCGAACTGAACGGGCCCGGGCCGCTTCTCGGAGGCGGCCCGACCTTCCTTGCGAGGATAATCACCAGCCGGCGGCGCACTGCCCGGGCCGGTCGAGCTTTCGGGATCGCATGAACGCTTATCTTGCCTATTTCGCGAAACGGCTGGTCCAGTTCGTCGTGGTCGTCTTCATCGGCGTCAACCTCGCCTTCGTGATCACCCATGCCTCGCCGATCGACCCGGTCGAGCAGTCGATCGCGGCTGTGACGTCCTTCGGCAGCACCGCTCCCGAGGCGATCGCGGCGATGCGCTCCTCGCTACAGGAACTCTACGGGCTCAAGGGGACGCTGGCCGAACAGTACGTCACCTTCTGGAGCCGGGTCCTGCGCGGCGATTTCGGCCCCTCCCTCTCCGCCTTCCCGACGCCGGTCTCGAGCCTGATCGGCCGGGCGCTGCCCTGGACGGCCGGTCTGCTGATCGTCTCGACGCTGATCACCTGGGTTCTGGGCAATCTGCTCGGCGGGCTCGCCGGCTACTACCAGCGCAACCGCACGCTCAAACTCATGGGTGTGGTGGCCATGGGCGTCCACCCGATCCCCTACTACATCGTCGCGCTGATGCTGCTCATCATCTTCGGCTTCCTCTGGCCGGTGCTGCCGATCACCGGCGGCTCGGCGATGAACCTGCAGCAGGGCTGGAACTGGCCCTTCGTCTCGAGCGTCGCCCGGCATTCGATCCTGCCGGCGCTCTCTCTCATCCTGATCGGGCTCGGCAGCTGGTTTCTCGGCATGCGCTCGCTGGTCTCGAACATCGTGACCGAGGACTACGTCGTCTATGCCGAGACCGCCGGCCTCGACAGCCGCCGGGTGCTCGGCTCCTACGTCATGCGCAATGCGCTGGCGCCGCAGGTGACCGGGCTCGCCATGTCGCTCGGCGGCATCTTCAACGGAGCTGTGATCACCGAGAAAGTCTTCGGCTATCCCGGCGTCGGCACCCTCCTCGTCGACGCGGTCTATGCCGGCGACTACGGGCTCGTGCTCGGTGTCACCACCGTCTCGATCATCGCCGTCTCGGTCGGGGTGCTGGTCATCGACCTGCTCTACCCGCTGATCGACCCGCGCGTGGAGCTGCGCTGATGCTGGCCATTCTGCGCGACCTGATCCGCTACAATCTGGAGTTCCGGATCGGGCTGTTTCTTGTCTCCATCGTGGTGGTGATGGCGGCGCTCTCCGTCGTCTCGCCCTATCCGGCAGGCGACGTCTATGTCGTGCCGCCCGACCTGCCGCCGTCCACCGCCCATTGGTTAGGGACGACCTCGCGCGGACAGGACGTGTTCTGGCAACTCACGGCGGCGATCCGCAACACGCTCTTCTTTGGCATCATGGTCGCGGCGCTGTCGCGGGTGATCGCGCTCGTCGTCGGGCTGCTCGCCGGCTACAGCGGCGGCTGGATCGACCGGGTGCTGATGTCGATCAACGACACCTTCATCATCATCCCGCTCTTCCCGATTCTGATCCTGTTCTATTTCGTGCTGCGCGATTCGATGTCGACGCCGCTGCTCGCCACCATCATGGCTTGCCTCGGCTGGGCCTATGACGCCCGCCTGATCCGCTCGGTCGCGCTCAGCCTCAAGACGCGCGAATTCACCCAGACGAGCATCTTCTCGGGCATGAAGACGCACGAGATCCTGGCGCGCGAGCATCTGCCCTATGTGCTGCCGATCGTGTTCTCGACCACGATGAACAACATGAACTGGTCGATCGGCATCGAGGTCACCCTCGCGGTCCTCGGCTTCACCGACATCAACACGCCGACCATCGGCGGGATGATCTACTGGGCCAACCAGCACACGGCGCTGGTCGCCGGCATCTGGTGGTGGATCGCTTTTCCGATCGGGCTCGTGGTGATGACCTTCGTCGGCCTCTTCCTGCTCGCCGTCTCGATGAACGAGTACATCGACCCGCGCAGCCGTCTGGCCCGGATGGGAGGCGGGCGATGAGCGGCGCGGCCGAGCAGGCGCCGGTGCTGCAGGTCCGCGACCTGCAGGCGCATTTCCGCACCCATTATTTTGGCGTCAACCGCGAGGTCAGGGCGGTGGACGGCGTCAGCTTCGACGTAAACCGCAACGAGATCTATGGCCTTGCGGGAGAGTCCAGTTCCGGCAAGACGACGCTGATCAAGACGATCGCCGGGCTGCTGAAGCCGCCGCTCGAAATGGTCGGCGGCTCGGCCCGCTTCTCCTTTTTGCCTGACTGGGACGCGGTTGGGCGGGCGCCGCCGGAAGTCGTGCGCGCCATCCGCTGGCGGCACCTCTCCTACATCATGCAAGGCTCGATGAACGTGCTGAACCCGCTCAGGCGGATCAAGCACAGCTTCCGCGATTTCGCCTGGCGCCATCTCGGTGGCAGCAAGGCCGAGTTCGACTTGAGGGCGGCGGCGCATCTCGAGCGCGTCAAGCTCGATCCTTCCGTGCTCGCCGCCTATCCGCACGAGCTTTCCGGCGGCATGCGCCAGCGCGTCACCATCGCGCTCGCGACGATCTGCAAGCCGGAGTTCATCATCGCCGACGAGCCGACGACGGCGCTCGACGTCGTCGTGCAGAAGGACGTGCTGGGGATGATCCGCACGATCCAGCAGGAGATGGGATCGAGCGTGCTGTTCATCACGCACGACATGGGCGTGCACGCGGCCCTGACCGACAAGCTCGGCATCATGTATGCGGGGCGGCTGGTCGAGGATGGCGAGACGCCCGAGATTTTCGCGCGCCCGCTGCATCCCTATACGCGCCACCTGATCGGGAGCCTGCCGCGCATCGGCGATACCGAGCAGCGCGAGGGCCTGGAAGGCACGCCGCCCAACCTCGCCGCCCCGCCACCGGGCTGCCGCTTCCACCCGCGCTGCCCGCTCGCCATGTCAGTCTGCACGACGACCGTGCCGGCCATGATCGAGACGCTGTCCGGCCATCGCGTCGCCTGTCACGCGGTCAATCCGGGGATGGCGGCATGAGCGCGCTCCTCGATCTTGACCGGGTCAGCAAGAGCTTCTCGCGCGGCGGGCTGTTCTCGACGCAACGCGTCGATGCGGTGAAGGAGGTGAGCTTCGCCCTCGAAGCGGACAAGCCCGAGATCTTCACCGTGATCGGCGAGTCGGGGTCGGGCAAGTCGACCCTGGCGCGGATGATTCTCGGCATCCATACGCCGAGCTCCGGCCAAGTCAGGCTCGGGGGACGCGATGTCACAACCTACGACCGCCGCGCCTTCATGGCCGAGATCCAGCCCATCTTCCAGAATCCATTCGAGGCGTTCAACCCGCTCAAGCAGCTCGACCGATATCTGTTCATGACCGCCGAACGCTTCGGCGGCACCTCGGGCAAGACCGCGGCCGAGGAGCAGGCCGACGTGGCGCTCAGACAGGTCGGACTGTCGCTCGCCGAAATCAGGGGGCGGTTCCCGCATGAGCTTTCCGGTGGTCAACTCCAGCGCGTCGCCATCGCCCGCGCTCTTGTCGCCAAGCCTCGCCTGATCATCGCCGACGAGCCAGTCTCGATGGTCGATGCCTCGCTGCGCATGTCGATCGTCAACCTGTTCGGCCGGCTGCGCGACGAGCTCGGCCTGTCGATCGTCTACATCACCCACGACCTCGCCACCGCCTACTACATCAGCGACCGGCTGATCATCATGCAGAAGGGCGTGGTGGTCGAGCAGGGGCCGGCGCGCGCCGTGCTCTCGGCGCCCACGCATCCCTATTCCCGCCAACTCCGCGACGCCGTGCTCACGCCCGACAGCGCCGGAGCCTTCCGCGCCATCCATTCACGCCAAGCGGTTGCAACACCCGGAGTCTCCTCATGAGAAAAGCCAGCATCACCTTCGACCGCGCCTTCGCCATCGGCGACACCGATCCGCGGCTCTTCGGCGCCTTCGTCGAGCATCTGGGCCGCTGCGTCTATGGCGGCATCTACGAGCCCGGACATCCCACCGCCGACAAGCGCGGCTTCCGCAAGGACGTGCTCGAGCTCGTCAAGGAGCTCGGCCCGACGATCATGCGCTATCCCGGCGGCAATTTCGTCTCCGGCTACAATTGGGAGGACGGGGTCGGTCCGGTCAAGGATCGGCCGGCCCGGCTCGATCTCGCCTGGTTCACCACCGAGCCCAACAGCTTCGGCACCAACGAGTTCATGGACTGGTGCCGGGCGGCGAAGACCGAGCCCATGCTCGCCGTCAATCTCGGCACCCGCAACGGCGACGCAGCGCGCAATCTCGTCGAATACTGCAACCACCCCGGCGGCACGGCCTGGTCGGATCTGCGCATCAAGCACGGCTGGAAGAAGCCGCATGACGTGAAGTTCTGGTGCCTCGGCAACGAGGTCGATGGCCCCTGGCAGATGGAGCACAAGACGGCCACGGAATACGGGCGCGTCGCGCATGAAGCGGCGAAGATGATGCGCTGGATCGATCCGTCGATCGAGCTCGCCGCCTGCGGATCCTCGGGTCGCAACATGCCGACCTATGGCCGCTGGGAAGACGAGGTGCTGGAGCACACCTTCGATCAGGTCGAATTCATCTCGCTGCACACCTATTTCAACAACTATGCCGGCGATACCAAGGCCTTCCTCGCCAGCCCCGACCTGATGGACCAGTTCATCGAGGAAGTCGTCGCGATCTCGGACGCTGTCGCGGCGCGGCGACGCTCCGACAAGCGCATCATGCTGAGCTTCGACGAATGGAACGTCTGGTACCGCACCCGTCGCGTCAGAGCGGATCGCGTCAAGGAGGGCTGGCCGGTAGCGCCGCCGATCCTCGAGGAGATCTATTCGATGGAGGACGCGCTTGTCTTCGGCGGAGCCTGCATCTCACTTCTCAACCATGCCGACCGGGTAAAGGCCGCCTGCCTCGCGCAGCTCGTCAACGTCATCGCGCCGATCATGACCGAGACCGGCGGCCCGGCCTGGCGGCAGACGATCTTCTGGCCCTTCGCCCAGATGAGCCGGCTCGGCCGCGGCAGCGTGCTCAAGGCCATCGTCAAATCCGAAAGCTACCAGGCCTCCTATTTCGATCCGCGCGGCAAGCAGGACCTCTACTATCCGATTGAAGCGCCCTATCTGAAGGCGTCGGTGGTCAGCGACGACAAAGGCGTCTCGCTCTTCCTGCTCAACCGCGATCTGGAAGGCGGCCTTGACGTCACGGTCAATGCGCGCGGCTTCGGCAAGCTCAAGGTCACCGAGGCGACCGAGTTGCGCCACAGCGATCTGAAGGCGGCCAACAGCAAGAAGGAGCCGCTCAAGGTCAAACCGGCGACATTGAAGGGTATCTCGACCAAATCGGATGAGATCACCTTGGAATTGCAACCGGCGTCGTGGAATGTGATCAGGCTCGAAAGCTGACAGAACGGCGCCCGCAGAGATGGACCAGAGCCCGACAGCGTCTACTCGCGGGCGTCGCCGCAACGGCAGCGCTGTGCCACGGGCCGAGGGTCGGCACGGTCAGGGGTTTCTCGTCGTCGATGCCGGGCGGCAATATCAGGTACTGCGCGGCCTGGCCTCCCCGGTCAGGTTGCGCATCCTGAAGCTGCTCAACCGGCACGGCCCCAAGAACATCAACCAGATCGCCGAGGCGCTAGGGCTACCGCAGTCGACGATCGCGACCAATGTCCAGGTTCTCGAAGAGGCCGAGCTGATCTCGACATCGCTTGGCAAGGCCACCAAGGGCCAGCAGAAGGTCTGCACGGCGCGCTATTCCGAAATCGTCGTCAATCTCGACCCCGACGACCCGAGCCGCGAGAACAACATCGTCGAGGTCGAAATGCCGCTCGGGCTCTATACGAGTTCGAACGTCTCGGCGCCCTGCGGGTTCTGCTCGACCGAGCGTATTCTCGGCGTGCTCGACGTACCAGAACTGTTCCTCGATCCGCGCCGGGTGCAAGCGGCGCTGATCTGGTTCGGCCGCGGCTATGTCGAATACAAGTTCCCGAACAACGCTAAGGTGCTGAACCGGACGATCGCGGCGCTGGAATTCGAGATGGAAATGTCGTCGGAGGTGCCGGGCACGAATGCCGACTGGCCCTCCGATATCAGCCTCTGGGTCAACGAGCGCAAGGTCGGCACCTGGACCTGCCCCGGCGACTATGGAGACCGCCGCGGGACCTACACGCCGCCCTGGTGGAAGCTCGAAGGCTCCCAATACGGCATCCTGACGACCTGGCGCATCACAGCCGAAGGTACCTTCCTCGGCGAGCGCAAGCTCAGCGATATCGCCACGACGGATATCGACCTCGATCGCCACCATTCGATCCGGCTGCGTATCGGCATCGATGACAAGGAGGGCCGGCCGGGAGGGGTCAATATTTTCGGCCGCGGCTTCGGCAACCACAACCAGGACATCAAGATGCGGCTGCACCTGCACGCCATGAACGCGCTGCCTCACGTCGCCCCGTGACGGCCCGCCGGGGACGAGTTTAAATCGACGGCAAGGGTATGCAGCATGTTCGCGGCGCGCCCTATCATCCCCGGATGCAGGGCGCAACAAGCCGTCGCACCATCGCTCGATGACAGGAGAAGGTCGTGACTATCCCGCTTACCTCACCCTGGCAGAAGCCGTCGAACGCTACCGTGGCCAGATCAGCGAAGGCATCCTTCGCAACTGGCGATCGATGAGGATCGGCCCGTCATTCCTTAAGGGGCTGCGTCGAGGAGCAAGGCGACCCGCACGACATGTTCACGAGGCCGCAATCGGACCGTTTCAGACCGTTTCTGTCGGGAAATCGGAGCGCGGCTTGACCGCCGGTCGGGTATCCCGCCTCCAGCCAGCCTCCCTGCCCCGCCGTGCCGATCCTCGACAATTCGGCAGCATGGCTAGGTCGAGCGCGACCGGCCCCGGGGCTCGCACCGATCAGCGCGGGTCGCTTTCCAGCCAGCGGCGCTTCGATTGCTCCAGATGCGCGTGCATCATCGCCTGCGCCAGCAGCGCATCGCGCATTTCGAGAGCCCCCAGAATCGCCTCGTGCTCGGCGACCGCGAGACGCCAGGTCTCGCGCGTCTCGAAGCGGTTGCGGAACTGCGAGGAGATCGGGCTGTGCCGCTCATCGAACAGATCGCCGACGATGCGGGACAGCACATGGTTGCCGGTCTGTTCGGCGATGGTTATGTGGAACTGGCGGTCGCGATCGGTCGGCGTGCGTCCCTCCTCGATCTCGGCGCGCATGCTCTCCAGCGTCCCGCGCAGCGAAACCAGCACCTCCGGCGTGATCTGCGGCGCCGCCAGCAGCGTGACCGCTCCCTCCACCACGGCCCGCGCCTGCATCAGCTCGACCGGGCTCTCGCCGATCGCGGCCAGGCGGGATGAGCGCGTCTTCGCCGCCGACACGACATAAATCCCCGAGCCCATCCGGATCTCGACCGCGCCTTCGATCTCCAACGCGATCAGCGCCTCCCGTAAGGAAGGGCGCGAGACGCCCAGCTGCAGCGCGAGCTCCCGCTCGGCCGGCAAGCGATCGCCGCAGGCAAAGGCGCCGCTCTGGACCAGGGCCCGGATCTGCTCGGCAACCTGCTGATAGAGCCGGCGCTCGGCCGGGCGAACGGACGTCATTCCACACCTCTGATATTGGCCTTACCAGATTAGCCAAAACGATGCCACGAATGTCTTAAATGTCGAAAATCTGCCGGTTAAGGCACATCGTTCGATTCTTACCGCATTTTTCTCTAATAATTGGCTTTACCAATTTTCCGTCGGTGCTATCGTCGGCCGCCAGAATAAACCCGCAGGGAGGGCTGCCGTCGCAAGCGATGGCAGAGAAAAGCATGCAGGACGGCCAGATTGCCGATGCGCGTGCGCTCGGCTCGCATCAGCTGCTGGCAAGCGAACCCCTGCTGGTCCTGGCTGGCATCTCCAAGGAATTTCCCGGCGTGAAGGCGCTCAGCGGCGTCAGCTTCGATCTGCGCCGCGGCGAGGTGCACGCGGTCTGCGGCGAGAACGGCGCCGGCAAGTCGACACTGATGAAGATCATCAGCGGCATCTATGCCGCCAATGACGGCCGGATGACTTACAAGGGCCTCGAACGCCGCTTTTCCTCACCACTCGAGGCGGAAGCCGCGGGGATCGCGATCATCCACCAGGAACTCAACCTGGTGCCGCATCTGTCGGTGGCGGAAAACATCTATCTCGCCCGCGAGCCGCGCCGCGGCTTCCTCGTCGACCGCAAGAAGCTCAAGGCCGATGCGAAGCGCTGCCTCGACCGCCTTGGCGTCGCGATCGATCCCGACCGCCTGGTGCGCGGGCTCTCCGTGGCCCAGTGCCAGATGGTCGAGATCGCCAAGGCATTGTCGCTCGAGGCCGAAGTGCTGATCATGGACGAGCCGACCTCCTCGCTCACCGAGCAGGAGACGCAGCTCCTGTTCGCGGTGATCCGCGATTTGAAGGCCGCCGGCGTCGGCATCGTCTACATCTCGCATCGCCTCGACGAGATGGCCGAGATCGTCGATCGCGTCACGATTCTGCGCGACGGCCGCCATGTCTCGACCGGTGATTTCGCCGCCACCAGCATTGACGAGATCGTGGCACGCATGGTCGGCCGCTCGCTCGACGAGAAATTCCCCGAGCGGACCTCGCGGCCGAGCGACGAAGTGATCCTCTCGGTCAGAGGGCTCGCCCGGAAGGGCGTGTTCTCGGATGTGAGCTTCGACTTGCGCCGCGGGGAAATCCTCGGCTTCGCCGGGCTGATGGGAGCCGGCCGCACGGAGGTCGCGCGCGCCATCTTCGGGGCCGAGACGCCGGACACCGGTCAGATCATCCTGGAGGGCCGCGAGCTTGCGATCAGTTCGCCGCGTGACGCCATCGCGGCCGGCATCGCCTACCTTTCCGAGGACCGTAAGGGGCAAGGCCTGGCGCTCAAAATGCCGGTCGACGCCAATCTGACGCTCGCCAATATGGAGGCGGTGTCGAACCGGTTCGGCCTCATCGACTTTGCGAGACAGGACGAGGTCGCCCGGCGCTATGTCGACCTGCTCAACGTCAGGACGCCGTCTATCAGGCAGCCGGTCCGGCTGCTGTCCGGTGGCAACCAGCAAAAAATCATCATCGGCAAATGGCTTTTCCGTGAATCGCGGCTGCTGTTCTTCGACGAGCCGACGCGCGGCATCGATGTGGGCGCCAAGTTCGCGATCTACCGGATCATGGACGAACTCGCCGCCCAGGGCATCGGGGTGATCCTGATCAGCTCGGAGCTGCCCGAAATCCTCGGCATGACCGATCGCGTCGCCGTGTTCCACCAGGGTCGGATCACGGGCGTGCTCGAAACCGCCGGCACCGACCAGGAAGAAATCATGCGCTACGCGTCCGGCTACGGACGGACAGGCAGTTGAGGTGAGCATGAGCGTGACGACGATCCCCGGCGGGAAGAGCGGCCGGCTGAGCGACCGGCAGAAGGACGTCATCCAGAAATTCGCGGCGCTTGGCAGCCTCTTCGCACTCGTCGCCATCTTCTCGCTGACGAGCAACGCGTTCTTCACCGTCGGCAACGGCATGACGGTCGCACTGCAGGTAACCTCGATCGCGCTGCTGGGCATCGGCGCCACCTGCGTCATCATCACCGGCGGCATCGACCTCTCGGTCGGCTCGGTGCTAGCGCTGGCCGGTGTGGTGGCGGCGCTCTGCGTCAAGGAACTCGGCCTGCCAGTCTGGGGCGGCATGCTGATCGGCATCCTGACCGGATCGGCCTGCGGCCTCGTCAACGGCATTCTCGTCACCAGGATGAGGCTGCCGCCTTTCATCGCGACCTTGGGGATGATGCTGATCGCGCGCGGTGTCGCGCTGCAGATCACCGGCGCGCGCGCGATCTCGGGGCTCGGCGAATCCTTCGGCGTCCTCGGCAACGGCGCGCTCTTTCGCGTGGTGAGGATCGGCGAGGACGGCTTTCCGACCGTGGTCTTCCCGGGCATCCCCTACCCGGTGATCCTGATGATCGCGATCGCGCTCGCCGTCTCCTTCATGCTGAACCGCTCGGTCCTCGGCCGGCATATCTATGCGGTCGGCTCGAATGTCGATGCCGCCCGGCTCTCGGGCGTCGACGTCGCCCGCACCATCAACTTCACCTATGTCCTGTCCGGCACGCTCGCGGGGCTCACCGGCTGCGTGTTGATGTCGCGCCTGGTCACCGCCCAGCCCAATGAGGGCGTGATGTACGAGCTCGACGCGATCGCCAGCGCGGTCATCGGTGGCACATCGCTGATCGGCGGCGTCGGCAGCATCTCCGGCACAGCCATCGGCGCCTTCGTCATCGGCATCCTGCGCAACGGCCTCAACATGAACGGCGTCTCCGCCTTCACCCAGCAGATTATCATCGGCCTGGTCATCCTGCTCACCGTCTGGATCGACCAGCTGCGCAATCGCCGATGAAGACGGGCGCGGACCCTTTTCCGCGAAGACGGGAAGCTAGAGCTTCCGCGACGGGCGACCGGAAACCCGGCGCCGCATCTGGAGGAAACGAGCGATGAACAAGCTTGCAGCTGCACTACTGGCTTCGGCGATGGCGCTCTCCGCGGTCCCTGCCAGGGCCGGCGAGATCGCCGTGATCGTCAAGACCGTCAATTCCACCTTCTGGCAGAACGTCCAGAAAGGCGCCGATGCGGCGATGAAGGACGTCGGCGCCGGCAACACCATGACCTTCCAGGGCCCGGCCGCCGAATCCGCCATCGCCGACCAGGTGAACATGGTCGAGAACGCCGTCAATCGCGGCGTCTCCGCCATCGTCCTGGCCCCGTCCGACCCGGACGCGCTCGTCCCGGCGGTCAAGAAGGCCTGGGAGGCTCGCATTCCGGTCGTGATCATCGACTCCCTGCTCGGCAAGGGCGCCGAGCAGTATTACCAGTCCTTCCTCTCCACCGATAACCGCAAGGCCGGCGAGCTCGCCGCCAGGGCACTGATCGACAAGGTCGGCAGCGACGGCAAGATCGCGGTCATGTCCTATGTCGCTGGCGCCGGCTCGGAGATCGGCCGCGTCGGCGGCTTCACCGACTACATCAAGGCTCATTCCAAGCTGCAGATCGTCGGCCCGTTTTATTCGCAGTCGCAGATGGCGACGGCGCTCAACCAGACCACCGACGTCCTGGCCGCCAATGCTGACCTCAAGGGCATCTTCGGCGCCAACGAGCCGACGGCGATCGGCATGGGCCGCGCCATCAAGCAGGCCGGCAAGTCGGGCAAGGTCGTCGCCGTCGGCTTCGACGGTAATCAGGACCTGCAGGAATTCGTCAAGGACGGCACGCTGACGGCGATCGCCGTGCAGGGCTCGTTCCAGATGGGCGAGCTCGGCGTGAAGACGGTCTCGAAGCTCCTCAAGAAGGACAAGGTCGACAAGCTCGTCGACACCGGCGTCGTCCTGGTCACGAAGGACAATATCGACAAGCCCGAAGCCAAGAACGTGCTCTACTGACCCGGCCAGCATCCTCCGGGCGTGGGCGAGTCCCACGTCCGTCCCGGGCGGATCACCGCAGCCTGCAGGCCGCCCACACCTGCATTCTCCCTCCTGACCAGGCCCACCATGCTGACCATCATCTGCGACAAGCCCGGCACGCTCTCCGCCATCGAACGTGACAGGCCGGTCCGCGGCGAGAACGAGGTGCTGCTGCGCCTGCGCCGCATCGGCATCTGCGGCACCGACCTGCACATCTTCACCGGTGACCAGCCCTTTCTCTCCTATCCGCGCGTGATGGGGCACGAGCTCGCCGCCACGGTCGAGGAGGCGCCGGCGGGCAGCCGCCTGAAGCCCGGCGATCTCGTCTCCGTCATCCCCTACATCTCCTGCGGGAGCTGCAACGCCTGCCGCAAGGGCAAGACCAATTGCTGCCGCAGGATCGGCGTGCTCGGCGTGCACCGTGACGGCGGTATGGCCGAATATCTGACCGTTCCGGAGGCGTTCGTGCTGAAGGCCGAAGGGCTGAGCGTCGACCAGGCGGCCATGGTCGAATTCCTCGCGATCGGCGCCCATGCCGTGGCGCGGGCCGGCACCGGAACGGGCGACCGGGTGCTGATCGCCGGCGCCGGCCCGATCGGGCTCGCGGTCGCGATCTTCGCTCAGATTGAAGGAGCAGAGGTGACTCTGATCGACGGCCGCGCCGACCGACTCGCTTTCGCTCGCGCGCATCTCGGCATCGAGTCCACCGTCCCGCTCGGCGAGGGCGACGTCGACGCGCTTTCGGCTCTCACCGATGGCGACTTCTTCGACACCGTCTTCGACGCCACCGGCAATCCCAGGGCCATCGAGCGCGGCTTCGGCTTCGTCGGCCATGGCGGCAATTACGTGCTGGTCTCGATCGTGGCGGGCGAGATCAGCTTCTCCGATCCCGAATTCCACAAGCGCGAGACCACGCTGCTGGGCAGCCGCAACGCCACGATCGCGGATTTCGAACGCGTGATGACGGCATTGCGCGCCGGCAAGGTGCCCGACGCCCTGATCACCCATCGTATGCGGCTATCCGAGGTGCCCCAGGCATTCGCGGGCCTGACCGATCCCGCCGCCGGCGTCATCAAAGCGCTCGTCGAGGTTGCCTGAACGCGCAGCTCTATGTTTACCGCGCTTGTCTCTCTCACAATATGTCGTCGCCGAGGGCCACAAGGAAGGCCTGATCGGCTGCGAGCCCAACATCAATGCCCGCTAGAACACCTGGAACATGACAAAACTCGAATGTTCAGGGCTAGCTTCACGGCCCCATTCGGAGAGCTGAGAAGTCCCCTTCCCTCCTTGGCAGTTGCGACGGCTCTCCGCCTCCCTAGGTGCGACAGCTCGCTGGGCCTCTTGCCGACGCGCGCCCCTTTCCTTTGGGCGGATTGCGCAAGAGCGGCTCTCTCCCGGCTGGGATCCGCCAGGATTGGCTGCTGCTCCGCGTGCGGTGAACCCGGCCATGGCTCGCAACGAGAATTCGGCGAGGCGTCGAGCTGCGCGGCCTGCCCTGCCCTCCTGCGCATCTTGCGGGAGGCATCCCGCGTGGGTTCGCTATGCTACTCGGCGCTCTCCCAAGGCGCATCCAATCGTGCAACAGGCTGCTGCACCATGGCTCGGCCTCAGGAGATATCGTGTCGACCCGTGCGTACCTTACGCTCGAGGACGTTGTTGCCCGCTACCGTGGCCAGGTCAGCGAAGGCACGCTGCGGAACCGGAGAACGATGCGCATCGGTCCGTCCTTCATCAAGATCGGCAAGGCGGTTCTCTATCCCGTCAGCGAGCTCGATCGTTGGGACAAATCCAATCTCGTGGTTTGCAGACCCTCCCGGTCGTTGCCGTTGGAGGAGCACGCTCCGGCAGGGTGAGCTCGATCACTATGGCTGGCTGTTCAAGCCATCGGGGATGCGGCATGACGAAATTCGCGTTGCGAATCCGTGACCATGCAGAACTATGAAGTATCGCGAAAGTTTGACTATGATCGAAAGGCATTCATCCCGAGCAATCATGCAATACATACACCAATTAACGACCCCAGTCGATCTCGATATTTAAGCAAAATATTGAAAAACCACAAGAAATAAACTATGAGCATACTGATCCACAATAACCTCTCCGACGACCCCACACCGTCGGAAGCCAATGTGGAGATGACGCGCTAACTCGTTGATATCGCAAAGCCTCTGGGCATCGCGATCCATGATCACGTCATCGTCGGCCGCAACGGTCATGCCAGCTTCAAGGGCCTCGGCCTGATCTGACGGTCCGGCTACGGAGCCTGGAATGATCCGATCATGTAGCTCTCATTGCCGATCTCGGTCACCCGGCCTTTGACCTCGTAGCTGGCGAGATCGACGATCCAGACCACGCTCGAATTCGACTTGCCTTTTGGCGCGCCGGTGATCGCGGCGTATTTGCCGTCGGGCGTGATCGCGATGCCGCGTGGGCGTGAGGGCTCGCCGCCCGGCGTCTTCAGCTCGACCCGCCTGATCGTCGCGGGCTGGCCGGCGATGGCCTTCTCGACATCGATGATGTCGATGTTGTTCGAGCGGAAATGCGTCGAGAGGATACGCTTGCCGTCGGGCAGGAAGGCCGCCACGAACGGGCGCGTCGGGATCGACTTGTCATCCGTGCCGACCAGGATGCGGGCGATCTCGGCCCTGGCCGGGTCGGACAGCGCCTTTTCGACGTCGATGATCGAGACTGTGTTGCCGGGCGTGTCGGTCTGAGCATTTTCGCGCGAGGCATGCGCGACCAGCTTGCCGTCGGGACTGGTCGAGATGCCGAACCCGCCCACCTGCACCGGAATGCGCGCGATCTCAGCGCCGGCCGCGCCGGCAATCGCCTTCTGCAGGCTGATCACCGAAATGTCGTCGGTGCCGCCATTGGCGCCGAAGATGGTGCCGCCGCCGAGCGGGCTGATCGTGACGCCGTTGGTGTCGGGGAAGCAGCCGAATTTCGGGTCCGGCGCCCGGTGCGGCACCGGATCGGGCGGGCATGGGAAGCCGGGCTTGCCATAGGCCTGCTCGATCCTCTGGATCACCTTGTTCGTCGCGAGATCGACGATGCTGATATGGCGGCCGCCATCCTCGTCGCCCTCGCGCTCGGCATGGGCCAGCGCCGCGTGCTTGCCATCGGGCGTGATGGCAAAGCCGGTCGGCCCGAAGCCACCGGTCTCGATATAACCCTCGACCGCGGCGAGCGTGTTGTTGCTGGCAGGATCGAGCGCCTTCTTCAGGTCGATCACGGTCACGGTACCGGCATGGCCATGCTGGAAGGCCGCGGCGGCTTCCGGCCTGGTGCGGCCGGAATGGTTGATCGCATAGGCCCGCTTCTGGTCGGGCGCGATGGCGATGGTAATCGGCTGGCCGCTCGATATGACCGTCTTGCCGTCGACCTCGATGTCGGGCGTGACGCGGAGCCGGTTCACCACGGCCTTGGCAGTGCCGTCATTGGCCGGGTCGAGCGCCTTTTCGAGGTCGATCACCAGGACGACATTGTCCCAGCGACCGCTTGCGAGGAAATAGTCCTTCGCCATCGCGCCTTGTACCCCTCCGGAAAAGCCGAGCGCCGTCACGCCCGTCAAAAACAGCGTCCGTAGCATGGTCAGTCCTCCCTGGTTCGCCCGTTTGCCGGGCCGTCTCGTTCGGATGCGGGCGCTCGTTGGCTCCGGTCAGCTCTCCAGCGCCGTGTCCTTCAGCGCCATGTCGAGCACGCGCGCGACGTGCAGCGCCTCGCGGGCCGCACCGTCATGGATCTGGTGACGGCAGCTCGTGCCGTCGGCCACGATGAGATCGCCTGTCCCCGCCTGGCGCACGGCCGGCAGCAGCGACAGCTCCGCCATCGCGAACGACACGTCGATCGTCGCCGCGCCATAGCCGAACGCGCCCGACATGCCGCAGCAGCTCGACTCGATGGGCCGGACATCGAGGCCCGGAATGGCGCGCAGGGTCGCCTCGACCGCGCCCATCGCCGCGAAGGCCTTCTGGTGGCAATGGCCGTGCAGATGCGCGATGCGCCCGCCTTGGTCCCGCATCGGCAAGCTGATCGTGCCCGCCTTGAGATCGGCCGCCAGCAACTCCTCGAGCAGGAAGGCCGCCTTCGCGGTCGGCTCGACCTCGTGCTTCGGCAGGATGGCGCCGAACTCGTCGCGGAAGGTCAGCAGGCAGGAGGGTTCGAGCCCGACGATTCGCGCGCCCCTGGCAACGAAGGGAGCCAGCGCACCGAGCGTCCGTCTGGCTTCCACGCGGGCCTCATCGACGAGCCCGGCCGAAAGGAAAGTGCGCCCGCAGCACAATGGTCGCCCACCATCCTTGGACTCGACCTTGTGGACGCGGTATCCGCCCGCCGCGAGCACCCGCTCAGTGGCTTCCAGATTCTCGCGCTCGAAATAGCGGTTGAAGGTGTCGCCGAAGAGCACGATGTCACGCCCGTCACCCTGCACATCAGCCGACACCGCCACCTTGCCGTTTTGCGACCAGGGCTTGCGCCAGAGCGGCAGGCTCCGGCGGGCGCTGAAGCCGAGCCAGTTTTCGCTCAGCCGCGCCAGCAGCGGGATGCGGTCGCGCAGGTTCATCAGCGGGGCGAGTTTGGATGCCCAGGGCGCATAGCGCGGCAACCAGGCGATCAACCGCTCCTTCAGCGGCAAGCCGTGCCTGCCATGGTAATGGCTCAGGAACTCGATCTTCATCCGGGCCATGTCGACGCCAGTCGGGCAGTCGCGCTTGCAGCCCTTGCAGGAGACACAGAGATCGAGTGTCTGCTTCATCTCCGGCGAGGTGAACGCGTCCGGCCCCAGTTGCCCGGAAATGGCGAGCCGCAGCGTATTGGCCCGGCCGCGCGTGACATGGGTCTCGTCCTTGGTGGCGCGATAGGACGGGCACATCGTGCCCCCGGACATCTTCCGGCAGGTGCCATTGTTGTTACACATCTCGACAGCACCGCCGAGGCCGCCCCAATCGGACCAGTCGAGGGCGGCCTTCGCCGGGATCGGCGTGGCGTAGCCGGGCGGAAAGCGCATCAGGGAACGGTCGTCCATGCGCAGCGGCCGGACGATCTTGCCCGGATTCAGCCGGTTGTCGGGATCGAAGCCATCCTTGACCGCTTCGAAGGCGCGCGTCAGCGGACCGCCGAACATCGGCTCGACGAATTCCGAGCGTGAGATGCCGTCGCCATGCTCGCCGGAATAGGAGCCCTTGAAGCGGCGCACCAGTTCGCAGGCCTCCTCGGCGATGCCGCGCATCGCCTTGACCCCGGCCTCGTCCTTCATGTTGAGGATCGGACGGACATGCAGGCAGCCGACCGAGGCATGGGCATACCAGGTGCCGCGGGTGCCATGGCGCGCAAACAGCCCGGTGATCGCGTCGGTATAATCGGCGAGATGGTCGAGCGGGACGGCGCAATCCTCGATGAAGGAGACCGGCTTCCCGTCACCCTTCATCGACATCATGATGTTGAGGCAGGCCTCGCGCACATCCCAGACCGGCTTCTGGCGCGCTGGCTCGACCACCTCGACGACGGCGTCGGGAAAGCCGTGATCGGCCATGCACTGGTCGAGGCGTCTGAGGTCGCGTTTCAACTCGCCCAGGTCGTCGCCGGCGAACTCGACCAGCAGCAGGCAGTTGGGCTGTCCCCGGGTGATGTCGGCGAGCGTGCGCACGAAGAGCGGAATATCGGCGCCGAGCACCAGCACATTGTTGTCGACCAGTTCGACCGCGACCGGGCCGAGCGCCACGATATGCCGGGTCGTCTCCATCGCCGCGCGAAAGCTCGGGAAATGACAGACGCCCATGACGCGATGCGTCGGCAGGGGTGAGAGCTTGAGCGTGGCCTCGGTGGTGATGGCGAGCGTGCCTTCCGAGCCGACCAGCAGATGCGAGAGGTTCGGGTTGGCCGGCAGCAACTCATCGAGATTGTAGCCGCCGACGCGGCGCTGCACTTTCGGGAAGATCGCCTCGATCTCGGCGCGATGACCATCCGCCAGCGCGAGCATCCGCGTCATCAGATCGCGCGCTCGCACAGAGCTGTTGTCGCCGATCGCGGCCTCGCCGAGCGCGAAGGCCTCGCCGTCATGGAACATCGCCTTCATGGCGATGACGTTGTCGACGGTCTTGCCGTAACGCAGCGAGCGCGCGCCTGACGAGTTGTTGCCGGTCATGCCGCCGATGGTGCAGCGGCTCGCCGTCGAGGGCTCGACCGGGAAGAACAGCCCGTCCTTCCTGAGATGCGCATTGAGCTGTTCGAGCACGAGGCCCGGTGCGACCGAGATCGTCTTCGCCGCCGGATCGTAGTCGCGGATCGCATTGAAATGCCGGCTCATGTCGAGGATCAGCGCAGCGCCGATCGGCTGGCCGTTCTGCGAGGTGCCGCCGCCGCGCGCGATCACCGGCACGCCATGCTCGGCGGCGATCTGGAGGCTGGCCGCGATGTCGGCCTCGTGTTTCGGGAAGACCACGCCCTGCGGGACGATCTGGTAGATCGAGGCATCGGTGGCATAGCGCCCGCGCGTGAAGGCGTCGAAGCGCACCTCGCCCTCCAGCGCCTGTTCGAGACGGCGTTCCAGCCCGAGATTGCGGGCATGGGATTTTGAAAGCGAAGCCTGGTTCATCGCTTCAGCCGACCTCGGCCGGCTTCTCGGGCTGCCGCCCCTTGCCCCGCGCAGCGCCGATCAGGTCCGTCACCGGCCCCCACAGCAACAGCAGCATGGCAAGCACGACCAGCGTGCCGACGAGGCCGTTGGCGGCAAAGACGTTGAGGCTGCCGCCCGAACCGAGCAGCGCCTGCCGGAACGAGTCCTCCGCCCGGTCGCCGAGCACCAGCGCCAGAACGAGCGGGGCAAGCGGATAGTCGAGCTTCTTGAAGACATAGCCGATGATGCCGAAGCCCAGCATCAGCCAGATGTCGAAGATCGAGTTCGAGATCGTATAGGCTCCGATGGCGCAGACGATCAGGATCACCGGGGCGACATAGGAGAACGGCACCCGCATGATCGCCGCGAACAGGGGAACCGTGGCGAGCACGATGATGAGCCCGGCAAGGTTGCCGAGATACATCGAGGCAATGAGGCCCCAGACGAACTCCTTCTGCTCGATGAAGAGCAGCGGCCCGGGCTGCAGGCCCCAGACCAGCAGCCCCCCTAGCAGGACCGCAGCCGTGGCAGAACCGGGAATGCCGAGCGCCAGCATCGGCAGGAGCGCGCTGGTGCCGGCCGCGTGCGCGGCAGTCTCAGGCGCCAGCACGCCCTCGATATTGCCCTTGCCGAAGCTTCCGGGATTCCGCGAGAAGCGCTTGGCGATGCCGTAGCCCATGAAGGAGGCGGCGATGGCGCCGCCCGGCGTCACGCCCATCCACATGCCCACGACCGCCGAGCGCAGCAGCGTCGCCCAGTAGCGCGGCAGGCTGGCCCAGGTCCGAAAGACCACCTTGAGGTCGATCTTGGCCTGCTTGCCCTTGAAGACCAGGCCTTCCTCGACCGTCAGCAGGATCTCGCTAACGCCAAACAAACCGATGACCACGACGAGGAAATCGAAGCCGCGCATCAACTCGGTCGAGCCGAAGGTCATGCGCAGATCGCCCGAGATCGAATCGAGGCCCACCGCCGCAAGCAGGAAGCCAATGCAGAGCGATGCCAGAATCTTCGCGCGGTTCTCGCGGCCCATGCCGATGAAGGAGCAGAAGGTCAGCAGGAACACGGCGAAGAATTCGGCCGGACCGAAGCGCAGCGCAAAGGACGCTACCAGCGGAGCGACGAAGGTGATGAGGATCACGCCCGAGAGCGCGCCGATGAAGGACGCCGTGAAGGCGGCCGTCAGGGCTTCCGCCGCCTTGCCCTGCACCGCCATCGGGTAGCCGTCGAAGGTCGTTGCCACCGACCAGGCTTCGCCGGGAATATTGAACAGGATCGAGGTGATCGCACCGCCGAACAGAGCGCCCCAGTAGATCGAGGAGAGCAGGATGATCGCCGAGGTCGGGTCCATGCCGAAGGTCAGCGGCAGCAGGATCGCGACGCCATTGGGGCCGCCGAGGCCAGGCAGAACGCCGACGACGATGCCGAGCACCACCCCGACCGCCATGAAGCCGATATTGTGCCAGGACAGCGCGACCTGGAAACCCGCCATCAGCGAGGCGAAATCATCCATTGTCAGACCTCAGTAGCCGAGAGCGGTTTCGAGGGGGCCCTTGGGCAGCGGCACGCGGAACTGCAGCTCGAACACCCAGAAGCAGACCAGCGGCACCAGGATCGCCGTCAGCACGATCGACCACCAGCGCGAGGTCGCGACGATGCTCATGAAGACGAGGATGAAGACGCTCGATGCCACATAGAGCCCGAGCGGCTGGATCAGCGCCACGAACAGGATCAGCGGCCCAAGCACGCGGGTCACCTGCCCGAGCTGCTCATAGCTGACGAAGACCCCATCCACAGGCGAGCGGAACGACTGCACCAGGATGAAGACCGAGGCGGCCAGGAAAATCCAGCCGACGCGGGCCGGGAAGAAGCCGTTCTCCGGCCCGTTGTCCCAGCCGGCGCCACGGCCATAGGAATCGTAGAGCACGATGGCCGCGAGTGCGATCAGGACCAGCGCCACGATCCGTTCGACGGGGCGGCGAGAGAGGCCGCGTGGGGCCTCCGTTCCGGTTTCGGTCTGTATCGACATCAATCACCTCTGACGCCGTCATCCTGGACAAGCGGCAAGGCCGCGCAATTCCGGGATCCATCCTAAGGCTGGACGGTGCTCCACGATGGATCCCGGGACGCCCTCCGGGCGCCCAGGATGACATGGTGTTTTGACCGCGGGCCGACGCCCGCAAGCCATCAGTCTTACTTCGCCATGAAACCGGCGTCGCTCATCAGCTTGGCGTGCTTCTCCTCGTCGGCCTTGAGGAACTGCACGAAGGCGTCGCCGTCGCGATAGTCGGGCACCAGCGCGCTGCGCGCGAGGTAGTCCTTCCATTCGGCGGTGTCGGCGACCTTCTTGAACAGCTCGACATAATAGGCCTGCTGGTCCTTGGTGACCTTGCCGGGCATGAACATGCCGCGCAGCATCTGATAGGTGACGTTGAGCCCCTGCGACGGGCAGGTCGGGATGTCGGCCCAGGATTTGCCGTCCGCGACCGGCGTCGTATAGGCCATCTTCTGGTCCGAGAAGACGCAGAGCGGCCTGGTCGCGCCGCCGCGCCAATTAGCGACGTCCTCGGCCGGATTATTGGTGCTGGCCTCGATATGGCCGCCCGAAAGCTGGGTCGAGGCCTGGCCGCCGCTGGCATGGGGGATGTAGGCGAATTTGACGCCGCCGGCCTTTTCCATCGCGAAGACGATCAGATTGTCCTCGCGCTTGGACGAGGTGCCGCCGAGCTTCAACGGCAGCGACGCCGCCTTGGCCGCCGCCATGAAATCGCCGGCGGTCTGATAGGGCGACTTGGCATTGACCCAGAGCACGAACGAGTCCTGCGCCATCATCGCGACGGGAGTGTACTCGGTCCAGTTGAGCGGCAGCTTGGTCGCCATCGGCGTCATGAAGACGCCGCTCGAGGTGGTGATGAGCTTATGCGGATCGCCGGCCGATTTCTGGATGTCGAGCATGCCTTCGGCGCCACCGGCTGCCGGCTTGTTGACGACGATGACCGGCTGGCTGCTGAAAGTGTTCTTCTGGATGATGCCCTGGATGGTTCGGGCCATCTGGTCCGACGCCCCGCCGGCGGCAAAGGGCACCACGATCTCGATCGCCTTGGTCGGCTCCCAGGCGAAAGCAGGCGTCACGCCTGCGAGAAGACAGGCGGATGCGGCAAGCCAATGCTGCTTCATGGTGTCCAATCTCCCTTGGTCGCGCTCTGATGGCGTCGTGGGAGGGAGCCTAGAACCAATAATTTTTGCATTCAATCTGAAAATTGCAATGGCGGCATTTGACTGCGAAATGATCGGCGTAAAGATCTCCACCGCTATCAATATGTCGACAAATGATTGCCTCGATGGCTCCGCAGCTCAAACGGCGCCTTCGCGCTCGGGATGGCCGCTCGTCAGCGCGGCGCTTTACGCCGAAGCCTCGGCCTGCGCCGCCCTGCGCTTGTTGCGCAGATGCAGGAATAGGATATCGCTGAGCTCGCTCCCGGCGCGCCGGCGCAGCGCGTCCAGGATCATCTCATGTTCCCGCATCGCCTCGCCCCAGCGATCGCGCTCCTTGGCGAGGTTGGCGGAGTAGCGAACGCGGCGGATGCGTCCGGCGAAGCTGGCATAAGTCGCGCTGAGCGCCGCATTGCCCGCCGCCTCGACGATCATGCGGTGGATCGCCTGGTTGCACTGGAAATAGCCATGCATCTCGCGGCGCAGGTAAAACCGGTACATATCGTGGTGGACGCGCTCGATTTCGGCCACTTCGGCGTCCGATATATGCTCGCAGGCAAGCCGCCCCGCCAGCGCCTCGAGGCCGCCCATCACGTCGAACAGCTCGCGCAGCTCCTCGGCACCGAGCTCGCGAACCCGGGCGCCGCGATTGGGCAGCAGGTCGATCAAGCCCTCAGCGGCGAGCACCTTAAGCGCTTCACGCAAGGGCGTGCGCGAGATGCCGAAGCGCTCGCAGAGCTGGCGCTCGGGGATGCGCGCGCCATCGGCAAGGTGGCCCTCGACGATGTAGTCGCGCAGCGCGACCAGCAATTCATCATGCAGGGAGCCGCCCGGCCGCACCGTCTCGCCATGAGCAGGCATGGCTGACGTGGGGGCCGGCGCGTCGATCTCCTGCAGGTCCGGGCTCATGCTTGTCATCATCATTCGCTACGTGAACAGGCGCGCGCTGTCGAGATCGGCAGCGCCATATCTGCATTCCTCTATACAGTTGCATTCCTAAAAAATGAATGCAAAAAGATCGACACCACGCGACCGGCCGGAACACCACGAAACACAATGCGTCGCGCCCAGGGAGACACCGCCATGGCAACGCAGCAGGGCCGCCATTTTCTGCACATCCCCGGCCCGAGCCCGATTCCGGACCGCATCCTGCGCGCCATCGCGATGCCCATCATCGATCACCGCAGCGCCGAATTCGCGACGCTGGGCAAGGAGGTGCTCGAAGGCTGCAAGACGATCTTCAAGACCAGCCAGCCGGTCGTGATCTACCCCGCCTCCGGCACCGGCGCGTGGGAGGCGGCCATCGTCAACACGCTGTCTCCCGGCGACACCGTGCTGATGGCGGAAACCGGCCATTTCGCCACGCTCTGGCGCCAGATCGCGGCGCGCTTCGGCATCACCGTCGATTTCATCCCCGGTGACTGGCGTCGCGGCGCCGATCCGGCCGCGATCGAGGCCAGGCTGGCCGAGGATAAGGCGCGCATCATCAAGGCGGTGATGGTCGTCCATAACGAGACTTCGACCGGCTCGACCAGCCGCATCGCCGAGATCCGCAAGGCGATCGACGGTGCCGGCCACCCTGCCCTGTTCATGGTCGACACCATCTCCTCGCTCGCCTCGGTCGACTACCGGCACGACGAATGGCAGGTCGACGTCACCGTCTCGGGCTCCCAGAAGGGACTGATGCTGCCGCCGGGTCTGAGCTTCAACGCCGTCTCCGAAAAGGCCATGGCCGCGTCCCGGAGCAACACCCTGCCGCGCTCCTATTGGGACTGGCAGGAGATGGTGAAGATCAATGCGAGCGGCTTCTTCCCCTACACCCCGGCCACGAACCTGCTCTACGGCCTGAAAGAGGCCATCGCGATGCTGCATGAGGAAGGCCTGCCGGCCGTCTTCGCGCGTCACCAGCGCCTGGCCTCCGCGACCCGCGCAGCCGTGAAGGCCTGGGGGCTGGAGGTGCTCTGCGAGAACCCGGCCGAGCAGTCGCCGGTGCTGACCGCCGTGATGATGCCGCCGACCTATGACGCCGACAGATATCGCAAGATCGCGCTCGAGAAGTACAACATCTCGCTCGGCTCGGGGCTGGGCAAGGTTGCCGGCAAGGTCTTCCGCATCGGGCATCTCGGCGAGTGCAACGAACTGATGCTCCTCGGCGCCCTGTCGGGCGTCGAAATGGGCCTCGCGGCCGCAGGCGTGCCGCATCGCAGCGGCGGCGTCATGGCGGCGATGACAGATCTGTCGGAGTCCGGCCAGCCCGTGGGCAATATCGCCGCGGTAGCCTGAGCGCGCGCACCGCCATATCGGCTCGCAAGTCCGAGCGGCGAGCCAGGCTCGCGCTCGGCTGGCTTGATCGTGCGGCGACGACCGGCGCGCCTGACGCGCATGAGACTATAAGCCAAGCCTGAGGAGCGACATTGCCCGCGTATTAGGCAGATCACGGCGCGACCCTGACCATCGGCCCCCTTTCCGAACGCCTGCGAATGCGCATAGGCTGCTGAAAATGGGGAAAGAAGCCTGCATGGTCGCGTTCGATGAGATGACCGGCTCGGGAGCCGAACTGAGGCCAGCCTACGACGCGCTCGATCGCTGGCTGAAGGAAGCGCCGCCCGAGATGCTGGCTCTCAGGCGCAGCCAGGCGGAACTGTTCTTCCGGCGCATCGGCATCACCTTCGCCGTCTATGGCGACGAGGAATCGACCGAGCGCCTGATCCCCTTCGACATCATCCCGCGCGTCCTGACCAAGCCGGAATGGACCAAGCTCGAAGCCGGGCTGCGCCAGCGCGTCACCGCGATCAACATGTTCCTGGCCGATGTCTACGGCCCCAAGGAATGCATCAAGGCCGGCATCGTCCCGGCCGATCTGGTCTATCGCAACGCCTGCTACCAGCTCGAGATGGTCGATTTCCAGGTGCCGCACGGCATCTACTGCCATATTGCCGGCATCGACATCGTGCGCGTCGACGCCGACACCTTCTATGTGCTGGAGGACAATGCCCGCACCCCGTCCGGCGTCTCCTACATGATGGAGAACCGCGAGGTGATGCTGCGGCTCTTCCCGGAGCTGTTCGCCACCCATCGCGTCGCGCCGGTCGACAACTACCCCGACCAGCTTCTGGCGACACTGCGCTCGGTCGCGCCGCGCAGCGCACCGTCCGATCCCAATATCTGCCTGCTGACACCCGGCCAGTTCAACTCGGCCTTCTATGAGCACTCGTTCCTGGCCGACAAGCTCGGCGTCGAGCTGGTCGAGGGCTCCGACCTGCTGGTCAAGGACGACGTCGTCTACATGCGCACGACGCAAGGCCCCAAGCGCGTCGACGTGATCTACCGGCGCATCGACGACGAGTTCATCGACCCGCTGGTCTTCCGCGGCGATTCGGTGCTCGGCGTTCCCGGCCTGATCGGCGCCTACAAGGCCGGCAACGTCACGCTCGCCAACGCGGTCGGCACCGGCGTCGCCGACGACAAGGCGGTCTACAGCTACATGCCCGAGATCGTGAAGTTCTTCACCGGCGAGGAGCCGATCCTGAAGAACGTGCCGACCTATCGCTGCCGCGAGCCCGAGGCCAACGCCTATGTGCTCGACAATCTCGAGAAACTGGTCGTCAAGGAGGTCAACGGCTCGGGCGGCTACGGCATGCTGGTCGGCCCCCACGCCAACAAGGCGCAGATCGAGACCTTCCGCCGCAAGCTCAAGGCGAGCCCTGAGGGCTTCATCGCCCAGCCGACGCTGGCGCTCTCGACCTGCCCGACTTTCGTCGCCTCGGGCGTGGCGCCGCGCCATGTCGACCTGCGGCCCTATGTGCTTTCGGGCGCCAACGGCATCTCCTGCGTGCCCGGCGGCCTGACCCGCGTCGCCCTCAAGGAAGGCTCCCTCGTCGTCAATTCCAGCCAGGGCGGCGGCACCAAGGACACCTGGGTGCTCGATGCCTGACATCAGCACCGGCATACAGTTGCAGCGTTCACCGGATACGTCCCGCCTCGTCGCGAAAAGGCCCGATCTGACTATGCTCTCGCGCACCGCCGACAGCCTCTACTGGGTCTCCCGCTATGTCGAGCGGGCGGAATACCTGGCCCGGATCCTCGACGCCACCATGCGGCTCAGCAACCTGCCCCACGCCTATGGCGGCGCCGGCACCGAATGGCAGAGCGCCGTCGCCACGGCCGGCTGCGACGAGACCTTCGCCAAGGCCTATGGCGAGGCCAATGAGCGCAATGTCTGCGATTTCCTGACCTTCAACCCGGACAATCCCTCCTCGATCCGCAACTGCCTGGCGCTGGCCCGCTCGAACGCGCGCGGCGTGCGCACCGCACTGACCTCGGAGATGTGGGACGCGCTCAACGGCGCCTGGCTCGAACTGCAGCGCTTCGAGAAGAAGCGCATGGACCGCGAGGAGTTCGCCCGCTTCCTCGACTGGGTGAAGAACGTCTCGCTGGTCTTCGACGGCTCGGCCTATCGCACCATGCTGCGCGACGACGGCTACTGGTTCTCAAGGCTCGGCGTCTACATCGAGCGTGCCGACAACACCGCCCGCATCCTCGACGTGAAATACCATGTCCTGCTGCCGGCCAACGAGCAGGTCGGCGGCTCGCTGGATTACTTCCAGTGGACGACCGTGCTGCGCGAGGTCTCGGCCCTGACGGCCTATCACTGGGTCTATCGCGAGGCGGTGAAGCCGCTGCTGATCGCCGACCTGCTGATCCTGAACCGGCGCATGCCGCGTTCTCTCGCCGCCTGCTACGAGAACATCTCGCGTTTCCTCGATCTGCTCGGCGATTCCTATGGCCGCCAGGGCCCCGCCCAGCGCCAGGCACGCAAGACGCTCGCCAACCTGTCGAGCACCGGCATCGAGGACATCTTCCAGCACGGGCTGCACGAGTTCATCGAGGACTTCATCACCGAGAACAACCGGCTCGGCGGCACGATCATCGAGCAGTATCTGCAATGACACGGTGCCGCAGGCTCGCTTCGCGCGGCGGCGGCGTTTAAAGAGACACCCCGAACAGAAAACCTCGCTGCCCTCATTTGCGATTGCCATGCGGATCAAGATTTCCCACTCGATCGCTTATGCCTATGCCGAGCCCGCCCGGCATATCACGCAGATCCTGCGGCTGACCCCGCGCGACCATGACGGCCAGCACGTCATGTCCTGGCGCATCGAGCCCAATATCGACGGCCGCCTGCGCGCGACGCAGGATCCTTTCGGCAACATCGTCCACACCTTCTCGGCCGACGGCCCGATCGCGGGGATGGCGATCCGGATCGACGGGCTGATCGAAACCACCGATCTCGCCGGCGTCGTTCGCGGCATGATCGAGCGGGTGCCCGTCGAGGTCTTCCGCCGCGACACTCTGCTGACGACCCCCGACGAGGCGCTGCGCAGCTTCGCCAGTGACACGACGCGCGACGCCGCCACGCCGCTGTCCAAGATGCATGCGCTGATGGATACGCTGCACGAGCAGACAACCTGCGTCGAAACCGGGCAGCGCACCGGCCTCGGCGCGGCGGCGGCGTTTGCGGCACGCGAGGGCATCCCCCAGGACATCGCCCATATCTTCATGGCCTGCGCCCGTCATCTCGGCATGCCGGCGCGCTATGTCTCGGGCTATGTCGCGGAGTCCGACGCCCTCCCGCAGACCACCCTGCCCCATGCCAGCGGCGCCCATGCCTGGGCCGAGGTGCATCTCGACGATTACGGCTGGATCGGCTTCGACGCCGCCAACGGCCTGTGCCCGATCGACACCCATGTCCGCATCGCGGCGGGGCTCGACTACGCCGACGCGGCACCGGTGCGCGGCGCGCGCAAGGGCGGCGATGGCGAGGCTCTGGCCGTGACCGTCAGCGCCCGCGAAGCGGGCGGGCGCTTGTCCAACCAGTGAGGCTGGTGGCCCGCAGAGCGCGGGTCATGCCGAATGGCTGCCGGCAACACGACCGGTGGCAAGACGACTGGCGGCAAGACGGGCGATATGCGACGACACGGCGTCCCTGAACCAACCAAGCCAGGATCAGTCCCTTGACCTATTGCGCCGGAATCCTCGTGCAGGACGGGCTCGTCATGATCGCCGACACCCGCACCAATGCCGGGCTCGACGATATCTCGACCTTCCGCAAGCTGCACGTCTTCTCCTGGCCCGGCGACCGGACCTTCGGGCTGATGACGGCGGGCAACCTCTCGGTGACGCAATCCGTCGTCAGCCTGCTGCATGAGGGCCTGCCCAATCCCGAGACGGGCGAGAGCGACACGCTCCAGGGCGCGACCTCGATGTTCCGCGCCGCACAGTTGGTCGGCCGTGCGATCCGCCATGTCAGGTCCGAGGACGGCCCGGCGCTGAAGGATGCCGGCGTCAAGTTCGACGTCTCGATGCTGTTCGGCGGCCAGATCAAGGGCCAGCCGATGCGACTCTTCATGGTCTACGGCGCCGGCAACTTCATCGAATGCGGCATGGATGCGCCCTTCCTCCAGATCGGCGAGCACAAATACGGCAAGCCGATCCTCGACCGGGCGATCACCTACAAGACCCATCTCTACGACGCGCTCAAGGTCGGCCTGATCTCGATGGATTCGACCATGCGCTCCAATCTCGGCGTCGGCCTGCCGATTGATCTGATCGTGATGCGGCGCGATGCCGACGAGCCCGAGCTCAACCGCCGCATCGAGGCCGGCGAGCCCTATTTCCACGACCTGCGCGAGCGCTGGTCGGCCGCCTTGCGGGCCGCCCATACCGCGATTCCAAGGCCGCCCTACGAGCCAAAAAGCGCCTGACAAAGTGCTCGCGATGGACTGAGAAATGTCCATGATGCGTAGATGCGTCAACGGGATATCAAGATTCCCCTGCGATGGTCCGGCTCAATGTGGCCGCCCCGGGACAGTTGATGTCGTCGCCCTTCGTCGCGAAGTTGACCAACGCGGATGCATCCGCACGGATGCTGAAAAGCACCGTCGCGACCCTTGGCTGTGCATTTCTGATGGTCATGGCGGCGTCCGTCGCGGTCATCGTGGCGATTACGGGCGATGCCAACCGGCTTGAGGCCGAGCGCCAGCGAGACCGCATCGAGGCGGCCATCGAGAGCCAGGTGCGCCTGCGCGAACTGCGCTTTCAAAGCCTGGCGGCGGCCGGCGACCTGCAGAATGCATTTTCCGGCCCCGATCCCCTGGCCGAATTCCAGGCAGCCTTTGCGCGGCTCGGCAGCCGCTTTCTCGAATTCGACGGCGCCTATGTCGTGTCCCCTTCCGGCGTGGTCTTTGCCGGCATCGAGGGCGACGCTCCGGCGGGACAGGCCGGCTATGACGGGCTGAGGCATTTCACCGCGGCGCTGCCAGGGACGAACAAGCCGGCCAACCCGCCGCTGCAGAAGCTACCCGGCGCTCATGGTGGCCACAGCAACGCCTCATGGACCATCAGCCACGACGGCTATGAGACCATCACCATCATGATGATGGACGTGGTGCCGCGCCCGGGTTCGCTCATTTCCCGGCTGATCGGGCCGATGAAGATCGTCGGCTACCGGCGCTTCACGGACGCGATGCTGGCGGAGCTGTCCGAGCGCTACCGCGTGGCGAATGTCCGCGTCGTCTCCGACATGCCGGCCGATCCGCTCTCGAGGCGGGCTTTGCCCGCCGCGGACGGAACGATCAAGGGTTGGCTGAGCTGGTCGCCCGACCGTCCTGGCGACGCCATGCTGCGCCAGTTCGTCTGGGCGCTGGCCGGCGTCGGTCTGTTATTCGGCGCCATCTTCGCCTTCGTGATCCATCGCCTGCGTGGAGCGGCTCACCAGATCGCCATCCGGGAAAGCCAGATTCAACGCCTCGCGGGGCAGGACGAACTGTCTCTCCTGCCAAACAGACGCACCTTCGACCTCAGGCTCGACCAGGAACTGACGCAGATCGGCCGCAACGGCGATGGCACCGGCCTCGCCGTGATGCTGATCGACCTCGACCGCTTCAAGGCGGTCAACGACACCTACGGCCACACCGCCGGCGACGAGTTGATCCGCCAGGTCGCACAAAGGCTGTCGAAGCTCGTCCGCGGCGGCGACACCGTGGCGCGCATCGGCGGCGACGAATTCGGCATCATCCAGACCCATGGGCGTTTCCCCGCCGGCTGCGCCGCGCTCGGCGAGCGCATCCTGGCGAGCCTGACCGAACCTTTCATCATCATGGGGGTTGCCACGACCATCGGCTGCTCGATCGGCATCGCTCTGGCACCGCAGGACGCGATCGATCGCGAGGACCTGCTGAGGCTGGCCGACACGGCGCTCTATCAATCGAAGAACAGCGGCCGCAACCGCTTCTCCTTCTTCGAGGCGCAGATGAACCGCTCGCTGGCGCTCAAGCGCATGGTCGAGGAGGATCTGCGCCGCGCCATCGCCGATGACGAGCTCGTGCTGCATTACCAGCCCCAGGTCTCGGTCGACGGGGCGACGATCGTCGGCGTGGAGGCGCTGGTACGCTGGAACCATCCGATTCACGGGATGGTGCCGCCCGCCGAGTTCATCGGCATCGCCGAGGAGCGCGGCCTGATCGTGCCCTTGAGCGAGTGGGTGCTGCGCCGGGCCTGCATCGAGGCCAAGCGCTGGGAAGGCATTCGCCTCGCCGTCAACGTCTCGCCGATCCAGTTCCGTCACAAGGACTTCGTCGCCAACGTCATCCGGATCATCGACGAGACCGGCTTCGACCCGACGCAGCTCGAGCTCGAACTGACTGAGGGCGTGGTCGTCGACGACGCCGATGCCGCCGAAGTCGCGATGATGGATTTGCGTGCTCATGGCGTCGGGCTGGCGCTGGACGATTTCGGCACCGGCTATTCGAGCCTGATCTATCTGCGCCGCTTCGCCTTCGACAAGATCAAGATCGACCGCTCCTTCCTGGAATACATGGAGACCACCGGAGAGTCCGCGATCCTCGTCCATTCCATCGCCCATCTCGGTCGGGCGCTGGGCCTGCGGGTCTGTGCGGAGGGTGTCGAGACGGCCGAGCAGCATCGCTTCCTGCAGGCGATCGGCTGCCACGAGCTGCAGGGCTTCCTGTTCTCCAAGGGCGTGCCTGCCGACGAGATCGACCGCCTGCTGGCGCTGGACAAGCCCTTCGCCGAGGCTCTTGCGGCCGCCTGACGGAGGCGCGCTTCGTGAGCCCTTCCGCCGGGCTCAGAAGAAGAGTTCGTGAATCCCGCTGAAGATCGCGTAGGCGAAGCCGGCGCTCAGCGCGAGGCCGAAGGCGCCGAAGACCGCACCGATGATGATCAGCACACCGTCACGCTCGACCAATCCGAGACCGACGAGGCAAACGGCAAGCCCCAGCGGGATCTGCCCGATGAAAGGCGCCGCGACCACGAGGCCGAGCGCCAGGACCAGGATCAGCAGGCCCAGCACCGGAATGGCATAGGCGCCGCCGAGCATGGTCAGCCGCGGCCGCGAGAAGCGCTCCAGCCAAGTCAGCGCCGGCATTGCCCGACCGACCGCCCGTGTCAACTCGGGCTTGCCGATGCTGCGCGCCAGCAGCGTCGGAGGCAGCCACGGCGTGACCCGCCCCGCCAGCATCTGCGCCGCAACGAAGGCCAGCACGAGGCCGCAGACCAGCGGAATCGGCGGCGGCATCGGCAGGCAGTTCGGCAGGCCGAGGAGCACCACGAGCAACGCATAGGCCCGGTCCTTCAGGGCAGCGACGATCGAGCCCACCGCGATGCGCTCTCCAGGCAGGGCGGCGAGCGCCATGAGAAGGCCGGAGGTGCGCAAGGGTGATGACAAGGGATCAGGCCGGGCCGTGACAGGAGCAGCGGCCTAGCACGCGCCGCGCCCGTGCAACAAGCCGAGCAGGCGCGGGACGCATCACGCAAAAACGGGGGACTGGCTCCCCTTCAATGCAGCGTCAGCACGCCATTGACGTTGATGATCTCGGCCGGCCGGATCAGGTGCGAATGCGCCACCGTCACCGAATGAAGCGGACCGTCGAGCTCGCGTTTCCAGAAATCGAGGAAATCGTGCAGCGCCGGAAAGCGCGGTGCGAGATCGTAGCTCTGCCAAACATAGGTCTGCAGCACGCTCTGGTGATCCGGCATGCGATAGAGGATCGTCGCCGTGGTCAGGCCGTAACCTGCCAGTTGCCGCATGAAATCCGTGGTCGCCATCGCCGTCTCCCCTCGTCGGCACACGATGAAAGCTTAGCCAGTTCCAGAGACGAGGCTGCGCCCGCTTGGTTAACAAAAGCTTGCAAGCCTCCTGCCAGCCTGCTGCAATTGGGTCCGCGTCGGATTGCCCGGATCCGGCGCAGGGGGGCGTTGCGTGGCGTATGGGTGTGCGATCGCTGGAGCCGCGAGGCTGGCCGCTATTGTCGCGGCCATGCTGGTGTCGCCCGCCATCGCCGATGACGCGGAGACCGAGGAGCGCTCGCCCTTGTCGAGCGTGCTGTTCGGCTCGCTCGAAGCCGGTCCGACCAAGACATTCGTCTCCGCCGGACTGAAGGCGGCGATCGGCGGCGGACTCGCCACGAGCGGTTTCCGGACCATGCTGAAGATCGGCGGCGCACAGGAGGACGCAAGGCGCCAGCGTCCGCGCGGCATCGCCTATAAGAGCGAGGCGCAGGCCCTGATCGGCTATGAATGGCGCATCGGCGACACCTTTCTGTCGCTCTATACTGGCTCCGACTACGAGGGCGAGCAGCGCGAGGAGCCACGCGGAACCGTCATCACCGGCCGCTACGGCGCACGCCTCCACGGCGATCTCTGGATGACGCCGAGCGAAGGAACCATGCTTCAGGCCAGCGCCTATGTCTCGACGCTCGACGGCCGGCTCTGGGGCCGTGTCGCGCCAGGCTGGCTGGTACCGCAGGGCTTCCATCTCGATGGCGTGCATCTCGGACCCGAGATCGAAGCCTATCGGGGCCGCGACTATCACAAGCTCCGCCTAGGCCTGCACCTGACAGGCCTACGGTTCCTCGGCTTGAACTGGCGCATCTCCGGAGGCTGGCAGCGCACCAGCGACTATCCCTCGCAAGCCTATGCGACGCTGGGCGTGCACTGGCAGCGCTGAGAGAAGCCCTAACGCTCCAACGCCACCAGCGCCTCGGGCGTATCGACATCGAGCGCGATCGCCGGGTCGTCCAGCGGCACCTCGACGATCGCGTCGCCGGCCGCATCGAGCAGGCGCCGCGCGCCCTGGTCTCCGTCGAGTTTCTCAACCTCGGGAAACAGCGCCCGCGCCAGCAATACGGGGTTGCCGCGCTGGCCGAGCAGCGTCGGCACCACCGCGAGCGCATCGCTACTCTCGGCGAAAACCTGGGCGAGCCGGTCGATCACGCCCGCCGTGACATTGGGCATGTCACCGAGCGAAACGACGACGCCAGGCGCGGTCCCCGGCAAGGCCGCTAGCCCGGCCCTGACCGAGCTGGCGAGCCCGCTGGCAAAATCAGGGTTGTGGACCAGCGCGACATCGAGCCCCGCGAGCATAGCCGCAATCTCCTCGTGCTGATGCCCGGTCACGACGATCACCGGCCGGGCCCGTGACGCGAGTTGCGCCTCCACCGCATGGCGCAGCATCGGCTTGCCGCGCACGCTCTGGAGCAGCTTGTTGGCCTGCCCCATGCGGGTCGAGCGGCCGGCCGCCAGCACGATGCCGGCAACCGGCGCGGCTTCCAGCAACGCGGGAGCGCGCGGCTGCGGCCGCGAGACGATCTCCATCAGCAGCCCGCCGACGCCCATCGCCTGGATGTCCGCGCGGGTGACCGGAATGCCAGCGAGGCAGCGCTGCAGCACCCAGTCGAAGCCGTTCTCCTTGGGCGAGCGCGCACAGCCCGGCGCGCCGATCACCGGCTTGCCGGCAAGCTCGCCGATCAGCAGCAGATTGCCGGGATCGACCGGCATGCCGAGATGCTCGATCCGGCCGCCTGCCTCCAGCAGCGCCTGGGGAATCACGTCGCGCCGGTCGGTGATCGCCGACGCGCCGAAGACGACGATGATGTCGGCCGAGCTGGCCGCCTCCTTGGCGATGGCCTGCGCCAGCGCGGCAGCCTCATGCGGTACGCGGCGGTCCACGGAGAGCGTGGCGGCGGCAGGCGCGAGCCGTTCCGCCATTACGCGCAGCGTCTTATCGACCACGGAGGGCTTGAGGCCGGGCAGCAGCGTCGAGATCACCGAGACGGAGAGCGGCCGGTAGGGCGACACCGCCACCGGCCTCGCTCCGCCCAGCCCCGCCAGGGCCTGCTCGACCAGAGCCGCAGGCAGACCATAGGGGATGATCTTGACCGTCCCGACCATTTCGCCCGCCACGACCGGCTTCATCAGCGGCAGCGTCGCGACCGTGATCGCCTCGTCGACCCGGTTGAGCGCGTCGATGGCGGCCGCATCGATGGTAAGCACGCCCGCAGCCTCGGCGAAGAGATTGACCCGGCCGGTGAAGGCGGCCTCCGTCACCACCCCGCGCCCGGCCAGCGCCTCAGCGAGCCGCTTCGCCGCAGCGTTCTCGTCGATGTCGCCGGGCTCGAAGCGCACGGCAACGACCTCGGCGACGCCGGCCGCAGCCAGTTTGGCTGCAGCCTCGGCCGTGATCGCAGCACCTTTCTTGATGATGGTGTCGCCAGCCCGGATCGTATGCGCGGCGACGGCGCCGGCAGCCTCCGCGATGGGTACGGGTCCGAATTTCACGGGTCGCCGCTCAAACGGGCTTGCGCCGCGGACCGCGCAGCGTCGAGACGATCTCGCCCAGAATCGCCAGCGCGATCTCGGCCGGCGAGACCGCGCCGATGTCGAGCCCGATCGGCGCATGGATGCGAGCGGTCGTGGCATCATTGAAACCGGCCGCCGTCAGCCGCTCGACGCGGCGACCATGTGTCTTCCGGCTGCCCAGCGCCCCGATATAGAAGCAGTCCGACCGCAGCGCCGCCTCCAGGCCGGGATCGTCGATCTTGGGATCATGCGTCAGCGCCACGAACGCGGTGTAGGCGTCGAGACCCAGCGTCGCGATCGCCTCGTCGGGCCACTGCGTCAGCAGCGTCACGTCGGGAAAGCGCTCCGGCGTGGCGAACGCGCTGCGCGGATCGATGATGACGAGGTCGAGATCGAGCAGCTTCGCCATCGGCGCCATGGCCTGCGAGATATGCACGGCACCGGTGACGACCACGCGCGGATGCGGCGCCTGCACGGTCAGGAAGACCTGCTGCCCGTCCACCTCGACCATCGCGCTCTTGGCCATGCGCAACTGCTTGTCGAGCACCTCGGCCAGCGGGTCGGCCGCGATGTCGGCGGCCTTCACCAGCCTCTGCACGCCATCAGCGACATCGGTGACCAGGACCGTCGCGCGGCGCGCGGCGCGCTCGGCGTTGAGCGCAGCCAGAATGGGCAAATCCATCGCGTCAGCCCTTGTCCGTTGCCAGCTTGAGGCCGAGCCCGATCATCAGCGAGCCGCCGAGCCAGCGTCCAAAAGCGAAACCGGCCTGCGTCGTCTTCATCGTCTTGACCACGGCCGAGGCGCCCAGAACCGTCAGCAAATCCGCCGAGGAGAAGACGAGATTCACGACCGTACCGAGGATCAGGAACTGCGCCCAGACCGGCAGCGACGCAGCCGGATCGACGAACTGCGGCAGAAGCGCGATGAAGAACAGCGCGACCTTGGGGTTCAGCACCTCGACGACGAAGGAATCGATCAGCGCGCGCTTGACCGTCTTCGGCGGCGCGACCGGTGCGTCGGCAGCGGCAAGTCGCGACCGGATCATGCCGATGCCGAGCCAGATGAGATAGGCCGCACCCGCCAGCTTCACGGCAACGTACAGTTCCGGCACATGCGTGAAGACCGCCGAGAGGCCGAAGGCGGCGGCGAAGACATGCAGATAGCAGCCGAGATGAATGCCGAGCATCGCCATGAAGCCGGCCTTGCGGCCATGCGCCAAGGTCTGCGCGGCGGTGTAGAGCAGCGCCGGACCGGGAAAATAGGCGACGACGAGGGTCAGCGTCGCGAAGGCCAGCAGCGTTTCCCAGGAGGCCATCAGTTCACCTTTTCCACATAAACCCGAATCCGTCCCCCGCAGGACAGCCCGACCTTCCAGGCCGTCTCGTCGGCGACGCCGAATTCGAGCGTGCGCGGCTTGCCATCGGCGATCACGTCCACGGCTTCCTCGACGACCGCGCCCTCGACGCAACCGCCCGAGACCGAGCCCAGGAAGTTGCCCTCCCCGTCGATGACGAGATGCGAGCCGACCGGGCGCGGTGCCGAGCCCCAGGTCTCGATCACCGTGGCGAGCGCTACCGAGCGGCCGGACTTCGCCCAGGATTCGGCGGTCGTGAGGATGTCGGTGTCGGTGGAGATCATGATGCGGACTTTCGCTGCTGCGACGCGCTTGAGATCATGCCTCATCCGGCTTTCTTCAACCACTGGCGCGGATCGCTCTGCCGCTCTGCATGAACCGACAGCGCCGCGCAGAGATCGGCCATCGCCGCGAGGTTGTGGATCGGCCGGAACGAGTCGACATGCGGCAGCATCGTGCGGATGCCGCTGGCGCGCGCTTCGAACTGCTCGAAGCGCAAGAGCGGGTTCAGCCAGATCAATTGCCGGCAGGAGCGGTGCAAACGGTCCATCTCGAAGGCGAGTTCGCCGTCGAGATGGCGCTCCAGCCCATCGGTGAACAGCAGAACGATCGCCCCGCCGCCCAGCACCCGCCGCGACCAGACCCGGTTGAACGTATGCAGCGCCGTCGAGATGCGCGTGCCGCCCTCCCAGTCGGGCGCGGCCTTGCCTGCCAGTGCCAGCGCCTCGTCCGGATCACGCGCGCGTAGCGAGCGCGTGATGTTGGTCAGCCTCGTGCCAAAGACGAAGGAATGCACCCGCCGCCGCTTCTCGGTAACGGCATGGAGGAAATGCAGGAAGATCCGCGAATACTCGGCCATCGAGCCGGAGATATCGACCAGCGCCACGATCGGCGGATGAATCTCGGCCCGCTCACGAAAAGCGAGGTCGATCGCTCCGCCTCCTCCTCGCAGCGACTGGCGGAAGGTCCGCCGCGGGTCGATCCGGGCGCCGCGATGGGCGGCCCGGAAGCGTCGCGTTGCGACCAGATCATCCGGCAGGCTGAGGCCCGCGACCAACTGCTTGGCGCGCGCGATCTCGGCTGCGCTCATCTGGGCGAAGTCGCGCGATTTCAGCATCTCGCGGTCCGACACGGTCAGCTGTGCCGTCAGCTCCGTCAGCTCGACTGGCGCATCCTCATCGCGTCGGGGCGGGGCGAAGGCCTCGGCCACGCGCAACGCGCCGGCCTCCTCCTTTTGCGGCGCGCTGTCGGCAGCCGGCGACACCGGCGACATCTGCGCCATGATCTTCTCGATCAGGTTGCGCCGGCGCCAGAACAGCGCGAAGGCCTGGTCGTAGACGACGCTGTCCTCATGCCGCTTCACGAAGATCGCGTGCAACGCCCAGTAGACATCCTGGCGCTCGCCGAGCGCGCCATCGGCCAGAGCCTCGACCGCCTCGACCACGGCGCCCGGACCGACCCGCAGGCCCGCGATACGTAGCGCCCGCGCGAAATAGGCGACGTTTTCCGGCAGCTTGCCGGTCATGAGAGACCTGTCGCCTCCCTCCAGCCCTCATCCTGAGAAGCGGGCGAATGCCCTTGTCTCGAAGGATGCTCCAGCGCCCTCTGAAACATCCTTCGAGACGCCGCTGCGCGGCTCCTCAGGATGAGGGCTGGAGGAAGCAGGAGGCCGGACGTCACGCCCGCGTCTCGGTCATGAAGACCTTCTGCACGACCTGCCATTTGCTCTCGACCTTGAGGAAGGAAAGCAGGTCGGTGAAGTAGCGCGGGGGCATCTGGCATTTGACCTTGACCAGCGCCAGCGTCGGCCCGACGAGATCGATCGTCAGGATATGGTCGTCGCGCTGCAGGCCGGCAGCGTGGGGCGACGGCCGGCCCTTGACCGCCGCGAGCCAGGCCTCGCGCGGCACGATCGTGATGGTGCCGTCCTCCTGCACCGTCGTCAGCGCGCTGGTCGGATGGAACGCATGGGCGAGCTTGGTGACATCGCCCTCATAGAGCCCGTCGAGATAAGTCCGGGTCGCAGCCTCGATCGCCTTGATGTCGCTGTTCATCGCGCTTTTCCTTTGTTGCCGTCCCGTCACGATCAGGCCCTGGGCCGACCATGTCTTGCAAGAGATCCGGGTCTGCGTCTCGCTCGGGAATGGTGCAGACTATCCCCTCGCCTCCGCCTTCGCCTGATCCAGCAGTTCCTTGACCTTCGAACCCTGCATCGCCTGGATGTCGTCCTGGTATTTGAGCAGCGCGCCCAGCGTATCGGAGACCAGCGCGGGATCGAGCGCGACCGCGTCGAGCTCGACCAGCGCGGTTGCCCAGTCGAGCGTCTCGGCGACGCCCGGCGCCTTGAACAGCTCCTCCTTGCGGATCGCCTGCACGAAACTCACCACCTGCCTGGCGAGCTTCGCGGGGGCATGCGGCGCGCGCGCCTTCAGGATCGCGAGTTCGCGGGCAGCGTCGGGATAGCCGACCCAGTGATAGAGGCAGCGCCGCTTCAGCGCGTCATGAATCTCGCGGGTCCGGTTCGAGGTCAGGATCACGATCGGCGGCTCGGCGGCCCTGATCGTGCCGAGCTCGGGAATCGTCACCTGCGAATCCGCCAGAACCTCGAGCAGGAAGGCCTCGAAGGCCTCGTCGGTGCGGTCCAATTCGTCGATCAGCAGGATCGGAGCACCGCCTTCCTGCGGTTCGAGCGCCTGCAGCAGCGGCCGCTTGATCAGGTATTTCTGCGAGAAGATGTCGCCTTCGAGCCGCTCCCGGTCGCCGGTTGCGCCACCGGCTTCCGCCAGCCGGATCGCCATCATCTGCCCCGCATAGTTCCACTCATAGACGGCCGAGGCCAGGTCCAGCCCCTCATAGCATTGCAGCCGGATCAGCTTGCGCCCGAGCGCGGCCGAGAGAACCTTGGCGATCTCGGTCTTGCCGGTGCCGGCCTCGCCTTCCAGCAGCAGCGGCCGCTTCATCCTGAGCGCCAGGAACAGCACCGTCGCCAGCGCACGGTCGGCGACATAACCCTGACTTTGCAGGAGGGTGAGCGTGGCATCAATGGAGGTGGGGAGCGCGGTCTTGTTGGGCATCGATCAGCGTCCAGTCGCAGCGGGCCTGCCGCAAGTCGGGCAGGCCACCGGCATTATCGGGTCGACCATCCAAACCACAGCGCCACGGCGGCCATGCTGACCGCAGCACAGCGACGGATCGCACGCTCGCGCGCCGGATGGAAGAGCAGCGAGCGGGCACCGCTCGCTCCCAGCACCAGCGCGGCATGAATCGCGGTCGCAATCAGGACGAAGGTCGCAGTCAGCAGCAGAAGCTCTTCGCGCAGCGGCTGCGCCGGGAGGAAAAGCGGTAACACTGCGACATAGAACACCGCGGCCTTGGGATTGATCAGATTCGTCAGCAATCCCCGCCGGAACGACAGGACAAGGTCCTCGCCGACCCCGGCAGGCGGATCGCGCCATGCATCGAAGGCCAGCCAGAGCAGATAGGCGACGCCAGCGAACCGGAGACCTAACGCCGCCAGCGGAAACTGCGCGCTGACGAAGGAGAAACCCAGCGCGGTCACCAGCCCGAGCACCGCCAGCCCGAGCGCGACCCCGGCGACTGCCGCCATTCCCGCGCGCCAGCCTTTCGCCAGGCTCAGCGCGACGAGATAACCCATATTCGGTCCGGGCGTCAGCTCCGCGACCATGGCCGTCAGGACGAACTCCCAGAACCGCACCGGTTCATGCCGGACGAGGGACTACTTGCCTGTCGCCTGCGCCACCGCCTGCTTGGTCATCACCCCGATGAGATGCGCGCGGTATTCCGGGTCGGCATGCATGTCGCCATTGATGCCCTTGGCCGGGTGCTTCAACCCATCGAGCGACTTCGGCGCGAAGCGGGCCTTGAGCGCCGCCTCCGCTTCCGGCCAGCGGAAGACACCGCCCTCGCCTGCACCGGTGACGGCGACGCGGATGTCGCTGCCGCGCTTGGCGACGAAGACCCCGACCAGCGCATAGCGCGAGGCCGGGTTGCGGAACTTGGCGTAGCCCGCCCTGGAGACGATCGGGAACACCACCTTGGTGATGATCTCGCCCTCCTCCAGCGCCGTCTCGTAGAGCCCGGTGAAGAAGTCGTCGGCGACGAGCTTGCGCTTGTTGGTGACGATCGTCGCGCCCAGCGCCAGCAGCGCCGCCGGATAATCCGCCGCCGGATCGTTGTTGGCGACGGAGCCGCCGATCGTGCCGCGATGGCGCACATGCGGATCGCCGATGTGCGAGGCGAGATAGGCAAGCCCCGGAATCGCCTCCTGCACGATCGCCGATTCCGCGACCTCGGCATGGGTCGACATCGCGCCGATGACGACGGTGCGGCCCTTGCGCACGATGCCCTTGAGATCGCCACAGGCGCCGAGATCGATCAGCGCGGTGGGCGCGGCCAGGCGCTGCTTCATCGTCGGCAGCAGCGTGTGGCCGCCAGCGAGGATCTTGGCGTCCTCCTTCTTGGCGAGGAGGCCGGCTGCCTGACGCGAGGAGGCCGGGCGGTGATAGGTGAAGGCGTACATGGTCGTTCTCCGCTCGTGTCCAGAACCGTCATGCTCGGGCTTGACCCGAGCATCTCATCCGGAGCGTGCCCTGACGCATCATTCGGAGAGAGATGGCCGGGTCAAGTCCGGCCATGACGCGTGAATCGTCTATTCGGCTGCCATTCTCGTGATGCTCTTCTGCGCAGCGCGCCAAACCGCCTGCGGCGTCGCCGGCATGGCGATGTCCTCATGGCCGAGCGCGTCGGTGATGGCGTTGATGACGGCGGGCGGCGCGGCGATGGCGCCGGCCTCGCCGCAGCCCTTGATACCCAGCGGATTGGAGGGGCAGGCCGTGACGGTCATGCCGACCTCGAAGGATGGCAGGTCGTCGGCGCGCGGCATGCAGTAATCCATGAAGCTCGCTGTCACGAGCTGCCCGTCGCTGTTGTACTTCGCGCCTTCGAGCAGCGCCTGGCCGACGCCCTGGGCGATGCCGCCATGGACCTGGCCCTCGACGATCATCGGGTTGATCACGTTGCCGAAATCATCCACCGCCGCCCAGCGCTCGATCTTCGTGACGCCGGTCGCAGGATCGATCTCGACCTCGCAGATATGGACGCCGGCCGGGAAGGTGAAGTTGGTCGGGTCGTAGAACGCCCCCTCCTTCAGGCCGGGCTCCAGATCCTGCCCGTTGAACTTGTGGGCGACATAGGCCTGCAGCGCACACGACCCGAAATCGAGCTTCCGATCTGTGCCTTTGACGCTGAAATGCCCGTCCGCGAAGTCGATATCGGCCTCGTCGGCCTCCAGCACATAAGCCGCGACCTTCTTGCCCTTGGCGATGACCTTGTCGACCGCCTTGAAGATCGCCGACATGCCGACGGCGCCCGAGCGCGAGCCATAGGTGCCCATGCCCATCTGCACCTTGTCGGTGTCGCCATGGATGATCGAGACGTTCTCGATGGGGATGCCGAGCTTGTCGGAGACGAGCTGGGCGAAGGTCGTCTCATGGCCCTGGCCATGGCTGTGCGAGCCGGTCAGAACCTCGACCGTGCCGACCGGATTGACCCGGACCTCGGCCGATTCCCATAGGCCGACGCCGGCACCAAGCGAACCGACGGCGGCCGAGGGGGCGATGCCGCAGGCCTCGATATAGGAGGAGAAGCCGATGCCGCGCAGCTTGCCGTTGCGGGCGGAGTCGCGCTTGCGCTTGCCGATGCCCTTGTAGTCGATGATCTCGAGCGCCTTCTTCAGCGCCGCGCCGTAATTGCCGGCATCGTACATCATGATCACCGGCGTCTGGTGCGGGAACTTCTTGATGTAGTTCTGCATCCGGAACTTCGCCGGATCCCGGCCGAGCTGGCGGGCGGCGACCTCGATCAGCCGCTCGACCACGAAGGTCGCCTCCGGCCGTCCCGCCCCGCGATAGGCGTCGACCGGTGCGGTGTTGGTGTAGACCGCATCGACCTCGGCATAGATCGCCGGGATGTCATAGGAGCCCGACAGCAGCGGCGCGTAGAGATAGGTCGGCACCGAGGAGGAGAAGGTCGAGAGATAGGCGCCGAGATTGGCCGTCGTCTTGACCCTCAGACCGGTGATCTTGCCGTCCGCGTCGGTCGCAAGCTCGGCATGGGTGACGTGGTCGCGGCCATGCGCGTCCGACAGGAAGGCCTCCGTGCGGTCGGAATTCCACTTCACCGGCCGCCCGACCTTCTTCGCCGCCCAGACGCAGACCGTCTCCTCGGCATAGATGAAGATCTTCGAGCCGAAGCCGCCGCCGACATCGGGCGCGACCACCCGCAGCTTGTTCTCCGGCGCGATGCCGATGAAGGCCGAAAGCACGAGCCGCGCCACATGCGGGTTCTGGCTGGTCGTGTAGAGCGTGAAGACGCCATCGCCGTCATCATAGTCGCCGACGGCCGCGCGCGGCTCCATGGCGTTCGGCACGAGGCGGTTGTTGACGATGTCGAGCCTGGTGACGTGCTTTGCCGCCTTGAAGGCGGCTTCGGTCTCGTCCTTGTTGCCGAGATGCCAGTTGAAGACCGTGTTGTCGGGCGCCTCGGCATGGACCACGGTCTTGGCTCCGGCGGCACTGGCCGTATCGACAACCGCCGTCAGCACGTCGTAATCGACCACGATCGCCTCGGACGCGTCGCGCGCCTGCGCCAGCGTCTCGGCGACGATGACGCAGACATGGTCGCCGACATAGCGGACCTTGCCCTGCGCCAGCGCCGGATGGGCTCCGGCCCGCATCGGCGAGCCGTCCTTGTTGTGGATCATCCAGCCGCAGATCAGCCCGCCGACCTTGTCGGCTGCGAGATCGTCGCCGGTATAGACACCGAGAATGCCCGGCATGCCGGCTGCGGCCTTGAAGTCGATCGACTTGATCGTGGCATGCGCATGCGGCGAACGCAGGAAATAGGCATGGGCCTGGCCGGGCCGGTTGATGTCGTCGGTGTAGCGGCCCTGGCCTGTGATGAAGCGATGATCTTCCTTGCGGCGGACTGAGGCGCCGATTCCGGTGGCCGACATGGTGCTTTCCTCCTCAGCGCGCCTCTGACGGGCACGTCATGATTCCAAGACAAAGCCCGCGCGGATGGCGCGGGCTGCGGCGTCTCACTCGGCGGCCTGGCGCGGAGGCTCCTTCCGATCCATCGACTGCCCGGCCATCGCCTCGGCACCGGCGGCGACGGCTTTCACGATGTTGTGGTAGCCCGTGCAGCGGCAGATGTTGCCGTCGAGATCCTCCCGGATCGTCTTCTCGTCGAGCACATGGCCGCGCCGGTTCACGATATCGACGGCGGACATGATCATGCCGGGCGTGCAGAAGCCGCATTGCAGGCCGTGATGCTCGCGGAAAGCCTCCTGCATCGGATGCAGGGTCCCGTTCATGGCCAACCCTTCGATCGTCATCACCGAGGCACCCTCGAGCGAGACCGCCAGCACCGTGCAGGCCTTCGCCGCCTTGCCGTCGATATGCACGACGCAGGCACCGCACTGGCTGGTGTCGCAGCCGACATGCGTGCCGGTGAGGCGCAGATTCTCGCGCAGGTACTGCACCAGCAGCGTGCGCGGATCGATCGACGCAGTGACGGCTTTGCCGTTCACCGTCATGGACACGGTAGCCATTGGAATTCCTCCTGAAATCCGGGTCTCGCGCCCGGCGCGTGAGATAATCTGGCGCCGCGCTGGGAGCGCTGCTCGCAGGCAGAGCGCCAGCTTCTCCTTGGAACAGCTTTAAACCGAATGTGGACCCGCGTTTTTGCGCGGTCAAGCCGCTGGCATATTGCGAGAGGGTGGTGTTTGGCGACGATTTCGCGCCATTTCGGCAAAATCTCTCATCCCGACGCCGCAGGGCCCCCGGTTGCAGGGTCGCCGGGCCATTCTCCTATTTTTAACCGGCAGGCGACATCGTGCTGTTCCCAGCAAGGATTCCAGCCTCGATGGCCGATCGGCCCGCCCTCTCCACCCGCGATCAGATGGAACGCCGTCTGCGATCGATCGGCTATGACGAGCGCCAGCGGTCGCGCCTGCCGTTCTATGCCGCCGAGGTCGCACGCGTGATCGACGCGATCGTGGAGAGCGATTTCGCCCGCGCGATGGTCATCAATCCCGCCCTGCAGGAACAGATCGAGCCTGTCGCGGCAGAACTCTATGCCGCTGAAAAGAGCCATTTCCGCTGCGTGTTCGCCGGGGATTTCGGAGAGGCTTACGCCGCTTCGGCCGAAGCGCTGTGCCATCTCGAACTGCAGGCCGGGCTCGGCCCGCGCCCGCGCGTCTCGATTGCCATGGCATTGATCAACCGTCTCAGCCGGAAGCGCCGTTTCGGTCACTTCCTGCGCCCGAGGGAACTGGACAAGGACCTGTTCCTGATCGAACGGATCCTGACCTTCGATACCAACACGGCCGTGGCGATCGGCCACGAAATCAGTGCCGACGACGCGCAGCGCCGGGCCGGAATCCTCGACGAGGCCGCCGCCGCGCTGAAGGCGAAGATCGGCGTGATCGATGCTTCGATCGCAGAGGCGGTCACACAGTTCGGGCAGTCGGGCGAGGATACGCGCCGTGCCACGGCCTTCATCACGCTCAAGGTCGCATCGCTCGAACAGACATCGCTGCTGGTGCGCGAGCGCTCGGCGCAGACCGCTGCCGCCACCGAGGAGATGTCGGCCAGCATCGCCGAGATCGGACAACGGGCCCAACAGAGCCTCTCGATCGCCAACCGCGCGGTGGGCGACGCCGACGAGATGAATCTCGCCACCACCCGCCTGCGTCAGGTCTCCGACAGCATCGGTGCCGTGGTCGGCATGATCGCGGACATCGCGGCGCAGACGAACCTGCTCGCGCTCAACGCAACGATCGAGGCCGCCCGCGCCGGCGAAGCCGGCCGCGGCTTCGCGGTCGTCGCGTCCGAGGTCAAGTCGCTCGCGACCCAGACGGCCAGCGCGACGCAGGACATCGCCCGCCACATTGCGGAGCTCGCCGGAAGCGCGGAGGCCTGCGGCGGACATGCAGCGGCCATCGGCTCGACCATCGGCGAGATGCGGCTGAACTCGCAGGCGATCTCGGACGCCGTGTCGCAGCAGGGCCAGGTCACCTCCGCCATCGCGCATGATGCCGCCGAGGTCGCCGCCAGCTCGGAGGAGGCCATCACGGCCGCAAGCGAGGTCAACCGGAGCCTCGCGGAAACCGCGCGGACGATCGACCGCGCCAATGCGGCCGCGACCGGGATCGCCATGCAGGTGGGCGCGGCGGAAGCGGCCGTCAGCACGGCTCTCAACGCGCTCCGCCGGGCCTCGCGCTGATCGCGACAACCGGCTCAGCCTTCGCTGACCAGTCGAAGACCGAGCGCGCGACTCAGCCTTCGCCGACCGCTTTGGCGAAATTGGCGAAGAACTCGTCGGCGAGCTTCTTCGAGACCGAATCGATCAGCCGCGAGCCGAGCTGCATCAGCTTGCCGCCGACCTGAGCCTCGACATCGTAGCGCAGCAGCGTCTGGCCATCGCCGGCATCGCTCAGCGCGACCTTCGCACCGCCCTTGGCGAAGCCGGCGATGCCGCCCTCGCCCTCGCCCTGGATGCGGTAGCCATTGGGCGGATCAAGATCGACCAGCTCGACCTTGCCCTTGAAGCTCGCCTTGACCGGCCCGAGCTTGACCTTCACCACCGCCGAGAAATGCGTGTCGTCATCCTTGCTGAGCTGCTCGCAGCCGGGAATGCAGGCCTTCAGGACCTCGGGATCGTTGAGCGCGGCCCAGACCGTATCTATGCCGGCAGGCAGCGTCACCTCGCCATTCATCGTCATCGCCATGGCGCTACTCCCTCAGGTCCGTGCCGCAAAGTTCCGGCTCCTGTTGCAGCCGGCCCCGCCCCGGGTCTATCCAAGGCTGTCGCGCCTATCCATGAGCGGAAAGCGCCCATCGGCACAAGAGGACGAAGCGTGACGACCGACCGCAGCCGCCGCATGACGCAACGCCACCGATGATCCCCAACGCACCCGGCCTGTTCGGCGAGCTCTTCGTCGATTCCGAAATGGCTTCGGCGATGAGCGATAGGGCGCTGTTGCACGGAATGCTCGGTTTCGAGGCGATGCTCGCAAGCGCGCTGGACGCCGAGGGTGTCGCGCCGGAGGGTACGGCGATTGCCGTCACCCGACAATGCGACCCCGACCTCTACGATATCGCCGAGCTCGGCCGGGCCGCGACGCTGGCCGGCAACCCCGCGATCCCGCTCGTGAAGGCGCTGACCGCCCGCGTGGCCGCAGCATCCCCCGAACATGCCAAATGGGTGCATTACGGTGCGACCAGCCAGGACGTCATCGATTCCGGCTTTGTCCATGTCATCGGCCGCGGGCTGAAGCTCATCGATATCAGGCTCAACCGGCTGGTTGATGCCATGCGTCCGCTGATCGAGACGCATCGCGCGACACCCATGATCGGCCGGACCTTCCTTCAGCAGGCGGTCCCGATCAGCTTCGGGGTCAAGACCGCGCTCTGGCTCGACCCGTTGCTGGAGAGCCGGCATATCCTGAACGATAGTCTGGAGACGCCGGTCGTCCAGTTTGCCGGAGCCGCCGGCACGCTGGCCGCGCTGGGTGATGATGCCGGGCGTGTCCAGGCGCAGTTCGTAGACGTGACGCTGGGCGCACCATCCTCCCTGATCCCCTGGCACACGCAGCGCCATCGCAACGCCCGGCTGGCGGCGGAACTCGGCATCCTCACCGGCAATCTCGGCAAGATCGCACGCGACGTCTCGCTCATGGCCCAGACCGAGATCGGCGAACTCGCCGAGCCCGAGGCGCCCGGCAAGGGTGGCTCCTCGGCGATGCCGCACAAACGCAACCCGGTGGTGTGTACCCTGATCCTCGCGGCTGCGCAGCGTGCGCCGGGCCTGGTCGCCACCATGCTCGCCGCGATGCCCCACGAGCACGAACGCGCGCTCGGTGGTTGGCACGCCGAATGGCCGACGCTGCCCGAACTCTTCCGCATCACCGGCTCGGCGCTGGCACAGATGGTCACCCTAATCGAAGGCTTGCAGGTCTTTCCCGAGCGCATGCGCGCCAATATCGAGATCACGCAAGGGCTGGTCATGTCGGAGCGCGTCTCGATCGCCCTGGCTTCCGCACTGGGCAAGTCGAAGGCTCATCACCTGCTCGAGGAGGCGAGCCGCGCCTCCATCGCCGAGGGACGCCATCTGCGCGAGATCCTGGCCAGCATGCCGGCCGTGACCGACCATATCGACGCGGCCGCACTTGCCGATCTTTTCGATCCGACGAGCTATCGCGGCGCGTCGGACGCGATCATCGACCGGGTGCTCGCCCGCTGCGAGGCGCCTTCGACGCCGCGCGCCTCGACGCCTGCGCAGGGGTGATCGGTGGTTGACCTCACAGCCGAACAGCAGGTCGTCGCCGCCGGCCAGGACGGCGCCGCCATGGCGATGCGCATCGTCGCCCAGGCCGCCCGGTTGATGGGCGCGCCGCGGCTGATTCCCGTCGCCTCCGCCCATATCGACGGCGCGCTCTATCACGGCGATTCCGGCACGCTTTTCGCCGAGAAGCTGGTCGAGGGCGGGGCCCGCGTCGGCGTGCGCGCGACGCTCAACGTCGGCTCGCTCTCGCCCGCCGGCTGCGCGGCGATCCGCCTGCCGCCGCATCAGCGCGACATGGCGGCCCGGATGATGCGTGCCTATGAGACAATGGGCTGCGAGCCCTCCTGGACCTGCGCGCCCTATCAGGCCGGGCACCGGCCGGCGCAGGGGACGGATGTCGCCTGGGGCGAATCCAATGCCGTCGTCTTCTGCAATTCAGTGCTCGGCGCCCGCACCAACCGCTATGGCGATTTCCTCGACATCGCCTGCGCCATCGCCGGCATCGCGCCCGATTACGGGCTTCATCGTCCGGAGAACCGCGTCGCAACGCTGCTGATCGATGCGAGCGGGTTGAGCCGGGCGCTGCGCGCCTCGGACGTGTTCTACCCCGTGCTGGGCACGATCCTCGGCCGCGCGGCCGGCACGGCCGTCGCCGTGATCGAAGGCCTGCAGGGTTGCACGACGGAAGACCGGCTCAAGGCGCTGGGCGCGGCTTCTGCCTCGGCCGGCGGCGTCGGCCTGTTTCATGTCGCCGGCGTGACGCCCGAGGCGCCCGACGCCGCCACCGTGCTCGGCGGCGTGCCGCCCCGCGAGACCCTGACGCTGACACCCCAATTCGTGCAGCAGGCGTTGTCGGGCCTTTCCACCGCCGGAGAGACCGACCGCATCGACGCCGTCGCCATCGGCTCGCCGCATCTCTCGCTCGCCGAGATCGACGAGGTCGAACGCCGCCTCGCCGGCCGCAGACTGACGGCGCCGCTCTACGCCAATACCGGCCGCCATGTGCTGCGCCCGCTGGAGGCGCAGGGCCGCCGCGCCGCGCTGGAACAGGCCGGGGTGATCTTCGTCATCGACACCTGCGTCGTCGTCACGCCGATCCTGCCTGAGATCGTGGGCGCGGTGCTGATGACCAATTCCGGTAAATTCGCCCATTACGCGCCGGGAACGACCGGTTATGCCGTGACCTATGGCTCGCTTGGCGAATGTGTCGAGAGTGCCGTCGCCGGCCGCCTCGTCAGGGAGCGACAGGCATGGTCGTGAACGCGGAAATCCTGATTCCTGGTGTCGAGGTTTCCGGCCGCTGCCTCGCGCTGATGGCGCCAATCAGCTTCTGGGGCGGGGTCGATCCGCGCTCCGGCACCATCATCGACGCGCGCCATCCGCAGCTTGGCGAAGACATCGCCGGCACCGTGCTGGCCCTGCCGGGCACGATCGGCTCGTCATCGGCGTCCGCCGTGCTGCTCGAACTGGTCCATGCCGGCAAGGCGCCCGCCGCGCTGCTGATGGACGCGCCCGACGCCATCCTGCTGCTCGGGCTGGTGGTGGCGCGCGAGATGGGCTGGCCGACGCCGCCTGCCTTGCGTCTGCCGGCTTCAGAACAGGCCGCTCTTGCCGGCCGCTGGCTTCTGCTGTCGGCGGACGGCAAGATCACCGCGCAATAAGATCACCGCGCAGCAAGCGCGACAGACAGGACGACGGAGACGACGCCGATGCCGATCGAGACCATTGCGGGCGAGCCCTTCAACATCCGCTTCGACGGGCCGGCCGACGCCCCCGTGCTGATGCTGTCGAACTCGCTCGGCACCAATCTCGGCATGTGGGAGCCGCAGATCGCGGAATGGTCGAAGCACTTCCGCGTCCTGCGCTACGATTCGCGCGGACACGGGCTTTCCGTCGCGACCGACCGTGCGGTCTCGATCGCCGCACTCGGCCAGGATGCGCTCGCCATCCTCGACCATTTCGGCATCGAGAAGGCGCATTGGTGCGGCGTCTCCAAAGGCGGCATGGTCGGGCAATGGCTCGCGACCCATGCCCGCCAGCGCATGGGCCGGCTCGTGCTCGCCAACACCGCCGCCCGCATGGGCCCGCCCGATCTCTGGAACGGCCGGATCAGGATGGTGCGCAGCAAGGGCATGGCCATCATCGTCCAGGCCACGCTGGAGCGCTGGTTCAGCCCCGCTTTCCGCCAGAGCGACCCTGCGACCGTGGCGACGGTCAGCGAGATGCTGACCACGACGCCGGCGGTCGGCTACGCCACCTGCTGCGCGGCGATCCGCGACATGGACCAGCGCGAGCCGATCCGCAGCATCGTCAATCCGGTGCTGGTGATCATCGGCAAGGTCGATCCGGCGACGCCTCCGGCGGCCGGACACCTGATCGCCGAGGCCATTCCGGGATCGCGCACGGTCGAGCTCGACGCCGCCCATCTCTCCAATCTCGAGCAGCCGGAGGCCTTCACCAGGGCCGTGCTCGACTTCCTGACCGCCGACTTGCTGACCGCCTGAGGAGACCCCATGGACGACAAGACCCGCTACGAGGAGGGCATGAAGACCCGCCGCGCCGTTCTTGGCCCGGCTTACGTCGACAAGGCCAGCGCCGGCATCACCGAGTTCAACAGCGAGTGGCAGGAGTTCATTACCCGCACGGCCTGGAACGACATCTGGAACCGGCCGGGCCTGATCCGCCGCGAGCGCTCGATCATCGTGCTGGCGATCGCGGCTTCGCTCGGCGCCTGGGGCGAGTTCCGCATCCATGTCCGCGGCGCCATCAACAACGGCCTCAGCCGCGACGACATCAAGGAGGTGCTGCTGCAGACGGCGATCTATGCCGGCGTCCCGGCCTCGAACCACGCCTTCAAAGAGGCAGCCAGCGTCTTCGCCGAGATGGAGGCGGAAGCCGCGCAGGGCTGAGCCTCCCCCGCTACACCGACTCGAAGCGTCGCTTCCGATAGATCAGGCTGGTCGTCTCGGCCGGCTCCCGCCCTGCGCCACCAAGACCAACGACCTCGCCGATCAGGATACGATGGCTGGCGATGTCGTGGACCGCCGTCAGCCGGCAGTCGAAGGCGGCGACCGCCTCCCGCAGTGCGGGCGCGCCCGTCGTGAGCGTGCCCCAATCGCCCTCCGTGAAGCGCGCCTCCCCGTCGATCCCGCGACGGCTGGCGAATATCTCGGCCAGGTCCGCGCCGTCGCCCGGCAACGTGTTGATGCAGAAGACGCCGCTCGCCTCGATCACCGCCAGCGTGCGGCTGGGACGCGCGATGCAGACCAGGACCGTCGGCGGCGAATCCGAGACCGAGGCAACGGCCGTCGCAGTCAGCCCGACACGCCCCTCCGGGCCGATCGTGGTGACGACGTGCACGGCGCTCGCCACCCGCGCCATCGCGTCGCGAAACAGCGGTGCATCGGGCGCAGGCCCCCGCACGGGTCGAAGGGGTTTTGTCATCGCAGTCCGGCTGGCCAGCAAGGGCGGGGTTGCCGGTCATGTAGAGGTTTCTGCCCCGAAAAGCCAGAATCGCCGGCAAGCCAGGCAGGGACGCGTTCTGTAACCGAAGGGCCGGTAAAATATATCAATCGAGGCGACAATGCCGGCGCCTTTCTCACTCGCGATCCAGTGTCGCCAGCAGCCCGTTGCGCAGATGCAGCATCAGAGCGTCGCTCGCCACCATCGCAGCAGTCGGATCGGCCGTCGCCAGGGCCTGCGCGAAGGCAACATGGTGGCCCGCGGCGGGCAGCAGGTCGTCCTGCCGCTCGAAATGATACCAGGCGCGCCGGATCAGGGCCTGCAGCGGCTCGACGGCCCGGGTCGCATAAGGGCTGCGCGCCGCGGCCGCGACGGCCGCATCGAGCTCCTTGTCGAGCCGCATATAGGCGTTGGCGTCGCCATCCACGGCGGCAGCGCGCATCGCACGGGCTTTCTCAACGATGGCGATACGCTCGCGCGGACTGGCCCTTTTGGCGGCATCCGAGGCGATCAGGCGCTCCAGAACCTCGCGCGCATCGAGCGCCGCCATGATGTCGATGGCGTTGATCCCGGCCACCGCCACGCCCTTGCGCGGCAGAACTTCGACCAGCCCCTGCTGCGCCAGGCGGATCAGCGCCTCGCGCACCGGGGTGCGCCCGACACCAACCATCTCGATCATCTGCGCTTCGGTCAAAACCGCGCCCGGCCGCAGCGACAGCGTCACGATCGCCTCCTCGAGCCTGCGATAGGCGATCTCGGTCAGGCTCGGAGCCCCCTGGGGCTGAGACGGCAGGGTGCTGTCGTCATAGGGACCGAGATCAGCGGCCGGCCGCAGGTTCATGCGCTCCCTCCCCGCCTGCGAACCTGGATTGACGCATCGAAAGGCATTGATATATCAATCCTGCATATCGCGCTGGGACGCTACATCTGCAATCTGCAAGCGAAACGGGCTGATGCGCAAGGAGCATTCCGCCATGACCGTGCCGGATGGCTCGACGGCTCGCGCAAGGCTCGACGCGCCGGTGACGCTGATGCAGAACTTGATAACTGCGCAAGGCGCTGTCCGGCGCCCGGCATGCGCCCTCGTCTGACCGGAGACCGCGATGGCCTTCACCTGTTCGGTTCCCGCCATTCCAACCGTCCAGCAGGACGATGACGCGATCCGCATCACCCGCTGGGATTTCGAACCCGGCGCCGTCACCGGCTGGCACAGCCATGGCTGGCCCTATTTCGTCGTGATGCTGGTCGAGGGCACGCTGCGCATCCATGACGGCACGAAGACGACCGACGTGCCGCTCGCGCAGGGCCAAGCCTATATGCGTCCCGCCGGCATCGAGCACGACGTCATGAACGGCTCGGAGCACCCGATCGCCTTCGTCGAGATCGAGGTCAAGCAGCCGGGGGCGCTGAAAGAACTGGCCCTCAAGGAATTGTCATTATGAAGGTCGCCGTGGTCGGAGCGGGCATCGTCGGCTCGGCCATCGCCCATGCGCTGCTCGACGAGGGCCACGAGGTCCTGATCCTCGACAAGGAGGGTCCAGGCTTCGGCCCTTCGCGCGGCAATGCCGGCTGGATCGCCCATACCGACATCCTGCCGATCGCCAGCCCAAAAATCCTCCGGCAGGTCCCGAAGTTTCTGCTCGATCCGCTCGGCCCGCTGGCGATCCGCCCGGCTTATTTCCCGAAGCTCCTGCCCTGGCTGCTGCGCTTCGTGCTGGCGGCGCGGCCCGAAGCCTATGAGCGCTCGATTCAGGGCATCGGCACGCTGCAGCAGCGCGCCCTGCCGGCATGGCTTGCAAGGGCGAAAAGCGCCGGGCTGGAGCACCATATCCACTGCAAGGGCGGGCTCTACGCCTTTACCGAGGCCGGCGCCTTCGAAGAAGCCCGCGAGATCGCCAAGCGGCAGGCGCAGTTTGGCATCAAGGTCGAGATGATCGGCCCGGCCGAACTGCGCCAGTTCGAGCCGGCGCTCAAGGACAAGTTCGTCGGCGCCGCCTTCCACCCCGACACCGCCCATATCAGCGACCCGCTCCAGCTCACGCTTGCCTTGTTCGAAGCGGCCCTGACCCGCGGCGCGACCTTCGAGAAGGCCGAGATCACCAACATCTCGACGGGCGAGCGCCCTGCCCTGATCGGTCGCGACGGCTTCCAGCGTGTCGTCGATCGTGCGGTGGTCGCAGCCGGCGCCTGGTCGAAGCCGCTGGCCGTGGCGCTCGGCGACAAGGTGCCGCTCGACACCGAGCGCGGCTACAATGTCAGCTTCCCCGGCGTGACCGGGCTGACGACGCGACCGGTCGGCTTCGAGGGCCATGGCTTCGTCATGACGCCGCTGGAAAGCGGCCTGCGCCTTGGCGGCGCCGTCGAGTTCGGTGGGCTGGAAGCGCCCCCCAACCATGCCCGCACGAAAATTCTCTACGACAAGGCGAGCCAGTTCGTGGAGGGACTGCCGGCTTTTGAGACCGGCACGCTCTGGATGGGTTTTCGCCCCTCTTTACCCGACTCGCTGCCGGTCATCGGCGGCGCCAGCCGCAACCCGCATGTCGTCTACGCCTTCGGCCATGGCCATTACGGCATGACGCAATCGACCGCGACCGCCGATCTCGTCGCGGCGCTCGTCGCGGGCCGCGCTCCGGCGATCGACCTGACGCCGTTCAGCCCGCGCCGCTTTTGATTCAATCAGAGAACCGACCGAGCCAAACCCATGAGCACTCATACCTTCTTCTGCGTCGATGGACACACCTGCGGCAATCCGGTCCGCATGGTCGCGGGCGGCGCGCCGCCGCTCAAGGGCGCCAACATGGTCGAGAAGCGCGCGCATTTCCTGGCGGAATATGACTGGATCCGCACCGGCCTGATGTTCGAGCCGCGCGGCCATGACGTCATGTCGGGCTCGATCCTCTACCCGCCGACGCGCGACGACGCCGACATCGCCTTCCTCTTCATCGAGACCTCGGGCTGCCTGCCGATGTGCGGCCACGGCACCATCGGCACGGTGACGATGGCGCTGGAGCGCGGCCTCGTCACCCCGCGCGAGGAAGGCGTGCTCAGGATCGACACGCCGGCCGGCCTGGTCACCGCGCGCTACACCCGCAATGGCGACTATGTCGACAATGTCCGCATCACCAACATCGCCTCCTATCTCCACGCGACCAGCCTGACCGCCGAGATCGAGGAACTCGGCGAGATCACCGTCGACGTCGCCTATGGCGGCAATTTCTATGCGATCGTCGATCCCCAGCAGAACTTCTCCGACATCGCCAACATCCAGCCATCCGACATCCAGCGCTGGAGTCCGAAGCTGCGTGCCGCGCTGAACGCGAAATACCAGTTCATCCACCCCGAAAACCCGGCGATCAATGGCTTGAGCCACATCCTCTGGACCGGCGCGCCGACCAAGCCCGAGGCCCATGCCCGCAATGCCGTCTTCTATGGCGACAAGGCGATCGACCGCTCGCCCTGCGGCACCGGCACCTCCTCGCGGATGGCGCAATGGGCCGCGCAAGGGAAGCTCAGCGTCGGCGACGACTTCGTCCATGAGAGCATCATCGGCACAATGTTCCGCGGCCGCGTCGAGGCCACAGCCCAGGTCGGCCCCTTCGAGGCGATCATCCCCTCGATCGAGGGCTGGGCCCGGATGACCGGCTACAACACGATCTTCATCGACGACCGCGATCCCCTCGCCCACGGCTTCCTGGTGACGGACAGGCCATAGCCACCCTTTCGTCCGGAGGGCGCTGCAAGCGATAGCCGGAACGGGGGCAGGTCGCGTCACCTCGTCTCGCGCGCCGCGCTCGCTTCCGTTCCATCGAGATGCAGCATGAAGCCAACAGCACCGGGATCGTTCAGCCCCGGGCGAAGCTGCATGCTGGGGATCAGATAGTCGCCGCCATTCTGCTGCCGGTAGGGGATGGGCGGGGTGGTCGCGAGCGTCCGCATCCTCTCGCGCAAGCGCTCGGCCGTCGCCTCGAAGCCGGCGGCGTCGAGGCGATCGACTCGATAGGCGACGAAGGACGGAAGCACGTCGTAGCCCGGATAATAGAGGATGCCGTGATTGATCGGGAACAGCAGGTCGTCGATCGGCCCGTTGACCCCGCGGGCGGCGTAGTGCTCTTCCCAGCCGCCGGCGGTCACGATCAGCATCGCCCGCTTGCCCGCCAGGGTGCCTTCGCCATAGCGGTCGCCCCAGCGCTTGTCGCTGTGCTCGCCGACGCCATAAGCGAAGCCGTAGGCGAAGACACGATCGACCCAGCCCTTGAGAATAGCCGGCATGGCGAACCACCAGAGCGGGAACTGGAGGATCAGGGCATCGGCCCACAGGAGTTTTTCGATCTCGGCTCTGACGTCTTCGGTCAGCGCATTGGCCTCGAACTCCTTCTTGGAGGCCGCGACGGGCACAAAGCGCGCGTCCGGCGCGAGCGAAGGAAAGTCGGCGCGGTCGACCTCGGATTTCCAGCGCTCGGCATAGAGATCCGACACCCGCACCTCATGGCCTTGGGCCTCAAGTTCCTGGATGGCGACATCGCGCAATGCGCCGTTGAGCGAGCGGGGTTCGGGATGTGCAAAGACGAGCAGGATTTTCATGGTGGGCGATCCCGTGTTGGACAATCGCCCCAAGCTAGGCAACGCGGTAGACATCCGCTACACAACGCTAATGCATATGATTTTGCCGAATAATGGATAAATCGGACATCACGCTCGAGCGCATGCGCAGCTTCGTCCGCGTCGCCGAACGCGGCAACCTGTCGGCGGTGGCGCGGGAACTCGGCGTCGGGCAGTCGACGGTCACGCGGCAATTGCAGGAGCTCGAAGAGGCGGTCGGCGTGCCGTTGCTCAGCAGGACCACGCGACGCGTCACCATGACGGACGAAGGCAGCCGCTACTACGCCAACTGCGTCCAGATTCTTCGCCTCGTCGAGCAGTCCGGCGCCGAGGCGCGGGGCACGCGCGACGCCCCTGCCGGCACGATCCGGATCTCCTGCACGGCCGCCTTCGGCGTGCTGCATGTCAGCCGTCTGATCTTCGGCTTCCAGGACCGCTACCCCGATATCGGGGTCGACCTCAGCCTCACCGACGAGCGCGTCGACCTTGTTCGCGAGGGCAGCGATGTCGCGCTGCGCCTGGGCCCGCTCGGTGACAGCTCGATGAAGCTGAGAGCGCTGGGATGGAGCCGGCGCCTGCTCGTCGCGGCGCCGGATTATCTTGACAAGCGGGGACGACCGGCTTCCCCCCAGGAACTCTCCGTCCATGAGGGCATCCGGATGTCGAACGTGGCGGGGAGCGACACGCTCGTGCTGCACGGCCCCGGCGGCGAGCGCCACACGCTCCCCTTCCAGGGCCGCCTTCGGATCGACCATGGACTGGCCGCGCGCGAGGCTCTCATCGCCGGGCGCGGCATCGCACCGGCCCATCGCTGGCTCGTCGACGATCTCATCGCGGCCGGACAGCTCGAAGCGATCCTGCCGGACTACTCCTTGCCGCCCGTCCCGCTGAGCATGCTGATCGTTCCGGAACGCGCCGGAATCGCCCGGGTCCGGCTGCTGGTCGACTTCCTGTCCGAACAGATCGCCCGCCTGCCCGGAATGGATCAATTGCGACCGTAGCAGACCTGGTGGCCGACAAGGTCTGACGACAAGGCGGTCCGGCTTGCGCCGGCTCAGCCGAGGCTGCGTCCAAGAAAGTCGCGCACCAGCGGCAGGGCTGCATCGAAATGCGTTTCGAGCAGCCAGTGGCCAGCATCCTCCAGCAGGTGCAGTTCTGCCTCCGGCAGATCACGCAGATAGGCTCGCGCGGCTCCCGCCGGCATGTAGCCGTCCTGCGGGCCCCAGACGATCAGCGACGCCGGGCGATGCTGGCGCAGATAGGCTTGGTAGCGCGGGAACCAGGCGAGGTTGTCTTCGAGCTTCTCCATGAGCCCGATCGCGATCTGGCGGCGGACCGGCGTGTCCATGAGCGGCCAATGCAGAGCCCATAGATCCGGCGGCACCGCGGCAGCCACCCGTGGCGAGACCTCGCCGATGAATTCATGCCGGAAGCCGTCCTCGCTCACCGCCTCTTCGAGCGGGTGATGCTTCTGCGCGCTCTTGTCCGCCCACCACGCCTTGATCGCCGCATATTTCGGGCCAAGCTCATCTTCATAGATGTCGCCGTTCTGCACGATCAGCGCGGCAATCCGCTCGGGATGGGCGATCGCATGGCGAAGCCCGATCTGCGATCCGTAGTCATGCAGCCAGAGCGCGTAGCGGTTCAGTCCGAGCGCCTCCGTCACCGCCGCCAGCGTGCCGGCATAGCCATCGAAATCGTAGTCGAACCGGCCGGGCTCGGGTGTCTCGCTATAGCCGAAGCCCGGCCAGTCGAACGCCAGGGTGCGCCAGCGATCGGAAAGGGCGGGCATGAGCCGGCGAAACTGGAAGGATGAGCAGGGATAGCCATGCGGCAGGACCAGAACAGGCGCGTCGGGCGGGCCGGCTTCCCGCAGGAACAGCCTGCATCCATCGATATCGAGATGGCGGTGGCGAACGCCGCGATCGTCCATATACGGCCTCCCTGCGATGCCTCAGCAATGACGGAGGCGCAGTTGGGTTCCGGCTTGTGGAGAGACGGAAGCAGCGATGGACGCCTTTGCGCTTGCCCGAAACACAATCATCTTGCGCGAAATCGCCGCCGCGCCGCAGAGACGGCTGCTCATTCCACAGGCAGAATACGCCAGATTGCTTTTGACAGTTTTATGGCCCGGCGCGATTGTCGAAACCGTCGAGCATTGGTAGCTCTGCACTGTGATCGCATCCCACATGCGCCGGCGTCATGCCGGCGGACAGAATGGGAGCAGGTTCAAGGGGTCTGCGTCGTCAATGGAAGTTTTCCTGCAGCAGCTCATCAATGGGCTGACCCTGGGGTCGATCTACGGCCTCATCGCCATCGGCTACACGATGGTCTTCGGCATCATCGGCATGGTCAACTTCGCTCATGGCGACGTCTTCATGCTGTCGGCCTTCATCGCGCTGATCTTCTTCATGCTGATCGCCTCCTGGTTCGGGGCCGCGCTGATCGTGGTCGCGCTGATCGTGGTGCTGGCGCTGGCGATGTTCTTCACCTCGCTGTGGAACTGGGCGATCGAGCGCGTCGCCTACCGGCCGCTGCGCGGCTCCTTCCGCCTCGCCCCGCTGATCTCGGCGATCGGCATGTCGATCTTCCTGATGAACTTCGTCCAGGTCGTGCAGGGCCCGCGTAACAAATCGACGCCGCCGATGCTGAACAAGTCGATCACGCTGATCGACAGCGCGACCTACACCGTCCAGATCTCCTACAAGCAGATCGTCATCATCGTGACGACCGCCGTGCTGCTTGCGGCGTTCTGGTACATCGTCCAGAAGACGCCGCTCGGCCGGGCCCAGCGCGCCTGCGAGCAGGACCGCAAGATGGCCGCGCTCCTCGGCATCGACGTCGACCGCACGATCTCGATCACCTTCGTCATGGGCGCTGCGCTCGCAGCCGTCGCCGGCGTGATGTACCTCGTGCTCTACGGCGTGGTGAGCTTCAATGACGGCTTCATCCCCGGCGTGAAGGCCTTCACGGCGGCCGTTCTCGGCGGCATCGGCTCGCTGCCCGGCGCCGTCATCGGCGGGCTCCTGATCGGGCTGATCGAGGTGATGTGGTCGGCCTATTTCACCATCGACTACAAGGACGTCGCCGCCTTCTGCATCCTGGCGATCGTCCTCGTCTTCATGCCCTCGGGCATTCTCGGCCGTCCCGAAGTCGAGAAGGTCTGAAAGCCATGGCCACGCCCGCCACCAAGACCGCAACCCCGGCACCGGCCGCTTCCCAGCGCGATCTGAAGGCCGCGGTGAAGGAAGCCGGCTTTGCCGCGCTCGTCACCTTCGGCCTGTGCATCCCGATCATCGCCTGGGGCACGCGCCAGAACATGGACAATGTCCTGGTGCTGGACCCGCGCTGGGACGCGGTCGCCTGGGCTGTCGTCATCGTCTTCGTCGGCCGCCTGCTCATCGTGCTGCGCAAGCAGGGCAAGTCGGAGCGCAAATCGCTCGTGCGCTTCCTGCCGCACGGCACCTTCGCCTTCTTCCAGCGCAACTCCCGGATCTTCTCGCTCTTCGGGCTGGGCTTCCTCGTCACCTTCCCGATCATCGCGATCAATCTGGCGGGCTGGGGCGGCGCGCTGAAATGGATCGATAATTTCGGCGTCCAGATCCTGATCTACGTCATGCTCGGCTGGGGGCTGAACATCGTCGTCGGCCTCGCCGGCCTGCTCGATCTCGGTTACGTCGCCTTCTACGCGGTGGGCGCCTATTCCTACGCGCTGCTCGCCAAGAATTTCGGCCTGTCCTTCTGGATCCTCCTGCCGATGTCGGGGATCCTCGCCGCCTTCTGGGGCATGCTGCTCGGCTTCCCCGTCCTGCGGCTGCGCGGCGACTACCTCGCCATCGTGACGCTGGCCTTCGGCGAGATCATCCGCCTCGTCCTGATCAACTGGGTCGAGTTCTCCGGCGGCTACGCCGGCATCTCCGGCATCCCGCGCCCGAGCTTCTTCGGCATTCCGTTCAACGCCAGCGACGAGGGCTTCGCGGCGCGCTTCGGGCTCGAATTCTCGCCGCTCTACCGCACGATCTTCCTGTATTATCTGATCCTGGCGCTCGCCCTGCTGACCGCCTACGTGTCGCTCCGCCTCCGTCGCCTGCCTGTCGGGCGTGCCTGGGAGGCGCTGCGCGAGGACGAGATCGCCTGCCGCTCGCTCGGCATCAACACCACCAGCACCAAGCTCACCGCGTTCTCGATCGGCGCCATGTTCGGCGGCTTCGCCGGCGCCTTCTTCTCGGCGCGGCAGGGCTTCATCTCGCCTGAATCCTTCGTCTTCATGGAATCGGCGATCATCCTGGCCATCGTCGTGCTCGGCGGCATGGGCTCGCTCTGGGGCTGCGCCATCGCCGCGATCGTGATGATTGGCGGCACCGAGCTGTTGCGCGAACTGGAATGGCTCAAGGCGATCTTCGGCAACGATTTCGACCCCACGAAATACCGCATGCTGATCTTCGGCTTTGCCATGGTCGTGATCATGATCTGGAAGCCGCGCGGGCTGATCTCGACCCGCGAACCGACGGCCTTCTTGAAGGAGAAGAAGACGATCTCGGCCGACATGGTTCAGGAGGGGCACGGCTGATGGCAACCGCTCCTCTGCTTCAGGTCGAGCATCTGACGATGCGCTTCGGCGGCCTGACCGCCGTCAACGACCTCTCCTTCGAGGCCCGCAAGGGCGACATCACGGCGCTGATCGGACCCAACGGCGCCGGCAAGACCACGGTGTTCAACTGCATCACCGGCTTCTACAAGCCGACCGAGGGCATGATCACGCTGACCCAGGATTCGGGTGCGAGCTTCCTGCTCGAGCGCATGCCGGACTTCCAGATCTCCTGGAAAGCCAAGGTCGCGCGAACCTTCCAGAACATCCGGCTCTTCGGCGGCATGACCGTGCTGGAGAACCTGCTGGTCGCGCAGCACAACCCGCTGATGATCGCCTCGGGCTACACCTTCCTCGGCGTGCTCGGCATCGGCGGCTACAAGGCCCGCGAGAAGGAGGCGATCGAGAAGGCCAAGTTCTGGCTGGAGAAGATCGACCTGATCGACCGCGCCGATGATCCGGCCGCCGATCTGCCCTATGGCGACCAGCGCCGCCTCGAGATCGCGCGCGCCATGTGTACCGATCCCGTGCTGCTTTGCCTCGACGAGCCGGCCGCCGGACTCAACCCGCGCGAAAGCCACGACCTCAACGAGTTGCTGCTCTCGATCCGCAAGGACATCGGCACGGCGCTGCTCCTGATCGAGCACGACATGTCCGTGGTGATGGAAATTTCCGACCATGTCGTCGTGCTCGACTACGGCACCAAGATCGCCGACGGCACGCCGGCGCAAGTCCAGGCCGATCCGAAGGTGATCGCAGCCTATCTCGGGGTCGACGACGACGAAGTCGCGGCCGTCGAAGCGGAGGTCGGAATCGCGTGACCGAGGCCAGTCCACATATCGAAACCGTGCCGCAGAACGACGCCCCGCCGCTTCTCGCCGTCCGCGGCGTCAAGACCTATTACGGCAAGATCATCGCGCTGAAGGGGGTCGATCTCGACGTCCGCGAAGGCGAGATCGTCACCATGATCGGCGCCAACGGCGCCGGCAAATCCACGCTGATGATGACGATCTTCGGCAATCCGCAGGCGCGCGAGGGCACGATCACCTATGAGGGCCGCGACATCACGAAGATGCCGAGCCATCTGATCGCGCGGCTCGGGATCGCCCAGTCGCCGGAAGGCCGCCGCATCTTCCCCCGCATGACCGTGTTCGAGAATCTGCAGATGGGTGCAGCCGTCCGCGACCTCGCCCATTTCGACGAGGACCTCGAGACGATCTGCACGCTCTTCCCGCGCATCAGGGAGCGGCTGCAGCAGCGCGGCGGCACGCTGTCGGGCGGCGAGCAGCAGATGGTGGCGATCGCGCGCGCCCTGATGGCGCGCCCCAAGCTGCTGCTGCTCGACGAGCCGTCGCTGGGCCTCGCCCCGCTGATCGTCAAGCAGATCTTCGAGGCGATCCGCGAACTGAACAAGACGCAGGGGCTGACCGTCTTCCTGGTCGAGCAGAACGCCTTCCATGCGCTCAAGCTCGCCCATCGCGGCTATGTCATGGTCAACGGCGTCATCACCATGAGCGGCACGGGCCAGGAACTCCTGGCCAACCCGCAGGTCCGCGCCGCTTATCTCGAAGGCGGGAGGCACTGACATGCAGGGCATCCTCTACGAAGAACCGACGGTCTGGCTGTTCCTGCTGGTGACGGTGGTGATGGGCGGCTGGCTCGCCTGGATGACCGGCCGCGCGGTGGCGCTGACCTGGAAGCCCAATATCCAGCTCGTGCTCTACATCCTGGTTCTGGGCCTGGTGCTGCGCTTCATCCATTTCGCCCTGTTTCAGGCGACCTTGCTGACGCTGCACTACTACATCATCGACACGATCGTGCTGATGGGCTTCGGCTTCGCCGGCTGGCGCTTCAACCGCGCCAGGCAGATGACGACGCAATACAGCTGGCTCTTCGAGCGCACCGGCCCCTTCAGCTGGAAACCGCGCCCGGGAGCTCAGATCAAGGCCGAAATCGCCTGAATGGGCAGTGTGCTTGACGCGTGACAGACGCCTGAAAACGCGCAAGACTGCGTTTCACGGTGGCACCACGCGCCGAGACGGGCGGACCATCCAGCCCGTTCATGATTACAATACAGGGGAGTCTCATCTCATGAAGAAACTGCTGTTGAGCAGCATCGCGCTCGGCGCGATCCTCGCCTTCTCAGGCGTGGCCAATGCCCAGATCAAGTTCGGCGTCGCCGGGCCGATCACAGGTCCCAACGCCGCTTTCGGCGCCCAGCTGAAGAATGGCACCGAGCAGGCGATCGAGGACATCAATGCCGCCGGCGGCATCCTCGGCCAGAAGATCGTGCTCTCGATCGGCGACGACGTCTCGGATCCGAAGCAGGGCGTCTCCGTCGCCAACAAGTTCGTCGGCGACGGCGTCAAGTTCGTGGTCGGCCACTTCAACTCCGGCGTCACCATGCCGGCCTCGGAAGTCTATGCCGAGAACGGCATCCTGATGATCTCGCCTTCCGCCACCAACCCGAAGATCACCGAGCGCGGCCTCTGGAACACCTTCCGGACCTGCGGTCGCGACGACCAGCAGGGCGAAGTCGCGGCGGCCTACATCGCCAAGAACTTCAAGGACAAGAAGATCGCGGTCATCCACGACAAGACCACCTATGGCCAGGGCCTCGCCGACGAGACCCGCAAGGGCCTGACCAAGGCCGGCATCAAGGACGTGCTCTATGAAGGCATCAACGCCGGCGAGAAGGACTTCTCGGCGCTGATCTCGAAGATCAAGTCGGTCGGCGCCGACTACATCTACTGGGGCGGCCTGCACACCGAAGGCGGCCTGATCGTGCGCCAGATGCGCGACCAGGGCGTCAAGGCCGTGCTGATCTCCGGCGACGGCATCACCACCGACGAGTTCGCCACGATCGGCGGCCCCGGCGTCGAAGGCACGCTGATGACCTTCCCGCCGGACCCGCAGAAGCGTCCCGAGGCGGCTGCCGTCGTCAAGAAGTTCGCGGCCAAGAACTTCAAGCCCGAGGCTTACACCCTGTACAGCTACGCCGCCGTGCAGGTCATGGCCGAAGGCGCCAAGCGCGCCAACTCGGTCGACCCCAAGAAGATCGCCGACGCGCTCAAGGGCGGCCAGCCCGTCAAGACCGTGATCGGCGACCTCGCCTTCGACAAGAAGGGCGACATCACCCGCCCCGACTACACCATGTACACCTGGAAGAAGGGCGCCGACGGCAAAGTCACCTATATCGAGAACTGATCTCGACAGCCGATCGCGCCAGCGCGTGAAACGAGACCGCCCCGGGCAACCGGGGCGGTTTTGTTTTGGCGATGCAAGAATGTCGGATGAAGCAGGCGTCAAGTGATCCCGACGTCACTCTCCGGCCGGCTCATAGCGCAGGGTTCCAGCGATTCCTGCCTTTGCTCCGGGGGCGAGATCGCTGGGATGCCGGACGCCATCATTGACCGGGACCTCCCGGAAATCGAAGGGACTGACGCCCTCGATGCAGGCGACGTTCACGCCGTACTGGCCAGGGTTCGAACGGCGCTGGTGATGGGTGTAGATGCCGCAGGCCGAGCAGAAATAGTGCTTCGCCGTCCTGGTGTTGAACTGGTACTCGGCCAGGGCATCCTCGCCCGAGATGATCCGCACGCCGTCGCGTTCCGCCGAAACGACGACCGCCCCACGCATGCGGCAGAACGAGCAGTCACATCGGCGCGCCTTCTTCAGGCCGTCGGTCAGGACCACCTCGAAGCGCACGCGGCGGCAATGACAAGCCGCCTGAACGATGGTTTCGCCGGTCATCGCCTTTTCCCCGTTTCAACTTTCGGACATGTCTGCTCCAGCCGGTCATGGCAAAGCCTCGAAGCATCTGCCTCGGCTCGATACAAAACGAACTGCCGAAGCAGCCTGGCCGCCTCAACCCTGAATCGGTTTCTGCGGAACCGCCGTCAAGCTCCTGAGAAACCCGCCGAAACGCAGCAGGCCGTCCGGCCAGGGACCATGGCCGGATTCACTGTTGATGTGGCCGCTCTCGCCCGCATCGACGAACTCGGCGCCCCAGGCTTGCGCCAGCTCCCGCGCTTCTTCAGGCGTGCAATAGGGGTCGTCCGTGCTGGCGATCAGCACGCTTCGGAACGGCAGGATCTCACGACGATGCGGGATGAAGTCCTGGGCCATGCCGGGGATCGCGCCCTTGGCTCGCTCGGACGCCGGTGCGACCAGGAAGGCCCCCGCGACCTCGCCGGGCTTCAGCTGCTCGGCTGCGTGGGCGACCGCGCTGACTCCGGCCGAATGCGCCACCAGCACGACCGGCCGCGTCGAGGCCCGCACCGCCCGGACGATACGCTCCGCCCAAACCGGACGCGAAGGCTTGTACCAGTCCTCCTGCTCGACGCGCCGTGCCGTGGTCAGCCGGGTTTCCCAGCGGCTTTGCCAATGATCGGGCCCAGAGCCGGACCAGCCGGGAATGATGAGGATGTCGGCGTCGGAGGTTTTCATTCAGCTTCTAGGTCCCAGAAGGTCGGTTGAGGCTCAAGCGCGAACATCGACCGGAATATCGAGAAATTGGCTTCCAGCATCTCGTCTGCTGTCGATACGGAATGACCCAGTCTGTAGAATCGGCTGATGTCGTAATCGATTCCGATTCCGGCAAGATCGATGCTTCCATCCTTTTCGATCTCGCCGACGACGCCGGCGAGATGATCGGCAAGAATGCGCTCGCCATTGACCGACAACGTCGAATCGTCGACCGGCGCACCGTCCGAAACGACGATCAGGATGCGGCGGGAAGCCGCCCGCCGCCTCAACCGGTCGGCAGCCCAGATCACGGCCTCGCCATCGATATTCTCTTTCAGAAGGTCGGGTCTAAGCAGACGCGCAAAGTCCGTCAGGCGAACGCTGTCGCGGCCGCCGCCTGCTGCGATGGCGATGTGCAGGAGATCGTTCAATCGCCCCGGCCATGCTCGCTTGCCTGATCGCAGCCACTGCAGGCGAGAACGCCCTCCCTTCCACGTTGCCGTCGTGTAGCCGAGAATTTCGACCTCGAATCCCATCGCGTTGAGCATGGTGCCCACGGTCTCGACGACGGCAAGACTCATCAGGATGCGCTGTCCTCGCATGGAGCCTGACAGATCGAGCAGGATCGTTATGGCCGTCCTGGCCCGCAACTCTGGCGACGCCAGCGTCGAGAACTCATTCCGGAACAGCACGGCTTTCATATTAGCCGAGGCGCGCCATGCCCCTAGCCCGTCCCTGTACTCGGTCTTCAGCGCCTCATGTTCCCGCGCATGATGAGGCAACATCGGGCCCAGAACGCCATCGAGCTCGTCGAGCCTGATCTCCCGATCGAAGGCATGCGTGTAGACGCGGTAGCCCGGCGGCTCCGGCCGGACCGGCGGCTTCTTCAATCGCGCGAAGAGGCCCCGCCAATGCACTCAACGCTCCCCGAACACCCGCGCGAAGATCGTATCGACATGCTTGAAATGATAACCTTCGTCGAACATCGCCTCGAGTTGCGTGTCTGACAGCTTCGCCGTGACGTCCTTGTCCTTCTTGAGGTTGGTCAGGAAGTCCTCGCCATGCTCCCAGGTGCGCATCGCATTGCGCTGGACCATGGAATAGCTCTCCTCGCGGCTGGCGCCGGCCTGGGTCAGCGCCAGCAGCACGCGCTGCGAGTTGTGCAGGCCGCCGAGCTTGTCGAGGTTCTTGCGCATGTTCTGCGGATAGATCAGCAGCTTGTCGATGACGCCGGTCAGCCGCGCCAGCGCGAAGTCCAGCGTCACGGTGGCGTCAGGGCCGATCATGCGCTCGACCGAGGAATGCGAAATGTCGCGCTCGTGCCAGAGCGCCACGTTCTCCAGCGCCGGCACGACCATGCCGCGCACGAGGCGGGCAAGGCCGGTCAGGTTCTCGGTCAGCACCGGGTTGCGCTTGTGCGGCATCGCCGACGAGCCTTTCTGGCCGGCCGAGAAGAACTCCTCCGCCTCATAGACCTCGGTGCGCTGCAGATGCCGGATCTCGGTCGCGAGCCGCTCGACGCTGGAGGCGACCACGCCGAGCGTGGCGAAATACATCGCATGCCGGTCGCGCGGGATGACCTGCGTCGAGACAGGCTCGACACTCAGCCCCATCTTCTGCGCGACATAGGCCTCCACGCTCGGGTCGATATTGGCGAAAGTCCCGACCGCGCCGGAGATCGCGCAGGTCGCGATCTCGGCGCGGGCCGCCACCAACCGGGCGCGGCAGCGATCGAACTCGGCATAGGCCTGCGCCAGCTTCAGCCCGAAAGTCACCGGCTCGGCATGAATGCCATGCGAGCGTCCGATCGTCGGGGTCAGCTTGTGCTCGAAGGCCCGACGCTTGATCGCCGCGAGCAACGCATCGACGTCACCGATGAGGATATCGGTGGCGCGGGCGAGCTGCACCGAGAGCGTGGTGTCGAGGATGTCCGACGAGGTCATGCCCTGATGGACGAAGCGCGCCTCGGGCCCGACGATCTCGGCCAGATGCGTCAGGAAGGCGATGACGTCATGCTTGGTGACGCGCTCGATCTCGTCGATGCGGGCGACGTCGAAGGTCGCGTCCTTCGCCTTGGCCCAGATTGTCGCGGCGGCTTCCTTCGGCACGACGCCGAGCTCGGCCAGCTTGTCGGTGGCATGGGCCTCGATCTCGAACCAGATCCGGAACCGCGTCTGCGGCTCCCAGATGGCGACCATCTCGGGGCGGGAATAGCGCGGGATCATCGTCTCGTCCTTGTCATCACACGAGCCCTCATCCTGAGGAGCGCTCCGCAGGAGCGCGTCTCGAAGGATGCTCCAGAAAGCGCCCACTGGATCATCCTTCGAGACGCCGCTGCGCGGCTCCTCAGGATGAGGGCTGATTAAAACCTCAAACCCACTGCCCGCGTGCAGCCTCGGCCGCCTTGCGGATCGCGGCAATATTGGCGGCGTAAGCCGTAGGCCCGCCCTTGAACACAGCCGAGCCGGCGACGAGCGTATCGGCGCCCGCCTTGACGACAAGCGGCGCGGTCTCCGGCGTCACGCCGCCGTCGATCTCGAGTGCAATCGGCCGGGAGCCGATCAGCGCCCTCACCTGCGCGACCTTCTCGACCACCGAATGGATGAAGCTCTGGCCGCCGAAGCCGGGATTAACCGTCATCAGCAGGATGAGATCGACGTCCTCGATCAGCGCTTCAGCCGCGCCGGCTGGCGTACCCGGGTTCAGCACGATACCGGCCTTCTTGCCCTGCGCCCTGATCGCCTGCAGCGTCCGGTGCGGATGCGGGCCGGCCTCGACATGGAAGGAGATCAGGTCGGCGCCGGCCTTGGCGAAGGCCTCGATATAGGGATCGACCGGCGCGATCATCAGATGCACGTCGAAGAGCTTCGTGGTGTGCGGCCGGATCGCCTTCAGCACATCCGGCCCAAACGTGATGTTGGGCACGAAATGCCCGTCCATCACGTCGCAATGGATCCAGTCGGCGCCGGCCTCGTCGATCGCGCGGATCTCCTCGCCGAGCTTCGAGAAGTCGGCCGAGAGGATCGAGGGGGCGATGCGGATGGGAGCGCTCATGCCGCGCGGTTTAATGCATCGGCCGGCAAAGGGAAATGCGGTTTTCCGGCAAGTCCCACACGATCTCAGCGCATCGCGACGGGCACCGAGAGCCGCCGGTCGGCCTCGGCGATCTCGGCTGCCGCGATGGCGAAGGCCGGGCGTGCCAGCAGGCGCAGGAACCAGCCCGAGAGGTCGCGATGCGGCGCTAGCGATGGCCCGCCGAGCCGCCGGCCGAACAGCAGCCCCATGAACAATGCGATATCGGCCGCGCACAGCATCGGCCCGAAGAACTCGCGACCCGCCAGCCTCTCCTCCAGGCGCGCGTGATGGCCCGCCAGCACCTCCTCGGCGATCAGCGCATCGGCATCCTGCGCCGCCCGCCGCGCCGGATCGAGGCTGCGCGGGCCGGGCCGGTGCATCAGCGGCTTCAGCGCCTGCAGCAGGATTTCGTCGGCGAAAAGCTCGTCGAGCCGGCAGCGCGCCCGCTCGGCCGGCGTCGCGGGGTAGAGCGGGGTCTGCGGATAGGCCTCGTCGAGATATTCGATGATCACCGTCGAGTCGTAGAGCACGAGCCCGTCATCGCTCAGGACCGGCACCTGGCCCTTGGGATTGAGCGCCAGCACTTCGGGGTGCCTGGGATCGTAGCCGGTCGTCTGGTTGAACGGCACCATGATGCGCTCGAAGGCCAGGCCCTTCTCCCGCAGCGCGATCTCGACCTTGCGGGCGAACAGGCTCAGCGGTCCAGAATACAAGGTGATCATGACGCAGCTCCGATGACGACGAAGCCAGCTTGTCAGGTCGCGCCGTCAGGTGCCGTCAGCAGCCGCTTCGTCGCGACGGATGCGCCCGGCCAGACCGCGCAGCAGCCAGGGCATCAGGTAGATCGGAAACTGCGCCAGCGCGAAGAACAGGAAGGTCGAGGGCGCCACACCGGCCCCGAGCGCCGCGACGATCATGCCCATATTGCGCTGGCCCGCGCCGTAGCCAACCATGAAGCGCTCGGATCGGCGCAGGAAGCGCAAGACGAGATAGCTTGCGGCCAGCCCGATCAGCGAGACACCGAAGGCGCAGACGAGGAAGCTCGCGACCCGCTGGGGATCGTCGAGAGCCGCGCGCGTAACCCCGTCCATCGCCGCGATGGCAAAGGTGAAATACATCAGCACGCCGAAGCCATCGAGATTGGCTTTCATGGCCCTGATCCTGATCATACCGAGCCACCAGCGCATGACGGCCGCCGCCGTCATGCCGCCGCCGACGAACAGCAGCAGCCGCAGCGTCAGCGCCCAGCGGTCGAGCGGCACGGCCGACCCGGCCAGAAGCTCGACCAGCACCGGAGCGACGATGGGACTGGCGATCGTGGTGATGATGACGGCGGCAATGATCAGCGACGGTTCGAAGCCGTAGATGATCGCAACCGCCGGCGAGGACATGATCGGCGGCGCCGCGGCCAGGATCGCGAGGCCGAGCAGCAGGCCCGGATCGAGCGTGTCGCGCCCGACGATCAGGAAGGCACATCCGATCACCGCGACCGGTGCCGCCACCAGCCAGAGGCAGGTCAGGATCAGCTTGCCCGGCCGGCGCAGCAGGCCGGTGATGATGCCGATATCCGCCCGCATGAAGACGATGGTGGTGAAGCAGAAGATCGTGACGGGCAGCAAGGGCCGCGCTGCCGCCGAGAACTGCGGCAGGGCCAAGCCGAGAAAGATCGACAGCGCGAAGCCCTGCGTGCCGTAGCGCCCGAGCCAGGCGAGGCCGGCGGCCAGTGAAGCGGCGATACGCATGAACATGAAAGGCCCGACTCGTCCCCAAGGGAGGCCGACACTGGCCGATCGCCACCCTTGCGTCACCCATTATGGCCACAGCCCCGCCCTGCGTCGGCAGGAAATTGCGTCATGAGCGTGCTTTGCCGGCTGTTGCGAGGCCTGGCGCCTCCGATGGCGCAAATCTTGCGGAACTTCAGCCCATACGGCGCAAAAACGCGCCGCGACGCTGACAACACCGCGCAAACAGCTATTTTTGCGGGGGTGGGGACTGGCAGGAGCAGGTCATGGCGACGGATACGATCGTTCTCGGCGCGGGTATCGTCGGGATTTCGGTGGCGCTGCATCTGCAGAAAGCCGGGCGCTCCGTGCTGCTCGTCGACAGGCGCGGGCCGGGCGAGGAGACCAGCTACGGCAATGCCGGCCTGATCCAGCGCGAAGGCGTCTACCCCTACGGCTTCCCGCATGATTTCGGCGCGCTCATCCGCTACGCGATGAACAACACCATCGACGCGCATTACCACTGGAATGCGATCCCCAAGCTCGCGCCCTTCCTCTGGTCCTACTGGATGCATTCGCGCGCCTCCCAGCACGAGGCGATCGCTCGGAAATACGCCACGCTGATCGAGCATTGCGTCAGCGAGCACGACACGCTGGCGGCAGAAGCCGGCGCGACCGGCCTGCTACGCCGCAAGGGCTGGATGAAGGTCTTCCGTACAGCCGCCCAGCAAGACGAGCGCCTGGCCGAGGCCGCGCGCTGGAACCGGGATTACGGCTTGAATTACAAGCCGCTCGACATCGAAGCGCTGAAAGCCGAGGAGCCGCATCTCGACCATGGCAGCCTGATCGGCGGCCTGCATTGGACCGATCCCGTGACGGTGATCGATCCGCTTGGCCTGTCCAAGGCCTATGTCGCGCTGTTCGAAAAGCTCGGCGGCAAGCTCGCGCTCGGTGACGCCTCCACCCTGGTCCAGCAAGGCGCGGAGTGGAGCGTCACCCTCGCGGACGGCACCAAGGCGACCGCGCGCGACGCCGTCGTCGCGCTCGGCCCCTGGGCCGATGTCCTGACGGGCAAGCTCGGCTACAAGCTGCCGCTGGCGGTCAAGCGCGGCTATCACATGCACTACAAGGCGCAAAACAACGCCGTGCTGAATCATCCGACGCTCGACACCGAGCGCGGCTATTTCCTGGCGCCGATGCAGCAGGGCATCCGCCTGACCACCGGCGCCGAATTCGCCGACCGCGACGCGCCCAAGACGCCAGTCCAGTTGGAGCGGGCCGAGCCGATCGCCCGGACGCTGTTCCCCCTCGGCGACCGGATCGATCCCGAGCCCTGGCTCGGCCGCCGCCCCTGCACGCCCGACATGATGCCGATCATCGGCCCGGCGCCGAAGCACAGGAACCTCTGGTTCTCCTTCGGCCACGCCCATCACGGCCTGACGCTGGCAGCCGTCACCGGCCGCATGATCGCCGAGATGGTCACGGGCCAGAAGGTCTTCGTCGACCCGACTCCCTTCGCGCCGGCACGGTTCGGGTAGGACAGCACGGAAGCCATCGGTCAGAGGCGCGGGGAACCCTCTCCCGTAGGGAGAGGGTAGGGTGAGGGGCCGGCCGTTCTACCATTGATCCACTCCCTTGCCGCTGCCTCGCTTGGATGTTCTCGCTCCACTGGTCCGGGGCCGACACCTCACCCCTGCCCCTCTCCTTACAGGAGAGGGGTTCTCCGTCGCGGCGCCGGCGCTTCATCGTCATGACGCCCCTGCACCACGTGCCCTCGCCTCTGCGCCCGCGACCTGCCACCATCGTCTCCGCTGTCGATTCCAATGCAAGGTTGCGCCATGGCCCTCGCCAAACCGCCCGTCCAGGACAATGCCTACGCCGCGGCGCTGGCCCTGCTCGACCGAGCCCCGCTGATCGACGGCCATAACGACCTGCCCTATGTCATCCGGCTCGCCCGCGATGCGAAGGGCGATGTCGGCGCTTATGACCTGACAAAAATCCATGCCGAGGGCGACACCGACATTCCGCGCATGCAGGCCGGCAAGCTCGCCGGCCAGTTCTTCGCGGCCTATGTCCCGCCCAAGCACCCCAAGCCCGCCGGTTTCGCGCTCGCCCAGATCGCGCTGATGCGGGACATCCTGAAGCGCCATCCGCAAGTTTTCCGCCCGGGCCTGAGCGCCGACGATGTCGCCGCCGCCAAGGCCGAGGGGCGCATCGCGCTGTTCATGACGATCGAGAACGGCTCGGCGCTCGACAACGAGCTCGACGCGCTCGACGCCTATCACGACCTCGGCATCCGGCTGATGACGCTCTGCCACAACGACAGCCATGATTGGTGCGATTCCGCCACTGACGCACCCCGGAATGACGGCCTCACCGCCTTCGGCAAGGACGTGATCAGGCGGATGAACAAGCTCGGCATGGTCGTCGACCTCGCCCATGTCTCGCCGAAGGTGATGCACGACACGCTCGACGTCACGAGCGCTCCGGTCGTCTGGTCACATTCCAACGCGTTTTCGCTCTGCGACCACCCGCGCAACGTCCCCGACGACGTGCTCGATCGCGTCGCCGGCAATGGCGGTGTCGTCATGGCGACCTTCGTGCCGGACTTCATCAGCCAGGCCTCGCGCGACTGGCACAAGCCGGCCAAGGACCGCTACGGCAAGTCTCCCGAGGGCATCGACCACGAGAAGGCCGAGGCCGAGATCGCCGCCAAGTCCGGCCCGCGCCCGAAGGCGACCCTGCCGCAGTATTGCGACCATCTCGATTATCTCAGCCAACGCATCGGCCACGACCATGTCGGCATCGGCTCGGACTTCTTCGGCTGGATCAATCCCGACGGGCTGGAGGACACCTCTGTCTTCCCGGCCCTGATCGCCGAACTGATCCGCCGCGGCTGGTCGGAAGAGAACCTCGAGAAGCTCGCCGGCGGCAACACGCTGCGAGTGATCCGTGCGGTCGAGGCGGCGGCCGGCTGAAGGCAGGCTTTCCGTCATGGTCGGGCTTGTCCCGACCATCCACGCCTTCCTTCGATCCGGGCGTCAAGACGTGGATGCTCGCCACAAGGGCGAGCATGACGGTCCAAGTCGCTTGACCGACCGGCTCTTTCGGGGGATTGCCGGGCATTCCGCTGCATTTCGCCCGGGAATGACGAGACACGAAGACATGCCCGGTTCCGGCACCGACCGCACCCGCCCATCCGTCCAGGCCCCTGCCCCCGTCATCATTCTGGTCGAGCCGCAGATGGCGGAGAATATCGGCATGTGCGCCCGCGCCATGGCGAATTTCGGCCTCTCCGAGATGCGCCTCGTCGCGCCACGCGACGGCTGGACGGCCGGGGATAGCCCGAAGGAGACCGCGACCTCCACGGCCTCGGGCGCGAGCCATATCCTCGAGAACGCCAGGCTCTATCGGACGACGGCCGAGGCGATCGCCGATCTGAGCTATGTGCTCGCCACGACGGCCCGCGAACGCGGCCAGATGAAGCGCATCGTGACACCGGCCGAGGCGATGCCGCCGCTGGCGGAGCGCATCGGCTCCGGCGAACGCGTCGGCATCCTGTTCGGGCGTGAGCGCATCGGCCTGACCAATGAGGAGATCTCGTTTGCCGACGCGATCCTGACCTTCCCGGTCGACCCCGCCTTCGCCTCGCTGAATCTCGCCCAGGCCGTGCTGCTCGCCGGCTATGAATGGTTCAAGGCGACCGGCGGCGAGCCACCCTTTCGCGAGCACAACCTGTCGCCGCCAGCGAGCCGCGCCACGGTGCTGTCGATGTTCGACTATGTCGAAAACGAACTCGACATCTGCGGCTTCTTCCCGCCCGGCAAGAAGCAGGTCATGACCGCCAATTTGCGCGACATCCTGCATCGGCTGGCGATGACCGAGCAGGAGGCCCGCACATTGCGCGGCGTGTTCAAGTCGCTGACCGAAGGCCCGCGCCGGCTGCGCGTGCCGAAGCCGGCCGAGGGAGAGTAGCGCGGGCGCCGGGGTTCGTCGTAAGCATTTCGACCGCACTCGCTTTGCAGGAGACGCAGCATGGACCGATTCACCGGCGGCTGCTCATGCGGCAATGTCCGGATCGTGGCCTCGGGGCGCCCCTACCGGGTCGGCATCTGCCACTGTCTCGATTGCCGCAAGCATCATGGCGCGTTGTTTTATGCTGCCGCGGTGTTCCCGCAGGATGCGGTGACGATCACCGGCGAAACGAGCGACTATGAAGGGCGGTTTTTCTGTCCGCGTTGCGGCTCGTCCGTCTTCGCCCGCAGTGCCGATGAGATCGAAGTGTATCTCGGATCGCTGGATGCCCCTGACCAGTTGATGCCGACCTATGAAAGCTGGACCATCCGTCGCGAATCCTGGCTGCCGCCATTTCCGCTGGCGCGGCACTACGAGCGCAATCGAGACTCCACGGGTCGCTTCGAGGAGTAGGTCGCAGCAACGGCCCGGACCACATTCCGACGAAAAAGGCCGGCCCCGAAGGGCCGGCCAGTGACAGTCCGGGTCTCGAAACGCAGGGCTGTCAGAACTGGTACTTCACCGTCGCCTTCACCGTGCGGCCGGGCTCGCTGTAATAGTCGCGCGACTGGGCCAGCACGCCTGTCGGCACGTTGACCGCGTCGAAATACTTGCGGTCGAAGATGTTGTAGACGCCGACCTGAACCTCGAGATCGGCGATCTGCGGGATCGGCTTCCACCAGGCCGATGCGTTGAAGATCGCATAGCCCGGCGCCCTGAAGCCCTGCGTCGTTCCGGTGGTCGCGGCGACGTCGTCACGCGCAGCCGCCAATTTGGCCGAGACCTCGGCACCCCAGCGTTCCGTCCCATAGGCGACCGCGACGATGCCCTGAACCGGCGGGATCGAGTTCAGGAAGGTGTCGTTGTCCTTGTTCTTGCCGCGGGTATAGGCAAACGACCCGCGCGCCAGCCAGTTCTCCGCAAACGCGTATTGCAGGTTCGCCTCGAAGCCCTGGATCTCGGCGCGGTTGAGGTTGCGCGGCCCGACGATGCCGTTCTGCGGATAGTCGCCGCCGGGAGGCGCGATCTGGAACTGCGGATCGATGAAGTTGCGGTAGTTCGTGTGGAAATAGGTCACCGAGCCGCCGAACGCCCTGTCGCCGAAGCGCAGGCCGACATCGATGCCGTTGCTGGTCTCCGCCTTCAGGTTGGGATCACCGACGCGCAGATAGGTGCCGACCCCGCCGAAGCGACCGTAGAGTTCGCTGGCCGTCGGCGCCCGGAAGCCCTTCGACCACTGCGCGAAGGCGGTGACGTCCTTCACATAGGGGGCGTTCTTGAGGATGTCGTATTCCAGCCGGACCTTGGGCGACCAGGCGGAGTCGCTCGAGGACGGCGGCAGGCCGACCGGGCGCGAGCCGCCATTGCTGTAGGCCGGCGTATCCTGCGGCTTCTCCTCGTACCAGTCGAAGCGCACGCCGGGCGTGATCCGCAGCCGGTTGTCCAGCATGCCGATCTCATCCTGCACGTAGAAGCCGGCCGCCTTGCCGTCGATCTTCGGCTGGTCGGCCTGGTTGGTGTGCAGGTTGTTGCAGGCCGTGAACGCGCCGGTGAACAGACCGGAAGCCGGTCGAGGCGGGCAGTTGTCGAGCCCCTTCGAATACTGATCGAGCTCGGTCATCCGCAGTTCGGTGCCCAGCGTGATGCCGTGCGAGAACATGCCCGTGTTGAAGTTCTTCACGATATGGCCATTGAAGCCATAGGCATCCTGCTCGTTCTCGTTGTCGCGGGCATAGGGTCCGACGACGCTGGTGAAGCGCCTGGCGTTGACCAGCGCATTGCGCTTGACGTTCTGCCAGTACAGCGTCGCATGCGCCTCGTCGATGAAGGCGCCGGGCAGCTTGAAGTCATAGGAGAGCGAGACGCGTTTGCGCTCGACATCCTCGCCCTGCTCGTAGGATCCGGGCCGGAAATTGCCGGTCGGCGAGACTGTCGCATTCAGCGTCTGGATCCGGTCCTCGCGCTTGTAGAGCTCGGCCGTCAGGCCGAAACGATGCGCCTCGTCGGCACTGTGGTGATGAATCTTGCCGAGGAACCCGTACTGGTTGAAATCGACCGGGTTCGGCACGGTGCGCGTGGCGCCGATCGTATCGTTGCTGCCGCCGTTCTTGGTCTCGCCGCCATTGCGGAAGCTGCCCTGCAACAGGAAGTATGTCTGCTGCAGCCGCGCCGCAACGGCGGCGCTGCCGAACCAGGCATCGTCGGTGCTGTCGAAGCCGGTCTTGGCGAGGCCACCATAGCTGCGATCGCCCTTGATCAGGTCCTTGGGGTCGAGCGTGCGGACCGCGAGCACGCCGCCGAGCGCGCCGCTGCCGAGGGTGGCGCTGCCGCTGCCGCCGCGCAGCAGGTCGAGCGTCGACAGCGCATCGAAGTCGAAGGCGTTGGTCGAGCTGCGGTCGACGCGTGTGTCAGTCAGGAAGGGCTGGCGGATGCCATCGACCGTGGTCAGGACGCGGGCGCCGTCGAGGCCGCGGATGTTGATGCTGTTGGTCTGCCGGTTGAAGCTGATGCCGGCTTCGACGCGGTTGGCGAGGTCGGAAATGCTCTGGACCTGCTGCCGATCGAGTTGCTCACGCGTCGTGCGGGTCGTCGTCGGCCCCTCGACGAGGGGGCGGCCGGCGATGCCTTCGCCCTGGACCGTAATCTGGTCGAGCACCACGGGAGCCTCGGCAACCGGTGCCGGCGCGGGCCGGGTGCGGCTCTGCTGCTGCGCCAGCGCCGGGCAAGCCAGCAGAACCATCATCAAAGTTCCCAGCGCAACGCCCTCGCGCAGCCTGACGGAATACATCCCCATCGCCCTAACCCATCCTTGTCGGCGCAGCCGGCTCTCGCCACCGCATGTCATCAGTTTAAAATGAATATAAACAATGCCTTATACTCACGGACAAGGCTATCATCGGATATTGAGCGACTCGACGACTGTCAATCTCCGGACACACGAAGAACACTTTCCGATGCACGAACAACACAACAATAGAAATTCTCTAATCAAGCGCATTTTGTCGTATCGTTCCAATAAGACGCCCCTCGCTTCGGCCGCATCACGGGGGCTCCCGATCTCGTGATCGCGCGCGGCCATGGCTCCGACACCTTCCTGTTGCAACGCAACGATACGAGCCCAACATGGGCGGGCAGAACGGGACGCCCTGACGCATGCTCGACCGCCGGACAGTTTTGACAGGATCAGGCGCGATGGCGGCAACGCTGGCAGCGGCCGGGCGTGGCGCCCTTGCGACCCGGATCGATGCCGACATCGTGGTCATCGGCGCGGGCGCGGCAGGGCTTGCCGCCGCCCATGACCTCAAGGCCGCGGGCCGCAAGGCGATCGTGCTGGAGGCGCGCGGGCGGGTCGGCGGCCGCGCCTTCACCGACGCTTCGCTCGGCCCGGCCTATGACGCCGGCGCGATGTTCATCCACTGGGCCGAGCGCAACCCCTGGGTCCAGATCGCCCGCGAGCTCGGCGTCGAGACCCAGAACGAGCCGTGGGGCGGCGGCTTCCAGGTCTTCGCCAACGGCAAGCCGATGGCCGAGACAGACCGGCAGAAGCGGCGCGGCGCCTTCGGCCAGATCGACCGCCGGCTCGAAACCGTCGATCTGACCAGGCGCGACCTCTCCGTCCGGGACCTCCTCGGCGATCTCGGACCGGACATGTCGCAGATCGCCTCCTCGGGGCTGCTGCTTTCAATCGGCGAGGAATCGGACAGGATTTCCGCGCGCGACTATCAGCGCCTCTGGGCCGGCGACGACCTCGTCGTGCCCTCCGGCTACGGCAACCTCGTCGCGCGCCATGGAGCCGGGCTCGACATCCGCCTGAACCAGCCCGTTAGCGAGATTCGCTGGGACGGCCCGGACGTCGCGGTGACGACCCCGTCGGGCACGCTGCATGCGGGCGCCTGCATCGTCACGGTTCCCGTCGGCGTGCTCAAGGCCGGCGCGATCCGCTTCACGCCGGAGTTACCGGCGCGCAATCGCGATGCGCTCGCCGGGCTCGGCATGGGCGCGCTGACCAAGATCGCGCTCAAGGTCGAGGGCGACCGCTTCGGCGTTGCGCCGGGTGCGAGCTTCCTCGAGGCCGGCTCGCCCGGCCAATTGATGAATCTCGATCTCTTCCCGGACAACAAGGACCTCGTCATCGCCTATTGCGGCGGCGACCACGCCCGCGAACTCTCCGCCGCCGGCACGGACGCCGCGCGCGCCTATGTCACGGAGCTTCTGGCAAAGATGCTCGGCGCCGACATCCGCAAGGCGGTGACGGGCATCTCCTTCCCGGCCTGGTGGACCGACCCGTTCTCGCGCGGCTCCTATTCGGTCTGCCTGCCAGGCCGCGAGACGGCGCGCGAGCAGCTGGCCGAGCCGATCGGCGGGCGCATCGTTATCGCTGGCGAAGCCACGGCCGGCGGCGGCGCCATGACGGTCGGCGGCGCGACGCTGGCCGGCCGTGCGGCCGCTGCGGCGGTCGCACGGATCAAGGCCTGAACCACGGCGGCCCCGGATCGACTCGTTCAAATTGACGCGGTCATGTTTGCGCCATCTTGACGGTCCCTTAACCCGGCTCTGGCGCAATCGGCGCCTTCGTCACGCTGGCAGGCTCGCAGGCGCATGCAAGTCGATCTTATGCAATTCGATCTTCTGGCCGGAACGGCCTCCCGCACGGTTGCGGTGCCGCGCCACACCCCCACGATCCTCGTCTTCGATTCCGGCCTCGGCGGTCTCACCGTGCTCTCGCGGGTGGTGCAGGCGCAAGCCGGCGCCCATATCGTCTACGCCGCCGACGATGCCGGCTTTCCCTATGGCCGGCTCGGAGAGCAGCAGCTCGTCGACCGCGTTCTCAGCGTGATGGAGCGGCTGGTCGCGCGCTGCCACCCCGACCTCGTCGTGATCGCCTGCAACACCGCCTCGACGCTGGTGCTGCCGGCGCTGCGGGCGCGCTTCGCCATTCCCTTCGTCGGCACGGTGCCGGCGATCAAGCCGGCCGCCGCGATGACCAAATCGCGCCTGATCTCGGTGCTGGCGACGCCCGGCACCGTCGCGCGCGACTACACGCGCGACCTGATCAAGAGCTATGCCGGCGGCTGCGAGGTCACGCTTGTCGGCTCGACCCGGCTTGCAGGCCTCGCCGAAGCGGCGCTGAAGGGCGAGCCGGTGAACGACGCCGCCATCGCCGCCGAGATCGCGCCCTGCTTCGTCGAACGCGACGGCGCGCGCACCGATGTCGTGACGTTGTCCTGCACCCATTACCCGCTGCTGATCGAGCGGATGAAGCTGCTGGCTCCCTGGGATGTCGCCTGGATCGACCCCGCGCCCGCAATTGCCCGGCGGGTCGAGCAACTGCTCGGTCAGGCCGTATCGAGCCCCGACGGCCAGCCTGTGCAAAGCACGGCGATCTTCACCAGCGGCACCGGATTGACCGGCCCGCTGCGGATCGCGCTCGCAGGCTACGGCCTCGCCAGCGTCGAGATCGAAGCGATGCCGCTCGTCCAGTAGCGGACCCCTCCGGGAACCGCCGTTCCGACGAGACGTTATCCTCCGGACGCCGCGACGGCTGTCTGGTCTGGAGGAAACGACCATGAAGAAACTTCTTGCAATCGCGGCGCTCGCCGCAGGCCTCGCCTTCGGTGGACTGGGCACCAGCGGCGAAGCGCAAGCGAAACCCCATGGCTGGAACAAGGGCCATGGCCACCACGCCATGTATCGCCACGGTCCCCGGCGTCACTATGGCTGGAATCGCGGCCATCACCGCGGCTGGTACAAGCATCAGCGCCGCCACCATGTCTATTACGGCCGCTCGCGCTGGTGAACGGCCTTGCGCCGGCGCATTGACTTCCGGAGCCGGTTCCGCCTATAGAGCCGGCGTCGCGCGGGCCCAAAAGGCCCGCGTGGCTTTTTCCGCACCCGTGATCCGCTTTCTTCGGAAGCCGGATCTGTCGCTTCTGCCCAACGCAGGAGAGCAGGAGGGCGCGGTCCTCACCTCGCGAACTCAAGAGGACACGCGATATGTCGAAGCGCCATGAGGCGAAGTACAAGATTGACCGTCGTCTCGGTCAGAACATCTGGGGCCGCCCGAAGTCCCCGGTCAACCGTCGTGAATACGGCCCCGGCCAGCACGGCCAGCGCCGCAAGGGCAAGCCGTCCGACTTCGGCACGCAGCTGCGCGCCAAGCAGAAGCTCAAGGGCTATTACGGCTCGATCTCCGAGAAGCAGTTCCGCCGCTATTACGCCGAGGCGATCCGCCTCAAGGGCGATTCGGGCGAGAACCTGATCGGCCTGCTCGAGCGTCGCCTGGACGCCGTGATCTACCGCGCCAAGTTCGTGCCGACGGTCTTCGCTGCCCGTCAGTTCGTCAACCACGGCCATGTCACGGTCAACGGCAAGCGCGTCAACATCGCCTCCTACCAGGTCAAGCCGGGCGACGTGATCGCGGTCAAGGAGAGCTCGCGCCAGCTCGCTCTCGTGATCGAGTCGGCCCAGCTCGCCGAGCGCGACGTGCCCGATTATCTCGACACCGACCACACCAAGTCGACCGCCGTCTTCACCCGCACGCCGACCCTGACGGACGTGCCCTATGCGGTGCAGATGGAACCCAACCTGGTCATCGAGTTCTACTCGCGCTGATCGGACGGGGCGGGTCGCAAGGCCCGTTCACCGGCAACATTTCGAGGGGATGGCGAGAGATCGCCGTCCCCTTTTTCGTGTACGGCTGGTTTGCAGTCGGATCATCCAGCCCTCCTCGTCATTCCGGACAAGCCGCGCAGCGGCGCAGATCCGGAATCCATCATAGGGCCGAAAGGGCACGGCATTAGGCCGGCGCGGTCACGCTTTAGCGCCGTCGAGTAGCTTCGCCAACAAACTGACGAAAGCGATGAACTCCAGCGCGCGCTCGGGATCGTCCTTGATGAAGCCATGGGCACGGGGGTTACGCAATCCGGAGACCGCTCCGGAGAACATCTGCATAAAGCCTTTCTGCTCGTCTTTGTCAGATTGGTCTTGGAGATGGTTGAACTTCAAAATCGGATTGGACGGACTGAATGCTCGTTCCATCAGCGTCGTTCCGTCTTGTTCAAGACCACTGCGGAGGCGCACGAGGCCATTGAGCGCCTTAACCGCAGCCTCGACGGCATTCGCATAGTGAGCATCGCGGTAGAGTTTAGTTGCAGCCCTCGCAATCTCGGGATGAAGTTCCAGCCCCTCGTAAGCTCTGATTGTGCGGTTGATGGCGTCAGTCTCGTCCTCGCCTACCTGTTCAGTAAGGATGTCTACCAGCGTCGCAAGTGTGACCACGGCACTCCCAACTTTGTCCCGTACAGTATCAAGGTTCCCGCGAAGCGACATGTCCATGCCACTGAACGCGACCACAAACTGCGGACGGAATGATTCTACGCTATACTCCTTGTATTCGATGGTATCGACTCCATACACATCGCGAAGTGTCGCGTTAATTTTCTGGGAATAACTGTCAAGCACATGCTCTCCAGTCGCATTATCGAGCGCGTTGATGTTGAGTGATTTCAATTCGTCTAAGCGACGCCTTATCTTCGGTATAGCAGATTTGATTTGAGCAGAAGTGAGGGTGGCAGGTCGCATTTCAGGATTACGTGCCATCGCTCTTCCTCAAAATGTGCCCACCGCGTTTGGTGGATCGAAGGCCGTGAGGAAAGCTATTGGATAGGCAACATGCTCTCCACCGCGATCGGCCAATGCACAGAGAATATTCACGCAAAAAATCTTTCAGCGCCCCCTCCCGCCGCATCCCCATTTCCCCATGGCCCTTCGCGTCTTCTGTAGGCCACCATAACCGAGCCTGCCGGGTTCCTGCACGACCCTGTGCCGCTACGGTCGGGAGCGTACAGGGCGATCCCGAAGCAGGCTGGAACTGGCTAGATGGGAGAGCCCGTACCGATATTCTCGCGTCTCTTGATGCGCCGTATGGCGGCCTTAGCCTCTTTGGCTGCTCGGTCGAGGTTCAGCTTCAAATCCGCAATCGCCTCGTCCACCTCTTCTTCTGAGATGATGTCCGCACTTAAGATGGGCCAGACTGTAAAGTCCTTCTTCACATAGCCTCGCAGCGCAATGTAGACGCGGGGCGCCGCCAGCTTTGGGTCCTCGATATAGCTGAAATCAAAGATAGGGCGTTCCGGCACGGGGCGTCCTCCCGACTCAGGCGAAGTGCCGTTATGAAAGCATTCTACGGCTGACACCTCAATCGCCACACGCACGACGCTGAGCATCCACCCACGCCCTGTTGCAGCCCCCACCCTGCCGGTCCATGGTTGGAATCGCTCCAACCTGAGGCGTTTCCCGCATGCTCGTCCTGATCTTCGGCCTCGTCCTGTTCCTCGGCATGCACGCGGTCACGATGAAGCGCGACCTTCGCACACGGCTGATCGAGCGGCTCGGCGCGGGCGGCTACAAGGGGCTGTATTCGGCCGTCTCCATCGTCGGCCTCGTGCTGCTGATCTATGGCTATGGGCTCCAGCGCGCAGCCGGATACACGCCGGTCTGGGACCCGCCGGTCTGGACGCGGCATCTGGCGCTGCTGCTCAACCTGCCGATCTTCATCCTGCTCGCCGTCGGCAAGCGGCCCTCCTGGCTCCTGTCGCGCGTCAAGCACCCGATGCTGCTCGCCGTGAAGATCTGGGCCACCGCCCATCTCATCGCCAATGGCGATCTCGGCAGCATGCTCTTGTTCGGCAGCTTCCTGGCCTGGGCCGTGATGGCACGGATCTCGGTCAAGCGCCGGCCCGAGGAAATCGCGCGCAGCGCCGCCATGGGCACGGTCGCCTTTGGCCGCAGCGACGCGATCGCGATCGTCGCAGGGCTGGCGGCCTATGTCGTCTTCGCGCTCTGGCTCCACCCGCTCCTGATCGGCGTGCCGGTCATCACACGCGCCTGAACGGGGCGACGCGTCACGAGGACGAATACCTCGTCGAGGAAGCACCGACGCTCCACTACCACCCGGCGGCGGCCCGGCCTGCCAGCGCCATCGCGAAGAGGCCCAGCAGCAACGCCGAGACGCGCGGGATCAGCCGGCGCAGCCTGGCGCCAGCCGCGGCCGCGAGCCCTCGCCCGCCGATGAACCAGGCCGCACCGGCCGCCGGGATCAGCGCCGCCATCGCCAGCAGATGCGCGGCGGCGACCGCCGGCTCTGAGCACCAGCCCGGCGGCATCAGCACCAGCGCGATGATCAGGGTCTTGGGGTTGAGCAGCGTGGTCAGGGCGATCTGGCGTGGATGGACCGTCCCCGCCCCCGCCGCATCGGGTCGCGCCCGCCACATCCGCAAGGCGACCCGCAGCAGGTAGAGCGCCGCCCCCGCCTGCAGCCAGGGACGCAACCCGTCCATCCCGCCGCCGAGCCACAGGACCATGGCCCCGAGCAGGATGACGGCGGTGAGATAGGCGCTCAGTTCGGCCGCCAGCAGGGCTGCAGCAGCGCGCGGCGGCTGCGTCGCACCCGCCAGCGCCAGCAGGGTGTTGGTGGGGCCCGGCGTGGCGAGCAGAAGCGCCAGGCCGATGAGGAAGCCGCTGGAAACCATGCGCTCGGGGCTACACGAAGCGGCCCCTCGCGCCCTTGCGCTGGATCAAGCCCGGCCGCCGAGGCAGCGGGCGTTGGCCCTCACAGATGCGAGCCGACCTCGTCGCGGAACCAGTAGCACCCCAACCCCAGACACCCGATCAGGATCGACAGGGCATAGGGTCCAAACAGGCTGGCGACGAAGACGAGGCCGATGAAGCCGCGCATCGCCCAGATCAACCATGTCGCCTTCATGGCTTCCCCTTTCGTCACACTCACTGCGGAACTTTGTTTCGCAATCCCTGCTGAAGCGTAAACGGAAACACATGAATCGAAGTTGAACAGTCACGGTAAACGGCCGTTTCTGCTTTGTTTCGCAAGGCGTTAGCGCCTGCGGCCAAATCATGGCGGAACGCCCCGGAATTGCCGCTTGCCCTTCCCTCACGCTGGGTTAACCCTTCGCGTCCCAACCATGGGAACGGGAATCACCTGCGATGACGAAGACCCTGATAGCGGCCCTGGCCCTGACCTGTTTCTCGACCTTCGCCCAGGCCCAGAGCTGCAGCGTCCAGGCGGGCGACAAGAAGCTTGCCGGCGCGGCCAAGACCAGCTTCCTGACCAAGTGCCAGAAGGACGCTGGCGCTACCTGCGACAAGCAGGCCGCCGAGAAGAAGCTGTTTGGGGCCGCCAAGACCAGCTTCACCAAGAAATGCGTCACCGACGCGGTCGGCACCTGATCGGACACGAAAAAGGGCGGCTCTCGCGAGCCGCCCTTGTCCATCCGTGAAAGCGTGTGGCGGGATCAGCCGCGACGGTCGCCGCGCTCGCCACGATCCTCGCGCCAGCGGCGCTGCCCGCGATCGTCGTCGTCATGATCGTGGCCGCCACGGCGCTCATCCATGCGCTCGCGCATCTGCTGCATCATGCCGCGCCCCTCGGCCATCGTCTCGCGCACGGCGCGGCGCGCCACGGTCTTCTGTTCGTCGCTGAGCGTCGTCCAGAGCGGGCGCACCGCATCGGCGAGTTCCTTGGAGCGCGCGGCGCGCTCGCCCTGGCGCCCGGACATCATGTCGAGCTTCTCCATGATGTCGGCATCGCGGAAGTTCTCACGCTGCTCGCGCATCGCCGACCAGCCGGCACGACGTTCCTCGGCCCGCTTCTTGATGACGGCCTCGACGCGCTCGAACAACGGCACCTGCTCGGGCTTCAGCTTCATGTCGGTGCGCAGCTTGGCCAGGCGCTCGTTCATGCGAGCCTGCATGCGCTCGGCGCGCTGCTCGCGCCATTCGGTGCGGCGCTGCTCGCGAGTCTCGGAGCGATCAGAACGCTCGTGGCGAGAGCTGTCGCGGTCGCCGCCGGCGGGCGGAATCGGCTGGGGCTGGGCGATCGCGAAGCTCGCGGCCAGCGCAGCGATGGAGGAGGCTGCGATCAGTGCGATAGGTTTCATGCGGATTCTCCCATGGAAGCAGTCGAATGGATCAGTCGCTGAGCGGGTCTCGAAGCCGGTTCGCGAGAGCGTTACCTTGGTCATGCTGCGGTAACCTTGCGATGGCGCAAGCATGAAAAGATCGTAATGTAACGCCCCGGTAGCCCGTGGCGTTCCGATTCCTCCTGCTCTTTGTGTCGATGCGGAACCTCATCACCGATGTTCGGGGCGTCCTCATCGGGCAGGCCCATGATGCTGAGGCCGCCACGGGCGTCACGGTCGCGCTGTTCGAGCGACCGACGGTCGCCTCGATCGCGATTCTCGGCGGCGCGCCCGGCACGCGCGACACCGCCCTGCTCGAACCGGAAATGACGGTCGAGCATATCGACGCGATCGTGCTCTCCGGCGGCTCGGCCTGGGGACTTTCGGCGGCTGATGGCGTCATGGCCTGGCTCGCCGGCCAGGGTCGCGGCTTCCCCATCGGCCCCCTGCGCGTCCCCATCGTGCCGCAGGCGATCCTGTTCGACCTGCTCAATGGCGGCGACAAGCCCTGGGCCAAAGGGGGCACGGAGCCGCCCTATCGCAAGCTGGGGGCGCTTGCGGCCGAGACCGCCGCCGCCGATTTCGCGCTCGGCACGGCCGGCGCCGGCTTCGGCGCCACCACCCTGAACCTGAAAGGCGGCATCGGCTCGGCCAGTGCCCGTGCCGCGACAGGCCAGGTGGTCGGCGCGCTCGTCGCGGTCAATGCGGTGGGCACGGCGACCATCGGCGGCGGCCCGCATTTCTTGGCAGCTCCTTACGAGCAAGCCGCCGAGTTCGGCGGCAGGGGCTGGCCGTCCGCCATCGCGCCCGACGACCTGGCCTTGCGCTTCAAGGGCGGCACCGGCCAGAATACCACGATCGCACTGGTCGCGACCGACGCCGTGCTGACCAAGGCGCAGTGCAAGCGCCTCGCCTTGGCCGCCCATGACGGCCTCGCCCGTGCCCTGCGGCCGGCCCATGGCGCGCTCGACGGCGATGTCGTTTTCGCCGCCGCGACCGGCCATAGCGGCGCGCCCTCCGACGCCTTCGCCCTGACCGAACTCTGCGCCACCGCCGCCGACGTGCTGGCGCGGGCCGTCGCGCGCGGCGTCCATGCCGCGAGCGCCCTGCCCTTTCAGGCCGCGAAACCCGCCTGGCGCGACCGCTTCGGAGGCTGACCGCACGCGCGCGGCGTGCTAGATGCGCGGCCATGTCGACCGATGATTTCCTCGCCCGCTTCGGCGCCGAAGGCCAGCGCCAGCCCGATCCCGTCGCCGCTGCGCAGAAGGCGATGCGCAACGCCCTGCCGAGCCGCTTCTACGAAAGCGCCGCCGTACTGGAGCGCGACGGCCTCTTTCATGTCGCGCTCGACGGCCGCACCGCCCGCACGCCGGCCCGCAACCCGCTGGCCGTGATCTCGCGCCCCGTCGCGGAGGCATTGGCCGCCGAATGGCACGCGCCGAGCGAAAAGATCGACCCCGCCCGCATGCCGCTGACGCGGCTGGTCAATTCGGCGCTCGACGGCGTCGCCGACCAGCACGTCGCGGTGCGCGCCGAGATCGTGCGCTATGCCGGCTCAGACGCGCTCTGTTACCGGGCCGCCGAGCCTGAGGCCCTGGTCGCGCTGCAAAACGAGATCTGGGAGCCGATCCGCCACGCCGTCGAGGCGAAGATCGGCGCGCGCTTCATTCTGGCGCAAGGCATCGTCTTCGCGCAGCAGCCGGAGCAGACGCTTTCAGCCGTCGCCCGCCATGTCGCGGAGATCAAGGCGCCGGTGGCGCTGGCCGGCGCCCACAACGTCATGAGCCTGACCGGCTCGACCATCCTGATGCTGGCGCTCGCCTTCGGACAGCTGGACGCGGACGCCGTCTGGGCCGCTGCCCATCTCGACGAGGACTACCAGATCGGCATCTGGGGCCAGGACGAGGACGCCGCCGAACGCCGCGCGATCCGCAGGACGGAGTTCGATGCCGCCGTGCTGCTGCTCAAGCAGGGCTAGCCGAAAGCCGCACCGCCTGCCGATGGACTCAGACCCCGCGCCCGCTTAATCCGGAAGCGACAAGACCTTTCGTCGGCTCCGGGGCGTCCATCATGAAAGACATTCTCGACCAGCTCGAAGCCCGCCGCGAAGGCGCGCGCCAGGGCGGCGGCACCCGGCGCATCGAGGCGCAGCACGGCAGAGGCAAGCTCTCCGCCCGCGAGCGCGTCGAACTCCTGCTCGACAAGGACTCCTTCGAGGAGTTCGACATGTTCGTGCAGCATCGCTGCGTCGATTTCGGCATGGACAAGGCCGAGAAGATCCCCGGCGACGGCGTCGTCACCGGCTGGGGCACGGTCAACGGCCGCACCGTCTTCGTCTTCTCCAAGGACTTCACCGTCTTCGGTGGCTCGCTGTCGGAAACCCACGCCCAGAAGATCATCAAGATCCAGGACATGGCGCTGAAGATGCGCGCGCCCATCGTCGGCCTGTTCGATGCCGGCGGCGCCCGCATCCAGGAGGGCGTGGCGGCGCTCGGCGGCTATGGCGAGGTCTTCAAGCGCAATGTCGCGGCCTCGGGCGTGATCCCGCAGATCTCCGTGATCATGGGCCCCTGCGCCGGCGGCGACGTCTACTCGCCGGCGATGACCGACTTCATCTTCATGGTCCGCGACACCTCCTACATGTTCGTCACCGGCCCTGACGTCGTGAAGACCGTCACCAACGAGACCGTCACCTCCGAGGAACTGGGCGGCGCCAAGGTCCACACCACCAAATCGTCCGTGGCGGACGGTTCCTTCGAGAACGATGTCGAGGCGCTGCTGCAGGTCCGCCGCCTGCTCGATTTCCTGCCGGCCAACAACACGGTCGGCGTGCCGGAATGGCCGTCATTCGACGTGCCCGACCGCGTCGATATGAGCCTCGACACGCTGGTCCCGGACAATCCCAACAAGCCCTATGACATCAAGGAGCTGATCCTGAAGACGCTCGACGAGGGCGATTTCTTCGAGATTCAAGGAGCCTACGCCGCCAACATCGTCACCGGCTTCGGCCGCATCGAGGGCCGCACGATCGGCATCGTCGCCAACCAGCCGATGGTGCTGGCCGGCGTGCTCGACTCCGACGCCTCGCGCAAGGCCGCGCGCTTCGTGCGCTATTGCGACGCCTTCGAGATCCCGATCGTCACCTTCGTCGACGTTCCCGGCTTCCTGCCGGGCACGGCGCAGGAATATGGCGGCCTGATCAAGCACGGCGCCAAGCTGCTCTTCGCCTACAGCGAATGCACCGTGCCGCTGGTCACGATCATCACGCGCAAGGCTTTTGGCGGCGCCTATGACGTCATGGCCTCCAAGCATGTCGGCGCCGATGTGAACTACGCCTGGCCCACCGCGCAGATCGCGGTGATGGGCGCCAAGGGTGCGGTCGAGATCATCTTCCGGGGCGGCGACGCCGAGACCATCGCGCGCCAGACCAAGGAATACGAAGATCGCTTCATGTCGCCCTTCGTCGCGGCCGAGCGCGGCTATATCGACGAGGTGATCATGCCGCACTCGACAAGGCGCCGCATCGCCCGCGCACTCGCCATGCTCAGGACCAAGAGCGTCGAGCGCCCCTGGCGCAAGCACGACAACATTCCGTTGTAGAAAGAGGGTGTCAGAAACCCATCCTAATGGGACGCATTACCAGACGCACTTTCGCAGCCGGCCTATCGGCCGGCTCTCTCATGGCATTGGCGCCAGTCGAGGTGGTTTCGCAGCAGCGGTTGGTGCTCGGTGACGCGAGCCGTTTGAACGCCGTCCCGGTTTTCAGCCACTGGGTCGCTCGTTCCGAAACGGAAGACGAGATCATCGCTCGCCTTCGCAATGAGTTGAAGCAAGCGCAGGCCAACAAACGGCCCGTTTGCGTCAGCGCGGCGCGCCATAGCATGGGCGGCCAAAGCCTGCCGCGAAACGGCTCAGCGATCACGCTGGACATCGACCGGGCTGAAATCGACCGCGCGGCGCGGACGGTCAGGGTCCACGCGGGAACGCGATGGTTCGAGGTTATCGCGCATCTCGATAAGGCAGGCTTTTCGCCAGCCGTCATGCAATCAAACAGCGACTTCGGCGTCGCCAGCACCTTCTCTGTCAACGCCCATGGCTGGCCTGCACCCTACGGTCCTTTCGGATCGACGGTGAAATCGCTCCAGATGATGCTGGCCGACGGAACGATCGTGACCTGCTCCCGCGCCGAAAATTCCGAACTCTTCTCGTTGGCAATGGGAGGCTACGGCCTGTTGGGAATAATCCTCGATATCGAAATCGATATTGTCGACAACGTATTGCTGACCGCTCGCCATGAAATCATGCCCGCCGAGGCCTTTGCCGAGCGCTTCAGCCAGGTTGTCCGTGAAAACTCGACATTGCGTATGATCTACGGCCGGATGAACGTCGCACGGGCTTCCCTGATGCGGGAAGCTCTGCTGATCGGCTTTCACCCGGCGCCGACACCCGCGAAAGGGCTGCCTGTCGCGCAGCGCACCAACCCGCTTTCCGGGGTGAGCCGCCAGATCTACCGAGCACAGATTGGTTCGGAAGCCGCAAAGGCTGCGCGTTGGCTGGCTGAGACCGGAATGGCTTCGCACGGTCCCACGATGATCGCGACCAGGAATACGCTGATGAATCAGCCGGTCAGCAACCTTGCAGGCAAGGACCGGCGGCGAACCGACATCCTGCACGAGTATTTTCTCGCGCCAGAGCGTCTCAACGAATTCATCCGGGGCTGTCGCATCATCATCCCCAAGGCGCGGGCCGAATTTCTGAACGTCACCTTGCGATATGTCAGGCGCGACGAGGCGAGCGTACTCTCCTACGCAGCCACGGACCGCATCGCCGCCGTCATGTCGTTCTCGCAGGAGATTTCGCAGCAGGGCGAAGCGGACATGATCCGGCTGAGCGAGGCATTGATGGACCTCGCAGCCTCTCTCGACGGCAGCTTCTACCTACCCTACCGCCTGCACGCGCGTCAGGACCAATTCGAGCGCGTCTATCCGAAAGCTCAACATTTCGCCGAGCGCAAACGCTTCCACGATCCGAGCCTGCTGTTTCGCAACGGCCTGTGGGATACGTATTTCAGCCGCTGAAGGCGCAATCCTCAAACCCCGCAAGCGCGCTCCGCCTTCAATCCAGCGTGCTCCGGAACCGCATCAGCGCCACGCCCGCATAGACCGGCACGAAGGCCAGGAGATAGAACACCTCGTCGCCGATATCGCCGAGCCCGGCGCCCTTCAGCATGATCGCGCGCACGATCCGCAGGAAATGCGTCAGCGGGAACAGTTCGCCCAGCGTCTGCGCCCAGCCGGGCATGCCGGCGAACGGGAACATGAAGCCCGACAGCATCAGCGACGGCAGGAAGAAGAAGAAGGTCAGCTGCATCGCCTGCAACTGCGTGCGCGCCATCGTCGAGATCGTGTAGCCGAGCAGCACCAGCGCCAGCACGAAGATCAAAACGCAGGTCAGCAACAGGCCGAGCCCACCCAGGAACGGCACGCTGAACAGCGCCTTGGCCGCACCCAACACGATGACGACCTGGACCGCGCCGATTGCGAGATAGGGCAGCACCTTGCCGAGCATGATCTCGCCGGCCGTCACCGGCATCGCCAGCAGGTTCTCCATCGTGCCGCGCTCGATCTCGCGCGTCAGCGCCATCGCCGTCATCATCACCATGGTCATCTGCAGGATGACGCCGAGCAGGCCCGGCACGATGTTGTACTGCGTGATGTTCTCCGGGTTGTAGCGGCGGTGCACGACGAAGGAGAGGCCGGCTTCGCCGCCGCCGGCAGGGTTCGTCGTCGGCTCCCGGCCCTGCGCCCGCAGGAGCGACCGGTTGGCGATCGTCCCCAGCGCCGCGACCGCGCCGCTTGCGGCGGCCGGATCGGTCGCGTCCGCCTCGACCAGGATGTGCGGCTCGTCCATCCGCTCGACGCGACTGCCGAAATCGCTCGGAATCGTCACCAGGAAGGAGATTTCGCCGCGCGCCATCAGGCTCTCGGCTTCCATCGCGCTCTGCGGCCGCTCGCCGAAGCGATAGTAGTTGGAGACTTCGAGCGCCGAGACCACGGCCCGCGTATAGCGGTCCTGCCCCAGCGCCAGGATCGCCGCCGGCAGACCGCGCGGATCGTTGTTGATCGCATAGCCAAAGAGCAGGAGCTGGATCACGGGCACCACCAGCATCATCGCGAAGGTGATGCGGTCGCGCCGCATCTGCACGAACTCCTTGGCGAGGATGGCGCCGAGCCGGCGGGGCGAGAACGAGATGGTCATGCCGCACGGTCCTGTGCGCCGGTCATGAACTTGATGAAGACGTCCTCGAGGCTGGTTTCATCGGGCTCGACCCGCAGGCCCTTGTCGCGCGTCAGCGGCGCCAGCGCGGCTTCCAGCTTCGCCTTGTCGGTGCCGACGACATGCAGCGTCGTGCCGAACGGCGCCACCTGCTCGACCCCATCGGCAGCGGCAAGCTCGCGCAGCTGCGCCGGCGTCAGCGCGCCATGCACGACATAGGTGATCAGGCCGGAGCCACGCACGACCTCGTCGACCGTCCCGGTCGCGAGCATGCGGCCATAGGCGATATAGCCGATGCGATGGCAGCGCTCGGCTTCGTCCATGTAGTGGGTCGAGACCAGCACCGTGAGCCCGTCGCCGGCGAGGCGGTGGATCTCGTCCCAGAATTCGCGCCGCGCCTTGGGATCGACACCCGCCGTCGGTTCGTCGAGCAGCAGGAGCTTGGGCTGGTGCATGATGCAGGCAGCCAGCGCCAGCCGCTGCTTCCAGCCGCCCGACAGCGTGCCCGCGAGCTGGTCCCTGCGCGATGTCAGCCCCAGGCCGTCGAGCGTCTTCGCCACCGTCTCCGCGACGGGTTTCAGCCCATAGAGCCGGGCGACGAAGGTCAGGTTCTCGGTGATCGTCAGATCCTCGTAGAACGAGAAGCGCTGCGTCATGTAGCCGACCTGGCGCTTGATCTCGGCGCTCTGCCGGCGGACATCGAGGCCCAGCACCGTGCCCTCCCCGGCATCGGCCGTCAGCAGGCCGCAGATCAGGCGGATCGTCGTGGTCTTGCCGGAACCGTTGGGTCCGAGGAAGCCGACGATCTCGCCTGTCGCCACCGACAGATCGACATTGTCCACGACCGTGCGTGTGCCGAAACGCTTGGTCAGCCCGCGCACATCGATGGCGTTGCCCGTGCTCACCGGCGCCCCTGCAACATCACGTCGACGATCTGCCCCGGCTGCAACGCCTGAGCCTGCCCGCCATCAGGCCGCGCCTCGACAAGATAGACGAGCTTCTGCCGCGTCTGCGCCGAATAGATCACCGGCGGAGTGAACTCGGGTTCCGGCGAGACATAGGTCACGGTCGCGCTGAGGCCGAGCGCGCAGCCGTCACAGCGCACGTCGAGACGCATCCCCATCGTCATGCCGGAAATCTGCATCTCCGGCACATAGAGCATGAGCTTCGCCGCCCCATCCGGCAGCATCGTCAGCACCGGAGCGCTCGGGCCCGCAAGCTCACCGACCCGGCGCAGCACATCGCTGATCCGGCCGGCAGCCGGCGCGATGAGCTTGCGCTGCGACAGCCGCCAGCGCGCCTGCGCCAGAGCCGCGCTCGCCTGCGCCACCTGGTTCTCGCTGGCCTTGATCTCGTCGGGACGGGCCGGCAGCCGCGCCACGTCGAGGTTGGAGGCGATCTCCCGCACTCGGGCCACCGCGACGTCGCGCGCAGTCAGCGCCTGGTCGAGATCGGCCTGTGTCGAGACACCACGATTGAACAGGTCCTGCCGCCTGTCGAGCGCGCGTTCCGCCTCGCGCTGCTGCGCCCTGGCGGAGGCGAAGCTCGCTTCGATCACGGCGATCTCTTCCGGCCGCTTGCCGCTGCGGAGATTCTGGAACTGCGCCTGCGCCTGGACCAGCCGCGCTTCGCTCTCGAGGACGGCGTTCGACGCATCCTCGGTCTCGAGCGTCGCGACGACTTTCCCCGCCTCGACCCGATCGCCGCGCCGCACCTCGATCCGGTCGATCCGGGCCGTGTCGATCGGCCCCATCCGGACATACTCGCCCTCGACATAGCCGGCGATCCGCACCGAAGCCGGGTCGCATGTCGTGAAGCTGGCCGCGATCAGAGTAAAGGAGCACAGGAAGCCGAGGATCATGAGCGATCTCCACGCGCCGACAACAGGGTCGCCCGGACGGAGGCGCGGATGATGGCGGCGATCGCCTTCTCCTCGTCCTCGGCAATCGTCTCCCAGCCCATGCGACGCATCACGATGGGCCGAGCCAGACGGAAATAAAGCACCTGCCCGACCATGGCGAAGACGGCGAGCTTCGTCTCGCGCGCATCGGGCTCCGTGCCGGCGGCAGCGGCCCACAGCATGCAGAGCCGGCCATGAACCGGGCCGAACGCGCCTTCATAGAGCGCCTCGAAAGCAGAACTCGGCTCGATGATCTCGCGCAGCACGAAGCGCGCGATCATCTCGCTTTCCAGGGCGCGGGTCATGAAGGCCGTTGCCCGGTCGACGATCGCCAGGATCGTGTCCAGCGCGGCATCCGGCGACAGGCTCGCGGGCTCAACCGTCAGGACGGCGGGGCCAAGCACCCGCTGCTTCATCGTCGCGACGATGACGCCGGCGCAGGCTTCGCGCAATCCGGCTTTCCCGCCGAAATGATAGGCGATGCCGGCGCTGTTGACCCCGGCGAGCTGCGCGATCTGACGAATCGAACTCGCCTCGAACCCCTGCCGGCCGAACAGGTCGAGCGCGGCACGAATGAGCGCCTGGCGCGTTCCTTCATCCGGTTCCCGAACTTTTGACATGATGGCTGCATACCACACGAGCGTCATTCAATCAATCGATTGATTGAATAGCATCGCACCGTCACGCAGCGAGCGCCGCGTGTCCGACATGACACCCGCCCGATAATCCTCTAAGGCGGCGTCTCCTGCCTTGCAGCCCGCCCGATGCTCTTCAACTCCTTCGCCTTTCTCCTCGCCTTCCTGCCCCTGGCGCTCGGCCTGCACTGGCTCGTCGAGCGTTTTGCGCCGACCTGGCGGCTGGCCCTGCTGCTGGTTCTATCCCTGGCCTTCTATGCTTGGTGGGACTGGCGCTTCCTGCCGCTGCTCGTCGTCTCGATTGGCATCAACTGGCTGATCGCCGAGGCCTTCCACAAGACGAAGGCCAGTGGCCTGATCACGCTGGCGATCATCGGCAACCTCGCCGTTCTGGCGCTGTTCAAATACTTCAACTTCTTTGCCGATCTCGCTGGAATGATTCCGGGATTACCGACGACCAGGCTCGATCTCGCCCTGCCGCTCGGCATCTCCTTCTTCACCTTCCATCATGTGATGTACCTGACCGATCTCAGGCGCGGACAGGCGCCGCGCTATGATCTCGTCCGCTACGGGCTCTACATCGCCTTCTTCCCGCAGGTGCTGGCCGGGCCGCTGGTGCGCTGGCGCGAGATCATGCACCAGTTCGAGGAGCGGCCTTATCTGCGCACCGATGCCGCAGAGCGCTTCGGACGCGGGCTCCTGCTGCTCACCGCCGGCCTCGCCAAGAAGGTCCTGCTCGGCGATCCGCTGGCGGAATACGCCAACCCGGTTTTCGCTGCGGTGGCCGCCGGCAAGGTGGTCTCGGTTGCCGAAGCCTGGCAGGGCACGCTCGCCTTCACCTTCCAGATCTATTTCGATTTCTCGGGCTATACCGACATGGCGTTGGGGCTGGCGCTGCTCTTCGGCATCGTGCTGCCGCAGAATTTCGACGTGCCCTATCGCGCCGCCAGCATCCAGGATTTCTGGCGGCGCTGGCACATGACGCTGTCGCGCTTCCTGCGCGATTATCTCTATATCGGGCTCGGCGGCTCCAAGCACGGCCTGCCGCGCCAGGTCTGGGCGCTGTTCGCGACGATGGCGCTCGGCGGGCTCTGGCATGGCGCGGGCCTGACCTATGTGGCCTGGGGCAGCGCCCACGGTCTGGCCCTGATCGTGGCGCTGTTCTGGCGCCGGGCGAACCTGCCGATGCCGGCCATCCTCGGCTGGCTCCTCACCTTCCTGTTCGTGACGTTGTGCTGGGTGCTGTTCCGGGCCCCGAGCTTCGAGGCCGCGCTGGCGGTCTACAAGGGCTTGTTCGGCCTGGCCCCGCTCGGCACCGGCTTCAAATGGCGCGCTTTGCTGCCAGCCGCCGCCTTCGCGATCATCGGCCCCTCAGCCTGGGCGCTGGTCCATCGGCTGCCGCCGGCGCGCTGGCTGGCGGTCATCGCGGCCGTCCTGTTCGTCCTCATCCTGTTCAAGATCGGCGAAGACGCCAATTATGAGTTCATCTATTTCCAGTTCTGAGGCCCCGAAGACTGCCCCGGCCGCTGCCCTCCGCTGGGCCGGCTTCGTGCGCGCCTTTGCCGTGACGGCCGTCGTCGCGCTGGTCGGCATGGTGGCGCTCGCCTTCCTGCTCGACCCCTACGACACCGGCCGCACCCCGCTCACCTTCAACGACGGCGTGCGCCCGCAAGGTCCGCGCACCGCGGCCGCCAGCCGGGGCCGCGACCCGGCCTTTCGCGCCGCGATCTTCGGCAATTCGCATATCCAGCTGATCTCGCCGGAGCGGCTGACGCAGGCGACCGGCATTCCCTTCGTCTCGCTGATCGCGCCGGGCAGCCGCCCGCGCGAGGCGCTGGTGCTGATCGACTGGTTCCTGCGCCATCACCCCGGCACGACTGATGCCCTCGTCATCGGCGTCGACGACTACTGGTGCACGGGCGACCCGGCCTTGCCCGCGGCGCTGCCCTTCCCCTACTGGCTCTACACCGCGTCGTTGCGCGAATACCTCGTCGGGCTGATGCGCTTCGACGTGATCGAGGAGTTCCAGCGCCGCCTCGCCTTCATCACGGCGCGCAACCCCGAGCGCGCCCGCCCCGACGGCTATTGGGATTACGAGCCGAATTATTCCTCGGCCGGCTATGACGCCGATCCCGCGATCCGCGCCAAGCTCGACGGCTCGGGGGAGACCCTGACCCGGAACCTGACCGGGCGCTATCCGGCTGCCGAACAGCTCGCGACCCTGCTCACGGCTGCCCCCGCCAGCCTGCGGGTCATCCTGGTCCGGCCGCCGGTCTATCGCACCGCCCTGCCCGCGCCCGGCACGCCCGATGCGACCTCCGAGGCCACCTGCCGCGACGCCTTCGCCGCACTGGTGGCAAAGCGCCCGCGCACCGCCTTGGTCGACTGGCGCCGCGACCGGCCGGAGCTGCGCGATCCGAATCAGTTCTTCGACCACAGCCACTACCGCCGGCCGATCGCGATGCTGGTCGAGGCCGACATCGCGGCCGCCCTGGCGCGCCTGCGCTGACAGTCATGCCCCGGCCGCATCCGGCAGGGCGATGACGCGCCTGAAGCCAGGCTCGGCGACAGCACGGGATGGTGCCTTGCAACCCGATTGTTACCGGATCGGTCCATCGCTATAAGGGCGCCAAATCGGCGGCCCTCCCACGGCAAGGTCGGTGGGCGCTGCGGGACGACCAACTCAGAGAGTGCGCCTATGTCGAAGCAGATTACCCTCGACGCGGACTACAAACCCACCGATGACGAGCCGTTCATGAACGACCGGCAGCGCGAGTATTTTCGCGGCAAGCTGATCGCCTGGAAGGAAGAAATCCTCAAGGAGGCCAAGGAGACGCTGGTCACGCTGCAGAGCGAGAGCGAGAATCACCCCGACATCGCCGACCGTGCCTCCTCGGAGACCGACCGCGCCATCGAGCTGCGGGCCCGCGACCGCCAGCGCAAGCTGATCGCCAAGATCGAATCGGCGATCGCCCGGATCGACGAGAACACCTACGGCTATTGCGAGGAGACCGGCGAGCCGATCTCGCTGAAGCGCCTCGAAGCCCGCCCGATCGCGACGCTCTCGCTGGAAGCCCAGGAGCGCCACGAGCGCAACGAACGGGTCTTCCGCGACGACTGAGCCCCGCTGGCCGTTCCGATTTTCGAACGGCCCCGCCCTCGTCAGGGAGCGGGGCTTTTTTCGTATGGGCGCCGCAGGCCGACGAAGGCGCGGGGAACCCTCTCCTGTAAGGAGAGGGCAGGGTGAGGTGTCGGCCGTTGGACCAATTGCGTAAAAAACCCAACGGCGCGGCGGTGAGGGCTCGCTGAACCTTCGAACGGCCGACCCCTCACCCCTGCCCCTCTCCCTACGGGAGAGGGGTTCCCCGCGCTTCGCCTCAAAGACGCACAGCAAATCCCCGCCTGCGCTTTCGCGAGGCGGCTGTTGATGAGGGGCAGCGGAGCGCCGCGAGGCGCGAGGGTATCGGGCCGCAACCATTGAGCCAGGCTGCGGCGCGGATGGATTGAGCCACCATCCGCACGCCCCGTGGCGCTCCGCTCATCGGCGATTTTAAGTCTCCGGGCCGCGCTTATAAGGTCGGGCGGGCCTGCCTTGCCGTCCTGCGGCCTCAACGCCCCATAGGGTGCGCCACACCGCGGTGTCGGACCCGACCGCTTCCGCCGTCCCGTCCAGCGAGCTCCTCGCACAGGGGCCGTAGTACCCCCAGGGCGGTGCCCCGAAGCCTCCCGAGCCTGGCTTGTAAGACCAGCCGCAGGCGCCGACCCCTTCCCCACCAACGGCATACCTCCGGATGGCTGCCCCTCGGGGATGAGGTGGGGGGAGGATAAGGGCAGGTGAAGGGGCGGGGATAAGTTTTTGCGGGGATTGTAGCCGTGCTGCTCGCACTCCGGGCGTCTGCCAAGACTCGCGCACACGTTTGATCTCACTGGCGTCGTATCTCGCCAGATTACCCGCGCCCCGAGCCGTACGTCTTCCACTGCTGTTCGCCCCGCCGGTCGAACTGGCTGTTAAGCGCGTGCCTGTATATATCTTAAAGCTGGGTCCCGATCATGCAGCCCTGATTTCGGCAAGCTGGAGGCACGGATGGCGGCTGCCGATGAGGCGGAATGGAAGCCAGGCAGTTTCACCAAGAACTTCTCTTGGGGCCAGGAGCGTGGCCTTAAGCAGTTGCACGACTGCATCCGCGTGGGATTCGGCGGACGCGTCGAGCCAGTCTTGCGAACCGAATTCGCTCAGCGTGTGGCTGGCAAGTTCAACTTCTACATCCCCGCCAACTTCTTCCTGTTCAACAGGCTGCAGCCGGAGCACCAGATCGTCGCCGACGAACTCGTCTTCCAGGCCATCAACTTTGAGCACTCGGAACGCTTCGACAGGCTCGCAATCATCGCCTTCAACCTGAGCTATGCCGGCCGTTTCAAACCTTCCGCTCCCAACCAGAGGCGCCCCGCCCTCTGGGCACATTGGTACGTACGGGACCGCGTCGCGAAGCAGTTCCGATGGGATGTGTCGAAGGTCAACGCGAACGACATTGAGCGCTTCGTTTTCGACGACCCTAGATACCACGCGCAGAGCGCACGGAAGCTCGCGACGAACCTCAACCACCTCTACAAAATGGGCCGTCTCGGCGACTTAACGAGCGAGCGGATCGAGGGGTGGTGGGTGGACGCTCTCTTCCTCGCCATGGATCGGCTGATCGAGGACAGGAAGATCAACCGGCATAAGACACGGGAAAGCCAGTACGCCGAACTGTTGGCCGAGTCGGGCTTCCATGAGATCGCTGGGCCGCGAAGCCTTGAGAAGGACTTGGCGACCAAACACTTGCTAAGGCTCTACATTGAGTGCGGCGGGCCCGACCGATTCAGCGAGGAGGCCGTCAAAGAACGTACGGAGATCCGGCTGAAGGACGTTGCGGACTTCATCGCGGCGAACTCGCCTGATCCTGTCGGCGCCGTGCATCCGACGAATCCTCGCGTCCTGAAAAGCATCCCGGCGACCTGCGCCATGCTCGCCCGATACGGCGCGGGCTTCGAAATCGTCGATGCGATGTCGCTCGACGACTTCGACCCCGCTGCTTTCATTAAACAGCGAACCAAGGCCGCCCTCGACTACCTGCAGGGCGAGGGCATTGAGCCGACCATGACAGCGGAACAACTGCTGCGCCTGACGAGGGGAAAATGACAACGCTCTTCGACACAAGCGCACTGATTGCGGTACTCAAACCGTCCGACGTGCACCACCAATGGTCCGTCGAACAGTTGGAGGCACGTAAGGCCGCCGGCCCGATCCTGATTATCGACATCATCTACAGCGAGCTCTCGGTCTCAATGACGAAAACCGAGATCGAGACAGCCATCGTTCAACTTGCTGTGGACCGCTTGCCCAGCGACGATGAGGCCCTCTTCCGGGCCGGCAAGGCGTTTCTGCTCTACAAGGACCGCGATGGCACCAAGACGAACGTTCTTCCAGATTTCCTCATCGGAGCGGCGGCCGACGCGGCTGGCATTCCCCTGGTCACAACGAATCCCAAGGACTTCGTCGGCTACTTCCCACGGGTGAAGGTCATCAACCCGGCGAAACTGCCGAAGAAGCCGAAGACGTGAGCATTTGCTGGATCCTAATCGGGCGCGCTGGTACCCCTCCGTAGATGCTCAAAGGACTCACCGACGCCGGTTTCCAGATCGATTTTCACTCGCACGCACGGGCGATCCTCGGCGTCGACTTTCCTGAGGTGGCGACTGAGATTGAGGAGATCCTGCTCGCCTCCTCCGTTCCCATCGAGGAGATCGTCGGATCGGGTGGCGGCGAGACGAAGGGCACCCAACGCCTGCGCCGCGCGCTGAAAGACAAGGGCTGGAGGAAGCACAACTTCGTCGTCCAGCGCGTCATAGACGGACGGGCCCTCGACAGCCAGTCCCATGAGGTCGATCACATCCGCGACTTCGCGGCGGGCACTGTCGCGTTGGAGATCGAATGGAACAACAAGGACCCGTTCTTCGACCGGGACCTCGAGAACTTCAAGCGCCTGCACGCGGACGGCGCCATCTCAATCGGCATCATCGTGACGCGCGGGGCTTCCCTGCAGGACGACCTAAGGTCACTCGTAAAGCGGTTTGCAGAGGAGAAGGGGTTGGCATCAGTTGACGAGCTGGCAGGCCTGGGCCTGAACCCGACGCCACGGCAACTGAAAGACTACGCTAGGCGCCAGCGCAACGGCATCACGTTTCCGGAGGCTTGGTCGTCGTCCTTCGTCGCGGACAAGTTCGGCGCCGCGACGACACATTGGCGCAAGCTTGAGGATCGCGTGCAACGCGGCGTGGGCAATCCGTGCCCGCTGCTGTTGATTGGGCTGCCAGCGTCCATCGTGACGTTCGGCGAGCCTCAAGCAGTCGTGCAGGCCCTTATCGAGGCCGGCGCCGAGCCCTCAATCGACTAGGATCCGATCCTCGTCCCGAAAGCCCGGTGCGCGCGAATGGTGCGCGTACGTCTTCCAGGTGGGCTCATAGCTATCGTCGGCTTGGTTGCCCCACGTGTCCCAGCCTTTGCGCACACCGCGTCCGAAGAGCTCTAGGCGCGGACCCATCGAGCAAGACTCGATGAGGTCATACTGCTCGTCCGGCTTTCGGGAGTGTTCCCGCTTGCGGGTCTCCATCATGTTCACTTGACGACGACCGGGCGCCAACGTGCGAGCGTTCTTGCCGCGGACGCCGAACAGCAGAATCTCGGTCACGTTACGAAAATAGAAACCCACGCCTCGCCCGTCCGAGCCGCCGTCCTTCCGGATCTTGTGCCAGACGATGTTGGACTTGTAGGCGTAACCCCAGGCCTTCATCACTGCGAGGCCTTCAGGCAGCAGGGCATTCGGAACCCAGAGATAGAGGTGACTGACCGGTGCGGCAGCTTCCTGCACAGGAAGTTCGCAGATATGGTTCAGCGACATTGTCGAATAGCGGGCCAGACGTTTGTGTTCGGGAGCCATCTTCCCTGTGCGATTAACAAACTGCCATGGCGGGTCAGCCATGATCGTACCGTAAGTCTTTTTCTTGGCAGCAAGAAATTGACGCAGATCGTCGACCGGGGAGAGAGGCTGCTCTGCTGATGGCGGGTTTATCATCGGAAATCGTCCTAGTGGCTCGCGAGTCGGCCTGCGCAACCATGACCGTACCCGATCGCAGTTGTTGCGTCGCGCGCAGAATGCCCTTGCAAGATCCCAAAAGCCCCGCGTCGGGAGAACGCGGGGCTTCTTGAGAGGCCGCCTGCCCTGAGAGCCGGGGAGCGTAGGCGGGCGGCCGGGAGGTTCGGCGGCTCGGGAGAGACCGCCGGCCGGCAGGCGCGGGAGTGAGCGGGGAGCGTTCCGCGCCGGCCGGGATTTCGCAGGAGCAACCGAGGTTAGAACGGGAGCAGGATGTCCATCACCTGCTGGCCGTAGCGCGGTTGCTGGACGTCGGTGATCTGGCCGCGGCCGCCATAGGCGATGCGGGCCTGGGCGATCTTGGTCGAATCGATGGTGTTGTCGGATTCGATGTCCTCCGGCCGGATCACACCGGCGACGATCAGCTCGCGCACCTCGAAATTCACCCGGATCTCCTGCTTGCCCTCGACCACCAGATTGCCGTTGGGCAGGGTCTGCGTCACCACCGCCGCGACATTGGTGGTCAGCGTCTCCGAGCGGTTGACCGAGCCGGCGCCCTCGCTGGAAGCGGCCGAGTCGAGCTTGAGCAGCGAGCCGGCGCTGGCGCCGTCGGGCAGGAACTTGTCGAGCTTGTTTTCGAAGCCGAAGACGTTGTCGGCGCCGACATCCTCGCCGTTCTTGCGGCTGCGCTTGGTCGTGTTGTTGAGCTGCGCCCTGTCGGTGACCTTGACCTTGACGGTGACGAGGTCGCCGACCATGCGGGCGCGCTGGTCCTTGAAGAAGGCGCGCGAGCCGGTGCGCCAGAGCGAGTTCGGCGCAAACGAGGCATGCTCCATCGTCGGCATCGGCATCTGCACGGGCTTGTAGCCCTTGGTCGCGGTCGGATCCTCGATCGGCGAGAGCGCGGGCGCGGCACCGACATTGGCGAGCCGGTCGGCGGCGCCGCAGGCGCCGAGCGAAACCCCGAGCAGGAGGACGCCGGAGAGGTTGAGAAGGGTCTTGCGGGTCATGGCGTGCTTTCCGTGACGAATTTACTGGGCGCTGGCGACGCGGCCGGCCGCCGAGGCCTGGACGGAAATCCGACCGGGACCGCTGACCGTGCCCTGCAGCACGCGCTTCGACTGGGGATTGGTGACGGAGACGACATCGCCCATCGCGCCGGCCTCTCCGGCTCGACCGCGCAGGGTGATGATCAGCCCCCGCGTCTCGTAGACGATGGTGACGAGGTCGCCCTTGGCGACGATCTCCTCGCGCTGGACGTCGCCGGCCCGCAGCGGCGCACCGGCCATCAGCACGCGCCGCGCCACCTTGTCGATCGCGGCGCGCGGGTCGCCGAGCAGGTCGTTGGCCTGGCCGTCGCGCGGGCGGCGCTCGACCACGACATCGGCCTTGCCCAGCGTCTCGCCGCGGGCGATCGCGCGCTTGGGCACCACGACCTCGATCGTCTCGACGAGCTGGCCGCCAATCCGCACCGGCTTCAGCCGCATCGCCATGCTGCCGGGCACGCTCACCCTTGCCTGGAGCCGGCGGGCGCGGGCGTCATAGGCGAGATCGGTGACGGTGACGTCGCCGGTCAGATCGGGCTCGACCGCGATCACCGGCGCGCCGCCGTCGATGGAAAGCGCGAAGGCGCGGGCATCGACGCCGTAGCGCTCCTGCAGGCCGATCCGGACCGCCTCCTCGATGTCGGAGGCCGAGATCCGCCGTGCCGCGCGGGTGACCACGACCTGGGCCGAGCCGTGGCTCTCAAGTTCGCTGGCCGTGCGGATGATCCCGGCCCCAAGCGCCGCCTCGACGATGCGGGCGACCTGGATGGTGCCGGTCTCGCCGAGCATGGGCGCGCGGAAGGCCGGAGTCGCGGCCGCGTCGGCGCCGATGCCGGTGATCAGATCGCCGAAGCTGACAATATCGCGCAGCAGCGTGAGTTCGGTGCGCAGCTGCAGCCTGCGGGGGGCCTGCGGCGCCACGACCTGGCCGGGCAAAACCTGGCCGGGCAAAACCTGACCCGGCGCAACCGGCCCGGCAGACAGGGCCGCGACGGCGACGGGATGCTCGGCAGTGGCACGCGGCGAGGCGCCGAGTACGGGGGCGGCCAGCAGGAGCAGGACGGTCAGCGAAAGCGAGGAACGGATCATGATGCGCTGCCCCCTTAACCGCGGAACATCGCTGATGTCGCCGACATCATCTGGTCGGCGGCGGTGATGACCTTGGAGTTCATTTCGTAGGCGCGCTGCGCCGCGATCAGCGAGGACAGCTCTGTCACCGCCTGGACGTTGCCTTCTTCGAGATAGTTCTGCTGCAGGTTGCCGAAGCCCTCGCCGCCGCCGAAGCCCTCGATCGGCTGGCCGGAGGCCGCCGTCTCGATGAACAGGTTGTCGCCGATCGATTCCAGGCCGACCTTGTTGACGAAGCGCACGAGCTGGATCTGGCCCAGAACCTGCGGGGCGGTCTGGCCCGGCAGCATCACCTCGACGGAACCCTGCGCGTTGATGTTCACGCTGGTCGCATTGTTCGGGATCGTGATGCCGGGCTCGACCTGATAGCCGTCGCGGGTGACGAGTTGGCCCTGCGAGTCGAGATCGAACGAGCCGTCGCGCGTATAGGTGGTGCGGCCGTCCGGCATGCGGACGCGGAAGAAGCCCTCGCCGCGAATCGCCAGATCGTACTGCTTCTCGGTCGAGGTCAGGTTGCCCTGGCTCATGATGCGGCCGGTCGAGACGGTCTTGACGCCCGAGCCGACGAAGGTGCCGGCCGGAACCTGCGTGGTCTCCGAGGTGGCGGAGCCCGCGCGCCGGAAGTTCTCGTAGAGAAGATCCTGGAAATGCACGGTCTGGCGCTTGTAGCCGGTGGTGCGCACGTTGGCGATGTTGTTGGAGATGACCTGAACGTTGAGTTCCTGGGCCATCATGCCTGTCGCGGCGGTCTGAAGGGCGCGCATGGGCTTGACTCCTCTCCGGGTCAGGCTTGCTGGTCGGCGAGGCGGGAAATCGCCTTGCTGCGCAGCTCGTCGGTCTTCGACATCATGTTGGCCATGCTCTGATAGGAGCGCTGGACCTCCATCAGGCGGGTCATCTCGATCACCGCCTTGACGTTCGAACTCTCTTTCGCCCCCACTTCGAGGCGGGCCTCGGGTCCCGCCGGGGTGGCCCCAGCCGGCGAGGAGAACAGGTTGTCGCCCTCGCTGACCAGCGCGCGCGGATTGGCGAAGCGCACCTGGCGCAGCTTGCCGCGGATGCCCTGGTCGGTGGAGACGGTGCCGTCCGCGGCGATCCTGGCGTTGCTTTCGCTCGAACCGAAGGTGATCGGCCCGCCCTCGCCCAGTACCGGCTGGCCGGTCTGCATCACGAGCTGGCCCCGTCCGTTGATCTCGAGCGAACCGGCGCGGGTATAGCGCTCCCCGCCCGCGGTCTGGACGGCGAGGTAATTGTCGCCGCGCAGCGCCACGTCGAGCGGGTTGCCGGTGCGTTCGATCGCGCCCTGCGACAGGTCGATCGGCGTACCCTTGTCGATGACATAGGAGAGCGGCCGGTCGCGCGGCGCGAAGGTCTCGGCGCTGGCGTTGGGCATGATGAATTCGTTGAAGCGCGCCGAGCGCGCCTTGAAGCCGTTGGTGCCGACATTCGCCATGTTGTTGGCGATGACATCCAGCTCACGCGCCAGAGCCATCTGACGCGACAGGCCGACGAGAAGAGCGTTCTCCACGGCGTAGTCTCCCGATTCTGTTCCGCGGCTGCTTCGACGCTCCCCAGCGCAGCAGCCACGGGAAACAGCCCGCAAGCACCATGCCAGCGTGGTTAATCCGGTCAACAGATTGATATTACTGTTGAAATTGAATTATGCGCGGAGCCTTTCACCCTGCAGAGCAGGACCGGGAGGCAAGATCGACCCGGCAGAAATTGCCCTGCTTAACGACGCGTTAACCGTGACTGTTCAGGGTGTTGGAGATGGCCCGCGCAGGCGCGCAGTCCGTCTCGAACTAAGGCGTGCCGGCAATGTCGAAGAAGCCCAACACCGATGAGGAAGGCGCCTCCGGCGAAGCCGCGCCGAAGGGCGGCAAGAAGAAGCTGATCATGATCGCAGGCGGCGTCGTGCTGCTGGCGGCGCTCGGCGGCGGCGGCTGGTTTTTCTTTCTGAAGAAGCCCTCGGCCGAGCAGGTGGCGGCGGCGGAAGCGGCCAAGAACGTCAAGAAGCCGGTCTCGTTCGTCGAGATGAAGGACATGATGATCGGCATCACCGGCGGGCAGGAGCGCCAGCCGATCATCAAGATCAAGGTCGTGCTCGAGATCGCCGACGCGAAGGTCTCCGACGAGATCAAGCCGCTGCTGCCGCGTGTCGAGGATGCCTTCCAGGTGTACATGCGCGAATTGCGGCCCTCCGATCTCGAAGGCTCGGCCGGCATGTACCGCCTGAAGGAAGAGCTCCTGCGCCGCGTCAACGTCACGGTCTTCCCGGCCAAGATCGACGCGGTGCTGTTCAAGGAACTGCTGATTCAGTGAGCCGGCGCCAGCATCGGTCCAAAGCGGGAACCGGTTTTCGGATCCTGCCGATGCAAGATCAAAGCATGACAAAAGCGACCACAGGCAGATGAGCACGAGCGATCGCGACAACGTCGAGGCGGCCCCCAAGAACGAGCCGCTGAGCCCGGAGAGCATGGCGGCCGAATGGGCCACCATGCCCGATATCGTCGAGGAAGAGGGCGAACCGGAAGGCGGTACCGACCGCCTGATGAGCCAGGACGAAATCGACACGATGCTCGGTTTCTCCCTCGGCGACGAGAAGGAGGGCCGCAACGGCATCCAGGCGATCGTCGATTCCGGCTCGGTCTCCTATGAACGCCTGCCGATGCTCGAAATCATCTTCGAGCGTCTCGTCCGCCTGCTCTCCACCAGCCTGCGTAATTTCTTCACCGACAACGTCGAGGTCACCCTCGAAAGCATCCGATCGGTGCGCTTCGGCGACTACATGAATTCGATCTCGCAGCCGGCGATGCTCTCTGTCTTCAAGGCTGAGGAGTGGGACAATTTCGGCCTGATCACGATCGAATCGGCGCTGACCTACTCGATCCTCGACACCATGTTCGGCGGCAAGCGCGGCCAGCCTGCGCCGCGCGTCGACGGGCGCCCCTTCACCTCGATCGAGATCCGGTTGATCCGCCGCGTGATCGCGCTGATCCTCAGCGATGCCGAGGCCGCGTTCAAGCCGCTCTCGCCGGTCCATTTCACCATCGACCGCATCGAATCCAACCCACGCTTCGTTTCGATCTCGCGTCCCGCCAACGCCGCCATCCGCGTCGAGCTGAAATTCGACATGGAAGGACGCGGCGGCTCGCTGCACATCCTCCTGCCCTATGCGACGATCGAGCCGATCCGTGACCTGCTGCTCGAAAGCTTCATGGGTGAGAAGCTCGGCCGCGATCCGATCTGGGAGAACCATCTCGCGACCGAGGTCTGGCAGACGGAGGTTCCGGTGACCTGCGTGCTGCACGAAACGCAGATGCCGCTGAAGCGGATGATGAACCTCGAGATCGGCGACACGCTGATGTTCGACGCGCGTCCCGACGCCTTCGTCGCCCTGCGCTGCGGCGACTTCATCGTCAGCGACGGACGCATCGGCCGGGTCGACGACAAGATCGCGGTGCAGATCGTCAGCCCGCTGCGCCGTTCCAAGACGACGATCGCCGCCTTCGACACCAACCATATCCACTCGACCTGACGACGGGGCTTCCTGCATGACGATCGCTCTCATCGCCGATGTGCTGGTTGCCAGCCTGCTCGTCGCCACCATCATCACCTGCTTCGTCCTGACCAAGCGCATCGAGCGCCTGAAGGCGGACGAGAGCGGCATGCGGCAGACCGTCGGCGCGCTGATCGCGGCCACCGACACCGCCGAACGCGCCATCGCCGGCCTGAAGCTGACGCTCGGCGACTGTGACCGCACCCTGGCCGAACGCCTGCAGACCGCCGAGCGCTACGCCGCCGATCTCGCCGCCCAGATCGAGGCCGGACAGGTCGTGATGGATCGCATCGGCCAGATCGTCAGCGCCGCCACGCTGGTCGCGCCGAGGCCCGCTGAAGCGCCCAAGGCCGCCGAGCCGACGCCGATCTCCCGCCTGGCCAACGCCGCGCAATCCGCCGCCGCGATCCGCGCCCGCGCGGCGCGTCGCCTGGAGGGTCAGGCTGCGTGATCGAACGGCCCCGCCTCCTGCCAGCGGTCATCCTCGGCGCCATGGGTCTCCTGGCGCTGAAGCTGCTTGCCTGGACGGCGGAGCCCTATCCCGGGACCGTTCCCGCGAGCGCCCCGGCCTTCGCGACGGCCAAGCCCGCCCCCGAAATCTGGGCGATGGCCAAGAAGATCGCGCATGCGCACACCCCCGATGCCAGCTTCATGGATCCCGAGACCACCGGGTCCAACCCCGCTCCCGACCCCAAGAAGGAGCAGGAGAAGGCCGAGGCCGAGGCCAAGGCCCAAGCGGGCCGCGCCGCCAATCCGCTGAACAAGGCCGGCATCATCAACGGCACGGCCGCTCCGATCTCGCCAGCCGAACGCGCCCTGCTCGAACGCCTCGGCGAGCGGCGCGAGGAGATCGATGCGCGCATGCGCGAGCTCGAGATGCGCGAACGCCTGCTCGACACCGCCGAGAGGAAGCTCGACACACGCGTCGGCGACCTCAAGGAACTCGAGACCAAGGCGGGCGGCCCCGCCGGCAAGCCGCCGGCCGACGAGGCCAAGGCGATCAAGAACCTCGTCATCATGTATGAGGCGATGAAACCGAAGGACGCCGCCCGGGTGTTCGACCGGCTCAGCCTCGACATCCTGGTGCCGGTCGTCCAGCAGATGAACCCGCGCAAGATGTCCGAGGTCCTGGCGGCGATGGCTTCCGAGCGCGCCGAGAAGCTCACGGTCGCCCTGGCAACGATCGCGCGCAGCCCCAACGCCGAGCGCGTCGCGATCGATCCTGTCGCCCTGCCCGGCACCGAGTTGCCCGCAATCGCACCCGCGCCGCGCCGCTGAACCGGACGGTCCCGGCGGGATCCAACCAGCTGGCTTAGGAGTCAGCGCTGGGGATGCAGCCGGCTCATCGCTTCTTTACAAGCACAAATCGTACCCTGTTCGAAAAAAGCTCGTCTTCAGAAAAATTCGACAAGGCCTTTCGACGTTCTTCTGTCAGGTACTGACTTCCCAATCGGCCTAATACGGCTTCCTCACTGACAATCTGGAAGTGCCTCGCAAAAAGCTCCCGATATTCTGAGCGCAGCATCTTGTTCAGATACGTATCGGCAGGCGGGGTCTCGCCAGTCAAATGGCCCCAGGGCGGCCCCCGACCCGAGATATCCTGGTTGACCTGGCCCATATACCAGCCGAGATCATGACCACCGCCGATACCGGTAAAAACATTGGGCGTGATCACGGCAACACCGTCATCGGCCAGTTGGCCGGCCATGGTCGCGAGGATACCCTCGAGCGCCTCAGCAGGGATATGTTCAAAAACATCGTCCGAATGTATGAAATCGACATTGCCGCCGATAGCGCCCCAGAAATCAGAATTGGCCGCATCGCCAACCAGCATCTTTCCGTAATCGGGCTTCAGGGCGACGCCGAACCTGCGCTTCAGCATCCGGTTCAGATCGCGATATTCCGCGCCATCGAACACCACTCGCCTGGCGACCGACTTCAGTCCCCTGACCGCGCCATTTTTGCGAAAATTCCCAATGATCGTCGTTGCATTCAGCTGATTTAGCGGCTGATCGAGATCGATTCCGAACGCGCGAACGCCAAGGCTCTGCATGCCCATAAGCCGAAATGGGCGCTGTCCATACCCGATCTCCAGGGTCGTGCCATTCTCGAGGGATTTCCCAGTCAGATTGCTGTAAGTCGTCCGAAATAGCTCCAACTGGTCAGCGATATGCTCGAAGGAGTTTCCTTTTCGAAGCCGCTCGATATGCAATTTTGTCAGGCCCAGGAGATATTTTAATCGGCCATACGCGCTGACTTCGACGCTCTGTGAGTTCGATGCAGGTTTCATGGCCGCTCCCTATCCTGCTCAAGAGCATGAGAGAGAACGACGCCGCCTGCAACTCCTGATTACCTTTAGATGATGGCGCGGTTCTTTATTGCGAAATACAGCGCGTACATCGTGACGAGCTGAGAGGCCGCTGTCGTGCCCGCGCCGAGCCGGTTCTGGCGACGCGCTCCCGCAGCCCTTCAACCGCTGACGACGCCCGCCGACCGCCTCGCCTTCCATCTGTAACCCCTTGATTCTCAAGGCACGGACGAGGCGCGATGTTAACCCGGCATTATCCTTGACGCGCTAGCGTCGGCACGATCGGGGCAGGCTTGTCCGCCTGGCCCGGCTTTGTCGCGTTGGGTTGAGTGTCCGGCTTTGCGTCTCCCGCGTTCCCTCGCCTTCGGCATCGGGCTTTACGCCCTCGCCACCGCCGCCGGTCTCGGCGCGCCGGCGCTCGCCGCCAGCGCGACCCTGCGCGGCGAGGTCATGCCGCCCGGCTTCGGACGCCTCTCGCTGGTCTTCGACGAGCCGACGCCGACGCGGATCCGCGTCTCCAACGGTGTCCTCGTCGTCGCTTTCGGCGCGAGCGTGAAGATCGACGTCGCCAAGATCGCCCGCGAACTGCCGGCCTATATCTCGGTCGCCCGTGTCGATCCCGACGGGCGCGGCCTGCGCTTCGCGCTCGCCAGGACCTATCGCGCCAACCTGATCGAGGCTGGCGAGCGAACCTTCATCGACCTTTTGCCGGAAAACTGGAACGGCCTCTTGCCTGGGCCCCCGCCGGAGGTCATCGCCGACATGTCGGAGCGCCTGCGCGTGGCCGAGGCCCTAAGCCGCCAGGCGGCGCGCCTGACGCAGGAACCACCGCGGATGCTCGGCCTGCGCGGCGCCAGCCTGCCGACGCTCGAACGGCTGATCTTCGACGTAGCCCCGGATGCGGCCCTGAAAACCGATCTCAACGAGGGCGCGCTGACCCTGACCTTCGACAAGCCGATGACGGTCGAGCCGGCCGTGGTCAGGACCACCCTGCCCGACGGCGTCGCGCTGGTCTCCAACGAGACCGGCAAGGCCGCGACGACGCTTGCCCTCACCCTGCCCAAGGACTGGCAGGTCCGCAGCTTCCGAGACGACGAGGGTATCGTCCTCGACATGCTGAAGCCGGCCAAGCCGCCCGCAGCGGCACCGGCAGGGCAGGCAAGCGCTCCCCCGGCTGCCGTCGCCGCTGCACCGGCAGCTCCGGCCGCCACGCCTGCCCCGACCCCAGCCAGGCCGCCGGCCATGCAGCCCTCCGCAGCGCGGTCCGCCACGGCCGTGGCGCCGCCGGTCATCGACCCGACGCCGCAGGCCGTGAAGATCACGGCGGTTGGTTCGCGGCTCGATTTCCGCTTTCCGCGCCCCACCGGGGTCGCCGGCTTCGTCGAAGCGGGAACGGCGACGCTCGTCTTCGACACCCGCGACACGATCGATCCGGCTGATCTCAAGGGTTTGCTGCCCGGCGTGATCGCGGAGGCGACCGTCACGCGCGAGGGCAAGGTGACGCTGGTGCGCCTGCGCCTGACCGGCCAGCCGCTGACGCGCCTCTTCGACGACGGCACGACCTGGTCGCTCGGCTTCGGCGACCAGGTCGGAAAAGCCGCCGAAGCGCTGGTGCCCTCCCGCTCGATGGACGAGCAGGGCCAGACCATCGTCGCGGTGCCGCTGCCCGGGATGACCGGTGTTCACTGGCTCGACGCCGGCCCCTCCGGCCTGCCCGTCGCGGTTGCGACCGCCACCGGCCCGGTCCGCGTCACGGCCAAGCCCTATCAGTTCGTCGAGTTCGGCCTGCTGCCGACTGCGCACGGCCTGGCCGTCGCCCCGCACGCCGACGATGTCGTCGTCCGGGCGGAAACCGACCAGGTCCGGATCGGCCGTGCTGGCGGGCTGACGGTGACGCTGGACGCCGCCGATCAGCGCAAGGACGGCGAGGCCGAGGTGGCCAAGACGCAGGCTCCCCTGCTCGATCCGGAGCAGTGGGGCAAGCTCGCGATTGCCGGCGTGCGCGAGCAGGAGCGCGTCCTCCAGCGCGAGATCGCCGGCGCGTCGCGCGCCCGCAAATCCGAGACCCGTCTCGCTCTGGCCCGCTTCTACGCGGCCAACCGGTTGATGTCGGAAGCCAAGGGTCCGTTGACGGCGCTGTTGACCGACGACCCGGCCATGCGCGGCAACCGCGAGGCGCTGTTCCTGAAGGGCCTGATAGCCGCCCAGATGCACCGTCACAAGGAGGCGGCGGCGGCTTTCGATGCAAGCCCGATCAAGGAGGATGCCGAAACCGGCCTGTGGCGCGCCCTCATCGACCAGCGGCTCGGCCGCAATGCGCAGGCGCTGGCAGGCTTCCGCCGCGCCGATGCGATCCTCGAGCGTTACCCGTCGGACCTGCAGGCCGAACTGCGCACGGCCAAGGCCCGCGCGGCGCTGGCGATGCGCGACATGACGATCGCCGAGCGCGAGGTCGACGCGCTCACCGAGATGCCAGCCGGCACGATGGACCAGGAACAGCTCACCTTGCTGAGGGCCATGCTCGACGATGTCAGCGGCCGGCCCGACAATGCGCTGGCCGGATACAGGCCGCTCTTCGAGGCGCGCAGCCGGCCCGTCGCGGCGGAGGCGCAGCTGCGCGCCATCCGGATGGTGCAGGCCGAGAAGCGCAACGACATCGGCCCCGACGAAGCCGTCGCCCGGCTTGAGACGGTTTCGATCATCTGGCGTGGCGGCGAGATCGAGATCGAGGCGTTGGGCGAGCTTGGGCGTCTGTATGCCGACCGGCAGCGCTGGCGCGACGCGTTCATGGTCGCACGCCGCGCCAATGAGAGCTTTCCCGAGCACGCCGTCACGCGGCGCCTTCATGACGAGACGGCGCAGCGTTTCGCCGAACTCTTCAGCGGGAAAAGCCTGGAGCAGCTCTCGCGCATCGATGCCCTGGCGCTGTTCTACGATTTCAAGGAATTCCTGCCGATCGGCCGGCGCGGCGACGAGATCACCCGCCTGCTCGCCGACCGCCTGATCGAGCTCGACCTGCTCGACCAGGCCGCCGACATCCTGCGCTACCAGATGGAACGGCGCCTGACCGGTGCGGCGCGCTCGACCGTCGCGGCGCGGCTGGCCATGGTCAACCTGATGAACGGAAAGCCGGCCGAGGCGCTGCGCGCGCTGGCGACGACCCGGCTGATCGAGCTGCCCAGCGACGTCAAGCGCGCCAGGCTCCTGCTCGAGGCCAAGGCGCTGTCGGACCTGTCGCGCACCGACCTGGCGCTCGATCTGCTCGAGGCCGAGCGCGGCCCGGAGATCGACCGCCTGCGCGCCGACGTCTATTGGACCGGGCGGCGCTGGCGCGAGGCCGGTGAGGCGCATGAACGCATCCTCGACGAGGCCTGGCGCGGCCCGGCGCCGCTCAGCGACGGCGCGCGCTCCGACGTGATGCGCGCCGCAATCTCCTATGTGATGGCCAATGAGGGGCTCTCGCTCGATCGTCTGCGCAGCAAGTTCGCGACCAAGATGGCCCAGAGCAGCGATGCCCGCACCTTCGCCTTCGTCACCGGCGCCAACCGCTCGAAGGCGGCCGACATCCGTGAGATGGCACGTGCCGCCGCCGCAGCCGGCGCTGACACCCTGTCGGACTTCATGAGCGCCTATCGCGAGCGCTACCCGGCCTTTTCGTCGGCCATTCGCCAGAAGAAGCCGGATGCGGCCGTCCCGCCGACCGGCGAGCCCCCCGCTCCGACACCGGCGCCCGCTTCGACCGGTGCGGCACCCGAGGCGGCGCCGCCTGCACCCGGACGCAGCTGACGCGCAAGGCCAGGGCGCCCCGTCGCATGCGTCAGACGCCGTAACTCTTCACCAGCGAGCCGGCGACCAGCCCCCAGCCGTCGACCAAGACGAAGAAGATCAGCTTGAACGGCAACGCCACCGTCACCGGCGGCAGCATCATCATGCCCACCGACATCAGGATCGAGGCCACCACGAGGTCGATGATCAGGAAGGGCACGAACAGCAGGAAGCCGATCTCGAAGGCGCGGCGCAGCTCCGAGATCATGAAGGCCGGTACCAGAATCTGGATCTGGACATCCTGCGGCGTCGCCGGAGCCGGCTCGCGCGACATCTCGATGAACAACGCCAGGTCCTTTTCGCGCACATGACGCAGCATGAAGGTCTTAAAGGGCACGACGCCCCGATTATAGGCCTCCGTCGGCTGGATCTGGCCCGCGACAAGCGGCGCGATCGCGGTGGCATAGGCCTCGCGCAGGGTCGGGGCCATGACGAACCCAGTCAGGAACAGCGCCAGCCCGATGATCACGGCATTGGGCGGAGCCGTCTGCGTGCCGAGCGCCGAGCGCAGCAGCGACAACACCACCGCGATCCGGGTGAACGATGTCACCATGATCAGGATCGACGGCGCCAGCGACAAGACCGTGATGACGGCGATGAGCTGCAGCGCGCGCTCGGCCACGCCGCCGCCCTGCCCGAGATCGAGCGAAAGCGTCTGCGCCAGCGCCGGTCCGAGCGGCAGGCTCGCGAGCGCCGCCCAGAGCGTCAGGCGGCCGGCGACCAGACCCATTCGCCGCGCGTGCCGCCGTCTCATGGGAGTGCTGATCATGCTCGCGCGCGGCCGTCATTGCGCCCGACTCAGACGATCGGGCCGCGCAACGCTAAGGCCGGGCTTCGCCGGCCGGCAACCGGCTTGGCGGCGTCAGAGTGCCGCGCCGGCGCGAAACCTGTTGATTGCAGCGGTCAGGGCCGGGTTTTCGAATCGCGGCCGAGCAGCCGGGCAAACTCCGCCTCGATGGCATCGACCGAGAACGGGTCGATCGCCTTCGGCTCCGGTTCCGGTGAAGCCTCCTCGATGCGATCCTCTGCAGCGGCTTCCTCCAAGGGATCGCGCGTCTCCGCCTCGTCAGCCTGCTTCGCCTCGGAATCGACCTCGTCCATCTGCGGCTCGGGCTTGATCTCGGGCTCGACATCCATCTCCGGCTTGCTCTCCGGCTCAGGCGAAGCGTCCGCCGCGTCGGGTTCGGGTGCCGCGACCGCCTCGGGCTCGGCCGGAGGCGCCGGCTCGAACGGCTTGGGCGGGGTGAAGGACGGTGCAGCGAAGGCCGATGCAGCGACCGCTGGCGGGGTCGAGGCCGGAGGCTTGGGGCCTGTCCGCTCGGGCTTGAGGCCGAGCGCCATCTCCAACTCCGCCTCGACATCCATGGGCAGGGCTCGCATGGCCTGCTGAGCGGGCGGGGCAACCGGCGCGGGGGGCGCGGCAGCAGACTCCGGCAGCAGTTCGGCCGGAGCCGGGGCGGCATCGACAGGCGGGATCGGAGTGGCGGTCGGCGCATTGGCGGGACGCACCGCCGAGAACGGCCGCTTCAGCGCCTCGTCGAGCTGCCGCGCCATGTCGTCGAGTTCCCCGGCGCTGGCAGCGGGCGCTGGATCGCGTGTGAAATGCGGCGCCTGGACCACCGGAGCGGGCGCAAGAGAGGCGGACGCAACGGAGGCGGGTGCAGGCGGCACAGCCTGCGGCTTCGACGCAGCGGCAACGCCCAGCACGACCCCGCCGCCGGCCGCCGTCGCGGCAGCGACCGCCGCTTCGGCTTGCGTCAGGGTCTGGACCGGGCGCGAGGCCGGCTGGACCGGCCGGGTCGGCGGCTGCGGCGGCTCGCCACCCGACGGCGCAAGCGCGACGGGAGCCGGCGGCGGCGCGCGGCGCATGTCCTCGGCGGGCTCGTGACGCGCCGGCTCCTGACGAGAAAGTTCCTGTGGCACCAGCGTGTCGAAGGGCAGCGGCCGGTCCGGCAGGCCGAGGTCGCTCTGCGCCGGCATCGCCGTCCGCGCCCCGCTGCGCACGATATTGGTCTCGACGACCACGTCGGAGGGCCCGCCGATCATGACCAGATGCTCGACATTGTCGCGCCTGATCAGCACGAGCTGGCGCTGACGGTCGAGGTCATGGATGTCCACCACGCCGAGTCTGGGCTGCCTTGTGCGGCCGCCGCCCTGCCCCTTGATCCGCAGCCGGCCATCCTTGATCTGCCGCGCGAACAGGCCCAGCAGCACGAGCAATACCAGGATGACGCCAAAAGCGATGACCCACTTCTGTGCGGTCGGGAGATCGAAGCCAAACAAGCTCTGCAAGGTCTGCCTCATTAGCGACGGCGCGCCGGGCCCCGGCTGCCGGTAAGTCATCCGACGTTGAACACGCAGGCTATAGCATAGCGCCCGCGCTTTCAGGAAACATGGTGAATGCGTGGTTAACCGGATGCTCGAAACGCTGTCTCATTAACCGGTCATTAACCATGGACCCGGCAAGATTTACCCAGTGAACCGGCGCGCGGCGCCGGTCCAGCGAGGGTCGACGGCCATGGCGAGCAATGCCCTGGGAACAGGCGGAAACCTGATGCAGGCGCTGAAGACGCGCATGCAGTGGCATCAGACGCGCCAGAAGGTCCTGGCCGAGAACGTCGCCAATGCCGACAGCCCCGGCTTCCGCCCGATGGATGTGAAGGGTCCGGCCATCGGCCAGGCGAATGTCGGGCTCGCCCAGACGAGCGCGGGGCATATGGACCTCGCCGGCCGCCGCGGCGGCTTCGACAGCACCCGCGCCCAGCGCTTCGAGGTCACGCCCAACGGCAATGCGGTCAACCTCGAGGACGAGATGGGCAAGGTCGCCCAGAACCAGTCCGACTACCAGCTCGCGGCCTCGCTCTACAGCAAGGGCCTCGGCCTGATGAAGATAGCCATCGGCAAGGGGCGCTGATCCGTCAGCGGCAGCAGGAGACGTCTCATGGATCTTCTCAAGAGCATCGCGGTGGCGACCTCGGGCCTGCGCAGCCAGTCCGGCCGCATGCGCGTCATCGCCGAGAACATGGCCAACGCCGATTCCGGCCCCGAGCGCGCCGGCGCCGACCCCTATCGCCGCAAGATCCCGACCTTCCAGCGCCGCTTCGACCGCGACCTCGAGGCGCAGGTCGTCGATATGGGTCGCGTCCAGCGCGACCAGAGCCAGTTCCGCACCAAATTCGAGCCCGGCAACCCCACCGCCGACGCCAGCGGCAATGTCCGCATGCCCAACGTCAACTCGCTGATCGAAACGATGGACATGCGCGAGGCCCAGCGCAGCTATGAGGCCAACCTCAACCTGATCTCGTCGACGCGCCGGATGATCCAGCGCACCATCGACATCCTGCGCGCCTGAAGGGTTAGCACGCCATGGCCACGCCAAGCTTCGCCGCCGGCGCCTATGCCTCGATCCAGGGAATGGGTGCGGGCAATCTGCTCCGCAAGCCGGTTTCCGCGAGCGCGTCGGAGACGGGCGGTCCCGACTTCGCGTCCATGATCGGCAAGGCCCTGGAAGCCACCGCCGACGCCGGACGCAAGAGCGATGCGCAGGCCGCCTCCGTCGCCGTGGGCCGGGCCGACGTCGTCGACGTCGTCACCGCCGTCGCCGAGAGCGAGGCCGCGATCGAGACGCTGGTCGCCGTGCGCGACCGCGTCATCGCGGCCTACGAAGAAATCATGCGGATGCCGGTGTGATCTGGCTTTTCAGGAAATCGTCATGACATCCGGAGCCATCCTCGACGTCGCCCGCGACGGCATCATCGTCTTCCTCAAGGCAGGCGGGCCGCTGATGATGGTTGCCCTCGTCGTCGGCCTCGCCGTCTCGCTGGTTCAGGCGCTGACCCAGATCCAGGAGCAGACCCTGGTCTATGTGCCCAAGATTCTGGCGGTCTTCGCTGCGCTGATGCTGTTTCTGCCGTTCATGGGAGACGCGCTGGCGGGCTATATGGGACGGGTCGCCGTCCGAATCGCCACGGGCGAATGATCCTGCCGCAGCAGACCCTCGCCATCGCCGATGGCCCGGACCTGCGGCAGTTCCCATGGCGGCGGAGTGCCGGCGGCACGATGCAGATCGCGATCCTGCCCGAGATCAGCGCCGTCTTCGTGCTCATCTTCGCGCGCGTCGGCACGCTGGTTATGCTGATGCCCGGAATCGGCGAGCGCTTCGTCTTCTCGCGCGGCCGGCTCTCGCTCGCCTTCTTCGTCGCCCTGGTGGTTCTGCCGATGGCCCGTCCGCTGCTGCGCCTGCCCCCCGACATGCCGGGCGTGGTCGGGCTTCTGATCGGCGAGATCCTGATCGGGCTCGTCATCGGCGTCTGCGCCCGCTTCGTCATGGCCTGCCTGCAGACCGCTGGCACGCTCGTCGCCCAGACCATGGGCCTCGGCTTCGCCATGACGGTCGACCCGACCGGAGGCCAGCAGAACCCCTCGATCGGCAACCTGCTCACCATGCTCGGCATCACGCTGATCCTGACCAGCGACTTGCACCACGTCGCCATCGTCGCGATCCATGAAAGCTACCGCGTGCTTCCGCCGGGCGGCATTCCCGAGATCGGCGACGTGATGATGCTGGCCGTGCGGGCCGCTTCCCAGGGCTTCTCGCTGGCCGTCCAGATCTCCGCGCCCTTCATCATCTTCGGCCTGCTCTTCAATCTCGGCCTCGGCGTGCTGGCCCGCATGATGCCGCAGCTGCAGGTCTTTTTCCTGGCGGTGCCGGCCTCGATCCTCGGCGGCATGTTCGTGCTGCTGGCCGTGGTCGGCGTGATGATGAGCGTCTTCCTTACGGATCTCGGCGCCTTCCTGCGCCAGTTCGCCGGGAACTGAGCGCTCATGTCAGAGGAAGCCGAGAACGACGACAGAACAGAGGACCCGACCCAGCGAAAACTGGAACAGGCCGCCGAGAAAGGCGACATTCCCAGATCGCAGGAGATCGGCACCTTCTTCGTCCTCTGCGGGTTCACCATGGCGCTGCTGGTCGGCGCCGGCTGGTCGGCCCAGTCCGCGGCGCTCGCGCTGCGCAGCTTCCTGATGAACGCCCATCAGGTGCCCTCCGACGGCTCGGCCTTCGCCAATGTCGCGCAGAAGGGCGTCATGACCGGCTTCTCGGCACTGGGGCTGCCTTTCGGCTTCATTCTCGGTGCCGCGCTGATCGGCGCGCTGATCCAGCACAAGCCGCTCTGGACCTTCGATCCGCTGATGCCGAAATTCAGCCGCATCTCGCCGATGGCCGGCGCCAAGCGGATGTTCGGCAAGGAGGCCTGGGTCAATTTCGCCAAGGGCCTCGCCAAGACCGGGCTGGTCGGCGCCGTCCTCTGGATCACGCTCTGGAACGAGCACGACCGGCTCGAGGCCTTCGCCCAGATGAGCATCTCGGCGCTGCTGCCGGCAGCCCTCGTGCTCGCGATCAAACTGATGGGGAGCGCGCTCGCGCTCTTCGCCGTCATTGCGCTCGGCGATTTCGGCTGGCAGCGCTTCTCCTGGTACCAGCGCCAGAAGATGACCAAGCAGGAGCTGAAGGACGAGTACAAGAACTCGGAAGGCAATCCCGAGGTCAAGGCGAAGCTCCGCCAGATCCGGACGGAGCGCTCGCGCAAGCGCATGATGGCCTCAGTGCCGAAGGCTACCGTGATCATCACCAACCCGACCCACTATGCCGTCGCGCTGCAATACGAGCCCGGCATGGCCGCGCCGCTCTGCCTCGCCAAGGGCGTCGATGCGGTCGCGCTGAAGATCCGCGAAGTCGCCGGCGAGCACAGCGTGCCGATCGTCGAGAACGTGCCTCTGGCGCGCGCGCTTTACGCCACCGTAGAGATCGACGAAGAAATTCCTGTCGAACACTACCAAGCCGTGGCGGAAGTGATCGGATACGTCTTGCGCCTGAAGGGCCGCCGCGCCTAACTCGCTTGGGCATGATGCCGAAGAGCGGGAACCGGTTTTCGGGCCAGATCACGCGTCAGACTATATTTGCAGTGCCGCCGATGGGGCAGTGCTGCGGCAAAGGGACGGGCCACACCGCAATGGGCGGAACCACCACGGCGATCGATCGCTCCGACAAGCCCGGCCATATCGGCATCATCCTGCTCGTCGCGGGCCTGCTCGTCGGCGCCGCCGTCGCGCTCGGCTTCATCGCGAACGAATGGGCCCAGCCGCTGATCCTCGGGCTGCTCGCGCTTCTGTCCGTGATTGGCGTCTTCGGCCTGTTCGCCTTCGCGATCGGCCTGATCCAGTTCTCCGGCCGCGCCGCCCGCAACGACCTGACCAAGACCATCGTCGACAGCGCCGACGAGGGCGTCGTCGTCACCGAGGGCGAGACCGGCATCGTCTACGCCAACGAGGCCTATCTCCAGTTGGCGGGGGCCCGCGGCGCCAGCGACCTGCGCCCGGTCGGCGCCCTCTTCACCGGCCGCGCCGAGGTCTCGGAGGCAATCTACCGGCTTGCCGCCGCGGCGCGCGACAACCGCCGGCTCGCCGAGGAAATCCGGCTGGAGCCCGCCCTCAACGGCCGCGGCTCCGTCGGCTGGTACCGGATCAAGGTCATGCCCGTGCGCCGCGACGGCCGGCAGGCGACGCTCTGGGCGGTCTCGGACGTGACCCCCGAGCGCGAGCGCCAGGAGAACGCCTTCCAGGAACTCCAGCACGCGATCGACTATCTCGACCATGCGCCGGCTGGCTTCGTCTCGATCGACGCCGATGGCGAGGTCTCCTATCTCAACGCGACGCTGTCGGGCTGGCTCGACTTCGACCTCGCCCGCTTCGGCTCCGGTGGTCTGCATCTCGACGATATCGCGACGCCCGGCGCCGCAGCCCTGGTGCAGGCGATCCGGGGCCAGCCCGGCGACGTCCGCATCGAGGTGCTCGACGTCGATCTGAAGCGCCGTAACGGCGTGCCGCTGCCGGTGCGCCTGCACCATCAGGTCGCCTTCGGCAGCGACGGCCGCGCCGGCCCCTCGCGCACCCTGGTGCTGAACCGGGCGCCGGGCGAAGCCGGCACCGATGGCGGCAGCGAGGCGGAGATCCGCTTCGCGCGCTTCTTCCACTCGACGCCGATGGCGATCGCCACCGTCGACCGCACCGGCACCATCCTGCGCTCCAACGCCGCCTTCGCCCGCCTGACCCAGGCCGGCCCGCAGCCCAGCACCATCCACGACCTCGTCGCAGCCGGCGGCGGCCTCGACCGCGCGCTGGCCGATGCCATGGAGGGACGCTCCGAGATCGCCCCGCTCGACCTGACGCTGGCCGCCGACGAGGCCCGCTCGGCCAGGCTCTATCTCTCTCCCGTCGCCGCCACCGAGGATGGCGACGGCGAGCGCGCCATCATCTATGCGCTGGAGACCACCGCCGAGCGCAAGCTCAAGGACAATATCGACCAGGCCCAGAAGATGCAGGCGGTCGGCCAGCTCGCCGGCGGCATCGCGCACGACTTCAACAACGTGCTGCAGGTCATCATCAACGCCTCGGAGTTCCTGCTCGCCAGCCATCGGCCGACCGACCCCTCCTTCCCCGACATCATGCAGATCAAGCAGAACGCCTACCGCGCCGCGGCGCTGGTGCGGCAGCTGCTCGCCTTCTCGCGCCGCCAGACCCTGCGCCCGCAGGTCCTGGAGCTCGGCGACGTGCTCTCCGACCTCTCGCTGATGCTGAAGCGTGTCGTCGCCGACAAGGTCACGCTCGACGTCCGCCAGGGCCGCGACCTCTGGCCGGTCAAGGCCGATCTCGGCCAGCTCGAGCAGGTCATCGTCAACCTCGCGGTCAATGCCCGCGACGCCATGACCGACGGCGGCAAGCTGACGGTGCGCACGCGCAACGTCGCCAATGCCGACTGCGCCAGCTTCAGCCACGCCGCCCTGCCCGCCGACGACTATGTCCTGCTCGAGGTCGAGGATTCGGGCACCGGCATCGCGCCCGAGCATCTCGACAAGATCTTCGAGCCGTTCTTCACCACCAAGGAGGTCGGCAAGGGCACGGGCCTCGGCCTCTCCATGGTCTACGGCATCGTCAAGCAGACCGGCGGCTTCGTCTTCTGCGATTCCGTCGTCGGACGCGGCACGATCTTCCGCATCTTCCTGCCGCGCCATGTGCCCAGCGAAGAGGAGATTGCTGCCGAGGCCGCGATCAAGGAGGCGCCCAAGAAGCTCGCCGCCGACCACACCGGCGCCGGCGTCATCCTGCTGGTCGAGGACGAGGACGCGGTGCGCGCGCTCAACGCCCGCATGCTGATCTCGCGCGGCTATACCGTCCACGAGGCGGCCTCGGGCGTCGAGGCGCTCGACATCTTCCTGGAGCATGACGGCAAGATCGACCTCGTCGTCTCCGACGTGGTGATGCCCGAGATGGACGGGCCGACGCTGCTCGGCGAACTGCGCCAGCGCAACCCCGCCACCAAGGTCGTCTTCGTCTCCGGCTATGCCGAGGAAGCCTTCCGCAAGAACCTGCCCGAGGGCGAGGATTTCCAGTTCCTGCCGAAACCCTTCACGATGAAGCAGCTCGTGGAGACCGTGAAGGCGGCGATGGGATGAGATCGGGTCTGGTCACGGGGGCAGATCGAGCCGGCCCCGAGCCTCGGTGACGCCCATGTCTGACACGCGTTTGAACCGCCGCGATCTGCGCCGTTACGCCCTGCTGCTTACCGGCCAAACCGCCTGCGCCGCGGTCATGCTCGCCAACATCCACACAGCCTTCCGCATCCTGATCGAGAACCTCGGCTCACCCAACGCATCCACGCCCGGCAGCGCGCTGCAGCTCGTGACCGCGGCAGCGCTCGGCCAGGCCTGCTACTGGTACCGCCTGCGCCATGTTCCGGTACCAGACAGCTACCGGAACATGGCGCTCGGCCATCTCCTGGCCTTCTCCAGCCGGCTCGGCTTCATCTGGGGCGGCGCCCTGTTCTCGGTCTATTTCCTGCGCCACGCACCGGCGCTCGCGCTCGGTCCGCTCGACATCGCCTGGCGCGGCGCGCTGCTGATCGGCATCCTGTTTGCGCTCTACTGCTACACGCTCGAACTCGAACGGCTTGGCAGCGCTCTACAGACGCCGCCGACGCCATAAGCCCGGTTCAGCTTCGGCGCGCCATCGCCAGGGACGTCGCCGTCAACCCGCATGCTGGGCCTCAATAAGGGCCCTCGGGCGTCCGGCACAGCCGCTCCTGACATCTCCTGTCAGCATACCCAAAAAGAGAACAGAAAAAGAACTTGCTACCGAGAACAAACCATGACCAATCTTGGTCACCGGCGCGGATTGAGATGTCCCCGCGCCCCTGCCATAAGGAGCGCAAGTCGTGAGTCAGGCGAATCTCAAGCTCGTGGAAGGTTCCTCGATGGACAAGGCCAAAGCGCTGGATGCAGCGCTCTCGCAGATCGAGCGCGCCTTCGGCAAGGGCTCGATCATGCGGCTGGGCAAGAACCAGCAGGCGATCGAAATCGAGACGATCTCGACCGGCTCGCTCGGCCTCGACATCGCGCTCGGCGTCGGCGGCCTGCCGCGCGGCCGCGTCATCGAGATCTACGGCCCGGAATCCTCCGGCAAAACGACGCTGGCGCTGCACACCATCGCCGAGGCCCAGAAGAAGGGCGGCGTCTGCGCCTTCGTCGATGCCGAGCACGCGCTCGATCCGGTCTATGCCCGCAAGCTCGGCGTCAATCTCGACGACCTCTTGATCTCGCAGCCCGACACCGGCGAGCAGGCGCTCGAGATCACCGACACGCTGGTGCGCTCCGGCGCGATCGACGTGCTCGTGATCGACTCGGTCGCGGCCCTGACGCCGCGCGCCGAAATCGAGGGCGAGATGGGCGACGTCCAGCCCGGCCTCCAGGCCCGCCTGATGAGCCAGGCGCTGCGCAAGCTGACCGCCTCGATCTCGCGCTCGAACTGCATGGTCATCTTCATCAACCAGATCCGCATGAAGATCGGCGTGATGTATGGCTCGCCCGAGACCACCACCGGCGGCAATGCGCTGAAGTTCTACGCCTCGGTGCGCCTCGACATCCGCCGCGTCGCGACGCTGAAGGACCGCGAGGAGGCCACCGGCAACCAGGTCCGCGTCAAGGTCGTCAAGAACAAGGTCGCCCCGCCCTTCAAGCAGGTCGAGTTCGACATCATGTTCGGCGAGGGCATCTCCAAGGTCGGCGAACTCGTCGATCTCGGCGTCAAGGCCGGCATGGTCGAGAAATCCGGCGCCTGGTTCTCCTTCGACAGCCAGCGCCTCGGCCAGGGCCGCGAGAACGCCAAGGCCTTCCTCAAGGCCAATCCCGAGATGGCCGCCAAGATCGAGGCGACGATCCGGCAGAATTCCGGCCTGGTCGCCGAGCGCATCCTCGACGAGGCGACGCCCAGCGCCGACGATCTCGACGAGGGCGAGGCCTGAACCGCTCTCCCGCGGAACGGCGGCGGCAAGTAAAGAACGCCGTCATCCCGGAGGCAGCGGAGCGGATATCCGGGATCCATTCCGGAGCATGTGCGGGTGAGGTTCCGGAATGGATTCCGGGTCTCCCTACGGTCGCCTGGAATGACGGCGCGCTGATATGGAAATGACATCGATATGGACGCGGGCGGCCTTCCACGGCCGCCCGTTTTTGTTAGGTCTCAGCACCTTGGACGCCGGCTTTCTGGACAGGCGCAAAAGGCCTGACTAGAACCGGTGTCCCTGCCGGATATCCCGGCCCCAGACACATAAGCACCAGAGTCCTGATCGAGATGAGCGGCGTCAACGAAATCCGGTCCACCTTCCTCGATTACTTCAAGGGCCAGGGCCATGAGGTGGTGGCGTCGAGCCCGCTCGTGCCGCGCAACGACCCGACGCTGATGTTCGCCAATTCCGGCATGGTGCAGTTCAAGAACGTCTTCACCGGCCAGGAGAAGCGACCCTACCAGCGCGCCACCACCGCGCAGAAATGCGTCCGCGCCGGCGGCAAGCACAACGACCTCGACAATGTCGGCTACACCGCCCGCCACCACACCTTCTTCGAGATGCTGGGCAACTTCTCCTTCGGCGACTACTTCAAGGAACAGGCGATCAGCCATGCCTGGACCCTGGTCACGCGCGAATACGGCCTGCCCAAGGACAAGCTGACGGTCACGGTCTACTCCGAGGACGACGAGGCGCACGCGCTCTGGAAGAAGATCGCCGGCCTCTCCGACAGCAAGATCATCCGCATCCCGACTTCGGATAATTTCTGGCGCATGGGCGACACCGGCCCCTGCGGCCCCTGCTCCGAGATTTTCTACGACCATGGCGACCACATCCCCGGCGGCCCTCCGGGCTCCCCCGACGAGGATGGCGACCGCTTCATCGAGATCTGGAATCTCGTCTTCATGCAGTATGAAGAGGCGGCAGGCGGCATCCGCACGGATCTGCCGCACCCCTCGATCGACACCGGCATGGGCCTCGAGCGCATCGCCGCGGTGCTCCAGGGCACCCATGACAACTACGCGATCGACCTGTTCGCGGCCCTGATCGGCGCCATCGCCGAGATGACGAACGTCGCCTCGGACGGCCCGATGAAGGCGAGCCATCGCGTCATCGCCGATCATCTGCGCTGCTCGGCCTTCCTGATTGCCGATGGCGTGCTGCCCTCCAATGAAGGCCGCGGCTATGTGCTGCGCCGGATCATGCGCCGCGGCATGCGCCACGCCCAGCTGCTCGGCGCCAAGGACCCGCTGCTTCACCGGCTGGTGCCGGTCCTGACCCGCGAGATGGGCCGCGCCTATCCCGAATTGCTGCGGGCCGAGGCCCTGATCAGCGAGACGTTGCAACTGGAAGAGACCCGTTTCCGCACCACGCTGGCGCGCGGCCTGACCCTGCTCGACGACGCGGCCAAGGACCTGACCGAGGGCCAGAGCCTGAAAGGCGACGTCGCCTTCACCCTCTACGACACCTATGGCTTCCCGCTCGACCTGACGCAGGATGCGCTGCGCGCGCGCGGCGTCTCGGTCGATATCGAGGGCTTCGACGCCGCGATGCAGCAGCAGAAGGCCAAGGCCCGCGCCGCCTGGGCCGGCACCGGCGAGGCCGCAACCGAGAAGCTCTGGTTCCCCTTGCGCGACAAGCTCGGTGCCACCGAGTTCCTCGGCTACGACACCGAGACAGCCGAGGGCGTGGTCACCGCGCTGATCCGGGACAATGCCGAGGTCGAGAGCCTGAAGGCCGGCGAGAGCGGGCTGATGATCGTCAACCAGACGCCGTTCTACGGCGAATCCGGCGGACAGGTCGGCGATGCCGGCAGCGTTCGCGGACCCGGCTTGCTGGCCGACATCGGCGATGTCCAGAAGAAGCTCGGCGATGTCTTCGCCCATGCCGTCACCGTCAGGGAGGGCGAGCTCAAGCGCGGACAGCCCGTTGAACTGCGCGTCGATCATGCCCGCCGCAGCGCGATCCGCGCCAACCATTCGGCGACGCATCTGCTGCATGAGGCGCTGCGGCTGGTCCTCGGCGACCATGTCGCGCAGAAGGGCTCGCTGGTCTCGCCCGACCGCCTGCGCTTCGACTTCTCGCATCCCAAGCCGATCTCGGACGAGGAACTGCGCGAGGTCGAGGAGATCGCCAACGCGATCGTCTTGCGCAACGAGCCGGTGACCACCCGCCTGATGAGCGTCGACGAGGCGATTGCCTCGGGCGCCCGCGCCCTCTTCGGCGAGAAATATGGCGACGAGGTTCGCGTCGTCGCGATGGGCACCAACGCGACCGGCAAGCCCTACTCGATCGAACTCTGCGGTGGCACCCATGCCGGGCGCACCGGCGATATCGGCCTTGTCAGCGTCGTTGGCGAAAGCGCCGTCGCAGCCGGTGTGCGCCGACTCGAGGCGATGACCGGCAATGGCGCCCGCTTGCGCCTCAACGCCGAGTCCCGCCTGCTCGACGGGCTGGCCAGCCTGCTGAAGGTTCCCGCAGCCGAGGCCGGCCCGCGCCTCGCCGCGCTGATCGAAGAGCGCCGCAAGCTCGACCGCGATCTGAGCGACGCCCGCAAGAAGCTCGCCATGGGCGGCGGCGGCGCGGCCGAAGACCCGATCCAGGAGATTGCCGGCGCCAGGCTGCTGGCGCGCGCGGTCACCGGCGTCGAGATGAAGGACCTCAAGAGCCTGGCCGACGAGGCCAAGTCGCGCGTCGGCTCCGGCGTCGTCGTCATCGTCGGCGTGGCCGAGGATGGCAAGGCTGGTGTCGTTGTCGGCGTCACGCCCGACATGACCGAGCGCTTCGACGCGGTCGCGCTGGTGCGCGCAGCGTCGGAGGCACTCGGCGGCAAGGGCGGCGGCGGGCGGCGCGATATGGCGCAGGCCGGCGGGCCGGACGGCACGAAAGCGCAGGAAGCGCTCGACGCCGTCGCCGCGGCGATGGGCTGAGACGATGGGCGCCGCCTCCTCTCTCGCGGGATGGCGGCGCCGGGTTCACCTCTGGATCGACCATGGCGCCGGCGACGATGCGGTCGCGGTCTGGATTCACAGCGGCCTCGTCCTGCTGATCTGCGCCAATGTCGCCGCGATCGTGCTGGAATCGGTCCCCCAGTTGGCCCAGCGTTTCGGCCCGGCCTTCCAGGCGTTCGAGGCGGTTTCGCTCGTCATCTTTGCGCTGGAATACGCCGCCCGCCTGTGGGCCGCTCCCGAACATGCGCGCTATCGCGCGCTCAAGCCGACCCGCGCGCGCCTCGCCTATGCGATGTCGCTGCCGGCGATCATCGATCTGCTGGCGACCTTGCCGCTCGCCTTTGCCCTCTTCGGGCTCGGCGAGCTCAAGGTGCTGCTGCTGCTGCGCCTGCTGCGCTTCTTCAAGCTCGGCCGCTATTCGCCCGGCATGGCTTCGCTCGCGGCCGCGCTCTCGGCCGAGCGCAAGGCCCTCTTCGCCTGCTTCGTCGTACTGATGGGCGTCATGCTGATGGCCGCCAGCGTGATGCATCTCGTCGAGCACGAGGCGCAGCCCGACAAGTTCGGCACGATTCCCGATGCGATGTGGTGGGCGATCATCACCCTGACCACCGTCGGCTATGGCGACGTCTTCCCGATCACCGCGCCCGGCAAGGTCGTCGCGGCGGTGACGGCGGTGCTTGGCCTCGTCATGCTGGCGCTGCCGGTCGGCATCGTCGCGACCGCCTTCGCGCAGGAGATCCATCGCCGCGAATTCGTCGTGACCTGGAGCATGATCGCAAGCGTGCCGCTTTTCGGCCAACTCGATGCCGTCGAGATCGCCGAGGTCATGCAGTTCCTGCGGGCCCGGACGGTCAAGAGCGGCGCGGTCGTGGCCCATGAGGGCGAGCCCTTGCAGGCGTTCTATTTCGTCGCCAGCGGCGAGGTCGAGATTGCGCGGCCGGATGGGAGGAGCACATTGGACGAAGGCCATTTCTTCGGTGCGCTGACGCTGGACGATGTCGCGATCACCAGCCACTCGCCCTGCGTCAGCGCGGCTGTCGCGACCGCGCCGACCAAGCTGCTGGTGCTCGACCAGATCGATTTCCGGGCCTTGACCGCACGCAGCCCCAGGCTCGCCGCCCATATCCGGGCGCTGGCGCGGGCATGAAGCCAGCCGCCCTGCTCGCGCTCGCCATGGTCGCATTCGCGGTCATACCGGCGTCCCCATCCGCACAGGCACAGCCGCGCCGCCCCACCGCGCCGCCGCCGGCAGGCCCGGCAATCTCCGCCTCGCAGCGCGTCATGGCCGGCTCGATGCTGAGCGTGATCGTCAGCCACGCGCCGGCGGGCGCGCGGCTTGCCATTGCGCGCCCCGGCAGCCCGGCAGCCAGCGCCATCCTGGTCGAGGACATCGGCCCCCGCCCCTCCATCACCGTCCCGGTGCCCGGCGTGGCCGCGACCTACGAACTGCGGCTGACGCGCGACGAAGCGGGCACACCGGTCATCCTGCTGACGCAGCCGCTGGTCGCGACGGAAGCGCAGGCGACGCTCGCCGCGCCAGCCCGCATCGGGCGCGGGGCGAGTTTCCCGGTGCGCGGCATCGGCCCCAATGGCGAGCGCGACCGCGTCGTCCTGGTCCCGAAGGACGCACCAGCGGATGCCCCCGGCCCGAGCTTCTTCCCGGCCGAGAATGTCGAGGCGACGCTGGACGCGCCCGACACGCCCGGAGACTACGAACTCCGCTACGTCATGAACGCGCCGCTCGCGGAAGGGCGGGTGATGGCGCGGCAAGGGGTTGTGGTTGAGTGAGAGCGGTGCGGCGCGCAAAGCAAATACGGAGCGGCCAGCTTTAAATCCAAATTTTACTAAAATCAACTCGTCAGAAATGGGATATAAATCATGGTGCAATTATAGAATTCCCAGATCTTGAAACAGAAAACGCTAAATTAAGAATGTAAAAATTGGGATTCTCAGGAGCATTAGCATTAATCATCCTAACAACAATGGCATTTCCAGAATCATCCATATAGCACGCCATTTGACCAGTCGAGACTCGGAATGCCTCATTCGCGGCCGTCACCCCGTTGAGATCCACTAGCTGCCCTGAAGTTCCAATTGGAACTGAGTAAAGTTTATCTCGGCCGTTCGGGTATACCCACATTGCGTTCAACCCAGCCTCGGAAACGTTGAACTTAAATATTATATCTTCCGATACGAATGTGATGTCTTCGCCTCCGTATCTTAATCGGAAGTTGCCGACCGCAGCAGAATTAATCGACGCACGAGCACTATTTATGGTAGGCCGTAGATTATCCGCCCAATAAGTCGCGCGGATGACGTTATTAGCCGTAATCTCAGCCTTTTCTACCTCGATTACTACTTCTTGTGCGACATCCATTTCACGAAGTACATCGTGAAATTCTACCAGCCTAATGTTTTTTCCGCCTGAATGCTTTCTGTATTCGGCTACGAGTTCCGGCCGCGGATACGCACCGCGGCCATTTACGCGAACGAACCAATCGGCCTTCTCCTCACCCGTAACGAATATCATATCCTTCTTCTGAACGGCGCCTAGGGCCAAGAGCGACTTCCAGATCAAGAAATCGCCAATGCCAGTGTCAGTTTTTCCGCCGTCTTTATAGCCAGGCGGAATACGCTCGCGAAGTCTCACTTTCCACTCTGCCAGAATCTCTTCATTCGGTTGAGTTGGCGCAATGATATTTTCAACATCGAAAACCGAATCATAGACACTTGTCACGGGATCGTCTCCACTCCAGGATTCGACCTGACGCTCGACTTTTTCTAACGCAGCAGTGTACTGCTTCTTGGCCTCTGCCAAGGCTTCGCTAGCAATAGACATCTCTGCGCTGCCTTCGACGCCCCTTAGAATAGGCGACAAATTCGTTTCTCCGATATTTATACGCGATTTCACATCGCCGATCATTTTCAACAGTTCGGCCAATTTTTTATCACGATGAATTATAAATTCCCGTGCAACTCTGGCAGGAAGGAATAATCGGTTGGTCGCTCGCAGTTCTTGGTAGAATTTCTGGAGTTTAGGGAGGCCATCCTTCCGAATGGTGTAAGGCAGCAAAAGGACGTTGGTATCGACAGCTACAATTACGTCAGGGCTAGAGGTTTTGCTTACCCGGTATGGTTTGAAAATCTGACTTGCGTCCTCGAAGACACCCTCAAGCCGGAATGGATCCGTCCCATCAAGCTCCAGATTGTCATCGGTTCGTTTTGCCGGTTTTGCCTCGTTCGCTGCAGTCATTGGAACCCGGCCCTAGCGTGCAAAGTGTAGGTACTTCACTGCTTGTTGGCGCGAATTTCAATGGTATCTGCGCCGCCATCCACGGCCATGCATCGGGACTTTGGTGCCGAGTATACGACGACGACACGAGTTCACTGGTTAAATCGGTAGCGCGGTGCGTTCCGCCCGCATCCACGCCTGCGGGTATGTCCCCCTCCCATTATCCCCGCCCCACCATCCCATGCCTATCCTCCCCGCGCTGTGCCCGACCAAGAGGGCTGTCGCGAGGCGTCGTGCGGCCGGGTGCAGTTGCGCGTTTCGTGAGGTCTCGCCGTCGCTGGCGAGGCCTTGCGGAGGCGATCCGGGCCGGCGTCCCTTAGCCAGGGGCAATGGCCCGTTGCCGCCCAAAATCCCCGCGCGCGGAGCCGGGCGGCGCGAGATCGGCGTCGCATCGACATCTCGACATCGACTCATCGACATCGGCACGCGGCAAAGCCCGCGCGCCACCCGGCTCCGCGCATCCCCTTCGGGATCGTCTGTGCGAAACCCCGCGGCCCTGGGCCGGACGGGGCTTTTGGCACGGGCATGTGCATGGGCGCGGGGAACCCCTCTCCTGTAAGGAGAGGGGCAGGGGTGAGGTGTCGGCCCCTGGACCAGTCAAACTCCATCATTCTCGGGCGTAGCGAAGCGCAGACCCGAGAATCTCCGGCAGGAGATACTCGGGTCAAGCCCGAGCATGACGCGGATAACGGCCGACCCCTCACCCTGCCTTCTCCCTACGGGAGAGGGTTCCCCGCGCCCCTGCCATAACCGCGACGCCTGTTTCCTCGTCCTCCGTGCGGAGAAAGTCGTCCTTCGCCGCAGCCCAGTCTCGCCGCCCATGAAAAAAAGCCCGACCGTCGCCGGCCGGGCTCTCATTGTCTCGCGAGGGCTCAGCCCGCTCAGGCGGACATCGCCTTGCGCAGGTTGTCGCTGACCTTGTCGAGGAAGCCGGTGGTCGAGAGGAACTTCTGCTCGGGGCCGACCAGCAGGGCGAGATCCTTGGTCATGTCGCCGGCCTCGACCGTATCGACCGTGACCTTCTCCAGCAGCGAGGCGAACTTCGCCAGCTCGGCATTGTTGTCGAGCTTTGCGCGATGCGAGAGACCGCGGGTCCAGGCGAAGATCGAGGCAATCGAGTTCGTCGAGGTCTCCTTGCCCTTCTGGTGCTCGCGGTAATGGCGCGTCACCGTGCCGTGGGCGGCCTCGGCCTCGACGGTCTTGCCGTCCGGCGTCATCAGCACCGAGGTCATCAGGCCGAGCGAGCCGAAGCCCTGCGCGACGGTGTCCGACTGCACGTCGCCATCGTAGTTCTTGCAGGCCCAGACATAGCCGCCCGACCACTTCATCGCCGAGGCCACCATGTCGTCGATCAGCCGGTGCTCATAGGTGATGCCGAGCTTGTCGAATTCCGCCTTGAACTCGGCCTGATAGATTTCCTCGAAGATGTCCTTGAAGCGCCCGTCATAGGTCTTGAGGATGGTGTTCTTGGTCGAGAGATAGACCGGGTATTTGCGGATCAGGCCGTAGTTCAGCGAGGCGCGGGCGAAGTCGCGGATCGACTCGTCGAGGTTGTACATCGCCATGGCGACGCCGGCGTCGGGGGCCTTGAAGACCTCCTTCTCGATCACGGCGCCGTCTTCGCCGACGAACTTGATCGACAGCGTGCCCTTGCCGGGGAACTTGAAGTCGGTGGCGCGGTACTGGTCGCCATAGGCGTGGCGGCCGATGACGATCGGCTGGGTCCAGCCCGGCACAAGGCGCGGCACATTCTTGCAGATGATCGGCTCGCGGAAGATCACGCCGCCGAGGATGTTGCGGATCGTGCCGTTGGGCGACTTCCACATCGACTTGAGGTTGAATTCCTTCACGCGGCCTTCATCGGGCGTGATCGTCGCGCACTTCACCGCGACGCCATGCTTCTTGGTGGCGTTGGCGGCGTCGATCGTGACCTGGTCGTCGGTCGCGTCGCGGTTCTCGACCGAGAGGTCGTAATAGTCGAGCTCGAGGTCGAGATAGGGGAAGATCAGCGTGTCCTTGATCTTCTGCCAGATGATGCGGGTCATCTCGTCGCCGTCCATGTCGACGACCGGATTGGCGACCTTGATCTTGCTCATGTGAAACGACCCCTGCTTCTGGCCAGACTGGAACGGTTCCGGGATGCGGCGAGAGACGCCGCAAGGCGGTTGGCCGCTTCCTAGCGGGTTCCGGCCTGCGAAGGAAGCGCGGCTTTTGGGCAACGGCCCTGCCCCATGTGCCGGCTTTGCTGCACTGCCGCAAAATCGTCAGCTTGCGGATTCAAAAACGTCGGCTTCCCGATCCAGCCTGCATCGCTCGCCACCGTCGCAACGGGACGATCGCCATGCCCTCATCCGTCCCGCTCACGCTCACTGCATCCGCGCGACAGCTCGGCCTTGTCGTCGCGCTCGCCGCGAGCGATCCGGCCGGCGCGCTCGCGCAACAAGCCGATCGGAAGGTCCCACCCGGCATCGCCGCGGCCGACGACTCGGAAACGCAGCTGTTTGCGCCGATACCGCGCTGGGAGGCCCCGCCGCCGCCCGACCCCATCCTGGCGACGCCGAGTTTCATGGCCCCGAGCCTCGACAAGCGCGGCGCGGCGCGCGAGCGCACGGTGCGCAACGGTCTCGCCCGCCCCGAGATCGATGCCACGCCAATCCGTCGCGGGCTCGGACCCACCGCCTCCCCTTTGCCATCCGTCACCGAACGCGCCGTCGGCGTGAAGATCGGCGCTAAGCGGCTCTCCGTCGAAACGGCGATCGTCAGCGGTCAGGGCGCCTGGCAACGCAACGACACGCGTTTCGACTGGAACGTCGCCCGGCGATCTGGCGACGGCAATCTGGTCTGGAGCGCCGCTGCGGGCGGCAATCTCCAGACCTCCGGAAGCGCCGGGCAGAACGCGCAGGCTGTGCTGGGCTACCGGCTCCAGCCGCTCGATATCGTGACCTTGACCACGGAGATCGCGATTGCCGGCAATTACGCTTTCGCGACCGAGAACGGCCTCTCCTCCACCATGACGCCCCGCGTCAAGGTGGTCGCCGATCTGACGCAACCGCTCGCGATGCCCTGGCGGACGGTTCTCGACGTCAATCTCGACCGGCAGGTGCCGATGTCCGGCAACGGCTTCCAGACCAACGCCTCGGCCATGCTGCGGCTGCAACTGCCGACGCCCTGACGGGAGCCGGGACGCGCTCTTCCCGTCCGTGCGGCGGGCCGATAGTCTCGTCTCATGACAAATGCCTCCCCCAAATTCGCCCTCGTCACCGGCGGCACCCGCGGCATCGGCCAGGGTGCCGCGCTCGCTTTGGCGACGGCCGGCTACGACGTCCTCGCCACCGGCCTGACCGCCGAGGAGGTCGCAGGCCCGCCGCCCCACCCGGCCATCCGCCACGCGCAGCTCGACGTGACCAAGGACGATCAGGTCGCGGCCATCGTGGCGTCCTGCCCGCGCCTCGACGCGCTGGTGAACTGCGCCGGCATGATCCAGCGCGGCGGCAAGGAATTCGAGATCGACGCCTTCCGCCTGACGATCGAGGTCAACCTCTCCGGCACGATGCGGATGTGCCTGGCGGCCAAGGACAAGCTCGCGGCCAGCGGCGGCGGCGGTATCGTCAACATCGCCTCGATGCTGACCTTCCACGGCTCGGCTTTCGCGCCGGGCTATGCCGCCTCAAAGGGAGCGATCGGCCAGCTCACCAAATCGCTCGCCGCCGCCTGGGCAACCGACGGCATCCGCGTCAACGCCGTGGCGCCGGGCTGGATCGCGACCGAGCTGACCCGGCCGCTCGTCGAGGACGCCGCCCGCTCGGCGCCGATCCTGGCCCGCACGCCGATGGGCCGCTGGGGTGAGCCCGGCGATGTCGGCGGCGCGATCGCCTTCCTGTTGTCGGATGCGGCGGCCTTCATCACCGGCACGATCCTGCCGGTCGACGGCGGCTATCTGGCCGTCTGAACGGCGAGCCGGAGACCAGAAAACACAACCGGCACAGGGTGATGCCGGATGATCCTGAATCGGGTCCGCAAGGGCCGGCTCACACGACACGCAACGGGAGACACGCGATGAACAAGACCAGCCCCATCCCCGTCGCGGCGAGCGACGCCGAACGCTGGACGCCCTATCGCCACCCGCAGCCGAAGGATTCGCCGCCGGAACTGATCGTCCCCAACGTCATCCCGACCGATGAGCGCATCTGGGTGCCGGTCGACGACAATGTCTGGTTCCGGCCGCTCTGCCTCAGCGTCACCCGCGGCTACTGGATGAACCTGCTGCGGGTCCGCCGCTCCGGCGTGCTCTCGCGCCACCGCCATCCCCAGCCGGTCCATGGCTATGTGCTCAAGGGCCAGTGGCGCTATCTCGAACATGACTGGGTCGCGACGGAAGGAGCCTATGTCTACGAGGCGCCGGGCGAGACGCATACGCTGGTGGTCGATCCCGAGACCGAGGAGATGATCACCATGTTCCAGGTCAACGGCGCAATGATCTATGTCGATCCCGATGGCAAATGCCTCGGCTATGACGACGTCTTCACCCGGCTCGACAAGTGCCGGGCGCATTACGCCACGAACGGCCTGGGCGCGGATTACGCCGACCAGTTCATCCGGTGAACGCCGGATGGGCCCCTTGCCGAACCGAAGCACGCCGAGCCCGCTGACCCGGCGCGCGGCGCTCGCTGGCGCGACGCTGGGCTGGCTCGCCGCGCCGGCCCATGCGGCTGATGTGGTCGATCGTCTCGGCATTCCCGGCCCGCTGACTTTCGACGGCACGAGCTATGTGCTGGCGTGGAGCACCCGCCCTTCTCCTACCTATTTCAAGCAAGAGTATCTTCCAGCCGGGCAGGCAACGGGCAGCTATGACCGGATGCTGATCGTCGAGGTTCTCGATGGCGGCACGACCGTCCAGAGCGCGCTTGCCGCCCAGATGCGCCTGCTGAACCAGCGCAAGGGCACAGACCCGCTGGTCAAGCTCGACATCATCCAGAACCGCCAGACCGGCGAGGCGCTGCTGGATTTCCTGATCAGCGCGCGCGACGCCAAGGGCGGCGAGATCGTCGAGTGGAATGCCTATCGCTACGTGCCACGCAAGAGCAGCGACGGCCGCGAGGGCGTCATGCTCTTCGCCATCAGCCGCCGCGCCTATGGCAGCGACAGGATTCGCAGCTTTCTGACCGAGTTGAAGACGGCACGTCCCGCCGATATCGACCGGCTCGCCCGGCAGTCGCTGCCGTCGGCACGCATCGCGCGCTGACGCCGACCGATAAAGTAGATGCCCTACCGCCCGAGCTTCGCCAGTTCGACGGCGGCGCGCAGCTCGATATGAGCGAGCACATCGTCGAGGCGCGGATCGTCGGTGTTTTCGCGCCGCAGCGCGAGATTGGCCTTGATCTGCTCCAGCTCTGCGATCTGAACGCGGCCCGACAGCAGCGCCGCCTTCAGCCGGTCGAGCCCGTCGAGCAGATCGTGCCCGCGCTTGGCCTGGCGCTTCTTGCGCTCATGCGGTTCTTCATAGGCCTGCACGGCCAAGAGCGTGTCGAGCGGCCCCGCCGCGCTGACGCCGGCGCTGCGCGTAGCTGTCGCGCTTTCCTTGCCGGGCAGTGTGAACGCGGCGCCCCCCGCGCGCCTTGCGGAACCTGCCGGGCCGGCGTTGGAGATGGGCGCGCGCTGGTCGATCCGGATCATGGTCGCCTCGCGTAATTGGTCATGCGAACCCTCGCGCCGGCCTGGTTAACAGACGGTAAACCACCCGGCAGAAACTGCCGCCCCGGCAGTATCGGCAGCCGGGAAGCGACCATCACGACCCTGCGCCCGATTTCCAAACAACTGATAAATCACGACTTTCAAGTTGTCGCCGTCTGGCACGCGGATCGCAAGGGACGTCCCGACCCGTTCTCGAGCCGGTGAGACCATGTTCCGCAAAGCCGCCCTGACATCCCTGGTGAAGCCCCTCGCCGCGTTGCTCGCGCTGGGGCTCGCCCTGGCGGCCGGCCCGGCGCAGGCGCTGTCGCGGATCAAGGACCTCGCCTCGGTCGAGGGCGTGCGTTCCAACCAGATCCTCGGCTATGGCATCGTCGTCGGCCTCAACGGCACCGGCGACACCCTCAACAACGCCCCCTTCACCAAGCAGTCGCTCACCGCGATGCTGGAGCGGCTCGGCGTCAACACCCGCGGCGCCAATATGCGCACCGCCAATGTTGCCGCCGTGATGGTGACGGCCAACCTGCCGCCCTTCGCCACGCAAGGCACCCGGCTCGACGTCACGGTCTCGGCGCTCGGCGACGCCAAGTCGCTGCAGGGCGGCACGCTGCTGGTGACGCCGCTGCTCGGCGCCGATGGCGAGGTCTATGCGGTCTCGCAGGGTCCGGTCGCCATCGCCGGCTTCTCGGCCGAGGGCGACGCCAGCAAGATCACCCGCGGCGTCCCCACCGTCGGCCGCATCGCCAATGGCGGCCTGATCGAGCGCGAGATCGAGTTCGCCCTGAACAAGCTGAAGACGCTGCGCCTGGCGCTGCGCAATCCCGACTTCACCACGGCGCGCCGCATGGCATCCGCGATCAACGATTTCCTCGGCGGCGACGCGGCCGAGCCGACCGACCCCTCGACCGTCGTGCTGCAGATCCCGCCGCGCTTCCAGGGCAACATGATCCGGATGCTCACCGATATCGAGCAGCTCCGGATCGAGCCCGACCAGCTCGCCCGCATCGTCATCGACGAACGCTCCGGCATCATTGTCATGGGCAAGGACGTGCGGGTGTCCACGGTCGCGGTGGCGCAGGGCAACCTCACGGTGACGATCACCGAACAGCCGCAGGTCAGCCAGCCGAACGCGCTTGCGGACGGCCGGACGGTGGTGACGCCGCGAAGCAATGTGAAGGTCGACACCGAAGGCGGCAACAAGCTGGCCATGGTCAAGGAAAGCGTGACCCTCGCCGAACTCGTCGACGGCCTGAATGCACTCGGCATCGGCCCCCGCGACCTGATCTCCATTCTCCAGGCCATCAAGGCGTCCGGCGCCCTCCAGGCCGAAATCGAGGTGATGTGATGAGTGCAACCCTTGCGATACCGGCCGCCAAGCTGGCCCTGGGCGCTGCCGGCAGCGTGATCGGCAGCCTGTCCAACGCGCTCGACCCGGCCAAGGCCAAGGCGAAGAAGCAGGCCGACGATTTCGAGACCATGTTCCTCGAACAGATCACGCAGCAGCTGACGGCGACGTCGCCGGGCAGCGAAGGCCCGCTCGGCGAGAACGGGCTGGGCGGCAACATCTACAAGTCGCAGCTGACCCAGCAATACGCCAAGCAGCTGCAGAAGGCCGGCGGCATCGGCCTGTCCGACCAGATCATGCGCGATCTGCTGCGTGTCCAGGAACAGTCCGCCGCCGCAGCCCAGACCGTCGGAGTGCAGAATGTCGGTTCCTAGGCGCATTCTCGATGAGCGGCCGCGCCTTGCCAGCGCGCACGAGGCCCAGGCGCTGATCGAGGCGGTGCTGGAGGCGCTGTCGGCTTTGTCCCATCTCGTCGGCGAGGAGACCGAACTGGTCCGCGCCGGCCGCCTGCCGGAGGCGATGAAGCGCGAGCCGCGCAAGACTGAACTCGCCGGCATCTATATGCGCGGCGTCGAGCAGGTGAAGCTCAACGCGGTCCTGCTCGCGCGCTTCGTGCCCGAGCAGGTCAAGCGCCTGAAGGCGGCGCATCTCTCGTTCCAGACCCTGATCGAGACCAACCAGATCGTTCTGGCGACGGCTCGCGCCGTCTCGGAATCGATCGTCCGCGATCTGGCCGCCGACGCCAACCGCCCGTCGCGGGCTGCAGGCTACGGCCCGACCGCCACCGTCGGCGCCGGCGCCTTCGCCCGGCCGAACTCGGGACCGCTGATGGTCTCGCGCCGGCTTTGATGCGGCTGACACGTCAACCTTCAATATTTACCTAATTCCCTAACGTCAGATTCAAGATTTTCTGACAGCTTGGTCAGGTTCGGACAGGTGCGCCCTGTTCGGGCGTGAACGGCAAGCAGCGGCACCGCGCCGCTGTGCCCGACTCCAGAAGGAGTGAAACCATGGATTTTGGCACCGCGCCCAGGACGACGCCGGTCGCAGGCGTTCCGATCGTGACCCGCTCCGACGTCGTCGCGACGCAGGGCAGCGTCGCTGTCGAGCTTCCTCCCGAAAAGACGGTCCAGTCCGCCCAGGCCGGCGAGGCCGTCAGGCTCGATATCCGCACGCAGGACCGCGATGCGCGCGCTCGGGACGCGCAGAGCCGCGCCGCCTTCGAGCGCCGTACGGCCGAAAACCAGAAGCAGCAGCGCCAGGCCGATCAGGATCTGGACGAGGCCGTGGAGCGCAAGCTCATCATCGAGCCCCGCACACGCGCCATCGTGCTGCAGAAGAAGGACCAGGACACCGGCGAGACGATCTCGCAGCTGCCCGACGAAACCCTCCTCAAGCTGCGCATCTACTCCCGCGAGCTGACCGAGAGGGCGAGGGACGCCGAAGAGGCCAGCCGCCAGCACATCGAGCGGATCGCCTGACCAGTCACCCTCCCCCTGATCACATCACCTTATAAGCCGCCCGCCTTGCGCGGGCGGTTTGCGTTTGGGGTCCCCTCACGATCCGTAGCGCTGCGTTAACCACGTTGCGAGCAGCCGGCAGACCCGCGGCATTCGACCTTCGAAATTTACCTCCTGTTACGAGCTGGCGCCCAATGGTCCTCGGGTCGCGGCCAGAATGATCGCGACTGCCAGAAGGCACCAAACCAGAAGGGTTTACGATTATGGCCACTGCAATCTCGAATGGCGTTCGTTCTTCGCTCGCCTCGCTCCAGACCATCACCAGCCAGGCTGCCGCCGTCCAGAACCGTCTTGCCACCGGCAAGAAGGTGAACACGGCCGTCGACAACCCGGTCAACTTCTTCACCGCCCAGTCGCTGAACAGCCGCTCGGACTCGCTCAAGGGTCTTCTCGACGGCATCTCCAACGGCATCCAGACCGTCCAGGCCGCTTCCAAGGGCATCGACGGCATCACCAAGCTGGTCGGTTCGCTCCAGTCCACCGTCAAGCAGGCCCAGGCCGACGCGGCTCAGAACCGCCCGAGCAAGGCCGGCACGGCGCTTGCCACCGCGGCTGAAGCCGCTGTGACCAGCAAGAGCCTGAAGGACATCGCCCTCGACAAGCGTGTCGGTGATACGGCCGGCGTTGACGTCCTCGACGACGGTATCGCCAACGCGGCGACTGCCTCCAGCTCGGGTGACTTGGGTATTGTCGAAGCCGACGATACGCTGGCTCTCTCGATCGTCGCCGGTAGCACGACCTATACCGCCTCGTTCGACACCGCCAACGCCACCGTTCGCGACGTCGTCAACGAGATCAACAAGTCGGGCATCGCCACCGCTTTCGTCGACGAAAAGGGCCAGCTCAACGTCAAGGGCACCGGTTCGGAAACCGTTGACTTCGGCTTTGGCTCCGGCACCGACGCCACGACAGCAATCGCCGACGCTGTCACCGGTGGTGCCAACACCGCGATCGGCTTCCTTGCGGCCGATGCCGTGGTGGGTACGTCGGAACTGACCTCGTCGAACGTCACCTCCGCCGTCCGCTCGAACCTCATCCAGCAGTACAACGACCTGCGCACGCAGATCGACGAACTCGCCGAGGATGCTGGCTTCAACGGCGTCAACCTGCTCGGCGGCGACAAGGTCTCGATCCAGTTCAACGAAAAGACTGGCTCCAACCAGTCCAAGCTGGACATCCAGGGCTCGACGATCACCTCCGACAACCTGGGCATCACCCAGGCCACCAATACGCAGCTCACCGGCTTCACCAACTTCCAGAACGACGCGGACCTGACCAAGGCGACCGAGGCGCTGACCGGCGCTCTCACCTCGCTGAAGTCGCTGTCCTCGTCGCTCGGCGCCAACCTGTCGGTCGCTCAGACCCGCCAGGACTTCACCAAGGATCTGGCCGACGTCCTGTCGACCGGCGCCAGCAACCTGGTGAATGCCGACGCCAACGAGGAAGCCGCCAACCTGCTCTCCCTGCAGACCCGCCAGCAGCTGTCGCAGACCGCTCTGTCGCTGTCCTCGCAGTCCGACCAGGCCGTCCTGCGTCTGTTCTGATCCTTCGTCCGCAGAAGCGGGCAAGCCCACAGAATGTGGGCCGAAGACAAGAAGGCGGCGGAGCGCAAGCTCCGCCGCCTTTCTCTTATTCAGACCCTGCCGTCATTCCGGACAAGCCGCGAAGCGGCGCCGATCCGGAATCCATGCCGGAGCACCAGCCCTATGAGGCTCCGGCATGGATTCCGGGTCTCCGCTACGCTGCGCCCGGAATGACGGCGGCGGGTGAAGCCGAAACGATCAATCCAGATGGACAGTGCCATAGTGATCGCCCCAGTTCGGGTTGCTTTTCTCGATCAGCGCAATCTTCCACGCTCTACGCCAGCCTTTGATCCGTGTTTCCTGATCGATCGCTTCATCTGCCCGCTCAAATGCCTCGGCATAGACAAGGCGCCCGACACCATAGCGCTTGGCGAACGCTGAGCCTCTCCCCTCGCGGTGTTCCGTCACGCGTCTGGCGAGGCTGTTGGTCACACCGATATAGAGCGTCCCGTTCTTTTGACTGGCCATGATGTACACCCACATCGACCCTCGTCCCGTCTTCCGGCCATGCCGCTGGGCCGGGGTTACTCCAAGCCATCCGCCATTAACCAATTGTTATCCTTAACAAGGGATTATCGGTCCAGATCAATCCGGACAGGCGTGCGAATCGCACTTCCAGGGGACCGAAGATGGCCAACACAATTCTCTCGAGCGGTGTCCGTAACAACCTGCTGACCTTGCAGCAGACTTCCGCTCAGCAGAGCGTGATCCAGAACCGGCTGGCGACGGGCAAGCGGGTCAATTCGGCAATCGACAACCCGGTCAATTTCTTCACCTCGCAGTCGTTGAACGACCGCTCGAGCCAGCTCACCGGCCTGCTCGACGGCATCTCGAACGGCATCCAGACCATTCAGGCCGCGTCCAAGGGCATCGACGGCATCACCAAGCTGGTGCAGTCGCTCCAGTCCACGGTGAAGCAGGCCCAGGCCGACGCCGCCCAGAACCGCCCGACCAAGGCCGGGACGGCGCTTGCCACCGCGACCGAGGCGGCGGTGACCAGCAAGAGCCTCAAGGACATCGCCCTCGACAAGCGCATTCGGGATACGGCTGGCGTCGACGTGCTCGACGACGGCATCGCAAACGCGGCGACCGCTTCCAGCCCAGGTGACTTGGGTATCGTTGAGGCCCAGACCTTCCTCGGTCTCTCGATAACGGCGGGTACGACGACCTATACCGCCTCGTTCGCCAGCGCCAACGCCACCGTTCGCGACGTCGTCAACGAGATCAACAAATCGGGCATCGCCACCGCCTTCATCGACGAGAAGGGTCAGCTCAACGTCAAGGGCACCGGCTCCGAGACGGTTGCCTTCGGCTTCGGCTCTTCCACCACTGGTCCGCTCGCGATCGCTGATGCTGGTGCTGTCGGCACCAACGACAACACCGCGCTCGGCTTTCTCGCCAATGACGGCGCCGTCGGCACCTCGGCTCTGACCTCGTCGAACGTCACTTCCGCTGTCCGCTCCAACCTCATCCAGCAGTTCAACGACATCCGCGATCAGATCGACAAGCTCGCCAAGGATTCGAGCTTCAACGGCATCAACCTGCTGCAAGGCGACCGCCTCTCGATCATCTTCAACGAGAAGACGGGCACCAACCAGACCAAGCTCGACATCCAGGGCTCGACCCTGACCTCGGACAATCTCGGCGTCGTCCAGGCGACGAACACGCAGCTCGCCGGCTTCTTCAACTTCCAGAACGATCTCGATCTGGACAAGGCGACCGCAGCGTTGACCGGCTCGCTGACCTCGCTCAAGTCCCTCGCCTCTACCCTCGGCTCGAACCTGTCGGTCGCGCAGACCCGTCAGGATTTCACCAAGGAACTGGCCAACGTCCTGACCAGCGGCGCCGACAACCTCGTGCTCGCCGATCCGAACGCCGAAGGCGCCAGCCTGCTCGCACTCAACACCCGCCAGCAGCTCTCGCAGACTGCGCTGTCGCTGGCCAACCAGGCCGATCAGGGCGTGCTCAGGCTCTTCGGCTGATCCCGCCGAAGACGACGCGCCCCCTCCCCCAGCCAGAAGGCCCAGACGAACATGGCTCTCAAGGTCGAGCTCAAGCCCAAGGAACGCATCATCATCGGCAAGGTGGTGATCCGCAACGACGAGCAGCGGACGCGCTTCTTCATCGAGGGCGACGCCCCGATCCTGCGCGAAAAGGACATCCTGACCGCCGCCACCGCCGACAGCCCGGCCAAGAAGATCTACCTCGCCATCCAGCTGATGTATCTGGCCGAAGACCCGATGCATCAGCACGAGGTCTATTTCGAGCTGGTGCGAGACTTCGTCCAGGCGGCGCCGAGCGCTCTGCCGCATATTCACGAGATTAATAACCGCATCTTAAGCAGCGATCTCTACAAAGCCCTCAAGGCAGCAAAAAAGCTGATCGCTTACGAAGCGGAACTCATCGAGAATGCAACACGGGTTTAACGCGTACGCCTCTGCCGCCAGAGCCAACCAGCAGGTCGACTCTCCCCGCGAACTCGAAGCCTCCCTGCTGATCAAGGCCGCCGTACGGCTGCAGGCGATTTGCGACGACTGGTCCCTGGCCGATCGTGGCCTGGACGAGGCGCTGAACTACAACCGCAAGCTCTGGACGCTGCTTGTCTCGGCCGTGGTCGCAGAGGACAATCCCCTGCCCGTCGGCATCAAGACCAACATGCTCAGCCTCGCCAATTTCATCTTCAACCAGACCTTCAAGATCTCCGCGAGCCCCGCTCCCGAGCCCCTGCGCGTCCTGATCGGCATCAATCGCGACATCGCGGCCGGCCTGCGCAGCCGCTGAAACCCTTCCGGTTCTCCTTCAAAACGAAAAGGGCCTCACCGTGAAACGGTGAGGCCCTTTTCGTTTCAGCGCGGCGATCTCAGAGATAGTTCGTCAGCGACAGCTTCGAGAGAATGGCGGTCGTCTGGTAGCTCGCCTGGAGCTGCGTCTGAAGCGCCAGGATCTGGACCGCGACCTCCTCTGTCGTGACGTTCTGGACGCTGTCGAGCGCCGTCGCCAGATAGTCCTTCGTGCTCTGATGGCGTTCCTTGGCGCGTGCCAAGGAGGTCTGCGACGAGCCGAACTCCGTGATGATCTCTGCCGGCTTCTGGACGCTGCCGCCGAAGCCGAGCTTCTCGCTGACGCGCGACGTCATCGCCTCGTAGCGGGTCTGCGAGTTCGGATCGGCAGCGGGAAAGGTCTCGATCGCCATCACAGCGAACTGCGCCAGACCGACGCGGAAGGCTTCCTCATTCGCCCGCGCACCGGTACCGACGAGCTGTCCCTTATCGACCTGGACGGTCGCGGTGCTTCGCGCCGGGTCGGAGTCGTCATCGCCCTGGTACCAGATCACGGTGTTGGCCGCGGTCCCGGCCGCGGGCGCGGCCGTCGCGGTGTTGTAGGGAGGCCCGGGCACGCGCAGCGGCGGGCTGCTGACGCTGCCGGCGAAAAAGTTCGCCGCCGCGACCTGCGAGGACGCCGCCGACAACGTCGTCGCCGCTCCCTTGGTCAGCGCCGCGGTGATCGAGCTGCGCAGATTGGCAGCGGTCGTGTTGACGTCCGCACCGATCTCGAAGCTGTCGCTGGCCGAACCGTTGGTATTCGGCGCGCGCGCCGTCAGGACGATCTCCTCCTGGGTGCCGTCCGGCAGGTTGAGCTTGATGCGCAGCGTGTCGCCCGCCGTCGGCAGGCTGGCCACGGTGACGGCGATGTCGGCCGGCGGGCCGGCGGTATAGACCGGCGTCATCGCGGCCGAGCTGCTGGACGCTCCGGCGAGCTTGAAACCATAGCTGTGCGCCGGCGCCTCGTCGGCGATGGTCGCCGTCGCGGCCGCACCACCCGTCGTCAGGCGGCCGAGCCCCGAGACGCCGAGATCGGCCTGCCTGCGCTCGGAGATCAGCTGCCTCAGGCCGGCACGCCCTGCCCCGTCGCCCTCGATCATCTCCGAGTAGCTGACGGTGGGCTGAACGTCCGAGGTCTTTCCCGAGAACAGGTAGCGGCCGTTGACGCTGGTGTTGAGCAGGTCGAGCGTCTGCTTGAACTTCTCCTCCGCCAGCACCTGCGGCGCGGAACGGCCCGTCGAACTCGCGACATAGCTGTTCGAGCGCGTGTCGTTGACCGTCTCGTTGGTCAGCTTGGCGAAGCTCTCCACGGCCTGGGACGAGAGCTTGAGGTTGACGTCAGCGAGAGCGATGCCGCCAAGCCAGGAATCGATGCTCGAAACCTTGGCGTTGAGGTCGAGGCTCGTGCGCCGGTCCATGCCGAGATCGCCATAGCTCTCGGCCCGCTCCTTCGTCGCCAGCTGACGCTCGAGATCGGCGAGCTGGCCGCGGGTGGAGACGAAGCTGTTGCCTGTTGCGGAACGGTAGGCTCCGGTGCCGTAGGAGGTGATGGTCATGGTGCGCTCACACTCTCATCAGAACGTCCATCATCTCTTTCACGGTCGAGATGATGCGGGCGTTGGCGGCATAGGCGGTCTGGAGCTCGATCAGCGTTGACATCTCTTGGTCGACATTGACCTGGGAGGTCTCCTGGAAGCGGCTCTGGATCGCGGCGAGAGCGACTTTCTGGCCCTCGTCGAGCCGCTGGGCGGTCGCGACCGCCTGGCCCTGCGAGGACACCACGCGTTGCACGAAGCTCGAGACGGTCGAGTTCGTCGTCGCGGTCGAGCCGTCGAGGCCCGTGCTGTTGGTGAAGGCGCGCTGGCTCTGGGTCAGCCGGTCCAGCATCAGTTTCGGCCGCGTCGCGTCGCCCTGCGCCGTCGTCGTGTCGAAGGTCACCAGCTTCGACCGGTCCGCGATCAGCGCCGAGTTGATCCCGATCCGGCCGGCAAAGCCCACAGCCTGCGAGCCGTTCTCATAGGAACCCGTGTAGAGGCTGCCGCCGTTGCCGGCGTCGACGAACAGCGGCAACTCGGCAGTGCCACCGGCCGAGGACAGGCTGGTCGCTGTCGGCCTGGCGGTCAGCGCCTTGACGTCGCGCGTACCGGCGGCGCCGTCATCGACGATCCGCAGCACCGAGCCGGTGTTGGAGACGGTAAAGCCGCCGCCGATCGCCGCCTGCATCTGCGTCGCGACCGAAGCCGGGCCGCCCGAAAAATCGATTCCGATGACGCGGTTGTTGGCATCGCCGCTGGCCGAGGCCGGCAAAGGCAGCGACGCGCCCGATTCGACGCGCACGAAGGTGAAGCGCTGCGTCGCCCCGCCGGGCGTCACGGCATAGTCGAGCGTGACACTGTTGCCGGACTGCAGCCCGGTGAGATCGACATCGAAACCCGTCGCCGCGCCCGCCGTCACGGGCGTGCCGGCAATCACCTTGTCCGACAGCGCGCTGGAGAGCTGCGCCGCGATCTCGTCGAGCTGGGCCTGCGCCTGGACGAGCGTCTTGTCGCGCATCTCGACCAGCGCTGCGATCTCGCCGGACCGGAACGTCTTGTTGGCGATGGCGTCCATCACGCCACCGGAACTGGTGGTCATGGTGATCGTGCCGACACCGCGCTGCGCGGGGTTGCTGCTCCACTGATCGTCGGGACCGAGGCTCGAATGCGCGTCGAAACCGAAGGTCACCGCGGGGCGGCCATCGAAGATCTGCGTGCCGGCACCGGTCGTGATGCTGATCGAGCCGCGCGCATCCTCGCTGGTCTTGATGTCGATGTACTGCGACAGCTCCGACAGGATCAGGTCGCGCTGGTCCTTGAGGTTGGCTGTCGCGGGGTCGTTGGGAGTCCCGACGATCCGGGCGTTCACCTTCGTCAGCGCGCCCAGCAGGTCGTTGACCTGCGTGACGGCGCTGGCGATGCCGCTTTCAGCCTGGCCCCGCAGCGCCTGTACGCCGTCGGACAGCGTGTTCAGCCGGGTCGCGAGCTGCGTCGCGGAATCGAGCACGCCCGTCCGCAGGCTGTAGGACGACGGGTCGTTCTGCAGCGCCTGCAGCGCGCTGGTGAAACCGTTATAGACCGTGTCGAGCGCGGTCGTGCTGCCCGGCGCGCCATAGAGCTTGTCGATGCTGGAGAGCATATCCGCGCGCGTCGAGGTGTAGGCGGCGCCCGAGGATTCCTGCCAGAGCTGGTGCTGGACGATCCGGTCGAGCAGGCGCTGGACCTGCGTGCTCTGCGTCCCGACCGTCTGGCCGCTGAGGCTGTCGGCGGTCGAGACGGTGCGCCGGATATAGCCCGTCGTCCCGGCATTGGCGACGTTCTGCGAGACGACGCCGATGCCGACCTGCGTGGCGTTCAGCCCCGCGATCGCGGTATTGAGGGACGTGCTGAGACCCATTGCCAGCTCCTGTCGCTACCAGCGGTCCTTCTGGACCGCGCCAAACCCGGCTTCGAAGACTGCCTCGAAGACCTGCCTCAAAGACCTCAGCGGATGATGCTGAAGACGTCGCGCAGCATCTCCTGCGCCGTGGTGATCACCTTGGTGTTGGCCGAGTAGGCCTGCTGGGTGACAATCATCTTCGAGAATTCGTCGGCGATGTCGGTGTTGGACTGCTCGATATTGCCGCCGATGAGCTGCGAGGTGCCGAGCCCGATGATCGGCGGGCCGGATTCGATCGTCTCCTCGAAAGCGCCGCCATCGAGCCGCTTCAGGGCGTTGTCGGCGTTGAAGCGGGCGACCGAGAGCTGGGCCAGCGCCACGACCTGGCCGTTGCTGAAGGTGCCGATGACCTGGCCGTCGGCCGAGACCGAGGTGCGGTCGAGCGTGCCGGCGGTGTAACCATCCTGCCGGATCGAGCGGGCGTCGATCTGCCCGCTGACGTCGCCGTTCTGGGTCAGCCCGTTGCCGCCGGTCGTGACCTGGATGCCGGTGATCGTCGTGCCGGCAATGGTCATCGTCGGCAGCGTGATGTTGCCGCTCGCCGGCGCCGTCAGCTGCCCCGTCGTTCCGAAGGTGATGCTGGTATTGGTATTGCGGTAGGCGACGGCGGCACCCGTCGCACTGGTGTTCTCGGCGACGAACAGGTTCCAGGTGTCGGCGGCGGCCGGGCCGGGAACAGGCGGGGCATAGTTCGTCGTCTTGGCCCAGCGCAGCTCGACGCTGGTCGCCTTGCCGAGCGAGTCGTAGACCGTGACAGAGCCGCCGGGGATCGACTGGTTGAGGAAGCTGGTGATCTCGCTGCCGATGACGATGCCGGTGCCGCCCTGCGTGGTCGAGAGCGGGTTGCTGGTGAAGCCGGTCGGGCTCAGCAGCTCCGAGCCGGGGGTCGCCACATTGGCATTGTTGGTGCCCGGAAAGGCGGGGATGTTGGCGCGGTACTCGATCGAGGTCGTGGCCTTCGCCGGGAACTGCTCCTTGGTGATGCGCAGCACCTCCGGCTGGGTGCCGATCAGCGAGCCCGTCACCGTGTCGATCTTCAGCCCCTTGAGGTAGTAGCCGGCACCGTTGACGAGATAGCCGTTGGCGTCGAAATCGAAATCGCCGCGGCGCGTGTAGAGATTGCTGTTGGAGAACTGCATGTTGGTGCCGACGCCGTTGAGGCGCTGGTCGACCACGAAGAAGCCGTCGCCGTTGATCGCCGCATTGGTGTCGATCCGCGTCGCGGTCAGATCACCTTGGATCGAGTTCGTGGCCTGGCTGTAGGCCGCCACCGAACCCGAGATCTGCCGGTTCAACGCCGAATCCGGCACGAGGTCGGAGAAGGTCGTATCGACCCTCTTGAAACCGGCCGTGCGGGAATTGGCGATGTTGCCGGAGATGTTCTCAAGCGCATAGGACTGCGCCTGCATCCCGGAAACCGCTGTCGTCAATGCGCTGAAGACACCCATGAAACCCTCACCTCGACCGGCGCCCCCAAAGGGCTGCCCTCAACTTCGAGGCGATAACTGCACGCGCCATGCCATGCCTGAACGCATGATATTTCAAGGGCTTGCATGGTTTCCAAGGTGTTTCGCGGCGGTTTCAGCCGGGCAGAATCCGCCAGCCTCGGCAAAATCTGCCGCGCGCTTGTCAGGGTGAACCCTGTTCGGGTGCGCCGCGCCACGAGGTCAGGTCGCCCGCGACGTCGCCCAGCGTCGGTGGCGTCGCCTCGACGAAGGGCAGCGGCCGGCACACCGCCAGCGCCGCCAGGCCGATGCGCGCCGTCAGCAGCCCGTTCAGCACGCCCTCCCCGAGTTTGGCCGAGAGACGCGCCGCCAGCCCCTGCCCGACCACCTGCTGGATCACCGCATCGCCCGCCGCAATGCCGCCGGTGACGACGAGATGGCCCAGCACCTGCCGCCCGAGCCGGATCAGCCCGAGCGTACCCGGCCTGCCGGCATAGATGCCGGCGATCGTCCGCAGCAGCCGCGCACAGGCGACCAGCACGAAGACGACGTCGATCAGCGCACGCGGGCTGACCGCCGTCACCAACGAGACGCGCCGCGCCGCCTGTGCGATCTGCGCCTGCGCCTGAGCGTCGAGCGGCGCCATCAGGCTGCGCTCGGCCACCGTCAGAACGTCGCGCGCGGCAAAGAGTTGGGGCAGGCTGTCGGCGAACAGCGCCCGCCCCTTTGCCGTATCTGCTCGTGATGCGTAGAGGCGGTTCAAGTCCTCCGCCACGGCCTGAGCCTCCGTCAGGCTGCTGCCCGCTAGAGCAGCCGTGGCGCGCAGGCGCAGCGCCTCGACCTTGCGTTCGCGCAGGATGTCTCTGAGCACGCGGACGAGCATGACGAGCAGCGCCAGGGCGGCGAGCGCAGCAAAGGCCAGCGCCGCATAGCCCAGCACCGGGCTCTCATTCATCAGCGAGACGATGGTGCGCTCGGCCCAGACACCGATCGAGAGCGTCAGGAAACCCGACAGCCCAGCGACGAAGAGACCACCCCAGGACCAGCGCCGCCGCGCGACGGCAACGACAGCAGGCTCGACGGCGTCGATCGGCTCGCTTTCCGGCAGGATCGCGACGCCGTGCTCGCGAAACGACGACCCGGCATCCGGCTCGATCCCTGCTGCATCGAGACGCACGGCGCGCGGTGCCTTGCTCATGACCTGTTCTCCCAACACCGCGCCTTCTTCTCGATGCCATTTCTTCACGACAGCCTGTCCCCGATCAGGAACTCGAGCGCGCGGTCGAGGCGGATCTGCGGCGGTGGCCGGGTGCGACCGCCCGCATCGGCCTCGACCAGCGGTGGCCGAAAGCGCGGCGCCCGGATCTGCCAATGCGATCCCGGATCGAAGATCGCAGCCGCATGTTCAGGGAGTTCGCCGGGGAAGATCGCGACCTCGCCCAGCCCGTCGAAGACTTCGCCATCGACGGTCTCTCCCGCCTCCGGCACGCCGGCAATGGCGGGCAGGTCGTCGCGGCCATGCTTCATCCGAACCTCGCGCGTCGCCCGCACCGCGGCGAGCGCCATGGACTCGACCCTCGCACCCGCCCCTTGCGCCCGCGCGGCGGCACGGGCGACGAGATGCGACATCACCGCCGCCAGCCGGTCATGGCTGGTGTGGTGGACATGGTCGGCCTTGGTCGCGGCAAAAAGCACCCGCTCGATGCGCGGCGCAAACAGGCTCGACAGCCAGGAATTGCGCCCGACCTGGAAGGCTGCCAGCGCCTGGCCGAGCGCGGTCTCGAGATCAGCCAGCGCCGGCGCCCCGGCATCGAGCGCGGCCAGCACGTCGACCAGCACGATCTGCCGGTCGAGCCGGGCAAAATGGTCGCGGAAGAACGGCGCCACCACGACGCGCTTATAGGCCTCGAAACGCCCGGCCATCAGCCCGGCGAGCGTGCCGGCCTGCGGCTCGGAATCATGGCGCAGATCGAGCGGCGCGAAAGTCAGGGCCGGCGAGCCTTCGAGATCGCCCGGCATCAGGAAGCGCCCCGGCGGCGTCACCGCCACCGCCTCTGGATCGGCTCTGAGCCTGGCGAGATAGGCCTTGAACAGATCGCTCGCGGCTTCAGCCGCCAGTTCGTCGGGCGGCCCGGCCGGATCGCGCCGCGGCAGATCGGCAAGCCAGTCGGAGGCGGCCGCCTGCCGGTGCGCCTTGCGCGCATCGCCGACCGCCTGGCGCGACCAAGTCTTGTAGTCCTGTCCGATCAGCGCGAGGTCGAGCAGCCATTCGCCGGGATAATCGACGATGTCGAGCGTCAGCGTCGCCGGCCCCTTGAACCAGCCGGCAGCGCGCTCATAGTCGATCTCGACGCGCAGCTCCGAAATCCGGCGGGTCGATTCCGGCCAGCGCCGCGCCTCGCCGGTGAGCGATGCGCGGTGCGCCTCATAGGGAAAGCGCGGAATCTCGGGGTCCGGCTGCGGCACGAGGCGCACACGCGAAATCCGCCCCTCGGTCACGGCCTTGAGCACCGGCAGCTTCGCACCCTCGATCAGGTTCTGGATCAACGCGGTGGTGAAGACGGTCTTGCCCGAGCGCGACAGGCCGGTGACACCCAGCCGCAGGCGCGGCCGCGCCATCCCGAGCAGGCTGTCACCGAACGCCAGCGCAGCATTGCGCGCCTCGTCGAGATAGGAGTTTTGGCTCACGAGGCGGCCGCCTTGCGACTTGCGGCCTTCCTCACTCGTCGGGCCCTTCGCCAAGCGTGGCTGGCGTGACGAAACGATCCAGGCGGCCGCCGCGCGGAGCAAGATCGCGCCAGTCCTCGATCGCGAAATCCAGCACGGCGAGGCCGCAGGTCGGATATTTCTGGGTCATGCGCGCCGAGGCGTAGCGGTCGCCATGGCCGGTCAGAAGCGCCGCGAGCTCCTCGAAACCGGGATTGTGGCCGATCATCAGCAGCGTCTTCACCGCCGGCTCGGTCTCGCGCAAGACATGCATCAGGCGCTCGGTCTTCGCCTCGTAGATGCGCGGCTCGACATGGCTGCCGGGCTTTTCCGGCAGCATGACCCGGACCATCTCCCAGGTCTCCGCCGTACGCCTGGCCGGCGAGATCAGCACGAGATCGGGCAGCAACAATTCGTCGGCGAGATAGCGGCCCATGACGGGCGCAGCCTCGCGGCCGCGCGCGGCGAGCGGGCGGTCCCGGTCAGCCACGCCTTCGGGCCAGTTCGATTTCGCGTGGCGGAGCAGCATGAGACGTCGCATCCGCGCAACCTAATGGTGCCGGCAGTATTTTGCGAGAGTGTCGACGAGCTTGGCCAAGCCTGAGGATACCAGTGCCGACGGATGTCAGTTGCCCCGGCTGGTGTCGACCATCGGCGGCGGCTGGATCACGGGGATATTGGTGAGTTCGTCCGGCAATGGCCGGCTGGAGCAGGCCAGGTGCAGATCCCGGCTGAACTGCCTGCGCTTGATGTTCCGCTGGTTCGTCACATTGATGGTCGCCAAGGTCCCCGATGGGCTGATCGCGTGCATCAGGAACTCCGATTTGAAGCGGTCGCTCTCCTCCTGCTCATAGCCCCCGGCCCGCTGCCTCATCGCCTTGCAGGCCGCACTCTGCCATTTCGGATCGCTCGTTCCCAGCCCTTCGGCGTAGGTCTGAGGCTGCGTGGCGCAGCCCGCACAGACCAAACCCATTGCGACTGCTGCCTGCCATTTCATTGAACCACCGCTCCGGTTTTGCGCGGCCATCGAGAATGAGGCAGCCGACACCCAACCCTGACCGGGTCGAGCGGTTCCATGGCCGTGAAGGTTCGGCTGGATGAGCGGTGCTTCGGAAGCGAGGTTGACAGGCTTGAGTGCGGCTCAGTCGAGCCGCAGGCCGCCGCGAAGGCTGCTTCCGTGAGGCATCACCGCAGCGAGGCGGGCATCGCTCTTCGACGGCGCGACGAAGGCGCGCATGGCCTTCTTGGGCAGATCGAGATCGAGCGGCCGGCCGGGCGGCAGCGGTGCCGTGATGAGCACAGCCAAAGCCGTACTTGCGGGGGCAGCGGCTGCGGGCGCGGCCGGTGCGAAGGCCAGCGGCGCGGCGGCGAAGGACGTCGGCGCCGCAGACGAGGCGGTCGTGGCCAGAGGCGCAGGCTCGGACACGGCTGCGAGCTGATAGCTCGGCTCCTCGATACGGCGACGCTCGGGCCGTTCGCCCTTCACATAGAAGGCGTTGCCGCCCGCCACCGTCACGTAATGCATGTTCGCGTAGGAGAAGCGCATCCCGGCCATGTGAAAGTGCTTGGCGTTGCCCACCGCCTCGGCGCGCTTGCCATCCAGGATCGCCTCGGCGGCCGCCTCGACCCTCGGCAGGTCGCGCGCCGCCATGGAGCGCGTCAGCACGCCCGGGGCGAACTGACGCGGCGCGCCGACGACGCCGCAGATCGTCTCGGGATAGCGCGGCGATTCCACCCGGTTCAACACGACCGTGCCGACGCTGAGCAGGCCCGTGTCGCTCGACCGATTCGATTCGAAATACATCGCGCGGACGAGGCATTCCTTCTCGCGCGGATCGGCTTTGGCCAGGGCGATAGCGCGTTTGCGAGCTTCCTGGGGCGATTTGGCGACTGGTGCGGCGGTTGTCGAAGCGGTCTCGACAGGCGACATGCTGCAGGCGCCGAGCGCCGGCGCAGCCAGTGAAATCAGCAGCGGGATCGCTTTGCGGCTGTAGCGGGTCATCCCCGAGAAACGGACAGCATCGGCAGCGATCACGGCGCGCTTCATGCGGCAGCCTCCTGATTGGGGATCTGGGCTGCCGCGGGCGGCGGGCCGTCGTCACCGGAAGGAACGCTGAAACCCTTAACAGAAAGTTAATCCCGGACGGAAGAGGCAAGAGAGCGCAGCGGCGGAGCGGCCCCGTTTGCGGGCTTTGATCCATCAGCCCTCATCCTGAGGAGCGCTCGGCACGAGCGCGTCTCGAAGGATGCTCCAGATGGTTCCGGAGCCTCATGGAGCATCCTTCGAGACGCCGCTGCGCGGCTCCTCAGGATGAGGGCTCGCGAGGGTGATGCGGTCTACCGCCCTTCCCGCCTGACCATGAAGGCCAGCTTCTCGAACAGGCTGACGTCCTGCTCGTTCTTCAGCAGCGCGCCATGCAGCGGCGGGATCAGCTTGCGCGGATCGCGCTCGCGCAGCACCTCGGGGCCTATATCCTCGGCGACGAGGAGCTTCAGCCAATCGAGCAGCTCGGAGGTCGAGGGCTTCTTCTTGATGCCCGGCACCTCGCGCACCTCGAAGAACAGCTTCAGCGCCTCCTCCATCAGCCGCTTCTTGATGCCCGGGAAATGGACCTCGACGATTCGCTGCATCGTCTCCGTGTCGGGAAAGCGGATGTAGTGGAAGAAGCAGCGCCGCAGGAAGGCGTCGGGCAGCTCCTTCTCGTTGTTGGAGGTGATGATCATCACCGGCCGGCGCGCGGCCCTGATCGTCTCGCCGGTCTCGTAGACATGGAACTCCATGCGGTCGAGTTCGAGCAGCAGGTCGTTGGGGAACTCGATATCGGCCTTGTCGATCTCGTCGATCAGCAGCACCGGGCGCTCGGCCGAGACAAAGGCGTCCCAGAGCTTGCCGCGCTTGATGTAGTTGCCGATCTCGGAGACGCGCGGGTCGCCGAGCTGGCTGTCACGCAGGCGGCTGACCGCGTCGTATTCGTAGAGCCCCTGCTGCGCCTTGGTGGTCGATTTGATGTGCCAGGTGATCAGCGGCGCGCCCAGGGCCGCCGCGATTTCCTCGGCCAGCACGGTCTTGCCGGTGCCGGGTTCGCCCTTGACCAGCAGCGGCCGCTCCAGCCGGATCGCGGCATTCACCGCAACCGTCAGATCCTCGGTGGCGACGTAGTTCTCGGTGCCGGAAAAACGCATGCAGGAAGCCTTCTGAGCGATGTCAGACAAGGCTAGCCCAGGATGCACGCGACAGGAAACCTCCGATCGATCACGCTCCGCGCAAGCTGCCTGCGCTAAGGCCAAAGGCGGAAAGGCGAATTTCGGCGGCAGCCAAGTGACGATGATGTCGCGGCGGTTGTGTTGCCACGCCCCAGACCGCACAGTTCGCGGGCTTCCTCATCGCTCGAATCGCAAGGCGCCGCCGTGGCCGGAACCGTCGATCCTTCCGTCTACAAGGACGCCATCGTCGTGCTCGCGACGGCCGGCGTGATCGTGCCTTTCGCCAAGAGCCTGAAGATCAATTCGATCGTCGCCTTCATGGCCTGCGGCGCCCTGCTCGGCCCTTTCGGGCTCGGCGGCTTTTCCGCAACGGTCCCCTTCCTCGACGCGATCACCGTCTCCAGCCCTGAGGCGCTGGCAGGTCCCGCCGAACTGGGCGTCGCCTTCCTGCTCTTCGTGATCGGGCTGGAGCTCTCCTTCGAGCGCCTGGTGACGATGCGGCGGCTGGTCTTCGGGCTGGGGCTCGGACAGGTCGCGCTATCGGCCGGCGCCATCGGCGCGGTCGCCTATGCCCTGGGCCAGCCGGCGGCGGCCTCGCTCATCATCGGATTCGGCCTCGCGCTGTCCTCGACCGCGATGGTGGTCGAACTGCTCTCGGCCAGGAAGCGCATGACCTCATCGGCCGGCCGCGCGAGCTTTGCCGTGCTGCTCTGCCAGGACATCGCCGTCATCCCGCTGCTCTTCCTCGTCAGCGTGCTCGGCGCGCAGAACGGCGGCGGCTCGCTGCTGGCGGGCCTTGCCCAGGCGCTGCTCCAGGCCTTTGCCGCCATCGCGACGATCGTGCTCGTCGGGCGGCGGGGCCTGCGCCCGCTCTTCCGCCTCGTCGCCTCGACCGATTCCTCCGAGAGCTTCATGGCAGCCACGCTGCTGGTCGCGCTCGGCACCGGAATGATCGCCGCCGCCGCCGGGCTGTCGATGGGGCTTGGCGCCTTCATCGCCGGGCTCTTGCTGGCGGAGACGGAGTATCGCCGCGCCATCGAGGTCACCATCGAGCCGTTCAAGTCGCTGCTGATCGGCGTCTTCTTCCTCACCGTCGGCATGGGCGTGAATCCGGCCGAACTCGCCGCCCATCCCCTCGCCATCCTGGGAATCGCGGTCGGCCTCTTCGCCACGAAATCGCTGCTGGTCTTCGGGCTCGCCCGTGTCTTCAAGCTGTCGAAGGCGACCGCGCTCGAAGCCGCGATCATGATCGGCCCCGGTGGCGAATTCGCCTTCGTCCTGCTCAACGGCGCGGTTGCCGCCAAGCTTCTCGGACAGGAGCCGGCGAGCCTGGTGCTGGCCGGCGTCTCCCTGACCATGATCGCGCTGCCGCTGCTGGCACGCCTCGCCCGCGCGCTGTCGCTGAAGCTCGCCGCGCCGGTCATGCTGCCCGACGAGGCCAAGGTGCTGCCGCCCGACGACCATTCCGCCCGCGCGATCGTCGTCGGTGGCGGCCGCGTCGGCCAGCTCGTCGGCAGCATGCTCGAGGAGCACCGCAAGCCCTATATCGTGATCGATTCGGACGCCTCGCTGATCGCGGCCCAGCGTCGTGCAGGGCGGCCGGCCTTCTACGGTGACGCCACCAAGCCGGACTTCCTGCGGCTCTGCGGGCTCGACGAAGCCACCGCGCTGATCGTGACGATCGACTCGCCGCGCGCCGTCGATGCCACCGTGCTGGCGGCGCGCGCATTGCGGCCCGAACTCGTCATCGTCGCCCGCGCCCGCGACGCGGCCCATGCCCGCCATCTCTACGAAATCGGCGTCAACGACGCCGTGCCGGAGACGATCGAGGCCAGCCTGCAATTGTCGGAGGCCGCGCTTGTCGGGCTGGGCGTGCCGATGGGCCTTGTCATCGCATCCGTGCATGAACGGCGCGACGACTTCCGCGCCCAGCTCAAGCCGTCAGATGCGTCGGCCCCAGCTCTTCCGCGAGACGCGCGCTCGCGAAGGCTGTAACGCCCGGGGCCGGGGCGACAGCCGCGCCATTGCGCGGAATCCGGCCAGCATGCTCGCTGACGACCTGCCGGATATGGCCGTAGAACTGCGCCGCGCTGCGCTGCCAGCTATGGCTGGCGGCGAGTTCGAGACAGGTCTCCGTCGGGATGCGCAGCGCCTGCAACGCCGCCGAGCGCAGATCCTCGTTCAGAACCGCGGCCCCGCTGCCGGCGAAGACGTCGCTCGGCCCCTGCACCGGAAAGGCGGCGACTGGCAGCCCGCTGGCCGCTGCCTCCAGCAGGACGATGCCGAAGGTGTCGGTCAGACTCGGGAAGACGAAGACGTCGCAGGAGGCGTAGATCGCCGCCAGATCCTCGCCCTCGCGCGTGCCCAGGAAGGTCGCATCCGGATAGGCACGCTGCAGGTCGGCGCGGGCCGGCCCGTCGCCGACCACGACCTTGCTGCCGGGCAGCCGCAGCGACAGGAAGGCGTCCAGGTTCTTCTCGACCGCGACGCGCCCGACGCTGAGGAAGATCGGGCGCGGCAGGTCGAGCACGCTCTGCAGGCGCGGATGGAACAGGGACAGATCGACACCTCGCCCCCAGCGCACGATCTTCTCGAAACCGTGCTGGCGCAGTTCCGTTTCCACGGATGCGGTCGAAACCATGACGGCCGCGGCCGGGCCATGAAAGCGGCGCAGGAAGCGGTAGCTCCAGCTTTCGGGGATCGGCCAGCGCGCCGCGACATATTGCGGAAAGCGGGTGTGGTAGCTCGTCGTGAACGGCCGCTTCTGCGCCATGCAGACCGCCCGCGTCAGCCAGCCGATCGGCCCCTCGGTCGCAATGTGGATATGATCGGGCGCGAAATCCTCGATCCGCTCCGCCAACGCCCGCCGCGTCGCCAGCGCGATGCGGATATCGGGATAGCTCGGCAAGCCGATCTGGCGGAAGCCCTCGGGCGTCAGCATCTTCGGCGTCACCCCGAAATCGGGTCCGGCCTCCGCCATCCGCTCCAGCGAGCGGACGACGCCATTGATCTGCGGACGCCAGGCATCCGTCGCGATCATGACGCGCATCAGGCCGCCTCGACCAGCGCCGGCACCGGTGTCGGCCGCGCCGGCACCACGACCGGCACGGGCGCCTCACCCCTGAGACGGCCTTGCGGCCAGCGGATCATCTCGAAGCGCCCGTCATGATGCTCGATGAAGGCGGTGCAGCTTTCGACCCAGTCGCCGGTGTTGATGTAGGTCAGGCCGTCGATCTCGCGGTAGGCGGCGTGGTGGATATGGCCGCAGACGACGCCGTCGGCATGATGCCGGCGCGCTTCGGCGGCCAGGCAGGTCTCGAACTCGCCGATATAATTGACCGCGTTCTTGACCTTGTTCTTGGCCCAGGCCGAGAGCGACCAGTGCGGCAGCGCAAACCAGCGCCTGATCTTGTTGACCACCGTATTGGACGCCAGCGCGATCGTGTAGGCCCAGTCGCCCAGCAGGGCGAGCCATTTGGCATTGCGCACCACGAGGTCGAACAGGTCACCATGGATGACCAGCAGGCGCTTGCCGTCGGCGGTCTCGTGGATGACCTCGTCGACGAGCGTGATGCCACCGAACTGCAAGCCGGTGAAATCCCGCAGGAAATCGTCGTGGTTGCCGGTGACGTAGATCAACTTCGAGCCCTTGCGGACCTTGCGCAAAAGCTTCTGGATCACGTCGTTATGCGACTGCGGAAAATACCAGCCGCTCTTCAGCCGCCAGCCATCGATGATGTCGCCGACCAGATAGATCTGCGGCGCGTCATAGGCACGCAGGAATTCCAGGACCAGATCGGCCTGCGCCCCGCGCGTGCCGAGGTGCAGATCCGAAATGAAGATGCTGCGAACCTGCTTCGCGTCGTCCTCGTCGCCCATGCCACCCGGCCCATCTTGTTGCGATGCGTCCGGCATGTGTCTGATTTGCATTGCGCTTTGATGACGGAACCAGCGATCCGTGGTCTGTCTGCGGTTCAGGGTACGAAGCCTTCGGAGCAATGAGATGGATCTTGGAATTTCCGGCCGCACGGCCATCGTCTGCGCCTCCAGCAAAGGTCTCGGTCGCGCCTGCGCGCAGGCACTGGCCGAAGCCGGCTGCACCATCGTCGTCAATGGCCGCGACGCGGCCACGCTCGAAGCCACCGCGAGCCAGATTCGTGCCAGCACCGGCGCGACCGTCATCGCCGTCGTCGCCGACGTTTCGAGCCGTGCCGGTCAGGACGCCCTGCTCGCGGCGGCCCCCGATCCCGACATCCTGATCAACAACAATGGCGGCCCCCCGCCGAAACCGTTTCGCGATGTGTCCCGCGAGGCGCTTCTGGAAGGCGTCGTCCAGAACATGGCGACGCCACTCGAACTGGTGCAGCGTGTCGTCGACGGCATGATCGCCAGGCGCTTCGGGCGAATCGTCAACATCACCTCGGCCAGCGTGCTGACCCCGCTGACCGGGCTCGACGTCTCCTCGGCGGCACGGGCCGGGCTCACCGCCTTCCTCGCTGGCGTCGCCCGCGAGGTCGCCCATGCCAATGTCACGATCAACAACGTCCTGCCGGGCAGCTTCGATACCGACCGGCTGAAAAGCGGGCTGACGAAGATGGCCGCGATCAAGGGCCTGAGCGTCGACGAATTCGCCGAGCAGCGCCGGAAGGACGTGCCCGCCGGGCGTTTCGGCGAGGCCGACGAATTCGGCAAGCTCTGCGCTTTCCTCGCCAGCGCCCATGCCGGCTACATCACGGGCCAGAACTTTCTGATCGACGGCGGAGCCTTCAGGGGCAGCTTCTGAGAGTTTATGGGCACCTCAGCCCTCATCCTGAGGAGCCGCGAAGCGGCGTCTCGAAGGATGATCCAGATATCTCCGGAGCCTCGGCGAGCATCCTTCGAGACGCCAATCCGATCGGAATGGCTCCTCAGGATGAGGGCTGAGGTTGGTCCGGGCGACGTCGAAATTTGCACCGATAGGCGGCAGGCTGCCCGCCCGCCGCCTATCGGGGTTGCAGGCTTAACGCTTTGAAGCCCCGGCTGCGCGTGTTCTAACGGCGCGCACCTTCGCGGCGTTCGCCGCCGCCTTGCCCTCCCACTGCGCCGGTCCGTTGTCCCCTCTCCTCGGCATCAGCCTCAAGCTCATCTCGGCATTGGCCTTCACGCTGATGTCGGCCGGCATCAAGTCGATCGCCGCGCGCTATCCGACGGGCGAACTCGTCTTCTTCCGCTCCTTCTTCGCGCTGATTCCCCTGCTGGTCTGGCTGGCCTGGCGCTCTGAACTGCCGGCCGCGCTCAAGACGAGCAATCTGCGCGGCCATATGAAGCGCGGCGTCATCGGCTCGACCGGCATGTTCTGCGGCTTCGCCGCCCTCCAGTTCCTGCCGCTCTCGGATGCGGTGGCGCTCGGCTATGCCGCCCCCCTCGCGGTGGTGGTGCTGGCCGCCGTCGTGCTCAAGGAACGCGTCCGGATCTATCGCTGGAGCGCCGTGACGATCGGCTTCGTTGGCGTCCTGATCATGCTCTCGCCGCATCTGACCGGCGGCACGCTCTCGCAGGGGCTGCAGGGCGGCCCGGCGCTGGGCGCTGCGCTTGGCCTGGCCGGCGCCTGCTGCTCGGCCTTCGCCTCGATCGAGGTGCGCCTGCTGACCAAGACCGAGCAGACCGGCGCGATCGTCTTCTACTTCATGCTGCTGACCAGCGCGCTCGGCCTTACGACCCTGGCGTTCGGCTGGCGCATGCCCGATCTCACGGATGCCGTCCTGATGGTGGCGATCGGCATCCTGGGCGGCCTCGGCCAGATCCTGCTCGTGCAGGCCTATCGCTTCGGCGACGCCTCGCTCATCGCGCCGTTCGAATATTCGACGATGATCTGGGCGGTCATCATCGGCTGGTTCCTGTTCGGCGAATGGCCGGCGGGCACGATCCTGACCGGCGCCGCGATCGTCATCGCCTCTGGCATCTACGTCATCCTGCGTGAACAGCAGCTCGGCCTGCTGAAGCGCGAGCAGCGCGAGATCGGTTCGACCCGCTCGACCTGAGCTGCGTCCAGAGGGAAACCCTCCCGAGAGGCGGCTTGCCCGCCGCGTCCGGAACGGGCATTGTCCGCTCAGACAAACGATCGTTCGCTTGCGCAAACGATCCAGCATGCGAGTCAGGCTAGGACAGGATGGGTATCGAGACGAAAGAGCGTGGCGGACGCGAGTTCGAATCCGGGGCTCATGTCATCTCGGGCCAGCTCGGCAAGACGATCCAGCGCCTCCGCAAGGCCTACAACTTCTCGCTCTCGGAGCTCGCCGAGCAATCCGGCGTGGCGAAGTCGATCATCAGCCAGATCGAGCGCAACGAAACCAATCCGACCCTGGCGACGATCTGGCGGCTCTCCCAGGCGCTCGACATCTCGATCGAGCGCGTGCTGTCCAGCGGCGAGGAAGAGCCCTTCATCGAGAAGACGGCCCGCGCCGACACGCCGATCCTGGTCTCGGAGGACGGCAAGCTCAAGCTCGCCATCATCGGCTGGATCAAGACGGTCGAATGGCTGCAATGGTATGATGTCCAGTCGGAACCGGGTGGCGAGCTCGATTCCGAAGGCCACCAGCGCGGCTCGATCGAATCCCTCTCCGTCAGCTCGGGCGAGTTCGAGGTCGAGGTCGGCGACATCATCCAGCGCGCCAAGGCGGGCGAGACCCTGCGCTACCGCTGCGACCGCCGCCACGTTGTCCGCTGCGTCGGCAGCGAGCCGGGAACGGCGATGATGGTGTGTATCCTCAAAGCGGCGGTGATGGAGTAGGCGGCACGCTGTCCAACTCCCCGTTGAGCTCTGCCGCACTGCTGCATCTGCGATCTGTCATCGCCTGCGGCTCGATCTTGAAGCGGATGCGCTTCGGGCGCATATTGATCACAGATTGATCAACCACTGCAGGATTTGCGACATGTCCGCTGCCTTCGAGCTGACGGCGACGGCCTTTAGGGAAAGCGGCCAACCCTATCTCTCGGCGCGGCGCGTCTCCGAGAAGCTCGGCCTCCCCCTTACCGAACTGGCCGCGATGATCGGCGTCGCGCGTACAACGCTGACCGCCAAATCCGGTTTGCGCAAAGTCGACAGCGCGCTGAGCCCGCTCGTGCGCATCATCGCCATGGCCGCCGAGATGGCCGGCGACGAGGGACGCGCCGCGATCTGGTTCAAGCATCAGCCCTTGCCGGGCTGGGGCGGCAAGACGGCGCTCGATCTGGTGCGGGACGGAAAAAGCGACCGGGTCCTAGACTATCTCGAATCGGTGCGCGCGGGTGTCTATTCCTGAACCCGGCCCGGGATCCGACCTGATCCTGTGGCGGGCTTATGTGCCGCGCTGGTCCTATCGTCCACTGTCTGGCGAGGGTGCGGCGCGCTATGGCGGCCGCTGGAACTCAATCGGGCAGCCATGCCTTTATGCCGCCTGCGAGCTTTCGACGGCCTGGGCCGAATACAATCAGGGTTTCGTGCAGCATCCCGCCTTGATCGCGCAGCTCCAGGTGGAGAGGGCCCGCCTCTTCGATCTGACCCGGCCTGACAATCTGGACATGGCAGGCGTGACGATGGACATCCATCATGTCGCATGGCGCGCCGAACTCGACGCGGGCGTCAAACCGGCGACCCATCTGCTGGCTGAGCGGCTTCTTTCAGCGGGCTGGAACGGTCTGCTCTACCCCTCCTTCATGTCGCGGGGCGGGGCTTGCGTTGCGCTGTGGGATTGGAACGCCGGGGATGGCGGCCCGAAGGTCACCGTGATTGATCCCGAGCAGCGCCTCCCGAGAACGAGCCGTTCCTGGTCATGACACGCGCGTTGTCCTGAGCCGAGTTTCGCGGTTTCGCAACATCACCCGCCCGGCCTGACCGGTCCCTGCACCGCCGGCAGTGACTTCAGATACTCCGCCATCGCCAGCCGGTCGGCATCGGGCAGTTGCGCGATGTTGCGCACCACCGCCGCCATCTCGCCGCCGACGCTGTCGAAGCTCGGCGTGAAGCCGGTCTTGAGCAGCTCGGCGATCTCCCCCTTCGACCATTTTCCGAGCGCGTCGGGATGCTGGGTGATATTAGGCACACGGCCCTCGCCGGTCGGGTTCGGCCCGCCGGCGAAGCGTGTCGCCTGGATGATGGCGCCGAGCGCATTGCGGCTGGAATGGCATTCGGCGCAATGGCCGGGCCCGTTCACCAGATAGGCGCCGCGATTCCACGCCTCGCTTCTGGCCGGATCGGGCTTGAACGCCGCACCCTCGAAGAACAGCAGTTTCCAGCCGCCGACGACGCGGCGGATGTTGAAGGGGAAGCGCAGGTCATGCCCCGCCGCCCGGCCCTCGACGGGCGCGAGCGTGCGGATATAGGCGAAGAGATCGGCCAGCGCCTTCGGCGGCATCAGCCGGTAGGAGGTGTAGGGGAAGGCCGGGTAATAGTGCTGCCCGGCTGGCGAGACGCCCGTCGCCATCGCGTCGACGAAGTCCTTCACCCCCCAGTTGCCGATGCCGTCGCGCGTATGCGGCGAGATGTTGGGCACATGGAAGGTTCCGAACGTCGATGCGAGGGTCAGTCCGCCCCCGAGCCGTAGCTTGTCGTCCTGGTTCGGCGTCGCATGACAGGAGGCGCAGCCACCCGCGGCGAACAAAAGCTTGCCGTTGTCCAGATCGGGCGCCGGCAGCGTGCCGATCTCCGGCGACGGCGACACGATGCGGGGATCGGTCAGGACATAGAACCCCCCGAACCCGACCGCCGCCAGCAAAACGAGCGTGACCAGCAGACGGCGCAGACGCAGCATGTCGGTTCTCTCCCAAAGCGCCGATCAGGCGCGGACACGCCGCGCGAGGATATGTCGATAACGCGAAGCGCGCCGGAAAGCTCCCCACGCGCAAGCGAGCGGACGGAGGGTCCGCTCGCCATCATGCCTGAGCGCGGCTTGCGCCACAGTCCTCACTTCTTGATGCGATAGGTCTCGTGGCAAGTGCCGCAGTTCTTGGTGACGTTGCCGAAAGCCGTGCGGAAGCCGCCGACATCGGCCACGGCAGCACCCGCCGCCGCATCCGTCTCGAACTTGGCGAATGCCGCCTTGAAGCCGGCTTGGTCCTCCCAGATCTTCGGCGACGCCGTGGTGTCGCCGCCGGTCTTGGCGCTGTCCGGGAACAGGCCGGGCATTTTCTTCGACGCATCGGCATAGACCTTGAAGACGGCCTGTGCCTTGGCAGCGTCGAACGGGACCTCGCCCTTGGCGATCGCCGCGCCGTCGCGCGTGGCGGCGCCAACACCCTTCATCGTGTTGCGGCGCTCGGTGGTGGGATCGGACTGGGCGACCACGGCGGTCAGGCCAATCCCGAACACGCCAACTCCGAGGACGGCTGCGACAAAAGCGGTACGGATCATGGAGGCTTATCCCTGAAGGCTGGCGGCACCGGAATGGCGCCGTTTGGAACCATTCCAGATCAGCCTATTAAGCCGCAGCCGCCAAGTCTCTTTCGCGTGAGCGGTTTTTGCGAAACAGCAAGACCGCTCACGCGTCAGGCGGCGTAGCCGGCCTCCTTGAGCGCATTGAACACCTTCAGCGGCGTCGCCGGCATGTCGATCGCCTTGATGCCGGCAGCCCGGTCGAGCGCATCGACCATCGCGTTCATCACCGCCGGACAGGCGCCGATCGCGCCGGCCTCACCCGCGCCCTTCACGCCCAGCGCATTGGTGACGCAGCGGACGTTGCGCGTCTCGAAATGGAAGTTCGGGATATCGACGGCGCGCGGCAGCGCGTAGTCCATGAAGGTCGCCGTCAGCATCTGCCCCGACGAGTCGAACCTGATCTCCTCCATCAGCGCCTGGCCGATGCCTTGGCCGGCGCCGCCATGGACCTGGCCCTGCAGCATGATCGGGTTCAGGGTCATGCCGAAATCATCGACCACGACATAGTTGACGATCTCGGTCGCGCCCGTCTGCGGATCGACCTCGAGCTCGCAGATATGCGTCCCGTTCGGGAAGGTCGCCGCCGGCGGCTCCCAGCTCTGATGGACCCTGAGCATGGCGGGCGTCGCTCCCGGCAGCGCCGCGATGGCTGCAAGGTCGAGCGCCTTGTCGGTACCGACGACGCGGACCGCGCCATCGACGATCTCGAGGTCGCCGACACCGGCCTCCAGCTTTTCGGAAGCGAGCTGCTTCAGATTGTCCGAGAGGATCGTGGTCGCCTTGTCGAGTGCGGCCCCTCCGACCGGGATCGAGCGCGAGCCGCCGGTGCCGGCGCCGGTCTCGACCTTGTCGGTATCGCCCTGGATCACGCGGATGCGGTCCATCGTGATGTCGAGATGCTGCGAGACGAGCTGCGAATAGGCGGTCTCATGGCCCTGCCCGTTCGACTGGGTGCCGATCAGCACGGTGACCATGCCGTCCTTTTCGAGGATCACGGTCGAGCTCTCGGGACCGCCGCCGCCGCAGGCCTCGATATAGCTCGCCATGCCGATGCCGCGAATCTTGCCGGCCTTGTTGGCGGCCTTGAGCCGGGCCTTGAAGCCCTGCCAGTCGGAGACCTCCATGGCGCGGCGCATATGTCCCTCGAACTCACCGGAATCATAGACCGGGCCGGTCTGCGTCGCGTGCGGCATCTCGCTCGGCTTGACGAAGTTCAGCGCGCGCACGGCGTCGGGCGTCTTGCCCGTCTCGCGCGCGATCGCATCGACCAGCCGCTCGATCAGATAGGCAGCCTCCGGCCGCCCGGCGCCGCGATAGGCATCGACCGCCATGGTGTTGGTCAGGATGCCGCGGAAGCGCACATGCACGGCCGGGATGTTGTAGCAGCCGGGCGTCATCGTCGTGCCGACCCAGGGGATGAAGGGCCCATATTGCGAGAGATAGGCGCCCATCTCGGCTGCGAGATCGACCTTCAGCCCGATGAACCTGCCGCGCTTGTCGAGCGCCATCGTCGCGGTCGCGAGGTTGGCGCGGCCATGGGTGTCGGCCAGGAAATGCTCGGTACGATCCGACACCCAACGCACCGGGCGCTTCAGCTTCTCGGCCGCGACCATCGTCAGCGGGTATTCGCGGTACATGAAGATCTTGGTGCCGAAGCCGCCGCCGACATCGGGCGTGACCACGCGGATGCGCGACTCCTCGACCTTGAGGATGTAGTGGGCGAGGATCTCGCGCGTGCCATGGCTGCCCTGGCTGCCGAGCGTCAGGGTCCAGCGCTTGTCGGCCTTGTCGTATTCGGCAATGCAGGCCCGCGTTTCCAGATAGTTTGAAGCAAGCCGGTTGTTGACGATGGTGACGGAGACCGTGCGATCCGCCTTGGCGAAGGCGGCATCCGCCTTGGCCTTGTCACCCTGCTCCGCCTCGAAGGCGACATTGCCCGGCCGGTCGGGCCAGACCTGGTGCGCTTTGGGATCGAGTGCCGCCTCGATGCCGGTAATGGAGGGCAGCGCCGTCCATTCGATGTCGATCGCCTCGGCGGCGTCGCGCGCTTGCGCCAACGTCTCGGCGACGATGAAGGCGACGGCCTCGCCGACATGACGCACCGTATCGGTCGGCAGCACCGGCACCGGCAGCGGCTTCACATCCTCGCCCGACACGGTCTTGATCACGCCCTTGCAAGGCAGGTCGCCGAGATGGGCGACATCCTCCCCGGTCAGGATCAGCTTGACGCCCTTCATGCCGAGCGCGGCCTGCTTGTCACGGATCTTGAAGCTCGCATGGGCATATTGCGAACGCAGCACGAAGGCGTGCAGCGCACCCTCGACGGCCGTGTCATCGGTGTAGCGGCCCGTGCCCGTGGTCAGGCGCTGGTCCTCGACCCGGCGCACCGGCTGTCCGAATCCGAATTTCATGGGGCGCATCGGCGGATATCCTTGAGATCGCTTGAGTGAAAGCAAATCGTTCAAATGAAAGACTGAGGCAGGATGCGTGCCGCGTCAGCCCCGACAGGCGGGGGTGCGGCGATGCGCGCGGCGCAGGGCTAGCGCGGCATGCGCGCAGCGCTCTCCGACAGCGTGACCATCGTATTGTAGGAGCTCACCAGCCAATTGGCGTCGCTGGCTGCGCCCTTGCGCACATCGCCCTTGCTGCGGGCAAGCTTGTCGCGGAAATCCCTGATCTTGCCGAGCCAGGAACTGGCCTGGCTTTCGATCATCGGAACGCCCTTGGCATCGCTCTCCTTGAAACGGTCCATCTCGCGGACCGCCGCGGCGTAGTCCGCCACCGCCCCGTCGAAGGCCTTGAGGTCGACGATGGGCTTCTCGTTGCTCGGCATCAGGTCCATCACGGCCCGCGCATTGATCATGATGTTGCGGATCTGCCAGCGCGCCGAGCGCCCCTCCCGCCGTTCGACCGAGGCGAGCTCACGGGTATCGAGGCTCTTCTTGTAGACCCGCATCTGGGCATCGAGCGTGGCGCGCTCGGCGAGGAAGGTCCTGGCCGCCGGCACCATCGCCGCGTGCAGCGTCCGGCCTTCGGCGGCGTTGTCGTCCCGGTAGTCCTTGCGCTCGTAATAGCGCTCCGCCCGCGTGATCAGCGGCGCCAGGTCCTGATAGGCCTTGATGTAGCGCCTGATCGTCTCGTCGATCCCCGGCAGCGCTGGAGCGCTCGCAGCGGCTTCCTCCGCCTTCCTGATCTCGCCGGCGACGTCGTAGAGGCTGTAGAGCCCGTAGGTGATGTAGCGCTCCTTGCCGGTCGGGCCCTTCGCCATATCCACCCAGCTCGCATAGCGATCCCAGGACTGGATCGCCCGCAGGGTCCGGTTCATCAGCGCGGTATAGGCATTGGACTTGGCGATGGCGGCCTGCAGATCTGCCTCGTCTGCGACGGCAATCGCGGGCGCTGCCGGCGCGGTTTGCGCCGGAACGCTCCCCGGGATCGCGACGAGAATCGTCGCCGCGCAGAGCGCGTGGCGCAGGATGGTGGGAAACGTCATCTGTGGCTCCCGTTCTGCAGTGCCCGAAGCGCGCGATGGCTCCCGGTCCAGATACTCAGTGCTCGACCGGCTCGCCCCGCATCACCCAGTCCTTGAAGCCGCCGAGATAATGGCTGTCGACGTCGAGCCCGGCCGACTGGGCGAATTCCATCGCCCGCAGCGAGCGCACGCCTGCGGCGCAGGACAGCACGATGCGCTTGCCGGGCTCATTGGGCAGGTCCGCGGGGTCGAAGCGCGACAGCGGGCGGGAGACCGAGCCCGGAATATGCCCGGCCTCGAATTCATGCGGTTCGCGGACATCGACCAGGAGGATGCTGCCATCCGCCAGCCCAGTCTTGATGGCGTCGATATCGAGATCGTTCACGGTCACAGGCCAAGGCTCCGGCGTTCTCACTCCAGGAGCTTCACCAGATAGAGCGTGAGGGCGGGAAATGCCACTACGATCCCGAGCCGGATGACGTCGGAGGCAACGAACGGCAGCACACCGCGATAGATCCGCGTCACCGGGACGTCGCGCGCCAGCGAGGCGACGACGAAGACGTTGAGCCCGATCGGCGGGCAGGTCATGCCGATGCCGACGACAATCAGCACGAGGATGCCGAACCAGATCGCGACATCGTCGGCCGGCATGCCGAAATCGAGCGCGGTCACGATCGGAAAAAACACCGGCAGCGTCAGCAGGATCATGGCGAGCTCGTCCATCACGCCGCCGAGCACGATGTAGAACAGCAGGAGCCCGATCAGCACTGTATACGGCGCCCAGCCCGAGGCCGCGATCATCTCGGCGGCCGCAGTCGGAACCTGCGTGAGAGCGAGGAAGGCGTTGAAGATCTCGGCGCCGAGCAGGATGGCGAAGATCATCGCCGAGGTCTCGGCCGTCTGCAGGATCGCCTCGCCGATGGCCGACGGCGAGAGCGTGCCGCGCAGCACGCCGATCAGCAGCATGACGAAGGCGCCGACCGAGGCGCCCTCCGTGGGCGTGAACACGCCGCCATAGATGCCGCCGACGACGATCAGCGCGACCGCCATCGCCGGCACCACGCCGAGCAGCGGCCGCAGCCGGTCTCGCCAGGCGATGCGCGGCTGCGCGGGCCCCAGCGTCGGATTGCACCGGGTCATGATCGCGATGGTGACGCAGTAGAAGGCCGCCGCCATCAGCCCTGGAATCAGCGCCGCTTTGAACAGCTTGGCGATGTTCTGCTCGGTCGAGATCGCATAGACGACGAGGATGACCGAGGGCGGGATGAGAATGCCCAAAGTCCCGCCGACCGCGACGACGCCGCAGGAGAAGCCGGGATCGTAGCGATACCGCCGCAATTCCGGCAGCGCTGCCCGCGCGAAGGTGGCGGTTGTCGCGACAGACGAACCGCAGATCGCCCCAAAGCCGGTGCAGGCTCCGATCACCGCCATGGCGAGACCGCCGCGCCGATGCCCGACGACGGCCGACGCCGCCTTGAACAGGTCGCCGGCAAGGCCGGAGCGCTCCGCGAAGGCGCCCATCAGCACGAAAAGCGGGATCACCGAGAGCGTATAATTCGCGAAGATCTGGTAGGGCGTGGTGCGGATATAGTTCAGGAACGGATCGAGCCCGTTGAGCTGAATGTAGCCGAGCCCGCCGACCAGCATCATCGCGAGCCCGATCGGCAGCCGCAGCGCCATCAGCACCAGCAGGATGCCGAACCCGGTGATGGCGAGCGAAAAGCCGCTCACGCCGGTGTCCTCAGCAGCCGCAAGGCAGTGACCACGGCCGCCGCCGCGACCAGCGCAGCCAGCGCGGAGCACAGCGCGATCGGCAGATAGCTCGGCACCTGCAGAACCATGCTGTTCTCACCCGTCGCAAAGGCCGCGCGCGCACCGACCGCCAGCCGCCAGGCGATGAGCGCCATCACCAGCGCATAGACGATGTCCCAGACCGCATCGACGCGGCGCTGCCAGCGGGCGGGCAGTTTCAGCGTGAAGGTATCGACGAAGATGTTGCCGCGCTTGAGCTGGCACCAGGGCAGGAAGCAGAAGGCGGCGATGGCGGTCGCCATCTGCACGATCTCGAAATCGCCCGGCACGCCGGCCGCGCCGACGAGACCGCTGCGCAGCGTCACGCTGACCACGACGGTCGCCGACAACGCGATCAGCAGGATGCCCCCGACCAGTGCGGTCCCCCGCACCGCCCGGTCGAAACCGGACGGCGCGATATCCTCTCCTCGCCTATCCATCAGGTCCGTCAGGCCGCCGTCGCGTGCTTGGCCAGCGCCGCGCGGGCATTGGCGAGCAGCTTCTCGCCGTCGAGGCCCTTCTCCTTGGCCGTCTTGAGCCAGCCCTCGATCACCGGTTCGGTCGTCTTGCGCCAGCGCGCGGCCTCCGCCTCCTCGATCACGGTGATGGTGTTGCCGCGCTTGCGGACCATGTCGGAGACGACGATCGCCTGCTCGTCCCAGACCTTGCCGGCCATGGCGGCCGCCGTCGCACCCGAGTTCTTGTCGATGATCGCCTTGAGGTCGGCCGGCAGCGCCGCATACTTCGCCTTGTTCATCGCCAGCACGAAGGTCGCCGAATAGAAGGTCGGCGAGCCCGGAATCTCGGTGTGATACTTGACCAGTTCCTGCACCTTGATCGACGGCACCACCTCCCAGGGCACGACGCAGCCATCAATGACGCGCTGCGCCAGCGATTCCGGCACCTGCGGCACCGGCATGCCGATGGCGTTGGCGCCGAGCGCGCGCAGCGCCTCGCCGGCAAGACGCGTCGGGAAGCGCAATTTCAGACCCTTCAGGTCCTCCATCGTCTTCACCTGCCTGTTGGCATGGATCAGGCCATGGTCATGCGCCCAAAGGCAGATCGGCTGGACGTCCTTGTACTCGTCCTGCAGGCTCTGCTGGGCGTATTCGGTCAGGGCGAGCGAGTTCGCCAGCGCCCGCTTGTTGGCGGTGAAGGGCAGTTCGAACGCCTCGGTGCCGGTGAAGCGCCCCGGCGTATAGCCCGGCAGCGTCCAGACGAGATCGGCGACGCCGTCGCGCGCCTGGTCGAAGAGCTGCGGCGGCGTGCCGCCAAGCTGCATCGACGGGAAGATGTCGATCTTGATGCGCCCGTTCGATTCCGCCGCGACGGTGTCGGCCCAGGGCTTCAGGAACTTGGAATGGGCGACCGAGACCGGCGGCAGGAAGTGATGCATCCTCAGCGTCACCTCCTGGGCGTCCGCGCGGGTCGCGCGCAGCACGGCCGGCATGGCGACGGCCGAACCGGCCGCTATCAGGAATCGGCGGCGATCGAATGTCATGGCTTCCCTCCCCAGGGATCGTGAGTAGGCGATCTTGTTTGCGCAGGCTTTTCGCGGCACGGCGCCCATCCGGACGGCCATTCCACAGCTCTTGAACGATAGCATGACCGGCAATGGATTCCCGACGCAAACGCCGCGTCCGGCCTATCTTTAGCGATCGAAGCAGATAGTTGCCGAGGCAACCAATTTCGTCAAGAGCCGGCGGACTCTGATCGCCGGCAAGGATTCGCTCGCGGGGCGGAAGCCGGGACAGAAAAAGGCCGCGCTTCCGAGGGAAACGCGGCCTTTGTCGTGATGTCGTGCCAGCGCGAGCGCTCAAGCCTTGGGCGGAATCCGCAGCACCCAGCCCGGCTGGATCAGGTCGGGGTTCTTGACCGGGGGCGTGTTGGCCTTGACGATCTCGGTGTATTTCGCGCCCTGGCCCTTGCCGTAATGCTCTTCGGCGATCTTCCAGAGCGTGTCGCCTTTCTTCACGGTGTAGAACACCGCGGCAGCGACCTCCTTGGTCACCGCGAGATCGGACTCCACCGAGGCCACGCCGATGGTGTTGCCGAGCGCCAAAATGATCTTCTCGGCCTCCTCCGTGGAGACCGCCTTGCCGGAGACCTTCACCTTGTCGCCGTCGATCGAGATCGCGACGTCGGAGGGCAGGCCGTGACCGGCCAGTTCCTTCTGCAACTCCTCGGCTGTCGCGGCCTTGGCCGAACTCGTGCCGAAGATCTTGGAACCGGCTTCCTTGATGAAACTGAACAGACCCATGGCGTTTCCTCCATCCGTTGGGGCCCCATGAAGCCCAACTGTGATGACATGATCAAGGCGGCTCTCGCAGCCGGAGCTTTTTCGCCGCTCCGCCCAAGCTGGCGGCCTCGCGAAAACGCTTTCCCAGCGAGCCAAGCGCTGTCACAAGCGGCCAAACTGCAACAGGAGCTTCCCCGATGCTGACGCTGGCTCAAGCAAAGACCATCATGTCCACCGCCCTCGCCCATGCCGGGACGGCCGGCTTCAAGCCGCTGGCCATCGCGATCCTCGATTCGCGCGGCGCCCAGAAGCTCTTCGCCGCGCAGGATGGCACCAGCCTCAAGCGCGGTGAGATCGCGCTCGGCAAGGCGCATGGCGCAGTGGCGATGGGCATCGGCTCGCGGGCCTTGCACAAGATGGCAATGGAGCGCCCCTATTTCGTCGAGGCGGCGACCCACGCGGTCGGCGGCTCGCTGGTGCCGGTTCCAGGGGGCGTCCTGATCCGCGACGCAGCGGGCGCGCTTCTCGGCGCGATCGGCATCTCCGGCGACACCTCCGACAATGACGAGGCGGCAGCCGTCGCGGGAATCGCGGCCGCGAGCCTGGTCGCCGACACCGGCGCCTGAGCGGAAGCTGAGCCGCGCAGTCTACGCAAGGACGTTGAAAGGGCGCTAACGGCGCCCTTTCACGCGATTCCGGTCGCTACTGAGCCTGGGCCGACGACATCCCGTCGCGCATCGCACTGATCTGCGGCGGGCCGAGACGCAGCGAATCCCGCGTCGCCTGCGAAGGCCCTGCCAGCATGGAGGGCAGCAGGCCATCGCTGCTCGCGCCGGCGATCAGCGGCTCGTCGCGCAGCGGCGGCAGCGGCAGCGGCGCATCCTCCTCGACAGGTGCCGGGCTGACGCGCTCGCGGAATTCGGCCAGGGCGCCCTCGATCGGATTGAAGCTGAAACGGACCTTGTGCGTACCGGCCGGCACCTGGACGGCGCGGAACAGCACATTGGCCTTGAGAATCTCGGTCTCGACGCCATCGACCTCGGCGCGCCACCACGGATGCCAGGTGTCGTTCAGCACGACGAAACCCGCGGCTGCGGTCGTGACCTCGATCTCGACCTGGGTGTTCTCGTAGCGGCTCAGCCTCAGATTGGCCTTCACCAGAGCAGGCCCCTCGGGCACGGCCAATGGCGGCTCGACCTCGAGCAGCACGGCCTGCTCCGGGTCCGCCTCCGGCCAGCGGCCTCCCTGCTTCATTCCGTCGAAATCGGCCAGTTCCCAGCCGCCGACGAACTGCACGCGCGGCAGCGCATGCGGATTCTCGTAGACATAGCCGTCTTTCGTCCGCGCGATCAGCTTGAGATCGCCCTCGCGCAGCGCGTGGTCGACCTGCTCGATCGGCACCGGCGAGGCGATGTATCGCAGCCCCAGCAGATTGGCGAGGCGGCAGCGATAGGACGGAAACAGCGGCGTGAACTTGCGCTCGGAGGGCGAGGCGATGCCGTCGCGCGTGCCGACCGCTTCCGAAAAATCGGCCAGGCGCAGCGGGTTGTAGCCGAGCGTGTGGTCGAGGCCATGCACCATCGCGGCATTGGGCCATTCGAAGCCCATGCCGAGCAGTTCGACCCGGTCGCGGCGTGGCGAGCCCGTGGGCTGCCGCGTCAACCGCTTCAGCACGGCGATGGTCTCGTTATGCGTCTCGGGGCGCAGCACGTCGTAAAGCTGCGGCGACAGCGCGGTGGATTCGTTGGGGCCGTTATTGACGCCAAGATCGGCCGCGACGACGCCGGTCACGAGCACGGCGGCGGCGACGGGACCGATCGCACCGCGCCAGCGCTGCAAGACCAGGACGATCGCTGCGGCAGCGGCAAACCAGCCGAGCGCCAGCGCGACCGGCTTCCAGGCGTCGCCGAGATGGCCCTCGCCGCGCGACACCACCAGTGCGAGCGCCGCCAGCACCAGCACCGACACGCCGCCGATAGCGAGATCGCGCCGATAGGAGATGCCAGGCGCGGCGGTCAGGAGGCGATGCAGCACATAGCCGGACAGGAGCGCGCCGAGCGCCCCGACGAGGAAGGTCGCATCGGCCGGGCGCCTGAACACCTTGACGCCGGGCAGGTAGTCATAGGCGAGGTCGAAGAGCGGCGTGTAGCGGCCGAGCGCGAACAGCACCATGACGCCGAACAGCACCGTGAGCGGCCGCACGGCCCTGTCGAAGAGCCAGCCGCGCGTCAGGCCGGGCGCGATCATCAACAGCAGCGGCAGCGCGCCGAAATAGACCTGCCCCATGTTCTGCGACAGGAACAGTTCCTTAGCCCAGTTCGGATTGTTATACGGCCCCCAGAAATCGACCTTGGGGTCCTGCGCGCCGAAGAGATCGCCGAAGAAGGCGGTCAACAGCGAGGCCGGATGCAGCGAGCCGCGGCCGGCTTCCACCAGATCGATCGCGGGGCGCGTCGTCGCCTCGGCGAAGAGCCAGGTCCAGAGCAGCGGCATGGCGATGGTGGCGGCGCCCGCGACGCTGGCCACGCCGATCGCCGGCAGGCTGGCGCGCATCGAAGCCCAGCCACCCGAGAACCAGTGCGCAACGACCATGCCGATCAGGATATAGGCGCCGAGCAGCGCGACCTGGTCGGGCTCCAGCACCATCAGCCCGGCGGCGAAACCGGCGAAAGCACCCGTCAGCAGCGAGGAGCGCTGGAGCATGCGGGCCGTCAGCCAGAAGGCGATGGCGAAGAAGGCGAGGCTGGCGATCTGGCCGACATGCTGAACGCGCCAGGCGGCCGAGGCGCCGAAGGCGAAGACGACGGCCGCCATCAGGCCGCCGGCCGGATGCCAGTTGCGGTCGCGGAAAAACATCATCAGCGCGAGCCCGCCCGCCAGCAGATGCGCCAGCACATAGGCATCGACCTCGCGGAAGCTCGGTGAGGGCGAGAGCAGCGCAAGGATGATCGCGGGCGAGAAGATCAGCGACTGCGGATCGGCGACCTGGGGCGAGCCGCCGAAGACGTTATGCGTCCAGAACGGCGACTGCCCCGAGTGCAGCGCCTGCGCCAGGAACTGGATCTGCGCCTGGAAATGCGCCTTGGCGTCGAACGGGATGGTGACCGCGCCCGACAGCCAAGGCCAGCACAGCACTGCCCAGACAACAAGAAATCCCGCGGCCGCCAGCGGATAGCCGGCGCCCTTCTTCAGAAACCTGTTCAAGCGGACCCCCCGGTCCCCTTCAGCCAATGGACGTCTCCGGTGTCGGAGGCAGCCTCCACCCTGTCGTTGACGCGACCATGCCAAGCGTCATGTGAACTGAAACTGAATGACGCGGCGCACGGGACCGCGCTTGAGGAAACAGCGTCAAGGCTTTGTTGCGGGGATCGTCGACCGGCGCGGGCTATCGCGCCTGCGCCAGCCAGGCCGCCAGCACCCGGCGCTCGTCTGCCGTCATGCCCGAGAGATTGTTGGGCGGCATCGCATGCGTCATCACCGCCTGGACCCGGATCGCGCGGGCATGGGCGGAGATCGTCTCCGGCTCGTGCAGCAGCACGCCTTTGGGCGGAATCTGGATGCCGGGCCAGGACGGCTCGGGCGCATGGCACATGGCGCAGCGCCCGGTGACGATGTTGGAGACCTCGACTGGGGGCAGGCTCATCCCCGCGAGCAGGATTGGCTTGGGTGCAGGCAATGGCGCCAGCCCCAGCCGCTCGCGACCGCCCGGCGAAGAGGCCATTGCGACCCAGAAGGCGAGCCACAGCGCCACGATCGCGACCGCCCAGGTCCACCACGGCGATTTCGCGTGATCGGCATGGCGGACATTGAAGAAGTGCCGGATCAGCGCGCCCGCCACGATGATCAGCGCCACCAGCGCCGGGATCACCGCCGAATTGGCATAGGTGACCGGATAGTGGTTCGACAGCATCAGGAACAGCACCGGCAGGGTGATGTAGTTGTTGTGCATCGACCGCTGTTTGGCGGATTTACCGTATTTCGGGTCAGGCTTTTCGCCCGCCGTCAGCGCCGCGATGACCTTCCGCTGCCCCGGCATGATGTTGAAGAAGACATTGGCGGTCATGATCGTCGCCATCAGCGCGCCGGTATGGATCAGCGCGCCGCGCCCAGAAAACACCGAGGCAAAGGCCCAGCTCGCCGCCACGACATAGGAAAAGCCGAGCAGACCCAGCACGACGTCGTTCTTGGCCAGCGGCGAGCGGCAGAGCCAGTCATAGAACAGCCAGCCGAGAACCAGCGCCGCGATGCCGATCGCGCCCGCCGCCAGCGGCGACAGCGCCATCACGGCGGGATCGATCAGATAAAGCTCCGATTGCGCATAATAGACCCAGACCAGCAGGAAGAAGCCGGAGATCCAGGTCCAGTAGGCCTGCCATTTGTGCCAGGTCAGCTCGGCCGGCATCACCGCGGGCGCGACCAGATATTTCCGCATCTCGTAGAAGCCGCCGCCATGGACCTGCCAGGCAAGATACTGGCTGGGAGCTCCGCCCTCGCCCCTCGAAATGTCGGTGGCGGGCCGCAGGCTCGCATCGAGGTGGATGAAGAAGAAGGACGAGCCGATCCAGGCGATCGCCGTGATCACATGCAGCCAGCGCAGCAGCATGCCGCCCCATTCCATCAGATAGGCGTCGAGCATCGCGGGCTCCGGTCGAGCAGGGACGACGGCGGTTGGACTTGGTCGCAAGTTTGCAAGGCAATCCTGCCGGTAGACTTCGCCGCCGGCCAAATTACGGTTGGCGTCACGGAACAGGCAAGCTCCGTTCCGCGACGATGAAAAGGACCGACATGGCGGGTCTCTCGACACATATCCTCGACACCCATGGCGGCGTGCCGGCCGGCGGCGTCACGATTACGCTGCGGCGCATCGTCGATGGCATCGGTGAGACGCTGGTCGAGACCGTGACCAACGCCGACGGGCGCACCGACGCACCGCTGCTGCTCCCGGAGGCGACAAAACCCGGCATCTACGAGATCGACTTCGCCATCGGCCCGTATTTCCGCGCACGCGGCGTCGAGCTGCCGGAGCCCGCCTTCCTCGACGTCGTCACGGTGCGCTTCGGCATCTCGGACACGGCCCGGCACTACCATATCCCGCTCAACTGCTCGCCCTATGGCTACACGACCTATCGCGGGAGTTGATCCCTCCCGTCATTGCTTCGCTCCGCTCGCAATGACGGAAGACGCCTTGCCTTTCAGTTGCTGACCACTCCTGCCTGCATCAATCTGCGAGCGCCGCACGCCATGACCGACACGACCTATCCCCGCGACCTCGCCGGCTATGGCCGCAATCCACCCCACCCGCATTGGCCGGCTAAGGCCCGCATCGCCGTCCAGTTCGTGATCAATTACGAGGAGGGCGGCGAGAACAATATCCTGCATGGCGACGCCGCCTCGGAAGCCTTCCTCTCCGAGATCGTCGGTGCCGCGCCCTGGCCCGGCCAGCGCCACATGAACATGGAGTCGATCTACGAATACGGCTCGCGCGCCGGCTACTGGCGCCTGTGGCGGATGTTCACTGAGCGCAAGATGCCGGTCACCGTCTTCGCGGTGGCGAGCGCGCTGCAGCGCTATCCCGAGATCGCCGCCTCGATGCAGGAGGCCGGCTGGGAGATCGCCAGTCACGGCCTGAAATGGATCGACTATCGCGACGTGCCCGCCGAACGCGAGGCCGCCGACATCGCCGAAGCCGTCCGCATCCAGCACGAATTGACCGGCGAGCGTCCGCTCGGCTTCTACCAGGGCCGCAGCTCCGAGCGCACCACGCCGCTGATGATGGCAGAAGGCGGCTTCCTCTACAGCGCCGACTGCTATGCCGACGAACTGCCCTATTGGCTCGCCGGGCCGAAAGGCCCGCAGCTCAGCGTCCCCTACACGCTTGACGCCAACGACATGCGCTTCGCCACGCCGCAGGGCTTCAACAGCGGCGACCAGTTCTTCGCCTATCTGCGGGACTCGTTTGACATGCTCTATGCCGAAGGCGAGACCGCACCCAAGATGATGTCGATCGGCCTGCATTGCCGCCTCGTCGGGCGCCCGGGCCGGGCGGCGGCGCTGGCGCGCTTTCTCGACCATGTCCAGGCACATGAGAATGTCTGGGTCGCGACCCGGCTCGATATCGCCCGCCACTGGATCAGGCATCATCCCCCGGCGGGCGGTTACCGCCCCTCGGCCGTGCCCAAGGGCCTCTTCGTCGAGGTCTTCGGCCGGATCTGGGAGAACGCGCCCTGGGTCGCGGAAGCGACCTATGATGCCGGGCTCACCGCCGCCCATGACGATGCCGCGACGCTTCACGCCGCCATGGTTAAGGTCATGCGCGCCAACACGCGCGAGCGCCTGCAGGCCCTGCTGCTCGGCCACCCCGATCTCGCCGGCAAGCTCGCGGCGGCGGGCGAGATGACGGAGGAATCGGTTGGCGAGCAGGCCTCGGCCGGGCTCGACCGCCTGACATCGGACGAGCGCGTCCGCTTCACTGCACTGAACGAGGCCTACAAGGCTCGCTTCGGTATCCCCTTCATCATGGCGGTGGCCGGCGCCACCAAGGAGGCGATCCTCGAGGCTTTCGAGACGCGCCTCAAGAGCACGCCGGAGGTCGAGTTCGAAACCGCCCTGGGGCAGGTCGAGACAATCTCGCTGCTGCGGCTGAAGGAGATCATGCGGTAACCCCGCCGCGTGGAACCCCTCTCCTGTAAGGAGAGGGGCAGGGGTGAGGTGTGGACCCCTGGACCAGGGAGGCAAGGACCTCACCGCGGCTGCGGTGAGGTTGCGGCTACAGCGTCAAACGGCCGACCCCTCACCCTGCCCTCTCCCTACGGGAGAGGGTTCCCCGCGCTCTTCCTACAACCCGCTGACCAGATGCCCGCCATCCACCGCCACCACCGCCCCGCTCATGAAGCGCGAGGCGTCGGCGCAGAGCAGCAGGAACGGCCCGTCGAGATCGGTCAGATCGGCCGGCCGCCGCATCGGGATGCGCGCGATCAGCGCCTTGCCGGCGTCGGTGGCGAAGAAGTCGCGGTTGAGGTCGGTGATGACATAGCCGGGCGCCAGCGCGTTGACCCGGACCTTGTGCCGCGCCCATTCCAGCGCCAACGCCTTGGTCATCTGGATCAGCCCGGCCTTGGCGACGGCATAGGGCGCGACCGAGGCAGCGACCCGTTCGCCCAGGATCGAGGCGATGTTGACGATCGTCCCGCCCCCCTCCTGCTGGCTCATGATCCGCGCCGCGCCTTGCGCCGCGAAGAAGCAGCCCTTCAGATTGACGTCGAGATGGGCGTCCCATTGCGCCTCGTCGAGATCGAGCGCACGCACCGTCTCGACAACGCCGGCATTGTTGACCAGCACGTCGAGCCCTCCGAGTGCAGCCCGCGCCTCCTCCAGGCCGGCGCCGATCGCGTCGACCGAGGCGACATCGAGCACCACCGGCGTGACCTTGCCCGGCAGCGCGGAGCAGTCCTCGGCCAGCGCCACCAGCCGATCGTATCGCCGCGCGGCAGCCGCGACATGCGCGCCATGGCCCGCCAGCAGCCGGACGAAATGCGCACCCAGCCCCGAAGACGCGCCGGTGACCAACACGCGCTTGCCTTTCAGATCCTCGAACATGATGCCCTCGCGTGCTTCCGCCGGAAGGGACACTGGCACAGCATGCAGGTCAACCGACCGGCCTGGTGATTGCCGGGACCGTCAGCCGGTGCGGAACATTCCCGTGACGGCCGGCGTTCCCAACCGATACGGATGGAGGGAATCATGTTTCGCATTCTGCTGGTGCTCGCGGTGATCGCGATCGGCTATGACGCCATCGTCCATCAAGGCCTCTACACCCGCAACGTCTGGACCAGCGTCGTCGGATTCACCGATTCCGCCGTGACCGGCGCCAAGCAGCTCGGGCAGAACGCCCGCGAGGAAACCGGGACGGTCAAGCAGTAAAGCCCTGCTGGCGCGAGCCTCGCGCTCGACGTCGCAGCCGAAATCCAGCGCATTGCCGCATTGCGGCAATTTCGTCTGGACTTGCCAAGGCGTTGCCTCGACACTCCGCGTCAGCGAAACAGCCGGGATTTTGCCGCTTGACCGAGACAGCTTCAGGAACCCAGGCCGGTGTCCATTTCGAGCCGGATGATCAGGTCGAGCTTCTCAAGGCCGAGATCGTCAGGAAGCTGACCTATTCGCTCGGCAAGAACCCCTCGGTCGCCCAGCCGCATGACTGGCTGACCGCCGGCATTCTCGCCGCGCGCGACCATATCATCGACGTCTGGCAGCGCTCGACGCGCGACAGCTATCAGACCGGCCGCAAGCGGGTTTATTACCTCTCGCTCGAATTCTTGATCGGCCGCTCGCTCGCTGATGCCCTCAGCAATCTCGGCCTCACTGGCCCGATGGCGCAGGCGATGCGCGAGCTCGGCGTCGATCTCTCCGAAATCGAGACGATCGAGCCCGATGCTGCGCTCGGCAATGGCGGCCTCGGCCGGCTCGCCGCGTGCTATCTGGAGGCGATGGCCTCGACCGGCGTTCCGGCGCTGGGCTACGGCATCCGCTACGATCACGGCCTGTTCAAGCAGCGCATCGACGGTGGCAAGCAGATCGAGGTGCCCGAAGACTGGCTCTCTTTCCGCAACCCCTGGGAGTTCGAGCGTCGCGAGGCCTCCTACAAGATCGGCTTCGGCGGCGCGGTGACCGCGACAGCCAAGCCTGGCGAGGTCTTCTGGGAGCCGGAGGAGACGGTCTTCGCCGTGGCCTACGACACGCCGATCATCGGCTGGCGGGGCCGCGACGCGACGACGCTGCGGCTCTGGCGCGCGCGCGCCATGCACCCGCTCTCGCTCGACGCCTTCAACCAGGGCGACCTCGTCGGCGCCGTTGCCGAGCGCAACCGCGCCGAGGCCATCTCCAAGGTTCTGTACCCGAACGATTCGACGCCGACGGGCCAGGAACTCCGGCTGCGGCAGGAGTTCTTCTTCACCTCCGCCTCGTTGCAGGATTTGGTGCGGCGGCATTACCGGCAGTTCGGCAAGCTCGACAACCTCGCCGACAAGGTTGCGATCCAGCTCAACGACACGCATCCCTCGCTGGCCGTCGCCGAGCTGATGCGGCTCCTGATCGACCAGCACGGTCTCGCCTGGGAAGAGGCGTGGACGATCACGAACGCCACGGTCTCCTACACCAACCACACGCTCCTGCCGGAGGCGCTCGAGACCTGGCCGGTCGCGCTGATGGAGCGGCTGCTGCCGCGCCATATGCAGATCATCTTCGGCATCAATGCCCGCTTCCTCGAAGAGGTCAGGCGCTCAAGCGGCGGCGACACCGTCGATCTCGCGCAGATCTCGCTGATCGACGAATCTCATGGCCGGCGCGTCCGCATGGCCCATCTCGCCTTCGTCGGCTCGCATACGGTCAACGGCGTCTCGGCGCTGCATTCCAAGCTGATGGAGCAGACCGTCTTCGCCCCGCTGCATGCGGTCTTCCCCGGCCGCATCACCAACGTCACCAACGGCATCACGCCGCGGCGCTGGCTGTTCGGCGCCAATCCCGGCCTCACAAAGCTGTTGCAGGAGGTCTGTGGCGACGATCTGACCGATCACATCGGGCAGATCAGCCGACTCGCCGCCCATACCGGCGACAGCGCCCTGCATGGGCGGCTCGCCGCGATCCGCCGCGAGAACAAGCTCAAGCTGGCCAAGATCATCCGGCAGGACACCGGCATCACCGTCGACCCCGACGCCCTGTTCGACGTCCAGATCAAGCGCATCCACGAATACAAGCGGCAACTGCTCAACATCCTGGAGACGATCGCCCTCTATGACGCGATCCGCTCCGAGCCCTATCGCGACTGGGCCCCGCGCGTGAAGATCTTCGCCGGCAAGGCGGCCTCGAACTACGGCACCGCGAAAGCGATCATCAACCTGATCAACGACGTCGCGGTCGTCGTGAACAACGACATCACCACCCGCGACCGGCTGAAAGTGGTGTTCCTGCCGAACTACAATGTCAGCGCCGCCGAGCTCATCATCCCGGCCGCCGACGTCTCGGAGCAGATCTCGACTGCCGGCATGGAGGCGTCGGGCACCGGCAACATGAAGTTCGCACTGAATGGCGCGATCACCATCGGCACGCTCGACGGCGCCAATATCGAGATCGGCGAGCGCGTCGGCGAGGACAATATCGTGATCTTCGGCATGACGGCCGAGGAGGTCGAGGCCGCCAAGCGCAACCCACGCCCGACGGAAGAAGTCATCGCCGCGACACCGCATCTCGAAGGCGTACTCGATGCGGTCGCAAGCGGCGCCTATTCGCCGCGCGAGCGCGACCGCTATCTCGGGCTCGTCAACAGCTTGCGGGCCAATGACTGGTTCATGGTGCTCAATGATTTCGAGAGCTACCGCCAGGCCCAGCGCCGGATCGACGGCCTCTGGGCCGACCAGGACAAATGGTGGCGCATGTCGGTGACCAACACCGCCCATTGCGGCTGGTTCAGCGCCGACCGCGCCATCGGCGAGTATGCGCAGCGCATCTGGAACATCCCGACGCGCGACGCGAAGGCCTGAACGACCTTGGCAGTGCCGCGGCTCTTGCCATGCCCGCTGCCGGCCCGCATGGGCGCGACTGTTGGCGAGGATGGCATCACCTTCGCAGTATTCTCGCGCAACGGCGAGACCGTCCATCTCTGCCTGTTCGACGAGACCGGCGAGCGCGAGACCGCGCGCATGGCCCTGCCCTGCAGAACAGGCGACATCCACCACGGCCTGCTTCCTGGCGCTGTGGCCGGCCTGCGCTATGGCCTGCGCGTCGAAGGCCCCTGGCAACCTGAGCGAGGCCACCGCTTCGACGCAACGAAGCTGCTGATCGACCCCTATGCGACGCTGGTCGATCGCCCTTTCCGCTGGGATGCGCGGATGGCAGAGCGAGGAGTGGACACTGCGGATCTGGTGCCGCGCTGCATCGTGAGCGCAGCTTCAGCTCTCAAGCACGTCACTCCTCTCAGCCCTCATCCTGAGGAGCCGCGAAGCGGCGTCTCGAAGGATGATCCAGATGGTTCAGGTGCCTCGGCGAGCACCCTTCGAGACGCCATTCCTGAGGGAATGGCTCCTCAGGATGAGGGCTCATGGAGTCGAACGCCAGCTTTCATCTACGAACTCGCTGCGAAGTCCTTCTCGATGCGCCATCCGGCGGTGCCCGAACGCCTGCGCGGAACGCTTGCGGCACTCTGCGCGCCCGCCGTGCTGGACCATATCCGCAAGCTCGGAGTCAGCCATGTCGAGCTGATGCCGGTCGCGGCCTGGATGGATGAGCGCCATCTGCCGCCGCTCGGCCTCGCCAATGCCTGGGGCTACAACCCGGTCAACTTCTTCGCGCTCGATCCACGCCTCGCACCGGGCGGCGCGGACGACCTGAGCCGGCTCTGCGCGACCTACGCGGAAGCCAGCATCGGTATCATTCTCGACATCGTGCTGAACCATACCGCCGAGAGCGACGAGCACGGCGCCACCATCAGCCTGCGCGGGCTCGACAACGCGGTCTATTACCGCCATGCGACCGACGATCCCGGCCGCCTGATCAACGACACCGGCTGCGGCCACACGCTGGCGCTCGACCGCGCACCCGTGGTGCGCATGGCGATGGATGCCATGCGGCACTGGCGCAGCCTCGGCGTCTCAGGCTTCCGCTTCGATCTCGGCACGGTGATGGGCCGCTCCGACACCGGCTATTCGCAGGATGCCCCCCTCTTCGCCGCCATCCTGCAGGACCCTGACCTGTCGCGGACGATCCTGATCGCCGAGCCCTGGGACATCGGGCCGGGCGGCTACCGCCTCGGCGAGTTTCCGGCGCCCTTCGCCGAATGGAACGGCCGCTACCGCGACGACCTCCGCCGCTTCTGGCGTGGCGATGCCGGCGCGGCCGGCGTATTGGCGACCCGGCTCGCCGGCTCCGCCGATCTCTTCGCCGGCCGCCATCGCGGTCCTCAGACGAGCATCAACTTCATCGCCGCCCATGACGGCTTCACGCTGGCGGATCTCGTCTCCTATGCCGGCAAGCACAACGAAGCCAATGGCGAGGGCAACCGCGATGGCGACAATGACAGCCATAGCTGGAACAACGGCGCGGAAGGCGAGAGCCGCGACCCGGCTGTCGTCGAAGCCCGCAGCCGCGACCTCCGCGCCATGCTGGCGACGCTGTTTCTGTCTCGGGGAAACCCTATGCTCACCGCCGGCGACGAATTCGGCCGCACGCAGCATGGCAACAACAACGCCTATTGCCAGGACAACGAGGCGTTCTGGCTGGATTGGCAGGGCGCCGACGACGATCTCGCGAGCTTCGTCGCCGAACTCTCGGCGCTACGTCGCGCCCATCCGCTGCTCTCAGCGGAGACCTTCCTGACCGGCAGGGGAACCCCGCCCGACGCGCGCTGGCTCAAGCCGGACGGCACGGCCATCGCAGAACATGAATGGGCCGGGCTCGATGCATTGTGTCTGGAGTTGAATGGGGACGGCGAGAGACTGCTCATCGCGCTCAACCGATCGCGACAGGCGGCGTCACTGACGCTGCCCGGCGATGGCTGGGAGCAGTTGTTTCCGGCAGCGGCCGACCTCACCGGCGAGTTGCCCGCCCGTGGCGTCGGGCTTTGGCGTCAGGGCTGACCATCGCTGTCATTCCGGGGCTTCGCGTAGCGAAGAACCCGGAACCCACGACTGGGTGGAATACGACTGGGTGAAAGCTGCCGCGAACCGGACCAGCCCAGTCGTGGGTTCCGAGTTCATGCCTTCGGCATGCCCCGGAATGACAGCCGTGCCCCTCACATCAAAACGATCAGCGACCTTGGCGACAGCGTCAGCTCCGTATCCGCCTTCAGCCCCTTGCGCCCCTCATCAGAGGCCGGGCCCGTTTCTGTATCCAGTACGACCGACCATGATCCGGCCTTCACCCGCGGCGGAAGCTTGAAGACAACGTCGCCATCGAAGGCATTGAAAAGAATCAGGGCTTCGTCGCCGCCCTGATCGACATCGGGCATATGCATCAGGAGGCCGATCGCCAGCACGCCCTCGTCGTCCCAATGCTCCTCCTGCTGGTCGCCGCCGGCCGGATTGACCCAGCGCAGCAGGCAGCCGTCGCGGAAGGAGGCGCGCCGGAAGATCGGGTGGTCGGCCCGCAGCTTCGTCACGCGCTGGACGAAACCGGTCAGCGCCCGGTCGCGATCGGTTAGTTCCTCCCAGCGCATCCAGGCGATCTCGCTGTCCTGGCAATAGACGTTGTTGTTGCCGTGGTTGGAATGGCCGTGCTCGTCGCCGGCCAGGATCATCGGCGTGCCGTGCGAGAGCAGCAGTGTCGCCAGCAGATTGCGCTTCTGGCGCTCGCGGGCGGCGATGATGCCGGCGTCCTCAGTCGGGCCTTCGGCGCCGAAATTGAACGACAGGTTGTGACCGTGGCCGTCCTTGTTGTCCTCGCCATTCGCCTCGTTGTGCTTCTCGTTGTAGGAAACCAGATCGTTCAGCGTGAAGCCGTCATGGGCGGTGATGAAGTTGACGCCGGCCCAGGGCCGCCGCCCGCGCAGATCGTAGATGTCGCCCGATCCGGTCATGCGCGCGGCGAGGTCGCGGATGATGCCTTGCTCGCCCTTCCAGTAGGCGCGGGTGGTGTCACGGTATTTGTCGTTCCACTCGCCCCAGCCCGGCGGAAAGCCGCCGACTTGGTAGCCGCCCGGGCCGATATCCCAGGGCTCGCCGACGAGCTTCACCTTGCGCAGCACCGGGTCCTGCCCCACCGCGTCGAAGAAGCCGCCGCGCTGGTCGAAGCCATGCGGCTCGCGGCCCAGGATCGTGCCGAGATCGAAGCGGAAGCCGTCGACCTCCATCACCTCGACCCAGTAGCGCAGTGAGTCCAGGATCATCTGCAGCACGCGCGGATGGCTGGTATTGACCGTGTTCCCGGTGCCGGTGTCGTTGATGTAGAAGCGCGGATCGTCCGGCATCGTCCGGTAATAGGCGAAGTTGTCGATGCCCTTGAAGGAGAGCGTCGGCCCCATCTCGTTGCCCTCGGCGGTGTGATTGTAGACCACGTCGAGGATGACCTCGAGCCCAGCGTCGTGGAACTTGCGGACCATGTCGCGGAAGGATTGCAGCCCCGCTTTGCCCTCGTAACGCTGCATCGGCGCGAAGAAACCGATGGTGTTGTAGCCCCAGTAGTTGCGCAGGCCCCTGGACGCGAGGTGATGGTCGTCGAGATAGGCATGCACGGGCAAGAGCTCGACCGAGGTCACGCCGAGGCTCTTGATGTAGTCGATCACGGCCTTCTCGCCGAGCCCGTCGAAGGTGCCGCGCATCTCGTCCGGCACCGCCGGGTGCAGCTTGGTGAAGCCGCGCACATGGGTCTCGTAGAAGATCGTGCGATCCCAGGGCACGCTCGGTTTGCCGGGCGCGTGCGTATCGGCTTTCCAGTCGCAGACGACGCATTTTGGCGTGAAGGGCGCGCTGTCGAGTTCGCTGAACGTCAAATCCTTGTCGCTCTCGGCCCCGACGTCATAGCCGTAATGGGCATCGTTCCAGTCGACCGCGCCGGAATACTCCCTGGCATAGGGGTCGAGCAGCAGCTTGTTGGGGTTGAAGCGATGCCCCTCTTCCGGCGCGAAGCGTCCATGGACGCGATAGCCGTAGCGCTGCCCGGGCTTCACGCCCGGCAGATAGCCGTGCCAGACCTCGTCGGTATATTCGGGCAGGACGATGCGCGCCGTCTCGATCTCGCCGCTCTCGTCGTAGAGGCAGAGTTCGATCCTGTCGGCATGGGCGGAGAAGATCGCGAAATTCGTGCCTTCGCCGTCATGAACGGCGCCAAGTTCCGTCCCCTGCCCGGCTTTGACCTCGAAGCGCATCCCGTTTCCGTCAGCCATGAACGTCCTCGCACGGTTCAGGCTGACCGAACGGGCCCGCACCGTGCGAAACCACTCCTCCGTCAAAAATGATGCCACGACCTGCCGCAGATCGTGCAACGTGAGGAGGGTCCCCGGGGTTCCTGCCGACGGCCTCCAAATTGCATCAATTGTTTCGCAGCGCAGCATGGAACCTTAACCGCGGTGCGGTGTTGTGGTTGCGCAAATGGGGGAGTTCGCCGATGGCCGAGACATCGAAGGACACGGGAACCGACACCACCCCTTCGACATCCGGCCACGCATTGACCTACGCAGCAGCAGTCAAGGACGGCGCAGCCGACGTCCTGACCAAGCTTGCAGACACCACCAAGCTCCTCTTCGTCACCTCAGAAATGGGCGAGTTCATCAAGGCCGGCGGCCTCGGCGAGGTCTCGACCGCGTTGCCGCGCCAGCTGCGCGCACTTTGCGACGTCCGCGTCCTGCTCCCCGGTTTCCGCCAGGTCCGCGCCGCCAAGCCCGCCATGGACATCGTGCGCGAGATGCCGCGTACGGCGAGCCTGCCGCCCTGGTCGCTCGGGCGCTTCAGCACCGCTGACGGGCTGACGATTTATGCCGTGCTCTGCGACGAGCTCTACGACCGCGAGGGCTCGCCCTACGGCCCCTTCGCCGGCGGCGACTTCAGCGACAACGACATCCGCTTCGCCAGGCTCTCGCTCGCGGCTGCCGAAATCGCCGCGGGCGAGGCCGATCCGAACTGGAAGCCCGACATCATCCACGTCAATGATTGGCCGTCCGCGCTGGCGCCGGGCTATCTGCGCTGGAAAGGCCTCAGCACGCCCTCGATCCTGACGATCCACAACCTCGCCTATCAGGGGCTCTACCAGCCTTCGCGCATGAGCGCGCTCGGCATTCCCGACCTCGCCTTCTCGGTCAACGGCGCCGAGTTCCACGGCAAGATCTCGTTCCTGAAGAGCGGCATTTACTACAGCTCGCATGTCACCACGGTGAGCGAGACCTATGCCCGCGAGATCACGACGCCCGAGCATGGCTGCGGGCTCGACGGCCTGCTCAAGACCCGCATGGACGAGGGCCGCCTGACCGGTATCGTCAACGGCATCGACGACAGCTGGACCTCGCCGGCCGGCGCACTGAACACGGCCGCCCAGCGCGTGCGTCAGTGGAAGCGCCAGAGCGCGACCGACATCCGCAAGACCTTCGAACTGCCACCCTCGCGCGGGCCGCTGTTCTCGATCATCTCGCGGCTCGTGCATCAGAAGGGCATCGACCTCTCGATCGAGGCAGCAGAGACGATCGTCGCCAATGGCGGCCAGCTCGTGGTCACCGGGCGCGGCGAGCCGCGTCTCGAGGATGCGATCGAGCGGCTCGCCCGCCAGCATCCCAGGGCGGTCGCCGCGCGCATCGGCTTCGACGACGCAGAGGCGCGCCGCATCTTCGCGGCCAGCGATTTCCTGCTGATGCCCTCGCGCTTCGAGCCCTGCGGCCTGAGCCAGATGTACGCCCAGCGCTTCGGCGCGCTGCCGATCGCCTATCGCACCGGCGGCCTCGTCGACACCATCGAGGACGGGCGGTCGGGCTTCCTGTTCTCGTCGCTGACGGGGGCTGGCCTGGCGTCCGCCGTGACACGTGCGCTCGACGCCTTCCGCTCCAAGGTCGCGTTCCGGCAGATGCGCGAGCATGCGATGGCCAAGCGCTTCGACTGGAGCCGGCCGACACATCGCTATGCCGATGTCTATGCCCGGTCCCTATCGGCTTGAGGCCGAGCAACGTCCAACCGGCCGTCACGATCCTCTCACGTCATTACGAGCGCAGCGAAGCAATCCAGAATCGTAGAGCGCTACGTCCACTGGATTGCTTCGCTGCGCTCGCAATGACGTCGCGGCGATCGGTGCCAGTATCAGGCCTTTTTCTTCGGAGCCGCCTTGGTGGCAGCAGCCTTCGCCGGAGGCTTGGCAGCCGGCACATCCTTGGCGCCAGGCACCGGCCGGCCCTTGGCGGGCGGCTTGGCCTTGGCCTCAACCGTCTCGGTCGCCTTGCCGTCTGCCTTTTTGGCAGCCGCTTTCTTGCTGCCTGTCGTCTTGCCGCCCGCCAGGCTTGCAGCGACGCGGGCTTCGGCCTGCTGCCAATGCGCGGCGTCGCGCCCCTGCGGCTTGCCCTCGGCTTCCCATATCGCATAGGCCACGTCGCGAACGGTCTGCTCCCGGCTCATTACCATTCTCCATCTCAAGCGCCTGCAATGCAGAGCGACAACGACGACGAAGACACTTGGTTCCAGACCGGAACCACGGCGGGCTGCGGCATCGTCACAGCGGAACGCAGGCGGCCTCCGCTGCGTTGCATCATTGTCGATTCCCCGCCATTCGTGGAGTCGGTTTCGCGATGGAGCCCGACCGGATGACGCGCCAGATGCCGCTCAGACTGCCTGCCCTTCCAGGGAGCGACATCGCCCGGTTGGAGGAGGGTCGCCACCCCGATCCGTTCGCGGTGCTCGGTCGCCACACCGTCGATGGCATCGCGCTGGTGCGGGCCTGGCTGCCCGGCGCCAATTATGTCGAGCTGGTTACCGGCGAGGGCGAGGACCGTCGCGCCACGCCGATGGTCGGCAATGGCAGCGGGCTTTATGAGGCGCCTTGCCCGGACAACGCCGCTTACCGCATCCGGACGGCCTGGCCGGGCGGCATCACGGAAACCGCCGACCCCTACAGCTTTGGCCTGCTGCTCTCCGACGACGACATCTATCTCGCCGCGGAAGGCCGGCATTTCGACCTGTCGACGCGGCTCGGAGCCAATCCGCGGAATGTCGACGGAATCGACGGCGTGCTCTTCGCGGTCTGGGCGCCCAACGCGTCGCATGTCGCCGTCGTCGGCGATTTCAACGGCTGGGACGCGCGCCGCTACCCGATGCGCCGCCGCCTCGGCCCCGGCATCTGGGAGCTGTTCATTCCCGGCATCGGCCCCGGTGCGGTCTACAAATATGCCCTGATCGCAGCCTCGGGCGAACGCCTGCCCTGGAAGGCCGATCCGCTCGCGCGCTGCACCGAGATGCCGCCGCGCACCGGATCGGTCGTGGCCGCCCCGCCGGACTTCTCCTGGAGCGATACTGAATGGCTGGCGGCCCGCGAGAAGGCGAACCCGATCGCCGAGCCGATGACGACCTATGAGGTCCATGTCGGCTCCTGGCTCAGGACCGAATGGGGCCAACTCGGCTCATGGGACGAGGCCACCGAGCGACTGATCCCCTATCTCCAGCATATGGGCTTCAGCCATGTCGAGCTCATGCCGATCACCGAGCATCCCTTCGGCGGCTCCTGGGGTTACCAGCCGCTGGCGCTGTTTGCGCCGACGGCGCGGCTCGGGCCGCCCGAGGCCTTCGCCCGCTTCGTCGACCGCTGCCACGCCGCTGGCATCGGCGTCATCCTCGACTGGGTACCGGCGCATTTCCCCTCCGACGAGCACGGTCTTGCCCGCTTCGACGGCACCGCGCTTTACGAGCACGAGGACCCGCGCCAGGGCTTCCACATCGACTGGAACACGCTGATTTACAATGTCGGGCGCCGCGAAGTCCGCGGCTTCCTGATCGCCTCGGCCCTGTTCTGGATCGAGACCTTCCATCTCGACGGGCTTCGCGTCGATGCCGTCGCCTCGATGCTCTACCGCGACTACAGCCGCAAGCCCGGCGAATGGGTGCCCAACCATCTCGGCGGCCGCGAGAACCTGGAAGCCGTCAGCTTCTTCCAGGAACTCAACACGCTGATCGGCGCGCGCGGGCGCGGCGCCGTCACGATCGCCGAGGAATCGACCGCCTGGCCCGGCGTCACCAGCCCCGTCCACCATGGCGGGCTGGGCTTCCATTTCAAATGGAACATGGGCTGGATGCACGACACGCTGCGCTTCTTCGCGCGCGACCCGATCTATCGCGCCCATCACGGCGACGACGTCACCTTCGGGCTGATCTATGCCTTCTCGGAGAATTTCGTGCTGCCGATCTCGCATGACGAGGTCGTCCACGGGAAAGGCTCTCTGCTCTCGCGCATGCCGGGCGACGACTGGCAGCGCTTTGCGAACCTGCGCCTCTATCTCGCTCTGATGTGGGCTCATCCGGGCAAGAAACTGCTCTTCATGGGCTGCGAGTTCGGAGCGGAAGACGAATGGAGCGTCGATGCGCCCTTCCCCTGGCCGCATCCCTATGACGAGCGCCGCCAGGGCGTCTCCCGCCTGGTGCGCGACCTGAACGCGCTCTACCGCGCGACGCCGGCCCTGCATCGGCTCGACCATGCGCCGGAGGGTTTCGGCTGGGTCGTGGCCGATGACGCCGCCAACGCGGTCTTCGCCTTCAGCCGCTCCAGCATGCGCGGTGCAGCGGAAATCATGGTCGTCGCCAACATGACGCCCATGCCGCGCCAGGGCTACCGCATCGGCGTGCCCAGGCCAGGCCTCTGGGGCGAGCGCCTGAACAGCGATGCCGGAATCTATGGCGGTGCCGGCATGGGCAATGGCGGCGAGGTGGCGACGCAGGCCGTGGCCGCCCACGGCCAGGCGCAGAGCCTGTCCCTGACGCTCCCGCCGCTGGGGCTGCTGGTGCTGGAACATGAACCTGAGGCCGGTTGATCCATCGTGCCACACATCCAACACCGCGCCGGCATTCCGGGCGCAGCGAAGCGAAGGCCCGGAATCCATCGTAGAATTTCGCGCCCGGCGATGGATTCCGGATCGGCGCCGCTGACGCGGCTTGTCCGGAATGACGGCGTCGGTTTCATCACCATCGCACCGCCCCTCCGGAGTCCCTCATGAGCGACGACATCCTGCGCCAGCTCGCGACGAGGGCCGGCATCGCGCCGCACTGGACCGACCAGACCGGGACGGCCCGCGAGGTCTCGCCCGACAGCCTGCGCGCCATCCTGCGCGCGCTCGGCCTGCCCGCCGACAGCGACGCGGCCCTGCGCAATTCGCTGGCGCTGGTCGAGAGCGGCTCCGACGCCACGGCAGCCTCGCGCTTCACGACCGCGCGCGTCGGCCGGCAGGTGGGCCTGCCGCTCACGGCACCGGCCGGAACCCGCGTCGAGGTCACGCTCGAAAGCGGCTCGCGCCGCATCCTCATGTCGGAGGAAGGCTTCGGCGGGACGCTGACGCTGCCGGCTTTCGACGAGCCGGGCTATCACAGCGTTCACACCGATGACGGCGATTTCACCGTCGCGACGGCGCCCGAGCGCTGCATCACCTTCGCCGATCTCAATGGCGGCGCGCCCGGCTTCGGCCTCGCCGCCCAGATCTATTCGCTGCGGACGCCGAACGATGGCGGCATCGGCAATTTCGCCGGCGTCTCCGCGCTCGCGCGCGCGGCCGCCGCGCGCGGCGCCGATGCGCTGGCGATCAGCCCCGTCCACGCGCTCTATGGTGCGGCACCCGGTCATTTCAGCCCCTACTCGCCCTCGACGCGGCTGTTCTACAACCCGCTCCACGCCGACCCAGCCGCCGTCCTGCCCGACGAGATGCTGCGGGACGTCATCGCCAAGGCGGGTCTCGGCGAGGAGATGGCCAGGCTGTCGGCGTTGCCGCAGGTGGACTGGCTTGCGGCAACGCCGCTGCGCCAGCGCCTGCTGCGCGCACTCTTCGACGCCCTGTGCGATCCGAATTCTGCGGCCGGCCCGGCCCGAGCCGATTTCGAACGGGCACTGGCCGGGGCCTCGCCGCTGCTGACGTCGCACGCGCTCTTCGAGGTGCTGCACGCCGCGCAGCTGGAGCAGAACCCCGACGCCTGGAGCTGGCGCGACTGGGACGCTGGATACCGCGACCCCGACAGCCCGCAGGTGGCGGCGTTCGCCGCCGCGCATGAGCGGGACGTCGCCTACCAGATTTTCCTGCAATGGCTGACCGGCCGCTCCTATGACGAGGCGCAGCGCGCCTGCCGCGAGGGAGGCATGAAGGTCGGCCTCATCGCCGACCTCGCGATCGGCATGGACGGCTCGGGCAGCCATGCCTGGAGCCGCCAGCACGAGGTGCTGGGCGGGCTCAGTGTCGGCGCGCCTCCCGATTACTACTCCGCCGAGGGGCAGAGCTGGGGGCTGACCACCTTCTCGCCGCGCGGTCTCGCGGCATCGGGCTTTGCGCCCTTCATCGAGACCTTGCGTGCCAGCCTGCGCCATGTCGGCGGCATGCGCATCGACCATGTCATGGGCATGAGCCGGCTCTGGCTGGTGCCGGAGGGCGCGAGCGCGCTCGACGGCGCCTATGTCACCTTCCCGTCGGAGACCCTGTTCCGGCTGGTCGCGCTCGAATCCTGGCGTCACAGGGCGATCGTCATCGGCGAGGATCTCGGCACGCTTCCCGACGGCTTCCGCGATGATCTGCGCCAGCAGGGCGTCGCCGGCCTGCGCGTCCTGCGCTTCGAGAGGACCGAGCACGGCTACATCCCGCCCGAGCACTGGGACGGCGGCGCGGCCGCGCTCACCAGCACCCACGACCTTGTCCCAACGGCCGGCTGGTGGGCCGGCAGCGACATCGAGCCTGCCTATGGCGGCATCGACCAGGAGGGCGTTCGCGCCTGGGAGCGAGGCATCCTCTGGGGGGCCTTCCAGCAGGCGGGCGTCGCGCAAGGCGAGCGCCCTGCCCCGCAGGACACCGCGCCGGTGGTGGATGCCGCGATCCGCTACATCGCGAAGACCCCTTGCACGCTGAAGCTGCTGCCCATCGAGGACGCGCTCGGCATCGAGACCCAGCCCAACGTGCCGGGCACGACGACGGAGAAGCCGAACTGGCGCCACAGGCTGGACGGCGACGCCTCGGCGCTGCTGGACGACGAGGCGGTGCGGAGACGGTTCGGCTATCTCGGCCCGCCGCGAAACGCCGGCGCTTAGTCCCGCCTGGTATGTTTCTCGGAACCATGCCGTCATCCCGGACGCAGCGAAGCGGAGATCCGGGATCCATTCCGGAACGCTGTTCGGTGAGGTTCCGGCATGGATTCCCGGGTCAAGCCCGGGATGACGGCGGTGGTTCAGGCGCGGAAGCGATCAGCCGCGCGTCAGCGCCCACCCCCCGACCGGTACGACAGGAAGCGCGGCGCCGACCACGAGTTCAGCACCCGCCTGCATCTCCGGCCCGATCACCGCCTCTGCCGGACGGAGCCCTTCGGGCAGCGGGACGCGCGTATCGGCCCACCATTCGCGATCCGGCACCAGCGCATCGCCCACACCCATGCCCTCGGCGCAGCAGCGCGCCACGATGACCAGCATGGCCGCATCGCCCTCCCGCCGCAGGAATGCGAGCACGTTCTCGGCTCGCGGGCCCCGGACCTCCAGCGGCTCGTAGCTGCCCTGCGCGAACAGCGCGGGCGCGCTCTGCCGGAAGCGCAGCAGCTTGCGCAGCACCGCCTGCTTGATCCGCCCATCGCGCCAACTTTCCGCGAGAAGATCGAGCGAGAGATGCTGTGCCAGCGCGATCTTCCGTGCAGCGAAATCGACCGGCCGGCGGTTGTCGGGATCGACCAGGCTGAAGTCCCAGAACTCGGTGCCCTGATAGCTGTCGGGCACGCCAGGCGCGGTGCAGCGCAAGGCGAGCTGCACCAGCCCGTTCAGCGCGCCCGCCCGTTCGATCCGCCCGACGAAGGCCGCGACGTCGCGCAGGACATCGCCGCCTTTGGCCGGGTTCAGGGCGTCGGCGGCGAATTGCAGAGCCTGTGCTTCGTAATCCTCGTTCGGCGCAGCCCAGCTCGAACGCAGCTTGGCCTCGCGCAACGCCTTGCGCCACCAGCCCCCGAGACGCGTGGCCAACTGGTCGAGCCCGGCCGCATCATCGGCGGCAAGCCCGAGCGGCCAGGCGCCGGCCAGCATCTGCTGGAACATGTGCTCGTCGGCCGGGTCGAGCCCATCCGGCCGGATCGCGGCCGCAAGCTCGCGCCAGCGCGTGGAGGCCTCGACCCAGGCATCCGGCATCTCGCTCAGCACCGCGAGCCGCGCACGCATATCCTCGCCGCGCTTGTGGTCATGCGTCGCCGTCGCCAGCATCGCGTGCGGCACCTGCTCCGCCCGCTGGCGCATCAGCGCGTGGAAGGTGCCCGGCTCGATCCCGAGCACAGCGGCATCGAAGCCGACATCGTTGCGCGAGAGCAGCCGGCCGTAGCGATAGAAGGCGGTGTCCTCGACCGCCTTGGCGGCGAGCGGCGCGGCAAGCTGGTTGAAGCGCCGGATCGCCGTGATGCGGGCCGGCCGAAAGACCTCCTCGCCTTCCCCCGCGATCACCGAGGCGACGAAACGCAGCGCCGGCGGATCGCTCAGCGGCAGGGCCAGCGCAGCCTGCAACGCTGCCTTGACCGGTTCGCCCGCACCGACGCCGTCGTCGCGGCCAGTCGAATAGCTGCGATAGGCCCGCAGCTGTGCGATCAGGCCGGTCACGGCCCGCCGCAGCGCCGCTCGCGTCAGCCCCTCGGCGTCGCGGCCTCTCGCGCCGGCCTCCTCCAGCGCATCGACCAGCCGCTCGCGCTGACCGTCAAAGCTGCAGGAGAGGATTTCATGGCGCGCCATCTCCTCCTCGTCATGGAAATCGCGCGGTCGCCCGCTCAGGACCGCCCAATGCGCCGACAGTGCATCCGCCGACGAGCGGTCGTGCTGGAGCGCCGAAATCTGATCCATGAAATCGTAGCCAGTCGAGCCGTCGACGTGCCATTCCCCGGGAATCTGCTCGCCGGGCGCCAGGATCTTCTCGACGACGAGCCAGGCACGCCTCTCCCGCAAACCCTCCGGCCGCTGGCGCTGGAGCGTGTCGAGATGACGCCGCAGCTCGCGGCAGTAGCCGGCCGGGTCGGAGAGCCCGTCGACATGGTCGATGCGCAGGCCGTCGATCAGCCCGTCGCGATAGAGCCGCAGCACCACGGCATGCTTGGCCGCGAAAGCGGCCGGCTCCTCCATCCGGATGGCGGCGAGCTGGGTGACGTCGAAGAAGCGACGCCAGTTGATCCGGTCGCCGGCATTGCGCCACCAGTCGAGCACAAAGTTCTGGCGCGAGAGCAGGGCATCGAGCCGGTCGGCATCGCGAAAGGCCTCGACCCCGACAGTCGCGATCTCGGCCTGATCCTCGGGGCGGATCGGGAAAAGATGTTCGCCATAGGAGACGGCGTAGCCGCCATCATGGAGGACCAGCGACAAGGCGCCCGATGCCAGCACCTCCCGATAGGGCTCTCCCAGGAAAGGCGCATGGACCTTGCCGGCAAGCTGCGGATCGGGAGATTCGAAATCGACGTCGAACCAATCAGCATAGGCGCTGTTGCCGCCATGCTTGAGCAGGTCGAGCCAGAGCCTGTTGTCGCTGCCGCCGACCGCCATATGGTTGGGCACGATGTCGAGGATGATGCCGATGCCCTGGGCCCGCAGTGCGGCCGCCATCTCCTCGAACGCAGCTTCCCCGCCGAGTTCGGGATTGATCGCATCGTAGTCGACGACGTCATAGCCGTGCATCGAGCCGGGTCGCGCGGTCAGGATGGGCGAGGCATAGACATGGCTGATGCCGAGTTCGCCGAGGTAGCCCGCGAGATCGCGCCCGGCCGAGAACGGGAAATCCTTGTGGAACTGCAGGCGGTAGGTCGCGCGCGGCACATCGGAGGTGACAGGGGTTTCGAGGCGCTGCGGCGCATCCGGCATTGGTGATCTTTCAGGCTGTCGGCCGCCAGGCGGGCCGAGAGACTGAACCGGGGATGGCAGCGCTTGTTCCCGGTCTCAGGCCGCCGCGCGCGCCTCGACGACCCCAGCGATCGCCTCGAGCATGCGGGTGTCGTCGCCCGCCAACCCCTCCATCGCCGCCATCCGCGCGATCACGGTGCCGGCGACCGCCTCCTCCACCGTGTCCTCCGCATAGGCGTAGAAGATCGTGGCGTGCTGGCCGTCGCGGTGGCAGCGGCCCTCGATCTGCTGGAGCTGGATCGCGCTGTGGCGCATATCGTGGATCACCAGCGAGCGTTCGCGCTCGCCGCCCGGCATCTCGCCGCGATGCAACGAGATCGATTCGGTGACGGTGAAGATCACCGCGTCGAGCTGCCCGGTCTGGAAGGCGACCCGCGTCTCCTCATTGACCGCGCCCGAGCGCTCGCCATTGATCTCGGCCACGCGCCAGCCACGCCCGCGCAGAGCCTCGGCCAGCATGGCGCTGGTTTCGAGGAAGGCGACGGAGACCGCGACCTGCTCGTCATTCCCCAGCAGGTCGTCGCAGAAATCGACCGTGCCGGGAATCCGCAGCAGGCTCGCCTTCTGGCGGAAGCGCAGATCGGCCGCCCAGCCCCGCGGCTTGCGCGTCGAGCCTCCGGCCAGACCGAGCTCCCTGCGGAACTCCCGCCAGGTCGCGTCGTAGAGCTTGCGCGCGGGGGCATCCAGCGCGACAGGAGCCAGCTCGCGCTGGACCTCGGGCCAGCCCGCGATCTCCTCCGGCCGCCGTCGCAACCCGATAGCCTTGGCACCGCGATAGAGCAGATCGGCCATCACCTTGCGGTCGGCCTCGTTGGGCTCCCAGCTCCAGTTCTTCCAGCGCCCCTTGGCCCGCCCGATCCTCAACTGCTTCATCAGCACGCGGAAACCGTCGAGATCGGCGCTCGGCATGCCCGCCGCCCGCGCCAGCAAGGGGCCGAGATAAGACAGCTCGTGCGGCGATTGTCCGGCGGTGGCGCTCATGTAGATCGTGAAATGCGCAGCCGCCGCCATCTGCCGGCAGACCAGACCCTGCTGCGAGTTCGGATTGCGGATGCGGTGCGCCTCGTCGATCACCACCAGGGGCCAGACCCGCTTCGGCGTGCCGAGCTTGGCCAACTCGTTGTTCTTCGCCCGAACCGAGCGCTTTTTCGAATCGGCAGGCGCCGCCAGCAGCGACTTGGTCTTCTCGAAATTCATCAGGGTGACTCGCTTGGCCGGCAGCCCCGACAGCGCCATGGTCCGTCGCCATTGCGGGATCGCGCCCTTGGGGCAGATCACCAGCACCTCCTGTTCCGGCATCGCCGACAGCGCGAGCCAGGCCGAGAGCGTCTTGCCGAGCCCTGTGAGATCGCCGAGCAGGAAGCCCGGGGCACCGGCCGCGCGCGCCGCCAGGATGGCATCGCCAGCCACGCGCTGATGCGCATGCGGCACCATGAGATGCGGATCGTCCGTCATCACGCGCGCATCCCCTGCGCGCCATATCCCGTGGCCGATCCCTGCATGCGCATGCCAGTATCAACGGCAGGCGCGATCGGCAACGATCCCGCCCTCTCCCTGACGCAGACAGATAGCGAGCTTCCATGACCCGCGCCCAGGCCATCGCGCATGCCCAGGACTATTTCGATACCGGCGCTTTGAAGCGCGACCTGGCGCGGCTCATCGCGATGCCGACCGAGAGCCAGAACCCCGAGCGTGCATCGGTGCTCGTCGATTACCTCGAGCGCGAGATGCGCCCGCTCTTCGAGGGGCTCGGCTTCGCATGCCGGATCCTGACCCATCCGAAGGCCAAGGGCCCCTTCCTTTTCGCTGAGCGAATCGAGGACGAAAGCCTGCCGACGATCTTCGGCTACGGCCATGGCGACGTCATTCGTGGGCTGGATGCGCAATGGAGCGAGGGCCTCTCGCCCTGGACCCTGACCGAGCGCGGCGACCGCTGGTATGGCCGCGGAGTGGTCGACAACAAGGGCCAGCATGTCATCAATATCAACGCCTTGCGCGCCGTACTTGAATCACGCGGAAAGCTCGGCTTCAACGCCAAATACCTGATCGAGATGGGCGAGGAATCCGGCTCGCCGGGCCTGCGCGAGCTCTGCGCGGACGAGGCGGAACTGTTCCGCTCAGACGTGCTGATCGCGTCCGACGGCCCGCGCCTCAATGCCGAACGACCGACGGTTTTCCTTGGAGCACGCGGGGTCATCACCTTCGACCTCTCGATCGTCGCCCGCGAGGGCGGGCATCACTCCGGCAACTGGGGCGGCATCCTCTCCGATCCCGCCATCCAGCTCGCCCATGCCATCGCGAGCATCACCTCGCCGACCGGCCAGATCCGCATCCATGAATGGGTGCCGCCGGAGCTGCCGCGGGCCGTGCGCGATGCGGTGGCCGATTGCATCATCGATGGCGGCACCGACGGTCCGCAGATCGATGCCGGCTGGGGCGAGCCCGGCCTGTCGCCGGCCGAACAGGTCTTCGGCTGGTGCTCCTTCGACGTGCTGGCGATGAAGTCGGGCGTTCCGGAAACGCCCGTCAACGCCGTACCGCCGAGCGCCTGGGCCCGTTGCGCGCTGCGCTTCGTCGTCGGCATCGATCCCAGGGACGTTGTCCCGGCGCTGCGCCGCCATCTCGACCGTCACGGCTTTTCCATGGTCGAGATCGTCATGCCCGGCGCCGAACGCTTCGGTGCGACCCGTCTCGATCCGGAGGATCCCTGGGTCGCCTTCACCATGGCTTCGATCGCGCGCAGCACCAACAAGAAGCCGGCCCTGCTTCCCAATCTCGGCGGCTCCCTGCCCAACGACATCTTCGCGGAAATCCTCGGCCTTCGCACGATCTGGGTGCCGCATTCCTATCCCGGCTGCTCGCAGCATGCGCCCGACGAACACCTGCCCATCGCCATCGCCCGCGAGGCGCTGGGATTGATGGCCGGGCTCTACTGGGACATCGGCTCCGGCGAGGCGCCGCCCCTGTAGAGCGCTACTCCAGAGACTGCCGCGGCCCCCTGTTCGGCGGCAGGTCGAAGGGCGTAGCCGGCGGACCCTCTGGCGGCACGTCGGGCGGAAGCTCCGGCGGCGGCCCGACCGGAACGCCCAGCGGCTCCTCGTCCGGCGGCGATTCGACCGGCGGCGCCGGCGGCACCTCCGTCGGCGTCAGCGGCGGGGCTTCCGGCGGCGGGGTCGGCATCGCCGGGGTTCCACCGGGATCGGCCGCATGGATCATGGTTGTCATCAGGCAAGGTCCTCTTTCGAGGACCAACGCGTTCACGCGCCAAAAGGTTCGCCGCACCAAAGCCGCGAGAACCGGTTCGACTGGCTGGACAGAGACAAGCACGCCGGCACGAGGCCGGCGTTCTCATTATCTTATCTCACTTGAAGGTCGGCGGCGCGTTCAGGTCGAAGCCGCCCAATCCGCCGGCGCCGCCCATGCCCGGGATCTGGATCGAGTCGAACTGCTTGTCGATCGCTTTCTGGTCGAGCTGCACGGCGGAAGCCTTGTAATGCATCACCATCTGCGGGAAGGCCACCACCAGCGCCACCATGATGCACTGGATCACCACGAAGGGCACCGCGCCCCAGTAGATCTGGGCGGTGGTCACCGGCTCCATCATGTTACCGGTCACCTTGTCGCGGTAGCGGTCCTTCGGCGCGACCGAGCGCAGGAAGAACAGCGCGAAGCCGAAGGGCGGATGCATGAAGCTGGTCTGCATGTTCACGCCCAGGATGACGCCGAACCAGATCAGGTCGATGCCGAGCTTGTCGGCGGCCGGCCCGAGCAGCGGCACGATGATGAAGGCGAGCTCGAAGAAGTCGAGGAAGAAGGCGAGCAGGAACACCATCACGTTGACGACGATCAGGAAGCCCGTCGCGCCGCCCGGCAGCCCGACCAGCAGATGCTCGACCCAGACATGGCCGTTGACGCCGTAGAAGGTCAGCGAGAACACGCGCGCGCCGACCAGGATGAACAGCACGAAGGCAGAGAGCTTGGCGGTCGACTCCGTCGCCTGCTTGAGCAGGTCGAAGGTCATGCGCTTCTTGCCATAGGCCAGCAGGATCGCGCCGGCCGCGCCCATGGCGCCGCCCTCGGTCGGCGTCGCGACGCCGATGAAAATCGTGCCAAGCACGAGGAAGATCAGCGCCAGCGGCGGCACCATCACGAACACGACCTGCTCGGCCATGCGCGAGAGCAGCTTGAGGCCGAGCACCTTGTTGGCGATGGCGATCACGAAGGAGACGCCGACAGCGATCGACATCGTCAGGATGACGAAATCCGCCCCGGCCTTCACGCTCGTGAACAGCTTCAGGCAGGCATAGGCGATCCCGAAGGAGATGATCGTGATCACCAGCAGCGAAAGCCGCCGCGTCTGGCCATCGGGATCGCGCAGTGTCTGCGCGTCCGGCGGCAGGCCCGGCGCCCGCTTCGGATAGATCATCGTCACCAGGAAGACGTAGCCGGCATACATCCCCGCCAGCACTAGGCCGGGAATGAAGGCGCCCTCATACATGTCGCCGACGGAACGGCCGAGCTGGTCGGCGAGCACGATCAGGACGAGCGAAGGCGGGATGATCTGCGCCAGCGTGCCCGAGGCCGCGATGACGCCCGATGCGAGGCGTCGGTCATAGCCGTAGCGCAGCATGATCGGCAGCGAGATCAGGCCCATCGAAATCACCGAGGCCGCGACGACGCCGGTGGTGGCCGCGAGCAGCGCGCCGACGAAGATCACAGCATAGGCAAGACCGCCGCGGACGGGGCCGAAGAGCTGGCCGATCGTATCCAGCAGGTCCTCTGCCATGCCCGAGCGCTCGAGGATGAGGCCCATGAAGGTGAAGAACGGGATCGCCAGCAGGACGTCGTTGTTCATCGTGCCGTAGATGCGCTCCGGCAGGGCCTGCAGGAAGTTCTCCTGGAACAGTCCGAGCTCGATGCCGACGATGGCGAAGAGCAGGCCGTTGGCAGCCAGCGCGAAGGCGACGGGATAGCCCAGCAGCAGGAACAGGACGAGGGCTGCAAACATCACCGGCGCCATGTTGACGCGCAGGAAGTCGCCGAAACCGGCGGCGTGGGCGTCTCCGGTATGGAACCCGAAGAAGGCGATCAGGGTCAGCGCGAGCAGGAGGCCGGCGACGCGAGGCAGGCGGGTGGCGGTCATGATGGTGGGTGTCCGGGCGTCTTTGGAGTTGCTCACGGGGCCAGTCCCTGCTGCTTGGCGACGTCGAGCAGTCGCTGTGCTTCGGCCTCGGCAGCGGCAGCATGGCCGCGCAGCGTCTCGTCATCCTCGAGATGCCCGCGCATGATCGCGATCTGCTTGATGATCTCGGAAACGCCCTGGAACGCCAGCATGATGAAGCCGATGATGACGAGGCCCTTGGCCGGCCATTGCGGCAGGCCGCCGGCCGACAGCGACTGCTCGTTGATGACATAGGAGCGGGTGAAGAACGGCCAGGAATGGTAGATCATCAGCAGGCAGAGCGGCATCAGGAACAGCGTGTGGCCGATCAGGTCGATCCAGTGCTGCACGCGCTTGGGCAGCAGGCCGTTCACGATGTCGATGCGGATATGCTCCTTCACCTTCAGCGTCCAGGCTGCGCACATCAGGAACACGGCGCCAAACAGCATCCACTGCAATTCGAGCCAGGCATTCGACGAGACGTTGAAGACCTTGCGGATGATCGCGTTCACGGTCGCGACAATCACTGCCAGCAAGATCAGCCAGGCGACCTTCTTGCCGATCTGCTCATTGATCGTGTCAATGACACGGCTGACCCCGAGTAATCCCTGCACGCCAGTGCTCCCCAAATCCCGTGCGGCGCCTTGTTCTGGAAGCAGGCCCCGTCCGCGTTTCGGTTATAGGAAGGCTATGCCGCGCACAAGCGCCCGAGCCCCTTATCCAAAAGGCGGGGTGCCGGGATTTTCGGCAGGGAGCGCGCAGCGAATGAAGTCGTCACCATGGCCGGAGCCGGGACTGCGGCAATAGCCCGCAGGAGCGGCTTCTCCGCAGGGCCATATCGACGATGTCGCTAAGAAAGATCCGTGGTGGGTGATGTAGGGCTCGAACCTACGACCCGCTGATTAAGAGTTATCGGACCTTCACAATTACTCAATGACTTACAGTCAAGCGCCGTGCGAATAGCGTCATGCGACGGCATATCGCGGAACGCGACTTCGCACGACTTGCCAGCCTTGTCGATGGGCGGCAGGTCAGGTTTTCCACTCCGTCACCGGGAGAAGGGTCGCTAGATACGCCTCGCCCGCGCTGGCGACGTGGATGCCGTCAGCCGTCATGGCCACAGGGCCAGGGAGAACCCGGAACTTGTCCGCCACAGTTTCATCCTCTGCCATCTTCGAGATGTCGATCACGCCGGCAGTCTTGAGGCTGGCGCGGATGGAGGTGTTGAGCGTGAGGCGGGTGGCGTTGCTGGCGTCGACGGTTTGGCCATCGACGGTGAGCCACGTTCCGGAAGTCACGGTTTCGAGCGTGCATTGCCAGACGCGCAGTGGCGCTGGGAAGTTGGCGTTGATCGTCTCCAGGCGGGCAAAGGCCGTGGCCGCACTCGCCGGCGAGCCACCGCGGATGTCGTTGATGCCGTACCCGTTGATGATGTCCGTGGCGTAAAGGGCAGCCAGCGCGGTGCGGCGGGATCCCGCGGTAATGTAGTCTGCCGCCTTCTCGGAGGCTCTGCCGAAGTTCGTGAACGGGATGCCCGCGTCCATCAGCGCCCGCTCGTAGCGGCCATAGGGCTCGCGGTAATCCACCCTGCTGTAGATGTCGCCCTGGTCCCCCGAGATGCGGCTGTCCCCGATCAGGGCGAGGCCGCGCTGGCGGGTCGGAGCGACGATGGCGGCAGGCCAGAAACCAAGGTGCGGCGAAGAACCATCGCCCGAGTAGGCGCCGCCGGCCGTGTTGTCCGAGAGAACCGTGCTCTTGTAATCGAAGGTATCGTTCCTGGGCGTTCCAGTGGGGGCGCCAAACGCGGGATGGCAGATGCGATAGACCATGCCGCTGGCGAAATGCGCCCAATAGCGAAGCGCGTACCAAGTGCCGCGCTTGTAGCTGCCGGGGATGGTGATGCTGAGGTTGGCGCCCGCAGCGCACGAGCCGGCCACACTTGAAGTGATGACGCCGGCGGCCGTCTCGATGGCCGCCGTCATGTCCAAGGCCCCAGAGCCAGCGACCTCGCCGCCCGTCGTGGGGACGTACCAGTTGCCCCAAATGAAGGTCGGGTTGATCACGTCGGCGGTGAACTGGAACCACATGCGGCCCCGGCACCATTGCTCGGCCACCAGCACGCGATCAGCCATGCGGCCCCGATTGGCGACGAGGCCGGTTCGGATGGGCAAAAGCCCGGCGGGTGCGGTCGTGACATCGCGGACAGCCATCAGATCGGCTCCATCAGGTATGCGCCATCGGCGTCGGTGAGATAGGCCCCGTCGCTGTCGACGAGGAAGACGAAGCCGGCGGGCGGGAACAAGCCACCCGGGCTATGGGTGCCAAGCACGCCGATCGAGCCGAGGCTTGAGATATTGTTCACGACTTGATCCAGAGCTTGTCGGTTGCGGCGAAGCCGACCGTGCGCTCGACGCCGGCGAGGATCTGCGCCCCGACCTCGCCGCCGCCCGGCTCGGCCGGGGCCACGGCGTAGCGCAGCGCCACATCGGTCGAGATGTGCAGCACCCGCTCACGCGTCTGGTTGGCGTTGCTGTTCTCGGGGATCGTGAAGGGCACCTCGACCCACGCACCCGTCGGGGCCTGGTCGACGACGTCGAGCCAGGCGCCGGCCATGATCGGCACGGAGCCGCGCGAGACGGTGTTGATCATGAAGTTGGCGGCCATGCGAGGATCCTTTTCAGGGCTTGCGAAAGAGTTTCAGCAGGAGGTCGAAGCGCTCGAAGGCCCAGAGCAGCGCGACGACGATCGGCGTGCCCCAGAGTGCGAGCCGGCGCAGAATGCGGGCGAAGCCCATGCCGTCGCGGATGATCTTGGTGTCGGCCTTGAGGGCGACGACGCTGCCCTGCAGCGCCGTCATCGACTGCTGGACATTGGCGACCGCGTGCGACCGCTCATTGGCGAGATCGAGCAGGCGATCGAGCTTGACCTGCATCTGCGTGATGTCGACCTGCATTGTGTCCATGCGATCCTCGACCACAGCCAAACGCTCGGGAGGCGAGATCGCCCGCCTACGCGGCGTCATCGCGACGGCCTCGCCCAGCAGCCGGCGGCGACGCCGCCCTCGAAGATTTCATCGACGGCCGCGCCGGTCGCGGTCGCCAGCTCATTGCCGAGTGACCGGCACTGCGGCGCCACATTGGCCGGTCGCACGGTTCCACACCCGGCCAGACTCAGCGCAAGCACGCACGCGCTGGCGAGCTTCGGCAATCGCATCGGCGGCATCGCGCCCCTCCTGGTTGATGGATTCGACAGCCTTGACGACGCGCGCGGCCGAGACGAGATCGACGACTTTCCAGATGGCAAAGCCGCCGCCGGCGAGCGCGGCGAGGATCAGCGCCAGGCGCAGGTTCGCGGTCATGCCGCGGCCTTGCTGCGGTTGATGGTGAGGCGACCGCTGACGACGAGCCAGCCGCCGATGCCGCCCGCGATCAGCAGGAACAGCAGCAGCAGGGCGAAGGCGGCGAGCGCCCATTGATTGGAGATGCCGGTCACGGCGGCCGTGGCGACGCCGCCAGCGGCCGTGGCGACGCCGCCCGCCGTGACGACCGCGATCGTGCCGGCGCTGCCGCTGGCGGCCACCGGGACGTCGTCGGGCTCGGCATCGGCGGCGACGACGTCGGTCGGCTGCGGCGTCGCCAGATCGGCCGCCTCCAGCGCGTCCAGGAAGGCGCGCCAGTGGCCGGCGATCAGCTTGGCCTTGTCGCGGCCGCCATTGACGATCGCGCGGGCCTCCTGCGGCAGGGCGAACTGCGGCGTGAAGTAATCCGCCAAGCGCTCCGGCCGCCTCTGGGCGGCGCTGTAGCGGAACAGCCCGTCACGCATGCCCACGACGGCGATGCGGGCGCTCGTCGCCGGATCGAGCGCCAGCGCCGGATTGGCGACCAGGTCGACGCCGATGGCGTTGCCGAGCTTGCGATAATTGGCCTCATGCGTGATCTGGATATCGCCGCGGCCGAACCAGCCCTTGCGCCAATAGGGCTCCTTCACCTTGCCGAGCTTGCCGGCCTTCCACGCCTTGTCGAGTGCCGCGATCGCGCCGGCGTCGCCGCTCGCGAAAGCCTCGCGCACCGGCTGCATCCGCGCGCCGGTCTCGTGAAACACGCTGGCGAGGACATAGGCGACCTGCCTGAGATCGAGCACGCGCTCGGCCCGGCAGGTCGCGAGAATGCGCTTGCAGCCCTCGACCTGCGCCGTCGAGAGCGAGCCGCCGAAAGGCGCCCGGCGGGCATAGGCGAAGAAGGTTTGCAGGTTGAGCGTCATGACGGCCTCAGGGTTGCGGAATCCAGAGGCCGAGCGTCGCGTCGTACCCCATGGTGATGGCGCCAAATTGCGGGATCGCGACATTGGCGCCGGCCGGCAGGCCGAAACGGTTGCCGATGACCGAGCCCTGGTTGTGCAGCAGCGTGACGGTGTTCGCGGCGATGTTCTGCAGCGTCACCTCCTGGCCGTCCTCGCAGCCGTCATGGAACAGGCCGGACAGGTTGGCCGGGCCGAGCGCCGACATGCGCACGCGGTTGCTCTCGCGCATGATCCGGCCGCCGGTCGCGGCATCGACCGGGTGCCAGTCATGGGTGGTGGCGAGCGACAGCGCGACCGGCGTGATCGCGGCGCCACGCCGGCGCGGCGACAGGCCATTCGTGATGCCGGCGACGCCGACGAAGGTGCCGAACAGGTCGCCCGGGTTTGGGTCCTGCAGGCCATAGCACTGGGTTTCGGACATCGCGCCGTCGCGCCGCCACGCCTTGCCGGTGACGCTGGCGCCGCCGCCGAGCTGGAAGGCGCCGCCGATAGGCGGGCCGCCCGGATCATTGGTCAGGACGAAGCTGCCGTTGAGCACATAAGCCGTCGCGATCGCGTAGACGATCGCGCCGGAGGCGGTGAAGGTGACATCGGTGGCGTTGGCCGTGTTGCGGTACTGCCCGCCATGCGACGCCTGGATCAGCGCGCCGCCGCCGCCGGTGACGACGTTACGGCCGAAGGAGGTCATCTGCCCGCCCCGCGTCGCCCAGATCTGCGAGCCGTTGACCGGACCGACCGCGCCGAAGTCGATCGAGGAGAAGTTGAGCACGGCGCCCTGCTGCCAGGCGACGAGGCCATTGCCGGCGGTGTTCTTGACCTTGAAGCCGCGCGCATGCAGGCGCGCCCCGCCATCGGCAATCAGCGCCTGCGAGGACAGGGCCGGGTCGACATCGACATCGTCCCAGGTCGAGGGCGTGTTGAGGTCGACGCCGTAGCCCTGCACATAGGCTTGCGTGAAACCGGTCAGGCCGCCGAAACACACGCCCGGCTTGTTGTTGAGGCCGACCCAGTTGAAGCGCACCTGCTGGCCGCGCCCGTCGAGCCGGTCGCGCACGGCGGCCCAGGCGGCGTCGATCGTCTGGAAGGGCTGGCCCAGCGACGTTCCGGGATTGGCGTCGCTGCCGGCAGCGGCAACGAACAGGTCAAGCGCCGCATAGATCGGCGTGCGGATCACGTCGACGGCGACCTTGTCGAGCGTGACGCTGCCCGGCGCCAGCGAGGCCGAGACGACGCTGCCCGGCGCCGGCACGTTGATGACGAGCGGCGTCGGGTCGATGAAGGTCAGGCCGCCATCGCCATTGCCGATCGGCACCTTGCCCAGGCGCTCGGCGGCCGAGGGGAAATCGAAGCCGGCTTCCGGCTCCGGCGCCAGCAGCACGCGCGTCTGCAGGTCGGACATGTCGCGGCGCAGCTCCTGCAGCACCGTCGACATCTTGTCGAGCTCGCGCTCCATCGCCGGCGTCACCAGAGCACTGCCGCGCGTTACGTCGGTGATGCGCGCATGGGTCCGCGCGCCCTCGATGCGGATGTGCCGGCCGGCAACCTGGCCCACAGCGAAGGTGGCGGATGCGAAGCCGGCCGGCGAGGCCGAGAGCGAGACCGTGAAGCCGCTCGTCAGCGTAACCCAGCGCTGGCCGACGCCGGAGCGCGCCCGCACGCGGACATCGTCGAGGTCGAAGGCGAGCCACGGGACCGGGCCGAAGACGCTTTGACCATCGGTCGCGACGAAGTCGGTCTGACGGATCGAGCGCGGCAGAGGATACTGGACGGACATGGGCGGCCCTCGCGAGAGAGGCCACCATGGCGGCTGCGCGGATGCGTCAACCGGTCAGCGCAGAAAGCTTTCAAACCCGGGCATGCGCGACGGCGCGGCCTCGCCCGGCTGCCACCAGAAGCTTGCCCCGGTCTCGCGCTCATAGCGCCGGCGCTGCTCGCCGAAGCTCTTATGCGCGTCGGGATCGGTCAGATACTGCAGCTGGTCGAGCAGGACGCGGTTATAGGAGGCGCGCACCGGCCAGAGTGAGGACAGGACCGGCGTGTTCCGGCGCAGGAGCTGCGTCGCCTCGCGGCCGAAATGCGTCTCCTTGCCGAGCGCCAGCTCCTGCAGGTTGCCGGCCGTCAGCTTGATGCCGGCCCCGATCAGCGAGAGGGTCGGGCCGGCGATCGTCTCGGTGAAGCCGCCACCATGGCGGTTGACGTCGGAGAACATGAAATCGCCGAACAGGCCGAAGCCGCCGCCGCGCTGAATCGCGGCGAGGATGAACTTCGGATCGTTCACCGGCTGGGCATCCCGCCCTTGCGTGATGTTGCCGAGCTGGATCGCCATGCCGCCGCCGAGCGTCAGCCCGATCGCCAGCGCCGAGGCATAGGCCGCCCCGCTCCATTTGCCCTGCGCCAGCTCGCCCTGCAGGGCCTGCAGCTGCAGCGTCGTGAAGGACAGGCCGAAGGACTTGAACTGCAGCATGCTCTCCAGCACCTCGCCGGCGACCGAGCCGCGATCGCGACCGGCGAGCACGAGCGACCGCGAGCGCAGCGTGCCGGCCGGCACCGCCCGCTCGGTCTCGCCATAGATCAGGCCGAGCAGCTTCTCGGCGAGCTGCGGTTCGGTCGCGGCGACGTCGCTCGGCCGCAGCAGCCCGGCCGAGCCCTCGCCGGGCGCATGCGCCGCGATCTTGCCGAGACGCTGCCAGTCGGACGCCGAGACGCCATAGGCCTCCAGCCGCGCCCGCAGGCGATCCGGGACCTGGTCGAAGGGCAGGTCTTTATGGTCGGCGAGCGCCCCCATCCATTCCAGCGCGAAGACATGCTTGCGCGCCTGCGTCATCGGCGACAGTCCGGACCAGGTCATCGTGCGGTCGGCCAGCCATTTCGACCATTCGGCCGCCCCCGTCGAGATCGTGGTGTAGCGGGCCTCGTCGCGGGTGATGTGCAGGAAGTCGTCGAGGATGATGCCGGCGCGCACCGCCTGCTCGCGCGGCACCGACCGGAAGGTGTCGATGATCGCGGTGAAGGCCGGCCAGATCGGCAGGCCGGCGACATGGCGCGACAGCGCGTCGATGAACGGATCGGTCACGGCGGCCGTCAGCGAGGCGGCGCCGAGATAGGCCGAGGTCAGCCCGTTGCGCACCGTACCGAAGCCGGCGGCGACGCCGGGCGAGACGGTCTCGCGGCCGCGCGAATATTGCCAGACGCTGTCGATCCGGCTGGCGAGATAGGCCGGATTGCCGAACAGCTCCTGCGCCTTGTTGCCCTCGCGGTAGAGCGAGGGCTTGCCGGCGATATGCTTGCCGACCTCGTTCATGTTGACCTGTTTCAGCCACTCGACCATGGCGCCCGGGTTCGGCCCGAGCAATTCCATCGCGGCGATGTCGCGGGCCATGCCGTTGATGTGGTTGAACACCGACACGATCGGGTCGCCGGTGCCGAACTGCTTGTCATAGGTGAGCCAGGAATCGGCATCCTTGAAGACGAGGAAGCGATGCTCCTGGCGCTGGCTCGCCAGCTTGCCCTGGCCGAAGCGCTGCATCGCCGGCTCGCGATTGGCCCAGCCACCAGACACGATATTGGCATAGGCGCCCGCAAGCACCTGGTCGAGCCGCGCCGGCGACAGCGCCTCTCCGGTCAACGGGTCCTTCATCCGGGCGGGATCGAGCAGCGGCTTGATGAAGGCCGCCCAGGCCGGCTGCTTGGCCTTGAGCACGGCCGCGCCGTCATGGCTGTGGGGCAGGCCCCAGCCGTCGAGCTTCTGCACGGCGCCGCCGGCGGCGTTGAAGCGCTGGCGCAGGCTCTCGAAGACGTCGTCGATCGCGCGGGCCATGGTGAAGGCCTCGGCCGAGCCGGTGCCCTCGCCTTTCAGCTCTCGCACGATGTCGTCGGCCATCGGCCGATTCATCCGCCGGCCTGAGATCGCCGTGCGCCGAAAGGTCTGCAGCGTGTCGGTCAACTGACTGTGCGCCAAGCCGACGATACTCTCGACGCGCCCGCGCAGGCCGACCGTGCCGCCGCCGAAATTCTCGAACAGGTTGAGCGTCGCCTCGAAGATGTCGGCCTTGCCGTCGGGCGTGCGAAAGCCGGTGATGTAGGAGGCGACGTTCTGCTTCGCGGCGGCCGTCAGCAGCACCTGGCGCTTCTGCTCGGCCGCCTCGATCCGCAGCGTCTTCTCCAGCGCTTCCTTGGCGGCGGCGTCGGCCGGACCATCGCCCAGCTCGAGTCGCTTCTGCGCGCGGATTTCCTCGAAGCGCCGGCCGAGATCGCCGGCCTCGTCTTTCGAGATGGCGCCCTGCTCGACAGCCGAGGCGAGGCATTCGTTGAATGTCGGCATCGCCCTAAGCTCCCGCCTTGCAGGCCGCGACCAGGTCGGCATGGAATCCGGTCTGGTCGGCTTCCGCAAGGGCTTCCTCGCGCGTGATCATGCGCGTCCCCATCGGATCGTCGCGCGACGCAACCGGCACGGTGTCGCCGAACATGTCGATCGTCGCATCGTCGCGCAGCTCGACGCGCTCGGCCACTGCGAGCGCCTGCGGCGTCCCGGGCTCGACCGCGTCGACCGGGCGCAGGGCCGGCTCCGACATCAGGCGCGGCAGCCCGTCCCGGTCGATCGTGGCGGCGACCTGGTCGAGGAAGCCGCGCGCCGCATCGGTCGCCCGGCCGCCCTCCTTCACGCCGCGCGCGGCCTCCGTCAGCAGATCCGAGATCGGCCCCATGCGTTGCGCCAGCTTGACCACGAGCTGCTGCATCTCGGCCGAGGCCGCCGCGCGCTCGGCATTGGTCGCGACCAGGACGTTGCCGCCGGCCTCGATCCGGCCGGCCTCGCGGCCGAGCATGCCGAAGACGCGCTTGTCGGTGGCGAGCTGGCGCACAGCCTGGTCGAGCACCTTGACCCGCTCGACCATCAGCGAGACCGTCTTGTCGAGCGCCCCGAACATGTCCTCCTGGCGCTCGCTGACGAAGCCGGCGCGCATCGACTCGCCGATCAGGATCGAAGCCTCGCGCTCGCTCTCCGGCTTGAACCGGAACAGGTCGCCGAGCACCGCGACATGCTGCAGCGGGTCGGCCACCATCGCGCCGACGCGGGCGCCATAAGCCTCCGGGATCAGCCCGGCATTGATCATGCCGAAAGCCTCCTCGGAGAGCCGCGCCAGCTGCACCGCCTGGCGCATCATCGGGCCGGACACGGGCAGGGCGCCGTCGGCCATGTCGGGCCGGTCGCGCAGCACGCGGGCGGCGTCGAGCGCCGTGCCGGACCCTTCCTGCATGTTCTTCTTCGCCGCCATCGCCCGGACGTCTGCGGCGGTCCAGCCATCGGCGGCGCGGAACAGATGCCCGACCAGCTCGGCGGGCTCGCTATCGGTCGAGAGGCGCTTCGCCAGGCCGAGGCGCTGATGCCCGTCGGCGATGACGCGCGAGCCGTCCGCGCGCTCGAACACGAAGACGCGGCCGCCGGCGAGCGGGTCCCAGCGCGAGACGCTGCGCAGGCGATCGGTGACGCCGGCGACGTCGGCGCCGCCCTTGTACTGCATCGCCGCCGCATCGGTGCCGATCGTCGCCGGGTCGAAGCGCTCGAAGGCGACCGGCTTGCCGTCGACCATGGTGACGTCGCCGGGCTTCGCCGGCAGCAGCTCGTCGGTGACAGTGGCGCGATCAGCCCGGGCTTGCGGCAGCGCGATCGGCAGATCGGCAGGCGGTTCGTTGACCGGGTCCTCGGCATGACGCAGCGCCTGGCGCATCACCTCGACCGCCTCGTCGCGCGAGACGCCGGGCGGCACCTCGCGCATCACGACGGCGTCGTCGGCAGCGGCGCGCTCGGCCGCGCGTAGCGCGCCGGCCTCCTCCTCCGGCAGGCGCAGGCCGGCGGCATCGAGCGCCTGGCGCAGCTCGCCGGGCGCGACCTTGCCGCCGGCGACCAGGCCGACGAGATCGCGCACGCCTTGCGCGCCGGCGCCGAACGCGCCGCCGACGCCGGCGGCCATGGCGATGTTCTGGATCGCCTCCGTCAAGCCCGATGCGAGCCCGGCCTCCTGCCGCCAATCCTGCGTGAAGGGCTGCTGCGCTGCCGTGATGCCCGCATTGATCAGGGCTTCGCGCGCCGCGACGATGGCGATGCGCCCGGCGACGCTGGTCGCCGCAGACGGCCCGCCGCCGGCGAACAGGCCGGCCGCGTTGATCGGGTCGCGGAAGGAGGGCACGACGCCGCCGCCGATCGCCGCACCGACGGCGCCGATCATCGAGCCCGCCTCGCCCGTCGCAACCTGCATGTCCTGCTCGGCCCGGCGCGCGATCATCGTCGGGGAAAAGTCGATCCTGGCGGTGGCGATCGCGTCGGCGATCTTCGGGTCGCTCTCGGCGAGCTGCGCCAGGCGCGCATCGAAGGCCTGCATGCGGAACGGTTCCAGCACGCGCGGCCCCTGTGCCCGGGCGGCGCCATAGCCGTCGCCGAGGCGGTCGCGCGCCAGCCGGTCGCCTTCGTCCTCGAAGCCGCCCTCGCGCGGATTGTCGAGCTTGATGCCGGACGCCGAGCGCACCGCGCTGATGATCCGCGACAGGCTCTCATTCTCGGCCCATGAGCGGGCGTTCGAGTTTTCGACATAGGTCTGTGCCTGCCAGCTCGCGTCGAAAATCCGCTTGTAGACCTGCGGCCGCTCGACGACGTCGCCGAGATTGGTCACGGCCTCACGCGCGATCGCCGCATAGCTCTTGCCGTCATCGGGCTTGGCGAAGGTCAGGGCGCGGTCGGCGGGATCGTCGAACAGCAGCATCACTTGCCCCCGATGAAGGCGCCCGGCGCGCGCTCGCGCAAGCGGCCCTTGACCTCGTCCCAGGGCAGCACGAAGGAATTGCCGTCCTGCCCCTGAATGAATTTCGGGTCCTGGCTGTTGAGGTCGCCGAGCGCAAAGCGGTAGCCGCCGGGCACCGCCACCGGCCGGGCATTGCGGATCTGGGCGGCGCGCGTGCCCGGGACGGGCGGAACCGGCAGCGTCGCGAGATCGTCGTCGCGGAGCGCGCCGAGCGCGTCGCTGAACCGATCGGAGCGCACCTCCGGCGGCAGCGGCACCGGCGCCGAGGAAAACCAGCCGGTCTTGACCCGGCCGATGCCGCCGACCGCCTTGCCGTCGATCATCTGGCCGCCGAAGGCCTCCTCGATGGCGCGGCCATAGATTTCCTTGGCCTCGCCGCTCTTGGCATTGCCGAGGTTCTGGATGCGGGCCGAGGCGATGGCGCGCGCCGCCTTCTCGATGCGCTGCTGATCCTGGCTGTTGAAGACAAGCGAGGTGCCGACCTTGTCGACCCAGATTTGCCGGAACGAACCATTGTCGACCTCGACCGGCTTTTGCCCGCCCGGCAGGCTGCGCGCCGCGACCGAGGCGATGATGTCGCGCGCCGCCTGCTTCGAGCCGCCAGACGCCAGCAGCAGCCCGGCCTGCGCCAGCTCCGGCGCCGAGCCCCCGATCTCGCGCATCAGGCGCGGCGCGTCGCGGCCGGCGCCGTCGACCAGCGCCTGAACCGTGTCGAGCGCGCCCTGCCCGCCCATGGCGATCTTGCGTTCGAGCGCCTTGACGTCTTCCGGCTGCAGCATCTTGCCGTTCGGGTTCAGCTCGGGCGGCAGTGCCCGCGCCAGCGCGGCGCGATCGCGAATGCCGGCGCGCAGCGCGGCGGGGTCGTCCATCACGATCGCCGCGACCGGCGCGATGCGCTGCTTCGCGGCGAGCCCGATCGGGTCCTCGACCGTGGCGGTGCGGAACTTGGCCGAGACATCCTCGAGAAACTGCAGATCCTGCGCCTGCTCTTTCGTCGGCGTCGGACCATAAGCCTTGCGCAGCTCGCGCGTCTTGGCGTCGACCCCGTCCGGCCCGGCCGTCGTCGCCGTCCTGATCCAGCCCATGCGCCGATCGAACTGCTCGACCTGCATCGGGCCGTTCGGCGCAGCCGCCGCGATCGCCCGGAAGCGCGAGACCTCCTCGACCGGCGGCATCGCGCCCTGCTGCGCGCGAGACAACATGTCCTCGGCCTGCTTCTCGACCGTCAATCCGGCCTGTTTGCCGACCGTGGTCAGCTGCGTCCGCTTGCGGGACAAGCCGGCCTCGACCTCATCCATGATCTTGGCATCTTCGCCGACCCGGCCGAGGCGCCCCTCGGCCTTGCGGGCCTTGTAGTCCGCCTCGCGCTTGTCCAGCTCCTCGACGGTCTTGATCTCGTCGACGGCGGCGATCGCCTCGCGCGTTGTGGCGCTGCGCTCGCGGGCGATCTTGTTCTGCGTTGCCTGGACCGCCGTCAACGCGCCCTTGGCGACGAGGTCCTGATCGCGGGCGCTGGCAGCGTCCAGCTCCTGGCGCACCACCGCCTGCGCCTTCGGGCTATACGGCGCCGTCTCGACGGTGGCGGCGACGATAGCCTCGCCGCGCATATTCGCTTCGATCGTCGAGGCCTTGGCCTGGTCCTGCTGCCGACCCTCGGCCGATTCCTGCGCCTTGTTCTCGAACGCGGTCCGCAGACGCACCATCGAATTCTTGACCTGCCCGGCGATCTCCGGGAAGACGTTGGCGCTCAGGACGTCCTGCTGCAGCGTCTCGAAGCTGGCCTTGAGCGCCGTCGGATTGTCTTTGTTGACCTGGTAGATTTCCAGCATCTGCTGGCGCATCGTCGCGTCGAGCGTGTCGAGATAGCTCGACGTGCCGGCATCGTCATAGGCCTTGCCGCGCAGCGAGACCGATCCGCCCGGCCGGAAGTTCGGATCGTTGCCGGCGATCGCGCCGGCGCGCTTGCCCTCGATCGTCGCCTCGCGATCGGCCTGGCGGCCGAACACGCCGGCCAGCTCGGAGCCAACCTGAAACAGCGCTTCGCTGTCGGCGCCGGCGCCCCTCTCGACGGCCGGAAGGCCCTCGATCCGGGCGCCCTTGGGATCGAACTCAGGAGTGGCGCCGACGGCGCGGCCGAACTTGTTGGCGGCCATATCAGGCGTACCTGTTTGCGAGGGCGGCGCCGCCCTGGATGCCGGCGCCGTAAGCCTTGATCCGGCCGGCCTTGCGGGCCGAGGCCGCCGAGCGCAGGAACTCGCTCTCGCGCTCCTTCAACCGGCCGACCCGGAAATCTTCCGTGCTCTGGTCGATCGTCAGCGCGCTTTCGGCGTCGCGCTCGGCCTCGTCGCGCGCCAGCGCCGCCGTGCCATAGGACAGGTCGATGCCCGATGCGGCGGCGGCGACGTCGCGCTCGCCCAGCGTCTTGAGCAGGGATTGCCGCAGCGAGTTGCGCCGGTCGGTGCCGCGCAGCCCCTCGATGTCCTGCTCGGTGCGCGCGTCCATCGCCTGGGCGGTCAGCGTGCGGGCCTTCTCGTCGCCGGCGCCGACCGCGCCCATCATCCCGGCGACGGTCGCCGTGCCCGACAGGATCGAGGTGAACAGCGAGCCGGCGCCGCCGAGCGACGGCAGGCCGAGGGACAAGGCGCCCATGCCCTCGCCGGCGGCGAGCAGCGAGGCGGCGGTTCCCGCGCCGGCGGTGCCGCCGATGCCGAGCGCGCTTCCGACGGTGCTGGCGGTGGCAGAGATCGCGGTGGCGACCGTGCCCATCGCGGCGGCGGCGAATTCCATGGCCTAGATCCTCGCTTCCACTGTGAGATTGCGAACATGCGCGCGGCCGGGCCGAACTTGCGTGAAGCGGACGATGCCGTCATCGCTCCAGCCCATCAGCCCCTGCGCCGAAAACGGCCCCGATGTCGGCTGGATCGGCTGGTCGCTGGCCTGGCCGCCGCGCAGCAACGCGACGTCGCGGGGCGGACGGCCATTGGCGCCGATCGCGATCGAGGTTGTGCCGAGCAGATGCACCCGCACCGTATGCACGCGCACCGGCCGCTGCAGCACGACGCGCTCGCCGATCAGCCGCGGTATCGGCAGGGTATCGGCGATGAACGGCGTCCAGCGCCCGACGATGACCGTGGTCGCCGGCTCGGGCAAAGTGATGGCCCCGGCCGCGACCACGAAAGGCCCGGTCGCATAGCCGTCGGCGAAGGCCCAGACGGCGGCGCCTTCCATGCTGCCGAGCCCGGTCACGATCGCGGTCGGCGCGCCGAAGACGAAGTTGCGCTCCTGATGCAGGATCGCGTCGGGCGAGACGCGCTCGCGGATGATCTGGCGGGAAACGCCGACCTGCCGCTCGATCAGGAGCCAGGTCACATTGCCGCCGTCGACGCAGACGTCGCGCACCTGGCCGTCGGTGACGAAGCGCACGAAGGCGGTGACGTCCTGGTTGCGGATCATCACGCCGACGGTCATCTGCCCATCGTCGCGCACGATCCAAAACCGCGACGCGTCGGTCGAGAGCGAGGAGCGCTGCAGCGCCGTGCTCTTGATCTGGGTGTTGAGATGCGAGGCCAGAAGCGAGATTGGATCGCTCTCATAGCTTTGGCTGACGTCGGAATAAGCCGCCGTATAGATGATCGAGCGCGACTTGCCGACATAGAGGATGCCGCCGTCGCTCTCGACCGGCCGGACGCCGGGCGCGCTGCCGTTGCGCGACGACTGCGGCGTGTTCGGCGGCGTGCCGCGCACGATCGCGCGGTCGGAGACGAAGTATTCCGCCTCGTTGGTGAAAATCATCAGATGCTTCGAGCGGGCAAGATGCTGCACGCGCTCGGCGCCGTTGCTGTCGAGCCGGAACAGCAGCGCGCCGGCCGGATTCTCGATCAGGGTGTTGAGGTCGTAGATCTCGCCCGAGACCGAGGCCAGCACCGCGCCGGGCTCGGATTTGAAGCCGGCCAGGTCCAGCCGGCCCTGATAGAGGTTGCCGGTCGCGGGCCAGCCGCGCGTCACGCTCATGATCTCCTCGCCGCCGGGATCGCCGAGCGTGAGATGGCTCGCGATCGACGCCGCCGTGGTGATGTTGGAGATGCGCGGCACCAGCGCGAAGCGCTTGCCGGCATTGCCGTCGCCGAAGCTGAGGTCGATCGTCGCCGTGGAGCCGCCAGGCAAGGCGAAGGTGACGTCGACGCCGGGCGCGACGGAGGGCAGCGCCTCGATCGCCGCCTTGAGGTTGATCGCGAAATTGGTCCAGTCCGGCCCGGTCGCCAGCTCGACGCCCTGGGCCTGCTCGCCATTGATGTCGAGTTCGAGGATCAGCCCGGCCGGGCCGGCGCTCCAGGTGATGGTGATGCGCCAGGCATCCTCGACGATGTTGCCATAGGTCGCGCCATAATCGACCAGCGGCAGATTGACGAAGGGCGCGCTGTCGCCGGACCAGTCATAATCGTTGTCGCGGCGCAGGATGCGGAACGGCATCAGGTCGACATGCCAGAGCAGCATCGTGTTGAGGCTCTGCTCGCGCGTCAGCGTCGGCAGGATCGCGGCCGAGACCGGCGTCGCCACCGAGGTCTGGAAAACATCGCCTTTCCAGATGTCGGCATGGCCCGGCGTCAGCACGATCGTGAAGGCGTCCTCGACCGAATAGGTGTGCTCGAAGATGCGCGCGACCTCGGGCTTGTAGCCGATCTCGGCGAGCGGCTGGAACCCGGCCAGGCCGAAGGTCACGGCCCCGGATGGCACGCCGAACAGCCGCAGGCGCGCCGCGATCGCGACCACGCCCTGCCCCGGCGGCAGCGCCACGCGCCGGTTGCGCGGCGTCGTCGTCGCGCTGAACGGCTGGCCGAAGGGGAACCAGGTCACGCCGTCGGTGCTGAACTCGACGCGCAGCAGCCCCGGCGTCGGGATCGTCGAGGTCAGGCCGAGCACATCGACGCAATCAAGCTTGATCGCCGCGAAACTGGCCTGGAAGATCGTCGCCGGCGCCACATGCGGGCCGACGGCCGAGAACACCCCGGTCGGCGGGATCAGCGCCAGCGGCCCGCGCGCCCGGCCGGCCTCGATCGTGCCCGGCATCGTGGCGAAGCCGCCCTGCGGCACCGGCTCGACATTCAGCATCAGCGAGGCGCCGGAGTAGAACTGCTTGATGTCGGAGCGCCCCCACACCGAGGGCGACAGCTCGCCGGCGTTCAGGCTCGCCTGGTACTGGCCGGGCCGGGCTACCATCTGGCGTCCGTCAGCGGGTTGTCGCTGTAGAGGTCGACCTGCGGCGGCGCGTTCGCCACCTCACGGGCGATCGCCCGGCCGAGCAGGCCGCCGGTGCCGCCCTCGCGGGGATCGCCGAAAGCCTCGCGCGACAAGGCGGCGGCAAGCGCGGTGTCGTGGCTGATCGGCACGCAAAGCGCCGAGGCGATGCCGACGATGATCGCCTTGCGGAATTCCGGCGGCCAGAAGGTCGGCTGCACCATGACGACGCCGCGCGCCCAGAGCTTGTCCTGCTGGCAATGGACCTCGCCGGCGTTGACCTCGAATTCGCGCAGCACGCTCTCGGGATTGCGGGGGTTGGTCAGGTATTTTTCGGGCAGGCCGAGCAGGCCGCCCGGCAGGCTGTAGGCATAGCGCCAGCCGGTGCCGGGATCACCGGCGAGCTGCGACAGCGCGAAGGTTTTCGAGGCGAAGCGCCAGGGCATCTTGCCGAGCGCGGCCTCGACCTCGGTCAGGTAGATCAGCTGCGCCGCCTGGGCGAGATCGCTCTCGTCGTCGAGGGTTTTGATCGGCGTGGCGGCAAAGCGCGCCAAAGCGCGGTTGACGATATCGACCGGTTCGAGATTGGCGTCTGGCGTGTCGGACATTGCAGGCCTTCAAACAAGAACCGCCCCGGGGACGGCGAAAGGGCAAGATGCAAATTTGCATCTTGCCCGGTGTCGAAAAGCAGCGCCGGCGGATCAGCCGGCGGTCGCGGTCTGCAGCGCAATGGTGACGTTGCCGGTCAGCGGGACAGCGGTGACGACATAGGTCTTCACGACGGGCGTGCCGCCGTTGGCCATCGAGGCGATGATCACGTCGCCCTTGCGCACGAAGGCGCGGCTGTCGTTGAAGAAACCAGCGGTCTCGACGGTCGCTGCCGCCTTGTCCGTGGCGAAGAAGAACAGGCCACACTGCTGCGCTTGCGACGCCCCTGCGGCAGAGTCGACGGGGACTTGAATGGCGACGCGAGCGATCGAACGCGGAGAATAAGCCATGGCAGGCTCCAGTTTGTGAGGAACGGCGAAAACCGCCGCGCCGTGGCGCGACGGCGCGGATCAGAGCGAGGCGGTGAGCGCCGCGTTGGTCGAGACGCGCAGGCGCTTGCAGCCCTTGGGCAGGATGACCTTGCCGACGGCGGACATGGTATTGCCGGCGAAATAGGCCTTCTTGGTCGCGACATAGTCGATGCGGGTCGCCGCCGCGATCTTGCCGCGCTCGTCGGTCGGCGTCGCGAAGCCGACGCAGTCCTTGGCCCACATGTAGCCGTCGGCCTGGTTCGCGGCCGGGATCGCGAACATCTTCTTCGGCAGCGGGACGAACAGCATGTTGAGATAGCGGCGGGCGCCGATCGCCTTGAGCAAGGGCGTATCGGTCACATATTCGGCCGACGACCAGCCCTTGCGCAGCAGGAGCGCGCCGAGCTGCCTGACGGGGAGCGCGACCGTGTATTGCATTTCCATGCTGTCGCCCTCGTCGCCGATCTGGGTATTGGCTTCGAGGATGTCGGGCAGGTCGATATTGGCCGCACCGCTGCCGATCGTCTCGATATCGGTCGCGGCATCGTCCATGGCGCCGAGGATGATGCGGTCGAACTTGCGGCCGAGCGCCATGCCGCAGGTCGCCTGGGCAATCTGCTGCTCGTTCTCCGACATCTTCTCGATGTCGGTGGTCTTGATCCACTCGTTGGCTTCCCAATCGCGCATGGTCGCCTTGACGGTGGTCCGGTCAGCGTTGAGGGTCGGACGATCCTCGATCGCATCCGACATTTCGGTGGCTTCGCCGTCGCCGGCGACTTTCCACGTTACCTCGTTGCCTTTTTGGCTGGTGGCGGTCGCGGTGGTGCCCTGCAGCGCGTAGCCCTTCGCCTGAAGGACATGGATGGCGCCGGCGATGTATTTCTGTTCGAACCAGGCTGGAGCGCGTGAAGTCATGATGAACGGTCCTGATGATGAGGGTTGCCGACCCTCGGGCCGATTGCCACGGCGCCCGCCAGGTCACCCATCAGGGCGATAGCCGGCAGCGCCGCAGGTCCATCCCGCGATCGCCGCCAAACTGCGCCGTGCGCGGCCCCATCAACCGGGATAGTGTTGCTTGAACAGCCGGTCGGTCTCGCGCGCGAAATCGGCGTCGTAACTGGCCTCTCCGACGCGCCCGCGCGGGTCCGCCATCCGCTTGTCGAGATCGGACTTGCTGACGCCCTGGCCGCTGCCGCCGCCGAGCGCTGGGCCGTCGCCGCCTGCCCCGCCGCGCACGAACTCGACCAGCTGGTTGAGCGCCGGGAAGGCCGCCAGCTCGGCCGAGAGATCGGTCGCGGCCTGGGCGTCGAAGCCCTTGGCCTTGAGCGAGTCGACGAAGGCGACATTGGTCGCGACACGGCGCTGAATCGCGGCGTCGCGCTCGGGCGCCGGCAGGTCCTTTGCATCGGCCGGGGCAAGCTTGGCTTTCTCGGCCTCGATGTCGACCGGCTCATGCACAAGCCCGCCGTCGATCCAACGCGCGAGCGTCTTGTCGATCAGCTTGCTCGCCGCCTTGGTGCCGATGCCGGCTTCGAGCAGATCGTCGCGCAGCCCCTTGAAGGCCGGATCGGTGTCGAAGGTCTCCGTGTAGGGCTTGACCTTGTCCGACCATTCGAAGGCGTAGCCGGCGGCATCGGCCGGCGGCGGCTCGTATTTCGCCTGGCCGTCGCGGAAACCCTTGGTCGCAGTCCAGAGCTTGTCGATCGTCTCTTTCTCGTTGGCGCCGAGAAGATGGTCGGGCAGGCCGTCGGGACGATAGACGGTTGAGCCACCGCCTTCAGCCCCGGCGGCCTGCCCTGCCCCCGCCGCAGCCCCGCCAGCTGCAGCAGCGGCATCTCCTGTTCCAGCGGCCGCCGCGCCGGCGCCACCGGCTGCTGCGCCGCCATCGCCGGCGGCAGCGCCAGCCCCGGCAGCGCCAGCCCCGGCCGCGCCGGCACCGGCAGCGGCCGCGCCGCCAGCGCCACCGCCATCATCGAGGGCGAGCATGATGCGCGGGCCGAAACCCGACATGAGAAACGCGGCCGAGCCGCTACGGAGGAGAAGACGGTTCATGAGCTTGCCTGATCGCGGGTGTCAGCGGGGTCCTCGCGCGCCGCCGCGATCAGCGCCAGGAGGGTGAAAAAGGCGTCGCACAGGCCCTGCCGGCGCTGGGCCATGGCCCAGCCGCGCGCAGGATCGACGGTCGGATCAGCGACGAAGGGCTGCCGCACGGTGTTGTCGGCGAACCATTCCAGCAGCACGGCGCCTTCCGGCGTCGAGAAGATCACGTTCGCCGCCTGCATCGCGTCCATCTCGGACTGGCTGGGCTCGAAGGCCTGCTGCTTCTGCTCTCCGAAGGCGTTGATGTGCGCCATCCGCGCGTCGAGGTCCTGAAACAGGCTCTGGACGGGCTGGGCGTCTCGGGCGGTCATGCGTGACGGGATGGCGGGTCCGGTCATCAGATGGGTTTCCTCATGCGGGAACAGGTTGCGGTTGCGGCGGGCCGGCGGCTTGCTCGGCCTGGGCGGCAGCGAGTTGGGCTGCGGCGTCGGCAAGCTTCCGCTCAAGCGCCTTCTGCTCGTCCTCGGACATGATGAACTCGGCCGGGACGTTCATGCGGCTGGCGAACTCGCGCAGCAGGTCGTCGAGCTTGATCAAAAGCTCGACAGCCTGCGGGCCTTTCAGCGCCGCGACGAGCTGCAGATACTCGACGATCTGCGAGAGCCCCTGCGCCTTGATCATCGCCGCCATCGGCGACTGCACGTCGATCTTGACGAGCAGCATGTCGACGGTGAGCTGCCGGCGGCGCAGCAGGCCGAAGCCGTCGAGGATTTCGGCGACGCGCTTGACCAGCGGCGGGATCGTCTCATTGACCAGGCGGCCGAAGGCGCCGAGGTAATTCTGCGAAACCCGCTTCATCCGCGCCATGATCTCGGTCGCCGAGACCGGCGTCGCGCCCTTGTCGGGCAGCTTGTCGTCGTTCATCGCCGCCTGCAGCTGCATGCGCAGTTCCTGCGTCACGAGCTGGGCGACATCCATGCGCGCCGTCGCCGTATCCATCCGCGTCACGTCGGCGCCGAGAACGCCGCCGGTCGAGGACATCGGCCACCAGGCGCCCGGCGCGATCCGGGCCGTGTTGGGGTTGAACGCCCCGCCCGGCCGATAGGCCCAGATGCCGAGCATCTGGATCGCGGCGGATTTGAGCAGCAGCTCGACGGCCTTGTTGAGCGTCTTGACCGTCGGCAGCGCCAGCATCGCGGGGCCGCGCCCATAGACCTCGCCGGGCACGCGGTGATAGCGCGGCGTCGCCATCGGCGGCGCGCGATGCGTCGCCGTCACGACCGGCACGTCGTCCTTGTCGCTGCCTTCGATCCAGACGGTGAAGGTCCAGCGCTTGCGCTTGTAATCGAACGTCCAGCTTTGATGCAGGTCGATCTCGTCGAAGGCGCCGGAATTGCTTTTCAGCGCTTCGGTGAATGCTTCGGGAAACTTGCCGCGCGGAAACGCATCACGGATGGCCGAGCGCGCCATCTTGGTTTTCCAGTGGATGCCGGCGATATCGCCATAAGGCCCGGCGTCGAGCGCGACCTCGTCCATCGGCAGGCAGACGAAGCGCACCGGGTTGTCGTCGTCGCCCTTCACCGGCATCAGGAAGCCCTGCCCGGCGAACAGATCGGTACACATTTCATTGCAGGCGTTGTCGAACTCGCCCGACATGAAAAACGCGTGGATGTCGGCGCTGACCTCCTCCAGCTCGCGCTTGGCGACGGTCTCGTCGACGCCCGCGCGCTTCAAAGCGCGGCGCGCGACCGGGCCGAGGCCGTATTTGAAGAACGCCTCGCCCGGCGGAAACAGGTCATGCTGCAGCCGGCCGGCGCCGGCGAAGGCCGACACCGGCGCCGTATTGTCGTAGATCTTCTCGATGCGCGAGGTCGGCGTGCCGACGTTCTTCGTCGTCGGCTTGCGATAGGGAATCACATAATCGAACACGTCCTGGTAGAGCGTGTCCCAGGGCGCGCGCGCCGACCAGGCGCGTTCGGCGCGGATCTTGACCGGAGCCAGGCTCATCCGAGGGTCGAGCCCTGATCGGCAACGAGCACGCGGCGGCCGCGCGGCGTGCGCCTGGCCCGCCCGAGCGAGGCTTCCGTGCTGGCGCCGGCGGCGGCCTGTTCCTGCTGCTGGCGCGTCATCGCCACCGCCTGCTCTTGCTTCGCCCGGGCCGTGTCGACATCGGCCTTGACGCGCGCCTTGCGGTCGCTGCCGAACGCCTGCTTGACCATCTGACCCATTTCAGGCGCTCCATTCCCAGCATTCGTGACCGTCGCGGACGCCGACGAAGGACATGCCGAGCAGCCGGCACATCCGCGCACCTGGCCGGTGGCTCTCGCGAACCAGCGCCCGGATGCGGACAGGTCCAGACTCGGCGACGCGCGCCAGCATCAACCGGGCGAGACGGCGCAAGGTCGGCAGATGCGGCAAGGCGCGCCGGTCGATCTGCAGCCACAGCTCGAACAGGCGCTCGCCGGCATGCAGCGGGGCGAGCTGCCAGAGCCCGACGATCACGACGACGGCGCCCGATGCATCGGCGAAGGCCATCGTCTCCGAGCGCACCGACTGCAGCAGCATGACCTGCAGATGCCGCGCCGGCGCCCGCCCGCTCGGAAAGGCCAGCTTCGAGACCTCATGGAACGGCGCCGGCGAGATGATCGAGAGGCCGGACATCAGTGGAACACGTTGAAGTCGGTGTTGCCGATCGGCGCGGCGTGATCGTGCATCTGGCCCGGGCGCCCTGCCCGGCCGGCCTCGGCGATCACGCCGGCGCGACCGCGCAGGCCGAGGATGCCGTATTGCAGGGCGTCGTGTGGGTTTGAGACGAGGTTCTTGACCGGCCCGTCACCATGAGTGCCGTCCGGCTTCTTCGGAAATTTGAACTCGGCCTCGAAGCCCTCGACCAGCTGCGGGCAGCCGATCGGGTCGATGATGATGCCGGGTCGATCGGTGTCGATCATGCGCAGGGCGAGCTTGACCGCCTCGAAGCGCAGGCCGGGCTCGTTTGTCGGCGCCGGCAGGATATGCACGCCGATCGCCGCGCCGACAGCTTCCGCCCAGGCCAGCTCGCCCGCCTGGCGATCGGCGCCGAGGAAGCCGGCCGGATCGCCGGAGTAGACGCCCAGCGGCAGGCCGCGAAAGCGCCCGTGCAGCCACGGCATGACCTGCGCCACGAAACGCGAGATGCCCGTGCCATGTCCCGGCGAGACCTCCTGCAGGATGCGCAGCTGGCCGTAGCTGTCCTCCTGAAACCAGACGATCGCGGGCGTGAGCCCCTGGTCGACGCCGGCATGCAGCGGCACGCCTGGCAGCACCGCGAGCGGGCCGGGCGCGACATGGATGCGGCCGCGGTACTCCCGGGCATAGACCGGCTTGCCATCGCGAGCGTAGCCCGGCAGCCCGTGAACGAAGCGCCGCACGTCCTCCTCGGTCAGCGTGCGGCTTTCCTCCTCGTACTGCTCGAACGTCTTGCCCGAACGGTTCTCGGCCTCAGGCGACAGCCCCGACGGCTGATGGAAGAAATTCAGCGTCGCATCCTCGACCTTGACCGGCGCACGCGGCGCGCCGGTTTCGTCGGTCTCATCTTCGCCAGCGCCGAAGCCGCGACGCTGGCAGGCGAGCCAGAGCGGATGCTTCGGCGCAGGCGGGTTGAAATCGACCGCGACGACGCGCGGCAGCCTTGCGCCCTCCGGCAGCCGAGCGCGCGGCGGGTAGCGGCCGGTGCGGCTGTAGGCGAAGGGGATGACGCGCTCGTGCAGCAGGTCGCCTTCGTTGACCCAGAAGAACGAGCACTCGTAGCCCTTGAGCAGTTCCTCGATCGCGATGTCGCCGACCGCGAAGAAATCGACCGTCAGCTCGACCGGGACCTCGCGCAGCACGCCGCCGACGCTGCGCACCGTCGCGAGCTTGAGGATGTGCTGCGCCGGCCGGTCCTGGCCGCCGGTGAAGTGCGCGCCGCCATAGTCGGGCGGGAAGAACTCGAACCACGATCGCAGCGTCGTCCGGTAGAGCGCCCGGAAGTTGTCGCGCAGCACCGCGCCGCGCACGCGCACGATGCCGTCGGTGCAGACCGGCATGGAGCCGATCGCGAAGCGGATCACCTTGAAGATCGAGCCGACCGTCTTGCCCGAGCCGGCCGGCCCCGTGATGCAGTCGATCGGCCCCTGAGAGCGGATATAGGCCGCGCAGACCGGCCCCGGCGGCACATAGGCCGTCTGCGAGAACAGCGGCGAGGCCGGGATCTCCTCGACCTTGCAGCCGCAGAGATCGGCCACCTGGGAGCGCGTCAGCGATTTGCTCAACGCGCCAGCCCCCCCGACCCGATCGCGAACGAACCACCCCCCAGCCCCCCAGGAGCCAAACTTGTTCGGCCGTGAGTGTGAGATGCGAGACCCCGGCAGGGGGTGCGGGCGCGCGGTTTCGAGGGCGCGGGCGCAGGCGCGGGCGCGCGCAGACCCCCCCGGGGGGGCATGCACGCCCAGGCGCGCGCGGCGGCCGAGGCTGGCGCCCCTCGCACGCGCGAGGATCGGACCCGCTGATTTCCAATCATCAGGTCAACGCATGCTAAGTGCTTGGTATCATTCATCATTCTGCTCATCGTGCGAATGCTCGCCGTGCGAACCCGTTGGCGCAGGCCCGCTAAGCCCTTGATCTTGCTGCACTTCGTGCACGGACATCGCCCGCGCGTCGATCGTCGCCCCGATCCGCGTCACCTCGCCGTCGCGGATGATGATCAGCGGCCGCGCGCCGTCGCCCGTGTGCTCGACCGCGATCGGCATTTTCTGATGGAAGTAGGGCATCAGCTCCTTGGCGGCCGTGATCTGGAGCTTGAGCGCGTCACCGACGCTGGTCGCGAGCACCGTGACGTCGCCGAGCTTCGTGAAATCGGCCAGCACCTTCGCCAGGGCGTGCACGTCCATACTCACGATCGAGGCCAGGAACTCGGCCGGGTCGCGCGCGCCACGCGCCATGAGCAGCTTCTGCAGCTGCAGCGTCGTCCGGTTCACGGACCCGACAGGCCGGCCCGGCCCACGCCTGGCCGGCGGCGCAATCGCCTGGTCCTCGAACAGCGCCAGCTCCTGGTCGAATCCGAGCAGGTCCGCCTGGGCGCCATCCGCAGGCGCCAGCGTGTGCGACACCGAACGCCCCTGATCCGGGCCGGCCTGCGCCGCGACGTCCGCCACCGCTGATGATTTGCCTGCCACGTCGCGCCCTGGTCGATTTCGCCCCTATTTCCAATAGCCGCAGCGCGGCAGCGGCATCGGCCGGTTACAGCGACGATCGGCAACCGGCAATCTGTAACCCGGCTGTAACCGGCAATTCGCGCGTCTTTTCAATGACTTATACACCCACGGTTACAGGGTTACAGAGTTACAATTCATCGCGCATATGCGCGTGCGGTTGATCGCGCGTCACGCGCGAGGGCCGCTGTAACCCCGTAACCGACGCTCTAAGCCGTTGAAATGCCGAGGGAAACGCGGTTACGGATTTGTAACCCGAGGCGTAACCTGTAACCGCCCCGAACCCGCTCGGCAGGGCTCAGGTTCGGCCCGGAGCGACCGCAGGAACATCCGACTGCCCGGTCTTCCCGCCCGGCGCTCGACATCGCGACGAGCCTCAGACCATGCCGGGCCGGGCGGTCCATCTTTGCTGCCATCGGGCCGGGGTGCGGAGCGTTCCGGATTGGAGCGGGTCGGGGTGCGGGATGCATGGGGGTTGATTTCGGACATGTCCGGGCGACGCGAATCACTTGACGATGGCGCGGCTGCGCAGGAGGCTCGCCGGCGGCCGAGGAGCGCGCTGCGATGGCAAGACGCATGAAGATGGCGATGGTGGCCCTGGTCGGCGCCCTGACGGCCGAGGGCGCGGCAGCGCAGGCCGGCGGTGCGAGCGCGCAGCAGGCCAAGGCGCGCATGCATCAGTGCTTCACCGATGCGGCGCGCGATCTCGACGATCAGGTCTCGGATGCGCGCACGATCGCGGGCGCCGCGCTGGCGTCGTGTCGCCAGGAGGAGCTGGCCTCGGCGGCCTTCGTGCTCAGGGAGAGGCCGGGATCAGGCTGGACGCCCGACCAGCTGCTGCAGAACAGCCGGACACAGCAGACCGATGCCGTGACGGCGATCGTGCTCAAGCAGCGCGCTGCCCGGCGCCGCGCGCCCTGACGGCTTGACTCGCGCGCCGCATCGCTTCCTATGTTCCGCTTTCGTTCCTATCGGGAGAGGCGGACATGGTGGACATGCGGGATCTGGCGCTCGCCATCGACATGTGGGACGAGCGCGGCGTGCCGACTGCGGTCGGGCGCGTCCGCAACATCGTCATCGGCCACGCGGTCTATGACGCGGCCGTCGCGCTGTATCCCGCCCACAAGATCACTCTGTCCTGGGGCTGCAGCCTGATCAAGACGTCGCGGCGCGACCCGCCGCTCGACTATCGCGGCCCTAGCCGCCCATGATGAACTGCAGCTCGGGCAGCGTCACGACGATCTCGGGGCTGCCGCTGATCTCGATATGCCGCCCCGCCACCAGCTCGGCATAGTAGCGGCCGCTGGCGGTCAAGCGGGCGCGGGTCTGGCGGGCCTGGCTGCGCATCTCGACCAGGCCGAGATGGGACAGGCGCTTGAACGTGCTCGGCCGGCGCCTGGTGATGTCGAGGAAGCCGGCGCCACCGACGTCCCACAGCGCCGCAAGCGCCCGCTCCTCCGGCTCGGAGAACGGCCGCATGATCATCGAAAGAACCCGCCCCAGTTGAGGAGGGCGAGGAGGATCGCGAAAGCCGCAAAATCCGCCACGCAGTTATGGCGCGACGATGGGACCATTTGACCATGGCAAACCGACGAGACGGCCATGCAGGCGGCGAGCAGGGCGAGGAGTATCGTCTGAGGCAGGCCCATCACAGCCCGTCCCTTTCCGCGATCGCCCTCTCGGCCTCGTTTGCCAGGCGCGTCATCTCGCCGGCGAGCCAGCGCGCGCCCTCGATCGAGAGCGGCGCCCGCACGAACTCATGCCCGCGCTGGTCGAGGCCGAGCACGCCGATCGAGAAGTCGGTGCACATCACGCCGGCGATCGCCGAGGCTTTCAGCATGCCGTCGGGCTCGCGCTGGACGGCATCGAGGTCGCGGGCCTTGTGCAGCTCCTGGACGCGTAGCTCCTTCATGGCGTCGACTCCGGCTTCGAGGCGGACAACCGACGCACATGCGCGTAGACGTCGGGATGGCATTGGATGACGATGGTCGCCTTGGGCACGAACTCATGCGGCATCACCGATGCCGCTCCGGCCGCCTTGATCATCGCGAGGATCGCATGCGCGGTCGCTTCGCTCATGTCGTCGCGGCTCATTTTCAGGCGCTCGATGTCGGAGAGCGCGAGAGGCGCCGGCGCGATATGCGCAAGCGTCGACGTTACGGCGGCCTTCCGGGTTGGGGATGGCTCGAAACAGTTCCGGCAGCTTGCGCGGAAGTCGAGATTGGCCCAGCCGCATTTGGTGCAGGTCCAGTCTGCCCCATAGCTCATGGCGCCCTCCCCGCTTCCATCTCCGCATAGACGAGGTCGGATCGGTAGCTCGTATCCAAATCGAGCCACAGCCTCGCTCCGCGCGCTTGGGACTCGGCGTTAGGGTGGAAGAATTCGCGCACCCAACGCTCACGCGCTATTGGTTCTGCGAGCGTGTAGCGCCGCATTTCATCTTCCATGGCGCTGATCTCGGCCGCGTCGTCTGCGGTGAACGTCTCGTCAGCTTCGACTTGATCTGCCGCGCGACGTGTGCGCCAGCCATCAGGGTCGGTGCCGCAGGCTCGCGCGTGACGGTCGATGGCCTTTCGCAACGAATCTTCAGTTTCGACCAGGATCACGGCAGGCGCCTGAAGTTTGGCGAGCCTGATCACGCGCCCTGCACGCGCGACGATGCGCAGCAGATCATCCGGCAATTCGGCCATTGGTCATCCTCCCTCTGAGTGCTTCGCAAACTTCGCCATGTCGATCAGCACGCAGCGCTGCGACTGCCCTGCGATCTTCACGACGAATCCCTTGTCCTCGACGCCGGCGCCGCGCAGCACGATGTCGGCCGGCCCCTGTTTCAGCGCGTGCATCCAGACGCCGCCCTGCCAGACCTGGCCGGCGAAGATCTTCTCGATCTGCACACCGCGTGGCGGAATCGCGAGATGCACGGCCGTGCGGCCGGGGTCCGGGCGTTTGATGCCGAGCCCGGCCTGCATCAGGATGTCGCGCGCCTTCTCGATCGACATGTCGCCGGTGCCGCTGGCGACCTTCTCCAGCACGTCGCCGACGATCGGCCGCTCGCCGCCGCGATAATTGTCGACCGTCCAGGACAACACCCGTTCAAGGCAGCCGCGCCAGTTGTCGGTCTGCTCGGCCCGCTCCGAGGCGGTCGCGTCGGCGAGCATGCGGCCGAGCCTTTCGATCTCGGTGATCGGCAGCCCGGCTTCCTCGAGTCCCGCATTGCCGAGCGCCAGCTGCGCGCAGGTCAGGAGCACGCCATAGGTGTCGCAGCCGCGCCCGTCGAAGCCGGCCTCGCCGAGCACGTCCTGCCAGTGTCCGAAGCTCGCCTCGAATTGCGGCCACTGCTCCATCATCCGGCGCAGCATCTGCCGGCCGAGCGCGGCCGGGTTTCCCGGCTTGTGGGCCTTGGTCGCGACCTTGTCCTCGCCCTCGCGCTTGACGCGCTTGCGCATGTTGAGCTGGGCGATGCGCGAGCGGTCCTGCGGCGCCAGCGGCGGCGGGTTGATCGAGGAGAAGAAGAAGGCGTTGCGCGCCCGAAACGTCACGCCCTCGTGCTCGGCGCCACCTCTAAACATCTCGGCACCGGATGCGGCGAGCCGCGCCAGCTTGACCACGGCCATGACCTTGCGGTTGTCGGCGTCCGCCTCCAGCTCGTCAACCGCGACCGGCAGCGAATCCTGCTTGACGCGCTGGTAGATGCCGGCGGCCGTCGTGTCGGCCGAGGCGTGCAGGATCGGGCCGAGCACATCCTTGAACAGGCCCTGCAGCGTCGACTTGCCGTGGCCGCGATCGCCGGTGACGAACAGCGTCGGGCGCCAGTGCAGCGCCGCGCCATAGAGCGCCGAGGCCATCCAGCCCAGCGCGAGAACCGGGTCGAGCGTCGGCCGCTCCCATTCCCAGCTCTGCAGCGCCAGCAGCAAATCATGGCCGGGGCTCTCGGCCTCGTCGATCGATTCAGACCAGGGCGTGGTGATCGGCGGGCGGCGGGCATAGAACACGCCGGCGACGTCGCCGGGCGGCGCCTCCTGCAGCTGGCCCTTCTCGACCAGGTAGAGCGCTTCGCCGGAATGCCAGATGAAGCGGCCGCGCTCGTCGGTCCAGCCGCCGCGCCCTCTGACCTTGTCGCCGGGGTCGAACAGGCCGCGCTCGCCGCAGGCCTTCATCAGGCAGGCGCAGGCGGCGTCGGCGTCGAAGCCGTTGATCTTGGCGACGCGCTCGCCATCGCTGCCGGGCTTGGAGCCGCCCCAGCGCGGCCAGGCCCAATAGGGATAGTTCGGTGTCAGCGAGAACAGCGCCGCCAGCGTCTTCTTGTTCCATTCGGCGGTCGAGACCGCGATCAGCTGGCCGAGCGTGTCGACCAAGTAGCAGGTCTTGCCGTCGACGCCGAGCGGGATCACCGGGCAGCCCGGCGGGATCTGCTCGACCGGGAAGCCCGGCCATGTCCCGGGGAATATGCCCTCGCGCAGCTCCTCCGGCGCCGGGTCGAGCAGGGCCGGCCGGCGCCCCTGCTTCTCGGCATCCTTGAACTGGGCGCGAACCGCTTTTTTGCCGACCTGCATGGACGTCTCGAAAAGGGCCGGCGCGCGTCACTGGCGCACGCCGGCCAAGGCAAGGGGAGGAAACGACGCAACAGACGCAACGCAACGAACGGGAGGTCAGAACGGCAGGTCGCCGCTGCGCTCGCCGCGATCGGTCGCGGCGTCGTAGAGCTGCAGGCACTCGCCGGGCACATCGAGCTGTTCGACCACGCCCTTGCGGCTGTAGATCAGGGCGTGGCAGCCGCAGCAGTCCAAGCCCTCGACCACCATGGCGTGGCCGCCCGACTTGAACTGGACGACATCGCCGAGCTTGAACGTGGGATGCGCCGCCGGCCCCTCCGCGTTGCCGCAGGCGACATCTGCGCTATCCGGCGCCCGGGCAAACTCCGGGAAATCCGGCCCGGCCTCGACGCGATCGAACACGACCTCCGTCTCGATGATCCCGAGATTGCCGGCCGCCGTCCGCAGCAGCATCCGATCCAAACGCAACAGGCGCTGGATGTCCCGCAGGCGGTCGATATCCGCTGGCGGCACATCGACGAAGGCCATCAGATTGTTCGGCCAGTTGTGCCGAACCATGATGGCGCGCTGCTCCTGTTCGAGCTTGGCGACCTCGTGCTTGACACGCTTCACGCCCATCACTCCACCGCCTTCGCCGGCGGCCGCGAAAACTCGCTCGGCGCCATCGGGTCGTCATGCTCCTCCAGCGGCGTGCCCTCATGGTCGGGCTTCACCTTCGGCCGCGCCGCGATCTCGGCGGCGCGTTCCTTGGCCGCTATCCGCGCCGCCTCGACGCGGTCGGCCTCGTCGAGCGCGTTCGACACATCGCGGAAGACCGCGTGAAACGTGATGAAGGCCAGGCTGATCATCGGCGGCAGCACCGCGAACGGCATCTTGCCGTCATGCAGGCCGAGCGCGCCCGCCCTGATCCACAGCGCCTCGGCCGGCGCCCGGTCGTTCTCACGGGCGAAGTGCAGGAACGCCCCGCGCTTCATGCCCCAGGCCCTCTGCGCCTTCTTGCTTGGCTCACCACCGCCCAGGAACCAGGCCTCGTCCTCCGAGACGGCGAAGGCGGCGTTCATCGCCGCCCCTATGGCCTTGTCGTGCATCTTCATGGGTCACATCCTCAAAAGGTCGTTGAAGTCTTTGCCGGCGATCGCCGCCATCTGCGTGATCGGCTTGCCGTGCGCTTCGAGCAGCTGGATTGCGTGCTCGAACTGGTTGACCGCCTGCTGCGACTGCCAGTCATTGTCGCGGGCGACGATCGCGTCGCCGACGCAGGGATGGTCGAGATAGACATTGCCGAGATTGCCGAGCGAGGTCGCGGCCCAGACGCGCGCCTCCGGCGCCGCCTGCCCGAAGGTGGCGCAATCCTCGAGTCCCTCGGCATTGATCGTCACGGGCAGATCGGCGAGATGGGCCTGTTGCGTCACCTGTTCGGGCGAGAGGTTGCCCCGGCCATGGCAGACGCGGATCACGCTGCCGGCGACGAGACCGAACATCATTTTGGCCTTCGGCACATCGGCCTTGTCGCTGCCGTCGGGTTGGAGCCAGGTGCAATGCACCGCCGTAATCGCGCCGACCCGGTTGCGCAGGGCGCAGACGATCGCCGGGAAGCACGGGCCGGGCTTGACCTTGATCCGGCGGCCGCCGACCTCGTCAAAGCTGGCGCCGGCAAAGTATTCGAGCGCCGGATGGAAGCGGATGTCCTGGTAATTGAAGCTCGGAATGTCCAGAAGCTCGATGCCGCGCATCAGGAAATAGGTCGAAGCCGGCGTGCCGGTCAAACCGACCTTGGCCGACATGAACAATTCGCAGGCGCGGCGCATCCGCCGCTCGATCTCGCCGGTCTCGGCCCTGGCGGCGCGCAGCTTGCGTTCATGCGCCAGGCGCTGCAGCCGCTCGCGCTCGGCCTGGCCGAGCGTGGCGATGCCGAGCCAGTCCTTGGCCCAGCCGATCGCCTTCTTGCGGTCGTCGACGCGGTTGCCGCCGGCGCAGACTAGATAGGCGATCAGGTCGATGATGTCGCCGCGATCGCCGCCGGCGATGAAGGGCGCGTTGACGCCGGCATAGTCGACCCATTTCCCGGCCGTCGCCCCGCGCAGATAGATCTTGAACGAGCCGGCCGTGCGGTCGCCCCGCGTCGGGTTCGGCGCCTCGTACAGCCCATTGATCACGCGCCCGCCGGGCACGAGCTGCTGCACGAGCGCATCGACCCGCCCCTGCAGCATCGACCGGATGGTGGCGATCGAGACGTCGGACATTACAGGCCGCCCGGCATGGCGTTGTGCTCGACGCCGTCGAGCAACCGGCCGGCGGCTTTCTTGCCGAGCTTCACCAGTCGTTCTTCCGGGTCGCTGATCGGCCCGAATTCAGCCAGACGCTGCGGGGCCTGACCATCGGGCCACCACTCGCCCCACTGCTTGAAGAAAAAGGCGACGCCTGCGGTCTGGCACTGGCGCAGGATCGAGCGCACCCAGTCGGGATGCATTGGTCGGGCGTTGGGCCCGCTCTCGCCGCCGACGATGACGAGATGGATGCCCGTCAAGTCGATCTCGCCAAGATCCTCAAGCAGCGGCTCGACCGACAGGAAGCGCACGGCCGCAGGCACGGCGCGCAGATGGTCAGCGTTGACCAGGCGCTTGCGGTCCTCGATCGTGGTGCCGAGCCAGACATGCGACCAACCTTCGCCCCACTCCGGCGCGCCGATCGCCGGCGTCGGCAGCATCTTCGCGTAGTTCTGCGGCCGCTTCGACAGCAGCAGCCAGTCCAGCGCTCGGCACTGGTCGATGATGTGCCAGGCGTCGTCGCGCCATCGGCTAGGCACCTGGTTGTCGGCGATGTCCATCAGCGAGCCGCAGAAGACGCGGTGCCGCTCGCCGGCGGCGATCGCCTCGCGGTTCCAGCGCAGCGGCCTGTGGCGCGTCTCGGCGCTGGTCTGCCGGCGCTCGCCCTGCCAGAGATGGGCCTGCCCGTAGCGCTTCGCCCAATCGGCCGCATAGCAGAAATCGCAGGCCGGAGAGAGCCGCGTGCAGCCGATCCACGGGTTATAGGTGTGGCGCGCCCATTCGATTTTCGTATCAGCCCCCATCACGCGCCCTCCCCACGGTTCAGCGCCGCCACGACCAGCTCGCAGAACTCGCCCCGGATCAGGCTGCAGCGCGGGCCGTAGAACACGCCCTGGCCGCGCGGCGGCATCACCGCCCGGGCGGCCTCGCAGGCATGCTGCAGCGTCACCATCAGCGGCCGGACATCGGCCGAGGATTGCACCCGCGTGATCCGGCCATGCCGGTCGGGCGAGCAATTGGCCCAGGAGCCGCGCCCGCGATCACCGGCGATGATGCGCCAGCCATCCGAGGCCAGAACGGAGCGCCATTTCATCACGCGCCCTCCCCCAGCATGTCGGCCTCTCGGATGGCGCGGCGCATGTCATCGAGCTGGGAGCGCTCGTCGACCGACTTGCGTTTCAGGAAGGCCGGGATGCTGTCTTCGGCGAGGTCCGCCGTCGCCGGCATCGGCGCGACGTCATGGAACCCGGCCTCGTCGACATAAGACCAGCCCTCGACGCGCACGCCGTCGATCCATTTGAAGGCCGTGACGACATAGGCGCCACTGGTCGGATACTCCGCGACCGGCGTCAGCATCTGGCCGCTGACGGCGATGATCTTGTTGTTGGCGTGAAGACTGACGGGGCAGCTGCGCTTGCCCTTGCGCTTCTCGCCTGAGTACTGCGCTCGGTCTTCGTCCTGCCATCGCGTCCGGATGACGCCGAGGCCTTCGATCAGGCCGAGATCGAGGCCGAGCGGCGGCGCCTCCATATCAACCCACACGCCGCGTTCACGGCCGACGGGACGACCGCCCTCGCCGAGCTGCAGGCGATAAACCCTCTCCGGCAGCACCAGAGCCCTAGTCTTGCCACGCGACGTCTCAGAATAGGCGATCGACGCATCAATCAGGCGGCGGCCGAAAGCCTCCATCGCCTCACCAGGCTCGCGGCGCTCGCCGAGCAGACTGTGAAACCCCGTCTCGGACGGGAACGGCCGGTTGAAGTCGAGCGCATAAATCGCAGTTCCGCCGAAGGCGCCATGGTCGATCTCGACGATCGCGCGGATGTCACGATGCTCGACGATGAAGTGCCCCGCCTCGCCCCAGCGAGGAATCTGGCCCAGCGCCGCGATGCCGGCGGCGCGGACCGCCATCGGGCGGGCGTTGCAGGCGCTGCCGAAATGCTCGCCGCCATTGGCTTTGAGGATGCACGCTTCCATCATCTCGCGCGGGAAACGGGACGCCTCGACGTCGCCAGCGCTCATGAATTTGTCGAGCTGGTCGATCTGCGCGCGATAGATCTGTTTCAGCTCGTCGAGATCGTCGGAGAGGTCCGGAAGATATGACCGGATGCGGATTTCGCGCGCGTGTTGCGTATCAACATAGGCCCGCCCCTTCTTGCCCTTGGCGGGCTTAGCGGGCAGCGCGACCGGCTCGGCCTCGCCCTCCTCCGGCGCCTCATTGCCCCACACATCCCAGGCCTCGGACGCCGCGACGCGCGCGAACAGCTCGATCTTCGGCAGGGTCGGGAAATACTGCTCGATCATCTCGCGGACGATCGCCGGCTTTTCGGAGTGCCGCCCCTTCGGTGCCCGGATCACGCTGCTGCGTTGCGTCCCGGGCGCCGGGCAAGGCGGGTTGCCGCGCGTGCCGATCAACAGCAGCTCATGGTCGACGCGCGACCAGTAGCCCAGCCCTGGCGCCCCGCCTTCCTTGTCCCAGCAATATTGCGAGACGTAGACGAAGCCCCAGCTTTTGAGCATCGCATGGGCGTCGAGCTCCATCGGGACGGTCGCCCACAGGAACAGCACGCTATCGTCGGCGGCGATGTCCTGGACCGGCAGCGCGCACAGCTCCGCCGTCGACATGGTCGGGTAATGGTTGTCCGGCGAGCGATCCATGCCGGTGTCGCGCGAGCGCGAGGCGAAGGACACGGCTGGATCTGCGTAGATCACGCCGTATTTCTTGGCTGGCAGCGCCCGCTGCTTCGCGCCGAGCGCGACCTCGCGCGCTGCCCGCTTGACCTTCTTCTGCGCCGTCAGCGCGTCCTTCTGCGCCTTGATCACGCCATAGAGCGCCGACGGGCTTGCCGTCTTGATCAGCCGGGTCTGCTCCTCCTTCGGCAGATGCGCCAGCGTCTCGGCCGCCGAGACCGCGACGGTGCCGGCATCGACCGCGGCGACCAGCTCGGGCGCGCCCTGCTCGGCCACGGCCCGGGCCGACGCGACCGAGCGCGGCGAGACGTTGAGCGCCTTCGCCGCCGCCGCGATCGTCATGGCGGGCACTAGGGCCGGATCAAGCTGCAAATTTGCATCTTGATCGACCCTGAGCCTGACCCCGCCATGCGAGCCCTTGGCGAGGCGCCCTGCGACCATGGCGCGCTGGCCCTCGTCGAGGTGCCGGCGGTGCAGGTTCTTGTCGATGACATAGGCCAGCGCATCACGGCCGATCACGCCGCCGAGGCAAAAGTCGATCGACAGATGCGCCGTCGCCGGCTTGCCCCGCAGCTTGGCGAACTCCTCCTCCGTCAGCATGCGGCAGGCGATCGCCGCTTCGACCACCCAATCGGGCGTCGGGCTCAACGGATAGCCGAACACCTCGAAGCGCAGCTTGACGCCCTCCTGGCGGCAGGCGCGGTAGCGGTTGCGGCCGTCGAGGATCTGACCCTGATGCAGCACGACCGCCTCGCGCAGCCCGTTTTTGCGCACGCTCTCCCGCAATTCGAGAAAAGCGTCGCCCTCGATCAGCGGGAACAGATTGGCGAAGTGGTGGAAGGAGATGTCTTTCATGCCGCCCCCCTTTGAACGAAGGCGCTCGCGTCGCGGTCGAGCAGGGCGCCCAGCGCCATCAGCTGCAAATCGAGCGCGCAGCCGTCGTCGCGGCGGGCCTCGATGCGCTGCACCACCATGTTGATGCGGTTGCCGGAGACCCCGTAGAGCCGGGCGAGCGCCTTCTGCGGCAGCCCCAGCTCGACATGGGCGAGATAGATCGCAAGGTTGCGGGCGCCCCTGGGATCGACCGCCTGGGCCATCGCTTCGAGATGGCGCGCGGCGAGTGCCAGCAGCAGCGCCGCCTCGCGCGGCCGTTGCGCCTCGCGGCTGGCGAGCGCCCGGGCGAGCCGGCGCAATTCCGAGCCGCCGGGCTGGCGCTCGCCGGCGGCGTAGCGCAGATAACTGGAACGCGAGAGCCCGGCGAGCCCGGCCAGGGCCTCGCAGGAGAGCCCGGCTTCGCGGCGCCCGGCCTCGATCGCCGCCATCATGGCGCGGGCGTCGCGCAGCGGGATCGCGCGGGCATCGGGCAGCTTGGTCGCAGCCAGGATGACGCCTTGCAGGCTCATGCGCCTGATCCCGCATCGCCCGTGACAACGTGAAAGAACGCGACGGGCAGGCCGGCGGCCTCGACATCGACGGCCGAGATCGCCTCGCCCCGCCCCAGCTTGCGGGCCAGCGCCTGCTTCGCCTCCTCCAGGAAGACCGGATCGAACAGCCAGACGGGTATGACGCCATAGCGTTCGAGCTGCGCCAGCGCGGCGCGCGCCCGCTCCTCCCACACCGTGGGCGAGGCCTTGAAGTCGCTGGAGAAGTACAGCGCCAGCGCGCAGACCGCGCGCTCCCGGTGCAGCGCGGGGTCGATGCCGGCGAGCACCGCCGGTTTCGGCAGCTCCCGGCCCATCAGCGTGGCGCGTCCAGATCGTCGCGGCGCGGCTCGCCGCGCGCGATGCACCAGGCCGCGACGCCGAACAGGAAGGCGAGGCCGCAAGGCGTGATCGCATCGCCCCAGGCCTGCATCGCCAGCGGCCACAGGCCGATCAGCCCGAAGACGCAGGCGAAGGCAAGATAGAGGCGCGCGAACGGATCACGCGGCACGACATGGCGCGACATCAGGCTTGCTCCGGTGAGGACGGGGGTGAAGACGGCGCCGCGCCGATCGCGGCGAGCAGAGCGAGGAAGCCGCAGGCGAGCGCGTAGGGCGTCTGCTCATGGCGGACGGCGGCGGGATTGTCGGAGGCGACCTGCAGCGCGAGCTTGCGCAGCTCCTCCAGCGTCAGGAATTTGCCCAGCGCCTCGAAGGCGGTGCCGCCCTCGACGATCCGGCGCACGAAGCCGATCGCCTTGTCGCGCTCGCGCTCGCCGATCGCGCCGACCTCCATGCCGCGATGGTCGAACAGCATCGCCTTGATCAGCAAGGCTGACTCCGTCGCCGGCTCGGCGAAGCGCGAGCGCGACTCCACCGTGTCGAGCAGGTCGGCCTTGGCCAGCGCCTCAGCCATTGCTGCCGGCCTTCTGCTTGGCCTCGACCAGCGCGGTCGCCGCCCTGTCGAGCTTGGCCAGCGTGTCGGCCCGGCCGGAGCCCGGGATCTTCTCCAGCCGGCGATAGGTGGTGCGGTCGATGCCGGCCATGCGGCAGAGGTCGCCCTTGCCGATCTTGTTCGCCTTCCGGCGCATCTCGATGGTCGCGATGTCGGACAAGCCGGCCTCCTGCGAATCACTCTTGATGCTGAAATAGCTATGTGAAATATTTCATCATCGCAAGTGGAGCTAATCAGCGTGGCGTTCATCGAACTGGGGGGCAGTATGCAGCGCATCATGCGCCCCCAGGACACCACCCGGGCGTGGCTGCGATACGTGATCGAACACTCGGGCAACCCGTCGATCCGCCAGCTCGCCATCCGCTCCAAGGTCGATCCGTCGACCCTGTCGCGCTTTCTCAATGACGAGGACGTGGACCACGATCTGTCGCGGGCGACCGTCGACAAGATTGGGAAGTCGACCGGCATCCCCTTCGGCGCCCATGTCGACGGCCGCAAGCCAATGGCATTCGAGGAGGAGGCGGCCGCCTATCAGATCGACAGAAAGAGCAACGATCCTCGCATAAACGACGCGATCCGCTATCTTCTGCAGGGCCAGCCCGGCCTTGATCCATGGGTACTCAAGACACGCGCGCTTGAACTCGCCGGCTATCTGCCGGGCGATGTCGTCCTGGTCGACCTCAACGCCGAGCCCGAGGATGGCGATGCCGTCGTGGCGCAGCATTACGACCTGCGCACCGAGACGGTGTTCCGCATCTACCAGAAGCCATACCTCGTCGCCGCCGCCGTCGATCGCGTCACGCGCCCACCGCTCGTCGTGGACGACCGCCGCGTGATGATCCGGGGCGTGATCATCGCGACCTTTCGCCAACGCAAAGGCCATCTCGCATCAGCCGCCTGATGAAGGCGTGTTGAATTATTTCAGCATGCGTGCATTATTGCCGCATGCCAGACTTGACGCTGTCGCTCGAAGAGACCGCCACACTATGCAAGCGCAAGCCGCAGGGCTTCCGCCGCACCTGGCGTCGGCTGCGCCAGGAGACCGGCTTTCCCGCGCCGCTGCCGGGCCTCGGCCTGGTCTGGTCGCGCAAGCTGGTCGAGGCGTGGATCGAGGGCATCGCGGTCGCAAGGCCGCCGGCGAATGACGATGCGCCGGTCGATCTCACTGGGGTGATCGCGGCGCAGAACGCCATGCTGCGTGAGGAGATGGCGCGGCGATGACGGGGCGGGAAAGGGCGGCGATGGGCAAGGTTCTGGTCAAGCTGCCGAACGTCACATGGCGCGACGGCCGCCCGCGCTTCAATCCCGGCAAGCCGATCGTCGCCATGGGCTACAAGAGCCAGGTCCTGCAGCATGCCGACGGCCGCTGGTTCTCTTTCGAGGAGGCCCATGCCTGGGCGCTCAAGCGCGCCGCCGAGATCGAGGCGCGCCGGACCGCCAAGGCCGACACCGGCCGCATGCCGGCCCGGCCGAAGGAGCGCCTGCTGACGGTCGAGGGCCTGTTCGACCTCTGGACGCGCCACCCGACGATGCAGGGCAAGACGGTCGAGGAGGGCAAGCACGTCTTCAAGGCCAAGAGCCAGGCGACCGTGACGAGCTACAAGCAGAAGGCCCGCGTCATCGAGCAGGAGGCGCCGGAGTTGTGGGGCGCGGCGGTGGCGGCGCTCGACAAGGTCATCCTGTTCAACCTCTACGAGCGCATCGCGGTCCGGCGCGGGCTGGCGACGGCGGTCGGCTGCATGCGCACCCTCTCGGCCGCGCTGTCCTTCGGCATGCGCCGGGGGCTGGCGCCGTTCTCCAGCAACCCGGCCGAGATGATGGGCATGGAGACGCCGGCGCCGCGCCTGCGCGTCGGCGAGCGCGAGGAGATGGATCATCTCATCGCCACGGCCGACCAGCTCGGCCGGCCCGAGATCGCCGATTGCATCATGCTCGGCCTGTGGACAGGGCAGCGCCAGAGCGAGCGCATCGACCTGATTGACGAGGGCCTGCTCAACAACCGCAGGATCTTCCGCCAGCGCAAGACGGGCGCGATCGTCGCCATCCCCGAGGCACCGCGCCTCGCCGCCCGCCTGGTCGCGGCTAAGGCCAGGCGCAAGGCGATCTATGACGCACCGCGCGAGGACCGGAAGCCCGCGCCGATCAGGCGGATGGAACTCGTCATCGACGAGAAGGCCAACACCCCCTTCAAGCCGGACTATTACCGCCACGTCTTCGCGGCGATCCGCGAGGTCGCGGTGCACGGCCTGGTCGAGACGGCGGCCGGCATCTGCATCGTGCTGGTCGACGACAGCGAGGCCCGCGCCATCAGACACTACCTGCCGGGCCTGCGCGGCCTGCTGGCGGGCGAGGCCGAGAAGGTCGCTACCCTGCCGAGGCTCATCGCCCCGATGCCGGCGCTGGCCGGCTTCCGCGACCAGGACCTGCGCGACACGGCCGTGACCTGGCTGGCGCTCGCCGGCGCCACCATCCCCGAGATCGCGGCCGTCACCGGCCACAGCCTGCAGTCGATCACCAGCGTGCTCGAACACTACCTCGCGAGGCATCCCGAGCTGGCGGACCATGCCATCGCCAAACTGGTGACATGGCATGGATAACGTGATGCGGGTTCTGACGGAGCTGCGCTCCGCGTTTGAAGCGGAGGGCTTCGCGGCGCCGGCGATCGTGCTGGGCGATCAACGGGATCTCGATCTGATGCTGAGGAAGATCGAATCGCATCTGGCACCGAGGTTCGACCGACGCCTCGACGGCTCCAGGAGCCTGTGCGGCGTCACGATTTATGAGCCGAGCGACATCAGGCCGCGTCAGACCACGACGCTGTCGCGCAGCCGCTTGCTGGACTGACCGGCATGGCTAGGGCGCGATGCCCGCACGCCGACATCCGCTTCTGCCCACTCTATGTCGCAGCCCATGGCATAAGCGAGATGGGCTGCGACGACGGCCATCTCGACAGCGGCGAATGCGCCGTCTCTCGCAAGCTCAACTATGCCTCAGCGGTCGCGCGTCTGGCCGTGGACCCCGAAGGCTTCGAGGTGGTGGCAAGGTGTGAAGCTGCCGAGCGCATGGAGCAGGCCCGACAGCAGCGCGCCCGCAATTTGCGAGCCGCCGGCATTCACTAAATCAGCGGGTCAGAACACCGTGCGAACGTGCGAACCGTGCGAAGGCCAAAACGCCTCGCATGTTCCGGTTCCGTACCGGAGCCCCCGAAGGGCAATGTCAAAGATTTCAAGAGGTTCCGTGGTGGGTGATGTAGGGCTCGAACCTACGACCCGCTGATTAAGAGTCAGCTGCTCTACCAACTGAGCTAATCACCCATACGCCACGAAGCGCAAAGCCGTTCGGCGGCCGAAGCCGCGTCAGGCAGGCCGGCGATGTAGCAAAGCCCCCCGGCCCTGTCCACCCACCCAAGACAGAAATATGTAAGGCAAAGAAATATGTGAGGCCCGCCGAACGAAACCCGGCGGGCCGTCCTCGATCAGGCCGCTTTGCGGTTCAGCAGGTGATAGAGCGCGATCGCCCCGAAGGTCGCCGTGCCGATGCCGCCGAGCTCGAAACCGAAGATCGGCAGCTTGAGGTCGCCGGCGCCGAGGATCAGCGCGGTCGCGACCGTCAGCAGGTTCTTCGGATCGGAGAAGTCGACCCGGTTTTCGACCCAGATCCGCCCGGCCGTCGCGGCGATCAGCCCGAACACCACGACGGCGAGCCCGCCGAGCACGGCGACGGGAATCGTACCGATCAGCGCGCCGAATTTCGGCGAGAAGCCAAGCACCAGCGCGATGATACCAGCAGCGACGAAGACCAGCGTCGAATAGACCCGCGTCACCGCCATCACGCCCATGTTCTCGGCATAGGTGGTGACGCCGGTGCCGCCGCCGGAGCCCGCGATCATGGTTGCGACGCCGTCGGCGAGGAAGCCGCGCCCGATCAGATGATCGAGATTACGACCGGTCATCACGGCGATGCCCTTGATATGCCCAAGATTCTCCGCGACCAGGATGATCGCGACCGGCGCGATCAGGGCCATCGCCTTGGCGTCGAATACCGGCGCGACGAAGTTCGGTAGCCCGAACCAGGCAGCGGCGCCGATGCGCCCCAGATCGACCGGAGGCGCCCCGAAGCTCGGCGCCGTCGCGGCATAGACGACATAGGCCACAAGCCCGCCGATGAGGATCGGCAGCCGCTGCGCCAGCCCGCGTCCGTAGACGGCGACCAGCGCCACCGCAACCACGGTGAACAGCGCGATCCATTTGGTGTAGGCGCTGGCCGAGATCATGCCCATCGCCACTGCAGTCAGGTTGAGACCGATCGCGGCGACGACCGCGCCGGTCACGACCGGGGGCAGCAGCTTCTCGATCCAGGCCGTACCGACCGCCTGCACCAAGAGGCCGATCGCAGCATAGAGCGCGCCGCAGGCGATGATGCCGCCGAGCGCGACCCCGATATTGGCGTTGGGTCCCGATCCCGCGTAGCCCGTCGCCGCGATCACCACGCCGATGAAGGCGAAGGACGAGCCAAGATAGCTCGGCAATTGCCCACGCGTGACGATGAAGAACAGCAGCGTCGCCACGCCCGAGAAGAAGATCGCCACATTGGGGTCGAACCCCATCAGGATCGGCGCCAGCGCGGTCGCGCCGAACATGGCGACGACGTGCTGGAGGCCGGCGATGAAGGTCTGCGCCACCGGCAGCCGCTCGTCGGGCATGACCGCGCCGGAGGTCTTCAGGGTCCAGTTCGGAAAATAGGTCATTCGCGCTTCGCCTCCAGCCGTGCGCCTCCTCATAGACGCTTTGCGGCTGACGATTACAGGCGTGGAACGGCGCTTCGCCAAGCGGATTTCGCTACGTCAACGCAATTGCCGGGGGAAAAGCGCCCCTCAGCCATCGAGAGGCGATCCATGCGACATTGGGATGGCTGCATCGCCACACCGCGCGAGACGGTCGCGTGCCAACGCCTTCACCGGGTCAGGCGGGGCAAGAGCGATCGGTCTCAGGCGACCAGGCGCTTGGCGACGGAGGCGACGAACTGATCGAGGCTTCGCGCCAGGTCATCCGCGACGGTGCCGACAGCCGTCGATCGCTGATTCATCTCATTGACGGAGGCGCCGACCCGCTCGATCGCGCTGGACGTCTGGGCGACGAGTTCGAGCGTCTTCTCGACCTCGCTGGAGGTCTCCTGCGCATCGCGCGCCATACCATGCGTCACTGTCAGTTGCTCCCGCAGAGCGGACGCAATCGCGGTGGAGACGTCGGCCATGCCGGCAACGGAGGCGTCAATCCGATGAATCGAGCCGACACAACGCTCCGTCGCCTCGCGAATGGCGGAGATCCGGGCCGCAATGGCCTCCGTCGCCTGGGTCGTCTGCGTCGATAGGCTTTTCACTTCATTGGCGACGACGGAAAAGCCTCGACCGGCCTCACCTGCCCGTGCCGCCTCGATGGTCGCGTTGAGTGCCAGCAAGTTGGTCTGCTGGGCGATGCTGGAAATCAGGCTGACGACGGAGCCGATCTCGGCGACGAGTCCCGCCAGGCGCTCAATGGTATCCTGAGCTTCGCCAGCCGCGGCGACAGCCTCGGAGGCAATCGTGGCTCCGTCATGGGTTCGGCGGTCAATCTCTCCGATCGACTGGCGCAGTTGCTCGGTCGAAACCGCGGTCTGCGCCACCACGTTCCGAACCCGGCCGAGGCTCTCTCGGCTCGCAGCCATGCTCTGCCCGGCGCTCCGCGAGACATGGGCGCAGTTGACCGCGACTTTGCTCAACGTGCCCGAGGCTTCTCCTGCAGTGACCGAGACGCCGGTGATGGCTGCCTTGAACTCGCTGGCCACACTGGCGACATCGGCCTCACACTGCGCGATGCGCGCCGCACGATTGGCAGCGACATTGCCAATCCCGCCGACCAGATCGAGCGTCAGCATCTCCGCCAGACGCGCGCATTCGCGCGCCGTGCGTCGTCCGGAGTAGCTGTGACGCTTGCCAATTTCGCGAAACGCGGAGCGCATCACGACCAGGCTCATCACAGCGTGTGCGCGCGCGCCGAACGGGGTTTCGGCCAGGATTTGCGAAGAAGTCCGCAGCGACCTGACATAGGCGTCGTCGAACCCTGCCTCGAACAGAACCCTGGTGTGCTCGCCGAGCGTCCGTCCCAGCTCGGCGCCATGCTCCAGCGCCGCCTCCCGCATCAAGGGATGGTCGAGAAGTCTTTCGCAATGCAAGGCGTAGCCGGCGGCGAAATCACGCTGGATGGCCGGCGCAAGCCACCGCGCCAGCCCCAACGTCTGATCATCGACGCCAAAGATCGGGAACCGCGACTGTGGCGAATCCGGATCAGGCGGCATGGCTGGGTCCACCATGAAGGGAGCGCTCGCTTTAGAACCCCAGCAAGATGTTCGCTATTGGTTAAGGGTTCGTTTGGCGCGCGCCCAAGGCGATCGTATCGGGCGCGCGTCGCTCTACTCCGCCGCGGCCTGCGCGTGCAGGCGCACGCCCTTGGCCATCAGCTTGTTGAGCGCCACCAGATAGGCCTTGGCCGAGGAGACCAGCGTGTCGGGGTCGGCACCGCGTCCGGTGACGGAGAAGCCCTCATGCGTCAGCCGGACCGTGACCTCGGCCTGGGCGTCGGTGCCCTCTGTCACGGCATGGACATCGTAGAGTTCCAGCTGCGCCTCATGCGGCACGATCGTCTTGATCGCGTTGAAGATGGCGTCGATCGGCCCATTGCCCTCGACCTCCTCGGTGACGATGCGGCCTTCGACGTCGAGCTTCATGGTCGCGCGCTGCGGACCGCGCGTGCCGGCGATCACGGTCAGCGAGACCAGCTTCACCCGGTCATGGGCGGTGGCGATGTTGTCGTCGACCAGCGCCTCGATATCCTCGTCATAGACATGCTTCTTGCGGTCGGCGAGCGCCTTGAACCGGGTGAAGGCGTCTTCCAGCTGGTTGTCGCCGAGATCGTAGCCCATCTCCTTCAGCTTGGAGCGGAAGGCGGCGCGGCCGGAATGCTTGCCCATCACCAGCGAGGTCTTGGTCACGCCGACCGAGGCCGGCGTCATGATCTCGTAGGTCGACTGGTTCTTCAGCATGCCGTCCTGGTGGATGCCGCTCTCATGCGCGAAGGCGTTCCGGCCGACGATCGCCTTGTTGTACTGCACCGGGAAGGAGCACGCGTTCGAGACCGTCTTGGAAGCGCGCATCAGCATGGTCGCGTCGATGCCGGTATCGTAGGGCAGCACGTCGCCGCGGACCCGCAGCGCCATCACCACCTCTTCCAGCGCGGCATTGCCGGCACGCTCGCCGATGCCGTTCAGCGTGCATTCGACTTGGCGCGCGCCGCCCGCGATGCCCGCCAGCGAATTCGCCACCGCCAGCCCCAGGTCATTGTGACAATGCACCGAGAAGATCGCCTTGTCGGCATTGGGCACGCGCTCGCGGACCGAGGCGAACATCGTCCGGTATTCGTCGGGCGTGGCATAGCCGACGGTGTCGGGCAGGTTGATCGTCGTCGCCCCGGCCTTGATCGCGGCGTCGACGGCGCGGCACAGATACTCGATCGGCGTGCGGGTCGCATCCATCGCCGACCATTCGACGTCCTCGACCAGGTTGCGGGCCTGGGCCACGGTGCGGGTGATGATCTCCAGTACCTCGTCCTCGCTCTTGCGCATCTGGTGCTCCAGATGGATCGGCGAGGTCGAGACGAAGGTGTGGATACGCGGCTTCCCGGCATGGCGCACGGCTTCGCCGGCCCGGGCGATGTCGCCGGAGATGGCGCGGGCCAGTCCGGCGATGGTCGAGCGCTTGCTGCGCCGCGCGATCTCGGACACCGCCTCGAAATCGCCTTCGGAGGCGATCGGGAAACCGGCCTCGATGATGTCGACGCCCATGGTGTCCAGCAACTCGGCGATCTCGAGCTTTTCCTCGAAGGTCATCGTCGCGCCGGGGCATTGCTCGCCGTCGCGCAGCGTCGTGTCGAAGATCAGCACGCGGTCTTTGGTGGAAGTGGGAGTCGAGGAGCCGTTGGCCTGTGTCGATTCGGTCATGGTCGTGTTCCTGAAAGCGCTGGCGCTGCTCTCTTGGGATGCAGGCGCCTCATGTCTGGGGTGTCGTTCTCGTCACTCCCCTGAGCGCCCAGGCATGCATGCCCGGCCGGCCCTCAGGGGCGGCTAAGGAGAAGAAGCAGACCAAGGAGCGGGGTCGAGCAGGCGCGCATGCGGAGCGTCCGCGCGGCGGCGCGGGCATTCATCCGGACATGGGCGGCGGTCGAGACCACGGGCGTTCCTCTACAGACTCGTCACGATGTAACCGAAAGGGCGATGCTTGCGCAAGCATATGTCTCATGCCGTGTCGCTCGTGACAGGGGACGCGCCGACGGCGCTATGATGGCGCCAGCGCGAATCGGCGGGGGCGCGGATGGCGGACAGGCCCGCCACAGGCCTCGGCGTGCGGCCGGAGATGCCACGGATGATGCTCTATAACCGCTGGGCGATCGGACTCGCCTTCTGCCTGTCGGGCCTTGCGGGCTATATCGATACGATCGGCTTCATCAGCCTCGGCGGCTTCTTCGTCTCCTTCATGAGCGGAAACACCACGCGGCTCGGCATCGAGTTAGCTGGGCTGAAAGGCGGAGGCATCGCCACCGCCGCCACGATTCTGGTCCTCTTTGTCTGCGGCGTGATCAGCGGTTCGCTGGCTGGTCATTTCGGCCGGCGCAGGAGCAAATCCGCCGTGCTCGCGGTCGTCGCGCTGGCGCTGGCGGCGGCGGCCGGCCTGGACACGGTCGGGTTGAGCTTCGCGGGCGCACTCTTCCTCGCCTTCGCGATGGGGGCTGAGAACAGCGTCTTCCAGCGCGATGGCGAGGTCACGATCGCGCTGACCTATATGACCGGAACCCTGGTGAAGATGGGCCAACGCATCGCGTCAGCGCTGCTGGGAGGGCCGAAATTCGCCTGGGTGCGCCATTTCGTGCTCTGGATCGGCCTGCTGACGGGCTGCATCAACGGCGCCATCGCGCATTACCTCGTCGGCCTCGGCGCGGTCTGGCTGGCGGCGCTCGCAGCGGCGATCTTCGCGATCGTGCTGCTCTTCCTGCCGCTGGAGGAGTGAGCCGCACGCACAAGCCGGCCGCGATTGACCCCCGATGGGAATCGGTCATCTTCACTGCACCACCCGCCGGAGCCTGCCATGCGCGCCATCGCCTTGCCCTTTACCGTCCTCGCCTTCGCTTTGGCCGGCTGCCAGACGCCGTCCGGCGGCCCCCCGCCCGCCCCCTCTCCCGAACAGGCCGCGACCGGCGTCACGCCCAACACCTTCCGAATGCCGACAGGATCGGGCTGCTCCGGCGAGGTCGAGCGCTTCCAGGCCGTCATGGACAATGATCTCGCCACCGGCCACACCACAAAGGGCGTCCACGGCCGTGTCTCGGCGGAGATCGCGACCGCCCGTTCGAGCTGCGCCGCCGGCAACGAGGGCGGCGCGATCGGCCAAATCCGGGCGACGAAGGCGCGGTTCGGCTATCCGGGGTGACGTTGGCTGCGGAATCGCGTCTCCCAGACAAGCCGCAAAGCGGCGCTGCTCCGGCATCCATCGCAGCGTTGGACATGGCCCCATGATAGCATGATAGATCGTGGGATGACCTGCGGTCACGTGGGATAAAGGTGTGTTTCTTCACGCACCTCGGACGAAGCGACGATCTGAATTCCAGAGCCGCCGATTTGGCGTGTCAATTTCGACTGATGCAATTTGGATAGTTGCACGCGCCGATTTTCACATGGCGGTTGCGCCAAAATGATAACACCTCATTCGTCGATCATATGCGATTGTGAGTTCGGTCGATTCCTGGGTCTACCGGAACGACCTATTGGGAGCATCCTATGACAAACGATCTTCAGCGGCTAATCGAAGCCGCCAAATTGGTGCGCCCGTCTGCTGAGCATCGCGAAGAGCAGCGTCGCAGCTTTGCGTTCGGCAATACCGCCTTCGAAAATAGCCGCATTACGAGAGAGATGGTGAACGTTCAGGCCGAAAAGCTTGCAGAGCGGTCTCGTGGAAGCAAATGATCCGCCGGCACAGCGACACAGCAAAGCGATCGAAGCTGAGCTAATCGTCGATCCGATTTTGAAAGCCGAAGCGGAGGCCCTTAACGGCCTCCGCCAGTACGACGCGGGTATGGCCGCGATCCACGACGCGATTGAACGTCAGCCATTTCGGCTACGTCCATCTCTGATCCTCGCACTGCACCGTGAGGCTCTAAGCGGCATCAGCATGTACGCCGGAAACTTCCGGCCCGCAGGTGTAGAGATTCAAGGGAGCAAGCACGAACCTCCCGGCGCCCACCAAGTCCCCGAGTTGATCGAAGACCTCTGCGACTACGTCAATACAAACTGGAACGCATCGACCCCCATCCACCTCGCGGCCTACGTGATGTGGAGGCTGAATTGGATTCATCCGTTCGCCGACGGGAACGGCCGGACATCGCGGATCACATCCTATGTGGTTCTCTGCATAAAGCTCGGTGCCGCGCTCGCGGGCCTACCCACGATTCCAGATCAGATAGTGGACAACCGCGTTCCCTATTTCGACGCGCTCGACGCAGCAGATGCAGCATTGCGCGCGGGTGCGCTCGACCTGTCTGCAATGGAAGAATTGCTATCGACGCTACTGGCTCGGCAGCTCATGAGTGTCTACGATTTGGCGGGCGGGCGCGGTCAAAACGCCGCTGAATTGCCCGCCCCTTGAGCAGATCAATTCCGCAAAACTTTGCGGATTCGGGCGCCTCCGACACAATAATTGCTTTCTTTGCCGCGTCGTCTGAGGTCGTATTTCACCCACTTTTAGATTTGGCTTGGTGGCGGACGGCCAAATAATGGCTGACCCGAAGCTCTACGCCGCGAGCCCGCGCTTCTCCAGCAGCGCATCCGGCGTCGGCAGCCGGCCGCGGAACAGCGTGTAGGCCTCCGCCGCGTCGCGCGTGTCGCCGGCCGAATAGATGTAGCGCTTCAGCTTGCCCGCCAGTTCCGGCGCGAACACGTCTCCGGCTTCGAGGAAGGCGTTGAAGGCGTCGGCATCCATTACCTCGGACCAGAGATAGCTGTAATAGCCGGCCGAATAGCCGTCGCCGGCGAAGACATGGGTGAAATGCGGCGTGCGGTGGCGCATCACCATCCCTTCGGGCATGCCGAGCCGCGAAAGCTCCGCCTTCTCGAAGGCGAGCGCGTCGATCTCGCCGGGCTCCTCCAGCGAATGGAAGGCGAGATCGACCAGCGCCGAAGAGGTGTATTCAACGGTGGCGCAGCCCTGGTTGAAGGTCTGCGCGCGCTTGATCGTCTCGATCAGCGCATCGGGGATCGGTTCGCCGGTCTCGGCATGCAGGCAATAGACCTGCATCACCTCCTTGGTCAGGAACCAGTGCTCGTAGAGCTGCGAGGGCAGTTCGACGAAGTCGCGCGAGACCGAGGTGCCGGCGAGCGAGCCATAGGTCACGTCCGAGAGCAGCCCGTGCAACGCATGGCCGAACTCGTGGAACAGCGTGCGAGCATCGTCGATCGAGAGCAGCGCGGGCTTCCCCTCGGCCGGCTTGGCGAAATTGCAGACATTGACGATGATCGGCCGGACCTCGCCGCCGAAATTGCGCTGGCCGCGATAAGCGCTCATCCAGGCGCCCGAGCGCTTCGAGGCACGCGCGAAATAATCGCCGATGAACAGGCCGATATGGCGGCCGGTCGCCGCCTCGGTGACCTCGAAGATGCGGACATCCGGGTGGTAACCCTTGAGCCCGGGCTTCTCCGCGAAGGCCAATCCAAACAGCTTGCCGGCGACGTCGAAGGCAGCAGCGATGATACGGTCGAGCTGGAGATAGGGCTTCAGCACGGCCTCATCAAGCGCATAGGTCTGTTGGCGCACCTTCTCGGCATAATGGCGCCAGTCCGAGGGGCGGATCGGGCCGTTCTCGCCTTCGGATTGCGCCAGCGCCGCGAGATCGGCTGCTTCCTCGGCGGCGCGGAGCTTGGCGGGCGCCCAGACCAGTTCGAGCAGGTCGCGCACGTTCTGCGGCGTCTTGGCCATCGAATCGTCGAGCTTGAAATGCGCGAAGGTCGCGAAGCCCAACAGCTTGGCCTTCTCCGCCCGCAGCTTCACCATCTCGGCGACGATGGCGCGGTTGTCGCTCTCGCCACCGTTTTCGCCACGCAACCCCCAGGCGGTGAAGGCCTCCTCGCGCAGATCGCGGCGCGTCGAGAAGGTCAGGAAGGGCTCGATGACCGAGCGCGACAGCGTCACCGCATGCTTGCCCGAATGGCCGCGATCCGTGGCGGAGCGGGCCATCGCCGCGAGCAGGAAGGGCGGCAGTCCGGCAAGACCCGCCTCGTCCTCGATAAGCAAGGCGTAGGAGGATTCGTCCTTGAGCACGTTCTGGCTGAACTGCGTGCCGAGCCCTGCAAGGCGTTCGTTGATCGCGGCGAGCCTCGCCTTGTCCTCGGGGCCGAGCTGCGCGCCCGAGCGGATGAAGCCGCGATGCGTCCGCTCCAGCAGCCGTAGCTGCTCGCTGTCCAGGCCGAGCGCGTCGCGCCTGGCGAACACCGCATCGACGCGGGCAAAGAGCGCCGGATCCATCATGATCGCCGACCAGTGCCGCGAGGTGATCGGCGAAAGCTCGCGCTCGATCGCCTGCAGCGCCTCGTTCGTGTCGGCCCCGGACAGGTTGTAGAAAACGCCGCCGACGCGCGAGAGCGCCCGGCCCGCCCGCTCCAGCGCCTCGACCGTATTGCCGAAATCGGGCGCGGCCGGATCGGCCACGATAGCTGCCATCTCGTCCTTGTGCTTGGCCAGCGCCGCCTCGAAGGCCGGGCGGATATGCTCGGGCTTGATCGCGGCGAAGGGCGGCAGGCCGAACGGCGTCGTCCAGGCGGCGGCGAAGGGATTCTCGGCGGGAAGCGGCAGCGCTTCGGGCGGAAACGTCTCGGAGGCGGTCATGACATCGCTTTCGGCTGGCGGACGGCAGGGCAATCGCGGGAGCGATCAACCCTGCCCGTAGATATGGGCGAGATAGGGCTTCATGAAAGGCGCCATCTTGTGGCCGTCGCAATCGGCGGCGCTGCGCAGGATGACGATATCATCGAGTTCCTGCTCCTCCAGCGTCGCGATCCGCGAGAGCATCAGCGCGCGGGCCTCGTCGGCCGACATCGGCACCGTGACCGGCCGCATGAAAGCGATGCGCCCGGCGGTGAACACGGCATCCCAGCCCTCACCGACGGTGATCTCGGCCTCCGTCAGCCCGGTCTCCTCCCAGAGTTCGCGCACGACGCTGCCGGCGAGATCGACCGTGCCGTCGTCGCGGATGTCGCTGCGGTCGGGCGTGCCGGCGGCGAAATAGACCATGCCGGCATTGGCAGTGTGGCCGCCCATGCGCCCGCACAGGAAGGCGCCATCGGCGGCCCGCAACGCCCCCATCGCGAACCCGTTGCGGATGGTGGGGCCCGGCAGGCCGAAATCGCGCCAGGCCATGAAGGCGGCATAGTCGGTCTCGAAATAGCCCGCCTCGAACACGCCGTCCGCGATGATGGCCCGGTGCTGCAGCAGGATGCGCCCATTGAACATCGCGGGCTTGCCGTCGCTGACCCTGGCCCAATGCGCGGCGATGGCGTCCCCGTTTTCGCGGGCGAAGACCCAGTCATAGGGTTCAATCCGCGCCGCGATAGCCCGCAGCGGCACGATATGGCCGTCGGCAAAGTCCTTCACAGCAGCACGCCTTCGCTGATCATCACGGCCGAGCCGCCAATCCGGGCCGAGACGAGCGCGCCACCCGAGACAGCCAGTTCTAGGGTGATCTGCGAGGGCCGGCCCATCTCGTAGCCCTGCTCGATCGTGAAACGGTGCTCGCCATCGCCGGGCTGCTCGAAGCGCATGATCACATCCGCGAAGGCAGCAACGGCCGCGCCTGTCGCGGGGTCTTCCCGAACGCCCATCGCAGGCGCGAACATGCGGGCATGGAAATCATGTCCGGCATCCTGCGTCCGGCGGCAATAGACATAGGCATTGGGCTGGTCCGCCGGCCTGATCGCCTGCGCCCAGAGCGTGGTGTCGAGCCGCACGCGTGCGAGCGCCTCGAGGCTCGACACCGGCACGAAGGTAAAGGCGACGCCGGCGGAGACGACGCTCGGCACATGACGATCGAAGCCGATCTCGCGCCGGTCGAGTCCGAGCGCCCCTGCGATCAGGGGCAGCGCCGCGGGCGGCTCCAGTTGCTGCGGCAGGCGCGGCAGCGTGAAGACGGCGTGCCCCACGCGCGGGCCCGTCGCGGAGACCGCACAGGGCACGAGGCCGACCTGCTCCTCCAGCACGATGAGATCGGCCCCCCTGCCCTCCGCGGCGTCGCGCAGGGCCAGCAGCACGGCGGTGCCGACGGTCGGATGCCCGGCGAAGGGGAGTTCACGGCTGGGCGTGAAGATGCGCAGTGCCGCACGATGGGCGGGAGCGGCCGGAGCCGAGACGAAGACGGTCTCGGACAGGTTGAACTCGCTTGCGATCGCCTGCATCGCGGCGGTGTCGAGCCCTTCGCTGTCGAGCACGACGGCCAGCGGATTGCCGGCATGGGGCGTCGTGGTGAAGACGTCCAGCGTCACGAAGCGGCGGGTCATAGCGGTGATTCCCTGGATATCATCAGATCGCCTGCGGTATCGTCAGATCGATGGTCAGCGGGCAGTGGTCGGAGGCTTTCGGCCGGTCCCAGCCGACGCGCGGATAGCGGTCGGCGCAGGTCGCAAGCCGCGCCATCGAGCGGTCCGGCTCGCGCGGATCGAGCGGCACGCGATAGGGCAGCCCGCGCCGGATCATCTGCATGGCAGGCGCCGGGTTGGCAGCCGCAAGTGCCGGCGAGAGCAGGATATGGTCGAGCGGCATATGCGTCTCGACCAGTTGCTGGCGCGATTCAGACCAGAACCGGCGGAAATGCGTCCAGCGCTCGTGTTGCGGCAGGGTCTCCATCGGATCGACGGCGAAGTCCTCCAGCAGCGGCTCAATGCCGCTTTCGCCCTCGTCCACTCGTTCGGCAAGCGGGCCGAGGCCGAAGCGATAGGCGTTGAGGTCGCCCAGCACGATCCAGTTGGCCTCGCGCCAGCCCTCGCCGAAATGCCGCTTGACGAGATACTTGACCGCCCTCGCCTCGGCGCGACGCACGGGCAGCGTCGCCTGGCGGCCATCCTCGCGCCCGTTGTTCATCGATTTGAGGTGGCAGCCGAACAGGGTCAGGCTGCGATCGCCGAAATCGAGCGTGACCTGCAGGCAGTCGCGCGCGAAGATCTTGGCCCCGGCCGGGATGCCCAGCGCCGCGAGGTCCCGGTCATGGGCGCCGGCCTCGGCAAAACTGAGATCCTTATGCGAGCGGATCGCGACCTGCTGCGGCGCGAGCATATCCCGCCGAGCGGCGAAGCCGATATCAATGTCGCGGCGGTCATTGCCGTCGATCAGGGTGAAATGGCCGTAGCGGTGATCGGCACTGCGATGGACATAGTTGGCGAAGAAGGCCTGCAGGCTCGCCAGCGAATCGACCTCCTGCAGCATCCAGACATCAGCCCTGGCTTCGGCGATGGCGAGCGCAGTCATCTGGCGCTTGTCGTCCTCCAGCGCCACCGCCAGCGAGCGCTCGACGGCATCGCGCTCGTCGGTGCGCGGAAAATGGAACAGCGACATGGCAGCCGCCGTGTCGCCGCGCTCGCCCGAGGAAAAACGGTGCCGTGTCAGCAGATTCTCGACATTGAAGGTGCCGACGCGCAGCTTCATCGCGTCAGAGCGCCTCGGGCACGAACTGGTGCGTCGGGGTCACGAATTCGTCCTGCGCCGCGACCGTCAGGATCTCACGCGAACCGGCCTCCTTGGTGCGCTTCAGCAGGCCGTAGATCGAGGCGGATGCCTTGGCGAGCGCCGCGGCAGCCGATTCCTCGCGCAGATAATGCACGAAGAACAAGGCCGCAATCGCATCGCCCGCGCCATTGACGCTGACGTCGAGCTTGGGCGTGCGGACCCGGAAGGCACCCTTCGCATCGGCCGCCATCATGTCGATGGCGTCGTCGGGTGTTTCGTCGGTCGTGAGCGAGGTCACCAGCACGACCTTCGGCCCGGCATCGCGCAGCGCCTCGACCGCGCGATGCGCGTCGGCGATCGTCCTCACCTCGATATCGGTCAGCAATTCCAGCTCGAACTGGTTGGGCGTCACGATGTCGGCGGCTGGCACCGCCTGCTCGCGCATGAATTCGGGGATGCCGGGCCGCACAAAGACGCCGCGTCCGACATCGCCGATCACCGGATCGCAGCAATAGACCGCCTTGGGATTGGCGGAGCGCACGCGCTCGACCGCCGAGAGGATGCCATGGCCGACATCGGCCGAGCCCATATAGCCCGACAGCACGCCGTCGCAGGACGGCAGCACGCCGCGCTCGGCAATGCCCTCCATTACCTCGTCGATCATGCCACCATCGAAGACGCGGCCCTTCCAGGCGCCATAGCCGGTGTGATTCGAGAACTGCACCGTATGGATCGGCCAGACCTCGACGCCGAGGCGCTGCATCGGAAACACGGCGGAGGCATTGCCGACATGCCCGTAGGCGACATGCGACTGGATCGAGAGGATGTTCATGCGGGTCTCACGCTGCGGCCACGATCTCGATCTCGACGAGCCAGTCATCCTGCAGCAGCCCGGCGACCATCGTCGTCACGGCAGGTTTATGGTGGCCGAGCACCGCTTGTCGATAGTCCGTGGCCGGGCCGCGCAGGGAACGGTCGGCCAGGAACGTCGTCACCTTGACGATATGGCCGATATTCATGCCGGCCTCGGCCAGGATCGCCTTGAGATTGTTCCAGGCGGTTTCCAGCTGCGCCTCGATGCCATCCGGCGCGATGCCCTTCTTGTCGAGGCCCATCGTGCCGCTGCTGAACAGGAAGCGCGTCGGCTGGACGACCTCGATGCCGTGGCAATAGGGGCCGACCGGCGTGAACATGGTGGCGGGATTGTGAGCTTTGAGCATGGCAGCCTCGCAGATCAAGAAAAGGGCGCCGCAGCCTAGGCCGGGCGCCCCGTCGGGACCAATCGATAGCGGTGAAGGGATCGATCAGACCCCGCCACTACATTCTTGCGGCGAAGCCAGCCGCTCAAGCCGCGGTCAGCCTCAAGATGCTGGTGGTATCGGTGAACTCCTCGACCGTCTTGATCTTGCCGTCCGCGGTGGTGACGAGGTCGAGGATCTCGACGACCTCGCTGCGGCCATTGGGCGTGAACGTCACCTTGCTGCGCCAGTGATAGGCCGCGCGTTCGCCATCGACGACCAGGCTGAGCGGCTCCACCTCCGTGAAGACGAAGGTATCGATCAACCCGGCCATCTGCTTGCGCATGGCGTCGTGCCCGCAGGTCTCCATGCACATCTCGACGGTCTGCTCGGCTCCGATCAGGCGATAGCTGCCGTCCGGGTGGATATGGCTCATCAAGCCTTCGAGGTCGCCGCGGCAGCGGGCGGCGTAGGTATCCTTGATCAGGGTCTCGATCGCGGCGCGCTCGGTCATGCCATCCTCCCCTAAGGTCAGGAGAGGAGTTTGACCGGCGCGCTCGCTGATGTCGAGCGGTCTTACGATCCGGCAGCAGCCTTCTTGGCAAAGCTCTCGATGAAGGTCGTCTTCAGATCGACATTCGACGAGGCGAGCTCCGGATCGAGCAGCTTGAGCGCGTCATACATGCTCTTCATCGCCTCGGGCGTCGAAATGCCGGTGCGCGAATAGCTCTCCTGCGAGTTCTTCACCGCCGACAGATAGAGCGGCTTGTCGCCGAGATGGTATTCCGCCGGGACGAGATCGGCGACATCCTCCGGCTTGGCCGTCTCCAGCCATTTCAGCGCCTTGACGAAGGCGTTGACCAGCTTCTGCGTGGTCACCGGGTTTTTCTCGGCGAAGTCGTTCTTGAGATAGAGCACGGCCGCCGGATTCGAGCCGCCGAACAGCGCCTTGGTGCCGGCCTCGGTGCGGGTGTCGATCAGTGCGACGATATCGCCGTCCTGCTCCAGCTTCGAGGTCACCGGGTCGAGATGCGAGATGATGTCGACCTGCTTCTGCTTGATCGCGGCGACAGCGCTGGCGCCCGCTCCGACGCCGATGATCGGCGCATCGGTCGCCTTCAGCCCGGCCTTGACCATGGCATATTGCGCGGTCAGCGCAGTCGACGAGCCCGGCGCGGTGACGCCGATCTTCAGGCCCTTGAAGTCAGCCGCCGACTTGACCTTGTCGGCGAGGTCCTTGCGCACGGCGATGGTGATCGCCGGGAAGCGTCCGAGCTCGACCACGGCGCGGATGTCCTGCCCCTTGGCCTGCATGCGGATGGTGTGCTCATAGGCGCCTGTGACGACATCGACCGAGCCGCCGACCAGCGCCTGCAGCGACTTGGCGCCACCGCCGAAATCATTGATCTCGACCTCGAGCCCCTGCTCCTTGAAGAAGCCCTTCTTCTCGGCGACGGTCAGCGGGAGATAATACAGAAGCTGCTTGCCGCCGACGCCGAGCGTCAGCTTGGGCTTTTCGGCGTTCTGGGCGAGCGCCGGTGCGGTCCAGGCCGCCAGCATGAGGCCGGCCGCCACCATCATATGTCTGCGGTTCATCGGGTTTCCTTCCCTGCGGATGCTTTGCTTTGAAAGCGTTCTTGGGGCGCAGTTCTAAAGCAGTCGCGCAGCCCGCGCCAACCCCGCCTTGCGTCGAAAGACCGGGGGTGAACGCCGGCCGACCTCAGCGGAAGATGCGGCTCGCATAGAGCGCCACGCCGAAGCAGGCGATCGCGATCCCGAACAGGAGCCAGCTCAGGCCGGTCGGGTTCTCCAGTGCCGCTTCGGACGGATTGGCCGGGTCGTAATGCACCTCGACCGTGGCCCCGACCGGGTAGCGGGCGACGACCTTATCGGCAGCGCTGCGCGAGCCGGAGGTGGTCAGGCCGAGCGCGACCTGACGAGAGCTGAAGTGGAGATCGCCAACCCCGTAGCGGAATTCGACGACCGCGGCATAGCTCCTGCGGGACGAGCCGTCGCCGGTGGCCGCGCGCTCCTCGACGCGGCTCACCGTCACCTGCCCCGGCACGACCGGCCAGGCATTCGCGCGCATGAGACGGCGGCGATAGCCGATGAAGAACAGCAGCGTCACCAGGCCGAAGCCGATCGCGCACAGCATCACCGGCACCTCGGCGCGCGGCATCGCCGCCTGCAGCTCCTGCACGCCGCCCGTCGCCAGCCAGTAGCCGCCCGCGCCGAGCACGGCGAGCACCGCAAGCCCGGGCACACAGCCGCCAAGCGCCGCCTTCTGCGCGGCCGGCGTCGCTGCCGACGTGACACCCGCCGCCGGGTGGGAGCCGGCTACCGCCGGCGCACCGACCACGAGACCACGCTCCAGCACGCAATCCGTCGGATCGTTGGGATCGTAAAACACCGCCACGGTGGCCCCTACGGGATAGCGCCGCACCGCCTCCTCCGCGAAGCGGCCACTGATGTCGCCGAGACTGACCCGCTTGCCCTGATAGCTTTGTCCCCTGACGGAGAACGTATAGGCCACGTCCGGCACATTGACCGCCGTTCCGATCTCGTTGCCCTCGGGCGGACGCCGCACGGCGAGTTTCGAGCGGGTGATCCGACCCTGGACCTGCAACCAGTTCTTGGCCCGATGTATCTTGATCGCGACATTGGCGATCATGGCGCCGATCATCACGACCACTGGCAGCGCGAACAGCGCGATCGTGCCTACCGTAGTGTCGAGAAAGGGCAGCCAGTCGCGCGACAGATTGGCGAGCACCACGGCAAGAACGACAGACGCGACCACGGCCGCAACGGCCCATGCCGGCGGCTGGCCTGAAGCCGCGGCGGTTTTCGACGGCGACGGCGCACGCACCCAGTCATGGTTCTTGCGCCAATGCTTTTCGCCGCGCAGGCAGGCCAGCAGGAGCGCTTTCAGCGTCTCGGCATCGACAGGCTCGGCCGCGTCGAATTTGGTGGTCCCGTCGTGGCGGGTCAGCCCAAACGAGCCGTCGTCGCGTCGGAGGGCCTCGACATAGCCGTCATCGTCGACAAGGGTGATGCAGCCTTCAGGATCGGAGCCGACCTCGGCGACGGCGCGAGCGACGTCATCTGGCTTTGGTTCGTCGACGACACGACCGTTGATCTCGAGTTCCATGGCACGCCCCGCCGCCGCAGAGCCAACAATGATCCTCCTGCAGGCGACGATCAAGCGCCGTTGACCTTAGGTCGTCGTCGAACTCTGTCCCGGCCGCCAGACCAAGAGCTTCCTCTCGACCATCGTCACCAGTGAATCGATCATGATCACGAAGATCGCCAGGATCAGCATGCCCGAGAACACGCCGGTGACGTCGAAGACGCTCTCGGCTTCGTGGATCTTGTAGCCGAGCCCGGCCGAGGAGCCGAGATATTCGCCCACCACCGCGCCGACCAGCGCAAAGCCGACCGAGGTGTGCAGGCTGGAGAACATCCAGGTCAGCGCCGAGGGCCAGTAGACATGGCGGAAGAGCTGGCGCTCGTTCATGCCGAGCATGCGGGCATTGGCCAGCACCGTCGGCGAAACCTCGCGCACGCCCTGATAGACGTTGAAGAAGACGATGAAGAACACCAGCGTGAAGCCGAGCGCCACCTTCGACCAGATGCCGAGCCCGAACCAGAGCGCGAAGATCGGCGCCAGCACGACGCGCGGCAGGGCGTTCGAGGCCTTGATATAGGGATCGAACACCGCCGCGAGCAGGTCGTTGCGGGCGAAGACGAAGCCGAACAGAATGCCGGCAGCCGAGCCGATGACGAAGGCCAGCACCGTCTCGGTCAGGGTGATGCCGAGATGCCAGTAGATCTCGCTGCCGGTGAGCTGCGCCCAGGTCCGCGACAGCACCGCGATCGGCGTCGAGAAGAAGAACTGCGTCGTCTTGACCTCGCCGAACAGGCTCGTCGTGGTGACGACATGCCAGAGCGCCAGGAAAACGACCATGACCAGCGCCTGCAGCGCGAGCAGCTTGACGCGGTTCATGAGGCTGCTCCGTCAACCAGATCCTTGTTCTCAACCAGATCCTTGCCCTCCCCCATCGCATAAGCCTTCTGCACCTCGACCCGGAGCGAGGCCCAAATATCGCGGTGGATCTCGTGGAAGGCCTTCTCCAGCCGGATCTCGGCAATGTCGCGCGGTCGCGGCAGCGGCACGCGGTAATCCGCGACGATGCCCGCTGCCGGCCCCGCCGACATCACCACGACCCGGTCCGACAGCGCGATCGCTTCCTCCAGGTCATGCGTCACGAAGATCAGGGCCTTGCGGTCGCGCGACCAGAGATCGAGCAGGAGGTTGCCCATGATCTGCCGGGTCTGGGCGTCGAGCGGCCCGAAGGGCTCGTCCATCAGCAGGATTTCGGGATCGCGGATCAGCATCTGCGCCAGCGCGACGCGCTTGCGCTGGCCGCCCGAGAGCATGTGCGGATAGCGGTCGACGAAGGCACGCAAGCCGACGCGGGCGAGCCATTCGCGGGCCCGTCTGTCCGCTTCGGCATCGGACACGCCCATCGGCTCCAACGCGACCTTGACGTTGTCGAGCGCGGTCTTCCACGGCATCAGCGCATCGGCCTGGAACAGGTATCCGGCACGCCGGTTCAACCCCGACAGCGGCTTGCCGAAGATCGAGACGGTGCCTGCCGACGGCGTCAGGAGGCCTGCCGCGGCATTGAGCAGGGTCGACTTGCCGCAACCGGTCGGGCCGACGACCGAGACGAACTCGCCCGCCGCCACGGCAAGATCGATGCCCGTAACGGCCTTGTAGCGATGGCCGCCATCGAGATGGAAGGTGATGTCGAGCCCTGTAAGCGCGACGGCGGAATCGAGCCGGGGCGAGGAACCTTGCGACGGCACATCCATCGCGCCCGCAGCGCCATGCGGGGGCTGTTGCAACTCCATGAAATCCGTTTCCCCATCGGCGTCAGGCGCTCTTGATGGCGCCGGCCGAGCCTTGCGTTCGTCGTGGAGGGCGAGATTAAGCCATCGACAGGAGAAGGCAAAGGCATCCTTGGACGCAGGCGCCCCTTCGCTTAGGCCAACTGATCGTCAGCACCAGCGCGATTGCGTTGGCGCAGCGGGGCGGCGATAAGCCCTCTGCCCCCGCTCGAGCGACCAGGACAGACATGGCCCAACTCGAACTCTGGATGCAGGCGCTGGTCGAGTTCATGCGCGCCAATCAGGAATGGGCGATCCCGATCGTCTTCCTGATCGCGTTCTGCGAATGCGTGGCGATCCTCTCATGGATCGTGCCGGCGACCGTGTTCTTCACGGCCTTCGGCGCGGCCGCAGGCGCCTCGGGGCTCAATCTTGTGCCATTGGCGATCGCGGCGTCGGCCGGCGCCGGCATCGGCTTCTGGGTGTCGTATTGGGCTGGGCTGATCCTGGGGCCGCGTGTCGATCACCACTGGCCCTTCAGCAAGAACCCCCAGCTCCTGGCTCGCGGCCACGCCTTCTTCGAGAAATGGGGCGTCGCCAGCATCCTGATCGGGCACTTCTTCGGACCGCTGCGGGCGGTCATCGCCATTGTGGCCGGCATCGTCCAGATGCCGTTCTGGCCCTTCCAGATTGCCAACTGGATTGCCTCGACGGTCTGGGGTTTCGCCCTGCTATACGGCGCCGGCCGGCTCGCCGAGATGGCGACACAGGGCGGCATGCTGCCCCGCTAGGCCACACGTCCTTGCGCAAACGGCGCCAGCCCGAAGCGGCGCCTCAGGCAAGCCCCAGGATCACGGCCAGCATCAGCGCCAGCGACAGCGCCAGACCCATCCCGGCGGCGACCGGGCCTTCGATCATTTTCAGCATCTGCATCGCGACCTCCCATTGCTGGCTGGCAATCCGAATGCACTCGTTGGCAGTCTCAATAGGCGAACAACTCCACGGCGATCCATGCAACGACGGCAAGCGAGAGCCCGCCGAGCAGAACCATCAGCACCGGCGCGCCGAGAAATCCCTGGCGTGCTTCCACTGGAGTTTCCTCGGCGGGGTTGGCATCGCTGTGGTCGTCGGCCCGCATCGACGGCAGCTTCCTGCCACCTTCGGGCCCTTCCGTTTGCGCCTTGGCGCGGTCTTCCGCCTCGATGCTCATATCGATGCCTCCGCTGATGGCTTGGCCGACTAGCCCGGGATCAGGCCGATGAAGGTGTTGACGAGAAGAGCCAGCGCGAGACCGCCCAACAATGCGCTCAGCAACGGCCAGTCCTCACCAGCCTCATGCTGCGCCACCCGGATGCGTTCACCCTCGGAGGGGTTGCCCCCGAAACGACCGTGTTTCGCGTTCTGGCGATCCCTTGCCATGGCCCTGCTCCGCTTCGTCCCTGCCTTGCACCCGAGAACGCGCCGCCATGTCGTCGGTTCCCGGCAGGGTTAATGGCGGCGGCCGGGCCGAACGCAAGGAGGCGGGCGCATTGCTGCGCCCGCCTCCTTGGCATCTCGTAATATCATTACAGAACAAAGGCTTGCGACGCGAACCTGAATCAAGGCCGCAAGCCGTTGATTCAGGCTGCGAAGCGCCGCCTCTGTGCCGAACTCAGTTCTTGGTCTTGTCGACCAGCGCCTTGGCCTTGATCCAGGGCATCATGTCGCGCAGCTTGGCGCCGACTTCCTCGATCGGGTGGGCGGCCATGCGGGCGCGGGTCGCCTTGAACGAGGTCTGGTTGACCTTGTTCTCCAGCATCCAGTCGCGGGTGAACTTGCCCGACTGGATGTCGGTCAGCACGCGCTTCATCTCGGCCTTGGTCTCGGGCGTGATGATGCGCGGGCCGGTGACGTACTCGCCATACTCGGCCGTGTTGGAGATCGAGTAGTTCATGTTGGCGATGCCGCCCTCATAGATCAGGTCGACGATCAGCTTCACCTCGTGGAGGCACTCGAAATAGGCCATCTCGGGAGCATAGCCGGCCTCGGTCAGCGTCTCGTAGCCGGCCTTGATCAACTCGACCAGGCCGCCGCAGAGCACGACCTGCTCGCCGAACAGATCGGTCTCGCACTCTTCCTTGAAGGTCGTCTCGATGATGCCGGCGCGACCGCCGCCATTGGCCGAGGCGTAGGACAGGCCGAGATCATGGGCGTTGCCGGTCGCATCCTGATGGATCGCGATCAGCGTAGGGACCCCGCCGCCACGCTGGTATTCGGAGCGCACGGTGTGGCCAGGGCCCTTGGGGGCGACCATCAGCACGTCGAGATCCTTGCGCGGCTCGATCAGGTTGAAATGGACGTTGAGGCCATGCGCGAACAGAAGCGCGGCGCCCTGCTTCATGTTGGCGTGCAGTTCGTCGCGATAGATGTCGCCCTGCAGTTCGTCGGGGGTCAGCATCATCATGATGTCGGAGACCTTGGCGGCCTCGGTCGGGGTCATCACCGCAAAGCCCGCTTCTTCGGCCTTCTTGCGGGTGGCCGAGCCGGCCTTCAGCGCAATGACGATGTCCTTGACGCCGGAATCGCGCAGGTTGAGCGCATGGGCGTGACCCTGCGAGCCGTAGCCCACGATGCAGACCTTCTTGCCCTTGATCAGGTTGATGTCGGCATCACGATCGTAATAAACGCGCATGTCAAAAAGTCCTTCCTTGGTGTCCTTGGGGTGGTTTCTTCAGGCTTCCGGTGCGGGCAAGGCCTTCGTAGAGGAATCCTTCGTCGAAGGATCTGCCCGCCCGTAAAGTGCGAGGAACTGGTCGGTGGCCCGGGCGGCGTCGCGCTCGATCCCGTCGGGCGCCAGCGTGAGCGCATCACCCAGCAGGAGCCGGATCTGCACGTCGCGGCCGACCAGGCCGAAAAAAGTCCGGAAAGCTGTCTCGGATTCGTCGAAGGCGAGCAGTCCCGCCTCGCGTCCCGCTTCCAGCACCGGCCGGAGCCGTTCGGCGATGGCGAAGCGGCCGTTCTCCAGCACGATGCCGCCGAGATTGCTCTTGCGCGAGGCGGCATGGCCGATGGCGAGGCGGTTCAGCGCGATCGAAGTGGGGCTGGAGATCACGGTTAGCCAGGTCGCGGCAAAACCCTTCAGGCTGTCGCGCAATGTCGCGATGTCGAGCGAGGGCCGGTCATAGCGGCCGGCGCGGACGCGCGCGGCCTGCCAGCGCACGGTCGCGGTCAACAGCCCGTCACGGTCCCCGAACCATTTGTACAGCGTCTCCTTGGAGCAACTCGCCCGGCGCGCCACGGCGGTCATGGTGAGCTGGTCGCCCTCCTCCACCATTAAAGATAGCACGGCATCGAGCACGGCCTGTTGGCGGGCCGTGGGCTCTTCCGTGTCCGCTGTGTTGGGTGTCGCAGCCATATGCGTCTGGAACCTGGAAATGCCGTACCGTACGTTACGGTTCGGCTCTCTAGCGCAGGCCGAGGTCCCTCGCAAGAGGCTTGTACCATGCTCGTAGAATGGCTCTGCGCAAAGAGGCGCTCGCCCTGCAGTCTATGACCCAGCGGCCTGCTGGGCCGCAATCCGCTGCAGGAAGATCGCCGCTGCGGTCAACACGAACCCCGCCCACCACAGCGGCGAGCGCAAGCTCTTACCGCTGCCGGGCTCATCCGACGGTGCCTTGCCGTTCAGCCGCTGCAGGATCGGCCAGGCAAAGCAGCCGAAGCCGACAATGCCGAGCCCAAGGGCGATGTGTTCGAGGCTTGGCGGTGTCATTTTGAAGCGGGTTCCACCTGCACTCCCACATAAGCTGCAAGCCTGTGCGCGACGCGTGAGACAAGTTCGTCGGAGAGAGATCCGATCCGACGCCGGAGCCGTTCGCGATCGACCATTCGGACTTGATCGGTCAACAGCGCTCCGGAAACAATGGCACTGGCCGGAATAACGACTCTGGTTGGCCAGTTTCCGGGATTTGACGTGATGGGACAGACCAGGATCCGTCGCGATATCGCATGCAATGTCTCGTTCGATATAATCAGAGCCGGACGTCGCCCACCTTGCTCAGAACCGATGACAGGATCGAGATCGACCCAGTAGACATCCCCGGACCGGCAATCAGCGACGGGGGTTGTAGTCGTCATAGATGATCTCCGACCCTCTGTCGGGCCCCCAATCCCAGTCGTCTAAAGGTGCATTGGCCAGCCCACCGAGCCTTTCAGCCTCGGCCAGAAGCCATTCGGCGGTCACGGGATAGGGTTCAGGCGTCGGGAGGAGATCATTGCTCGCCTTGTCCGATGTGACGCGCTTAAGCCTGACCTCTTCGCCCTCCACACTGACGTCGAGCGTAGTGCCGCTGATGAGGCCCAGCTGCTTCACCACCGCCTTGGGCAACCGCACGGCGGGCTGTTGCCCCATTTCGCCACCTGAACCTTCATGGCTTCGCTCCTTGCCGGATATCCATAACATCCGGCGCGGATATCCGCCAATCACATCGCGTCAGGCCCGCGGCTCATCGCGGCGATGCCGGTGCGGGAGACCTCGGTCAGCCCCACCGCGGTCATCAGCTTGATGAAGCGCTCGATCTCTTCGGTGGAACCGGTCAGCTCGAAGACAAAGGAGGTCAGCGAGGCGTCGAGCGTGCGTGCGCCGAAGGCCGAGGCCAGCCGCATCGCCTCGACCCGATGCTCGCCCTTGCCGACGACCTTGACCAGCGCCAGTTCGCGCTCCAGCGCCTCGCCCTGCAGCGTCAGGTCGACGACGCGATGCACCGGCACCAGCCGGTCGAGATGCGCCTTGATCTGGTCGATCACGTTGGCCGTGCCCGAGGTCACGACCGTGATCCGCGAGATATGCGCGTCATGCTCCGTCTCGGAGACGGTCAGGCTCTCGATGTTGTAGCCACGGCCAGAGAACAGACCGGCGATGCGCGCCAGCACGCCCGGCTCGTTGTCGACGATCACCGCCAGCGTGTGGCGGGCGACGGGCTGGGCGACGGGGGCGTTCGGGTAATGCGACGAGGTGTTCATGATGTGGCTCGGCTTGCAGAGAGATGCGGGCGGAAATCGGTGAGGATGGGCTCGTCGACCTCGTCTTCGGCGACGATCCAGGGCTCGGCCAGGGCGGCATCGCGCCAGGCCTGGTAGCCCTTTGTTGCCGTGACGGCGGATACGTAATCGGCACAGACCGGGTCGAGGGGGATCGAATAGCCTGAGAGGCGAGCCACGACCGGCGCAAACATCGCGTCGGCCGCGCTGAAGGCCCCGAACAGGAACGATCCCGCCGCACCGAAGCGCTCACGCGCCTCGCACCAGATCGCCGAAATCCGGGCCACGTCGGCGGCAACCTTGGGGCCACGGTCGCGCTCAGGGTGCACCCAGGCGAGGTTCATCGGGCAGGCGCCGCGCAGGGCCGAGAAGCCGGCATGCATCTCGCTGGAAACAGAGCGCGCCATCGCCCGCGCGGCCGGATCACGCGGCCAGATCGGCAGGTCAGGGCGAGTGTCGGCAATGTATTCCATGATCGCCAGCGACTCCCAGACCTGGATCGCGCCATCGATCAGCACCGGCACCTTGCCGGCGGGCGAGTAGTCCGCGATGACGCGCTTCCAGGCGGGATCGTCGAAGGTCGGGCCGAAGGGGACAACGACCTCCTCGAACGCAATCCCGAATTCGGTCATGAGCAGCCAGGGCCGCAGCGACCAGGACGAATAGTTCCTGTTGGCGATGACGAGTTTCATGGTGCGACAGGGCTCATGGGACGATGACGTTGATCATTGGGAAAGCCTGAGCGGCACCAGCGACAAGTGCCGCATCGAAAGTGCCAAATCCGGCAACATCGCCACATCCTGCAAGATGGATCGCATCGGCAAAATCCATTCCGCTGCGATAGGCGTCGAGGGAGAGAGCAAATCTGTCGGCGTCCTCGACGTATAGCCTGTCCGTCGCGCCGAGGAGCGAGAAGGCGACAGCGATCTGGGCGCGCGAAAACCCGTAGACGGAACGAAGGACCCACTCTGTCTCCATGGCGACCGTCATCTGTACCAGCCCGCCGCGTGCCAGGATCAGAGCGCGTGCACGAGCCGCTTGCCGAGGGTTATCCTCGGTAATCAATCGCACGACGATATTGGTATCGAGCGCGATCATCCCTTCTTGCGCTCCCATCGCGCGCGCATCGCGTCATCAATGCCTTTCTGCATCTCCTCGAGTGTCTTGGCTGGTCCCTCATAGGGCAGGCAGCCGATCAGATCGTCGATCGTATAGCGCTTCCTCGCCGTCTTGGGCTGCAGGAACACTCCCCCGTCGCGTGGAATCACCTCGAACTCGGTCCCCGGCAGCCAGGCACCGGCATCGCGCACGCTCTTGGGCAGGATGACCTGCCCTTTGGTCGACAGCTTGGTTGTCGTCATGACGCGCCCTCACGGTAAGACGGCCAGTAAGATAACAATATAGCGCGCCTGATGCCAGCCATCCGGGTCATGCCGCACGGCTTTCGGCCGGTGCGGCAAAGTCGAGCGCTGCCTCGACATGCAGGGCCGTCGTATCGAAGGCCGGCAGCGTGGTGTCGGCCTGCGAGATCAGCAGGCCGATCTCGGTGCAGCCTAGGATGACGCCGTCGGCGCCCCGCGCGGCGGCATCGGCGATGATCGCCAGATAGCGCGCTTTCGAGGCAAGCTCGATCCGGCCGCGGCAGAGCTCCTCATAGATGATGCGATGGACGTCATCGCGCTCGGCGTCGCCCGGGACCATCGCCTCGATGCCAAAGGCCGAGAGGCGGTCGCGGTAGAAGCGCTGCTCCATGGTGAAGCGCGTCGCCAGCAGCAGCGGGCGCCGCGAGGCACTGCGCTTGATCGCCTTGGCGGTGACATCGGCGAGGTGCAGGAACGGCACCTTGGTGGCCGAGGTGATCCTGTCCGCGAGCTTGTGCATCGTGTTGGTGCACAGCACGATGCAACCCGCACCCGCGCGCTCGAGGCGCCTGGCACTGTCGGCCAGGACATCGCCCGCGGCCTCCCAGTCGCCCTTCGCCTGCATCTCAGCGATCAGCGAAAAGTCGAGCGAGTGCAGCAGGACATCAGCCGAATGCAGCCCGCCCTGGCGCGCTCGCACGCCCTCGTTCAGCAGGCGGTAATACACTGCCGTCGATTCCCAGCTCATCCCGCCGATCAGGCCGATGGTCGTCATGATGTCCCTCCCCTGCCGCGCAACCTCGTCATTCTCGGGCTTGGCCCGAGAATCTCGCGCAGGATGAGGTAGCCCACCCGGCCTGAGATGCTCGGGTCAAGCCCGAGCATGACGGCGCCTTGTCAAACCAGTTGCTTGCCCTTGGCGTCGATGATCTCGCCGGTGTCGCCTTCGAAATCGGGCAGGATCATTTCGTTATGGGCCTTGCCCGACGGGATCATCGGGAAGCAGTTTTCCTGCTTGGCGACGAGGCAGTCGAAGATCACCGGCTTGGGCGTCTCGATCATCTCCATGATCGCATCATCCAGCGAGTCAGGATCCGAGCAGCGGATGCCGTGGCCGCCATAGGCCTCGGCCAGCTTCACGAAGTCGGGCAGCGACTGCGAATAGCTCTCCGAATAGCGCCCGCCATGCAGCAGTTCCTGCCACTGCCTGACCATGCCCATATACTCGTTGTTCAGGATGAAGATCTTGACCGGCAGACGGTACTGCACCGCCGTCGACATCTCCTGCATGTTCATCAGGATCGAGGCCTCGCCGGCGATGTCGACGACGAGCGCCTTGGGATGCTTCATCTGCACGCCGATGGCGGCGGGCAGGCCATAGCCCATGGTGCCCAGGCCACCGGAGGTCATCCAGCGATTGGGCTCCTCGAAGCGGAAATACTGCGCCGCCCACATCTGGTGCTGGCCGACCTCGGTGGTGATGTAGGTGTCGCGGTTCTTGGTCAGCTCGTAGAGCCGCTCGATCGCGTATTGCGGCTTGATGATCGAGCCCGACTGCTTGTAGGCGAGGCTCTTTCGGGCCCGCCAGCCGTCGATCTGCGTCCACCAGGCGGTCAGCGCGGTCTTGTCGATCTGCGGCGAGGTTTCGCGCCAGATCCGGACCATGTCCTCGAGCACATGGGCGCAGTCGCCGATGATGCCGATATCGACCTTGACCGTCTTGTTGATCGAGGACGGATCGATGTCGATATGGATCTTCTTCGAGCGCGGCGAGAAGCCGTCGAGCCTCCCCGTGATGCGGTCGTCGAAGCGTGCGCCGATATTGATCATGACGTCGCAGTCATGCATCGCGAGATTGGCCTCGTAGGTGCCGTGCATGCCGAGCATGCCGAGCCACTGCTTGTCGGCGGCCGGAAAGGCGCCGAGCCCCATCAGCGTCGAGGTCACCGGGAAGCCGGTCAGCCGCGCCAGTTCGCGCAGCAGTGCCGAGGCGTGCGGGCCGGCATTGATGACGCCGCCGCCGGTGTAGAACACCGGCTTCTTGGCATTCGCGATCAGTTCGACCGCAGCCTTGATCTTGTTCAGATCGCCCTTGACCGTCGGGCGGTAGGTCTTGTGCTGGTTGTCGCGCGGCCGGCTGTAGACGCCGGTGGCGAACTGGATGTCCTTGGGGATGTCGATGACGACCGGGCCGGGTCGACCATTGGCGGCGACGAAGAAGGCCTCGTGCAGGACGCGCGGCAGGTCGGCGATGCTCTTCACCAGGTAGTTGTGCTTGGTGCAGGAGCGCGTGATGCCGACCGTGTCGCATTCCTGGAAGGCGTCCGAGCCGATCAGATGCGTCGGGACCTGGCCGGTGATGACGACGAGCGGGATCGAATCCAGCAGCGCGTCGGTCAGCCCCGTGACGGCGTTGGTCGCGCCCGGGCCGGAGGTGACGAGCACGCAGCCGACCTTGCCGGCCGTCGAGCGGGCATAGCCCTCGGCCGCATGGACAGCGCCCTGCTCGTGCCGGACGAGGACGTGCTTGACCTTGTCCTGCTGGAACAGAGCGTCATAGATCGGCAGCACGGCACCGCCCGGATAGCCGAACAGATGTTCGACGCCCTGGTCCTGCAGCGCGCGGACGACCATCTCGGCACCGGTCATCATCTCGCTCATTACGTCCTCCTGCGGCTTGTTTTTGGTCTGTGGGAGATTTGGGCAATAAAAAAGGCCCTCGAGGGGCCTGGACATGCGCTGGCGTCGGGACGACGCGGTTCAATCAAGAACCGGCCCCTACCAGCGCACCCGTACGATAATAAGCTTGCGCATCGCGCTTCGACCCTTTGCAGATATTGCGGGACGCTAATCGACACGCGCCGCCCGGTCAAGCGCTAACCGTCACAACCGCAACGATCGCGATGCGCCCGAATGCAGCGCTATGGCGAATCCGCTACCGTAACGGAACACTTTTTCAACGAGGCGTCATTAGTCTCGCGCCACTCGCTACGGGACGGCCATGTATCAGGAAATTCATACGGAGAACATCGCCGCCCGGGCCCATGCGCCTGAAGTGGCCGAGCTCTTGCGCCGCTTCACATCGAGCGCCGAAGGACAGACCGGCGTTCCCTACGAGGCCTTCCGCGACGAGGTGATGCCGGTCTTCGGCTCAGACCTGATGGTGCTCGCGCCCACGGGCGACGGTGACTATGCCTATGTCCATTACGGGCGCGAGATCATCCGTTATGTCGGCGGCGATCGCCTCGGCGAGAGCGTCTCGACGATGACGCCGCAGCTCGCGCGCTTCACCATCGCCTGCTGCGACCGGGCTCTCGCCGACGGTGTGCCGCGCTATACGGTCCATCGCTCGCTGAAGACGGTCCGCGTCTGTCTCTGGGAAAGGCTGATCATGCCGGCGACGGCCCGGGACGGCAGCCGCTTCCTGATCGTCTTCAGCCAGCCGCTGCAGTTCCGCGAGGAGTTGCTGACCACCGTTCTCGACACCTCGCCCTCGGGCATCGTCGCGTTGCGGGCGATCCGCGACGACGCGGGCAATATCGAGCGCACGGTGATCATCACTGCCAACCGCCGTGCCGCGGCCATCGCGGGCCGGGAGGGCGAGGACCTTCTCGACGGTGACCCACAGGAAAGTCTGCCCTTCCTGGCCGATGCGATGGTCTGGCGTCGCTGCCTCTATGCCATCGAACTGCGCCGCGCCGATATGATCGAGACCTCCTTTGCCTCCGGCACCCGGACGGTCTGGCTGCAGATCGCGGTCGCGCCGCTCGGCGATGGGTTGGTCCTGACGATCACCGACGTCTCCGACCTGACCGCCGCCAACCAGACCCTGCAGAGCCGCGCCGCAACGCTCGCGCTGGAGATCGGCCGCGAACGCGCCACCCGCCGCGCCCTCTCGCAAGAGATCGGCCAGCGCGAGGAGCGCGAGCAGGAATTGCGCCGTCTGGCTGAGACCGACCCGCTGACGGCGCTGCTCAACCGCCGCTCCTTCACGGAGAAGGCCAATACCGCGATTGCGGCCTGCCAGGAGAGCCAGGCCGAGATGTCCCTGATCGTGGTCGATCTCGACCATTTCAAATCCGTCAATGACAGCCATGGCCATCCGGCCGGCGACGCCGTCATCCGGGCCTTTGCCGACCTGCTGCTGGGACTGGTCCGGACGGACCGCGATCTCGTTGGCCGCTTCGGTGGCGAGGAGTTTGCCATCTTCCTGCCGCGCGCCGATCTCGCCATCGCCCAACGCACCGCCGAGCGCATTCAGGAGATGCTGTCGGCGCGCCGCCTGCCGGTGTCGGAGACGCTGTCGCTCCAGGTCTCGGCCAGCTTCGGCATCGCCACCCACCTGAGCGGAGAATCGCTTCCCGCCTTCATAGAGCGCGCCGACCGCGCGCTGTACCGCGCCAAGAACGACGGCCGCGGCTGCATTCGCGTCGCGGAAGGCCGCATCTCGGCCGCAGCCTGAGGTCAGGTTCCGGGATCGAGCGCACGCAGCGCCGTGTCGAGCGCGGCATCGGGCGCCACCGCCTGCCACCCCGCCATCTGGTGACGGAACCAGGTGACCTGCCGCTTGGCATAGGCGCGCGTATCGGCCTGGCCGCGTGCGATCGCCTCATTGAGCCCGATCGTCCCGTCGAGATGGGCGATCAAGCCCGGCACGCCATGGGCGCGCATCACCGGCAGCAGCGGATCGAGCCGGCGTTCACGCAGCGCCACGACCTCATTCAGCGCGCCCTGCGTCATCATCGTCTCGAAACGCCGATCGATGCGCGCACGCACCTCCTCGCGCTCCGGACTGACGAAGAGCTTCAACAGCGGCAAGCCATCCAGCGGCCCGGGATGGCGCTCGCCCTGAAAGCTCGCGATCGAGCGCCCGGTCGCCTCGAAGACTTCGAGCGCCCGCATGATCCGCATCCGGTCGCCGGGCTTCAGCCGCTCCGCCATGGCCGGGTCGAGACGGCCGAGTTCGGCATGGAGCAGTCCCGTTTCCTGCTCCGCGACGCGAGCACGGAAGGCGGTCCGCACCGCCTCCGGCACAGGCGGAATCGCCGAAAACCCCTCGGTCAGCGCCTTGAAATACAGCCCCGTGCCACCGACCAGGACCGGCAGCGAACCGGCCCGGCCAAGCTCCGCCAGCACGCCCGCGACATCGGCCGCGTAGCGCATCGCCGAATAGTTGATCGCCCCGTCGACATGGCCGTAGAGGCGGTGCGGAACGCTCGCCTCCTCGGCCTCCGTTGGTCGCGCCGTGATGATCCTGAGATCGGCATAGACCTGCATGGAATCGGCGTTGACGACGGTGCCGCCGCAGCGCCGCGCGATCTCGACCGCCAGTGCGGACTTGCCGCTCGCGGTCGGACCTGCGATGAGCACCGCCCTGATCCTGCCCGCCTCCATCGTCACCTGACCCGGTCCTCCCATGCTCGTCGCGACACTGGTTTCCGCTCATGGACAGGCCCTGCTCGATGATGCCTTGTTGAGGCATCTCGAAAGCGCCCTGCCCGGCGCCATCAGCACGCAGCGCCTTGATGGCGAGATCGCCGCCGACCTCTTCGCGGAAGCCGGCGATGCGCGCAAGCTCGAAGCCGATCTTCGCCCCCTGCTTGGCGATGCCGCGGTCGACATCATCGTCCAGCCGGCCGCGACCCGGCGCAAGGCGCTGCTCCTCGCCGACATGGATTCGACCATGATCGGCCAGGAGTGCATCGATGAACTCGCGGCTTATGTCGGGCTGAAGGATCTGGTCTCAGGCATCACCGAGCGCGCCATGCGCGGCGAGATCGCCTTCGAGCCGGCGCTGCGCGAGCGCGTCGCCCTGCTGAAGGGTGTTCCGCTCTCCGTCGTCGGCGAGATCATCGCGGAGCGCATCACGCTGACGCCGGGCGGGCGCGAACTGGTCATGACCATGCGTAGCCATGGCGGCTATACCGCGCTGGTCTCGGGCGGCTTCACGGTCTTCACCGGGCCGATCAGCGCGACGATCGGCTTCGACGAGCACCGCTCCAACGTCCTGATCGCCGATGGCGGCATCCTGAACGGCAAGGTCACCGACCCGATCCTGGGGAAGCAGGCCAAGCTCGACGCGCTGCTGGAGCTGCGCGCGCGTTTCGCCCTGGCGCCCGATGCGACGCTGGCGATCGGCGACGGCGCCAACGATCTCGCCATGCTGGGCGAGGCCGGGCTCGGCGTCGCCTTCCGCGCCAAGCCGGCGGTCGCAGCTATGGCGGATGCGCGGCTCGACCATGCCGATCTCACCGCGCTGCTCTATGCGCAGGGCTATACGGGCGCCGAGATCACCCGGAACTAGAGCCTGATGATTTCACTCCGAAACACGGCCGTCATCCCGGGCGACCGCAGGTCGTCCCGGGATCCATCACAGGACACCGACGGAGCCCTATAATGGATCCCGGAGCTGCGCCGCTTCGCGGCTTGTCCGGGATGACACCGTGTTTCCACGCAAAATCATCAAGCTCTAATCCACGATGAACAGCTTCGCGCCCGTCGCGGTGCTGGAGCGGTGGGCCTCGGCGCCGTCGGCAACCTGATAGGTCATGCCGGCCGTCAGCGGCATCACGCGGCCATCCTCCAGCGTCGTCTCCATCGCGCCTTCAAGGCACAGGATGATGTGCCCCTTGGAGCACCAGTGATCGGCGACATAGCCGGGCGAATATTCGACCATCCGCACCCGGATGCGGTTTTCCGCCGGCCCGAAATGCTGCGTGCGCCAGATCGCCTCGCCGACGTCGCCCGCGTGCCGCTCGGCCGGCACCGTGGACCAGTCCGTGGTGACGAAGGGAATGTCGCTCAGTTTCATCGCGGGTCTCCGATCGACGCATGAAAAAGGGCGGCCACGACGGGCCGCCCTTGGTAGACAACAGGGTCTTCGCTCAGTTCATCGACACCGCGACGAAGCGGACCTCGCCCTGGGCGTTCGAGACCAGAAGCAGGGCCGACTTCTTGCCCTCCTTCTTCAGCGCGTCGAGGCGCTTGGTCACGTCCTCGGGCGAGTTGACCGGCTCCTGACCGATCTCGACCACCAGTTCGCCAACCAGGACACGCTTGTCGGAAGCGTTGGAGTTGGGATCGACCTTGGTGATGACGACGCCCTTGAGGCCGTCCTTGATCGAATAGCGCTTCCGGAGTTCCTCGGTCTGCGGCGAGAATTCGAGGCCGAGCGCGGTCGTAACGGCGGCCTTGGGCGGTTCCGCCGGGGTACGCGCCGAGGCTGGCTGCACCTTTTCGCCATCCTCGAGACGGCCGAGCTTGACCGTCTTCACCTCTTCCTTGCCCTTGCGCATGACCGTGATCGGCACGTCCTTGCCGACCGGCGTCGCTGCGACGATGCGCGGCAGGTCGCGGGAATCCCTGACCTCCTTGCCGTCAAACTTGGTGACGACGTCGCCGATCTCGAGGCCAGCCGGTTTGGCCGGGCCCTTGTCGTCGATGCCGGCGACGAGCGCGCCGCGCGCCGTCCCGAGCCCGAGCGCCTCGGCGGTCGCGTCATCGACGCTCTGGATGCGGACGCCGAGCCAGCCGCGGCGAGTTTCGCCGAATTCGCGCAGTTGCTCGACGATGTTGCTCGCGAGCGAGGACGGCACGGCAAAGCCGATGCCGACCGAGCCGCCCGTCGGCGACAGGATCGCGGTGTTGATGCCGATCACCTCGCCGTTCATGTTGAACAGCGGTCCGCCCGAATTGCCCTTGTTGATGGCCGCATCGGTCTGGAGATAGGTGTCGTAGGGGCCCTGCTGGATGTCGCGGTTGCGCGCCGAGACGATACCCGACGAGACCGAACCGCCTAGGCCGAACGGGTTGCCGATCGCCATCACCGGGTCGCCGATCCGCATCTTGTCGGAATCGCCGAACTTCACCGCTGGCAGCGGCTTGTCGTGCTTCACCCGCAGGACGGCGAGATCGACCTTGGCGTCCTTGCCGATCACCTCGGCCTTGAGGCGCAGGCCGCTGTTGAAGATCACGGTGATCTCGTTGGCGTCGCCGATGACGTGGTTGTTGGTGACCACGATGCCCGACGCATCGATCACGAAGCCGGAGCCGGCCGACTGCGAGCGGCGCTGCTGAGGCGCCTGGTTCTCGCCCTGCTGGCCCTGGCCGGGTTGGCCCGGACGGCCCTGCTGACCTTGGCCGCGACGGTTGAAGAATTCCTCGAACAGGTCGCCGAAGGGTGTGTCGGGTCCGAGCTGCGGAACCTGCGGCAGCGTGCGGCCGCGTGTGTCGCTCGTGGTCACCGCCGCGATGTTGACCACGGCCGGCATCACCCGCTCGGCGAGATCGGCGAGCGAGACCTGCCCCTGCAGCACCGGCGAGGCCGCCGTCTGTGCCGGGGCGAGGATGGGGGACGCCAGCAGCGACAGAACTCCGACGCTGGCCACGAGAGCGACCTGCCGTGCGCGGGAGGTCAGGAATCCGGAAGCCGAGACGGGTTTCGTTGCCATCAGTGTCCTCGTGAAGAAAATTCGCACCGAGCCGTTCGGCGCAAAACGCTGACCTCAATTGAACCGCAAATTGCGGCGGAAGGTCGACACACGATCCTGCTATCGAACACGATCATGCGCCGCCTGCCTGGGCCGCTGCTGTCAGCCTCGTGCCAGCCAGACCAGCAGGACACCGAGCACCGCCGAGCCGAGGCCGATCAGCCTCATGCGTTCCGGTGGCGTCTCGGCGGCGCTGCGAAGGGCATCCTTTGCGAGGTTGGGAACCGCCGCGAACAGGATGCCCTCGATGGCGAAAACGAGGCCCAGCGCCGCGATGAAATCGAACATGCGCGACGCCTATGCGTGGAGAATCAGGGCCGCGCCGGCGCGGGCGGTGCCGCCGGCACTGGTTGGACCGTGTCGCGCCGGGGCGCATTGGGTCCGTTGAAGAACCGGAAGAACTGCGAATCGGGAGACAGCACCATCCGGGTATCGCCGGGCTTGATGCTGGCCTCATAGGCCTGCATCGACCGGTAGAAGGTGAAGAACTCCTCGTCCTGGCCGAAAGCTTCGGCGAAGACGCGGTTGCGCTCACCTTCGCCCTCGCCGCGCACCACGTCCGAATTCCGCTGCGCCTCGGCAACGATCACGGTGGCCTGCCTGTCGGCGTCGGCCCTGACCTCCTGCGCCTGCTGCCCGCCGAGCGCGCGCGCTTCGGCCGCCTCGCGCTGACGTTCAGTCTGCATGCGCTGGAACACCGCCTGCGAGTTGGCAGCCGGCAGATCGACGCGCCGCAGGCGAACATCGACGACCGTCATGCCGAAGCGGGCCGCCTCGCGGTTCACCTCGTCACGGATGCGGTTCATCAGCCGCGAGCGGTCGTTGCGGACCATCGAGGTGAAGCTCGCATCAGCCAGGACCGAGCGAACGTTGCCGTTCACGATCGAGGCGAGCTGCGAATTCGCGCGCGGGATGTTGTTGACCGCCTGGTAGAAGCGCAGCGGATCGGAGATGCGGTAACGCGTGAAGGCATCGACGACGAGACGCTTCTGGTCGGAGGCGATGATTTCCTGCGCCGGCAGGTCGAGATCGAGGATGCGGTTGTCGAGCAGGGTGACCTGTTCGAACGGCGCCGGCAACTTGAAATAGAGACCGGGCGCGGTGACGACGCTGCGCACCGCGCCGAAGCGCAGCACGAGAGCCGATTGGGTCTGCTGCACCACGAAGGTCATGGCGTAGAAGACGATGGCCGCGATGCCGAGAACGACGAGCAGGCCGATGCGGATGATGCCGCCGTTCATCGGACAGCTCCCGTCTGGGGGGCGCCCGGAGCCGGGCGCCTCTGCTGCAACTGGTCGAGCGGCAGATAGGGCACGACGCCCTGTCCGTTGGCAGAACCGTCGATGATGATCTTGTCGGTGCCGCCCATGACACGCTCCATCGTCTCGAGGAAGAGACGTTCGCGCGTGACGTTCGGCGCCCGCTTGTACTGCTCATAGACCGAGTTGAAACGGCTCACCTGACCCAGGGCTTCGGCCACCGTCTGCTGCTTGAAGGCCTCGGCGGCCTGGACGAGTTGCGCCGCGCGACCACGCGATTCCGGGATGACGCGGTTGGCATAGGTCTGCGCCTCGTTGCGCAGGCGCTCCTGGTCGGCGCGCGCCGCCTGGACGTCGCGGAAGGCGTCGATGACCTGCTGCGGCGGATCGACCTTCTGCAGCTGCACGAGGCGGATCTGCACGCCGGCATTGTAGCCGTTGAGCGTCTCCTGCATCAGCTGGCGCACCTCGGTCTCGATCGCGGCGCGGTCGGTCGTCAGCACGGGCTGGATGTTGCGCCGGCCGATGATCTCGCGCATCGCGCTCTCGGCGACGGCCTTCACGGTGCCCGGCGGGTCCTGGATGTTGAAGACGTAGTTCTCGGGCGCGGCCGGATCGATCTGCCACTGCACGATCACGTCGATGTCGACGATGTTCTCGTCGCCGGTGAGCATCAGGCTTTCCTCGATCACGTCGGACTGGCGCGTGGTACGCACGGATTCGACGGTCCGGAAACCGACCTCGGTGGTGATGACGTTGGTCACCTGCGGCTTGATCACGCTGCCGATCGGATAGGGCCAGTTGATCTGCAACCCCTCGCCAGTCTTGCCGACAAATTTGCCGAAGACAAGATTCAGACCAACCTCGTTGGGCCGGACGATATAGACGCCGGTCATCAGCCACACCAGGATCAGCACGACGAGACCGATAACCAGCCCGCGGCCGCCGAGATTGCCGCCCGGCAGCATCGATTTCAGCCGGTCCTGGCTGCGACGCAGGATGTCCTCCAGATCGGGTGGGCCGCCACTGCCGCCGCCGGAGCCACCGCCCCAGGGGCCGCCGCCACCGCCGCCGCCGCTTCCCCCGCGCTGGCCCCAGGGTCCGCCCCCGTTATTGCCACCGCCGCTCTGGTTGCTCCAAGGCATACTCGCGCCGTTCCCTTTTCTACCGACCTGCCGTGCAAATAGGCGAACAGCGGTCGTTTGTCAGCGCCCCCCTGCTGGGGAACGCTGCGCTGACTTGGGCATGGGCCATGGATTCGTCAACGACGCAAGGCATTCATCGTCAAAGGAAAGCCGTTCAGGCCCGGCGGCGAAACGTCGCGAAGGTGAAGGGATGCTCGTCATCCAGGCTGCGCGGGTGGCTTTCGCGCCCGTCCGCGACGAAGGCCGACCGATCCCATTCAGGGAAAACGGCATCGCCATCGGGCGTCGCATGGACCAGCGTCAGTTCCAGCCGATCGGACAGCGGCAGCGCCTGCCGGTAGACGTCCGCACCGCCCGCCACCGTCACGGAATCGGCTCCCATGCCGACGCCGATGCGTTGCCCGGTCGCCAGTGCCTCCTCCAGCGAATGCGCTACATGGACCCCTTCCGGGCGAAAACCCGGATCGCGCGTCAGCACGATCGTCTCCCGGCCCGGCAGCGGCTTGCCAATCGACAGGAAGGTCTTGCGCCCCATCACGACGGGACGCCCGAGCGTCAGGCTCCTGAACCGGCGCAGATCGGTCTTGAGCCGCCAGATCAGGCGGTTGTCGTCGCCGATGACGCCATTATCGGCGATCGCAGCAACCAGGACGATGGGAAGGCCCGCCATCTCAGCCCTCCCCCGCCAGCCGCAGCAGCGCCTCGCCGTCGAGCCGCTTCACGGTCCACTCGTCCTGGGCCTTCGCACCGATCGAGCGGTAGAACACGCGCGACGGCTCGTTCCAGTTCAGCACCCACCAGGCCAGGCGCGGCAGCCCTTCCACGACGCAGCGCTTCGCCAGCGCCGCGATCAACGCCTTGCCGATGCCGCGCCCGCGCAGATGCGGATGCACGAACAGGTCTTCCAGCCAGATGCCGTGCCGGCCGCTGAAGGTCGAGTAGGTGTAGAACCAGACCGAAAACCCGGCCGGCTCACCATCCCATTCGGCGATGTCGCAGAAGACGCGCGGATTCTCGCCGAAGATCGCCTGCGCGATCTCCGCTTCGGTCGCGACGACATGGTCGGCCAGCCGCTCATAATCGGCGAGCGCCTTGATGAAATCGAGCACGAGGCCGGCCTCATCGGGCCTGGCGGGGCGGATCGTGAGGCTCATACCGCGATCGGCGCCTTGATCGCCGGCTGCGGGCCGCAGCCCTCGGTCGTCACGTCGGCGAGGCTGAAATCCCCGAGCCCCGTCACCTGCGCCATCATATGGCTCAGCAGCGCGTCGCTCGTAATGTCGAACGGTTTTCCGGTCACCCTGTTTTGCTCCAGCTCGCCATGACGGCCGCAACTCTCCCTGACTGCGAATGATTCGGAAGCGGTGCCGACGACAGGGCGTCGTTTACATGACGGCTGGCGCTTGTGCACATGGCTTGCCCCGGCACGCGCACTCAGCGCTCTGGAACGCGGCAATGCGCGGATCGCCGCGTCCTGGGGCTCTGTTGCTGGCGCCCGCAATCGCATCCGCGGCATGACAGACATATCAGGCCAAAAAGGCCGGCATGCTCGCGGCGCGCCCTTGCAGGCATCGCGATTGCATCCATGATGGACGGATGCACCGCCAATCCATGGCAGCGCCCGGGAGGACGAACCCAATGACACGCAGTTATCGCCTTGCAGCGACAGCGTTTGCGACGACGGTCCTGATGCTGGCCGGCCCGGCGATCGCGCAGACATTGCCCCCCGGGCCGACCGTCAATATCACCATGGTGACGCAGCTCTCGCCGACCATCCCGCAATATACCAAGGTCGACATCCCGATGCTGCGCGAGGGCATCCCGGAGAAGAGCGGCGGGCGCATCAAGGTCACGCTGGCGAGCTGGCCCGAGCGGGCACTGACAGGTCCCGAACTGCTGCGCGTCATTCGTTCGGGCCAGATCGACATCGGCGCGCCGGCGCTGCCGACGGTGGCGGGCGACGTACCGATGCTGGAGATGTCCGACCTTGCCGGCATGAACCCCTCGCATGCCCAGTCGCGCAAGGTGATCGACGCGGTGCTGCCCGAGGTCAACAAGGAGCTGGAACGCTTCGGGGTGCGCATCATCGCGACCTTCCCCTATCCGGCGCAGGTGTTCTATTGCCGCGAGCCGGTGACCAGCCTGGCCGACCTCAAGGGCCGGCGCATCCGCACCGCCGGCGGCTCCTCCAATGATTTCGTCCAGTCGATCGGCGCACAGCCAACGGCGATCGGCTTTCCCGAAGTCTATGGCGCACTGGAGCGCGGCGTCGTCGACTGCGCGATCACGGGTACTGCGACCGGCAATGGCGCGCGCTGGTATGAGGTGACCAAGCACATGTATGCGCTGCCCGTCTCCTGGGGCAATTCGGCCTATGTCGCCAACCTCGCCTGGTGGAACAAGCTCGATCCGGCCGTGCGCGAATTCATGCAGGCGACCTTCAAGCAGGTCGAGGACCAGCAATGGGCGCTGGGGCTGGAGGCGACCGAGGACGGCATCGCCTGCAATTCCGGCCGTAAGGAAGGCTGCAAGATCGGCCATGTCGTCGAGAACAAGCCGATGACAGTGACCCGGCCGACCGAGGCCGATATGGCGACCCTGCGCGCCAGCCTGAGCACCGCGGTGCTGCCGGCCTGGGTCAAGCGCTGCGGCGAGCGATGCGGCGAGACCTACAACCGGCTCGTCGCCCCGATCACCGGCGTCCGTTACGAAGCCAAATGAACGGCGCCAAGTAAGCGAACCTAAATAGACAACGCCGGGCAAGGAACCACGCCGCGATGCTCTCGACCTCGATCGTCGCGGCGTCCTTCTGTCGAAGGATGATCGCCAAACTCGGCACCGTCATGGGCTATGCCGCCGGCTGGGGCTTCATCCTCTGCGCCGCCTTCATAACCTTCGACGTGCTGGCGCGCCGCTTCCTCGGCTTCTCCTCGCAAGCGACGACGGAACTGACCGGATACTCGCTCGCCTTCGGCATTTCCTGGGCCCTGGCGCATACGCTGAGCACCCGGGCGCATGTGCGCATCGACGTGCTGATCAATTTCCTGCCCGCCACGGTCCGCTACCCGATGCACCTTCTCAGCCTGGCGGCGCTGGCGGTGTTCATGGCCTTCCTGGCCAAGGGCGCCTGGGAACTCGTCGATGAATCGCTGCTCTTCGGCGCGACCGACATCAGCCTGCTGCGAACACCGCTCTGGATTCCGCAGGGGCTGTGGACCTTCGGCATCATCGTCTTCCTCGTGCTCATCCTGCTGATGCTGGCCGAGAGCACGCTGCTGGTGATCGCCGGACGCGGGGCGGAAGCCGAGGCGCTGCTGCACGCCCGGACTTATGACGAAGAGGCCGCCGAGGCGCTCGAGGCGGTTGGCGCGCTCGAGGCCCAGGGATATTCGGCCAAGGAGCCCAGGCCGTGATCGCGATCGTCTTCCTGCTCACGCTCGTCGGCCTGATGGTCGGCATGAGCGCCCTCGGCGTCGGCCCCAACACCAACCTGATCGGCGAGGTGCTGCTGCTGGTCGGGCTGTTCCTGCTGTTCTTCGGGGCCGGCATCTATGTCGGCGCGGCGCTCGGCGTGCTTGGCCTGATCGTCGGCTTTGCCTTCTCCGACCGCCCGTTCTGGACCTTCATCGGCCAGACCGTCTGGAGCCCGTCCTCCAGCTTCGTGCTCGTGGCGGTGCCGCTTTTCCTGCTGATGGGCGAGATCCTGCTGCGCTCGGGTCTGTCCGAGCGGCTCTACCGCTCACTCAATGTCTGGCTCGACCGGATGCCCGGCGGGCTGCTGCACACCAACATCGCGGCATCGGGCGTGTTCTCGGCGATCTCGGGTTCGTCGGTTGCGACCGCCGCGACGATGGGATCGGTCGCGCTGCCGTTCTTCCAGGGCTCGCGCTACGACCCCAAAATGGTGCTCGGTTCGCTGGCAGCGGGTGGCGCGCTCGGCAACCTGATCCCACCCGGCATCACCTTCATCATCTACGGCCTGATCACCGAGACCTCCGTCGGCGCGCTCTATCTCGCCGCGGTGGGGCCGAGCATTCTGGTCGTCGTCCTGTTCGTGCTGGTGATCCTGTGGAAGGCGCGCACGGCAGCCCCGCTGATCGACAAGGACGCCCCGCGCCTGCCCTTCAGAGACAAGCTGCGCAGCCTCGTCGATCTGCTGCCGACCGCGCTTTTGATCCTGATCGTGCTCGGCACCATCTATGGCGGGCTCGCAACCGCAACCGAATCGGCCGCGCTCGGCGTCATCGGGTCGATGGTCTTCGCCGCTATCGAAGGCCGGCTGAACCTCAAGATGCTGAACGCCTCCGCCGAGGCGACCGCGCGCAACACGGCACTGATCGGGCTGATCCTGTTTGGCGCCTATGTGCTGAACTACGTCTTCGTCGGCCTTGGCGTGCCGCAGGCGCTGGCCAAGCTCGTCAGCGAGATGCCGCTGCCGCCCTGGGCCATCATGCTGCTGATCATCGGCTTCTATCTGGCGCTGGGCACCTTCATGGAGGGCTTCTCCATGGTGGTGACGACGATCCCGGTGGTGTTCCCGGTCGTCGTCGCGCTCGGTTACGACCCGATCTGGTTCGGCGTCATCGTCACCATGCTGGTCGAGATCGCGCTGGTCTCGCCACCGGACGGCACGGTGCTCTACGTCCTGCAGGGCATGCGCCGCGACGGCGGGCCGATCACCGACGTCTTCTCCGGCGTGATGCCCTTCGTCTTCGTCTACATCCTGGCGGTCATCATCCTGATGTGGTTCCCCGAACTCGCGTTGTGGCTGCCCAAAGCGGTGCAGTAGCCGGATGCTGCCATGGGGTGCTCGACCTGATGATTGCGACGTCGATGAGAGGCATGTGGCGCTGGCGCGTTGGATTGATTGGGCGCCATAGTCGGCGACGGTCCATCGCGCGATGGACCTCGGCTTACGCCGCGCGGCCTTCTCTGGCTCGTCGCGCACCTTCGCCCCGTCTGGCATCGTTGGAAGTGAGGTGAGGTCTCGTCCCGATCAGCGACGACTGGACTCGGCGCGGGCGACGACCGACGCGATCCGTGAGTTAAAACCGGTGGAGGTTGGATATGACTTCAACCGAATGCCGCAGCCCGCAGGATCGTCGCCATGAACAGCCGACAGATAGAGGTCTTTGCCGCTGTCATGAAGGCGGGGACCGTCTCGCGCGCGGCCGAAATCCTCGGCGTTACCCAGCCCGGGCTCAGCCGCCTGATTGCGGAGTTGGAGCGGTCGCTCGGCTTCGCGCTGTTTGACAGGGTGCGAAACCGTGTCGTGCCGACCCCGGAGGGACGGACCTTCTTTGCAGAGGTCGAGGCCAATTTCCGCGGGATGGATCGGCTGCGCGCAAGCGCCGCCCGCATCCGCGACTATGGCGGGGGGCAGTTGCGCGTCGCAACGCTATCCGCATTGAGTTCCTCGATCGTCCCCAATGCGATCCGACGATTCCGCGACCTGCGTCCGGATGCGACGGTCACACTGATGGTGCTGCCGTCGCGCGATGTCCGGGACGGGATCGCATCCGGCATCTTCGACATCGGGCTGGCAGCAGACGAGATCGACGTCACCGGCGTGCTGCATCAGGTCTTTGTCCAGCCTCGCGCCCTGTGCGCCATCCCGATCGGCCATCCCTTGGCGGAACGCGAGACGATCGGCCCGCATGACCTCTCCGGCGTCGACTTCGTCGCCTATGTCCCGGAGGACCGGGCCCGCCAGCGCTTCGACATGATCATGTCCGAGGCTGGGGCGGCGCCTCCGCGCGCCGTGGTCGAAACAATCTATGCAGCCACGGTCTGCGCGCTGGTCTCGGAAGGTGTCGGCGTCGGCCTGGTCAGCCCCTATGCCATTGCCGGCCATGATCAAAGCCGGCTCGTCTTGCGCCCGTTCGAGCCGGCTGTTCACAGCCGCAGCTTCCTGATCCTGCCGCCCGACCGGCAAAAGTCCCAACTCGTGCGCGATTTTATCGACTGCCTCATGGAAGCGCGCTGACCGACATAACATTTCAGCATCGAGCTATGCCTCGCTACGAATTGTAAGTGCTCCTCCCGCGGCTATCCTTCCACGAACGCGCCTCAGACGTTTCTTCAAGGATTGCCGATGAATTTGGATTTGGAGCTGGCCATTCGGCCGGCGAGCGATGACGCGCGCCCGGCCGCTTTGAAGCAGACCTCGCTGAATGCGGCAACGGCCGTCGAGATGGTCCGCGTCAGCAAATGGCATGGCGAATTCCATGTGCAGAGCGACCTCAACCTGAAGGTCTCGCGCCGCTTCCGCTCCTGACGATCACCGACCTTCGAAGAGAAAACGCCATGCATGACGCGACGCTCTGTGTTCATCATCCCACCGTCAACGAGGACGGCTATGCCAGCCTCGCCGTGCCAACACACCGGGCTTCGACCATCGTCTATCCCGACGGGGCGAGCTTCATGGCGCGCAAGCATCGCGGTTTCGATGGTTACACCTACGGGCTCCACGGCACTCCGACGACCCGCACGCTGGAAGCGCAACTGACGGCGCTGCATGGCGGCCTGCGGACGGTGCTGGTGCCCTCGGGCCAGGCCGCTGTCACCATCGTGATGCTGTCGGTCCTGATGCCCGGCGACAAGGTGCTGATCCCCGACAGCGCCTACCCGCCGGTGCGCAGCTTCTGCGAGGACTATCTGGCGCCGCGCGGCATCGCCCACGGGGTCTACGACCCGATGATCGGCGGGGAGATCGCCGGGCTGATCGATCCCACCGTCAAGCTGATCTGGGTCGAGTCGCCCGGCTCCAACACCATGGAAGTCCAGGACGTACCGGCTATCGTGGCGGCCGCCAAAGCCAGGGGCGTCCTCGTCGGCTGCGACAACACCTGGGCGACGCCGCTGATCTTCAAGCCGCTGGCGCACGGCGCCGATTTCGCCTGCGAGGCGCTGACCAAATATGTCGGCGGCCATTCTGATCTGCTGCTCGGCTCCGTCACCGTCAAGGACATGGCGCTGCGCCAGAAGCTGAAGGAAATCCTCCGCGGCTTCGGCATCGGCGTCTCGCCGGACGAATGCCAACTCGCGCTGCGCGGCATCGAGACCATGAGTCTGCGCATCGCCCACATGGGCAAGGTCTCGGAGGATTTCGCACGCCGGCTCGTCGACCATCCCCTGGTCGAACGCGTGCTGCATCCGGCGCTGCCGTCCTGCCCGGGCCACGCGATCTGGAAGCGCGACATGGGCCGTTCATCGGGCCTCTTCAGCCTCGTCTTGAAGCCCGTCGCCGACGACGCCATGAGCACGGCGCTGAGCGCGTTGCGCCTCTTCGCGATCGGCGCCTCCTGGGGCGGCACGCGCAGCCTCGTCGCGCCGCAGGCGGTCGCTCAGGACCGGACCGCGACGGCTTGGACCGCGAAAGGTCCGCTGCTGCGCATCAGCATCGGCCTCGAGGATATCGACGACCTCTGGAACGACCTCGACGCGCTGCTGGTCGCGCTGGAGCAGAAGCCGGCCGCCAAGGTCGCCTGAGCCAAGAAGAGCGGGAGAAAACCAACGCGGCGGAACGTGTCCGCTGCTCGAGAAGAGCTGTGCCTGACGATGACCGAAACAAAAAGGGGAATCACGATGAAGCGATGGGTTTTTGGACTGGCCACGCTGGCGGCAGCGATCACACCCGCGATGGCACAGACGAGCGGCACGCTCGGCAAGATCAAGGAGCGCGGCCACGTCATCTGCGGCACCAGTCCCGGTGTCGCCGGCTTCTCGATCCAGGACGCGGCCGGTCGCTGGAACGGCTTCGATATCGACATCTGCCGGGCGCTGGCGGTGGCGATCTTCAACGATCAGGACAAGGCCAAGTTCGTCCCCCTGACCTCGAAGGACCGGCTGATCGCGCTGCAGGGCGGCGAGATCGACGTCCTGCCACGTACCACCACCTGGACGCTGTCGCGCAATCTCGGCCAGGGCGTCACCTTCACGGCCGTGAACTATTATGACGGCCAGGGCTTCATGGTGGCGAAAAAGCTCGGCGTCGATAGCGCGACCAAGCTCGGCGGCGCCTCGGTCTGCGTCGCGCAGGGCACGACGAGCGAACTCAACCTCGCCGACTATTTCCGCAAGCTCGGCATGACATACGAGGCAGCAGCATTCGGAACTTCGGAGGAGGCGCTGAAGGCTTATGAGTCCGGCCGCTGCGATGCCTACACCACCGACATCTCGGCTCTGGCGGCGGTCAAGCTGAAGCTTCAGGACCCCGAAGCCTATGCCATCCTGCCGGAGGTCATTTCCAAGGAGCCGCTCGGCCCCTGGGTCCGCACCGGCGACGAGGGCTGGTTCAACCTCGTGCGCTGGACGGTCGCGGCTCTCGTCAATGCCGAAGAACTCGGCGTGACTCAGGCGAATGTGCGCGAGATGGTGAAATCGACCAATCCGGAGATCAAGCGCTTCCTCGGACAGGACGGCAAGTTCGGCGAAGCGATGGGCGTCAGCAACGACTGGGTCGTGCGGATCATCGCGACGGTGGGCAACTATGGCGAATCCTTCGACCGCTATCTCGGCGGCCAATCGCGCCTGAAGCTCCAGCGCGGCCCCAATGCGCTGTGGACGCAAGGCGGTCTGCAGTACTCGCCACCGTTCCGATAAGCGCGGTCACCGCTCTGCGGAGATGCAGAGCCGTCCGTCGCTCAATCGCAAGCTCGGCTGCGACGCCGAACGACTTGGCAATCGGTCGCGGCTCTGCTGCTGGCCCCTGGCAGCCCACTCAAACCGCGACGTCTGCCTTGATCGCAGGGTGAGGATCGTACCCTTCCACGATGAAGTCTTCGATCTGGTACTCATCGATGGACGGCGGACGCCGCGCAAGCCGCATCATGGGCGCCGCCCGCGGCTGACGCGCCATCTGTTCATGAAGTTGCTCCAGATGATTGGCGTAAACGTGCACGTCGCCACCGACCCAGATCAGCTCGCCCGGTGTCAAATCGGCCTGCTGCGCAAGCATGAGCAGCAAGGCGGCTGCGCCCGTCCAGTTGAAAGGGATTCCGGTCAGGACGTCTGCGCTGCGCTGGAAAAGCAAGCAGTTGAGCTGCTTTTTTGAGATATTGACGTGAAATTGATAGACCATATGGCATGGAGGCAAAGCCATCTGGTCGATTTCACCCACATTCCAGCCGTGGAACAGCATTCTTCGACTGGTGGGGTTGTTTCGCAGGGCATGGATGAGAGTGGCGATCTGATCGTGTTGCTGGCCGTTCGAATCCAGCCATCGCCGCCACTGCTTGCCGTAGACCGGGCCGAGCTCTCCCCACTCCGCGGCGAAGGCGTCGTCGGCGAGCACCCTGTCTTCAAAATCGGCTTGGGAGATCGAAGAGCCCGTCGCCTTGCGATAGTGGGCAAGCGGCCAATCGGACCAGATCCTGACATTCGCTTGGAGAAGCTGCTGGATGTTTGTCCCGCCCGTCAGGAACCAGAGCATCTCCTTGATCGCGGTTTTCCAATAGATTCGTTTGGTCGTCAGAAACGGCATCTCACCGCCCGAGAGATCGAACCGAATCATCTCGCCGAAGGCGGAACGGGTTCCGACCCCTGTCCGGTCCATTCGGTCGTCACCCGCATCGAGCACGCGCCGAACCATATTGAGATACTGGACGTCCGCGTAACTCACAGAAAACCCCCAATCGCCGCCAACCGACCGAATCTCGACAAAAGCGGCGCCACCATAGCGCAGCTCGCAGCGATGGCGCGCCCCGGAGAGCCGGCCTTCCCCTGCTTTCTCGCCCGTTCTCTATCACCGGACGGTCGGCTCCTGTCAGCAGCCGGAACCTGGCTCCTGCTGGGCGGTTGTTCCACCGAGCCCATTCGTGCCCGGAACAGACGGAGGTATCGTCATGACCGTTCGCATCGCCCTTCAAACGCTGGTTCTGTCTATCCTGCTCGCCCTGTCGGCGACCGTGGCCCATGGGCAGGCGCCGGCTCCGATCCAGCCGTCCGAACCCGGGATCTCGATGGATGATGCGCGTCGCATCGCCAACGACCATGGCCTCGTGCGTGTCGAGCAGATCAAGCTCGATGACGGCAAATGGGAGATCGAGGGCCGCGACAGCACCGGCGCCGCGATCGAGATCAAATTGCGCGCCAATGACGGCACGGTGATCAAGATGGAGCGTGACCGCCCGGCTTCCGCCTCCGCCAAGCCCTGACTGCTTAAAAAAGCCCTGACACCGGCCCGATCACGCGATCGCGAGAGGAGTTGACCGATAGGGGCAGTCTCCGCCCGTCGCCCGGCCACAATCATTGCGCCTCCTGAACCCGTCGAAAACGGCAGGAGGGAATGATGATGCAGATTGGTTGCATGGCCGCCGCAGCCTGGCTGACGGCGGGCCTGGCTGGCACGGGCACGGTCTTGGCCGGGATGTCCGAGGCGCCGAACCAAAAGACCCACATCCACGACAAGCTTATCGCGAAGCAGGCGAACGCTCCGCATGCAAGGGCTCCGCATGCAAAGGCACCTAAGGTATCGGAGGAATCCGCGCGCCGCATCGCCTGGCGCTCGGGCGTCGACCATATCGAGGAGATCGTGCTCTCGGGCGAGCGCTGGGAGGTGGCCGGGCGGGACCGGACCGGCAATGAAAAAGCGCTCGATATCCACGCCTATGACGGCAGCGTCCTCTACTGAAAAGGGCACCCCGGCGGATCGCTTCGGAAATAAGCCGGGGAGGCGCCCTTCTTCTCTTTCCCCGCGGCGATGCAGCCCCTATATTGGGCTTGCCGTTCGCAAGATCGGCTATGGCGATAAACGAGCGTCGGAATAAGCTTTTCGGACCCGGGGGCGGTACCCGGCGCCTCCACCACAGCCCTGCGGCGAAAGCCTCTAGGGCGGCCTGCGGGATCTTGGACCGCGGGCTGGCCAGGCCACTATCGGCAGGGTTGCGGCGGGGGCGAAATAGGATCGACGAGAGTGTAAAGGCCGTTCTTTTGCCCGGTATGGTTCCGCCGTTATAGGGCTAACGCATAGTTGCCAATGACAACAATGCTCGGGTCGCTGTCGCCGCGTAAGCGGTGCTGGTTCCCAAACCTAAGTCCTTCCGTTTAGCGACGTAAGGCGGGGCCCGGAGGCGCCTGGCAACAGAAGCCTCCACTTCTTTTTCGATGGCCTGCCGGCGTCCTGCCGGGTCTGAAGCGGAAATCTCGGCACGATGTCAAAGGATGTTCTTCGCTACGATCTGATGGTGCAGGAGGCACTGAAGGGGGTCGTGCGCAAGATTTTGACGGAAGCGGGACGCGACGGCCTGCCCGGCGACCATCATTTCTACGTCACCTTCCGCACCACGGCGCCGGGTGTGCGGGTCTCCACCCGCCTGCGCGAGAAGCATCCCGAAGAGATGACGATCGTGCTCCAGCACCAGTTCTGGGACCTCAGCGTCAGCGAGCACGCTTTCGAGGTCGGCCTGTCCTTCTCGGGCGTGCCGGAGCGTTTGCTGATCCCCTTCGACGCGATCACCACCTTCTTCGATCCGTCGGTCCAGTTCGGGCTGAAATTCGAGACGCAGGAGAGCGCCGACAGCGCCTCCGCGAATGACCAGGCTCCGAGCCCCAAGCCGCGCGGCGCCGGCTCAGAGCCGAGCGAGGCGCCTCCGGCTCCCGTCGCCCTGCCCGTCAAGGCCAAGCCGGCCGGCGTGCCCGCCATCAAGGGCAAGGTCGAGCGTGATGCCGCGGCTGCCGCCAAGGCTGGTGCGAAGGCTGCCAAGGCGAGCCCGGACGAGCCCGATGATGCCGCCGAGGCCGATGACAACGGCGGAGCCCAGGTCGTCAGCCTCGATTCCTTCCGCAAGAAAACCTGACACGTCGGACGTCCCTGCCGGCGTCCACGACGCCGGCCAGGCGTCGGCGGACAGCCCCAACCAGCAGGCCCTCCATGACCGAGACCCGTACCGAAACCGACTCCTTCGGCCCGATCGCCGTGGCTGCGGATCGCTACTGGGGCGCGCAGACGCAGCGCTCGCTGCAGAACTTCAGGATCGGCAGCGAGCGCGAGCGGATGCCGCTGCCGCTCGTCCATGCCCTGGTCATGGTCAAGAAGGCCGCGGCGCGGGTGAACAGCGGGCTCGGCCAGCTCGACTCGAAAGTCGCCGGCGCCATCGACCAGGCCGCCGATGAGGCTCTCGCCGGCAAGTTCGACGACCATTTCCCGCTGGTGATCTGGCAGACCGGCTCGGGTACGCAGTCGAACATGAACGCCAACGAGGTGCTGGCGAACCGCGCCAACGAGATCCTCGGCGTCGGCCTCGGCGCCAAGAGCCCGGTCCATCCCAACGACCACGTCAATCGCGGCCAGTCCTCGAACGATTCGTTCCCGACCGCGATCCACATCGCCGCCGCCACCGAACTGACGAAGCGGCTGCTGCCGGCCGTGACAAACCTGAAGCAGGCGCTCGCCGACAAGGCCGAGGCCTTCAAGGATCTGGTCAAGATCGGCCGGACCCATCTGCAGGACGCGACGCCGGTGACGCTGGGCCAGGAATTCTCCGGCTATGTCGCCCAGCTCGAACTCGGCATCGGCCGCATCGAAGCCTCGCTGGAAGGTCTCTACGCGCTGGCGCAGGGCGGCACCGCCGTCGGCACCGGGCTGAATGCCCATCCCGACTTCGCCGAACTCTTCGCCAAGCAGGCTGCCACGCTGACCGGCCTGCCCTTCCGCAGCGCTCCCAACAAGTTCGAGGCGCTGGCGAGCCATGGCGCCATGACCTTCGCCCATGGCGCGCTGACGGCGCTTGCCATGGACCTGTTCAAGATCGCCAACGACATCCGCCTGATGGGCTCCGGCCCGCGCTCGGGCCTCGGCGAGATCAGCCTGCCGGAGAACGAGCCCGGCTCCTCGATCATGCCCGGCAAGGTCAACCCGACCCAGGCCGAGGCGATGACCATGGTCGCGACCCAGGTCCACGGCAACCAGGCCACGATCGGCTTTGCCGCGAGCCAGGGCCATTTCGAGCTCAACGTCTTCAAGCCGGTGATCGCGGCCGCCTTCCTGCAATCGGTCCGCCTGCTTGGCGACGCCTGCGACTCATTCCGCGAGAACTGCGTCGTCGGCATCGTCGCCAACGAGGCTCAGCTCAAGGATCTGCTCTCGCGCTCGCTGATGCTGGTGACGGCGCTTGCCCCGGTGATCGGCTACGACAAGGCCGCCGCTATCGCCAAGAACGCGCATCACAACGGCACCACGCTGCGCGACGAGGCGCTCAAGGCCGGCGTCGAGCCGGATGTCTTCGACGCGACCGTGAAGCCCGAGCTGATGCTCGGTCCCTCGGTCTAAAGCCCGCGATGACGGCCGAGATCGTCAATCTCCGCCGCGCCCGCAAGCAGCGCGCGCGGCAGGATGCCGAGACGCAGGCGCAGCAGAACCGCATCAGCTTCGGCCGCACCAAGGCCGAGCGCGAACTCACCGAGGCCGAGCGCGACAAGGCCGCGCGCACGCTCGAAGGCCACCGCCTGCCCGGCGAGGACCACGAGTCCAAGCCGTGAGCGCCGAGCGCAAGCGTTCGCTGACGATCGCCGGCCACCGCACCAGTGTCTCGCTCGAGGAGCCGTTCTGGGATGCGCTGAAGGAGATCGCCACAGCCGAAGGGGTCACCGTGGCGGCACTGATCGCGACGATCGATACCGGGCGCGAGGCGGTAAACCTGTCCTCCGCGCTGCGGCTGCATGTGCTGGCGCATTACCGGCGCCTGGCAGGCGCGTAAGTCGCGACGCGACCGAACCTCCGCGTCATCCCGGACGCAGCGAAGCGGAGTTCCGGGATCCATCCTAGAGCCCTGTCCTGGACAGGGATGCGCCCTCGGATGGATCCCGGGGCAAGCCCGGGATGACGGTGCGATTGTTGCGGTAGGCGTGCGCCTCTATCGCCTGAAACTGTTTTGTATCAGCCGCTTAGGCTTGCCGCCTGAATCAACACCGCAACCAGTTGAATCAGACTGCGAACGCGCCCGGTCAGTTCGGCTGCGGGCTGCGCGACAGCGGGCGCGGCACGGACTGGATATCGACTGGCGGGGCCAATGGCTGGATTCCATCGGGGAAAGCGTCCCGCGGTGCGCCGGGCAGGATCAACGGTCCCGGCTGCTGTTGCTGCGTCGCAGCCCGTTCCGCCGCGGCTCGCTCGGCTGCGGCACGCAGGCGCTCGGCCCGTTCCTCGGTCTCGATGCGGCGGCGCATTTCCTGCTCCATCCGCACCTGCTCGATCCGCCTTTGCTCCTCGGCCCGTTTTTCCTCGACGAGCCGGCGCGCCTCCTCGGCCCGCCTGAGGTCCTCGGCCCGTCGCTCTTCGGCCAGACGTCGCACCTCTTCCAGCCGCCTCGCCTCCTCGGCCCGCTTCTCCTCGGCGATCCGGCGCTCCTCTTCGGCCTTGACGAATTCGGCGAGCTTGCGCTCGTTCTCGCGGGTCTCGCGCTCGGCCCGCAGCCGGCGCGAATGGGCGGCGCGCTCGCGGGCATCGGCCTCGAAAGCCTCGACGCGCTCGATCTCGCGCGCCAGCGCCCGCGCCGCGACCATGTTGGACAGCGCGTTCACATCCGCCTCGCGCCGCAGCGAGGCCAGGGCACCGCGCCAGGCGACGCCGACCTGCGGCGCATCGCCCGGCCAGCCCTTCGGCAAGGCCCCGAGCGGCTTCAGCCCGAGCCGGAGATCGGCCGTCAGCGCCCTGAGATCGACGATGCCGCTGGCCTCGGCCCGCAGGCCGGCGCTGTCGAAGCTCAACTGCTGCAGCCGGACCAGCCCGCCCGCCAATGTGAACGGCACGGTGACGTCGCCCAGCGCCCAGGAATCGCGATCCAGCGCTTCGCCGAGCCGCTGCTGCAGCCGCGACGTGTCGCTCTCGGACGCATCCTCGCCCGTCGCGGCGATGACGCGCGCATAGGCCGCCGGATCGAAACGGCTCAGCCTCGCGCCGATGAAGCTCAGGCTTCCGGCCCCGCTCAAGCCGGCGATCAGCCGCGCCGGGCTCTCGCCGGAGCCACCTGTCTCGAACTGCCCGGAGACCTTGCCGCCGAGCGCACCGCCCGTCAGTGGAGCGAGATCGACGCGATCGAGGCTGAGCCGGCCGGACAACTGCGCCAGCCCGCCCTCGCGCCGCGTCGCGAAGCGCCCGCCGACCCGGCCGCCGCCATAGGCCGCCGTCAGATCGTCGAGCCGCAGGCCCTCCTGGTCGGCGCGCAGGCTGAAGCGTGCGTCGCGCAAGGTGACGGTCTCTCCCGCGATCAGCGTCGCGGCCTCGATGGCGAGCCGGAAATCCGGCAGGGCCGCCGCCGCGCCGAAACGGGTGGTCGACCAGGTCGCGGCTCCCGAGGGACCGGCGCCCAGCGCCGAGCCCAGAAGCGTGCGCAGATCGACGCCGGGCACGGCCAGCCGCCCGGTCAGGCCGCCCTCGCGCGCAAAGGCGACATTGCCGCGCGCGCTGGCGCCACCAAGATTGAGCACGAGATCGTCGAGCGAGACCGTCTCGGGCGCAAAACCGACCCGCGCATGGGCGTCGACAAGGCCCTCTGGCAGCAGCCGGGAAGCGCCCTCGGGCAGGATCTGGCCAAGCCCGTCCGCCTGGATCGTCAGCTTCGGCTGTGCCGACGCCTCGTTCTCCAGCACGATCGAGAGACCGGGCCCCGCCAGCGTGCCGACCAGACGGCCCGGCGTCTGCTCCATCACGAGTTCGCCCGGTCCCGCCTGTCGCGGCACGGGCAAGCCCAGCGCCTGGAAGACCTGGCGTCGGTCACTGAGCGTGAAGCGCAAGGTCGCGCCGGTCCAGCGTCCGCCACCGTCGATCCGGCCATTGAGCGCAAGTCGCCCGGCCTGTGCAGAGCCATCCATCGCAACGCCGGTGTCCCCGGCCGGTGCCCGCGTCAGGCGGAAATTGGCATCGAGCCGCGACAGCCCGTCGCCGACGCGGCCGAGAACCTGCCGTGCCGCCTCGGGCAGAAGCGGCCCGGCCAGCGCGGCGACGGTCTCGAAGCGCGGCGCCCGGATGCGGCCCGAAATCTCGCCGCCTTCGGCCAGCAGCGCGCCCGAGCCGGAGACGTTGACGCCGCCGAAGCCGTCGATCGCGAGCCGGCTCAGCCGCCAGATCGCGCCCTCGCGGCGCAGATCGAGGCTCGCCGAGCCGGGGGGCGCATTTCGGAAGCGCGCATTGGTCAGGTTGAGGTCGAGCGCGAGGTCGCGCCGCCCGATCAGCCCGCCGAAGCTCTCGGCCGGCGGAAGGGTGTTGAGATCGAAACCCTGCAGCGAAGCCTTCGCGACCAGCCGCTCGGCGGTGACGTCGCCCGACAGATCGAGCCTCACGCCCGATGCACCGGTGACAAGCAAGCGCTGCAGCGCCACCCGGCCGCCATCCCAGGCGCCGATCGCCTCGCCATCGATCTGCCCGAGCCCGGCGACGAGATCGGCCAGTGCCGGGTCGAGCCCTGCCCGCGCCGCGACGAGCGCGATGCGCCGCGAATCCTCGGCCTTCACATTGACTTTGCCCGCGACGCCATTGGCATCGACCGCACCGCTCGCGCCGATCAGGGCGCCTGCGACCCGCATCGAGGCCGTGGCATCGGACAGCCCGTTATCCGCGAGCCGGCCGCGCAATCCGAAGGCGGAAAAATCCTCACCGCGCCAGATCAGCTGGTCGAGATCGAGCGAGATGTCGAAATGGCCCGGCAGCGTCTGCAAGGCGCGCTCGAACCCGGCCCGCTCGCCCAGCGCCGCAGCCAGCGCATCGGCATCGAGCCGGCGCGCCCGCAGCGCCAGCGAGCCGGAGCCGGTCCCGGGCAGGAACTGCCCCTCGCCTTCCAGCCGTGCCGCCCCGCCAGCGATGTCGAGCACGATGCCGGCGAGATCGAGCTTGCGACTGCCGCCCGTGACCTTGCCGGAGACGGCGAGCGCGCCGCCCGGCGACAGCGTGAAGGCGCCGTCGAGACCCAGGCCCATGCCACCAGCCGCGCCGGGCAAGAGGAAGTTGCCGTCGAAGCCGAGTTGGATGTCCTCGCCCGTGACGAAGGCCTTGGCCCGCAGCCGGCCGTCCGGCTCGATGGCACCGGTCGTGACGCGCAGCGAGGAGCCCGCGACCTCGCCTTCGATCCGCCATGGACCGGCGAGGCTGATGGCGGAGATCTCGGCCGAGATCGGCGCGAGCGTCACCGGCTCCTTGCCGGGTTCGCGCCAGATCAGGGCCGAGCGGCCGATGGCGAGGCGGTCGAGGCTGGTCTGCGCCGGCAGGCCCGAGCCGGTGCGGGACGGCAGGCGGATCACCCCGGCCTCGTCGAGAACGACCGAGACGGTCGCACCCTCGGCCTTCGCGTCGGCAATGCGGAACTCGCCCCGCGCCAGGGCCGAGAGCCCGAGCTCGACCGTCAGCAGTTCGACGGCTGCCGTGCTGGCCTCCTGCGTCCGGCCGCCGAAACGGACATCCTGCAGCGTCAGCCGCGGCGACGGCAGAAGCCGCAGCCCGATGCCGCCACCGATGCTGGTCTCGACGCCGAGCGCGCCGGCAAGCCGCGCCTCGATCTGAGGCCGGTAGCCCCGCCAGTCGACAAAGCCCGGCCCGATCAGCGCGGCAAGCAGTGCCAGCACCAGCAGGCCGGCCAGGACTGTCAGGGTCTCACGCAACGTCCAGCTTCATCCTCGTCTCAGGGCACCACGATGTCAGGGGGCGCCACGATCATGCAGTCAAACCGACCATGCAGCCAAGTCGCGGCAATATCACGACATCTTCGAAAGACCCGATGCGATCTACAAGATCAGGATCTCGAAGATCGTCGACGCGGAGATCGCCCGGGTTCTTTCCGTCAGAGCACGAGGATCTTGCCGGGATTGAGGATGTTCTGCGGATCGAGCGCGCGCTTGAGCTGGCGCATGACCGCCAGCGCCGGCGCACCATGCTCGGCTTCGAGATATTTGATCTTCTTCTGGCCGACGCCGTGCTCGCCGGTGCAGGTGCCGCCCATGGCGAGCGCCCGCTTGACCAGCCGCTCGATGAAGGCCTCGGCCCGCGCGACCTCCTCGGGGTCGGAGAGGTCGACCAGCGGCTGAGTGTGGAAATTGCCGTCGCCGACATGGCCGGCGATGGGCGCGATCAGCCCGCTCGCCTCGATGTCGCGCTTGGTCTCCTCGACGCAATCCGCCAATTGCGAGATCGGCACGCAGACATCGGTCGCAACCGATTCCACGCCCGGACGCAGGGCGCGCGCCGCCCAATAGGCGTCGTGGCGGGCCTGCCAGAGCTTGCTGCGGTCCTCGGCCTTGGTTGCCCAGTCGAACGGTCCGCCACCGAACTCGGCCGCGATCTCGCCGAAGCGCTCGGACTGCTCCTTCACGCCCGCATCGGTGCCGTGGAACTCGACGAAGAGCATCACCGTCTCGGGCAGGCCGAGCTTGGAATGGATGTTGACGCCGCGGATCATCACCTCGTCCATCAGTTCGATGCGCGCCACCGGCAAGCCGGACTGGATGGTGATGATCGTCGCGTCGCAGGCAGCCTTGACCGACGGGAACGGGCAGATGCCGGCCGAGATCGCCTCAGGAATGCCGTGCAGCTTCAGCGTGATTTCGGTGATGATGCCCAGCGTCCCTTCCGAGCCGATAAGCAGGCGCGTCAGGTCGTAGCCTGCCGAGGTCTTGCGGGCCCGCGTCGAGGTCTTCACGATCGCGCCATCGGCCATCACGGCGGTCAGCGCCAGGACATTGTCCTTCATCGTGCCGTAACGCACCGCGTTGGTGCCCGAGGCCCGCGTCGCCGCCATGCCGCCGATCGAGGCGTCGGCACCGGGATCGATCGGGAACATCAGGCCCTGGTCGCGCAGATGCTCGTTGAGTTCCTTGCGGGTGACGCCGGCCTCGACCACGCAGTCGAGATCCTCGGCATGCACCGCGATGACCGCCTTCATCTGGCTCATATCGATGCAGACGCCCCCGAAAGGCGCATTCACATGGCCTTCCAGCGAGGTGCCCGTGCCGAATGCGATCACCGGCACGCCATGGGCCGCGCAGAGCGTCACGATGTCGGAGACCTCCTGCGTGCTGTGCGGAAACACCACCGCATCCGGCGGCTGGTTGGGGATCCAGGTCAGCGTGTGGCCGTGCTGCTGGCGCACCGCCAGGCTCGTCACCAGCCGGTTGCCGAAGGAGGCCGCGAGCGCGCGTGTCACGGCGGCGATCGACGCCGGCGACGGCGGCAGCTTTGCGGCAGATGCGGGGGTCTCATGCAGGGCGGCGGCAGGCAAATTCATTGTCAACATCCGGTTCTGGCGCTTAGACTTGGAACAGTCCGGTTTCGCCAACAGTTACGATACGGACAGTAGCCGGGTCCAAGGGTGCGCGATCGCCCCCGGGCCGGGCTGACGGCGAGCGGGATCGCAGTATGATAGACCATGCCGGAAGACAAAGGGCAGCGGCAATGATGCGGTTTCGTATCGTCCATCATGCCGCCATCGCAGGGAGCATGCCCGCAATGGCGCAGCGCTGAACCAGGGAGGCTGCCATGAAAGATGACATCCGCGCCCCGGCGCTGTTCTTCGCCCCGTTTGTCTCGTCCCCGATGCGGGTCGAGCCGCAATGGATCGACCATAACGGCCATCTCAACATGGCCTATTATCACGTCCTGTTCGACCGCGCGGCCGACGAGGTCTTCTCGCTGGTCGGGTTCAACCAGGATTATGTCGACACGCGGCACGCTTCCACCTTCGCGGCCGAATGTCACATCCTCTACAAGCGCGAGCTGACTGAGAGCGATCAGGTCCGCATCACCGCCCAGCTCATCGCCTTCGACGAGAAGCGGCTGCACTACTATCTCGAAATGCGCCATGCGAGCGAAGGCTGGCTCGCCGCCACCAGCGAGAACCTCTCGCTGCATGTCGATCTGACGAGTCGCAAGGTTACCCCCTTCCCGGCCGACCTCCTCGCCAATCTCGCTTTGATGAAGGCCGCGCACAGCATGATGCCGCTGCCGGTGACGATCGGCCGGATCATCGGCATGCCGCAGAAGACCGCGATCACCGTCGAGAACATGACCGGCGAGCGCGAGACCGAGACGCGGCACTAAATCAGCCGCACCGACCGGCCGCTCAGTCCGGATCTGGAATACGCAATTTGTGACCGCAGGCCTTGCAATGGACCGCATCGGGTTCATGGCGCTGCAGCGCGCATTCCGGGCAGGGAAACGTCACCTTCGCCGGCCGGAACACGGCCTGCACCAGACGCACGAACAGCGAGATGCCGACGATCATGATGGCGATGGAGGTCAGCTTGCCTGCGATCCCCGGCAGGACGATGTCGCCGAAGCCGGTCGTCGTCATCGTCGCGACGGTGAAATAGAAGGCATCGACATAGCCTTCCAGCCCCGGCCGCCCGGCGAAGAAGAAGGTGTAGATGAAGCCCGTGACGACGAAGAGGAACGTCACGAGATTGATCACCGCCTTGGCGGCATCCTCCCATTGGCGGAAACCTGTCGCGCGCACCTGCGCCCAGATCAGGCCGCGCTGCGACAACGTCCACAGCCGCAAAATCCGCAGGAAGCCGAAATTCTCGAGTGATTCCGGCGCCAGCAAGGTCGCCAGGATGAAGAGATCAAGCAGCATGGTCGGCTGCCGCAGCAAACGCAGCACATTCGAGGAGGCCAGCATCCGAGCCGTGATCTCGATCATCACGATGGCCGCGATCGTATAGTCGATCCACAGGAAGTCCGGCCGGTCGCGGATCATCGGCGTCGCGATGAAGAAGGCGATGATCAGGAGATCGACGATCGCAGCCGCCATCTGGAAGCGCAGCGCGGCGGGCGAGCGCCCGTGATAGAGCTGGCGCAGGCGGTTACAAGCCCGTCCGAAGCCAGCCTGCGCGTTCGTTTCGGCCTGTTCGCTCATGTCATCGGCGCTAGCACGGAGCCGTGCGAAGCGTCCAGCGCGCCCCCCGACGGACCATCGCGCCTCTGGCAAAACGGAGACCGTCTCCCCAACTCCATGGCATCGATTCCCCGCCATCCGGAGCCTGCCATGGTCAAAGCCATCTGGAACGACACGGTCCTCGCCGAGTCGAACGACACCGTCATCGTGGAGGGAAACCACTACTTCCCGGCCGACGCCATCAAGGCCGAGCTGTTCAGGCCGAGCGACACGACCACTGTCTGCGGCTGGAAAGGCACCGCCAACTACCATTCCGTCGTCGTTGGCGGGAAGGAGAACACCGATGCCGCCTGGTATTACGCCGACCCGAAAGCGGCCGCCGCCAACATCAAGGGCCGGATCGCCTTCTGGAAGGGCGTCGAGGTCGGCTGAGCCCGGCGCTCAGGCCGTGCGGCGCAGCGTCGCCAGCGCGGCATAGCCGCCATAGAGCGCCTGCGTGCGAGCGGTGGTTCCGGCCGCGCGCGCGACGTCGTCGAGCACCGCTGCGAGATCGCGGCGCGGCGTGACACGGAACAGCGCGAGCCAGCGGTTCAGCGCGACCTGGAACGGCACGGGCAGCGCCTTCTGGTCGCCGAAATCTACGATATGCAGTTCGCCGCCCGGCGACAGCCGGCGCAGCGCCTCCTCGACGACAGCCTGCCAGGGCGGGATCATCGACAGGGCATAGGAGATCACGATCCGGTCGAAGCCCGCGCTGCCGAATAGCGCCACCGGCTCGAACGCGGTCGCATCCGCCTGCGCCAGCATGATCGCGTCGGACAGCCCCGCTCGCCTGACCGACTGACGCGCCGTAGCCAGCATCGCGGCCGACACGTCGAGGCCGAAGCAGGGCCGGCCGGGATAGGCCTGCGCGATCTTGATCAGGTTGCGGCCGGTTCCGCAGCCGATCTCCAGGATGGTCCCGCCCGGCGGCGGATCGAGGCCGGCGATCAACCGATCGCGGCCGAGCAGGTAGAACTTCCGGCTGGCGTCGTAGATGTGGCGCTGATGGCGATACATCGCATCCATCAGCCCGGCCGCGCCGTTCTCGCCGGCCGTGCTGTTCTCGCGCCCAGCGGCGCTCACGCTGCGGGCTCCAGCCGCACATCGTCGGGCAGCACATAGAGATGGAAGCCGCCATAGATCGAAGAGCGGTCGCGCGCACAGAGCGCCCGGCTCGTCGCCTCCTCATAGCGCCACTGGTCGAGAATTGGGGCCGGCACGCGGCCCGGCAGCAGGCGTTCGTCGGCGGCGGTGCGGAAGATCACCCGCGCACCGGGCCTCGCCGTGCGGGTGATCTGCGTCCAGAGCGCCGTCAGATCGGCATCGTTCATCCAGTCCTGCGCATCGAGCAGCACATAGGCATCGCAGCTCTTGGCGGGCTGGGCCTCAAGGAAGGCTGTGATGGCGTTCTGGTGATAGGACACGCGGCCGGCGCGCGCCTTCACCGTCTCGAAGTTCTCGCGCTGGAGATAAGGCGGCAGTGCCGCGTCCGTGCTTTGCTCGTAGCCGCGCCCGAAAGCCTGACGCGCGAAATAGTTCGTCTTGAGGTCGAAGCCGCAGGCGAGCCGCTCCATCCGGTCGTAGAGCGCGCCACGGATGCCGTCGGAGCCGTCGGCGGCGAGCGCCTTATACTGCGCCGGCGGGATGCCGAGGCCGTAGAGCGAGGCCGGCTGGCGGATCAGCCAACGCACGAAGCCCTTGTCGAAGACCGGCGCGAGATGCCGCTCGAACAGGACGCGCTGCTCGGCCATGTCGCGCGCCTCCAGCATCCGGCGCGGATCGCAGCCGAGCATGCGGCCGAGCAGGTGGCCGGCGCCGATGAAGCGCCCGAGCAGCCCGTAGCGATAGACATTGCGCGCGAACATGCCGATGCGCCGCCGCCCGTCGAGCCCCCGGCCCTCCCAATAGCTGCGCGAGGTCGCGTCGAGATGCGGGGCGATCTCGCGCTCGTAATAGGCAACATTCGCCTGCGACTGGGCCTGACCGAAGAAGCGCAGGAAGTCGCCATGGCGGGTCATGCGCGCCAGCGCCGCGAGCTTCAACTTGCCCAGAGCGATATGGGCGCCGTTGAGGTCGATGGCGCTGATCTTCGCCGGATCAGCGGTGAGATAGGACAGCACGTTGCAGGAGCCGGAGGCGATCGCCACGACATGGTCGTCGGATGTGAGGCGCAGCGCCTCCATGTCGACGACCGGGTCTTCCCAGATCTGCGGATAGACCAGCCCCGAAAAAGCCAGCGTGAACATCCGTTCCAGCAGGCCCGCCTTGGACAGGGGCTTGCTGCGATGGACCGCTGTCGTCAGTCCCATGGTGGTCGTGCGCCGAACCGTGCGTGCCGTCTGCGTCACCTGACCCTCGCCCGCCATCAATCGATGGCGAGCCGACTAGTGGAGTCGCGTGACGGTTGGGTGACGAGCCGTTACTGCGCCGTGACGCCGGCCGCCTTGATCACCGGCGTCCATTTGTCGACCTCGGCGCGGACATGGGCCCCGAGCGCCGCCGAACTCTGGCCGGCATCGTCGGGAATGACGCAGCCGAGTTCGAGCAGCCGGGCGCGGACCCCGGCATCTGCGAGCGCGGCGCGGCCGGCCGCGTTGAGCTTGTCGACGATCTCTTTCGGCGTGTCCTTTGGCGCGAAGATCGCATTCCAGCCGACGGCCTGGAACTCGGGCAGACCGCCCTCTGCGCTGGTCGGCACATCCTTGGCGACGTCGAGCCGCTTGGGCGTGGCGACGACATAGGTCTTGAGGCTGCCCAATTGCGGCACGATGCCCACGGTCTGGTCGCAGACATAGTCGAGCTGCTTGGCCAGCAGCGCGTTCATGGCTGGCCCCGAGCCCCGGAACGGCACCTGCTGCACCGGCGCCTTGATCAGATAGTGGAAGAACACGCAGGTCAGGTGCGAGGTCGAGCCGATGCCGCCATGGCCGTAATTGTATTTGGACGGATCGGCCTTCAGCAGGGCGACGAACTCCTGCAGCGTGTTGGCCGGAAAGTCCTTATGCGCCGAGATCAGCATCGGCGTGCCCGCCGTGTTGATGACGGGTGCGAAATCGGTACGCGGGTCGTAGGCCAGATTCGGATAAAGCCCGACCGAGGCCGAATGCGTGCCGAGATTGCCCATGATCACGGTGTAGCCATCGGCCGTCGCGCGCGCGACGCGCAGCGAGCCGGTCGTGCCGCCGGCGCCGGCGACGTTCTCGACGATGATCGACTGGCCAAGCGTGCGGCCCATATGGTCGGAGACGATGCGCGCGATCACATCGGTCGGCCCGCCCGCAGCGAAGGGCACGATCATGGTGATCGAACGCAAGGGATAGCTCTGCGCCAAAGCGGGCGCGGCAGCCATGGCCAATGGAAATATGGCAAAGGCGGCCCTGAGGGCCAGGGTCAGGCGACGCATTGGTGTTTCCTCCCGTTTGATTTTTGCCGCGTTTGCCGCGGTCTTCGGCGGTTAAATTCTCTTACATGTGCCGCAATCCGACGCTCTCGATCAGCGGCAGCAATTCGTCGCGCGCCCGGATGCGATGCCGCCGGGCCGCCTCGCGGGCGAGCCCCGACAGCCCGTGCCGGATGGCATCGCTGGTGGCGCGATGTTCCAGTTCCGAGGATGGCAGGCGTGGCCGCAGCCGCAGCGTCAGCATGCGCGCCCGATGCGATTGGTCGTTAACCGTCTGGATGATGCGTGCGAAGCGACCGTTGCCGCAGCGTTCGACCAGCAGCCGGTGAAACGCCTCGTCGGCCCGTCCCCACGCCGCAAGATCTCCGGCGGCGAGCGCGCGCGCCATCCCGTCCGTCTCGCGATCGAGATCGTCGGCGAGCGCGATGCGGGCAGGCTCGGACAGCTTCGCCGAAAGCTCGGCAGCCCCCGCCTCGATCGCGATCAGAACCTCGTAGATCTCGGCGATGTCGTGCGGCGCCAGCGCGCAGATCAGGATGCCGCGCTTGGGCAGGATGCGGACCAGCCCCTCCTCCTGCAGGCGCAGCGCCGCCTCATGCACCGGCGTCCGGCTGACGCCCAGCCGCAGCGCCAGTTCTCCGGCCGAGGCCTGATAGCCTGGCGCGAAGACGCTGTCGCGGATGGCCTGCTTCAACGCAGCATAGGCGCTGTCGACGAGGCTCGGGCCCCGCTCGTTCGCCTGCTCGATCAGCTTGCCGCGTACCGCCATTCCGCTCTCCCTGAAACGACGTTAGCATCTTCCATGGAAGCTGCAATGGATTCTTGACTTGCAGCTCAGTCGCTCTCAGAAAGGGCGCGCCGTCATCCCGGACAAGCCGCGAAGCGGCGTCGATCCGGGATCCATGCCGGAACGGTTCAGGCATGGATCCCGGGTCTCCGCTGCGCTGCGCCCGGGATGACGGCGAGAGTCTGCATTGGCGGCAGACTTATAATGAAGGAACGGACCATGAAGACCCATCGCATCGCGGCCATTCCGGGCGACGGCATCGGCGTCGAGGTCATCGCAGCCGGCATCGAGGTGCTGCAGGCACTGGCGCAGCGCGATGGCGCGTTCAGCTTCGCGTTCGACCATTTCGACTGGGGTTCGGACTACTACAAGCGCACCGGGCTGATGATGCCGGTCGATGGCCGCGAGCAGATCAAGGACCATGACGCGATCTTCTTCGGCGCCGTCGGGGCGCCCGACGTGCCCGACCACGTCTCGCTCTGGGGCCTCAGGCTGGCGATCTGCCAGCCCTTCGACCAATACGCCAATGTCCGCCCGACCCGCGTCCTGCCCGGCATCACCTCGCCTCTGCGCGCCGTCTCCGGGCCGGAGCTCGACTGGGTGATCGTGCGCGAGAACTCGGAGGGCGAATATGCCGGCGTCGGCGGCCGCGTCCACAAGGGCTTCCCCGAGGAGGTCGCCACCGACGTCTCGATGATGACGCGCAGCGGCGTCGCCCGCATCATCCGCTTCGCCTTCCGGCTGGCGCAGTCGCGGCCCCGCAAGCTGCTGACGGTCGTGACCAAGTCCAACGCCCAGCGCCACGCCATGGTGATGTGGGACGAGATCGCCGCCGAGATCGCGGCCGAATTCCCCGATGTGACCTGGGACAAGATGCTGGTCGATGCCATGACCATGCGCATGGTGATCAAGCCGGGCAGCATCGACACCATCGTCGCGACCAATCTCCATGCCGACATCCTCTCGGACCTCGCCGCCGCGCTGGCGGGTTCGCTCGGCATCGCGCCGACGGCCAACCTCAACCCCGAGCGCGCCTTCCCCTCGATGTTCGAGCCGATCCATGGCTCGGCCTTCGACATCGCAGGCAAGGGCATTGCCAACCCGATCGGCACCTTCTGGACGGCGACGATGATGCTCGACCATCTCGGTGAGCCGGCGGCCTCCGCCCGGCTGATGCGCGCGATCGAGCGGGTCACGGCAGACCCGGCCTTCCACACGCCCGATCTCGGCGGCAAGGCCACGACCCGGCAGGTAACGGACGCCGTCATCGCGGCGATCGCCGGCGACAACGCCTGAGCAGGAGGCTCCAACAGGATCGTGAAGCCTTTCGGCGGCGGCCCTGCTGAAATTCGGCCGATCAATCGCCATATTGGCTTCCGACGAGCGCGGCTGATGTCAGCGACACCCCGCGCAGCGGAAAGGAGAGCACGATGGGACTGATGAGCATGTTCGGCGGCGAAAAGGCACCCGAGGAGCACTTCCCCTATGAGCTGACCGATGCCGAGTGGCGGGCGAAGCTCACGCCTGAGCAGTACGGCGTGCTGCGCGGCCATGGCACCGAGCGGCCTGGCTCCTGCGCCCTGAACTACGAAAAGCGCGCCGGCACCTTCTCCTGCGTCGGCTGCGGCCAGCCCCTGTTCAAATCCGGCAAGAAATTCGAGAGCGGCACCGGCTGGCCGAGCTTCGACCAGCCGCTGGAAGACGCCGTCGGCGTCACCGAGGATCGCAAGTTCGGCATGGTCCGCACCGAGGTCCACTGTGCCAATTGCGGCGGCCATCTCGGCCACGTCTTCCCGGACGGCCCGCCCCCGACCGGCCTGCGCTACTGCATCAACGGCGTGGCGATGGATTTCGTGCCGGCGGAAGCCTGAGCGGCGGGTCCAGAAAGCGCGGGGAACCCCTCTCCTGTAAGGAGAGGGGCAGGGGTGAGGTGCTGGTCCCTGGACCAGTTGAGCCCCAACCTCACAGCGAGCCAGCGGTCAGGCCACGGCCAAACGTCCAACGGCCGACCCCTCACCCTACCCTCTCCCTACGGGAGAGGGTTCCCCGCGCTATCCCCGCCTCAACCGATCACCGGCACCGCCCTTCGCGCCAACGCCGCCACATCCACCGACGCCGGCAGATCGCCGAAATGACCGGACCAGCCGCCTTCCAGACGGCTCGCGACGAAGGCGTCGGCGACGACCGTCGATGCGTGGCGCAGCAGCAGGCAGGCCTGCAGCATCAGCGCCAGCCGCTCGACCAGCCGCCGTGCCTGCCCTTCGTGACGGGTGAGTTCCGGTAGCGCGGCCTCAAGCGCAACCAGCGCCGCATCGTAGCGGCGATCGGCCCCTCTGGCCTGGCGCAACTCGCTCAGCAGCGCCTCGAGAGCCCCCGGCTCACGCTCCAGCGAGCGCAGCACGTCGAGGCAGATCACATTGCCCGAGCCTTCCCAGACCGAGTTCAGTGGCGCCTCGCGATAGTGCCTCGCCAGCGGGTGTTCCTCGATGAAGCCGTTGCCGCCGATGCATTCCAGCGCCTCGACGACCACGGCCGGCGTGCGCTTGGCGACCCAGTATTTCGCGACGGGCGCGCCGATCCGCGCCAGCAGCCGCTCACTCTCCGACGTCTCCTGCCGGTCCACCGCCGCAAAAAGGCGGAAGGCGAGCCAGGCCGCGGCCTCCGCCTCAAGGCTGAGATCGGCCAGCACATTCTGCATGATCGGCTGGTCGATCAGTGCCCGCTGGAAGGCGCGCCGATGCGTGGCGTGATGCGCCGCCTGCGCCACCGCCTGCCGCATCAGCCCGGCGGAAGCCGCCGCGATGTCGAGCCGCGTATTGTGGTTCATGCTGAGGCCCGTACGCAGCCCGCGCCCCGGCTCGCCCAGCATATGGCCGAGCGCGCCGCGAAACTCGACCTCGGACGAGGCGTTCGAGCGGTTGCCGCATTTGTCCTTGAGCCGCTGGATCGCGACGCCGTTGCGCGAACCGTCAGGCAGCCAGCCCGGCACGACGAAGCAGGAGACGCCCTCCTGCGTCCGCGCCAGCGTCAGGAAGACATCCGAATGCGGCACGGAGAAGAACCATTTCTGCCCGCTGATCGACCAGGTGCCGTCGCGGTTGTCGCTTGCGACGGTCTGCGTCTGCCGCAGATCCGAGCCGCCCTGCGTCTCGGTCATCGCCATGCCGACCGTCGCTCCGATCTTGGCCGCAGCCGGGCCCTGCCGCTTGTCATAGCTGGCGGAGGTGATGAGCGCGCCCCATTCCGCCCAACGCGCCGCATCCTGCTTCAGCACCGGAATCGCCGAATAGGTCATGCTGATCGGGCAGCAGATGCCACTCTCGGCACCGTACCAGAGATATTGCAGACCGGCGCGCGCCACCTGTGCGCCGGGTCCCGGCCGATTCCAGCACAGCGCATGGGTCTCCTGCCCGATCGCCAGCGACATCAGCTCGTGCCAGGCCGGGTGGAAGGCGATCTCGTCGATGCGATGGCCAAAGCGGTCATGCGTGCGCAGTTCCGGCGTGAAGCGGTTGGCCAGCCGGGCCAGTTCCTGGACCTCGGCCGAGCCGACGCTGCGCCCGGCCTCGTGCAGGCGCTCGCCCGCCCAATCGGCCTCGAAAGCCGCCATCGCGGCCGGCAGCACCGGATCGGCGGCATAGGCGTCGTAATCGGCAAGCGGCAGAACCTGGTTGGTGACCTCCCAGGCCGGCATGGGATCAATGCGGCTCGCCATGCTGAATCTCCTCCCGTGAAAGGGCGCAATCGTCGACCGAAGCCCCTATATTGACGTGAGAACGAATCACGATCGAGTACGCTGCCCCTTGTCCGACCCGAGCACCACCTCAGCCCCCCTGCCCCGCCCCGGCGGCCTTGCCGCGCGCGCCGCCGCCGCGCCCGCCGCGAGCTATCTGTCCGGGCTGAACCCCGAGCAGCGCCAGGCGGTCGAGGCAACGGACGGCCCTGTGCTGGTGCTCGCCGGCGCCGGCACCGGCAAGACCCGCGTGCTCACCACCCGCATCGCCCATCTGATCGCGACCAACCGCGCCTACCCCTCGCAGATCCTCTCCGTCACCTTCACCAACAAGGCGGCGCGCGAGATGAAGGAGCGCGTCGCCCATCTCGTCGGCCCGGTCGCCGAGGGCATGCCCTGGCTCGGCACCTTCCACTCGATCTCGGCCAAGATTCTGCGCCGCCACGCCGAACTGCTCGATCTGCGCTCGGACTTCACCATCCTCGATACCGACGACCAGATCCGGCTGATGAAGCAGGTGATCGCGGCCGAGGGCATCGACGAGAAGCGCTGGCCCGGCCGCATGCTGGCGGGCTTCATCGATAGCTGGAAGAATCGCGGGCTGGCACCCAAGGACGTCGCGCCGGGCGAGGCTGCCGTCTTCGCCAATGGCAAGGGCGGCAAGCTCTATGCCGCCTATCAGGATCGGCTGAAGAGCCTGAACGCCGTCGATTTCGGCGATCTGCTGCTGCATTGCCTGACGTTGTTCCGCGACCACGCGGACGTGCTCGCAACCTATCACGAGCGCTTCCGCTACATCCTCGTCGACGAGTACCAGGACACCAACACGGCCCAGTATCTCTGGCTCAGGCTGCTCGCCCAGGGCCGGCGCAACATCGCCTGCGTCGGCGATGACGACCAATCGATCTATGGCTGGCGTGGCGCCGAGGTCGACAACATCCTGCGCTTCGAGCACGATTTTCCCGGTGCCGTGGTGGTCCGGCTGGAGCGCAACTACCGCTCCACCGGGCATATCCTTGCCACCGCCTCGAAGCTGATCGCCCGCAACGAGACCCGTCTCGGCAAGACCCTGCGCACGGAGGACGAGGCCGGTGAGAAGGTCACCATCACCGGCGCCTGGGACAGCCAGGAAGAAGCCCGGCTGATCACCGACGAGATCGAGGCGATGCAGTCGAAGGGCGACAACCTCTCGCAGATCGCCGTGCTGGTGCGCATCTCCGCCCAGATGCGCGAACTGGAAGAACGCTTCGTCCAGACCGGCGTGCCCTATCGCGTCATCGGCGGCCCGCGCTTCTATGAGCGCGCCGAAATCCGCGACGCCATGGCCTATCTGCGCTGCGTCGTCTCGCCCACCGACGACCTCGCCTTCGAGCGCATCGTCAACGTGCCCAAGCGCGGGCTGGGCGACGCCACCATCCAGATCCTGCACAACCACGCCCGCGCCACCGGTTTCTCGCTGCTGCAATCGGCCCGCGCCATCGTCGAGAGCGACGAGCTCAAGCCCAAGGCCCGCACCGCCCTGCGCGAACTCGTCGAGGCCTTTGGCCGCTGGTCAGGCAGAGCCGAGCACATGCCGCAGGGCGAGCTCGCCGAGCTCGTACTGGAGGAGAGCGGCTACACCGAGATGTGGCAGAAGGACCGCTCGGCCGATGCCGCCGGGCGTCTGGAAAACCTCAAGGAACTGGTGCGCTCGCTCGACGAGTTCCCCGACCTGCCGGCCTTCCTCGAACATGTCTCGCTGGTGATGGATGCCGACAACGGCGATGTCACCGAGCGCGTCTCGATCATGACCCTTCACGGCGCCAAGGGGCTGGAGTTCGACACCGTCTTCCTGCCCGGCTGGGAGGAAGGCCTATTCCCCAACCAGCGCGCGCTCGACGAGAGCGGCCGCGCCGGGCTGGAGGAGGAACGCCGCCTCGCCCATGTCGGCCTGACGCGCGCGCGCAAGCGACTGAAGCTCTACTTCGCCTCAAACCGCCGGATTCATGGGCTCTGGCAGTCGAACCTGCCGTCGCGCTTCATCGACGAACTGCCCGAGGAGCATGTCGAGGTCGTCCAGGCGGCTTCCAACTACAGCCAGAGCGGCTACGGCGCCTCGCGCTTCGACCGCATGGAAAGCTTCGGCTCCAGCTACAACACGCCCGGCTGGCAGCGCGCGCAGGAGAATAAGGCCAGAGGCGGCGGCTCGGGCTTTTCCGAAAGCGGCAGCGGCTTCGGCGGCAGCAATTTTGGAGGCGCCCGCCAGCGCGGCCCGTTGCTGATCGAGGGCGAACTGACCGCGAAATCGTCGGGCTCATCGGCCTACGACGCCGGCGCCCGCGTCTTCCACATCAAGTTCGGCAACGGCTCGGTTGCATCAGTCGACGGCAACAAGCTGACGGTGGATTTCGACAAGGCCGGGCGCAAGATGGTGCTGGATAGTTTCGTGCAGAAGGCGGGGTGAAGGGCGTATCAATCTCCATTGGCACTCCCGAGCAACGATCTGGCCGCATCGCGGCTTGCCTCTGCCACGGTCGGGGCGCGCGTCGATTGTGCGATCACGATCGAGCCCTGGATGAGGGACAGGATCTGGAGCACGGCCTGTTCAGGCCTGCTCAATGCCAAAGGCACGACCAGCGACGCCACGAACTCATGCAAGCCCTTGAAATAGGCGGCGATGAGCGCCTGCACGTCGGGAGAATTGGCGTCCGGTCCGAACTCGGCCAGTCCTTTCACGAACGGACAGCCGCGGAACGACGGGGATCGAAACGACTCCTCCAGCGCGTCGAAGATGGCCAGAACGCGCTCCAGCGGCGACAGGCCGGCTTTCTCGGTCGCGGTTGCAAGCATCTGGAACCAGACGGCGCTCTTGAGCCGCAGATACGTAGCGATCAGGTCGGCCTTTGACGGGAAGTGCTTGTAGAACGTCATCTTGGCCACGCCGCTTTCGGCGATGATGCGATCCACTCCGACGGTATGGATGCTGAACCGATAGAACAAGTCCGACGCCGTCTTCAGGATTCGGTCTCGTGGGGCGAGCGCGTGAAGCGGCTGCGCCTCCACACTCGCGAAATCCAGCACCTCTTGCATCGTCGTCCCTCATGGATCCGAACGGCCCATCAACGCATAGACAGACTAATCTGTCTATTTTTCGATTGCAATGGACATACAGGTCTGTCTATTAGGCGGCAATGCCCTCCAAAATGATTATGAAGGACCCTAAGATGGACAAGAAAATTGTTGTCGTGACCGGCGCGAGCAGTGGCTTCGGGAAGCTGACCGTGCTGGAGCTCGCCAGACGCGGACATACCGTCATCGCGACCATGCGCGATGTCGATGGGCGAAATAGTCAGGTCCGGAGCGAGTTGATCGAAGCTGCCAAAGCGGAAGGCAAGGCGCTGCAGGTCCTGGAAATGGATGTCGTCGATGAGGCATCGGTCAAGTCGGCGATCGACCATGTCGTCAAGCAGCATGGAAAGATCGATGTCCTGATCAACAATGCGGGAACGATGTTCATCGGCATCACGGAAGCCTATACGGTCGCTGATATCGAGCGGCAGTTCGCGGTCAACTTCTTCGGCGCCGTGCGAGCCGACCGCGCCGTTCTGCCGCATATGCGCGCCGCCGGCAGCGGACTTCTCGTCCATGTCTCGTCGTTGATGGGCCGACTGATCTTCCCCTTCTTCGGTGTCTATTCCGCGAGCAAATTTGCGCTTGAGGCGCTCGCCGAGTCCTATCGCTACGAACTGTCGAGCTTCGGCGTCGACTCGGTGATCGTCGAGCCGGGGCCGTTCCCCAGCAACCTGCTGTCATCCAGTCCAGAGCCGTCAGACGAAGGCGTGCTGGCGTCCTATGGGGCGGTCGCGGCGATCCCGGGGCAGATCAAAGCGGACTCCGCCCGCTCGCATGATCCTGCCAATCCGCCGCGCCCTCAATTGGTCGCCGACGCCATCGCGCGGCTGGTCGAAGCTACGGAACGGCGCCCGTTGCGCACGGTCGTCATGCCCGAGGGCATGGATCTCGGCGTGGAACGGCTGAACGAGGGCGTCTCCTCTGTTCAAAATGACATGCTCCGCGCACTCGGCATGTCGGCCATGATCTGATCGGACCGAAACCATGGCTGCGCTTTACAGCGCCAGTCACTGCGGTCGGCGGCCGCAGCGGCACCGTGCGCAGCGATGGCGGCCTTCTGGATCTTCCGCTCGGGCTGCCCAAGCCGATAGGCGGCAAGGGCGGCGCGACCAATCCGGAGCTGTTTGCCGCAGGCTATGCGGCCTGCTTCGAGAATGCGATGATCCACGCCACCCGCAACAGGACGGCCAAGGTGAAGGACGACGACATCGTCGTGATCGCCGAGGTCGCCTTGTCGCCGAATGGCAGCGGCGGTTTCGTGCTTTCGGTGACGCTCGACGTCGCGATCATCGGACTCGATCAGGCGACTGCCGAGGAGGTCGTGCAGGCGGCGCATGCGAGGTGCCCCGTTATTCGAACGCGGTGAAGGGCAACATCGACGTGGCCATCGCCGTCACGACGAACCGCCCGAGGAGCATGTCGAGGTCGTGCAGGCGGCGTCCAACTATAGCCAGGGCGGCTACGGCGCCTCGCGCTTCAACCGCATGGAACTTCGGCTCCAGCTACAACACGCCCGGCTGGCAGCGCGCCCAGGAGACGCCTGACGCCAGGGCATCCGATCCGGGCTGTACAGGCGCTTTACCACCAGCGACCCCGGCGGCGTTTCGGCCGGCCTTTTCGCTGTCAGGCTACCGTTGTCGTGACGACCGTCAGCTCGGCTACATCGAGAACCATCGCCTCCCCCAATTGGCCGTTCGCCAGCAGAGGATAGATAGCGCGTCCCTTGCGATCGATCGGGGCGATCACGATGCCGATCGTATAGACGAGGCCCGTTTCGCCGACGGTACTCGCAGAGGTCACCGTCTCAACCGGACCAGGGAGCGCAAGCCGTGTCTCGGTGCCGCCGCTAACCCAGATCGCCGCGCCATCATCGCCGCTGACCAACAGCCCCGACATCCGGCTGCCGACCGAAACGGCCAGAACCGGCCTCCGCTCGCTAGCATGGCACGTCAACTTGAACGCGGCGCCATCGACGGTCACGGTATGGAGCGTACCGGCGGCCCGGTCATGCTCGGCATAGAGCGGGCCACCATCGTCCGCACCGAAAACGGGAGCAAACACCCGCGTGCTAGCGCCCTGCTGCGCAACCCAGGTCAGCGTGGCGGGATCGCTGAAACGGCCGACGGAGATCAGATGGCCGTCACCCTGCTTGTGCCGGGTGATGATCGTGCTCGCATCCTTGCCCTCGACGATCCCGAGTACCTCTTCAGGATGGATCTCCGGCCCGGGCGTTAGCTGGGCGGTGTCCCAGCTCGACCCTTGTGCTCGGGTCAGCACATAACGCGTCTGGCCGTTGAAGCCGGTGCGTGGCGTCACGTCCTTGAAATAGCTGCGAAGCCCGGTGTTCTTCGGCTCGGCACCGCGGGTCAAGGAAAGCTGCGGAACCTCATGCCCCGAAAGACTGCCGACATCCTCGGCGGGAATGGCATAGAGCAGCGTTTCGAACCGGCTATAGCCGTATTGACGCACGTAGAACCGGTAGTTCTCCAACTCGTCGATGAGGTAGATCGGGAAGTCCCAGAAATGCTCCGCCTCGTGATAGATCGTGACCGCGATCATCGGGCGGCAGGCCTTGATCGCCTCGATGCCCCCCTTGAGAATGTCGAGTTCGGCGCCTTCGACATCCATCTTCAGGTAGTCGAAGCGCGGAATCGCACCTTCGCGGAACAGCGTATCGATGCGGCTTGTGCGGAACTGAATGTCGTCCGCCTTGTTCAGCCCGGGCCCGGTATAGACCATCCCCCACATGCCGATGCCGGCACTGACCTCCCCGTCCGTGTTGCCCAGCAGAAAATGATTATTCGAGAAGAAATTATAATAAACCTGATAGGCATGAGTGAACGCGTTCTGATCCAGGGAGGTCATGGGATCGAAATTGAAGATCCGCCCTTGCCCTTTCATCTTGGCGAGGAAGTACCAGACCTCATTTCCAGAACCGACGCCCACATTAATGATGTTCATCCCGGGACGGATATGAACGATCTCGTTGTACTGCTGAAAGCCGAAGACCTTTTTGACGAAAGCATCGATATACTGCTCGTTGGTTCCGTAGAGGACCCTGGCATAGTCGGACCGTGATTCGTCGTCGGCAAGAACGGAGAAAACCTTGCTGATCTTCGCGGTATTGGCCGCGATCAAACCGGCATAATCCTTGACGTGATAATAGGTGTAGGGCAGCACGCGCCCCGCGACAGACCGGCTCATGACCCAGTTCTCAAGGTAAGGCGTCAAGGCGCGCGCCGCGTCGGCCGTCAGTCGTCCTTTGTGGATGAGATCGCCGAGTGCCGGTCCGCAGGCCTTTGCAAAATCGAAATAGGCAGTCGGATCGTCCGCGAAATACATCAGCACGCGCAGGCGCGCACCCTCGACATAGAGGCTGTCAGAACTGGAAAGCCATGTGACGGGATCGACGAAAATGTCGACCGCAGGATCACCAACCTCCGAAGGGTGAGTAATCTTGCCCAAAAATTGCCCAGGAGCGCGGGCAATCTTCAGAAAATCAATGATAAATTCATCGCCGCTGGCGTTGACAATAACATAGAACGGCTCTGGAGAAACAACATTCCTGGGCTCGAAGATAAATTCGACATCGAACGCATGCGTCCCGCTCATAGAAAAACAATCCTATTCTTTGCAATAGCCGATTGCGTCCCTGTAGAGTCGGTCATCGCTTTTTCGAAGTCAATTGCAAGTGAGCCATCAGGCCGAAGCATCGCCAGGGAGGGTCAAGGTCTTCGACTGCGCTCTGTCGCGCAGGAGGCCACGAGGCTGAATGCGCGCGCGCAAGGCGGCATGATCGTTCGCTATCCCCCTCACCGCCCCTCCCGCGCCTTGAACGCAGCCCGCGCCGCCTCGACCTGCGCGTGATAGGTCTCGGCCCAGACCCAGACCCCGCAGAACGCCGCCGTGAGTTCGCCGCCGATCTCCGTCATCGTGTAATCGACATGCGGGGGGATCACCGGATGCACCTTGCGGGTGATCAGCCCGTCGCACTCCATCTGCCGCAGCGTCTTGGTCAGCATCTTCTGGCTGATGCCGCCGACGATGCGGCCAACCTGCGTGAATCGCAGCGTGCCGTGCTCCTCCAGCGCCTCCAGGATCAGCATGGTCCATTTGTCGGCGATCTGGCCGATGACGTCGCGCACCAGCGCATCGACCTCCGGGCTGACCTCGATATGCATCAGCCCGCCCTGCGTCTGCATGGCCGCAACGGCTTCACGGATCGTCGGCATCGGACACTCTCCTTCTGGTGCGTATAGAACTTTCTAGTGCCTTCTTTCGTTCGGAGAGCATCGGTCCTAGCTGTGTCCAGCGCAACCACGAAAGCGCGATCGCGAAAGGACACAAGCGATGAACATCACAGGCAACACCATCCTGATCACCGGCGGCGGCTCTGGCATCGGCCGCGGGCTCGCCGAAGCCCTGCATGCCAAGGGCAACACCGTCATCATTGCCGGCCGCCGCGAGCGCGTTCTGGACGAGGTCACCGAGGCCAATCCCGGAATGCAGTCGATGCTGCTCGACATCCAGGACAAGGCCGATATCGCCGCCTTCGCCAAGCAGGCGGTCGAGCGCTTTCCGGTGCTCAACGTCGTGATCAACAATGCCGGCATCATGCGGCCGGAGACGCAAGTCGACCTCGCCGTCGCCGAGGAGACCATCGCCACCAATCTGCTCGGCCCCATCCGGCTGACCGCGGCGCTGCTGCCGCATCTGTTGGCGCAGCCGCGCGCTTCGGTCGTCACCGTCTCGTCGGGCCTCGCCTTCGTGCCGCTGGCCGCAACCCCGACCTACTCCGCCACCAAGGCCGCGATCCATTCTTGGTCGATGTCCCTGCGCCACCAGCTCAAGGACAGCTCGGTCGAGGTGATCGAGATCGCGCCGCCTTACGTGCAGACAGAATTGCTTGGCCCGCAGCAGGCGACCGATCCCGATGCCATGCCGCTCGCCGACTTCATCGACGAGGTGATGACGATCCTCGAGGCCGCCCCCGCCTCGGGCGAGGTCATCGTCGAGCGCTGCAAGCCGCTGCGCTTCGCGGCGAAGAACGGACAACTCGAGACCCTGTTCGAAGCCTTGGCCTCGCGTGAATACTGAGAACCCGTGATGGTCGATCGAGCCCGACCATCACAGCCCTCCCCGCCGGCGGATCATGACAACCGCCGGCGGGCCTGCTAAGCGCAGCCCATGCGTGAAGGTCTTCTGCCATCGACGGTCGCGACCGTCCTCGAACTCTCCACCTCGGGCGAGAAGGCGCGCGCGCTGACCGAGCTTCTGGGCGAGGTCTTCGACCCTACGGAAACCGCGATCTCGGCCTTCGAGATCGAGACGGGCGTCACGACGCTCTCACTGAACGCGCCCTGGAAGGTCGAGATCTATTTCGCCACGCATCCCGACGAGGAGGCCGTGCGCGACATGCTCCGCCCGATCGTCGGCGATGTCATCGACACCACGCCCTTCACCACGGTGAACCAGCAGGACTGGGTCGCCGCCAGCCTCGACGGACTGAAGCCGGTGCGCGCCGGCCGCGTCCTCGTCCATGGCGAGCATGATCGCACTGCCGTGCGGGTCAACGATATCGGGATCGAGATTCCAGCCGCGCTGGCCTTCGGCACCGGGCATCACGGCACCACCGCAGGCTGCCTGCTGGCGCTCGACGCCGAGCTGAAGCGCCGCCGCCCGCGCCGCGCCATCGATGTCGGCACCGGCACCGGTATCCTCGCCTTGGCGCTCGCCAAGCAGATCAAGCGCAAGGTCGTCGCCGGCGATATCGATGCGATCGCGGTCGAGGTCGCGGCGCACAATGCCCGCGTCAATCATGCGCCCCACGGGCTCGATCTCTATGTCGCGCCGGGCCTGCGTCACGCCAAGGCCAACCGCCCCGGTCATTTCGACCTGATCTTCGCCAATATCCTGGCCGGCCCCTTGAGACGCCTCGCGCCGTCGATCGCGCGGGCGCTATCGTCCAACGGCACGGTGATCCTGTCGGGCCTGCTGGCGATGGACGTCGCCGGCGTCGTCTCGACCTACCGGCATCAGGGGCTCTATCTCGCCCGCCAGTCGCTGCGCGAGGGCTGGGCGACGCTGGTCATGAAAAAAGGCGGCGCAGCCCCAAGGCCACGCCACCTCCAATAATCAGCGCGAAGAACTAGCTCCGCGATAGCCAGACCGCTCCGATCCTTCGCCAGGCTGAGACGTATGGCGCGGCGTTCGAGAACCGGAGCGGAGCGGACTTTCGTCCGTGAGCACCGGAAGCGCAGAACGTCGCGTCAGGCGGCCAGCATCGCGAAGGAGCGCGATCAGAAGCCGAGATGGCCGTACTTGGCTTCGGCCTCAGCCTGCATGGAGCGGGCATCGTGCCAGACGGCGGAGGCGAAGGCGGCGGCGTCGAAAACGGTTTCAACGATATGCTTGATGATGGCGATCATGATGGTTGTCCAGTTTGTGCCGCGCGGCTCAAGCCTGCGGCGGATTTCGGAAGAGAACCCTGCGCGTTTCGTCGCGCAGGTCAGGCAGGCGAAGGCTCAGCGCAAAGCTCAGCGATTGAACGGCAGCGCGCGGTCGTTCGAGACGGTCGAGACCGGAATGCCTCCCAGCAGCATCCCCGATTCGTTGATCAGGAAATTGTGGGCGCGCAGCTCTCGCAGGGCGGAGCGGCGGCGGCTCTCGATCATCGCAGCATAGAGGCGCTGCCAGAAACCCGGGCCGTTGGCGGTCGCGGCAGTCTTGGTCACCTCAGTCGCAGACAGGACGGAGGCATCGTTCAGCACATAGGTCATGGGGATCCATCTCCTCAATCGAAACGAAGGACAGTCCCGGTCGCTTCCTCGTTCTCTTATGCTACCAAAGTGGGGCTCTTTCGCACTTGCGAGAAGAGGCCTTCGCAGATGCGTGATATGCACAGAGAGCATGCATTCGGCCATATTTCGTTAACGATCGCTAAATTCGCATAGCAAAGCGGCACGCCGCCTCATTTCGCAGCGCCTGACGCCGCCAGGAAAAGCACCGCGAAATCCGCTTTCGGACTAGCGTTTCGAAGCGGCAGCCGCGACCATGGCCCAAATCGCCCAGAACCGGACCTTTCGATGCCGCAATCGCCTGTCGCCACCCGCCCTGCCTGCCGCTTCCAGTCCTTCTCCGAACCGAGTGATCCGGCCGAGGTCGCGCCCCGCATCGCCGCGTTGCGACAAGCCCTCGCCAAGCTGGGGCTGGCGGGCTTCATCGTGCCACGCGCCGATGAGCACCAGGGCGAGTATGTGCCAGGCCATATGGCGCGCCTCGCCTGGCTCACAGGCTTCACCGGCTCGGCCGGCAACGCCATCGTACTGGCGGATAAGGCCGCGCTGATCGTCGACGGCCGCTACACCATCCAGTCGGCCGAGCAGACCGACACGGCCGTCGTCACGCCGACGCGCATGGAGGAGACGCCGCTCGACCGCTGGATCGAGGCCAACCTGCCCTCCGGCGGACGCCTCGGCTACGATCCCTGGCTGCACACGGCCGATGGCGTCGCGAAGCTCGAAAAGGCGGCAGCGGCTGCCGGCGGCTCGCTCGTCGCGATCAGCCAAAACCCGATCGACGCGCTCTGGACCGATCGCCCGGCGCCCCCGACCGCTCCGGTCAAGGCACATCGCGCCGATTTCGCCGGCGAGGATACGCAGAGCAAGCTCGCCCGCATCCAGGAAGCGCTCGCCAAGGCGAAGGTCGACGCGCTGGTGGTTTCGGACCCGCATGCGCTGGCCTGGACCTTCAACATCCGTGGCGGCGATGTCGAGCACACGCCGCTGCCGCTGGGCTATGCCATCGTGCCGCGCGAGGGCCGGCCGACCGTCTTCCTGGCGCCGGAGAAAATCACCAACGAGGCAGGCGACGCCATCGGCGCGGTCGGCGAGATCGCGCCGCCCGCCGCGCTGGAAGCGCAGCTCGCCGCCCTGGGCGCGGCCGGCGCCAAGGTCCGCCTCGATGCGACCACCGCCGCAGCCGCGCTCGCCACCTTGATCCGCGAGGCCGGCGGCACGCCCGATCCCGGCACCGACCCGATCGCGCTGATGAAGGCGCGCAAGAACGAGGCGGAGCTGGCTGGCACGCGTGCCGCCCATCTGCGCGACGGCGCTGCGATGGTGCGTTTCCTGACCTGGTTGGCGCGCGAGGCGCCGGGCGGGCGGCTCACCGAGATCGACACCGTCGCGGCGCTTGAAGCCGAGCGGGCCAAGACCGGGCTGCTGAAGGACGTCTCCTTCACCACCATCGCCGGCGCCGGCCCCAACGCGGCGCTGCCGCATTACCGCGTTACCGAGGCCAGCAACCGCAGGGTCGAGCCCGGCATCTTCCTGGTCGATTCCGGTGGCCAGTACGAGGACGGCACCACCGACATCACCCGCACCATGGCGATCGGCGAGCCCAGCGACGAGATGCGCGACCGCTACACCCGCGTGCTCAAGGGCCATATCGCAATCTCGCGCGCGCTTTTCGTCAAGGGCACTTCGGGAGCGCAGCTCGATGCCTTCGCCCGATTGCCGCTCTGGCAGGCAGGCCTCGATTTCGACCACGGCACCGGCCACGGCGTCGGCAGCTATCTCTCAGTGCATGAGGGGCCGCATCGCATCTCCAAGCTCGGCACCACGCCGCTCGAACCCGGCATGATCCTCTCCAACGAGCCGGGCTACTACAAGGAAGGCGAATACGGCATCCGCATCGAGAACCTGATCGTGGTCGAGGAGCGCGCCATCCCCGGCGGCGACCGCACCATCTACGGCTTCGAAACGATCACCTGGTGCCCCTATGAGCGCGCTTTGATCGAGCTGAAGCTGCTCGACGAGGGTGAGATCGCCTGGATCAACGCCTATCACGCCCAAGTCTGGGGCAATCTCGCATCGCTGGTCGAGGGCGAGGCGAAGGACTGGCTGGAGAAGGCCTGTCTGCCGCTTTGAGCCCTCGCCGTCCGCACGGGCTTGTCATGCCAAGAATGAATGCCTGACCTGACATCAAGCGCTTGTCGCGCGCCCGTCACATGGCAACGATTATGCAACGGCTCCGACAAGGAGATGCCGTATGCAGGACATGCCCCGCGATGCCCGTATGTTTTTCGCCGCTTTTGCCATCGCGGCGGCGTCCTTGTGGTGCTGGCTCGGTGGCATGATCTGACGCAAGGCGCCGCTCCCGCACCTTACATCAGCGCCCTGAACCCGACCACCGCCGCGACTCCGACCGCCACCACGCCCAGCAGTGGCAGCCGCGTCGCGGCCAGCGCCGCCAGCAGCGCAGCAGCCGTCTCGGGCCAGCCGGTCGCGAGCGCGCTCGGCGCGATCACCGCGACCAGGACGGCCGGCGGGATCGCGTCGAAGGCGGCCTGTTCGCGCGGCGACAGATCGAGCCGGCCGGCCAGTGCCAACCCGGCAATTCGGGTCGCATAGGTCGCGATGGCCATGCCGAGAATGGCGAGCAGGGTCTGGGGATCGAGTGTCATGGCTGGGCAGGCTCCGGCTTCGAGGGCTCCGGCGTGGCATCGCCTGCCGCGATCCAGGCAGCGGCCAGCCCGCAGAGCGCGCCGGCCAGCACATGCCAGGGCGGCCCGGCAAAGCGATAGGTCAGCGCCGAGGCGATGCCGGCAGCTGCCACCGTCCAGAACGTCACGCGCCCCTTCCAGAACGCCGCGACGAGCGCGATGAACAGGGCGGTGAAGGCGAAATCGGCACCAAAGCGGCGGGGGTCGCCGAGCGCCGCGCCGACCACCGCGCCCAGCGTCGAGGTCGCGATCCAGCAGGCCACGAAGGGGCTCAGCATCCCGAACCAGTAGGCCGGCGTGAGCCGATGCGTGCGCGCGCGCTTTTCCGCCAGCGCCCAGTTCTCGTCGGCCATGTAGTAGAGACCCAGCAGCTTCTGCCAGCGTGAAAAGCCCTGCAGCTTCGGCACCAGCGAAGCGCTCATCAGGATGTGCCGCGCATTGATCAAAAGCGTCGAGAACACGAGCGCGCCGATCGGCGCCGGCGTCGTCCAAAGCTCGACGGCCGCGAACTGCGCCCCGCCGGCGAAGACGAACACGCTCATGACCATGGTTTCGAGCGGCGAGAGCCCCTTGCCTGCCGCAAGCGCACCGAACAGCAGGCCGATCGGAATGGCCGCCAGCATCGCCGGCCAGATATCGCCAAGCCCGCGCCGGGCGTCCTCGCTCAGGGTGGACATGGCAGGTCGGCCTTCAGGCGAGATGGGCGGCGCGGAAGGCGCCGGGCGTGACACCGAGCCGCGCCTTGAAGGTGCGCGTCAGATGCGCCTGGTCGCAGAAGCCGGTGGCGGCCGCGACCGCGCCCGGCGCTTCTCCGCGCCGCAGCCGGTCGCGCGCCCGCCGCACCCGCACATCGACGAGCCAGGCATGCGGCGTCAGCCCCGTTTCATGCCGGAAGGCGCGGATCAGGTGATGGCGCGGCAGGCCGCAGGCGCGCGAGAGATCGGCCAGAGAGAGGTCCTCGTCATGGCGCGCCTCGAGCATCGCCTTGGCCAGTGCCACCGGCCCCTGTTCGCGCCCGACATCCCGCACCGTGAGATCGGCATGCTTCGCCAGGCAGGAACCATAGGCGCGCAGCAGCGCCTCCTCGCCGGCCAGCAGATCGCTGCCCTCGTCGAGCAGTCGATGGGCGGCGGCGAACAGCGCCGACACATCCGGGTCCCGCACCATCGGCTCGTGGAAGAACGGCGTCCCGACATCGTCGCGCTGCATCAGCGAGGCTGCGATCTCGCGCATCAGTTCGATCGTCGGATAGCTCATCCGGTAGCGGTAGCCGCCCTCATGCGGCAGGCCGTCATGAACGTCGAAGGGATGGTTGAAGACCACATCGCCCGCCCCGGCATACATCCGCCTGCCGCGCGCATGCCAGATCTCGCAGCCGGCCTCGATCGTCCCGACCGCATAGGTCTCGTGGACATGGGGCGCATAGGCATGGGTCGAGAACTGCGCCGACAGGAATTCGAGCCCGTCGAAACGTGCGGCTGTGAAGATGCGCGCATGCTCGCCCGGCAGCAGTGGCGTCTGGGCGAGCGCTTCGCCTTGGCTGATCAGATCCATGACCGCAGGATACAGCGGAACGCCTGGGGGCTGTCTTGAAGAAAAGTGATCGGGCGCATTCATGCGCCCGATCATCCGGCGGTCGTGCTTCGGGCACGATATCCGTGGTCAGTGCGTCGCGGCGACCTTGCCTGTCGCGATCCGCTCGGCACTCTTCGAGCCCAGTGCCAGCACGCCGATACCGCCAATCAGCGTCGCCGCGGTCGCATAGCCGATGACGCCGAGCGTCCCGAAACCATCGACCAGAAGCCCGCCAAAGACGGCACCGCTGGCGATAGCGATCTGGAACGCGGCAACGAGCAGTCCGCCGGCCGACTCGGCCTCTTCTTCCGGCGTCACGCGCACCAGCCAGGTCTGAAAGCCGACCGGCAGGGCCCCGAAGGCGAAGCCCCAGACGCCGACGGCGATGGCGGAGCCAAGCGGCGAAGAACCGACCAGCAACAACACGATCCCCATCGCCGCGACCAGGAACGCACCGAAGATCACCGAGGCCTTGGCGCTGCGCGCCGTGATGGCGCCGCCGGCCAAATTGCCGAAGAATCCGCCGATGCCATAGGCGAGCAGGACGAGCGAGATGGCCTCGACCGACAGCCGCGGAATCTGCTCCAGGAACGGCCGGATATAGGTGAAGCCAGCGAAATGGCCGGAGATCACCACCACGATCCCGGCAAGCACGAGCGCGATGCTGGGGCGGCCGAGCAGCCGAAACAGCGTGCCCACATCCGGCGAACCCTGCGCCGGTAGTCGCGGCATCGTCGCGATCTGCACGGCCAGCGCCACGACACCGGTCACGGCCGAGAACACGAACACGACCCGCCAGCCGAGAAGCTCGCCGAGATAGGCGCCGATCGGCGCGGCGCTGACGGTCGCAACCGAAACGCCGGTGAAGACCAGTGCCATGGCGCGCGGCAAGGCGCTCGGCGGAACCAGCCGCATCGCGGTCGCCGCGACCATCGACCAGAACCCGCCGAGCCCGATGCCGAGCAGGACGCGCGCCGCGAGCAGCGTCGTCAGGTTGGTCGAGGCTGCGGCGAGCAGGCTCGACAGGATCAGCGAGCCGGTCAGCGCCCAGATCACGATGCGCCGGTCGATGCCCCGCGTCACGATCGCGGTGGCGAGCCCAGCGATGGCACCGACGACGGCGGTTGCCGTCACCGCCTGCCCGGCAACGCCGACCGAGACGCCGACATCGGTCGCCATCGGCGTCAGCAGGCTGGCGGGCAGGAATTCGGCGGTGACCAGGCCGAACACGCCGAGCGTGAGCGAGAAGACCGCCGCCCAGGCGGGATCGCTGCGATCATGGGCGGCTGAGGGCGGATCGAGCAGCGGTGCTGCGATGGATGCTGAATCGGACATGGGCATCTCCAGGGGTTGGCCGGCAAGATGGGCGTGACCGCTTGGAGCTTCCATGCTATATCCGCCACAATGCGTGACCATTCGTCCAAAAATGCTGCAATGCATTCAAACGACCCGCTGACCGTGATGCTGCGGGGCTTGCGGCTGGACGGGGTCGATTACGGCCGCTGCGAGATGTCGGCGCCGTGGAGCATCGCCTTTCCGGCGCAGACGGCGGCGCGGTTCTATTTCGTCTCGCAGCGCAGCTGCTGGCTGCTGACGCCTGCGCAGGAATGGGTGAAGCTCAACGACGGCGATGCGGTGCTGCTGCCGCGGGGTGCGGCCCATGTCCTGGCGAGCTCGCCCGATGCCGAGGCCGTCGCGCCCGGCAGCTGTCAGGTCGAGAAGCTCTGCGGCAACATCTTCGAACTCAAGGGCGGTGGAAGCGGCGAGCGGACGCTGCTCTTCAGCGGCAGCATGGTCTTCAACATCGATGCGTCGCATCCGCTGCTGCGGATGATGCCGGATTTGATGCGCAGTTTTGAGCTGACCACCATAGAGCCCGGCATACCCCATCTGCTCGAGGCGATGGCGCGCGAGGTCGCGATGGACCGCGTCGGCGCCGGCGGCATCCTCGCCCGGCTGGCCGACGTGCTGGCCGCGACGATCATCAGGTCATGGGTCGAGAGCGGCTGCGGCGACGCCACCGGCTGGATCGCGGCGGCGCGCTGCCCCGATATCGGGCGGGTGCTGGCCGCCATCCATGTCGAGCCTGACAAGGATTGGACCGTTGCCGCGCTCGCCCGGATGATGGGCGCGTCCCGCTCCGGCTTCGCCGAGCGCTTCGCCTCGGTCGTCGGCGAGACCCCGGCGCGCTATGTCGCGCAGATCCGGATGCATCAGGCCCGGCAGTGGCTGGTCCAGGACAAGCTCAGGATCGCCGTCGTGGCGCGGCGGCTGGGCTATGAATCGGAGGCCTCCTTCAGCCGGGCCTTCAAGCGTATCACCGGCGCGGCTCCAAGCCAGGTCCGGGCCGGCGATGGGCGCAGCCCTGCCCTGTTCGGCAGCGTCTCGGCGTTGAATTCTCCGCCGGAGGCTTGAGCGCTCCGCAGGCCACTGACACCGCTGAGTGGTCGCAGTCGCCACGTCAGCCGCTGAACCAGCGGAATTCAGCTGAAAAGCCGCTGATCCAGACCGGCGGCGTTTTATGTGGCGACGAGGTCGAACCAGCCGGCCTCGTCGATCACCTCGACGCCGTGCTTGGCCGCATCCTTCAGCTTCGAGCCGGCGCCGGGTCCGGCCACCAGCAGATCGGTTTTCGATGAGACCGATCCGGCAACCTTGGCGCCGAGCCGTTCGGCCATCGCCTTGGCCTCGTCGCGCGTCATCCGCTCGAGCGCGCCTGTGAAGACGACGATCTTGCCGGCGACGGGGCTGGCCGAGGCGACGGCCTCCAGCGGCTGAGGCGTGACCTGCGCCAGCAGCCGGTCGAGCAGCTCTTGATTATGCGGCTCGCCGAAGAACTGCGTCAGCGCCTCGACCACGGTCGGCCCGACGCCGTCTATGGAATCGAGTTCCTGTCGCTCGGGCGAGGCCTCGTCGGCCGCCGCGACGCCGGCGCTGCGAATGGCCTCGAACGAGCCGTAGTGCCGCGCCAGCAGTCGCGCATTGGTCTCCCCGATATGGCGGATGCCGAGCCCGAAGATGAAGCGGTTGAGCGGCGGCGCCCGCCTGTCTTCGATCGCCGCGAACAGCTTCGCCACGCTCTGCGCGCCAAAGCCCTCCTTATCCTTGAGCTTCTTCAGGTTCGCGGCGTCGCGCGCCGCCAGCGTGAAGATGTCGGCCGGCTCCTTCACGGGCAGGTCCGGGTCCGCATGGAAGAACTCGATCTGCTTGTCGCCGAGCCCGTCGATGTCGAGCGCGTCGCGCGAGACGAAATGCTTCAGCCGCTCGACCGCCTGCGCCGGGCAGATCAGCCCGCCGGTGCAGCGGCGCACCGCATCCTCCTTGCCCGAGCGCGGGTTCATCTCCCGTGTCGCATGGCTCTGGCAGGCCGGGCACAGCGTCGGAAAGACATATGGCTTGGCATCGACCGGCCGCTTGCCGAGATCGACCGCCGCGACGCGCGGGATCACGTCTCCGGCGCGCTTCACCGTTACCGTGTCGCCGACGCGGATATCGGGCGGCTCGCCGTCGCGGATGCGCTCGCCCTTCGAATCGAAGCCTCGGATATAGTCCTCGTTGTGCAGCGTCGCATTAGTCACGACGACGCCGCCGACCGTCACCGGCCGCAGGCGGGCGACGGGCGACAAGGCGCCGGTGCGCCCGACCTGGATCTCGATCGCCTCCAGCACGGTCGTCGCCAGCTCGGCCGGGAATTTATGCGCGATCGCCCAGCGCGGCGCACGCGAGACGAAGCCCAGTCTGGCCTGCAGCGCGAGGTCATCGACCTTGTATACCACGCCGTCGATGTCGTAGCCGAGCGAGGCCCGCCGGCTCTCGATCAAACGGTAGCGCTCCAGCAGGGCCTCGACGGTCTCGCAGCGCGCCATCAGCGGATTGGTGCGGAAACCCCAGCGCCCGAAGGCCTCGACCACGCCGGACTGCGTCTGTGCCGGCAGCACCGGCATCTCGCCCCAGGCATAGGCGAAGAAGCGCAGCGGCCGCGAGGCGGTGATCGAGGCGTCGAGCTGGCGCAGCGAGCCCGCCGCCGCATTGCGCGGATTGGCGAATTCGGGAAGTCCCTTTTCGCGCTGGCGCTCGTTGATCCCCGCGAAATCGGCATGGCCGAGATAGACCTCGCCGCGGACTTCGGCGACATCGGGGACATCCGCGCCCGCCAGCGTCTTCGGGATCTCCGCGATGGTGCGGGCATTGACCGTGACGTCCTCGCCCTCCTCACCATCGCCGCGCGTCGCGGCGTGGGCGAGCGCGCCCTTCTCGTAGCGCAACGACAGCGACAGGCCGTCGATCTTGGGCTCGGCGGTGAAGGCGATCGGCTCGTCGTCCTTGCGGCCGAGGAAGCGATGCACGCGCTGCACGAACTCGGCCACGGCCTCGTCGGAAAAGGCATTGTCGAGCGAGAGCATCGGCACGCGATGCCGGATCTTGGCGAACTTGCCCGCAGGCCGGGCGCCGACCTTGCCGCTGACCGACCCCGCCTTCAGCTCCGGGAACGCCTCCTCCAGCGCCACCAGCCGGCGCCGCAGCACGTCATAGGACGCGTCATCCAGCGTCGGCGCGTCGTTCTGATGATAGGCGATGTCGGCCGCCTCGACCTGCGCCGCCAGACGCTTGTGCTCGGCCTTGGCCTGGCGGGGAGTCAGGTCGGCGATGGGATTGGGCTCGGACTCGCTCATGGCCTTTTCATAAGCGACGGCGCGCTGTCGCGGAAGGTCAGGATCAACCTGCCGATCCGGTCGCGCATTCGCTTTCGGACCCGGCGACAAGGTTTGGATTCTGGCGTATGATGACCGTGCTGCAAATTGGAAGCTCGACGCCTTTAGGCCGTTGACCCAAGGATAGCGTCAAGGGCGAAGGCGAACCGGGCCAGAACCGGGAGATACGCCATGGCCAACCTCGACAGCCATTTCGACGAGCACGCGGCAGCGCCGGCGCTGCCGCGCATCCACACCATCACGACGTGGGATCTGCGCGACGCGCTCGCGCGCGGCTGGAACGACTTCAAGGAGCAGCCGAGCCATCTCGCCTTCATCGCGCTGATCTATCCGATCGCCGGCGTGCTGCTGGCGCATCTGACGGTGAGCTACAACATCTTCCCGCTGCTGTTTCCGCTGCTCGGCGGTTTCGCGCTGCTCGGCCCCTTCGCAGCGATCGGCCTCTACGAAATCAGCCGCCGGCGCGAACGCGGGCTCGATTCCGGCTGGGAGCATGCCTTTGCCCTGGCGCGCTCGCCGGCGATCAGCCAGATCCTGCTGCTCGGCGCCATGCTGACCGGGCTGTTCCTCGCCTGGCTGTTCTCGGCCTGGCTGATCTATCGCGGCATGCTCGGCCTGCCGGCCGACGTCTCGACTGCCGACTTCCTGCGCGCCGTCTTCACCACCTGGGACGGCTGGCTCATGGTCGTGGTCGGCAATTCCGTCGGCCTGCTCTTCGCGATCCTGGCCTTCTCGATCTCGGTCGTGGCCTTCCCGCATATCATCGACCGGCGCGTGGATGTCGCCACCGCCGTGCGCACCTCGATCGCCGCCGTCGAGCAGAACCCTCGCGTGATGATGATCTGGGGCTTGATGGTGACGGGGCTGCTGGTGCTGGGCTGCCTGCCGATGCTGGTCGGGCTGATTGTCGTCATGCCGGTGCTGGGCCATGCGACCTGGCATCTCTACCGCAAGGTCGTCGACGGCTGAGCGATCGACGATCCAGACAAGGGAACATTCCCCGCCAAGTCCGGTTCACTCCCCGTCAGGGATTTCCCTGGCGTCACGCCGCTCAAGCGTGACCGGGCTTGATCATTTGCCAGCGGGCCTTCAGGCCCGCCCACATTGCGGGGGCTGTTCCATGAACAACATCATTTACATCATCGGCCTGATCGTCGTCGTCCTGGCCATCCTGTCCTTCCTCGGCCTGCGCTGAGAGAGGCCGAGCAAGAGCACGCCGGAACCAGGCCGAGACGATGAAGCCGCGCTTGTCTCAGCGCGGCTTCTTGCCCTTGAAGGGCGGCTTGCCGGCCGGGCGCGCATCGCCGTCGCGCGAAGCGGGTTTGCCGCCGAAGGGCTTGCCCGCGAAAGGCTTGCCACCACCTGATTTGCCCGCGCCGAAAGGCTTGGCCACATAGGGCTTCTTGTCCCCATAGGGCTTGTCGGCAGAGGGCTTGTCGAATCTGGGCTTGGGACCCGAACGGAATGAGACGTTCGGATCGGACAGCGCATCGCGGTCGCTGCGGACGGGATCATAGGCTTTCGCCGCGCCAAAGGGCTTCGACTTGCCTTCGTAGGCCTTCTTCTTGCCCTCGTACGGTGTCTTCTCGCCGCCTTCGTAAGGCTTCGGCTCGTAGGGCTTCTTCATATAGGGCTTCTTCTCACCGCCCTCGTACGGCTTCTTCTCATAAGGCTTTTTTTCATAAGCCCTGGCCGGGCGATCGTCATCGCGGCGCTCGGGCTTGGCATAGGCTGCCGGCGCGTGGCTCGCCTTCTCGGCAAAGGGCTTGGCCGGGCGGCGCTCATCCTCGCCGGTCACCGGCTCGATCACGATCTTGTCGCGGTCGACTGCCTTGGCGAGCTCGTAGAAGCGCTCGGCGACATCGGCGTCGATCTCGACCTTGGTCTCCTTGTCGAAGATGCGGATCGCGCCGACCTCGTCGCGCGTGATCTTGCCGCGGCGGCAGATCATCGGCAGGAGTTGGCGCGGATCGGCGCCGTCCTTGCGGCCGATGTTCAGGCGGAACCAGACCGTGTCGCCACGCGGACCGGATTTGTGGCGCGGACCATCCGAGCGCGGGCTATCCTCGCGGTTCTCGCCGAAGCGCGCGCCCTCGCGCGGGGCGTAGTCGTCGCGGCTGCGGGTGGGGCGGCTGTCGCGCGCGAAGTTGGGATCACCGACCTCCTCGGCCGCAGGCAGACGCGCGCGGTAGACCCGCACCAGCGCAGCGGCGATCTCGTTGACCGTGCGCCCGGCCAGCAGGGCCTCGACCATCGCCGCATCGACCTCGCCCGGCTCGCCGGTCAGGATCGGGTCGTTCAGCAGCCGGTCCTTGTCGAGCGCGCGAATCTCGTCCTGCGTCGGCGGTCCGGCCCAGACGGCCTCGACCTTGGCCTCGGCCAACAGCATCTCCGCCTTGCGGCGGCGCGACGGCGGCACCAGCAGCACGCTCGTGCCCTTGTTGCCGGCGCGGCCGGTGCGGCCGGAGCGATGCTGCATCACCTCGGGGTCATTGGGCAGCTCGGCATGGATGACCAGCGTCAGCCCCGGCAGGTCGATGCCGCGCGCGGCGACGTCGGTGGCGACGCAGACCTTGGCCCGGCCGTCGCGCAGCGCCTGCAGCGCCGAATTGCGCTCGCTCTGACTGAGCTCGCCCGACAGCGCCACGGCCGAGAAGCCGCGCTCCAGCAGGATCGCTTCCAGATGACGCACCGAATTGCGGGTGTTGCAGAACACCAGCGCAGTCGGCGAATCGTGGAAGCGCAGCAGATTGACGACGGCGAGCTCCGCTTCCTTCGGATAGCACCGGATGGCGCGGTACTCGATATCGGCATGGCCGCCCGGCGTACCCGCGACCTCGATGCGCAGCGCATTGCGCTGGTAATTGGTCGCGAGCTGGATGATCGCCTTGGGCAACGTTGCCGAGAACAGCAGGCTCTGGCGCTCCGCCGGCGTCGTCTTGAGGATGAATTCGAGATCGTCGCGGAAGCCGAGATCGAGCATCTCGTCGGCCTCGTCGAGCACCACGGCGCGCAACGCCGAAACGTCGAGGCGATGCCGCTCGATATGGTCGCGCAGGCGGCCGGGCGTGCCGACAACGATATGGGCGCCCTCGTCGAGCAGGGCCGCCTCGCGACGCGGATCCATGCCGCCGACGCAGGCGATGATGCGGGCATTGGCGTGCTTGTAGAGCCAGGCGAGCTCGCGCTGGACCTGAAGCGCCAGTTCGCGCGTCGGCGCGATGATCAGGGCGAGCGGCTGGCCGGCGCGGCCGAAGGCCTCGGCGTCACCCAGCAGCGTCGAGCCGATGGCCAAGCCATAGGCGACGGTCTTGCCGGAGCCAGTCTGCGATGAGACGAGCAGATCGCGGCCGGCGGCCGTCTCCTCCAGCACAGCGTTCTGCACCGGCGTCGGATCGGAATAATTGCGTTCGGCGAGCGCGCGCGCGAGCGGCGGGCTCGTAGGAAGAAAGGACATGGGGGTCTCGGGCCTGGGGTTTTAAGGCGCTGGAAAAAGATCGGCGCAGGACGTCGCGGGCGATAGCGGACACGGGCGCAAAAAGACGCGCAGCCGGTTCGCAGCCATCGGTTGAATGCGGCTCATAGAGCAGATTGACGCAAAAGGGAATGGAGGCGGCGTTCCGCCACGTCAGGGCGCCTCTGCAACCTTGCGTACCCTTGACGACTCGCAGCCTTCGCGGCATCCCGGCGCCCCTCGGATGGAGAGGCAGATGCGGGCAGCGATCGTTGCGTTGGTGATGGGGACGGGTCTGGCTACTCAGGTCCCGCTGGCGGCTCAGGCGCAGGACGGCGCGCATATGATGACGCTGGCCGAGGTCAGGCAGCGCCGGGCCGAACTGGCCGGATCATTCATCCGCGTCGAGAACGTCACGATTTCCGGCTTCTCGATGTCGCGCGGCGGCACGGCCAGCGATTCCAGCGGCGGCGTCCATCTCGACGATGGCGGCATGCCGATGGATACGATCACCTATCTGGAGCGGCATTGCGCAAAGCCCGGCGCCTCGGCGCCCGCAGGGTGCCGCGGTGCGCTGGAGTTCACGGTCGCGGCAGCGCATGGCGCCTTCACTATCAGCGACGCCCAGTTCATCCCGCAGCGCTGATGGCGCATGGCGGCGCAGCGGCAGGAGGGCATTGCTGCGAACGGTTCCTCGCGATCTTATGGCTCTCGCCTCGAGGACATTCGCATGACCCAGCCTGCGCGCCGCTTCGGCCGATACGACGTCACCATCCTGCATGACGGCGTCTTCGAGGCTCCGATCGAGGTGCTCACCCATGCAGCCGGGGAGGCCGCGCGCCAGGCAGCTCTGACGCAATGGGGCCAGCCGACGTTGCGCATACCGGTCAAATGTTTCCTGCTGCGCGACGCCGATGGCCTGGTCCTCGTCGATGCCGGCACCGGAACCTCCTGGGGCGACGCCTATGGCCATGCCCGCGCCGCCCTTGCCGCCCTCGGCATCGCGCGCGACGAGATCGGGCGCATCCTGATCACCCATCTTCACGGTGATCACGCGCTCGGCCTCTTCGACGGTGACCGACCCTATTTTCCCAAGGCGCGCGTGTTGGTTCCGCAAGCCGATCTGAGCTTCTTCAGCGACGAAGCGAAACGGACCGAGACTCCGGACAACCGACGGGGCGGCTTCGCCATCGCGGCAACGCTGCAGCGTCTCTATGATGGCCGGGTCGAGGCCGTCTCGGGCCTCCAGGAGATCCTGCCGGGTATCGACCGGGTTCCGCTGCCGGGTCATACCCACGGCCAGAGCGGCTACCTGGTCAGGGATGCGGCCCGCAGCCTGCTGCTCTGGGGCGACGCCCTGCATCTCGAGACCTTGCAGGCGAGCGATCCCGACATCGGCCTCGTCTACGATCTCGACGGGGCGACGGCCGTTCGCAGCCGCCGCGACATCCTAAACCGCGCGAGCCGCGAAGGCTGGCTGGTTTCGGGCGGGCATATCGAGGGCTTCAGGACCGTAGGACGCCGGGGCGACGGCTTCATGCTGAGCGCGGCCTGAGACAGATCAGCCGCGTATTCCGGCCGCCTCCAGCAGTCGGCCGGCGGCCGCCCTCGCCTCTTCGGTGATACTCGCCCCCGCCAGCATCCGCGCGATCTCCTCGCGGCGGGCCTGATCCTCCAGCCCGGTCACCCGCGTCACGGTGCGCGAGGCCGCGTCGCCCTCCAGCGCCGATTTCGCGATCAGGAAGTGCTGCGCCGCCTTGGCCGCGACCTGCGGGGCATGGGTCACCGAGATCACCTGGACTTTGCCGGCGAGCCTTGCCAGCCGCTCGCCGATGGCGTCCGCCACCGCGCCGCCGACGCCCGTGTCGATCTCGTCGAAGACCAGCGTCGGCGCCGAGCCGCGCTCAGCCAGCACGACTTTCAGCGCCAGCATGAAGCGCGAGAGCTCGCCGCCGGAGGCGACCTTCATCATCGGGCCGGGCCGCGTGCCCGGATTGGTCTCGACCCAGAACTCGACACGGTCGAAGCCCTCGGGGCCGCGCGCCGTGCCGTCGCTGTCGATCTTGGTGATGAAGCGCGCCCGCTCCAGCTTCAGCGGTGGCAGCTCAGCCTTGACCGCGCCGTCGAGCTTCGTTGCTGCCTGATGGCGTGCAACCGAGAGCTTGGTCGCCAGCGACACGAAGGCGGTCTCAGCCTGCTTCAGCTCGTCTTCCAACCGGCCGAGCGAGGTCTCGCTCTCGTCGAGCGCCGCGAGATCGCCCGCCATGCTCTGCGCCAGCAAATCGAGCCCGTCGACCGGCACGTCGTATTTCCGCGCCGCCCCGCGCAGGGCAAACAGCCGCTCCTCGACGCGCTCCTGCTCGCGCGGATCATACTCGGCGGCACGCATCCCGGCCGACAGCGTCTCACCCGCCTCCTCCAGCGCGACGATCGCGGTGTTGAGGGCAGCGAGCGAGGGATCGATCAGTTCCGGCGCCTGCCCGGCTCGGCGTTCGAGCCGGCGCAGCACGGCAGACAGCGCCGCAATCGGCGAGCCCTGCCCGCCGACGGCCTCATAGGCGTCGATCAGGTCGCGGGCGACCTTCTCCGCCTGCATCATGCCCTGGCGCGCGGAGGCCAGGGCCTCCTCCTCGCCGGGCTTGGGCGCGAGCTTGCCGAGTTCGACCACGGCATGGCGCAGGAAATCGGCCTCCTTGCGCGCGGCCTCGACACGCATCCGCTGCGCCTGCAGGACCTGCCGCGATCGCTTCAGCGTCTCGCTCGCGGCCGCGACCGCCTCGGCCTGGGCTTCGAGCCCACCGAATCCGTCGAGGATCATGCGGTGCTGGGCCGGGTCAGTCAGCGCCCTGTCGTCATGCTGGCCATGGATCTCGACGATCGCCGCCCCGATCATCCTGAGTATCTGGACGCTGACGGGCTGGTCGTTGACGAAGGCGCGCGTGCGCCCGTCGGCATACTGCACCCGGCGCAGAATCAGATCGCCGTCAGTGTCGATCTCCTGCGCCTGGGCAAGTTTGCGCGCGGCATGGTCGCGGGAGAGGTCGAAGACGGCGCTGACCTGGCCTTGCGCCTCGCCATGACGCACCAGCCCGCCATCGCCGCGACCGCCGAGCGCCAGCGCAAAACCGTCGAGCAGGATCGATTTGCCGGCCCCCGTCTCGCCGGTGAGCACGCTCAGCCCGTCGCGAAACGTCAGGTCGAGACGGTCGATCAGGACGATGTCGCGTATCGACAGTTGGACCAGCATGGCACTCAGCGCAGACTCAGGAAGCGGGGCATGCGCGAGCGACCCTCATCAAGGGCGGCCTAGATCCGGCCGCCGAACCCGACAATTCCCGTGACCGCGCGCGAGAAGCCCTGGAAGGCGCGGCTGATATAGGAGCCACGATCCTCGCGCGGCTCGAGACCACCGCTCTGCAGCAGGACATAGGCGTCCTTGTACCACGGGCTGTCGGGGAAGTTGTGCCCGAGCACGGCCGCTGCCGTCTGCGCCTCGCCGGTGATGCCCAGCGCCATATAGGCTTCGGTCAGGCGCATCAGCGCCTCCTCGACATGGCGCGTGGTCTGATACTTGATGATGACGTCGCGGAAGCGGTTCACCGCGCCGGTATAGTTGCGCTTCTCGAGATAGAAGCGCCCGACATTCATCTCCTTGCCGGCGAGCTGGTCGCGCGCCACCAAGAGCTTCTCCTTGGCGTCAAGCACATATTCCGACTTCGGATATTTCTGAATCAGCTGTTCGAAGGCGGCGATGGCGAGCTGGGTGCGCTCCTGGTCGCGGGTCGCGTCGGGGATCTGGTTGAAATACGACATCGCCATCAGATACTGCGCGTAGGCCGCATCGGGGCTTGCCGGATTCTGCGCGATGAAGCGCTTGGAGGCGGTGATCGTCTCCTCCCACTTCGACGCCTGATAGTTCGTGTAGGCCGCGAGGATCAGGCCGCGCTTGGCGTAGGGCGAGAACGGCGCGCTCTTGTCGATCTCGTCGAACTTCTTCGACGCGCCTTCGCTGTCGCCGTTCTGGAGGCGCGCAAGGCCTTCATTGTAGAGCTTGTCGGCCGGAATCTCTTCCTTGACCTCGGGCTTGTAGACCTCAGGCCGGTCGAAGGGGTTCAGCGCCGAGACGGTGTCGCAGCCGCCAAGCAACAAGGCAGCGCCGAGGGCCAGGGCCGTGCCCTTCCAGATCGATTCGGTGCGCTTGGATGTCGGGATGTTCAGCCGCATGACGCTCACGTCGTCCGTCCTCTTGTCATTGTCCCCGCTTCGTGGGGATGCATGCCTTACCTCAGACGCCTCGGGCGCGCCACTGCCGAAAGCGCAAGCCCACGGCGGCAGCGTCGTCTATTCGACAAAAACCCGGCAATAGGAAGGCGCGCGCGGCAGGATGATGTGCGCGGCGGGGCGGCGAGCGAAACCCGCGCTCAGTGCACGTCCGGCGCGAAGGCGGCCGGCGCGGCCGCAGCCATCTGCACGGCGCGCGGCGCGGCATAGACCGGCTGCGCCTCGACGATCGCGTAATTGGCGCGGTCGGCGAAGAGGGCCTCCAGGATTCGCACGTTCAGGCGATGCCCGCCGCAATAGGAGCGGAACTCGCCCTGGATCGGATAACCGGCCAGCGCGAGATCGCCGATCGCATCGAGAACCTTGTGGCGCACGAACTCGTCGCCATAGCGCAGGCCCTCGGGGTTGATCACCTTGTCGTCGCCGATGGCCACCGTGTTGTCGAGCGAGGCGCCGAGCGCGAAGCCGGCCTTCCAGAGCTGCTCGACATCGCGCATGAAGCCGAAGGTGCGGGCGCGCGAAATCTCGCTCGCATAGGCCGAAGGCTCCAGATCGAAGACCTTGCGCTGGCGGCCGATCACCGTCGTGTCGAAATCGATCTCGACATCGAGGCGGAAGCCGGCCTCGGCCGGAACCAGCTCGGCGAAGGCGCGGCCGTTCTCGACGCGCACCGGCTGCAGAATCTTGAGATAGCGCCGTGTGGCGGACAGGGCGACGATGCCCGTTGCCTCGATCGCGGTAACGAACTCGGCGGCGCTGCCGTCCATGATCGGCATCTCGGGTCCGTCGATCTCGACGAGTGCATTGTCGAGGCCGAGACCGGCGCAGGCCGACATCAGATGCTCGATGGTGGCGACGGAGGCCGAGGCCTTATCGCCGATCACGGTGCAGAGCTCGGTCGCGCTGACCTTGGTATGCTTGGCGTGAATCAGTTGGGCCGGGCCGTCTTCGAGCCCCTTGCGGAGGAAGACGATGCCGGAGTTGGCGCTGGAAGGCTTCAGGCAGATCGTCGCGGGAGCCCCGGAGTGAACGCCGATCCCAGTCAGGGTCAGGGCAGCGCGCAGGGTCGTCTGACGATCGAAGCTCATTCCGGTATCCAATCCTGATCGCGAACGGCGCCGTTTCATGTGCTCAAACACCAGAGCGGCTGGGCGTCGGCGATAAATCTGAAGCGTGGAACTAGGCCTGACCCGGCTCCGGTATCCCGTGGTGCAACTGCAACATAAGCTTTTGAAGCACACTCACAAAATCACGCTTTCTTTCGCTCTGTTACAGCCGCGCAGGCCCCTGAGAATGCCAGCCAAATAATTGGTATTGCTAGGCTTCTCGACACAGAAAAACCCCGACGCGCCACCGCGCGCCGGGGAATGTTACGAGGGCCGTGAGGGGGCTTTCCGCCTCAGGTTGCCTGCCGGCGCAGGAATGCCGGGATCTCGAGATGATCCTCCTCGCTCGCCCGATTCGGAGCGGCACGACCAAGCTGGTCGAGCTGACCCTGCGGCGGGCGGGCAGCCGGCGGAGCCGCCGGGCGGCGCATATATTCGGCATGGGCCGCGCTCGGAGCCTGGGGCATCGCAGGTGCAGGCGGAGCCTGACGCAAGGGCATCGGCTGCGGCTCCTGCATCTCCTCGTCCTTGCGGCCGAAGCCGACGGAGGCGAGGCGCTGCATCAGCGACATGCGCTTCTGGTCGGCGGCATTCGGCGCGGCAGGCGCACCCGGGGCGACCCGGCTGGCGGCGATCTGGTTCTGCGCCGGCATCGGCAGGTCCTCGATCCGCGGCATGCGCGTCGGGCGCACCACGGAACGCTCCGGCATCGGCGGGATGAAGTTGTCCTCCAGCATCGGCGCGGGCTCGGGCTGCATCATCGGCGCGGGCGCGGCGGTCATCACCGGGCGCGGCTGGGCCGGCTCGATGCGGATGTCCTCGGACAGGCTGGCGCGGCCCTGGGTGTCGATCGAGATCGGCATCCGCGCCACCATCGGTTCCTCGACCGGGGCCGGAGCAGGCGCCGCCTGGCGGGCTGGCGAAGCGGTGCGCAGGCGAGCCTCGGCCTTGAGGCGCTCGGCGACCTGGGCGATGCGTGCCTCGGTATCGTCCATCTCGGCCTGCGTGGTCTGCGGCTTGTCGATGCCGGTGGCCACGACCGAGACGCGCACGATGCCTTCCAGCCCTTCGTCGAAGGTCGCGCCGACGATGATGTTGGCCTCGGAATCGACCTCCTCGCGGATGCGGGTCGCGGCTTCGTCGACCTCGTAGAGCTTCATGTCGCGACCGCCGGTGATCGAGATCAGCAGGCCCCGGGCGCCCTTCATCGAGACGTCGTCGAGCAGCGGGTTGTTGATCGCGGCCTGGGCGGCGGTCAGCGCGCGCTTCTCGCCCTGCGCCTCGCCGGTGCCCATCATCGCCTTGCCCATGCCACGCATCACGGCGCGCACGTCGGCGAAGTCGAGGTTGATCAGGCCGGGACGGACCATCAGGTCGGTGATGCAGGCGACGCCTGAATAGAGCACCTGGTCGGCCATGCCGAAGGCGTCGGCGAAGCCGGTCGTCTCATTGGCGACGCGGAAGAGGTTCTGGTTGGGGATGACGATCAGCGTATCGACCGCCTCGTTCAGCTCGCTGATGCCGGCTTCCGCCATGCGCATGCGGCGATGGCCCTCGAACTGGAACGGCTTGGTGACGACGCCGACGGTCAGGATGCCCATGTCGCGGGCGACGCGGGCGATCGCAGGCGCTGCGCCGGTGCCGGTGCCGCCGCCCATGCCGGCGGTGATGAAGACCATGTGGGCGCCCGCCAGATGGTCACGGATCTCGTCGATGACCTCCTCGGCCGCCGCGCGGCCGACTTCCGGCTGCGAGCCGGCGCCGAGACCCTCGGTGACCTGCAGGCCCATCTGGACGATGCGCGAGGCGCGGGAGAGCGCCAGCGCCTGGGCGTCCGTGTTGGCGACCACGAAATCGACGCCGTCAAGACCGGCCTCGATCATGTTGTTGACCGCGTTGCCGCCGGCGCCACCGACGCCGAACACCGTGATCCGGGGCTTCAGTTCCCGGATGTCCGGGGCTTGCAGATTCATCGCCATGGTTGCCTCTTTTGATCCTCTTGTCCGGCGCCTGGCGGGAGCCGTCCCGATTGCTACGTTTGACGCCGTGGCCCGCCGCGAAGCGACGGACCGCTACTCACTAGAAACTTTCCTTCAGCCACCGGCCGACACGGGAGAAATACCCGTCCGTGCCCGTGGCGAAATACGCTGCCCCCGCGCGGGGCTCGAAATGCTCGACATGCGCCACCTGCGGATAGACCAGCAGGCCGACCGCCGCCGCGAAGGCAGGTCCCTTGCCCGCCTCGGGCAAACCCTTGATCCCGAGCGGCCGGCCGGTGCGGACCTGGCCGCCGAGGATGCGCCGCGCCACTTCCGGCAGGCCGGTGAGCTGGCAGGCGCCACCCGTCAGCACGACCCGGCGCCCGGCCTGGGCCGAGAAGCCCGCCTGGGTCAGCCGGTCGCGCACCAGTTCGAGGATTTCCTCGACACGCGGCTTGATGATCCGCACCAGATGCGACTTGGCAAGGTGGTTGGGCGTGTCGCGCTCGTCGTCATCGACCTGCGGCACCGAGATCATGTCGCGCTCGTCGGAGGCCGAAGAAATGCAGGAGCCATGCAGCGTCTTCAGCCGCTCGGCCGCCGAGACCCGGGTCGAGAGACCGCGCGCCACGTCCATGGTGATGTGGTTGCCGCCGACCGCGATGGCGTCGGCATGCATCAGATGCCCGCCCGAGAACACGCCGAGCGAGGTGGTGCCGCCGCCCATGTCGACGACAACGACGCCCATCTCGGCCTCGTCGTCGACCAGCACGGAGAGGCCCGAGGCATAGGGCGTCGCCACCACCGCCTCGACCTCGAGATGGCAGCGCTCGACCGCCAGCATGACATTGCGCGCGGCAGAGGCTTCGCTGGCGACGACATGCATGTCGACCGAGAGCTTGCCGCCGATCAGCCCGCGCGGATCGAGCACACCAGGCACGCCATCGAGCGCATAGCCCGTCGGCAGGGCGTGGAGCACGGCCTTGCCGGGCCGGATCGCATGGGTCGCGGCATGAGCCAGCACGCGCTTGACGTCGTTTCCGCCAACGGAGCCAGCCCGCAGATCGACGCTCGCCGCATAATGCTGCGAGGCGATGCGCCCACCAGTCAGGTTGACGATGACCGACTGCACCTCGACCTTCGCCATCCGCTCGGCAGCATCGACGGCCGCCCGAATCGCGCGCTCGGCGCTTTCGAGATCGATGATCGCGCCGCCCTTGAGGCCGAGGGAGCGCTGATGGCCGATGCCGATGATGCGCGCGACATGGGTGCGGCCGCGCAGCCGCTCATTGGCCTCGGCCGGGTTCAGTTCGGCGATCAGGCAGACGACCTTGCTGGTGCCGATGTCCAGAATCGACAAGGTCGCGCTCTTGCGCGACGAGAGCGGCCGCATCCGCGGCGTCAGGCCCTGGGAGGTGACGTGGTTCACGCCTCGCCCCCCTTCTTCTTGGTCTTGCTCTTGAGCTGATCGGCGCGGGCGGCAGCGCCCTCTTCCGTCAGTCGCATCACGACACGGTCGGTCTGGCGCAGATCGATGGCCAGCAGGTCCTTGTCCATGATGCGATAATCGGCCTGGAGCGAGGCGAGCCGCTTCACGGCCGCAGCCGGAGCGGTTTCGGGCAGGCGCACATCCATGCCGTTGTCGAGCTTGAGCGTCCAGCGCCGGCCCGAGACCAGCGTCGCGGCGCGGATATGGGACGCCATCGCACCGGCTTCGCCGCGCAACGCGATATATTCGCCCGCCCGATGATTGGCATCGGGGCCGACGACCAGGGGCAGGTGGGCGAAACGTCCGTCATCCATCTTGTCGATCACGGTCCCGTCCGCTGCGATGACGAAAAGCTCGCCCTTGACCTGCCAGAGCGCGAAGGGCGCACGTTCCACGAGCGTGATCGAAACCTCGCCCGGATAGAGCTTGCGCACGGCCGCCTCGCGGATCAGCGGAGCGGCCTCCAGACGCTTGCGAGCCTGGTCGGCATCGAAAAACACCAGCGAGGTCTTCGAATCGATCCCCGCCGCAACCAGCACCTCGACCTCCGAAAGCTCGGCGATGCCCGAAATGGTCACCCGATCGATCCCAAAGCCGACGAGGCGGGCCAGCATGTGATGCGGCTCGCCGTAATTTTCCCGCAGCGTCTCCAGATGGCCGCCGAGCACCGTGCCGCAGCCGAGGCTGAGGCCGAGGAATCCCAAGGCCAGCCAGGTGCCCAGCCGCTGCGGCAGCCGCCGTGCCAGCGGCACCGCGATCGCGCTGCGGCGCGAGCGGCGCAGCCAGCGTCCGGTCCGCTCGCCAACGAGCAGTTGCGGCCCGGAAGCCGGGACCGGCAGACGCGAGGCGGAAACCGCCACCGCTGTCTTCACCGATCGAGGGAGGCGTCCTCCACCATCCATGTGACGAGCTCACCGAAGTTCAGGCCCGCGTGGGCAGCCAATTCGGGCACCAGGCTAGTTTCGGTCATGCCGGGCTGCGTGTTGACCTCCAGCCAGACGAGAGTGTCGGTCTCGTCGTCGTATCGGAAGTCTGACCTGCTGACGCCCCGGCACCCGATTGCTTGATGCGCCGTTAACGCACACTCTTCGATCTGCTGGTAAATTTTTGGTAAAATTTGAGCCGGGCAGATGTGGATCGAACCACCTTTCGTGTATTTCGCATCGTAGTCGTAGAACTCCCCCGTGGCGGCCCGGATCTCCGTCACGCCGAGCGATTTGCCGTCCATCACGGCGCAGGTCAGTTCCCGCCCGGAAATAAAGCTTTCCGCCAGCATGGTCTCGCCGCAGGGCCAGTCCGGACGCGCGATTTCCTGAGGCGGATGCTCGCGCCCCTTCTTCACGATCACAACGCCGACCGACGAGCCCTCGTCCACCGGCTTGAGCACATAGGGCGGCGCCAGCGCATGGCGCTTGGCCGCCTCGAATCGCGAGACCAGGACGCCATGCGCAACGGGAACGCCGGCCGCCGCCGCGACGATCTTCGCCTTGTCCTTGCGGATCGCCAGCGCCGAGGCCAGCACGCCGGAATGGGTGTAGGGGATACGGAGAATCTCGAGCACGCCCTGGATCGTGCCATCCTCGCCGAAGCGGCCATGCAGCCCGTTGAAGGCGACATCCGGCTTCAGCTTCGCCAGGACCGCCGCCACGTCGCGTCCAACGTCGACGCGCGTGACGCGATAGCCGACGCTTTCCAGCGCCGCCGCGCAAGCCGTGCCGCTGCTGAGGCTGACCTCCCGCTCGACGGACCAGCCGCCCATCAGAACTGCGACATGTTTGGTCATCGAGATTGCCGCTCCATTCATGGGGCAAACTCGGCCGGGTATGGTTAACGGGACGTTAAGATGTCGGGACCGAGCGGTGGCCGAACGCTGCTCCGGCTCGACATCGACCTTGTGCGGAAGCTGTGCGCCTTGGGGCCGGGCTGGCAGTCGCGCGTCAACGAGGCACTGCGGGAATGGATCGACAAATCGGTGGCGTGAGCCTCAGGCCGCCACGCCGATCCGCTTGATCTCCCAGTGTAGGTCGAAGCCGGAGTGGTCCTTGACCCGCCGGCGGACCTCCTCGCCGAGCCCTTCAACATCGGCGGCCGTCGCGCCACCGGTGTTGATCAGGAAGTTGCAGTGCATTTCGGAGACCTGCGCCCCGCCGACGCGCAGGCCCCGGCAGCCGGCCGCATCGATCAATTGCCAGGCCTTGCCGCCCTCAGGGTTCTTGAAGGTCGAGCCGCCGGTGCGCTCCTTGATCGGCTGCGCCGCCTCGCGGGCTGCCGTGACCCGGTCCATCTCGGCCTGGATCTCGGCCTTGTCGCCAGGCCGACCCTGGAACAGGGCCGAGGTGAAGATGATCTCCTGCGTCGAAGCCGCGCTGCTGCGATAGCTGAAGCCCATCTGCGCATGGGAGAGCGTCACGATCTCGCCGCCCCGCGTCACGCCGCGCGCCTCGATCAGGACATCCGTCGTTTCGCCGCCATGGGCGCCGGCATTCATCCGCAGCGCGCCGCCGATACAGCCGGGAATGCCGCGATAGAAGGCAAGCCCATCGAGCGACGCATCGGCTGCCGCGCGCGCCACCTTCACATCCGGCACTGCCGTGCCGGAACGCAGGCGATCGCCCTCCTCGATCGTGATCTCGCCGAAAGCCCTGCCGCCGAGTCGGATCGCCAGACCGGGAATGCCACCGTCGCGCACAATCAGGTTCGAGCCGAGCCCGACCACGGTCAGCGGAATGTCCGCCGGCAGATGGGCCAGCAGATAGGCGAGATCGGCTTCGTCGGCCGGCGTGAACAGGGTCTGCGCCGGCCCGCCGACCCGGAACCAGGTCAGCGGCGCCATCTCGGCATTGGCGAGCAGCCGCCCGCGCAGCTCGGGCGCAGCACTGCGAAGGTCGGGGGAGATGTCGGGGAAGGTCATGGCGCTCGCTTTAGCCGATCTCGCCCGAAGGGAGAAGGATCAAGCGGTGAGGTTCAGCCCTTCAGCGCCGCGAGCTCGCCCGGCAGCGCATAAGCCCATTGCGTGATGTTGCCCGCCCCCAGGAACACCACATAATCTCCCGGTCCAGCGACCTCGGCGACCATGCCGGCGAGGCTTGCAGGCGCGTCCAGTGGCAGCGCGTGGCGATGGCCGCGTGCCTTGATGCCAGACACCAGCGAATCGCGGTCCGCGCCGGCGAGCGGCGCCTCGCCGGCCGCATAGGTGTCGGCCACGATCACCGTATCGGCATCGTTGAAGCAGGCGGCGAAATCATCGAACAAGCTGGCGAGCCGTGTATAGCGATGCGGCTGCACGATCGCGATGACCTTGCCCTTGGTCGAGGCCCGCGCCGCCTTGAGCACGGCTGCGATCTCGACCGGGTGGTGGCCGTAATCGTCGAAGATCAGTGCGCCGTTCCATTCGCCGGTCTTGGTGAAGCGGCGCTTCACCCCGCCGAAGCCGGCCAGCGCCGCCCGGATGCTTTCCACCGGGATACCAAGATCATAGGCCACCGCGATCGCAGCCGTGGCGTTGAGAGCGTTGTGGTGGCCGGGCATGGGCATGATCAGGTCGCGCACGACCTCGTCGCGGCCGCGCTTGCGGTCGCGGATCAGCAGCGTGAACTTGGCCTGCCCGCCCGAGAGGTCGATGTCGATCAGCCGGAAATCGGCCTGGGGGTTCTCGCCATAGGTGACGACGCGGCGATCCTCGATCTGCCCGACGAGCCCCTGCACGGTGGGATGGTCGATGCACATCACGGCAAAGCCGTAGAAGGGCAGGTTCTCGACGAAGGTCCGGAACGCCGCTTTAATCGCGTCAAACGTGCCGAAATGGTCGAGATGCTCGGGGTCGATATTGGTGACGATCGCGACGTCGGCCGGCAGCTTCAGGAAGGTGCCGTCCGATTCGTCGGCCTCGACCACCATCCAGTCGCTCTCGCCCATGCGGGCATTGGTGCCATAGGCGTTGATGATGCCGCCATTGATCACGGTCGGGTCGAGCCCGCCCTTTTCCAGCAGCGTCGCAACGAGCGAGGTCGTCGTGGTCTTGCCATGAGTGCCGGCGATGGCGACGCAGCTCTTCAGCCGCATCAGCTCAGCCAGCATCTCGGCCCGGCGCACCACCGGCAGGCGCTTTTCGCGGGCGGCGACGAGTTCGGGATTGTCGCGCTTGATCGCGGTCGAGACCACGACGACTTCCGCCTCGCCGAGATTCTCCGCCTTGTGGCCGACAAAGGTCTTGATGCCCTTCTCGGCGAGGCGCTTGACGTTGGCGCCGTCGGCGGCGTCCGAGCCCTGCACCTTGTAGCCGAGATTGTGCAGCACCTCGGCGATGCCGGACATGCCGATGCCGCCGATGCCGACGAAATGGATGGAGCCGAGTTCGACCGGCAGCTTCATGGTTCGGGGATCCTTGGTGGGCCTAGGGCGCTTTCAAGCGAAGCGGGGCAACCGGTTCGCGTGAAGAAACGCGTGACGACAAAATGCTCTAGAAGCCGGCGACCTCGATGACGAGGCGGGCGAGTCGGTCGGCGGCATCGGGAATCCCGGCGCTCTTGGCGCTCTCGGCCATGACCGTCAAGTGCGCCGGCTGCTTGAGCAGCTCGGAGAGTTGGCTGGCGAGCCGGCGCGGCGTGAACTCCGGCTGCAGGATGCGGACGGCGCCGCCGGCATTTTCGAGCACGGCCGCATTGGCGGCCTGGTCCTGGTCGAGCGCCCCCGGCAGCGGCACCAGGATCGACGGCCGGCCGATCACGGTCAGCTCCGCGATGGTCGAGGCCCCCGAGCGTCCGATGACGAGATGCGCCTTGGCCATCCTGGCCGGCAAATCCTTGAAGAACGGCGCGATCTCGGATTTCACGCCGAGCTGCGCGTAGATGCCGCTGACCCGGTCGAAATCCTCGGTCCGCGCCTGCTGCGTGATGAAGAGCCGGGTTCGCTCCTGCGGGGTCAGAAGCTGGATCGCCGGCGGCACGATGTCGGCCATGATGCGCGCGCCCTGGCTGCCGCCGAACACCAGCAGACGGAAGGTCCCCTCGCCCGGCCAGCCATAGGGCGATGCCGCCGCGACAACGGCCGGGCGCACCGGATTGCCGACATGGCTGCATTTGGCGCTGGCTGTCGGCGACAGGCCGCCAACCTCGGAAAAGCCGGTCCCGATCGCATCGACCCAGCGGGACAGAAAACGGTTCGCCCGTCCGACGACGGCATTCTGCTCATGGATCATCGTCTTGACGCCGGCGAGCGCGGCGCCGAGGACCGGCGGAACGGTCGGATAACCGCCGAAGCCGACGAGCAAGGCAGGCTTGGTCTCCTTCACCGCGTGCCGCGCTGCCCACACGCCCTTGGCCAGTTCGAACGCCACCTTGGCCTGACCGGACATCGACCGCCCCGACGGCGTCGCCGACGGCACCGGGATCACCGCATCGGCTGGAAAATCGCCGGCGAACTCGGCACCGCGCGGATCGGTCATCAGCACCACCCGGATGCCCTGCGCCCGCAGCACATGGCTCAACGCCTCGGCGGGAAACAGATGGCCGCCGGTGCCTCCGGCCGCGAGCATGACGAGCTTGCCCTGTGCCATGGCGTCAGGTCCTGAAGCGGCCGAAATCGACGGCGCGCGGCCGCTTGCGGGTCAGGGCGAGCAGGAAGCCGGTGCCGATGGCGAGCGAGATCAAAGACGAGCCGCCATAGGAGATGAAGGGCAGCGTCATGCCCTTGGCCGGCATCATGTGCAGGTTGACCATCATGTTGATCGCGGCCTGGATGCCGAACAGCAATGCGAGACCCGTGACGGCGAGCCGGATGAACGGGTCCTCGGCCTTCTGCGCCACCGCGAGCGAACGCAACACGATCAGCGCAAACAGCATCACGAGCAGGATGCAGACGACGATGCCGAACTCCTCGGCCGTGACGGCGAAGATGAAGTCGGTATGGGCGTCGGGCAGGATGCGCTTGACGGTGCCCTCGCCGGGCCCCTTACCCAACCAACCACCCTGGGCGAAGCTTTCCAGCGCCGTGTCGATCTGGAAGGTGTCTCCCGAGCCCTTGTCCATGAAGCGCTCGATGCGGGCGCGCACATGCGGCACGAGCTGATAGGCGATCAGGATGCCGAAGGCCCCTGCGCCGCCCAGCCCCAGCACCCAGAACCAGTGCAGCCCGGCGACGAAGAACAGGCCGGCCCAGACCAGCGTAACCAGCATGGTCTGGCCGAAATCGGGCTGCAGCACGAGCGGCGCGATCGTCGCCGGCAGCAACAGCAAGGCAAGCCATGTGCCCGGCAGGTCGGGACGCCGTCCGCCTTCGGCGAAAGCCCAGGCGGCCAGCACGACGAAGGCCGGCTTGATGAATTCGGAAGGCTGGACCGAGCCGAGCGGGCCCAGCGTCAGCCAGCGCCGCGCGCCTTTCACTTCGATGCCGAGATACAGCGTCGCCACCACCATGGCGAGCGAGACGGTGAAGATCAGCAGCGCCGACCGGCGAACCTGGCGCGGCGTCATGAAGGAGACGCCGATAAAGATCGTCATCGCGATGACGAGATAGGCCGCCTGCCGGTTGACGAAGTGGAAGGTCGAGAGCCCGAGCCGCTCCGCCACCGGCGGACCGCCCGCCATCAGCAGCACGACGCCCGACACCATCAGCGCCACCAGGCCGCTCAGGATGACGCGGTCGATCGACCACCACCAGCGGCCGCTGAGAGAGGGTTCGGCGCGCGAGACCATGCTTGGCTTCCCTTCAGGCGCGGCGCGAGAGATGCGCCATCGTGACGAATCACTCTGTCAATGAAGGGTTAACGGAATGATTCCGAAGCGCGCGATCGCTATTGCAGATCGGCGAAGGCCTGCTTCAGCCGCGCCACCGATTCCGCCACGACCGCACGCGGCGTCGCGAGGTTGAAGCGCAGGAACGTACCGCCCCCGGCGCCGAAACTCGGACCATGATTGGCTGCGATCAGCGCCTGCTTTTCGACGCGGGCGGTGAATTCGGCCGGCGCCATGCCGGTCCCGGCGAAATCGATCCAGGCGAGATAGGTCGCCTCGAGCGCCATCGGGTGAAGGCCCGGAATTGTAGCGAGACCCTCCTCGAAAAGCCGCCGGTTGCCGTCGAGATAGGCGACCAGCGCATCGACCCAGGCCGCGCCGTCGGGGCTGTAGGCCGCCGTCGCCATGACCATGCCGAAGGTGTTGGGCGAGACGCCCTGCGCATTGATACTGGCCTGGAAGCGGGCCCGCAACGCCGTGTCGGGGATGATGACATTGCCGACATGGCAACCGGCGATGTTGAAGGTCTTGGTGGTGGCGGTCATCATCACCAGCCGGTCTTGGATCTCCGGCGCTGCAAGCGCCATGACCGTATGCTTGTGGCCGGGCATGACCAGGTCGTGGTGGATCTCGTCCGAGACCAGGATCAGGTCGTGGCGCGTGCAGAACGCCGCGATCTCGCGCAACTCGTCGCCGGTCCAGACACGGCCACCGGGATTATGGGGCGAGCACAGCACCAGCATCCGCTCACTGCCGGTCATCTGCGCATCCCAGCCGGCGGTGTCGAGGACGTAGCGGCCATCCTCGATCGCGAGTTCGCACTCGACCACACGTCGGCCGGCCGCCGCGATGACGCGGGCGAAGGCATGATAGACCGGCGTCATCAGGACGACGCCGTCACCGGGCTTGGTGTAGGCGTCGACGCAAAGCGCGGTGCCGTTGACGAGCCCGTTCGTGGTGAAGATCGCGGCGGCCTCGACCTCCCAACCATGGCGGTTCTTCATCCACCAGCGGATGGCGTCGTGATTGGCCCTAATATCGCCGAAATAGCCGTAGAGGCCATGCGCCACCATGCCTTCAGCCGCTGCCTGCACGCAGGCCGGCGGCCGGAAGTCCATGTCGGCCACCCACATCGCGATGCCGCTGGAGGCCGGCACGCCATAGATCGGCTCCATCATGTCCCATTTGGCCGAATGGGTGCCACGGCGGTCGATCTGCTCGTCGAAATTCGGGGCGGTGCTCATCCTGGTCCTCACTCGGTCGGCGCCCGAACGAGCCGGGTCACCCTGCAGCCATGTCGTGTTTGACGCTCGAGGGCCAGCGACAGGGCGAATGGCCGCCATACCTCCGCGGCCTGCCGGACCAGGCGCGGGTCACTACTTCGCCCCAAACGCCTCGAAACCCGGCAGCGCCGCCACCAGCGCCCTGAACGCTTCGCCGCGTACCTCGAAATTCGGATACTGGTCGAAGGAGGCGCAGGCCGGCGAGAGCAGCACGGCGATCTCGCCCTCACCCGCTTTGGCGAGCGCATCGCGCGTCGCAGCGGCCACCGCCATGTCCAGCGTGCCGCTGCGCTCGTAAGTGACGCGGCCGTCATCGTCGAAGGTCGCGGCGAAGAGATCGCTCGCGGCGCCAATCAGATAGGCCTTGGCGATGTTGGGGAAATAGCGCCGTAGGGACTCGATGCCGCCGTCCTTGGCCTTGCCGCCGAGGATCCAGAAGATGTCGCGGAAGGAGGTCAGCGCCTTCTCGGTCGAATCCGCATTGGTCGCCTTGGAATCGTTGATGAAGACAACCCGGCCGATCCGGCCGATCTCCTCCATGCGGTGGGCAAGGCCGGGATAGCTCCGAAAGCCGGCCGCGATCTCGTCTGCACTCAGGCCCAGCGCGAAGCAGGCGGCGAAGGCGGCCGCCGCGTTCTGCGCATTGTGCGAGCCGCGCAAGCTGCCGATGCCGGAGATATTGGCGACGATGCGCGGCTTGCCGTCCAGCACCTGGACGATCCGTGTTTCCAGCGTGCCGGCATTGGCGGTGACGCCTGCGAAGACGCCATCGTCGAGCGGCTGCTCGCCGCTGATCTTGACCAGCTTTCGCCCGGAGGCGGCGCGCCGCCGCGCCATCTGCTTGGAGGCCTCGTCATCGACGCCGATCACCGCGACATCGGCGCTGGCGACGAGGCGCTCCTTGATCGCACCATAGGCCTCGAAGGTGCCATGCCGGTCGAGATGGTCCGGCGTCAGGTTCATCTGGATACCGACCGTAGGCTCCATCGAAGGCGCGAGATCGATCTGGTAGCTCGAACATTCGATGACGTGGATGCGCCCCTCGGCCGGCGGCTCCAGCGCCAGCACGGCCGTGCCGATATTGCCGCCCATCTGCACGTCGCGACCCGCAGAGCGCAGCACATGGGCGATCAGCGCCGTCGTCGTCGATTTGCCGTTGGTGCCGGTGATGCAGACCACGGCGGCGGCGGGCGCGATCGTCGCCCGCTCGCGGAAGAACAGCTCGATATCGCCGATGACCTCGATGCCGGCGGCCTTCGCCTTCACCACCGTCCAATGCGGCACCGGATGGGTCAGCGGCACGCCCGGCGCCAAGATGAGGCTGTGGAAGCCCGACCAGTCGGCGCCCATGAGATCGACAACCGGAATGCTCTGCGCCGCAGCCTTGTCGCGGCTGGCCTGGCTGTCATCCCAGGCGGCCACGTCGGCACCGCCGGCCTGCAGCGCGCGCGCCGTGGCAAGCCCCGAACCGCCGAGCCCGAACAGCGCGACGCGCGTTCCCTTGAAACAGGTAACCGGAGTCATGATCAGCGCAGCTTCAGGGTCGACAGGCCGATCAGCGCCAGCACGACGGAAATGATCCAGAACCGGATCACGACCTGCGGCTCGGTCCAACCCAGCTTCTCGAAATGGTGGTGGATCGGCGCCATCAAAAACACGCGCTTGCCGGTCCGCTTGTAGACGAAGACCTGGATGATCACCGAGAGCGCCTCGATCACGAAGAGCCCGCCGACGATGGCCAGAACGATCTCGTGCTTGGTCGCCACCGCGACGACGCCGAGCAGGCCGCCCAGGCCCAGCGAGCCGGTATCGCCCATGAAGATCTGGGCCGGTGGCGCGTTGAACCAGAGGAAGCCGATGCCGGCGCCGATCACCGCGCCGCAGACCACGGAGAGCTCGCCCGCGCCCGGCACATGGTGGATCTGGAGATAGTTGGCGAAGATCGCGTTGCCGGTCAGGTAGGCGATGAAGCCGAAGGTCGCCGCCGCGATCATCACCGGCACGATCGCGAGACCGTCGAGACCATCGGTGAGGTTCACCGCATTGCCGGCACCCACGACGACGAAGGCCGTCACCAGCGGGAACGCGATGCCGAGCGGGATCACCAGCTCCTTGAGGAAGGGCATGGCAAAGCCGGAAGCGATGCCCGGCGGCCCGAGCTGCATCACGATCCAGCAGGCAACGAGCGCGATCACCATCTCCAAGCCGAGCCGGGCTTTGCCTGAGAAGCCCTTGTGGGACTGCTTCGTCACCTTCAGGAAGTCGTCATAGAAGCCGATCGCGCCATAGCTCACCGTCACGCCCAGCACGACCCAGACATAGGGGTTGCGCAGATTGCCCCAGAGCAGAGTCGCGACCAGCAATCCGCCGAGAATCATCAGCCCGCCCATGGTCGGCGTGCCGCGCTTGGCGAGGTGGGTTTCCGGCCCATCCGTGCGGATCGGCTGGCCCTTGCCCTGCTTCAGCCGCAGCCAGGAGATCGCCGCCGGCCCGAAGAAGAACACGACCAGCAGCGCGGTCGCGGTCGCACCACCGGCGCGGAAGGTGATGTAGCGGAACACGTTCAGGATCGGGAACGTGCCGGAAAAATCGGCGAGCCAGACGAGCATCTGATTTTACGTCTCTTGTTCTAGTCTTGCGCCGGCACGGCGGGAAAGCGCGCCACGATCGCCTTGACAATCGGCCCCATGCGCGTGCCCAGCGAACCCTTGACCGTGACGACGTCACCGGCCCGGATCGCATCCAGCACGAGGGGTTCGAGCCCGCTCGCCTGCGCGGCATAAGCCCCCCGCAGGGTCGATGGCAAGCCGTCATAGAGTCCGCGCATCAGCGGCCCGCAGGCAAAAACCGTATCGACGCCATTGGCGATGATCGCTTCAGTGAGACCCTTGTGCAGCTCCGGTCCTGTCGGTCCAAGCTCCAGCATGTCGCCGAGCACGGCGATCCGGCGACCCCGGCCCGCGACCGGAATCCGGCCCAGATTCTCGATCGCCGCCCGCATCGAGGCCGGATTGCCGTTATAGCTTTCGTCAATCAGGGTGAAGGTGCCGCCCGGCGCTTCGAGCCTCTGCTGCGCCCCGCGCCCCGCCGGGGGCTTGAGGTCGCCCAGAGCCAGCGCAGCCAGCGCGAGATCGGCGCCAAGCGCGGTCACGGCGGCGAGCACGGCCAGCGAATTCAGCACGATATGCTTGCCCGGGCTGCCGAGCCGATAGGTCACGGGCTGGCCCATCACCATGGCATCGACGGTCGAGACATCGGATTTGAGCGCACAGGAGATCAGCCGGACATCGGCACCGGGGCTTTCACCGAAGCGGATCACGCGGCCGGCCGGTCCCGATCTGGCGATCCGTTCGAGCAGATCGGCCTGCGGGATATCAGCGTTGACGATCGCCGTGCCGCCCGGTTCGAGCTCCCAGAAGACGCCAGCCTTTTCCTCGGCGATACCTTCCAGCGACTCGAATGCCGCCAGATGCACCGGCTGGATCGTCGTGATGATCGCGACCTGCGGACGGACCAGCCTCGCCAGTGGCAGGATTTCGCCGGGATGGTTCATCCCGATCTCGTAGACCCCGTATGCGATGTCGCTGGGAGTCCGACATAAAGTCAGCGGCACGCCCCAATGGTTGTTGTAGGAGGCGACGGGCGCATGGGTCTTGCCCTGCCGCGACAGCACCAGCCGCAGCGCGTCCTTGGTGCCGGTCTTGCCGACCGAACCGGTGACGGCGACCACACCCGCCTTGAGCTCGGCACGTCGCGCGCTGCCAGCCTGCTCCATGGCCTTGAGCACGTCGGGCACCACCGCGAGCGCGCCCTTGCCGGCGAATTGCGCCGCATGCGCCTCATCGACGACGGCGAGCGCCGCGCCCTTCTCCAGGGCGCCCGCCACGAAATCATGCCCGTTGCGGGCCTCGCCGGTGATCGCGAAGAAGGCGTCGCCGGGCTCCAATGTGCGGGTGTCGATCGAGACGCCGGTGACGGCCGCGGGCACAGCCCCCTCGACCCGCGCGCTCATGGCCGCGACCAGATCGTCTCCGCTCCAGAGGGGCGCGCTCATCCTGCGATCTCCGCAATAGCTGTCCGCACCACGTCCTGGTCGGAAAAAGGATAGGTTCGGTCGCCGATGATCTGGCCGGTTTCATGGCCCTTTCCGGCCACGACCAGAACATCGCCGGTTCCAAGCATGCGCACAGCCGCCCTGATCGCCTCGGCGCGGTCGCCGATTTCGCGCAGCTTCGGCGAGGCAGCCAGCACCTGAGCCCGGATCGCGGCCGGGTCCTCGCTGCGCGGGTTGTCGTCGGTGACGATGGCGATGTCAGCCTTCTGCGCCGCGATCGCGCCCATCAGCGGGCGCTTGCCGGTGTCGCGGTCGCCGCCGCAGCCGAAGACGCAGATCAGCCGCCCCGAGGCATAGCCCCGTAGCGTCGAGAGCACGGCGGACAGCGCATCGGGCTTGTGGGCGTAATCGACCACGACAAGCCCGCCACGAGCCTCGCCAACGCGTTCCAGTCGGCCAACGACGCCGGTCAGCCCGGAGATCGCCCGCAGAGCCGCGACCGGTTCGTCCCCGGTCGCCATCGCGAGCGCGGCAGCCACCAGCGCATTGCCCGCCATGAAATCACCGACCAGCGGCAACGACACGGCAAGCTCGCGCCCCTCCACCGCCAACGTCAGCCGCTGCGAGAACCCCTCGCGCACACTCTCGACGAGCCTGACCGTCTCGCCCTTGCGGCCGATGCCGATCAGCGGATGCCCCGCCGCGGTCGCCGCCTGCGCGGCTTCCTCCGCATAAGGCTCGTCGCGGTTGATCACGACCGGCGCGCCCTTTGGCAGCAGCGCCCAGAGCCGCATCTTGGCGGCGAGATAGTCTGCGACGGTCAGATGGTAGTCGAGGTGGTCGCGACCCAGATTGAGGAACGCACCGGCCTTCAGCCTGACTCCGTCGAGCCGACGCTGGTCGAGGCCGTGCGAGGAGGCCTCCATCGCCAGATGCGTCACGCCGTCGCCTGCCAGCCTGTCGAGCGAGGCGTGCAACGAGAGCGGGTCCGGCGTCGTCAGCGAGCCGTAATCGGCACCCTTCGAGGTCACGACGCCGATCGTGCCGAGGCTGGCGGCCTCATGCCCGAGCGCCTGGAAGATCTGGCGGGTGAAATCGGCGACCGAGGATTTGCCGCTCGTGCCGGTGACCGCGACGATCGTGCCGGGCTGGCGCGGATGCACCACGGCCGCGGCCAGCGACAAGGCAAGCCGCGGGTCCCCGACCTGAGCGAAGGCCACGGAGCCATCGAGGTCGGCCGGCCGCGCCTGACCCGAGACGACCGCAACGGCGCCCTTTGCGACCGCGTCCGCGATGAAGCGCGCGCCATCGGCCTTGGCGCCAGCCAGCGCGACGAAGACCTGACCGGGCTGGACCTTGCGGCTGTCGAAGGCGACGCCGGAGACCACCTGCGATGCGTCGGTGGCGAAGGCCCCTGGAAATAGGCGGCCGAGGCTCAGGGGCTGTGTCATCGTCGCTCGTATCGTGCCGGCGTACTGGCGGCAAGCCTCAGCGCGTGCCCCAGGCCCCGAGTCGCGCCATCAGCGGGAAGGGCGCAACCGGTGGCTCGAAGCGCGGCGGCAGGCCAAGGATCGGCGCCGTGCGCTCGATCACCCTGCCCGTGGTGATGCCGGCATTCCAGGCGGCCGTCGAATAGCCGCCGCTCTCGGCATAGCCCTTCGGCTCGTCATACATCACCAGGAACAGGTATTTTGGCTTGTCGGAGGGCGCGATCGCCGTGAAGGTCGTGAAGTTCTTGTTCTTGGCATAGCGGCCGTTGATGACCTTTTCGGCGGTGCCGGTCTTGCCGCCGACGAAGTAGCCTTCGACATTGGCTTTGCGGGCCGAGCCCTTCTCGCCATTGAGACGCATGATGTAGCGCATCGCCTCGGAGGTCTCGGGTTTGATCACGCGGACGCCGCCCTTCTTGGCCTCGTCCTCGGAGCGCTTCAGGAAGGTCGGCGTGATCAGCGTGCCGCCATTGACCAGCGCCGCCACCGCCGCCATCGCCTGGATCGGCGCGACCGCGAGGCCGTGGCCGAAGGCGATCGTCGCCGTGTTGATCTCGCCCCAGCGTCCCGGCACGATCGGAGCCGCGCTCTCGGGCAGCTCAGTCGGCATCCGATCGAGCTGCATCATCTTGCGCAGGAAGGCCTTGTGGCCCTCGACGCCGACCGACAGCGCCATCTTGATCGAGCCCATGTTCGACGAATGCAGGAAGACCTCCGGCACCGTCAGCGTGCGGCCGGTGCCATGGTATTCCTTGATGACCTGCCGGCCGAAATGCATCGCGCCGCCGGCGGTCGAGTAGCTCGAATTGATGTTGGCCTTGCCCGAATCCAGCGCCATCGCGACGGTCAGCGCCTTGAAGGTCGAGCCCATCTCGTAGACGCCGACGCTCATCCGGTTGATGCGGTCCTTCTCGAGCGCGTCGACAGGATTGCCGGGATCGAAATCCGGGAGCGAGACCAGCGCGATCATCTCGCCGGTGTTGACGTCCATGATCGCGCCGGCCGCCGCGATCGCCTTGTATTTCTCCATGCCTTTCGACAATTCGTCGCGCAGCGCATGCTGGACGCGCAGGTCGACCGACAAAGCCATCGGCTTCAGATCGGAAGCCTGGGTCGCGAGCCCCGCCCCGTTCAGGTCCTGGAGCCCTTGCGAGTCGATGTATTTTTCAATGCCGGCGATGCCGACATTGTCGACATTGGCGAACCCCAGCACATGCGCCGCGGCCGTGCCGTTGGGATAGACGCGCTTGTTCTCCGGCACGAAGCCGACACCGGGGATGCCGAGACGATGGACCTCGACCTGCTGGCGCGGCGTGATCTCGCGCTTGACCCAGACGAAGCCCTTCTTGGTGTTGAGCTTGTCACGCAGATCCTTGGCGTCGAGTTCGGGCAGGACGGCGGTGAGCAGTTCCGTCGCCTCGTCCTTGTCGACGATCTTGCGCGGCTCGGCGAAGACCGAGACGGTGCGGATGTCGGTGGCGAGCACGTCGCCATTGCGGTCGACGATGTCGGGCCGTGCCGCCGAGATCGCGGTCGTGGTGGCGCGGCGCAGACCGACCTGCTCGTTGGGCAACGCCCCCAGCATGACGAGGCGGCCGGTGATGGCCAGGAAGAGCGCCGAGAAGCCGAGGATCACCAGGCCGACGCGCGGCTGGCTCTTCTCGCCGCTCATCCGGAAGACGTCGCGCAGCATCGAGAAGCGGCGGGCGGGAGCGGGTTCGCCTTCGGGGCCGCCAGCCTGGGCTGTTGCCTCGCTCCGGGTCTTTGCTTCGCTCATGGACGGCCTCCCGGCGTGGTGGCGCTAGCCTTGCGATCCTTCGGGGTCTCGGTCGGCATGCCGAGCCCGAGGTCTTCGAGCTTGCGGCCGATCGCATCGACCTTCGGCCCGCGATTGGGAATGTCGGAGGCGCGCACGACCTGCGTCACCGAGAAGGCTTGCAGGTCGAGATGGCGGTCGGCCAAGGCCTGCAGCCGGTCGGGGCGGTTGAGATACTGCCATTCGGCCTTCAGCACGGCGATGGCGTCGCGCTCGCGTTGGGCCTTCATCCGGATCTTCTGGAGCTGCTCGGCCTCGAGCGTGGTCTCGTATTTGATCCCGTAGGCATAGAAGGCCGATGAGACCAGCGCGCCGATGGCGATGACATGGAGCAGCTTGATCATGCTCTAGGTCCTCCGGCGAGGCTGCGGCGCAGGAATGCCGGCAAGCGCGACGAGATCGGGCTCAGGCTCCCGAGCCGGCGCGGCGTTGCGCTCGGCTGCCCTGAGCTTCGCCGACCGCGCCCGCGAGTTGATCCGCATCTCGGCCTCGGACGCCGCGACCGGCCCACGACTGACCAGGCTGAAGGTCGGCCGCGCCACGTCGACCACGGGCGCATGGCGCGAGCCGGCCGGCGCACGCCCGGAACGCTCGGTCAGGAACTGCTTGACGATCCGGTCTTCCAGCGAATGGAAGGTCACGACGACGAGCCGTCCGCCCGGCGCCAGCACGGCCTCGGCCGCATGCAGCGCCGAAACCAGTTCGCCAAGTTCGTCATTGACCGCGATACGCAGCGCCTGGAACACCCGCGTTGCCGCATGCGGACCGCCGGGCTCCGCCCAGACGATGCTGGCGACAAGATCGGCGAGTTGCTTGGTCGTCGTCAGCGGGGCCTTGCGGCGGGCCTCGACGACGGCGCGGGCCACGGCGCGCGAGCGCCGCTCCTCGCCGTAATGATAGAAGATATTGGCGAGCAGCCCCTCCTCCGCCTCATTGACGAGGTCGGCGGCGCTCTGGCCCGTGCTGCTCATCCGCATGTCGAGCGGGCCGTCGAAGCGGAACGAGAACCCGCGCTCCGCCTGGTCGATCTGCATCGAGGAGACGCCGATATCGAGCACGACGCCGTCGAGCGGCGCCATCCCGACGCGCTCGGCCTCTTCCGCCAGTTCGCCGAAGCGCGCCTGCGACAGCGTCAGGCGGCCGGCCATCGCCGCGACGAGGTCGGCACCGCCGGCGATCGCCGTCGGGTCGCGATCGAGCGCGAGCAAAGTGGCGTCCGGTGCGGCTTCGAGAATGGCACGTGCATAGCCGCCTGCCCCGAAGGTGCCGTCGAGATAGTGCCCACCGGCCTTGGGCGCGAGCGCCGTCAGAACCTCGGCCAGAAGCACGGGCACATGCAGCCCGGGTGCAGGATGGCCCGGGCCGGCCGCGGCCGTGTCGTCGCGGCTCGTCATGCGCCCGCGACTCCGCCCGGCGAGAGAGCTTGCGAACTGAGCGCACGCTTCACGTCGCGCAGCTTCGCCTTCGCCGCATCGAGATGCGCCTGGAACCGCTGCGGCTCCCAGATCTGGAACTTGTGGCCGTGCCCGACGAAGGTCACCGTATCGACGATCCCCGTATGAGCCTTGAGCGCCTCGCTCAGCATGATGCGCCCTTCCGGATCGATTTTCAGCACCTCCGAGGTGCCGTTCAGCGCGGTCGACAACGATTCCCACTCCTCCGAGAAGGGCGAGAAGCGCGCGAGGATGTCGTCGATGGTTTTGCGCAGCGCATGGCCGCCGGCATCGAAGGCGGCGAGATCGAGCGCCGGGTGGACGTAGAGACCCTCGTAGCCGTCCTTCGCCAAGACGGCGCGGAAGCTCGAGGGTATCGAGACCCGCCCCTTGGCATCCAGCCGGTTGGTGAAATTCGAGACGAAGCGGTCCGTCAACGCCGCCCCCCGGCCTGTTCTCGACGCACGAGCCTCGCCGCGGAACTGGCGAGGCCGAAGCCTCCCGTCGAAGCAGGCAAAGCGAGAGGGTCGACCGGAATCCGCGCGGCACACGGACCCTGATCTGACTGTCGCCTGCCGGCTTCGACGGGATGATTTGGGATAGCATGGGTCTTTATGGGCGTCAATGGAATCGAGCGTGAGAAGGCATGGCTCCGGGAGCCTCGAAGCATCACAGCCCGTTAAGGTTAAGTATCCGTAACCGCGCAGGATTTCCTGCCGGACCGGCATGCGAACTCCCTCGCGAGGCCGCTGGCGGCGGCAGCGCAGCACTAAAGTTTTTTCGCGCGGTCAGTCCTGGTCGGCGGCTTTAAGCAGCGCATCGCGAAGGCGCTTGAGATCGCCGAGCAAACGCCCATCGGGATGCACGGCATCGCCGATGGCCCGGCCCATCGTCATGGGCACGCAGCCGCCCTTCTCGCGCAGCGCCTCGCCTGCCTCCGTCAGATGCAGCAGGACCTGCCGCTCATCCTCGCGGCTGCGCTCGCGCCGGATCAGGCCGGCGACCTCCAGCCGCTTCAGCAGCGGCGTCAGCGTGCCGGAATCCAACGAGAGCCGTTCGCCCAGAGCCTTGACCGTCACGCCATCGCCATCCCAGAGCGCCAGCATGACCAGATATTGCGGATAGGTCAGGCCGAGTTCGGCCAGGGCCGACCGGTACATCCGGGTGAAGGCATGGCCGGCCTGATAGACGGCGAAGCAAAGCTGTTCCTCCAACCTCGCCGTGCGCCGTTCGGGAACCTTCGTCTCTGTCATGGCTTCCCTGTTCGGTTGCAGACGCCGCGGACCAGCCTAGCCGATGCCGGCCAAGTCCGCCCTCGCGATCAACTGGACGTGATCGACGTCGATTTGATCGTTGACAATTCAATTGTGCACGATCTAAATCACTCACGCAAGCTCGCTGATCGTCGCTCCCGCCGTCAAGGGCGGGCAAGCCCGGTCCCCAGACCGATCCCAAGCCAAGGAGAGACCCGATGAAGATCCTCTACACCGCTCACGGCTCCGCCACCGGCGGCCGCGAAGGCAAGGCCGCGACCGACACCGGCAACATCAGCGTCGTGCTCAACACGCCCAAGGAACTGGGCGGCGGCGGTGGCGACGGCACCAATCCCGAGCAGCTCTTCTCGATGGGCTATTCGGCCTGTTTCCTCGGCGCGCTGAAGTTCGTCGCCGGCAAGGAGAAGGTGAAGATTCCCGATGACGCCAAGGTCAGCGCCGATGTCGGCATCGGCCCGCGCGACGATGGCGGCGGCTTCGGCCTCGAGGTCAAGCTCACGATCTCGGTTCCGGGCGTCGACAAGGCCGTCGTCGAGGACCTCGTCCAGAAGGCCCACATCGTCTGCCCGTATTCCAACGCGACGAGGGGCAATATCCCGGTCGACCTGCAGGTCGCCTGATCGCCGCTTAAGCCGAACAGTACGCTTTCGGGTTGCGCTGCGGGCAGTTCGCTCGGGCGAGCCGGATGGAGTGATGTGTGAGAACCGGAGCGGAGCGGACTTTCGTCCGTGAGCACCGGAAGCGCAGCACGTCGCTTCAGCCGGCCGCCCGAGTAGAACTGCCAGTCGGCCTGTAAGCCGGGTTCTGGATGGCTGCAGGATTGCTCCCGCAACGTGACGGCCATTCCTCTGGGACGCGCATTGCTGCGTGCCTCGAGCAACCAACCCGGACGACAAGGCCCAGAAACAGGCCCCTCCCCGCTTGCGCGGAAAGCATCGTCCCTATTCGGTTTTGCTCCCGGTGGGGCTTGCCATGCCGTCCCCGTTGCCGGGTCCGCGGTGCGCTCTTACCGCACCTTTTCACCCTTACCTGCGGAAGGAAGCCGAAACTTTCGGCCGCAGGCGGTTCGATCTCTGTGGCGCTTTCCCTGGGGTCGCCCCCGCCGGACGTTATCCGGCACCGTGTTTCCGTGGAGCCCGGACTTTCCTCCCTCGCGAACGAGAGCGGCCGTCCGGCCGACTGGCGGGAGGGCTAGTGCGCGTTCGCGGCGCCAGCGTCAAGGCCGCGGCCAAAAGACCGTTCAGCTATGCGCCGTGATCGTACGGACCTTGGCGCAATAGGTCCGGTTGGCGCCGCTCATGCGCTCGGCCATGTGACCGCTCTGATATTTCATGATGGTCCGGCAGGTGTCGCCACCGGCAGCCCGGTAGGCCATCGCCAGATACTTCATGGCATAGCGCGCGTTCGTCTCCGCATCGAGCAGGCCGCCAGCCCCGCCGGAATAGCCCATGCCGCGTGCGGTCTGGTGGCGGATCTGCATCAGCCCGTAGTTGCCGGCATTGGAGGCGCGGGGGTTGTAGCGGCTCTCCACCCGCACGATGGCGTCGGCCAGCGAGAACGGCACGCCGTTTGCGGCGGCATGACGCGCGACCAGCGCCTTGAGACCGTCCGATCCGGCCGGCGCCGCGAGCGCCTTCGAGCCTCCCGCGAGCCGGCCGGCTTTTCCGGCTGCGGCGGCGGCCTTCGATTCGCTGTTTGCCTGCACCGTTTCCCCGGTCTTGCCGGAGCCGCGGCCGGCCTCGGCCTCCGCCTTCTCGCGGCGCAGTTCTCCCTCTCTCACGGCGAAGGCACGCGCGTCGCTTTCGTCATTCACCACGGACTGCGCCGAAGCTTGCATCGGCTGGAGAGCCGCGAGGCAAATCGCGAAAGCGGCGGCAGCGCCGCTGGAGATATACCGCATGATCGACTGACCCTTCCGTCATGGACATCGCTGAAGGGCGCAGTCTAGTGATCAGTAAATGTGACGAGAATCTGTCACAACGATCGGGAATTCGATCGAGAATTATTACATGGCCGCGGCTATACGATAACTTGCTTGCAAGTATTCAACCTGTAATGCGCGAATCACCGCACGAGGCCGAGCCGACGATCTGCGGTATTGACGCCGGCTTACGACTTTCGCCCCATTGAGGCCGCAATTGCCCCCGCAAACGCATAAAGCGGATGGCAGCGGCCGCGCCGGGCTGTCCGGGCCTGTCGTTGGCCGCTATCGTGCAGCAGCACAGGACCGGGAGACGCCTGAATCATGGTTTCGTCATTCTGGGGTGTGCTGGGCGGTGGCGGTCTGGGTCTCGCGCTCGGCGGCCCGCTCGGCGCGCTCGTCGGCGCGCTCGCCGGCCATATCCTGGTCGACCGCGAAGGTGCACCGTTCGGCCCCGCTCCGCGCGAGCTGGTCTTCACCACCGGGCTCGTCGCGCTCGCCGCCAAGATGGCGCGGTCGGACGGCGTCGTGACGCGCGACGAGGTCGCCGCTTTCAACCGCATCGTCACGGTGCCGCCGGAGCAGCGCCAGCGCATCGAGATGCTGTTCGACCTCGCCAAGCAGACCAGCGCCGGTTTCGAGGCCTATGCCGGCCAGCTCACTGATGCCTTCCGCGACGAGCCTGCCCTGCTCGAGGACGTGCTGGACGGGCTCTTCCTGATCGCCGCCGCCGATGGCGCGATCCACCAGGATGAGCACGCCTATCTGCGCGAGGTGGCGGCGATCTTCGGCACCTCGGACGCCGATTTCGCCCGCATCGAATCCCGCCATGTCCGCCGGCCCGACGATCCCTATCTCGTGCTCGGCGCAACCCGCGAGATGAGCGACGGCGACCTCAAGCGGCACTACCGCCAGCTTGTGGCGCAGACCCACCCCGACCGCGAGATCGCGCGCGGCCTGCCGCAGGAGGCGGTGGCGATCGCAACGCGCCGGCTCGCCGCGATCAACGCCGCCTGGGACCGGATCGAGCGCGAACGCGGGCTGTCGGCACGGCTGGCGAACGAGCCCGCATGAGCGTGCCCGCATGAGCCTCGCGACCGCGCCCGACAGCCGCTTCGCGGCGAAGATCTTCCCCTCCCCCAATCACGGCGAGCGCAAAAGCGGTGCTGCCGAAAGCGAAGGCGCACCCGGCCGGCGGCCGGACATGCTGATCCTGCACTACACCGGCATGCCGGATGCCGGCGAAGCGCTGCAATGGCTCTGCAATCCGGTGTCGCAGGTCTCGTCGCATTATTTCGTCTTCGAGAACGGCCACACGCTCCAGCTCGTGCCGGAAGGCCGCCGCGCCTGGCATGCCGGTACCTCGCATTGGGCCGGCGAGAGCGACATCAACTCCTGCTCGATCGGCATCGAGATCGCCAATCCCGGCCATCCCGGCGGCCTGCCCGATTTCCCCCCCGAGCAGATCGCAGCGGCGCTCAACCTCTGCCGCGACATCTGCGAGCGCTGGGCCATTCCCCCTGAGCGCGTGCTCGCCCATTCCGACATCGCCCCTGGCCGCAAGATCGACCCCGGCGAAAAATTTCCCTGGCGGCATTTTGCCGAAGGCGGCGTCGGCCTCTGGAGCGAACCGCCCCCGATCCGCGGCGGCCGCTTCTTCGCGCGCGGCGACTCAGGCCAGCCGGTCGAGGCGCTGCAGGCGATGTTCGCGATGCTCGGCTACGGCGTCGCGGTCGACGGCCTCTACGACGAGAAGCTGGAGGCCGTGGTCTCCGCCTTCCAGCGCCACTGGCGCCAGGACAAGGTCGACGGCGTCGCCGACGCCTCGACCATCACAACCCTGCGGGATTTGCTGGCGGCGACGCAGGGGGCAAGGACGGGTTGACTAGGAACGATACCTAGAGCGTGCTCAGGTTGATATCCGCTAGCGACCCGAAGCGGACCTAGCTCGATTTCTATCATGACTACGGCACGAGCGTTCTGGGGACGTAAACCTGCCCCAGCTGCCGATAACCAACCTCTACCGCAACAATACAGAAAATGCCGAATACCACGGCCAAGAAGATGGCTGTTGCAGACTAGGCCTATATCGTCGCTGCATAGGTCGTGTGTAGGGGGCGTCCTAAGTCGTTGGCGTCACGCATCGCTCTTGCGACTCTGGGACCTCCGTCCTGACTGCGTCAGCAGCGGTCCTACCGGACTAACGATTTTTTACGGCAGTGCGATAGGAGTAGTCATATCCATTCAGGCTGATGGCTGTTGGCAAGCGATTAGACCTCCGTAGAGTAAGGGTGACAGACTGTAGGAAAATTGCTAGAAACGCATGCAGAAAAATAGATCAGCTCGACCGCTTGGCATCGACCAAATGCAATAAATGGGGCAGAATAATTCTATCGATACTTATCCCGCTCGGAGTGGATTTTATAACAAATATGGCCTGATCGCTTCAGTAATAAAAAATGAAGGGAGGTCAATATGAGCGATATAGCTGAGGCTCGAAAGAAACTTGATAGCGCCCTATTCTATGCGCAAAGCAAATGGGAATCACAAGTATCTTATATCGTAGAAGCCTACTATAAGGCATACAACAATCAAAAATTGACGCTTGAGCAAGTCGAACAACTCAAAAACACTCCTTCGAGTTATGCCGAATTTCTAGTTCCTATAGTCCTACCGGCTTTGCTTGGAGGATTTGCGGGGGCAATGGTTGCAGCGTCTGCCAAGGGCGTGATCGACGCAACCGTAGGCGCAGTCAAAGTGGGAGCCACCATAGCGGCTGAAACGACAAAAACGGTCGTCGCCGATACCTATAAGGCAGAGGTAAAGCTTGTTTACGAAAGCCTGATCGAAACGAGCGGGTTCAAACCGACCAGCACGCAGCCGGGCGAGTTTGCGGAACAAGCGAAGCGGAAAATCAGCCTCTTCGTGGCCGCAGCGGCAGACGCTCTCAACGATTCATACCGAAACGATCAACAAAAAACAGGAAAAAAGCCGAGCTATTTTGATGTCGTAATGGGTTTATATAATAGTCCGTTCATCTGGAACGCGCCGCGCGTCGATGAAATGTGGACAGTCGATGAACTTGCGCCTGTTTTAGAACTATTTCTATGGGCCGATTGGTCGAGACATCGTGACGTGCCATGGTGGACGGTGAGGATAATGACACTAACATCATCCATGACCGATGTCAGTCGAGAGGGGCAGGTTGCATATGCAAATTATATCGAAGCGAGTAAATCGGTCAAAATGCTAAATCCCATTCTAGAACGGATGGATAAATGTAAAGTGAATCGGGCTTACGTAACGCAGGGAATTTTTTTCGAGAATGGATATCGCTTTCTCAACCCACTTTGGATAAAGAATCTTGGAAATCATTATAAAAACAGTCTGCTAGCGGATTTGATCAACGGCCTTGATCCCAAGAAAAAAGGCTTTTCGATTGAGAAGAGGCCTCATACATATAAATTGATGTAGCTTTTATTTATTTTCGAGATCTGCATTTCTGCTTATGTCCTCATGATCTTATTCCGATAACATCTCTTATAGAACAGGTGGCGCTGGCCGATGAAATGGCGACTAAGCCATCGCCCTGGCTAGGGGCCCGATCCCGGTTGGTCCGCTATCGACCCATTGCAGCCTTTGCCATGGAACCTAACGTGGCTCCCTCCAGGCCTGGGGATTGCAATGGTTGACAGTACGCATCCCTTTGACACGACGCATCTGGCCCGGATCGAGCCCCATGAACGCCTTGTCGTTCTCGCTCGCACCTTGCAGGCGCATAGCTCCGGGTCGGAAACGGCGTTGAAGGACGCCGCGGTCAACTGGGCGCGATACGGCGAAACGTGTCTCGGGCAAGCGCTCTATCGCCATCGCTCGGTGTTTCAGAATGCTTCGGACGCGCCCGTCTGGAGTCATCTCGAGCTGAGCTATTTCCGCCATATCGTTCCTGCCGACGCCATCCATGATCTCGTCGTCAGGCAGCAGCCGGCCGACATCCAGTTGCTGCGAGCCGAGATCCTTTTGACGACCCCCTCGGCCTTCGTGATGCCGCGCGCTTGGACAGGCTCGGCCGATCGCCCCGAACGGCAGGTGTCGCTGGAATATATCGACGTGCGTCCGGCGTGCCTGGACGAATACCGTGAGATCATGCGGAGCTATATCGGTCCTGCGGCCGCAAGACTCGTGGCGGCCGACAGGATCGGCACCTTCAGGACGATGGAGACGGCGGCGGTGATCTACCGCGACCCGGCGCTGACGATCGACTGGAACCAGATCCATCTCTGCGAGGTGGAAGCCGACGGCTTCAAAGGGTTTGGCCAGGCATTCGATGCGGTGCTCCGCGAGATATCTCCCGATGGCGGCTTTGCGGGTGTTTTCGCCGGCCTCGACCGCATGCGCACCATCCCGAGATGGACGTTCAACGATCCCGTGGCGGTCGCAGACGCTGCGCTCGGGCAGCTCGGGTAGCGCGACGGCTTCATTGTTGACGGATGCCTCGGGCTTCCAACCCCTAATCGCCTCGCACCAACCTCTCCGCCACATTGCGGTAAGTTAACTCGCTGTTCGCCGCCGATTCTGGCATGATCCAAGGGCTGGACGCAGGTTGGATATCCTGCGCGACGATGGGGACGCACCTTGCGCAAGTGGCTGATCGGATCGGGACTGGCGGTGCTGGCTGTGGCGGCCGGCTACTGGACGCTGCGCCCCGCCGGCGGCTCGGCGAATGAGGCGGCCTATCGCACCACGGCGGTCGATCGGGGCCAGATCACGGCCGCCGTGCGCGCAACCGGCACGCTGACGCCGATGACGACCGTGCTGGTCGGCTCGCAGCTCTCGGGCCAGATCGTCGAGATCTTGGCCGACTACAATTCGCAGGTGAAGGCCGGCCAGATCGTTGCGCGGCTCAACAGCGACCAGATCAGGACGCGCCGCGACGCCGCCCAGGCCGATGTCGCCCAGGCCAGGGCCGATCTACTGGTCAAGCGCGCCCAGCTCGACCGGGCCCGCTCGACAAGGCTCAAGGCCAACTCCACCGTCAAGGATCTCGAAGCCCAGCGCGACCGCACGGCCGCTCAGCTCGCCGACGCCAGGCGCACCTTCGAGCGCCAGAACGAGCTCTTCAACCGCAACACCGGCTCGCAGCAGGCCCTCGACACGGCGCGCACGCAGGTCGAGGTCCAGGTCGCGACGCTGGCCTCCAGCGAGGCGCAGATCGCCTCGGCCAAGGCCGAACTCAACGGGCTCGACGCCGATATCCTTTTGGCCGAGGGGCAGGTCCAGTCCGGCGAGGCGCTGATCTCGCAGCGCGACGCCAAGCTCAAGGACATCCTGATCGACCTCGAGCGCACCGATATCCGCTCGCCGGTCGATGGCGTCGTCGTGCAGCGTCAGGTCGATCTCGGCCAGACGGTCGCGGCGTCGCTCTCGACGCCGACGCTGTTCCAGATCGCGCAGGACCTGCGCACCATCGACATCTACGCCAATGTCGACGAGGCCGATGTCGGCCGGCTGAAGCGCGGCCAGCCCGTCACCTTCACGGTCAACGCCTATCCGAGCCGCACCTTCGAGGGCCGCGTCGAGATGGTCCGGCTCGGCGCGCAGACGATCCAGAACGTCGTCACCTATACCGGCGTCATCCGCGTCGCCAACGCCGACATGGCGCTGCTGCCCGGCATGACCGCCAATCTCCAGGTCGTCACCGAGGACCGCCGCGACGTGCTGCGCATCCCCAACGCGGCGCTGCGCTTCCGCCCGGCCGGAACCGCAGTGGCGACTGCGCCCGTGGTTGCGCGCGGCGGCGGTGAGGATCAGGGTGCCGGCCCAGGAGCCGGCGGCCGTGGCGGGGCGCAGGGCGCGGCGCTGCGCGAGCGCATCGAGACCGAATTGCAGCCGACACCGGAGCAGAAGCAGGCGATCGCCGCCGTGATGCAGGAGCGCCGCACGGGCGGCCGCGAAGCCATGGCGGGCCTCTCCGACGAGGAGCGCCGCGCCGCCTTCCGCAAGGCCCGCACCGAGATGGTGACGAAGGTCGGAGCCGTGCTCGATCCGGAGCGCAAGGCGAAGTTCGAGGCCATGATGCAGGAGGGCCGGCCAGGCCGCGCCGCGCCCCAGCAGGGCATGCCGGGCCGGGTCTATGTGCTCGGCGAGGACGGCCAGGCCAAACCCGTGCCGGTGATGCTCGGGCCGACGGACGGCGCCTATACCGAACTGGTCTCCGGCGACCTCAAGGACGCGCAAGCCGTCATCATCGGCGGCGGCCCGCGCGCAGCCGCAGCGCCCGCG